>CAVVAG010000022.1:0-174542 GCA_963746165.1 uncultured Actinomycetes bacterium | reverse complement strand
GAGTCTGGAAAGCTCGTTGACGAAGAGACTCGACTACGGGACGTAGTCGCCGTCCTGTTCGGATGAATCCGGACCTACGGCGAGCGCGTCCTGCTGGCGCTGCGCGCCAGCGCCGTGTGCGTCTGGGCCGTGGCCGTGCGCGTCGTCACTCGCGCTCGTCCGCGGCCGGCTCCCGATAGCCCGGGCGTACGAAGCCCGTCTCGTAGGCGCGCACGACGGCCTGCGTGCGATCGCGGACGCCGAGTTTGGTCAGCACGGCGGCCACATGCGTCTTGACGGTGGCCTGGCTGAGGTACAAGCGCTGGGCGATCTCCGCGTTCGACGCGCCACGGGCGACCAGGCGCAACACCTCGGCCTCGCGCTCGGTCAGCTCCTCGAGCTCGGACGGGACCGCCTGGCCCGGCCGCGGCCCGCGCACGTGCTCCTCGATCAGGCGTCGCGTGATGGCCGGCGCCAGCAGCGCCTCCCCTGCCGCAACGACGCGGATCGCCTCCGCGAGCCGCTCCGGGGGCGAGTCCTTCAGCAGAAAGCCGCTCGCCCCGGCCTTCAGCGCCTCGTAGACGAAGACGTTGCGGTCGAAGGTCGTAAGCACGAGCACGCGGGGCACCCGCCCGGCCGACGGGGCCAGAACGCGGCGGGTCGCCTCCAGGCCATCCAGCTTGGGCATCCGTACGTCCATCAGGACAACGTCGGGGCGCAGCTCGTGCGCCAGCGCCACCGCCTGCTCGCCGTCGCCCGCCTCGCCGAGCACCTCGATGTCGGGCTGGCTTGCGAGCATCGCCCGAAACCCACCGCGGACGAGCGCTTCGTCGTCAGCGATGAGGACGCTGATCACCATTCCTCCGCGCTGACCGGTAGGCGTACGCGCACCGCGAAGCCTGCGCCGTCGCCACGGGGACCCACGTGCAGTTCCCCGCCGTACAGCGCCGTGCGCTCGCGCATCCCGACCAGCCCATGTCCGACGCCGTTGCGGTGGCCATTCGAGGCGCCCGCGCCGTCGTCGGTGACCTCGAGCTCGAGCGCGTCGGGGCGGTAGCGCACGGTAACGTGCGCGTTGGCCGGCCCCGCGTGCTTGATCGCGTTCGTCAGCGCCTCCTGCACGATGCGATAGGCGGTGAGGTCGATGCCCGGTGGCAGCGGTTGCGGCTCGCCGTCGATGCGCACCTCGACGGGCAGGTTGGCCTCACCCGCCGCGGCAACGAGCGCGTCGAGCTGCCCGATTCCCGGCAGCGGCTCAAGCGCGATCTCATGGTCGTCGCGCAGCATCTCGAGCATATGCCGCATCTCGGTCAGCGCCTGCCGGCCGATCCCCTCGATGGACTGCAGCTGCGCTCTCGTCGCGTCGTCTTCCTGGGGCAGCATCGAGCGGGCCGCGCCGGCCTGGACGACCATCACGCTGACGCCGTGGGCGACAACGTCGTGCAGTTCGCGGGCGATCCTCGCGCGCTCGTCGATCACCGCCGCGCGCGCCTGCTGCTCGCGCTCGCGTTCCAGACGCTCGGCGCGCATCCCGAGGTCGCGCGCGCGCCTCTCCCCGCGCCGGATCGTCCATCCGAGCAACCAGGCGCTCGACCACAGGAAGGCCTCGAAGAAGAGCTCCTCGGACTTCTGGAAGTTCGCCGTAGTCGCGACAAGCAGCAGCATCCCCGCGAGCCCGATGGCGATGCCCGCCAGTACCCGCCGTCCCTCCTCGTAGCGCGCGACCGAGTACGCCGCGATCAGGGCCGGCAGCAGACCGGCGAAGAACGAGGCGCTCGCGCTCGTCAGGGGCTGAGCCAGCGAGAAGGTCGCGATGATCACGCTGAAGGCCGCGAGCGGGGCGCGGCGGCGCCACGCCAGCGGGACGGTGCACAGGAGCACCACGACCGTGTCGAGGCCGCGCGGTCCGCCGGAGTAGCCCTCGTCGGGGATCCAGCCCAGCCAGATGTGGCCGAGCCCGTAGACCGCAAGCACGGCCGCCAGCAACGCGTCGGTGAGCGCCGGAACCGGCCTCATCAGGGACACCCCTCGCAAGCGCGCCGTCATGGGCCGACGATAGCGCCGCCGGCGAACGTCGGACATCGGTCGCAGGGTTGGACGCGCTCATCCCGGCGAACGAGATGCGGCGCGCCGAGGACCCGCCGCCGGGAGGGGTGAGGATGGCTCCGCGGATCGATGACGGCCCGACCGGGCGCACGTAGCGTCGGTGCCCCAGTGCGACTGCCAAGGAGGCCCGAGATGCAGCACCACACATTCAAGGTGACATGCCGCGTCATGCTCGCCGCCGTCGCTGTCGCGGCAGCCGTGCCGATGTCCGGATGCGGATCGGATTCCGACGAGCCGGATGAGGTCGTGCGTCCGGCGGCCGTGACGCTGGCGGACGCCGACCCGGCGAGCGGCGCCTACGTGATCGAGGCCAGAAGGCCGGTGAGCAGCGGGGCGGTCCGGATCAGCGTCCGCAACCCCGGCACGAAGGAGCGCGGGGCGCAGCTGATCCGCGTGGAAGGCGAGCACGATGTCGCCGAAGCGTTCGCCGCACTCAACGACGTCCGCGAGGGCTCCGCGATGCCGACCTGGCTGCGCTGGGCAGGTGGCATCGGCGTCATCAGGCCCGGCGCGAGCGTGACGTTCACCGTCGACTTGGCGCCGGGAAGCTACTACGCCGTCGACCGCTCTTTTCAGGGCAAGTCCGCGCAGCTGGCGTCGCTGGGGGAGCGTGCGCGACTCGACGTGCGGCAGGCCGGCGCACCAGCCCCCATGACAACGCCGGTGACGGCGATCACGGCCACCGAGTACGCGTACCGGACAAGCGGGCTCGCCGCGTCGGACGACGACGTCCTCCTGGAAAACCGTGGCAAGCAGCCGCACGACTTCGTGCTGTCGCCGATCGTCAAGGGCCGCACGCTCGAGGACGTGAAGGCCTTCGCGACCGGCGAGGACGAGTCCGGGCCGCCACCGGTCGACTTCGAGAACGAGGTCATCAGCGGGGTACTGGATGGTGGGTCCAAGCAGACGATGCGGCTGGGCCTCAAGCCTGGGCGGTATGCGCTCATCTGCTTTGCGAGCGACCGCCGCGGCGGCCCGCCGCACGTGGCCAGGGGCATGGTGACCGAGGTGACGGTCCGATAATCGCCATGCCGAGGATCAGCCGGGAGGCTGAGCGCGAATCAACCGCGCGGCGATGCGCCGATCGAGAGACGCGACTCGCTGATCGCGATGGCTTCGCCGTGTCCCGCACAGGAAACGACATGCTGGCCGTCGGGGACGGCCGGGCTGCTGCGCTTCCGACCTCCTGGCTTCTCGTTGCTCCAATCCCAATACGCGGCGCCTCGCGCCCAGCAGCTCTCCTTCTCGCCAGATGGGCGCTTCGCAGCCGTCGTCGAGCGGTCCGCGGGCAAGATCTTCGTGATCTCTCCGGAATCCAACTCGTGGTGGCGTAGCGTCCGCACGCCATCGGGCGATCCGCCGACGGCGATCGGCTGGCGCCCCCGAAGCTGACAACGAACCCTGCCCTCGCGGAAACGGCGCGGCTGAGAGTCAGGGTCCTTCAACGTGGCACTCGCTTGAAGGACCTCGCCGGCGCATCCCACTACCGAACCTCTAGCGGAGATGAGGACGAAGTGGCACGTGGCCACCAGCGGGGCCGGAAGCCGTGGCCAGAACGTGCGCGCCGGCGTCAGAGGGCCACGCGCGGGCCAAACGGCCGACGCGTTTCGAGGCCGGTTGCGAGTGTTGGCTCATGACTGCAATGGAAGAGGGTCTCGAGCGCCCGCGGGGGCTTGCGGGCGAATATCTAACTGAAGCTCTCGGCTCGTTGCACGCCGCGGGGGATCCCGCATCGCTGTACGCCACATGGATGCGGGAAGATCGCGAGCTGCAAGGCGCCGCCGAAGGTTTCGCGGTCGTAGAGGCCGTCAATAATCGCCGGCGCCTCGCTCGGCGCTCGGTCCTGTTCTCGGCTCTCGCCGCGGAGGCGTACGTGAACGAGTTCCTCGCTCACCACCTCGGGGGGCAAGACTTGGCGGCGATTGACCGGATGACAACGGTCAACAAGTACGTCATCGGGATTCGGCTGGCTACCGGAGAGGCGATATTCAGCCGTGAGGCCGAGCCCGTGCAAACCATCAGCGCCCTGTTCAAGCACCGTGACAAGCTCGAGGAGCGTGAGATCTGAAAAAGCCGCGGCCTTCTTCGCCTCGGAGAGCAGGACCCGGTGAAGGTCTTCGGGTTCGTGCTCGCGAGGAAGGCCGAGCATTGCATCGCGTTGATGTGCCGCGTGCTCGAGGTCTCAAGGTCGGGCTATCACGCGTGGGCGGCGCGGCCGCTGAGCGCCCGCGGCGCCGAGGACGCCCGCCTGACCGTTCGCATCCGTGAGCTGCATGAGCAGCGGCGCAAGGTCTACGGGTCGCCGCGGATCTGGGCGGACCTGGTCGTCGATGACGGCGAACGGATCGGACGCAAGCGCGTCGAGCGCCTCATGCGCCAGGCCGGCTTGTCGGGGCTGATCACCAAGAAGTACAAGGCCACGACGGTTCGGGTGCCGGGCGTCCGCGTCGCCGACGACCTGCTGGACCGCGACTTCTCCGCCGACGCTCCGAACCAGCGATGGGTGGCCGACATCACCTACCTGCGCACCTGGGAGGGCTGGCTGTACCTCGTCGCGGTGCAGGACCTCTACAGCCGCCGGATCGTCGGCTGGAGCATGGCCGATCACATGCGCACCGAGCTCGTCTGCGACGCACTGGCGATGGCGCTCGCGCGCCGGCGCCCGAACCGCGGGCTGATCTACCACTCAGATCAGGGCGGCCAGTTCGTGTCGCTCGCCTTCGGCCAGCAAGCCCGTGCTGCGGGGATCGCGCAGTCGATGGGCAGCAAGGGCGACTGCTTCGACAACGCCGTCGCGGAGTCGTTCTTCGCGACACTCAAGAAGGAGCTCATCCCCCGCCGCGCGTGGCCGACCAAGGCCGAGCTGCGCACCGAGGTCTTCGACTACATCGAAGTCTTCTACAACCGCGAGCGCCGCCACAGCACGCTCGGGCAACGATCCCCCGTCGACTACGAAAACAGCACTCTGAGCCCGAGCAGACCGATCGACGCCGCTTCGCGGCTCCCATCCCTTCCAAAGATCACCATCATGTCCGACTCACCAGCGGCCCAGGTCGCCTAATCACCCCGTGTCCACCGAACCGGGGGAGGTCCACACCGGTGCGGCCGACGAACTCGCGGCTGACCGCACTCTTGCTCGCCGAGCGCTCCGCGTACTGGACGTCCGGGCCGACGGGCTCACGCGTTCTGGGAAGCGGCGCGTGCTGACGCCGGCGAGCATCTGCTCGAGCACGACCTTCGTCAGCGGATCACGGTCGGCGAAGTGCGCGTAGGTCGTCATCTCGACCTCACCGCTGCCGTCCGTCGCGCGCACGCGCGGGCGCGTCACCGGCACCCGGCGCCCGCCAAGCGTCACGCTGCCGTCCTCGTGGCCGTGACGGACCGCGACACGCTCCACGTCGTGGCGGCCCTTCGGACCGACGACGTCGTCGACCTCCTCGACCATCAACTCCGTCAGCACCCCGAGCCCGACGCCGACGCTCAACGCCAGCAACCCTTCCTTGGCGGCGCCGGCCAGCTCGCCGAGCGCCTCCTGCACGCGTTGGGGCAGCGCCTCGAACTTGCTCGCGCCGATCTCGTCGGCAGCTTCGTCTACGTTCCTCATGGCGGTTCTCCTCGTCTCCTGGACTTGTTCGCACTCGCCACGGTCCCAGCGGGACCGGACGAGGCGCGGAGGACCGCCACCTCAAGTTCTACAGCTACGGGACAACCTCGGGCGACATTCGGGGATGCGTAGGGGATCGTCTCGTGGGGCTGAAGGTTCGAGTGCCGACGAATCAGGTCGATTCAAGAGAATCCCCTGTCGGCTGGGGTTTCGCGATCTCGGACAGGCGTTAGTCGCTGCGTTCGCGCGCCGCCGACTCGGCGATCCGCTTGATCGACGCCAGGCGCTGGTCCCATTCCTCGGCGACTTGCGCCAGTGATCGCGTCGCGGCGCTGAGCTGCTCGGGTCGGACCGAGTAGCGCACCTCCCGCCCCCGTCGCCTGCCCTCGACGAGTCCCGCTCGGTCGAGTACGGCGAGCTGCTTGGTGACGGCCTGACGTGTGACCGGCAGCTCGGCGGCGAGCGCGGTGGCGGTCGCCTCTCCACGAGCCAGGAGGTCGCTGAGTAGGCGGCGACGGGTAGGGTCGGCGACCGCCTCCCAGAGCTCGTCGAAGTGGCCGCCGCGACGAGTCATGGCCGCGGCGACAGACCTTGCTGCTGTCGGAGGTACTCGCGGAGCTCGCCGAGCTCGTGCTCCCAACCCTCGCGATGTTCCTCGGCGTCTCTCGCCTGTTCATCGTCCGGCCGGTCGAGCTTGGAGAAGCCTGTTTCGAGCACCCGCAGTCGCGTGCCGTGGGCCTCTGCGCTCAGGTTGAACTCGACGAGCGTCGAGTTGTCCTGGCGCACCTCGGTGGCGGAGCCGCGGATCCAGCGAAAGGAGAAGTGGTGCGGTGGCTCGACCTTGACCACGCGTCCGTGCTCGGTGTGGTCGCCTTCCCAGATGAGGGTCAGCCGGCCTCCGGGGCGGAGGTCGATCTCGACGGCGTCGCTGAACCAGCCGCTGATGTGCTCGGGCTCGGTGATGACCGCCCAGACCACCGCCAGCGGCGCGTCGACCAGGATCTCGCGCTCGACGCGCTCCGGGACCATGCTGTGCCTCCTCAGGTGGAGCGACTGGTTGCGCTACCTTAGCTATACGCAACCAACGGTTGCACATAGGGTGGACGACGACCTGAAGGAGGAATCGCAATGAACAGACCACCGATCGTGTCGCCGCAGGAGTGGGAGGCCGCCTGCCAGGATCTGCTGGTCGAAGAGAAGGAGCACACCCGGGCCGGCGACGCGTTGGCGGCCAAGCGCCGGCGGATGCCGTGGGTCGCGGTGGACAAGGACTACCGCTTCGAGGGGCCCGACGGCCCGGCGAGCCTCGCAGACCTGTTCGAAGGCCGTCGCCAGCTGATCGTCTACCGCGCCTTCTACGCGCCGGACGTCTCCACTACCGCGGAGGCGGGCGGCGCATACCCGGAGCGGGCCTGCGTGGGCTGCTCGATGATCGCCGACCAGGTCGCGCACCCCGCCCACCTGCATGCGCGCGACACGACGCTCGCGTACGCGTCGCGCGCCCCCCAGGCCGAGATCCAGGGTCTGAAGGAGCGCCACGGATGGGAGCAGATCCCGTGGTACACGATCACCGACGACTTCGACGCCGACTTCGGCGTTGACGAGTGGCACGGGCACAACGCCTTCATCCGCGAGGACGACCGGATCTTCCGCACCTACTTCGTCCACGGCCGTGGCGCCGAGCACATCGGCAGCACGTGGAGCCACCTCGACATCACCGCGCTCGGGCGCCAGGAGGAATGGGAGGACTCGCCAGAGGGCTACCCCCAGACCTCCGCGGCCGGTCAGTGGTGGAACTACCACGACGCATACGGCGAGGACGGATGATCGCCCACGCGGGACGCGTGCCGCTGGAGGAGATGCTGCCTGCCATCGATCAACGGCGCTGGCGCAGCCCTTCGCAGAGGATCCGTCAGCGGGACGTCACGTCTTGGTGTCGCGTTGCAGCGATGCCTCCGGCCTGCCGCCTGGTCTCACCGGTCGTCGAGCAGATCGGGCGCGAGTACGCCGGCCGCCTGAAGGTCGTCAAGCTCAACATCGACGAAGCACCGACGATCGCGACGCGCTACGCCATCCAGGGCATCCCGCAGCTCGTCGTCATCAAGGACGGCCAGGAGGCCGACCGGCTCGTCGACGCCGTCTCACCCGCGCAATTGCGCGCGATGATCGAGCGCCACGTCATGGCCGTCGCGGCGCCACCGGGCGTCAGCGGCTGACCCGCGCGGGCGGCGCCGGTCGAGACCCCGGTGCCCGGCGCCGAGCCGCCGCCCGATTTCCCCCGCCCGATCCGGCCGGTGGTCGGCGAGCCGTAGTGGTGCTGTTGTTGTCGGATGGTCGACCTTCGACGACGAGCATCGTGGCGGCCTCTGCGGGTGTTGCCTTCGCTAGCGTGGCCGCGGTGGCGACGTTCGCGCTCATCCACGGCGGCGGCGGGAGCGCGTGGGATTGGCACCTGGTCGCGCCCAGGCTCCGCGAGCACGGGCACGACGCCGTCGCCGTCGACCTCCCGGGCGACGATGAGTCGGCCGGGTGGGAGGAGTACGCCGACGCCGTCGTCCAGGCGATCGGCGACCGCCGCCGCGTCGTGGTCGTGGGCCACTCGCTCGGCGGGTTCACGGCGCCGCTGGTGTGCGCTCGTGCTCCCGTCGAGCTCCTCGTCCTCGTGGCGGCCATGATCCCGTCGCCCGGGGAGCGCTTCGCGGACTGGTGGGCGAACGCCTCCTACGAGGAGACCGGGTCTGACGACGTCTTCTACCACGACGTCCGCCCGGAGCTTGCGGCCGAGGCGCGCCGGAGAGAACGAGACGAGCAGTCGAAGGCGCTGCGGGAGCCGTGGCCGCTCGATGCCTGGCCGGACACGCCAACGAGGTACCTCCTGTGCCGCGAGGACCGCATGTTCGGGGCGGCGTGGGCGCGGCGCCACGCGCGGGAGCGCCTGGGCATCGACCCCGACGAGATCGACGGCGGCCACTACATCAGCCTCAGCCGCCCGCGCGAGCTCGCCGACCGTCTCGCCATGTACGCCGGCGAAACGCACCGAGACCGATGCGCTCGACAACGCCGCTGACGCTCCAGTGGTCGCCGCCCATCCGCAGCGAGTCCCGGCGGAGCCTGCACGCGGCGCTCGATCGGGAGGACGAGCGGTCGCCGCGATGCTCAGGACGCGGCGCCGGAGCCCTTCGAGCTGTGCGCCGGGCTGCCGACCTTGACGGTCAGCGGCCACGAGCGACCCCCGATCTGGATCCGCGCGCGCTTCTGCGTCGTGAGCTGCCTCGTCACGGCGCCGGCGGTCTCGAAGCGGACCGTCGTGTCCACGGTCTGACCCGCCGCGAGCGGCTGGACGCTCGTTCCGCTGGGGATGCGTTGCCGCGCTGCGAGCAGCGACGGCGTCGACAGGGCGACCTTCTCGGAGCCGGTGTTCCTCACGTTGAGGCGCACGCCGAGGCGAGCCCGCTGCCGGCGCCTGCCCGACGGCGTCGCGGCGGGGTGCAGCACGGCGATGACGACCTTCGCGCGAATCGGGGATCCCGACGTCGGCAAGGCGGTCGTGGTGACCGCCTCCTCGAGCGCGTCAGACCCGCCGTCGCCACCCGTCAGCTCGGAGATCGCGTATCCGAGCACGGCACCGGCGATGGCGGCCGCGGCCAGTGCCGGCACGAATCGAATCAGCCCGCGCAGCAGCCGTTCTTTGCGTCGAGGATGCATCACCCTCTCCCGAGAATACGCGCGGCCGCGCGCTGGTCGTGCCGATTGGAACAGCCGGAAACCGGCCTAATGAACGCCGGCGCTCTGGACGAGCAGCGCGATCTGCACGCGGTTGTCGACGCCCAGCTTGTCGAGCAGGCGCGAGACGTGGGCCTTGACCGTCGGGACGGAGAGATGCAGGGCCGCCGCGATCTCGGCGAGCGACATCGTGGCGGGCGGAGCGATCGCGCTGGCCGTGGCGGCGGCGGCGCGGAGGGTGCACCCGCCGCAGGCCCGGTCGCGAGCGGCGGTTCCCGAGCCGCCATCTCGTTGCGCTGAGTGATGCAGCGGCGCGCGCCCGGGGTCAGGCGGTGGTCAGCACGAGCGCGTTGCCGGACGGATCGCGCACGAGCGGTTCGTCGAAACCGTCCTCGACGTGACCGGCGGCGTCCGCTCGCGCCAGCACGCGCTGGAGCTCGGCCCCATCGGGAAGCACGATCGTGGCATGGCGCAGCGCGGCGGCGCCGGGCGGCGGCGGGCCCGCGCCGCGGCTCTCCCACGTGTTCGCGCCGAGGTGGTGGTGGTAGCCGCCGGCCGACAGGAAGGCGGCCTGGGAGCCCATCTGCGCCATGAGCGCGAAGCCGAGGACGTCGGCGTAGAAGGCGATCGTCGACGCGATGTCGGCCACCTGGAGGTGCACGTGGCCCATGACGGTCTGGCCCGGCAGCCCGTCGAAGGGCTCTGTGCGGGGGTCCTCGAGCTCGCCGAGCAGGCTCTCGACGTCGAGCGGGACCGTCGTGATGCGCTCCGCCACCTGCCCCTCCCAGACGTGGCGCGGCCGGTCCCAGTAGATCTCGATCCCGTGTCCGTCGGGGTCGCTCAGGTACAGCGCCTCGCTGACGAAGTGGTCCGACAGGCCGGTGAGCGCGACGCGGTCGCGGGCGGCGTGGGCCAGCCAGCGCGCGAGGTCAGCGCGCTCGGCGACCAGCAGCGCGAAGTGAAACAGCCCGGTGTGGCCGCGCTCCGGGCGAGCACCCGGCTGCTCGACGAGCACGAGCAGCTCACGGTCGCCTGCGCCGAGCGAGGCTCGGCCGGCGCCCGACTCGAGAACCGTCAAGCCGATCGGGCCACGGTAGTAGGCCAGCGAGCGCTCGAGGTCTGAGACCGTCAGGTGCACCGGCCCGACCGTGGACAGCGGCGAGATCTCGCCGCGCGCGGGTGCGCCGACCGCCTCGAGCTCCTCGGGATCAAGCGGCGCCATCGGTCACCGTGGCGTCGCACGTACCCGCGGAGCGCGGGGCAAACCGGCCGAAGACGCCCGCGAGCGTGGTGATCTCGTCCTCGTCGAGCTGGTCGAAGAACGCCGCCTGGACGGACGCGAAATGCGTCGCCTGCGCGCGCTTGACGAGCGCGAGGCCGGCGTCGTTGATCTGCGCGTGGACCGCGCGCGCGTCGCTCGGGCAGGCGTGGCGATCGACGAGCCTGCGCTCCTCGAGCACGCCGATGATCCGCGAGACGCGGCTGAGGCTCAGCCCCGACGCGCCCGCCAGCGCGGTGAGGTGCATCTGGCGGGCTTCGGCGGCGGCCAGCCGGGCGAGCAGCTCGAGGCCGCTGAGGCTGAGGCCGTGCTGCGCGGTGAGCTCGGCGTCCAGGGAGCGGGTGAGCTGCTTGTGGGTTTCGAGCAGCCCGATCCACGCGTCCGCGTGCGCCTCGGTCCAATGGGCGAGCCCGTGCTCGTCGGTCTCGTAGGAGCAACTCCGCGGCTTGGGGGTGAGCTTCTCGGGCATCTCGATCTCGTTGGAGATCCCAGGATAGCGCGAACAGTTGCGCCCGCAACTACCTGTGCTATGGTTGCTCTAGCAAGCTTGCACTAGCAAGCAATTGGACCAACTTCTCCAGGAGGCCACATGAGCACTGCAACCATCGCCCCGACCGGAACCTGGAACGTCGACGCGGCCCATTCGAAGGTCGGCTTCGCCGTCAAGCACCTCGGCATCGCCACGGTGCGAGGCGAGTTCACCGAGTTCGAGGGCACGCTGGAGATCGGCGAGAGCCTCGAGTCCAGCCGCGCCTACGGCAAGGTCAGGACCGCCTCGGTCGATACGAATGAGCCCGCCCGTGACGAGCACCTGCGCACGGCGGACTTCTTCAACGCCGACGCCAACCCGCAGATCACGTTCGAGTCGACGTCGATCGAGCCGCTCGACGACGAGGAGCTGCGCGTGACCGGCAATCTCACGATCAACGGCGTCACGCGCGAGGAGACCTTCCACGCCGAGCTGCAGGGCACCGAGACCGATCCGTGGGGCAACGAGCGCGTCGGCCTCGAGGTCACCGGCCAGATCTCCCGCGGCGACTACGGCATGAAGTTCAACCAGGTCCTCGGCAGCGGCAACTCGCTCGTCGGCGACAAGGTGAAGATCGCCATCGACGTGTCGGCCGTCAAGGCCGCGTAGACCCGCCGGCCAGGCGGCGATGGCTCATCCGGGCCGGCGGCCCCCTCCCGCCGCCGGCCCGGCGAGCCCGCCGGTTTCGCGCACGGCACACTGTGCGGGCCATGCCGGACCCGCTCGTCATCCAGTGCGCCATCACCGGGTCGATCGACCCCGACCCCGAGCGCCGGCCCAACCTGCCGGCCACGCCCGAGCAGATCGTCGCCTCGGCCCTGGAGGCCTGGCGTGCGGGTGCCGCCGTGGTGCACCTGCACGCGCGCCGGGCCGACGGCACCCCGACGCAGGATCGCGAGGCCTACCGCGGCCTCGTCGACGCGCTGCGCGAAGCCGGCTGTGAGGCGATCGTCAACCTCTCGTGCGGCAGCGCGGGGGGCCGCGCGCTGCGCGACGAGCGCCTCGGCCCGCTGGAGCTGGCGCCCGAGATGGCGAGCTTCGACTGCGGCTCGATCAACTTCCGCGAGCAGCTCTTCGAGGGCGACCTGCCCTTCCTGCGGCGGATGGCCGCGAGGTTCCGCGAGTTCGGCGTGCGCCCCGAGGTCGAGTGCTTCGACACCGGCCACGTCGGGCTCGCCCTCCAGCTGCGCGACGAGGGCCTGCTCGACGCGCCGATGGTCATGCAGTTCGTGCTCGGCGTGCCCGGCAGCGGCGTCCCGGCCACCGTCGAGATGGTCGAGCACCTGCGGCGGATGATCCCGAGCGACTGGCCCTGGTCGGTCTGCGCGATCGGCCGCGCCCAGCTGCCGCTGAACGCCTACTGCATCCTCGCCGGGGGCCACGTGCGCACGGGCCTGGAGGACAACCTGTGGTTTCGCCGCGGCGCGCCGGCGACGAACCGGGCGCTCGTCGAGCGCGTCGTCCGCATCGCGACCGAGCTCGATCGCCCGGTCGCGACGCCCGATCAGGCGCGCACGATCCTCGGCCTGCCGGGCTGAGGACGCGGCCGCCCGCCGCGGCCGCGCTCGCGCTCAGTCCTTGCGCAGCAGCTTCTTGGCCTTGTCGGCGAGGCCGCCGACGGCGTCCTTGACCGAGCCCGAGGCGCGATCGACCTTGCCCTCGTCCTTGAGCTCCTCGTCGCCGGTGAGGTCGCCGACCGCTTCCTTCGTGTGGCCCTTGGCCTTGTCCATCGATCCGTCAGACATGCGGTCTCCTTCGGGTGGGGTACGACGTGGCTACCCGGTCGGCCCGTGGCTCCACCTCCCCACGCGAGATATTGGCGCTTTGACCAGTTTTCTAAGCTGTGGCTCGTGGAGTGGACGGCGAACAACAGCGAGGGCTACGCGGCGCCGGCGGCGCTGGCGACCGACGTCGTCGTGCTGACCGTCCGCGACGGTGACCTGCTCGCGCTGACCGTCGCGCGCGACGCCGGCGAGCGCGCGCTGCCCGGCGGCTTCGTCGGGATCGGCGAGCGGCCGCACGACACCGCGCTGCGCAAGCTGCACGAGAAGACCGGCCTGGACGCCCCGTATGTCGAGCAGCTCGGCGCGTTCGCCGACCCCGCCCGCGACGCCCGCGGCTGGATCCCGTCGATCGCCTACCTCGCCCCCGTTCCGCCCGCTACGGTCGTCCCCGACCCCAGCGCGCACTGGATCGGAGCCCGCGGGGACACGCCGCTGGCGTTCGACCATCGCGAGGTGCTCGATGCGGCCGTACAGCGCCTCGAGGGCAAGCTGTGGTGGTCGAACATCACCGTCGGCATGCTGCCCGGCGACTTCACGCTCACGCAGGCGCGCCGCGTCTACGAGGCGATCGCCCAGACGCGCTACGACCCGGCCACGTTCGGCCGCGACCTCAAGGCGACCGGCCTGATCGAGCCGACCGGCGAGCAGCGGGCGACGGGGCCGGGCCGCCCCGCCGCCATATACCGCTTCAAGTCCACCCGGCCCGAGTGGGGCGCGGGGCGGCGCAAGCGGATCGCCGTCGCCTGACGCCGCCCGCCTGCCGGGCGGGCGCCTACTCGCGCTCGATCGCCAGGTGCGGCATCCTGCGCTCCAGCCACCTCGGCGCCCACCAGGCGTTGCGCCCGACGACCTGCATGAGGGCCGGGACGAGCAGGCAGCGGATGATCAGCGCGTCGAGCAGCACCGCCACCGCCAGGCCGAGGCCGAACTCCTTGATGACCCGCTCGGGGGTCAGGGCGAAGGCGGTGAACACGACGATCATGATCAGCGCCGCCGCGGTGATGACGCGTCCGGTCGTCGCGACGCCGTTTCGCACCGCCAGCGACGCGTCGCCGGTGCGCAACCACTCCTCGCGCACCCGCGACATGAGGAACATCTCGTAGTCCATGCTCAGCCCGAAGACGATCGCGAACGTCATCACCGGCACGAAGGACTCGATCGGGCCGCTGCCCACGCCGAGCGCGTCGGCCATGAAGCCGTCCTGGAAGACGAGCGTGATGAAGCCGAGCGCGGCGCCGATCGACAGCAGGTTCATGATCGCCGCCTTGATCGGGATGAAGACGCTGCGGAACACCGCCATCAGCAGCAGCGCGCTGAGCAGCACGACCATCCCCACGAACAGCGGCAGCTTGTCGGCGATGACGCTCGTGAAGTCCTCCTGCGAGGCGACCTGGCCGCCGACGAAGACGTCCGCGCCGGTCTCGCGCTCGACCGGCGGCAGGATCTCGCCCCGCAATCGCTCCAGCAGCCGCGTCGTCTCCTCCTCGCGCGGGCCGCTCTTGGGGAACATCACGATCGTCGCGATCTCGCCGTCCTTGGAGAGCTGTGGCGGCGTCACCTGGGCGACGTCGGGATCGCGCGACACGGCGTCGGCCACGTTCTGCGCGGCCGCCTTGTCGCCCCTGCGCTGCAGTTCGGCGGCGAGCAGGAACGATCCGCTCGTGCCGGCGCCGAAGCCGTCGGCGATGATGTCGTAGGCCTCACGCGTCGTCGTGCCCGGCGGGTCGAGCCCGGCGTCGGAGGTGCCCAGGCGCATGTGCAGCGCCGGGATCGCGAGGCCCAGCAGGATGACGAGCGACACGGTGATCGCCGCCCACGGGCGCTTCTGCACCGCGCCCGCCCAGCGCGCCCAGGCCGGACTCACGCCGGAGATGCCGACGTCCGCGCTCTTCGCCGCGGCGGCCGCCTGGCGGCGCTTCTGGCCGGGCAGCGGCACGTGCAGGCGATCGATCCACCGGCCCGACCGGCTCAGCAGCGCCGGCAGCAGCGTCAGCGCCGCGAGCATCGTCAGCCCGACGGCGATCGCCGACGCGACGGCGGCGCCGTGCAGGAACGACAGGCCGAGCAGCAGCAGACCGAGCAGCGCGATGATCACGGTGCAGCCCGCGAAGAAGACCGTCCGGCCGGCGGTGTCCATCGCCAGCAGCAGCGCCTCCTCGCGATCGAGACCGCGCGCATGCTCGGCGCGGTAGCGCGTGACGACGATCAGCGCATAGTCGATTCCGACGCCGATGCCGATCAGCGCGGCGAGCTGGCCGGCGAAGTCCGGCGTGTCGACGACGTGCGAGATCAACGGCACGAAGCCGAACGTCGCGCCGATCGCGAAGCCCGCGGTGAGCAGCGGGATGCCGGCCGCGATGAGCGATCCGAACATCACGAGCAGCACGAAGAACGCGGCGAAGAACCCGATGAACTCCGTCGCGCCCTGCTCCTGCTCCCCGTAGCGGACGAACTGCGCGCCGGTGCCGCCGTGCTCGACCTGCAGCCCGCTGCCGCGTGCGGTGAACGCCGCCTCCTGGACGCTCTTGAAGTCCTTGGGCTCGAGCTCTTCGAAGTCCTCCTGGTAGGTGACATCGACGACACCGATGCGCCCGTCGGGCGTCAGGCGAGGCTTCGCGACGTCGACGACGATCGGGTCCTTGCGGACGAGCTCGAGCGAGCGGTCGATGCGCGCTTGCTGCGAGCGGCCCTTCAGCGTGCCGTCGCGGGCGACGTAGACGAGCTGGTCGACCAGGCCGTTCTGTTGGGGCGAGTGCTCGGCGAGCACGTCGTAGGCGCGCTGGGACTCCGTGCCGGGCAGCCGGAAGTCATCGATCTTGGCGGTGCCGACCGTCGAGCCGAGCACGCTCACGGCGGCGACGAGCAGGACCCAGCCGACGAACGTCTGCCAGCGATGATGGGCACACCAGCGGGAGATGCGGACGAAGCGGGAGTGGGAATGCGTTGCAGGGGTGGACATCGGCCCATCCTGCCGGATGGCGCGGCGTGATGGTGTGGCCGTCCTGTCACGTCAGACCCACGCCCGATCGGCCAAGATGCGGACCATGGGAGGCACGATGGAGATCGAGCGCAAGTTCCTGCTGGACGCGGTGCCGCCGACGATGCGCTTCGCGCGCCGCGAGCCGATCCGCCAGGGCTACCTCGCGCTCGACGGCGACACCGAGGTGCGGCTGCGGATCACCGCCAAGGGTGCCGTGATGACGATCAAGGCCGGCCGCGGCGGCGTGCGCGTGGAGGAGGAGATCGCCCTGCAAACACGGCAGGCCGAGGCGCTGTGGGAGCTCACGGAGGGACGCCGCGTGCAGAAGTCGCGACGCAGGGTGCGCCTCGCGGACACGGACCTGAGCGTCGAGGTCGACGAGTACGCGGGCGCACTCGACGGGCTGGTCGTCGCCGAGGTCGAGTTCCCCGACGAGGAGACCGCGCGCGGATTCGAACCCCCGGCGTGGTTCGGGCGCGAGCTGACCGACGACTGGCGCTACGCGAACCGCAGCCTGGCGAGCGACGGGATGCCGCAGGAGTGACCGCGGCCCGGTTGCGGCCCTTCGGCACGACGATCTTCAGCGAGATGTCCGCGCTCGCCGCGCGGACGGGCGCCATCAACCTCGGCCAGGGCTTTCCCGATACCGACGGGCCGGCCGAGATCGTCGCGGCAGCCGAGACCGCGATGCGCAGCGGCCGCGCCAACCAGTACGCGCCGGTTGCGGGCGCGCCGGAGCTGTGTGCGGCGATCGCCGAGCACCAGCGCCGCCACTACGGCCTGGAGGTCGACCCGGTCGAGGGCGTACAGGTGACGTTCGGCGCGACCGAGGCGATCGCGGCAACCATGCTCGGGCTGCTCGAGACCGGCGACGAGGTCGTCGTGATCGAGCCCTTCTACGACTCGTACGCGGCGACGATCGCGCTGGCCGGCGGGCGGCGCCGGCTCGTGACGATGCGCCCGCCGGACTTCGCACTCGACGTCGCGGCGCTGGCGGCCGCCGCGCCGGGCGCGCGGATGCTCGTGCTCAACTCGCCGCACAACCCGACCGGGCGCGTGCTGACCCGCGCCGAGCTCGAGGGCGTGGCTCGCGCGTGCGTCGACAACGACCTGATCGCCGTCACCGACGAGGTCTACGAGCACCTGGTGTACGAGGGCGAGCACGTCCCGCTCGCGACGCTGCCGGGGATGGCCGAGCGCACGCTGACGATCTCCAGCGCCGGCAAGTCGTTCTCGTTCACGGGCTGGAAGGTCGGCTGGGCCACCGGGCCGCCGGCGCTGATCGCCGCTGTGCGCGCGGCCAAGCAGTTTCTCTCGTACTCCGGCGGCACGCCGCTGCAGGTCGCGGTGGCGGGAGCGCTCGCCGACGCGGCGCGCCACGTCGCGCCGCTGCGCGTCGCGCTGCAGGCCGGTCGCGACCGGCTGTGCGAGGGCCTGCTGGCGGCCGGGATGGGCGTCTCGGTCGCGCAGGGCGGCTACTTCGTCAACGCCGACGTCGCCGCCCTCGGCGTGCGCGACGCCCGCGAATGGTGCCTCGCGCTGCCCGCGCGCGCCGGCGTCGTGGCGATCCCGACGAGCGCGTTCTACGACGACGCCGAGGCCGGTCGGACGCTCGTGCGCTTCGCCTTCTGCAAGCGCCCGGACGTCATCGACGAGGCCGTGGCACGGCTGCTGCGCGCCGGTCGCGCGGCGGTCGGCTAGTGCTTCGTCTAGCGTCCGCCGCATGGCCAAGCTCTCCGACAGCGCAAGCACCGAGATCGACGCGCCGATCGACGCCGTCTGGGCGATCGTGCGGGACGTCGCCGCCTGGCCCGAGTGGCAGGCGACGCTCGGCGCGCTGGACATCCTGAAGACCGACGCCGACGGACAGATCACGCTGTGCGCCGTCGAGTTCGACGCCAAGGTCACGAAGATCAAGATGAAGCTCGAGTGCTCCTACGCCGCCCCGACGCGGATGTCGTTTCACCGCGTCTCGGGCGATCTGTCGGCGCTGTCGGGCTCGTGGGCCCTGTCCGATCTCGGCGACGGGCGAACGAGCGCGACCTATCAGCTCGACGTCAACCCCGGCGGCGTCCTGAACTTCCTGCTCAACGAGGAGCGCATCGGCAAGCTGCGCGAGAACCTCGTCGACGCCCGGCCGCCCGAGCTCAAGGCGCGCGCCGAGGCGCCATAGCGCTCAGGTCAGCCGCTTCTCGCCGAAGAACGTCGCCACCGGGTTGGCGTTGAAGTTCTCGATGGCGACGTAGCCGGCGCGCTCGTACATGCTGCGGGCGTGCGGCTGGCGCGGCCCGGTGTCGAGCCGGGCGATCGTGTACCCCAGCCCGCGCGCGCGCCGCTCGAGCTCGAGGAGCAGCGCTCGCGCCACCCCGCGCGACCGAGCCGCGTCGACGACGAACATCCGCTTGATCTCGCACGCCTCGCCGGACAGGCGCTTGACGCCGCCGCAGCAGACGGCGACGTCGCCGTCGTAGCCGACGACGAACGTGCCGCCCGGCGGGCCCAGCTCGGCCGGGCCGGCCTTCGGCATGTCCGCGCCGTCGAGCTCGAGCCCCTCGTACAGGACGGCGATCTCGTCGCGCATGCCCTGCACGAGCGTCGCCGCCGGCTCGTCCTCGATCGGACAGGTGTCGAAGCGCAGCATGCGCCCAACAGCTTGCCCGACTCCGGCGGCCGCGGCGGCGGGGCTGCGACGAGCCGGTCGCTACGTCGCGACGGGTGCGCGGTCGCGCTCCCACACCGCGCGAGCACGATCGAACTCCGTCCAGAGCTCGTCGGGCGGCCCGCCTGCGGGCTCCGGCGGGGCGGGCGGATCCGGGCGCTTGCGCGGCCCGCCGCCGCCGTCCTGGCCGTCGTCGTCGTCCTCGCCGCGCTGCGTGAAGCGCGACGTCATGCCGAGCCACAGGCAGCTGCCGGCGACGACGAGCCCGACGGCGGCCGCGATCGCAGACTCAGCCCAGCGGCCCGCGAACGACAGCGTGATCGCCACGCTCATCGCCAGTCCGCCGCCGCACACCAGCAGGCGGCGGGCGATCCGCACCCGTCGCGACGCACCCTCGGGGACCGGCGTCAGCACGGCCAGCGAGAGGCTCAGCGCGATGACGTAGAGCGCGGCGTTGAGGGCGAGCACCATCACCGCCATTGTGGTTCCCCGCCGCGCCGGGCACAAACCGCAACGGCGCACCTGCCGCCGGCGCGGGCAGAAGCGCCGCAGGGCGCGCCGGCCGGCCGGCCGGGGCCCGCGCTTCGGAGGGCAGCAGCGCTCACCGGTCCGGGTCCGGCTCGACGCGCGCCCACCACGGCGTCGCCGGCGCCGGGAACTGCTCGAGCACCCACTCGGGTCCCAGGACGGGTCGCCGGTAGGAGCGGCCGCCGACGCGCACGTAGTCGCCGGTGCGCGGGTTCAGCGGCAGGTCGCGCTCGACCGGATACCAGTCATTGTGCTGGGCGATGAGCTCGTTGAGGTCGTCGAACGGCCACGTCCGGGCCAGCTCGCGCCAGCGCGCCGCGAACAGCGCGTCGTCGCCGTCGCACTGCGCCTGCAGGGCGCGGTGGGCGCGCTCCAGGCGCCGCCGTTCGAGCGCGATCCCGGCGTCGATGTCCGCGACGCGCTCCATCCAGCGCGGCCGCACGCCGGACTTCAGATAGGCGTCGATCGATCGCGTGGTCTGGGCCGCACGGCTCGAGAGCGGCTTGCCCTTGCCGGTCGCCTCGTCGAGATCTCGCCCGACGATCCGCTCCACCTGGGAGCGCTGTTCGTCGTCGTACTGACGCATCGCACTCAAGGCTAGCCAGCCCTACTCGTAGACGACGAGGTCCGGCGGCCGGCGCAGCGCGAGCACCTGGCGCGGCGTCATGAGGTTCGTGTCCTCTTCGTAGAAGAGCTTGAAGCCGTTGTGAAAGCGCGTCAGCTCCGACGTGAACTGGTCGTACTTGGAGACCTTGGTGGCCCGGTTGCCGAAGCCGTCGACGTTCATCGTCAGCGCCAGCCCGAGGCGCTGCCGCACGCGCTCCTTGTCCTCGATCATCGAGCTCGTGAACTGGTGCACGACGAAGAGCTTGTCGGGCAGGTCGTGGTCGGTGACGAACGCCGAGACGTAGGCCGAGACGGCGTTGACCTCGTCGGCCGTCACGGAGCCGATGACCTTGCCGGGGACCTCGTCGGGCCCCACGTGCCACTCCGGGTCCAGGGCGATGCCGACGTCCGGCTCGCGCAGCCAGCGCTCCAACCGCCGGGCCTCGCTGAGGAAGTCCCCGCGACCGGGCTGGATGTCGAGGATCAGCAGCGCCTTCGCGCGCCGTGCCGCCGCGAGGTACCGGCCGATGACCTCGTCGGACTGGTGGATGCGGTGCAGGCCGTCGTCGCCGGCCGCCTCGGCGGCGATCGTCGAGATGAGCTCGAACGCCGGCAGCACCGGCCGCGACCTGCGCGCGTATCCGCGCGCGGCGCGCCGCAACCGCGCCGCGGCCTCGTCGGGCGTGCCGATGCCCAGCGCGCCGAGCGCGTCGGCCTGGGGGGCGCCGTAGAACGCCACGACGCGGTAGTCCGGGAAGATCCGCCGCCCGCCGCCAGGCAGCGCGGCGTCGCTCGCCGCCGCCTCGGCGGGCGGAGCGTCGCCGCCGGTCGCGGCGTCCTCGGTGCCGCCGCAGGAGCGCAGGACGAGCACGCAGGCGATCACGATGCACGCGAGCGCCGCCAGCGCGATCAGGCGGCGCCGGCGATAGGTCTCGATCGGCTCGCCCACGCGACCATCCTGCCCCCTCGGGGGACAAATGTGCGAGCGTGCTCCAGTCTCGGCGCCAACGTGCCGAAGGAGCCCGTGTGCAACATCGCTTCGAGCGCATCTCCATCCAGACCCCGCGCCACCGGATCGTCGGTGTCGCGACCCTCGCCAGCGACGGCTACCGCAGCCGCCTGTCCGATCTGCTCAACGCCCCGGAGCGAGACTTCATCTCGCTGACCGACGCGACCGTGACCGAGCTCGACGGGCAGCGCGAGGTCACGCAGCACGACTTCATCGCCGTGCACCGCCAGCACGTCGTCTTCGCGGTGCCGCTCGGCGAGGTCGCCGAGCCCGCGGGCGGCCCCGTCGTCTGAAGGCTGCTTCGCGCGCTCAGCGGATGCGTACCTCCGGCGCGAGGCGAAACGGCGCCACGAGCTCGATCCGGTCGCCGCTCCAGAACGCGCCCGGGTCGTAGAAGCTGGCCGGCCGCCTGGCGGGCAGAAGCCCCATGTGCTGGTAGGTCGCGGCGACGAGCTCGGCGCAGTAGATCGTCTCCAGCGGCGCCGCCGGCCGGCGCCGTACGCGTCCGGTCACCCACCGGCCGGCGAGGCTCAGCATGGTCGGAAACGCCTTGCCGTCCAAACGCTCGATGACCTCCATCAGGCGATCCTCGTGCGCGCGCTCGAGCGTGCCTCCCGTCAGCTGGCGCACCCAGCCGCGCTGGCCGTACTTCTGCGCCCACGTCGTCGCGGCGTCCTGCAGGCGGTGCAGCTGCACGCCGCGCTGTCGCTCGCCGGTCCAGACGTCCGGCAGCGAGCGACCGAGCTCGGCGTGCCAGAGCAGCGGGGGCAGGTCGTCGAGGGCGACGACCATGCCGACGTGGTTGACCGGGCTGTTGGTCACGGTCTGGATCGCACGGTCGGCGATCGACCGCCCGCGAAAGAGCCAGACGTCGCCGGTCTGCGCCGCGGCGACCGCGTCGGCGAGCGACAGCGAGATGTCGGCCCGCGGCGTCACGGCCCGTAACCTACGCGTAGTGAGCACGCGCTGGAGGCGGCCGCCCTGGAAGCTCCTGGGTCTTGCCGGTGTCGCGGGGGTGGCCGCGACCGGTGTCGTCGTCGCGCGCAAGCGCCGCGCGCACGTCGACCTCGAGCCCGACGAGCTGCGCGAGCGGCTGCGGGCGCGCCTGGCGCAGGTGCCGCGACTCGAGGACGAGGCTCCGGGCTCCCCGCCCCCGACGCAGCCGCCGCCCGCGGTCGCCTGACGGCGTGCGGCAGCGCGGCTAGGCTTTCGGTCATGTGCCGAAACATCCGCACCCTTCACAACTTCGAGCCGCCGGCGACCGAGGACGAGGTCCGCGCGGCGGCGCTGCAGTACGTGCGCAAGATCAGCGGCGCCGCGAAGCCGTCGGCCGCCAACGCCGAGGCGTTCCAGCGGGCGGTCGAGGCCGTCGCGGCGGCATCGGCCGAGCTGCTCGACGCGCTCGTCACGACGGCGCCGCCCAAGGATCGCGAGGTCGAGGCGGCCAAGGCGCGCGCCCGCGCCGCGCAGCGCTACGCCGCGTAGCCCGACAGCACACCGGACCGCACGGGCACGGCCGGCCGTAGTCCGTGCATGAAGCTCGACCGCCGCTCGCTGCTGCGCCTCGCGATGGCAGGCGCCGCCGCGCCGCTGCTGTCGCGCGACATGGCGTGCCGCCGCGCGGGCGGGTCGCGCGCCGCGCCGCTGGCCCTGGTCACCGCCGACCACGACGGCTACGTCGCGGTCGTCGACCTCGACCGCCGGCGCGTCGCCCGCCGGATCGCGACGCTCGACGGGCCGCGCAGCATCGAGGCCCGCGCCGGCGCCGGCGCGCTCGTCGGCCACGCGGCGCACGGCGCGGTGACGCTGCTCGACGGCAGCCCGCCGGCGGTGCGGCGTGTGCTGCGGGGGTTCGGCGAGCCGCGCTACGCCGCGATCACGCCCGACCGCGCGCACGCGTTCGTGACCGACTCGGCGCACGGCGAGCTCGCGGTCGTCGACCTGCGCCGCGGCCGCGTGGCGCGGCGCCTGGAGATCGGTCCGGGCGCCCGCCACCTGACGCTCGATCCGGTGGGGCGAACGCTGTGGATCGCGCTCGGATCGACGGCGTCGACGCTCGTCCTGGTCGACGTCACCGAGCCGCTCGCGCCCCGCGTCGTGCGCCACGTCACACCGCCGTTCGGCGCGCACGACGTCGCCTTCTCCCCGAACGGCCGGCGCGTCTGGGTGACGGGCGGCCGGGCGCCGAGCCTCGCGCTGTACGGGGCGAGCGCCGACCGGGCGCCGCTCGTGCTCGCCGCCGCCGTCGCGCCGCAGCACGTGACGTTCGGCCCCGGCGCGGCGTACGTCGCCAGCGGCGAGGGGCGCTTGCTGACCGTCCACGCGCTCGGCGACGGACGCGTGCGGCGGCGTGCCGCGATCCCGCTGGGCTCCTACAACGTCGCCGGTGGCGGCGACGACGTGCTCACGCCCTCGCTCGGATCGGGCGAGCTGACCGTCCTCGACGCCGCCGGCCGCGTGCGCTGGGCGGTGTCGATCGCCGGCGCGGCGCACGACGCCTGCGTGTTGTGAGGGCGAGATCCCGCGCCGCGTCCACGCGCCTGCGACGATCGGCGCGATGAGCCGACGCGATCTCGCCCATGTGCTCGACGTGCTCTGGGAGCGCTCCGGCGGAACGGCGGGCACAGGCGTCGCGGTGGCCGATATCGACAGCGCGATCGGCCGCGGACACGACGACATGCGCACGCCGCTGAACCTCCGGTCGCTCGCGGACGACGGCCGCGCGGTCGCGCTCGACGACGGGCGCTGGGCGCTCACGCCCGCGGGCGTGGCCTGGCTGGCGCAGGATCGCGACCTCTCCGATCGTTAGCCGGAGAGCGCCGCGGCGAGCACGCGCCGCGCGAGCGGCGCCGCGGTGTCGCCGCCGAAGCCGGCCCCGATCAGCATGACGGCGATCGCCACCTTCGGCTTTCGCGCTGGCGCGAACGCGACGAACCACGCGTCGGCGTCCTTGGGGTCCTTCGAATTGGGCCTCAGCTCCGCGGTGCCCGTCTTGCCGGCGACCTCCACCCCCGCGACCGCCGCCGCCGTGCCGGTCCCCGTGCGCACCACGTCGATCATCATCGCGCGCACCTGCCGCGCCGTCCGCGGCGACACGACGCGGCGGCGAACGACCGGATCGCTGGTGGCGATCCGCGGGCGCGCGCGGCGGCCGCCCGTCGCGATCGTGGCCCCGACGCCGGCCATCTGCAGCGGCGTCGCAAGGTCGCGATCCTGGCCGATCGCGGCGGCGCCGACCGCGAGGGCGTCGTCCAGATCCGCCGGCGCGGAGATCCTGCTCGGCTTGGCCGCCGGAACCGCCGGCGTCTCGCCGAAGCCGAACGCCCGCGCGGCCTCGACGAGCCGCTTCGCGCCGAGCTTCGCACCCAGCGGCGCGAAGACGGAATTGCACGATTTGACGAACGCCTCGGTCAGGGTGCCGCCGCAGCGCTCGCCGCTCGCGTTGGCGAGCTTGACGCCCGACAGCGTCGCGAACGTCGCGAGCGGATAGCGCGTCGAGGGCGTCGCGAGCCGCTGCTCGAGGGCGGCCGCGGTGGTGATGATCTTGAACGTGGATCCCGGTGGCTGCGGCGCGGACACCGCGAGCCCGGCGAGCGCCTGGATCGCACCGTCGCGCGGCCGGACGACCGCGATGCCGCCGAGCTTGGCACCGAGCGCCTCGTGCGCCGCGCGCATGAGAGCCGGCTCGAGCGTCGTGCGCACGGAGCGCCCGCGCACCCCCCGCGTGCGCGCCACCACCCGCCGGCCGAACACGAGCTGCGCCGACGGGCGCCCCGCGAGCCGCTCGTCGTAGATCCGCTGCAGGCCGGTCGGCCGCGGCGACACGGCGCCCGCCAGTTCGGATCCCACCACGGTCGCGTCCAGCCGCCGGCCGGCGGCGTCGAGGATCCGTCCTCGCCGAGGCGCTCGGCCGGCGCGACGGCGCACCGCCTCGCCCGGTCGCAGGCCGGGCAGGCGCAGCGCGGGCCGCCAGTCGACGCCCGCGGCGTCGCCGGCGCCGGACAGCGGCAGCTCGATCGTGCCGCGCACGTCATCGAAGTCGCGCAGCGTGACCGTGACGGGCAGCGCCACGCGCTCGTCCTGCTCGACCCCGAGTGCGCCGGCGCGAACCGACGTCGCGCCGGCGGCACGGTCGCTGCTGTCGTACAGGGCCGCGAACCGCGCCTGCGGATAGCGCGCCCGCGCCGCGGGAGTCAGCGCGCGCCACATCGCGGCGCGATCGCCGCGCTCCCACGCAGCCGCGAAGCGCGCGGCCGCCGCCTGACGGGCATCGCGCGCCTGCACCTGCACCTGCCAGAGATAGGCGCCGCCCGCGAGCGCGGCCAGCGCGGCCGCGGCGGCCAGCCGGCGTCCGTACCTCCCGCGCCGCGGCCCGTGCCCGAAGCTGGGCCCGCGACGGCCACGGCGACCGCCCGGGCCGCCGCCGAGCAGGACGCTGCCACGCGGCGACGATCCGGCGTTGCGCACGTAACGGCGAGCCATGCCTGTCGTTGTACGTGCTCACGGACGCCGAGTCGACGGCTGGAACGAACCGCCCATCTCGCCACACGATCGTGCCTGCGCCGATCCGGTTGCCTTCGCCGCGCGTCGGGCACGTCCGGCGCTGAGCAGTCGAGATGCCCGCTCACCGACTCCTCGTCACATCGCTGCCGCGTCGCGCTCTTAGAGCGACACGCCGCAAGTTTGTGACCTCGACAGCGAACCTGCCAATCTTCCGGCGCAATGGGCAGTCGGCTCACGCACAGGACCCGGCTCGTCCTCTCCGGTCAGCCCCGCGAGCCGCTGCTCGTGCAGGCGCGGCACCGGCCCTGAGCTGTTCGCCGACTTCTACGCGGAGCACTACGGCCAGGTGCTGGGATTCTTCGCACGGGGACGCTCGACCCCGAGACGGCGTTTGACCTGATGGCCGAGACGTTCGCGTCGGCGTTTGCCCACCTGTCGTCGTTTCGCGGCTCGACCGAGGAGCAGGCGATGGCGTGGATGTGGGCGATCGCGCGCAACCAGCTCGATCGCTGGAGCGACCATGGCGTCGTCGAGCGTCGTTGCCTGGAGCAACTCGGCGTCGCACTGACGGCCGTGTCGTCGGACGAGTTCGAGCGCATCGAGCAGCTCGCGGCGCTCGAGGAGATCAGGCCTGAGGTCATCGACGCTCTGGACGCGCTCGCACGCGATCAGCGAGTCGCGACGCGCGCGAGCTGTACGACTCCTTCGCGCGGCTCGGGCAGGAACGCAGCGATGGCATGACCGCTCGGCCGACCGAGCGGCGGTGGCGGCGGTTCGCGCTCCGGATCCGGACGGCGGAGGGGGGCGGCTCGTGATCGCCAGGGAGGGACGGACGACCACACGCGTGCTCGGCTGAGCGTCATCCGGCTCGCGACACGAGCGAGACGCGGCGAAACCCCGGCCCGCTCTCACGACGCCAGGGACCGCAACAAGGCAAGAATGGCGGAGAGGGAGGGATTCGAACCCTCGGTGGGTTGTAGCCCACACACGATTTCCAGTCGTGCCCGTTCAGCCGCTCCGGCACCTCTCCGAGGTCGCTCAGGCTACCGCGCGCGCCGCGCCACCCGCCGGCCGAGGACCCGTCAGATCTGCCAGGCGCCGCCGCGCAGCACCGGCACGCGATCGCCTCCGGCGCTCACGCCGGTGACGTCGACCTCGGGCGATCCGATCATGAAGTCGATGTGGATCTGCGAGCGGTTGATGGCGTCGACGTCCTCGGGGCCGACGGTGAACTCGTAGGCCGAGCCCAGCGCGATGTGGGACGCCGCGTTCTCGTCGATGAGGGTGTCGTAGAAGACGGTGTCCAGGGGGCCGATCCGGCCCTCGCCGTCGACGAGCGCGACCTCTCCCAGCCGCGAGGCGCCGTCGTCGCGCGCGGCGTAGCGGGCGAGCAGCTCGCCGCCCTCGTCGGCCTCGATCGACACCGCGCGACCGCCTTCGAAGCGCGCGCGCAGCCCGCGGATGATCGTGCCGCCGACGACGAGCGGCTTCGTCGCGCGCACCGTCCCGTCGACGCGCTGCGGGTCGGGCGTCGTGAAGATCTCCTCCGACGGGAGGTTCGGCATGTGCTCGATCCCGTCGATCGTCGAGAAGCGGGCCGAGATCCAGCGCGAGCTGGGCAGCAGGCCGACGTGCAGGTCGGTGCCGGGACCCTCGAGGTGCAGCGCGTCGAAGCCGTGGCCCGTCAGCCGCTCGGCGGCGCCGCTCAAGACGTCCTGGCGGTCGCGCCACGCGGCCACCGGGTCGTCCTCGTCGAGGCGGCAGATGTGCTCGACCTGCTCCCACAGGCGTTCGAGCGCCGCATCGGGCGCATCATCGGGGAAGACGAGCTCGGCCCACGGCTGCGTCGGGCACGGCACCGCCGTCCAGTTCGTCGTGCGCGCGTTGACGACCTCGGCGGACTCGCGCAGGAACGGCAGCTGGTCGCGGCCCGCACGCGCGGGATCGAGGTCGTTCAGCAGGCCGGGCATCGACGGACCGGTCAGCCCGATGCGCGCCGCGCGCGCCTCGCCGAGGGCCAGCACGCGCCCGCCGTACCACGGCGGCACGTATTCCAGCGTGTCCTCGGCCGCGTGCAGGATCCGGGAGCGCTTGACGTGCAGGTCGAACAGCGCGACGTCGACGAACTTCGCGCCCGCGCGGTAGGCGCTGTCGGCGACCGCGCGCGTGAGCTCGAGCTTGCCGGGCTCGGTCGAGATCGCGACGATCTGCCCCGGCTGGACGTTCGCGGCGAAGCCGACGATGAGGTCGGCGAACCGCTTCAGGCGCGCGCCCCGGCGGACGCCGTCGCCGTCGCCGGGCCGATGTCGGCCGTCAGGCGCGCCGCGCGCCGGCTGATCGCCTTGCATGAACGTGATCGTAGAGGCGCCACGACGCAGCGGACGTCCCGCGCCCCTGCGTGCGCGCGAGCAGGTTCTCCTCGCACAGGCGCCCCTTGTAGATTCACGCGATGGCCGTCCTCGCTCCAAGCCAGCCTCTGACCGAACGCTCCGCGACGGATCTCGCCCACGCGATCCGCACGCGCGAGACGAGCTCCCGCGACGTCGTCGAGGCGCACATCGAGCGCATCGAGCACATGCACGAGCGCATCAACGCCGTCGTCGTCGACCGCTTCGACGCCGCCCGGGCCGATGCCGACGCCGCCGACGCCGTCGTCGCCGCGACCGCCGACCTCGACGAGCTGCCGCCCTTCCACGGCGTTCCCTGCACGATCAAGGAATCGATCGCGATGGCGGGCATGCCCAACTGCGCCGGTCTCGTCTCGCGCAACGAGTACCGCAGCACGGAGAACGCCCCGGTCGTCCAGCGCATGATCGACGCGGGCGCGATCCCGCTCGGCGTCACGAACACGCCCGAGCTGTGTCTCTGGATCGAGACCGAGAACCGCCAGTACGGGCGCACGAACAACGCATACAGCGCCAAGCGGACGGCCGGCGGATCGTCCGGCGGCGAAGGCGCCGTCATCGGCGCGGGCGGCTCGCCTATGGGGCTCGGCGCCGACATCGGCGGCTCGATCCGCCTCCCGGCGTTCTTCAACGGCATCTTCGGCATGAAGCCGTCGCCCGGAGTGGTGCCGAGCACCGGCCAGTTTCCGACGACGCACACCGAGATCGCTGCGCAGATGCTCACGATCGGGCCGCTCGTGCGCCGCGCGGAGGACCTCTGGCCGATGCTCGAGGTCATCGCCGGCAAGGACGGGATCGACCCGTACATGCGCGACGTGCCGCTCGGCGACCCCGCCGACGTGAGCATCGCCGGCATGAGGATCCTGCTCAGCGAGAGCACGTCGTACATCAACGTCAGCCGCGAGCTGCGCGCCGCGCGACTGCGTGCCGCGGAGGCCCTCGAGAAGGCCGGCGCGATCATCGAGACCGTCCCGATGAAGTCGATGAAGAAGGCAATGGAGCTCTACCTCGCGGTGCTCAAGCTCGAGGCCGGCGTCAGCGTCGCCGAGCTGATCGTCGCCGAGGGCTCGGTGGCGATGAACCTGCGCGGCGGGCTGCGGCGCAAGGGGCCGCACACGCGCGCCCTTCGCCTGCTGCTCATGAGCGAGTGGCTGACCGGCAAGATGCCGCAGGGCCGGCTGAGAAAGGCCGCCGCCACCCGCGAGGCGTTCGCCGAGGAGGTCGCCGGGCTGATCGGCGACGGCGTGCTCCTGCACCCTCCGCACCCGCGTGTCGCGCCGCGCCATGGCCAGACGGTCGGAAAGCCCTGGCTGCTGACGGCGACGGCGGTCTTCAACCTCGCCGGGACGCCGGTCGTGCAGATCCCGCTCGGCCTGAACTCGCGCGGGCTGCCGCTCGGCGTGCAGGCTGCCGCGGGGCCCGACAAGGACCACCTCGCGGTGGCCGTCGCCCTCGAGCTCGAGCGCGCGTTCGGCGGCTGGGTGCCGCCGACCGATCCCTCGTAGCGATGAGCGAGCCTGTCGTCCATCACTGCCTCTTCTACGACTACGTCGAGGACGTCGTGCCCAAGCGGGCGCCGTTTCGGGCCGATCACCTCGCGCTCGCGCGCGAGTGGAAGTCCGACGGGCGCATCGTCATGGCGGGCGCGCTCGGCACTCCGCCGCACGGCGCGCTGTTCGTCTTTCGCGTCGACGATCCGGCGCAGGTCGAGGCGTTCGTCGCCGCCGATCCGTACGTCGCGGGCGGGATCGTCACAGGTCACCGCGTCGTGCCCTGGAACGTCGTGATCTAGTTCCCTAGAGCCCCTCGGGCCAGTTGTAGGTCGCCGGCACCGGCTTGGGCTCCTGGGCGGCGGTGCCGTAGGCGATGGTGATCTGCTGGTGCGCCGCGAGCACGATCCGCGTCGGATCGGCCGAGACGGGCTTGCCGTTCACCCACGTCTTCAGCTGCTTGGCGCCGGACTCGCAGAGGCTGCCGATGCACGTGGCGCTCAATGGCACGCCCCAGACGGCGAAGAACTGGCCGAGGCTGAAGCTCGCCTGCGTCGGCGACTCGACGTGGATGATCCCCGGCGGATAGGAGGCGTGCGTGTGCAGGTCCGAGAGGAAGCCCGTTCCGATGCCGATGTCGCCCGGAACCTCCACCGGATTGCCGTCGACGAAGAGGTCGAGGTGCTGATGGATGTGCACCACCCGCCCCTCCTCGGTGAGCGGCTGCAGGCCGATCGCCCGCAGGCGCTGCTGCAGCATCGCCTCGTTGCGCGGCCAGGGCGGCCCGGTCTTCAGCGCGCCGGGCAGCGCGGCGATCGAGTCGAACGCCGGTCCGAGGGCGGGACCGGCGGCGGCCGGCGTTGTCGCCGCGTCGCCGTCCTTGCCGTCGTCGCCCGAGTCGCCGCAGCCGGCGAGCAGCAGCAGGGTCAGGATCGCCAGCATGGCGAGGGCGCGGCGTGAGCTGAACATTGCGGCCATCACATCACATCGGCAGACGCCTCCGGACCGCACGAGGCCGTAGCCTTGGCCGCATGTCCGACGACGACGGCCTCGACGCGCTCTCCTCCAAGGAGCTGCATGACCGCGCGGTGCGCTACGCCCTGCGCCACCTCGACATCCCCTTCTTCTTTCGGCTGATGGAGGCTCTGCCGGTGGCCGAGGCCGCCACCGGCGACGTCGACGCCGCCGAGGCCGATGCGATGACCCTGCGCGCACACATCGACGACGTGACCGACTCCGGCCAGGGCGAGGTCGCCGAGCTGCTGCGCCCGCTGTACCTCGACTACCTGCGCGAGCACGGCGTCGAAGCGGACTGAGGCAGACCGATCCGAGTTCGGGCGCGATCCGGCGCAGCGCGTTGCTACCGTCAGATCCATGACCGATCTGGGGCCGGACTACTTCACCAAGCCTGTCGGCGAGGTTGATCCCGAGATCGCGCAGCTGCTGCGCGACGAGGCGCGCCGTCAGGAGACGACGCTCGAGATGATCGCCTCTGAGAACTTCGTTCCCCAGGCCGTCATGGACTGCCAGGGCTCGACGCTGACCAACAAGTACGCCGAGGGCCTGCCGGGCAAGCGCTACTACGGGGGATGCGAGTTCGTCGACGAGGTCGAGACGCTCGCCATCCAGCGCGCGAAGGACGTCTTCGGCGCCGAGCACGTCAACGTCCAGCCCAACGGCGGCGCCTCCGCCAACGCCTCGGCGATGATGGCGCTGCTGTCGCCCGGCGACCGGATCCTCGGCATGCGCCTCGATCACGGCGGCCACCTCACGCACGGGATGAAGCTCAACTTCTCGGGCAAGCTCTACGACATCGTCGCCTACGGCGTGCGCGACGAGGACTCGCGCGTCGACATGGACGAGCTCGCCCGGCTCGCCGAGGAGACGAAGCCCAAGCTCATCCTCGGCGGCTGGTCGGCCTACCCGCGCCAGCTCGACTGGGCGCGCTTTCGCGAGATCGCCGACTCGGTGGGCGCATTCTTCATGGTCGACATGGCGCACTTCGCCGGCCTCGTCGCGGCCGGCGAGCACCCCAGCCCGGTCCCCCACGCGGACATCGTCACGACGACGATCCACAAGACCATCGGCGGCGCGCGCGGCGGCATGGTCATGTGCCGCGAGGAGTTCGCCAAGAAGGTCAACACCGCGGTCTTCCCGGGCCAGCAGGGCGGCCCGCTCATGCACGTCATCGCAGGCAAGGCCGTCTCGCTGAAGATCGCCGGCACCGAGCTGTTCCGCGAGCGCCAGCGGCGCACGCGCGCCGGCGCGGAGGCCGTCGCCGACGAGCTCATGAGCGCGGGCGTCAACGTCCTCACCGGCGGGACCGACGTGCACCTCGTGCTCGCCGACCTGCGCGACTCCGAGCTCGCGGGACCCGACGCCGAGGAGCGCCTGGACCGCATCGGGATCACGGTCAACCGCAACGCGGTCCCCAACGACCCGCGCCCGGCGATGATCACGTCCGGCCTGCGGATCGGCACTCCCGCGATGGCGACCCGCGGCCTGCAGGCCGAGGACTTCCGCGAAATCGGCAAGGTCATGGCGGAGGCGCTGACGGGCCCGTTCGAGGACGCCGACGTCGCGGCGCTCTCGGAGCGGACACGGGCGCTCGCCGAGCGCTACCCGCTGTATCCGCACCTCAACGCGCCGGCCGCGGTCTAGCGTCGTCGCGCCTCGACCGGCTGCAGGCCCTGCGCGCCGGGCCGGGTGCGGGGGCCACCCGTAGTCCTCCCTAGGGAACATCCCCCATGGCGACGCCGGGCGGCGTGCTGCATGCTCGTCGCATGACCGAGATCACCATCGTCGCGACCACAGATCTGCGCCGCCGCTTCGGCATCGGCGCCGCCGCCGTCGACGCGCTCGCGGGCGTCAGCGTCGACATCCGGCGCGGGGAGCTCACCGCGATCATGGGGGCGTCGGGATCGGGCAAGTCGACGCTCATGCACCTCATGGCCGGCCTCGACACGCCGACCTCCGGCAGCGTGACGCTCGCCGGCGTCGACCTCGGAACGCTCGACGACCGCCGCCTCACCGAGCTGCGCCGCGACAAGGTCGGCTTCGTCTTTCAGGCCTTCAACCTCCTCCCCGTGCTCACCGCCGAGGAGAACCTCGTCCTCCCGCTGACGATCGCCGGGCGCAGGCCCGACCCGGAGTGGCTCGAGGCGCTCGTGCTCGCCGTCGGCCTCGGCGACCGCCGCACTCATCGCCCCTCCGAGCTGTCGGGCGGCCAGCAGCAGCGCGTCGCCGTCGCCCGCGCCCTCATCACGCGCCCGGCCGTCGTCTTCGCCGACGAGCCGACCGGCAACCTGGACTCCAACGCCTCCGGCGAGGTGCTGGCCCTGCTGCGCCGTGCCGTCGACGAGTACGAGCAGACCGTCGTCATGGTCACCCACGACGCCGGCGCGGCCGCCTACGCCGACCGGCTGCTCGTGCTCGCCGACGGCCGCATCGCCCACGACGGCCCGGCCGGCGACACCGAGCAGGTCATCGACGTCATGAAGGCCGTCACCGCGGGCGACCTCGCCCCGGCCGCGTCGTCATGAGGAAGGTCGCGCTGCGCGGCCTGCGCGCCCGGCCGCTGCGCACGATCCTGACCGCGATGTCGGTGGTGCTCGGCGTGGCGATGATCGCGGGCACCTACGTCCTGACGGACACGATCAACAAGTCGTTCTCGGAGGTCTTCGCGCAGGCCAACCAGGGAACCGACGTCGTGGTCGTCCCGCGCAAGGTCGACGAGGACTTCTTCACGTCGCCGGCCCCGCTCGAGGACGGGCTCGTGCGCCGCGTCCAGTCCGTCGACGGGGTGCGCACCGCCGCGGGCGGCATCCAGGGCGAGGTCTCGCTGCGCGACGCCAAGGGCGACCGCATCGGCGGCGCCACGACGCTCGTGCTCGCCCAGCAGCCCGCGCCGCTGAACTCGTTCGAGTACGTGACGGGCCACGCCCCGCGCGGGCCCGACGAGCTGGCGCTGTCGGAGAAGGCCTTCGAGGAGGAGGGGCTGAAGCTCGGCGACACGATCAGCGTCGTCGGCGACAAGGGCGCGCGGCCGTTCAAGGTGGTCGGCAGCGCCACGTTCGGCGACGTCGACACGGTCGCGGGCTATCCCGCGGCGATCGTGACGCTGCCGACGGCGCAGGCGCTGGCCGGGCGCCGCGGCGAGGTCGACACGATCTCCATCGCCGGCGATGACGGGGTCTCGCCGGCGCGGCTGCGCGCGAGGATCGCCACGACGCTCGGCACTGCGCCGGTCGAGGTGCGCACGGGCACGCAGGACGCCGCACAGCAGACCGCCGACCTCGAGGACGACTTCGGCTTCATCCGCACGGCGCTGCTCGTCTTCGGCGGCATCGCGCTCTTCGTCGGCGCGTTCGTCATCTACAACACCTTCACGATCACCGTGGCGCAGCGCACGCGCGAGCTCGCCCTGCTGCGCACGCTCGGCGCCAGCCGCCGCCAGGTCCTGCGCTCGGTCGTGCTCGAGGCCGGCGTGATCGGGCTGCTCGCCTCCGTCCTCGGCCTGCTGGGCGGGCTGCTGCTCGCACCCGGCCTGCGCGGGCTGCTCGGCGCCATCGGCGCCGACCTGCCGAACACGGCGTCGGTCGTCGCGACGCGCACGATCGTCGTCTCGCTGCTCGTCGGCGTGCTCGTGACCGTGCTCGCCAGCCTCGTCCCGGCGCTGCGCGCCACGCGAATCGCGCCGATCATCGCGCTGCGCGAAGGGCTGACCGCCGAGCCACGCGCCGGCCGGGGGCGGATCGCGATCGCCGCGCTGCTGTGCGTCGCGGGCGCCGCGATCCTCGGCTACGGGCTCTTCGGCGGCGCGTCGGGCAGCGGCGCGGCCGCGACGCTCGGCGGGGGCGCGGTCGCGGTCTTCCTCGGCGTCGCGCTGTTCAGCCCGCAGCTCGTGCGGCCGCTGGCGTGGGTCATCGGCGCGCCGATGCAGCGCCTGGCCGGCGTCAGCGGCCGGCTCGCGCGGGAGAACGCGACGCGCAATCCCGCGCGCACGGCGGTCACCGCGGCGGCGCTCATGATCGGCGTCGCGCTCGTCGCGTTCGTCTCGATCTTCGCGGCGGGCCTGCGCGGCTCGATCGACCGCGCCGTCGACCGCGCCTTCGCCGGCGACCTCTCGGTCGTCGCCAAGAGCGGCTTCGGCTCGACCCCGGCCGCGCTCGCCGATGCGGTCCGGCGGGTGCCGGGCATCGCCGACGTGAGTTCGATCCGCTTCTCGGAGGCCAAGGTCGCCGGCAAGCAGGACACGACGAGCGTGTCCGGCATCGACCCGGCGACCCTCGCCCAGACCTACCGGCTGAAGTGGAAGGACGGCTCCGACGCGACGCTCGCGCGGCTCGGCGCCGACGGCGTCCTGGCCGACACCGCCTACTCGAAGAAGGCGAGGATCGGCGACCGCATCTCGATGCTCACGCCCGCCGGCAAGCGCGTGACGTACACCGTGCGCGGCATCCTCGACGAGGGCAGCGACTTCGGCCTGCTCGGCGGCGGCCTCGTCGTGCCCAACGCGCGGCTCGCGGCGGACTTCAACGAGCGCAGCGACGCGTTCGTGTTCCTGCGCTACGCAGGCGGAGCGGCGCCCGCGGCCACGCGCGCGGCGGTGGATCGGATGCTCGCCACGCGCTTCCCCGACACCGAGACGCAGGACCGCGAGCAGGTCAAGGAGGCGCAGGCCGGCCAGATCAACCAGCTGCTGTACCTCATCTACGCGCTGCTGGGGCTGTCGGTGATCGTCTCGCTGTTTGGCATCGTCAACACGCTTGCGCTGTCGATCTTCGAGCGCACGCGCGAGCTCGGCCTGCTGCGCGCGGTCGGCACGTCACGCCGTCAGGTCAAGCGGATCGTGCGATTGGAGGCGGTCATCACCTCGCTGATCGGGGCGTCGCTCGGCCTCGTGCTGGGCGTGCTGTTCGCACTGGCGATCAGCCGCCCGCTGGAGGAGGAGGGCTTTCGCCTGACCTTCCCGATCACGACGCTCGCGCTGCTGCTGGTCGCGGCGGCGGCCGCGGGGATGCTCGCCTCGCTGTGGCCCGCGCGGCGCGCCGCTCGGCTGGACGTCTTGCAGGCGCTCGCCTACGAGTAGGCGGGCGCGGCCGGCTCGGCCTCGGCGTCAGGCGGGTGCCTTCGTGCGCGCGCCGAGGTTGAGGTTCTCGTGGATCGCCGCGACCGAGCGGGCCTTGTTGAGCGAGTAGAAGTGCAGGCCCGGGACGCCGTACTCGAGCAGGCCCTCGCACTGCTCGGTCGCGTACTCGATGCCGAGCTGCAGGGCCGCCTCGTCGTCGTCCTCGACGCCCGACAGCAGCGCCTCGAGGCGCGGCGGGATCTTCGCGCCGCACAGCTTCGTGAAGCGGCGGACCTGGGCGACGGACCGGATCGGCAGGACGCCGGGCACGATCGGGATCGTGACGCCCATCTCCCTGAGCTCGTCGCAGTACCGAAAGAAGTCGTCGTTGTCGAAGAAGAGCTGCGTGATGATCACGTCGGCGCCGGCTTCGACCTTCTCCATCGTGTACCTCAGGTCGCTCTCGCGGCTCTCGCTGCGCGGGTGACCCTCGGGGAAGCCCGCGATGGCGACCGAGAAGAAGTCATACCAGCCGCTCTGCCCGCGCTTGGCGGCCTCGATCAGCTCGCGCGAGGTCCGGTAGCCGTCGGGATGCGCCTTCCACGGGGCGGCCGCGCCCTCGGGCGGATCGCCGGCGAGGGCGATGATGTTCTCGATCTCGCAGCCCCACAGGTCGCCGAGCACGCCGCGCACCTTGTGGTGGGGCTGGTTGACGATCGTCAGGTGGCACATGACCTCGAGCTTCTCGGCGTAGCGCATGCGCTTGACGACCTTCAGCGTGGTGTCCTGGGTCGAGCCGCCGGCGCCGTACGTGACCGACACGAACGCCGGATCGAGCTTCTTGAGCTCAGCCACCGCGTCGAAGAGGTTGTCCATCCCTTCCGGGGTCTTCGGCGGGAAGAACTCGATCGAGAAGGTGAGCCCGTCGCGGGCGTAGATGTCGCGTAGCTTCGTCACGGTGTGTTGATCTCTCTGCTGAGGGCGGCGAGGGGAACAGCGTAGACGTTCCAATCGGGCGCCAGAGGCAGACCGAGATGTCCACACCGTCAGAGTACGAACGGTACGAGCGAACGGATGCCCGCGCCCGTCAGCCGGTCGTACGCGACGGACGTCAGCGCCGCGCGGCGCGCAGCTGCGTGCGCATGCAGCGGTCGTAGCGCACCTGGCGCGTCCGCTTGGAGGCCTTCGTCCGGTTCGCCACCCGATGGCAGCGCCGGCTGATCTGCGCCTTGCGCTTGGCGGAGACGCGCTTGGACGGCTTCTTGGCGGGCGAGGCCGCCGAGGCCGCCGCGCGGGACGGCGACGCCGCGGGCGCGGGCGCCGGCACGTCGCGCGTGCCGAACTCGGTCGTGTACGTCGCCGAGCTCGCCGGCTCGGATCCGACCGGCGTGCCGGAAACGATGCCGACCCCGATCTCGGCGAACTCGCCGTTGAGGATGGCGGCGCGATGGCCCGGGCTGTGCATCCAGCCCTCGACGATGGCCGCGGGCGTCGCGCGGCTCCCGGTGCCCCATGCGAGGTTCTCCCCCATCGCCCAGCTGCCCGCGCCCGCGACGTACGCGCCGAGCCGGTCCCTGAGCGTCTGGCCGTCGGGGGCGACGTGGGCGAAGAAGCCCAGGCGCACCATCGTGTGCGAATAGGCGAGGGCGGCGCTCTCCAGCGTCGCGTTCGCCGACAGCGCTCGCAGCCCGCGCGAGGTCCGCTCGCCGTTGACGAGGCAGAGCGTGGCGGCCTGGGCGACGGGCATCGTCGCCACCGCGGGCAGCGCGTTCGCGCCGGCGCAGTCCGCGGCCCGGGCGGCGGGCGCCGCGATCGCGGCACTCGCCCAGACGGCGGTCACGAAGACGCAAAGGATCCGGCGACGACGTCCATCCATGGAGCGGCCGAGACGTGGAACGGCCCCGGCGGCATGCCGGTGGCTTCGTCTCTGCCGCGCTCATCGGCCCCTGGCCGCGTCCACGCCACGGCCGGCCGCGGCTCTGGACGCCTGTTCGGGCTCGGGTGCCGGCGCGCCTGGACGGTTGTCGGCGACGCCGCGGTGGCCGCCGCGGGGGAGCGGAGGGCTCGGGACGACGTCCGAACGGTCAGGCCGACCTCGAGACGTTCGCCCAGCCCCCTCTGACTCGACGCGTGGGACGCCGGCGCTCAGAACGGTCGGTCGTGATCGCCTGCGGCGGGTGCGCGGGCTCGTCGTCGTCGAGGGGTTGTTTCATCTCAGCACCCTGTACTTGAGGTGGGTGACGCCGGGCGCCTCGACGGCCCGGACCTGCTCGAGCTGCACGTCCGCGTCTCGGAGGTTATCGAAGACGCGAGCGCCGCCGCCGAGCACGAGCGCAACGACGTGCAGCTCGAGCTCGTCGAGCAGTCCCGCTGCCAGGTACTGCTGCACGACCTGGCCGCCGCCCCACAGCTTGACGTCCTTGCCGCCGGCCGCCTGCCGTGCTTGATCGAGCGCGGACGCGATTCCGTCGGTGACGAAATGAAACGTGGTCCCTCCCGCCATCACCACGGGATCACGCGGATGATGGGTGACAACGAACACCGGATGGTGATACGGAGGGTCCGCGCCCCACCAGCCCGTCCACTGCTCCTCGCCCCAGGCACCGCCGCCGATCGGCCCGAACATGTTTCGGCCCATCACGCTGGCGCCGATGTTCTCGCCTGCTTCCTCCATGATCGGTGTGCTCTGGTTGACCTCGCCGCCCTGCATGCCGTGAGGCGTGCGCCAGGCCGCCAGCGAAACCACCCAATCGTGAAGGCGCTCGCCGCCCTCGCCAAGCGGGTTCTCCTCGCTCTGGTTCGGGCCGGCGACGAAGCCGTCCAGCGAGATCGAGATATGACAGCGAAGCTTGCTCATCGTGCCTCCTCCGGGGTCGGCCGCTGTGGCCGCTCCGCTCGCCCCGTCCGCCCGCGCAGGATGAGCGCCCAGGTGAGGCAGCCGAGGGCCGCCGTCGACGCCAGCGCCCGGACGATGTTCCACGCGACCCAGGGCCCCGCGAAGTCGTCGCGCACGGCGGCGAGGTTCTCGATGCGGCCGGGGTCACCCGCCTGCTTGATGTCCTCGTTGAGCGGGAGGTGGACGGCGAAGGTGACGACGACCGCCACCGCGTAGAGGGCGAGGCCGGCGACGATCCAGCCGGCAGTCCTGGGCGAGCCGGAGCGGCGCGCCTGAACGAGGGCGACCGCGGCGAGCGCCCCAGCGGCAAGGAAGGTCAAGGGAAAGGCCGGGTTGTCGATCGTCTGTTGCACCGCATCGACGAGCGTGCGGTCGTCGGCCGCGGTCAGAGCCGGCATGACGGCGACCGACCAGTCGTAGACGAGTCCCGCCAGCAGGCCCATGGCGATCACCGCCGCTCCCAGCACGATGTCCCCGTTGCGGTCGGCACCCGTCTGGGCGCCCACGGTGGGCGGTTCGCCGTCGTCTCGGTCTCCGCCGGCGGGCCTGCCGGTTGTGGTGCTGCCGGCCATGTGTCGGCCTCCTTGCGCCCCGTGAGGCCTGTTGAGAGTGTGGATCCGGATGGCGTCATGCGGCCCGAGCCGCCCTCGGGTTCCAGATGCCGGTGGCGGCCGCGCTGCGTGCGTAGTCGCTGAAGTCCCGCGGCTCACGGCCGAGGGCGCGGCGAACGTCAGCGACCAGGCGGGCGTTGCGACCGTCCAGGACCTCGCCGAAGATGGAGCTCAGCATCTCGACGACCTCGCTCGGATCGCCCTGGTCGACAGCAGCGGCGGCGAACTCCTCGATCGAGATCGGCACGTAACGGATCTCGCGGCCCACCGCCCGGGAGATCTCGAGGACCGCCTCCGCGAACGTGAGCAGCCGGGGCCCGGTGAGCTCGTAGAGCTCGCCGATGTGCCGATCGTCGGTCAGCGCCGCGACCGCTACATCGGCGATGTCGTCGGCGTCGACGAACGGCTCGGGCATCGCTCCGGCCGGAAGCGCGACCTCGCCTGCCTGGACCTGTTCCAGCCAAGGGGTCTCGCTGAAGTTCTGGGCGAACCAGGTCGAGCGCAGGACCGTCAGCTCGGCGCCGGACTCGCGCACTGCCCGCTCGCCGCGCTCTGCCTCTTCGCTCGCCGCGCCCGGACAACAGGACGAGACGCGGAACGCCGCGCTTCACGGCCAGCTCGGCGAATGAGCCCAGCGTCTCCGCGGCGCCCGAAATCGCGTCCCAGTAGTGGGAGACGTAGGCCGATCGGACACCTTCCAGAACCGGCTCCCAGGTCGAGCGGTCCTCCCAGTCGAAACGAGGCTCGCCCGAGCGCGAGCCGACGCGAACAGGCAGGCCGCGTGCGGTGACCCGCTCCACCACTCGGCGGCCGATCTTGCCGGTGCCGCCAAGGACCAGGGTGAGTTCTTGTCCGGTGTCGTTGTCCATCGGTCCTCCAATGCATGATCGCGTGTCGGCAGCACGTTGCCTGGATCGATTCGGACCGTCTATGGCTGGAGAGCGCCGATTCATGCTCGGGCGTCCAGCGACCGCGTGCCGGCCATGAATCGGCGCCGGGCGCAGCTGCGCTCGACGTGGACGACCGTTCGCGGAGACGTGCTTCAGGCATAGTTGGCCTCATGGAGGCCCCGGACCCCTTCCCGCCGTCCGATCCCCTCGGCGAGGCACTGCACTTCCTGCGGATGAACGGCGCGTACTACTGCCGCTCCGAGCTCACCGCACCCTGGGGACTCACGCTTCCGCCGATGCCGGGATACCTCTGGTTCCACGTGGTCACCTCGGGCCGGCTCTGGCTCGAGACCGGGGCGCAGGAGCAGCGTTGGATCCGGCCCGGAGACCTCGCGCTCGTGCCGCACGGCGACGGCCACGTCCTGCGCAGCGAACCGGGAGCTCCTGCGCCGGGGATCCTCGACCTCGAGCGTGAGCTCGTCAGCGATCGCTACGAGATCCTTCGACACGGCGAGGGTGGCGCACCCACCGGCCTGATCTGCGGCGCCGTGCGCTTCGCGCACCCGGCCGCGCACAACCTCATCGAGATCCTCCCGCGCGCGATCCACGTCGAGGCCTCCCGCTCGCCCCGGCTGGAGTGGATGCAGAGCGTGCTGCGAATGATGGCCTCCGAGGCCGGCGAGCTCCGGCCCGGCGGCGAGGCGGTGATCACCCGCCTCGGGGACATCCTCGTGATCCAGGCGATCCGGGCCTGGATCGAGAGCGATCCCGCCGCGCAGCGTGGCTGGCTGGGAGCGCTCCAGGACCCCCAGATCGGCCGCGCCATCTCACACATCCATCGCGACCCCGCCCGGCACTGGACCGTCGCCTCGCTGGCCCGCGAGCTGGCCATGTCGCGCTCGGCGTTCGCCGCCCGCTTCACCGCGCTCGTCGGCGAGCCGGTGATGACCTACGTCGCCCGCTGGCGCATGCACCTCGCGGTCGCCGCTCTCGAGAACGAGGGCGCCACGGTCGGCCAGCTCGCCGACCGGCTCGGCTATCGATCCGAGGCCGCCTTCAGCCGCGCCTTCAAACGCGTCATCGGCGTCTCGCCGGGCGCGATCAGGAGAAGCGCCGGCGAGCACGAGCGCGCGCTGACCGCCGCCGCCGCCGCAGGCTGAGAGAGCGAGGAGGACCGCTGGAGCACGGTCGAGGATCGGGGCTTGCGCTCATGCCCTGCAAACCGGACAGAACGGCGAGCTGGAGCGGAGGGGGAGGGATTCGAACCCTCGGTAGAGGGGTTACCCCTACAACGGTTTTCGAGACCGCCCGATTCAACCACTCTCGCACCCCTCCGAGGTGCCGCGACGGGCGCCGCGCAGGATAGCTCGTGGTCGAGCGGGGCGAGCGCTATCGGCGCGAGCCGAAGAAGTCCGTCAGCAGCGTCGCGCACTCCAGCGGCGAGCAGCCCGCCCGCGACCGCCGGCCGGTGGTTCAGGCGCGGTTGGGCGAGCACGTCGATGACGGAGCCGGCGGCGCCGGCCTTCGGGTCGGTCGTGCCGTAGACGACGCGCGGCACGCGCGCGAGCACGATCGCCCCGGCGCACATGGCACACGGCTCGAGCGTCACGTAGAGCACGGAGTCCAGGACGCGCCACGAGCCCAGCGCGCGGCTCGCCTCGCGCAGCGCGATCACCTCGGCGTGCGCGGTAGGGTCCTGGCGCAGCTCGCGCTCGTTGTGACCGGCGCCGATGACCTCCCCCTCGTGCACGACCACGGCGCCGATCGGCACGTCGTCGTGAGCGAGTGCGTCCTGCGCCTCGCGGATCGCCAGGCGCATGAAGTACTCGTCGCGAGGAAAGAAAGCGGCCGCCATCGCGAAGGGGACTATCGCAGCGTCGCTCCGACTCACCGTATCTTGTGTTTTCCAGGAGCATTCCTGACCTTCCCGTGATGTCCCTCATCCGTCTGCTCCGCAAAGGCATCGCCGTGGCCGTCGCCGTGGCGACGCTCCTGCCTGCCGCGGCCTCCGCCGCAGAGGACGGCCTCTGGGCGCAGACCGCCTACCACCCCAACGACTCGGGCCTGGCCACCGCGGCCGGCGACGGCGGATGGGCGATCACGCAGTGGGAGCTCAACGGCCCGTTCGGGATCAACGCGCCGCTGGCCTGGTCGCAGGCCAGCCGGCTCGGCGGCAGCGGCGGGCGGGGCGTCACGATCGCCGTCCTCGACAGCGGCATCGCCTACGCCGACCGCGGCCCGTATCGCCGCTCGCCGGACCTCGCGACCTCGCGATTCGTGCGCGGCTACGACTTCGTCGACGACGATCCGTATCCGAACGACGCGTTCGGTCACGGCACGTTCATCGCGAGCACGATCGCGGCGACTGCGAACAACGCGTACGGCACGGTCGGCGTCGCCTACCGCGCCCGGATCATGCCGCTGCGCGTACTGGACGGCGATGGGCGCGGCTACCCCTCCGTGATCTCCCGCGCGATCCGCTACGCGATCAAGCACGGCGCCGACGTCATCAACCTCTCGCTCGAGATCTACGACGGCCCGCTGCTGTCGCCCCGCCCCCGCAGCGTCACCGCGTCCAAGAGCCTGCGCGCCTCGCTGGCCGAGGCACGCCGCGCCGGCGTCGTGGTGGTCTCCGCCGCGGGCAACAGCTCCGATCCCAACGTGCCGGCCAAGCGCTACGACACGCTGGCGATCAACGTCGGCGGGACGACCGAGCACGGCTGCCTGGGCGACTACTCCAACCACGGCCCGGGACTGGACATCGTCGCCCCCGGCGGCGGCGCCGACGCCGAGGTCCCCGGCGATCCCAACTGCCAGGCCGGTGCCCCGGCGGGGCGTGACATCTCGGGCATCAGCTTCCGCGCCCGGTCACCGTCGCGCTTCGAGATCCTGCCGCGCTTTCGCGGCACGTCGAATGCCGCGCCGCAGGTCGCGGGCGTCGTCGCCCTCGTGCTGGCCTCGGGCGTGCTCGGCGACGATCCCACGCCCGGTCAGGTCGAGCGCCACCTCGAGGCGACCGCGCGCGACCTCGGCCGCCCGGGCCACGACCGCTATTACAGCGCGGGCCTCGTCGACGCGGCCGCGGCGACGAAGCCGCGGGCCCCTACACCGTTCGGATGATCAGCACCGAGCACGGTGCGTGGTGTGAGACCTTGTTCGGCACGGAGCCCAGCAGGAAGCGCTTGGCGCCGGTCATGCCCTTGTTGCCGACGACGATGAGATCGCTGCCGCGCTCCTCGGCGACGTCGAGGATCGCGTCGGCCGGATCGCCCTGACGGGCGAAGACCTCGACCTCGACACCGGCCGCGCGGATCTCGCCGGCCGCCTCCTCGAGCGTCGCCTGCACGTCCTCGCGCGGGTTGATCATCCACTGCAGGTCCTCGGGAACGTGGACGGACTCCTCCCGCAGCCGCGCGTCCGACACCGGCTCGTACGCGCTGACCAGCTCGATCCGCGCGCCCACCGAGCGCGCGAGCTCGGTCGCCTGGCGCACCGCCCGCCTGGCGGTGTCCGATCCGTCCGTGCCGACGACGATCGAGCGGAACATCGGTGGCCACTAGCCCCTCATGTCGCGAGCTTCACCGTCGCGATGATCATCCCCAGCACGACGAAGACGACGATCGCTCCCTGCACCCAGACCCAGAACGGCGACACGCGTCAGCCCGCGATCACGTTCGCTTGAGCTTGGCGTTGATCGCGGCGATCGCCGCGTCGATGCGCAGGTTGACCGTCTGCGTCGCGGTCTGGATCGACCGCTGCGCCTCGGCGATCTTCGCCGAGTCCGGGTTGCGCAGCGCGACGGTCGCCTGCTTGATCTGGTCGCCGAAGCCGCTCATCGCCTTGACGAGCTGATCGTGCTCGGAGTCCACGCCGTCGGGCACGTCGATGCCACGCAGGTTGTCCACGACGTCGGCGATCGCGTTCTGGAACTCCTCGAGCGTCTTGCGGTCCCGGCGGGAGGAGCTCTTCGGCGTGATCCGCTCGGAGACCGTCTGCACCGTGTTGGCGAACTCGCTCTGCGCGGCGTTGACCTCGCCGACGTACGCGTTCTTGGCCTTCTGGTCGTCCTCGCCGCCACAGGCGCCGAGCGCAATCGCGGCGACGGCGAGCAGCAGCGGCACGAGGATCCTCAGGTGCCCGGGCATCGGCGGCAATCTATCGGGATCGCGCGGCGGCCATGCCGTCCCGATCAGCGCGCCGGCTCCGGCGCGGCGGGGGGGACGGCCTCGGCGGGCGTGTGCTGCGTCGTGCGGATCTTGCGCTGCAGGAACGGCAGCTCGATGTAGCGATAGGTGAGCGCGCCGCTCAGCACGGTCAGCGGAAAGCCGACCCCCGCCATGATCGCCAGGCGCGTCGCCAGGCTCTCGTCGCTGCCGAGCAGATGGTCGAGCTCGAGCAGCACCCAGATGTGCACGAGGTAGAACGAGTACGAGCGTGCGCCGAGCCAGAGCATGCCCTTGTTGGCGAACAGGCGCGGCGCGCGGCCCGTGCCGATCTGCAGGACGATGAGCCCGAAGAACAGCAGGCCCGTGCAGAGCGCCGCCAGCATCGCGCGCACGCCCAGCGCGTGGTGGATCGGCGTCTGGCGCGGGTCGTAGTCGCTCGTCGTGTAGACGATCGCGCAGAGCAGGCCGATCGCGAACGCGCCCCAGGCGAGCCGCTTGGCGAGCTGCACGCGCTCGCGCAGGGGCGCGGCGATCAGCGGCTCGATGATGCCGAGCGCGACCCCGGGCATGAAGCCGTACATGATCGCGGGCGGTGCGGTGAGCCAGGCGAAGTGGTACTTGTCGACCGCGCGCAGCCCGATGCTCACCACGAAGACGAAGCCGATCGCGGCGAGCGCGAACCCGGCCCGGGCGTACTGGCCCTTCAGCCGCTTGCCCGCGAAGTACGCGCCGTAGGCGGCGAGCGGGATGACGAAGTAGAAGCCGACCTCCGAGCCGATCGACCAGGCCGGCCCGATCGGGATCGACGCCGGCCCGGCCGTCTGGCCCTGGATGAAGAAGAACTGGGCGACGACCTGCCACCACTCGCTCCTGGCCTCCGGTGCCGCCGCCCCGCTCTCGAGGCTGCCGTCCAGTCCGAAGCGCAGCAGCACGAGGATCGTGAAGAAGTAGAAGACCGGTACCACGCGCAGCACGCGGTTGCGCACGTAGGAGCGGATCTTCGGCCGCTTGCCGCCGGTCACGTAGGCGCGCGTGAACGGGCGCGCGATGAGATAGCCCGACAGGACGAAGAAGGCCGACAGCGCGAGGTCGATGTGGCCGAGGATCGGCGCCGCCCAGCCGTAGCTGAGCAGGTTGTTGTTGGCGACCGGGTCGGCGAGCAGGCAGACGTGCGTCGCGAAGACGAAGAGCGCTCCGACGCCGCGCACCCCGTCGCCGGCGATCAGCGTGCGGATCCCGAGGTCCGTCCCGGGCTCTGCCTCCACCGTCGTGGCCATCGGCGCAGGGTAGACGTTGATCTGGCGGCTCACGACGCTCCCGGCCGGCGCGTGCGCGCCGCGCCAACCTCCCGGCCGCGTAACGACGGGCCGCTACCGTGGACTGCAGGACCACGCGACGATTCGAGGCCATCCGCATGCTCAACTTCCTCTCCAAGCACAAGACCGAGTTGCCGACCGCCGACGGAGCCCTCCCCGGCCGCGACATGCCGATGCCCGTGCCCGAGCGCCACTACGTCCTCGACGCGCCGCTGCAGGGCCCGTTCCCGGCCGACACCGAGCAGGTCATCTTCGGCCTGGGCTGCTTCTGGGGCGCCGAGCGCATCTTCTGGCAGACGCCGGGCGTCTACACGACGGCCGTCGGCTACGCCGCGGGTTTCACGCCGAACCCGACCTACGAGGAGGTCTGCAGCGCGAAGACCGGCCACAACGAGGTCGTGCTCGTCGTCTACCGTCCCGCCGAGGTCTCCTTCGAGGATCTGCTCGCCCGCTTCTGGGAGTCGCACGACCCGACGCAGGGAATGCGCCAGGGCAACGACCTCGGCACGCAGTACCGCTCCGGGATCTACACGACGACCGACGCGCAGGCCGCGGCCGCCGCGGCGTCGCGCGATCGCTACCAGGAGGCGCTGAGCGCCGCCGGCCGCGGCGAGATCACGACGGAGCTGCGGCCGGCCTCGGACTTCTACTACGCCGAGGACTACCACCAGCAGTACCTCGCCAAGAACCCCAACGGCTACTGCGGGCTGGGCGGCACGGGCGTCACCTGCCCGATCGGGGCCGGCGCCGGCTCGTAGGACGAACGGGCGGGTCAGCGCGCACCGGCGGTGCGGCTGACCTCCGCCCGGAAGAGGAAGTGCGGCTCGCCGGACGGCGCCGGGCGGTGCATGGAGATCGTGCCGGCGATCGGGACGAGCAGCCCCTGGGCGTGCATGTAGACCGTCTCGACCTCGGCGCTCTGGATCTCGCCGGACTTCAGGGCCCGCGCGATCTCCTGGTGGGCCGCGAGGTTCTCGCGGTCGATGATCGACGGCCAGCGCGCCGCGCGCAGGTCCTCCTCGCGGCAGCCCAGCAGTGAGCAGAACGACTCGTCGAGGCGCTTGAAGGAGCCGTCCAGCGCGATGAGGGCGGCGGCCTCGCCCGGGCCGACCGCGGGCAGCTCCGGCCGCGTCGCGTCGGTGCGCGGGACCGTGTCCGCTGCCGCGGGCCCGGTCGGGGCCGGCACCGACCACGGCGTCCGTCGAGCGGGTGCGCCCTGCTGCTGCGCGCCGTTGCCGCCGATCGGGTCGAAGGCGAACTCGGCGCGGATCGCCTCGGCGGCGGCGCGCGCCTGCTCGGCCTCGTTCGTGAGCTGCTGGGCGCGCACGCGCGCCTGCTCGCGCTCCGCGCGGACGTCCTCCGCGGCGGCGCGGGTCGCCTCCAGCTCGGCGTGCGCGCGCTCGAGGTCGGCGTCCTTCGCCTCGAGCGCGGCGCTCCTCGCCTCGAGCTCAGTCCGGAGAGACTCGATCTCCGCGCCGAGGGCGTCGAGCTCGGCGCGCGATCCGTGCAGTTCCTCGTGCGTGCTCTCCAGTTGGGCGCGGACCGCGGAGGCCTCGCCGCGCGCGAGCGCGGTCTCCCCACGGACGGTGTTCAGCTCGGTGCGGGCGCCGTGCAGCTCGGCGCGCAGCGCCTCCGCGTCGCCGTGCGCGGCGTCCGCCTCCGCGCGCAGGGCGGCCAGCTCGGCGCCGGCGTTCTCGCTGTGGGCGGCGCGCTCGTCGTGGGCGGCCTCGCGCATCGCCAGCAGCTCCGCACGCAGGCGCTCGGCGTCGGCGTGCGCGGATGTCGCCTCCTCGCGGGCAGCGGCGGTCTCGGCGCGGGACGTCTCGGCGACGCCGCGGGCCGCGTGCGCCTCGGCGCGTGCTGACTCGGCCTCGGCATGCGCGCGGTCGGCCTCGGCGCGAGCGGTGGCGGCCTCGGCGAGAGCGGCCTCCGCCTCGGCCTGCGCGGACTGCGCGCTGCCGCCGACGGACACGGCCTGCGCACGCAGCGCCTCGAGCTCGTGGCGGGCGGCCTCGGCGTCGGCCTGCGCCGAGCGGGCCTCGGCCTGCGCTGCCTCGGCGGCGGCGCTCGCAGCCTGTGCTTCGGCCTGTGCGGCGTGAGCCTCGGCGCGGGCGGCCTGCGCCTCGGCGCGGGCGGACTGCGCCTCCGCGCGAGCGGACTCGACGTCGGCGCCCGCCACGTCTGCCGCCGCCCGAGCAGCCTGCAGCTCGGCCTGGGTGGTGGCGGCCTCGACACGCGCCGCCTCGACCTCGGCGTGGGCGGCGAGCAGCTCGTGGCCGCGGGCCTCCAGGCGCGCCCGTGCCTCGTCGCGCTCGCCGGCGAGCTGCTGCACGCGAGCTTCGGCGTCGAGCAGGCCGGCGGCGTGGGCCTGCGCGGCGTCGCGCTCGGCCTGCGCCTCGGTCAGCCGCGCGAGCGCCTCGTCGCGCTGGGCCGTCGCCGCCGCGGCGTCGCGCTCGGCGTCCTCGACGCGCTCGCGCAGGATCCGCGCGCGCTCGACGAGGTCCTCGAGCCCGGGAGCCTGATGTGCGGCCTCGTCCTCGCCATCGGGCGAGAGGCGCCCGGCGGCCTCGTCGCGCCGGCGCGCCTCGTCGGCCGCGGCCGCCCGTGCGGCGACGCGCTGGTCGGCCATGCGCCGATCGACGTCCTCGCGCGTGAGCGGCGGCGCGTCGACGTCGCGGACGACGATGAGGATGCCGGCGAGGCGCGCGTCCGGATCGGGCTGGGTGCCACGCACGACGACGCCTTCGACCGCCTCCAAGGCACGGTCATGGCGCAGGCGCAGCTCCTCGGGGTGCCATGTGCCGGCGTCGCGGCTGCGCAGCTCGGTCAACAGCGAGGTGAACTCCCAGCCCAGGGCGAGCGGCACGCTGACGACGACGAACTGCAGCGTCCGCGTCGCGCCGTTGGCGCAGCGCGCGCGGAAGGTGGGCCGCGAGGCCGGGTCGACGTGCGGCGCGCGCAGCATCTGCTCGAAGTCGCCGACCGCCTGCGGGTCGGCTCCGGCGACGAGGACCTCCGCGATCGGCCGGCCCACGAGCGCGTCGGCGGGCGTGCCGAGCAGGCCGACGACGCCGACGCCGCTCTCTGCGACCGCGCCGTCCGGCGTGCTGAGCACGTAGCTGCCGTCCGCGAGTCCGAGCAGCGCCTGTTCGAGGTCGCGGTCGACCTCGGCTGCGGGCGCGGCCATCCGGCCGCCCAGAAGATTCATGACCTCCCTATCGGCCGAATGGGCGATTGGTTGAGTGCGGGCGAGCTGGTAGGCGAAATGTCCAGGCCGCCCGGGGCCGGCGCTGGCGGCGATCGGCCGCAGGCGCAATCCTGATGGGTGGTGCCCGAGTTCTTCACCGACACCCCGCTGCTGACGAAGCGCTTCGACGAAGCGCTGCACTACGCGACCGCACACCACGCCCAGCAGCTGCGCAAGGGGACGCCGATCCCCTACGCCGCGCACCTGCTCGCGGTCGCGTCGCTCGTGCTCGAGATGCACGGCGACGAGGACGAGGCGATCGGCGGGCTGCTGCACGACGTCGTCGAGGACGGTGGCGGCCCCGACGCGCTGGCCTACATCGAGCAGCACTTCGGGGCGGACGTCGCCGGCATCGTGCTCGCCAACAGCGACTCGGTGACGGGCGAGGAGGAGAAGGCGCCCTGGTATGAGCGAAAGCGGGCGTACATCGCGGCGTTCGCGCACAAGTCGCCGGCGGCGCTGCGCGTGTCGCTCGCCGACAAGCTGCACAACGCCCGCTCGATCCTCATCGACTACCGCACCCACGGCGACGCGCTGTGGGCGCGCTTCGGCCAGGGCAGGGGACTGGCGACGCGCGTCTACTACCGCGAGCTCGCCGCCGCGTTCGAGCGCGAGGCGCCGCGGATGGGGGTGTACGCGGCGCCCGCGATCGACGAGCTGCGCCGCGTCGTCGATGCGATCACGGCGCTGGCCGAGGAGCACCAGGGCCCCGACACCCGCGTGCGCTTCGACTGGGGCTGATCCGCCAGCCGGCCACAGGGAAAGCGGCGGGTTACCGCGTGACGCGGGCGGCCAGCACGATGTACTGCGTGCCGCGCGACTCCAGCGTCGAGGCGTTGTCGACGTTGCCCTCGACCGTGTCGAGCATGCCGTCCTGCGGGCGCGCCCGGGCGATCGCGAGGTGCGAGGCGCGCACCCCGTTGCGGAACTTGTAGAAGACGATGTCGCCGGGGCGGATGTCGGCGATCGCGATCTTGCGCAGATGACGCCGGCCGGCGACCGCGTCGGCGAGGGAGCGGTGCGGGTCGATCAGGCGCCTGGAGAGCCGCACGCCCGCCCGCAGGTAGGCCTGGTGCACGAAGGCCCCGCACCACACGCGGCAGGGCGGCAGCCGCAACCCCATGTCGCGCTCCCAGCGGTTGATCGCCGGCGAGCAGTTCGTCGTGCCGTTCTCGCGCATCCCGACGTGCGCGACCGCCCAGGCGAGCGCCTTCTCACGTACGGAGTCGCCCACGTCGCCGGCGCCGCCGGCCGCCGGCACGAGCGTCGCGAGCCCCGCAGCGCAGACCGTGAACGCGAGGAGGGCGGCGAGGCGGCGGCGCATGGTGCGAATGATGCCCGACATCTCGCCGGCGGACGCCGGTCTGGCCGCATGTCGGTGGCGCCGCTCGCCCCCGCCCGGCCGCCGCGAGCCGTCCGCGGCGAAGGTGGCGGCGCGCCCGCACGCGTAGCCCGGCGCACCGCCGGGCACCCTCACGGTCAGATGCCCGCCACCCGAGGCGCGCGCGCCGCCACCCCCGGCGCCGAGACGCTGACCACGCTCGCCGCGGCGATCGAGGAGTTCGCAGATGCCGTGACGGTCGCCGACGTCCAGCGGCTCGTGCACTGCGCCGCGCGGCGGCTGACCGGCGCCGACGGCGCGACGCTGATCCTGCGCGAGGGCGACGAGTGCCGCTACGTCGACGAGGACGCGATCGGGCCGCTGTGGAAGGGCCGCCGCTTCGCGCTGGAGAGCTGCATCTCGGGCTGGGCGATGCTGCACGACGAGCCGGCGGTCGTCGAGGACGTCTACGACGACCCGCGGATTCCGCAGTCCGCCTACCGGCCGACGTTCGTCAAGAGCCTGCTGATCGTCCCGATCGGCAGCCGCGAGCCGTTCGGCGCGATCGGGATGTACTGGGCGCGGCGCCACCGCGCGAGCGAGGAGGAGGTCGCCGCCGCGCGGGCGCTCGCCGGCAGCGCCGCCGCGGCGTTCGAGCGCGCGCGCCTGGCCCAGGAGGTCGAGCGGCGGCGCATCACCGAGTCCGGCCTGCGCGAGCTGTGCGAGCGCGACGCGCTGACCGGCGTGCTCAACCGCCGCGCATGGGACCAGCTGCTGTCCGGCGCGCTGCGCAAGGGAACCCAGCCGCTGTTCGTCGCGCTCATCGACCTCGACCACTTCAAGGACTACAACGACCGCTACGGCCATCCCGCCGGCGACGCGCTGCTGCGTCGCGCCGCCACCGCGTGGCGATCGGCGATCCGCGCCAACGACGTGCTGGCGCGCTACGGCGGCGAGGAGTTCGCCGTGCTGCTGGCCGGCTGTGCGGACGACGTCGCGATGGAGATCGCCGAGCGCCTGCGCGAGGCGACGGTCGGTCGGCAGACCGTCTCGATCGGCCTCGCGCGGTGGGAGCGCGGGCAGACCACCGCCCGCCTCGTCGAGCGGGCCGACCGAGCGCTCTACGACGCCAAGGGCGCGGGCCGCAACCGCGTCGTGCTCGCGCCGTAGCCCCGCGCGACGGGCATTCCGCTCGCGAACGGCGGGCGCGGCCGCGTCCGCGTCCGGCGGTTCGAACCCATCGGCGGGCACGCCGCTGCGTGGCCTACATTGCCGCGGCGATGAGTTTCCGGCCGGAGCGCAGTCTCATCTGCAACCCGACTGTGAGGAGATGAGAACCGTGAGCACCACCGCCGCCACCACACCGAACACGACGCAGGCCCCCGACGACCGCTCCCGCTGGGTCGCGCTCATCGTGCTCTGCGTCGGGATGCTGATGATCGTGCTCGACGTCACGGTCGTGAACGTCGCGCTGCCGTCGATCCAGGAGGACCTCGGGTTCTCGCAGTCCAGCCTCGCATGGGTCGTGAACGCTTATCTGATCGCCTTCGGCGGGCTGCTGCTGCTGGCCGGGCGGCTCGGCGACCTCATCTCGCGGCGCGGCGTGTTCCTCGGCGGACTGGCGATCTTCACGCTCGCCTCGATCGCCTGCGGCCTGGCGCAGAGCCAGGAGATGCTCGTGGCCGCGCGCTTCGTGCAGGGCGTCGGCGGCGCGCTGACGTCGGCGGTGATCCTCGGGATGATCGTCACGATGTTCCCCGAGCCGCGCGAGCAGGCCAAGGCGATCGGCGTCTACGGCTTCGTCGCTTCCGCGGGCGGCTCGATCGGCCTGCTCCTCGGCGGCGTGCTGACGCAGTCGATCAACTGGCACTGGATCTTCTTCGTGAACATCCCGATCGGGATCGTCACCGCCGTGCTGGCGATGCGCCTGCTCGAGAAGGACAAGGGCGTCGGCCTCGGCAAGGGCACGGACGTGCTCGGCGCCACGCTCATCACAGGCGCGCTGATGCTGCTCGTCTACACGATCGTCGACCCGGCCGCCGAGCTCGGCTGGGGGGCCGGCCGCACGCTCGCGCTCGTCGGCGTCTCGCTGGCGCTGATCGTGTCGTTCCTCGTCCGCGAGGCGACGGCCGCCAACCCGCTCATCCCGCTGCGGATCTTCCGCTCGCGCAACGTCTCGGGCGCGAACCTCATCCAGGTCGTGTCGGTTGCCGGCATGTTCTCGATGTTCTTCCTCGGGTCGCTGTACATGCAGCGCGTGCTCGGCTACGACGCGCTGCAGATCGGCTTGGCGTTCCTGCCCGGCACGATCATCATGGGCGTCCTGTCGCTCGGCTACTCCCACAAGCTCGTCATGCGCTACGGCCCGCGCACCGTGATGGTCCCCGCGTTCATGCTGATCGCGGCCGGCCTCGCGCTGTGGACGCAGGCGCCCGTCGACGGGAGCTACATCACGCACGTGCTTCCGACGATGGTGTTCTTCGGCATCGGCGCCGGCCTCGGCTTCCCGGCGCTCATGGCGGTCGCGATGTCCGACGTCGAGCCGCAGGACGCCGGTCTCGCCTCGGGGCTGGTCAACACGACCGCGCAGGTCGGCGGCGCCCTCGGCCTCGCCGTCCTGGCGACGCTCGCGACGACCCGGACGGCCGACCTGACCGCCGGCGGCGACTCGCTCGCGACGGCGCTGACGGGCGGCTACCACCTGGCGTTCGCGATCGCCGCGCTGCTGATGGTCGTCGCGACGCTCATCGCGGTCTTCGTCCTGAAGTCCGATCGCGTGGCGGCCGCCGAGGCGCCCGCCGCGCGCGCGACATCGGAGCCGGCATGCTCCGAGGCGATCTGAACGATCCGCACCCCGCGGCGCCCGGCGCCGCGGGGCTCCTGCTGACAGCGGCGCGCGGCGGCGACGAGACCGCCTACCGCCGCCTCGTGGAGCCGCACAGCCGGGAGCTGCATGCCCACGCCTACCGCATGCTCGGCTCGGTGCACGACGCGGAGGACGCGGTCCAGGACGCGCTGCTGCGGGCGTGGCGGGGGCTGCCGCGCTTCGACGGGCGCAGCTCGCTGCGCGCGTGGCTGTACAAGATCGCGACGAACACGTGCCTGGACGCGATCGCGCGGCGCGGCAGGCGGGCCCTGCCGATCGACCACGTGGCGGCCGCCGAGCTGGGCGAGTCGCCCGGCCGGCCGCTGATCGAGTCCGTCTGGGTCGAGCCGTGCTCGGACGACGCCTTCGGCCTCAGCGACGGCCGTGCGGCACCGGAGGCGCGCTACGAGGCGCGCGAGAGCGTCGAGCTCGCCTTCATCGCGGCGCTGCAGCACCTGCCCGCGCGGCAGCGTGCCGTGCTGATCCTCCGCGAGGTGCTCGGCTTCTCGGCGCAGGAGAGCGCCGAGGTGCTCGAGACCACCGTCGCCTCGATCAACAGCGCGCTGCAGCGCGCGCGAAAGACGATCGACGAGCGGCTGCCCGAGCAGAGCCAGCAGGAGACGCTGCGGGCGCTCGGCGACGAGCGGCTGCGCGAGGTCGTCGAGAACTACATGGACGCGATGGCGCGCGGCGACGTGGAGGCCGTGGTCGCCATGCTCGCCGAGGACGCCGCGTGGTCGATGCCGCCCATGGCGACCTGGTACCACGGCCACGACGCACTCCGGCTCTTCCTCGTGATGGGGCCGCTGTCGGGCGCGTGGCGCTGGAAGCACGTGCCCGCCACCGCCAACGGCCAGCCGGCCATCGGCGCCTACACCTGGCGCGAGGACGAGGGCTGCTACCGGCCGTTCGCGCTCGACGTGCTGACGCTCGGGGCTGACGGAGGGTCGCCGATCCAGCAGGTGACGTCGTTCATCGCGCGGTCCGGAGAGGCGCTCACGCCCGAGGAGCTCGCGCGCTTTCCCGACGAGGCGGTCGACACGGCGAAGGTCGGATCGATCTTCACGCACTGCGGGCTGCCCGAGCGGTTGGACTGACGCGCGGCGCGCCGGCGGCTTCAAGACGCGCGACGAGTGCATCCGGGTCGCGCAGCGCCCGCTCGCGCGTCGTACGCAGCACGCGCTCGCCTGCCGCCTCCAGCGCAGACTGCCGGGCGTCGTCGAGCTCGCGTGAGATCGGCCCGTCGTGCCAGGGGCTGCTGTCGATCTCGAGGATCAGGCGCTGGCTCGGCCAGCGCAGGTCCGGGTAGTAGGTCGTGTCGCCTACGACGCGCGGCGCGTTGACGATGGGATGCGCGAAACCCGCCTCAAGGATGGCGTCGAGGACAACATCCTCGTGGCCACTGGCGGTCGGGGCGGGCCCGCCGGCGATGATCGCCCTGACGCGCCCCGCGCCGCGGTGACCGTTCGCGCGTCGCAGAACTTCCTCGAGCTCTTCGACGCTCGCCAGCTTCTCGGCCTGCGACTGACGCACCGCCCGCTTCAGTCGCTCGTCGGACAGCTGCGGAGCGATCTCGAGCAGCGCGCGGGCGGCGGTCGTCGTGGGGATGCCGTGCCGATCGGTGATGTCGCGTGGTGCGATCGAGCGCGAGCGGTGAAAGCGCAGGCCGCGGCGACAGCGATGTCCGTCTCCGCCGACCGTGACGTCGATCAAACCCCCGTTCCAGCGCACGAGGCCGGCCAGCGCACATGAAGCCCAGTGGGAGAGACACGCGCCCGCGCCGCCGGCGAGGACGGCGGCCATGAAGCGGGCGTGCAGCGTGACGACGGGGTAGCCCACCGCGTAGACGCCGACATGCACACGGTGCAGCCATCCCTTGCGCACGCGCCGAGCGACGGCGGAGCGATCCAGCCCACACTCAGCGAGCTGGTCGGACCGGATGCAGCCGTGCTGGCGCGCGGCTCTGAGGGCGGCGCGCAGATCGGGGGGCGTGGCGAATGGCGCACGCGGAACGACACTCATTCGTCCCGCCGACCGTCCCGCATCTCGGCTCTCGTCCATCCGAGAAGCCTCCCGCTGCTGGCGTCACGAAACCAGACGCGATCGCAACAACTCCGCGTCGCTATCGCGACAACGCTCCGCATCGGCGGGGGTGCGGCGAATCGCGCACGCCGCGCGATACAGATTCGCCACCCCCGCGAGGGGCGAGCGATGCCGCGAATCGCAGTGCGGCGAATCGTGCACGCCGAGCGATACAGATTCGCCACACACGGCCCGGCCGCGGGTTCAGGTCCGGGCGTCGCCGGGCGGCCCCAGCGGCTCGGTGAGGTAGCGCTGCAGCGTCGGCGCGATCATCGCCACCACCTCCTCGGCGGGCATCGAGGCGAGCGGCTCCAAACCGATGATGTAGCGCGCCATCACGAGGCCGACGACCTGGGACGCGACGAGGTTCGCCCGCAGTTGCGCGTCCTCGACGCGCAGCTCCTCGACGACGCGCGCGAAGATCTCGCGCGTCAGCAGGTCGCGCACCATCGCGGCGGCCTCCGGTTCGGAGGCGGCCGCGCGCACGAGGCCGGTGACACGCCGGCGGCCGTCGGGCGTCTCGAGCACGCCGAGGAGGAAGCCGGCGAGGCGCTCGCCGACGTCCGCGCGGTCGCCGCCGCCGAAGAGCATCGGGACCACCTGCTCGGGGTCGAACGGCAGCTCGACGACGTCGACGAACAGCGCGTGCTTGGACCCGAAGAAGTGGCTGACGAGCGCGGGGTCGACGCCGGCCTGCTGGGCGATCGAGCGCATCGACGGGCGGTCGTAGCCGCGCTCGGAGAACTGCTCGCTCGCGGCGGCGCGGATCGCCGCGCGCGTCCCGCTGTCGCCCGGGCGGCGCCCGCTACGCCGCGCCACGCGGTCCCAGACCTTGACGCGATCGGCCACCGTCTGCTATTTCTTCACGTAATGAATTCATCGCTCGCTGAATTGAACTCTAGCTCAGCGCCGCCGGCCGGCGCCGATGCCGCGATCAGCATCCGCGACCTCGACGTCCGGCGCGGGCGCAGGCTCGTGCTGCCCGCTCTGACGCTCGACGTCGGGCGCGGCCTCGTCAGCGGCCTGCTCGGGCCCAGCGGCTCGGGCAAGTCGACGCTCATCCGCGCCATCGTCGGCGTCCAGGTCATCGCCGGTGGCACCGTCACCGTGCTCGGGCAGCCGGCCGGCACGCCTTCCCTGCGCCGTCGCGTGGCGTACGTCACGCAGGCGCCCTCGATCTACGGCGATCTCACCGTCCACGAGAACCTCGCGTACTTCGCGCGCGTCGTGGGCGCTCCGGCGGCGCGCATCGCGGAGGTCGTCGAGCTCGTCTCGCTCGGCGATCAGGTGCGGCAGGTCGCGGGCACGCTCTCCGGCGGCGAGCGCTCGCGGGTGTCGCTCGCCGTCGCGCTGCTCGGCGATCCGGAGCTGCTCGTGCTCGACGAGCCGACCGTCGGCCTCGATCCGGTGCTGCGCGAGGATCTCTGGCAGACGTTCCATGGCCTCGCGGCGGCCGGCAAGACGCTGCTCGTGTCCACCCACGTGATGGACGAGGCGCAGCGATGCGACGAGCTCGTGCTCCTGCGTGCCGGGCGCATCGTCGCCGCCGCCACGCCGCAGCGGTTGCTCGAGCAGACCGGCGCGCCCGACGTCGAGCAGGCGTTCATCGCGCTGGCGAGGGCCGCCGGATGAGCGTGCGGATCGCGTGGGCCACCGCCCGCCGCGTCGGCGCCCAGCTGCGCCGCGACCACCGCACGCTGGCGCTGATCCTCGTCGTCCCGCCCGCCCTGCTGACGCTCCTGCGCTACGTGCTCGATCAACCGCCGGGCAACTTCCAGCGGATCGCAGCGCCGCTGATCGGGCTCTTTCCGCTCGTGATCATGTTCCTCATCGCGTCGATCGCGATGCTGCGCGAGCGCACGAGCGGCACGCTCGAGCGGCTGATGTCGATGCCGCTGGGCAAGCTCGACCTGCTCGCCGGCTACGCGATCGCCTTCGGCCTGCTCGCCGCGCTGCAGGGCACGATCACCGCGCTCGTCGGGTTCTGGCTACTGGACATCGACACCGCCGGGCCGGCCTGGGCGGTCGTCGCGCTGGCGATCGGCAACGCGCTGCTGGGGATGGCGCTCGGCCTGTTTCTCAGCTCGTTCGCCGCGACCGAGTTCCAGGCCGTGCAGTTCATGCCGGCGTTCGTCCTGCCCCAGCTGCTGCTCGCGGGGCTGTTCGTCCCGCGCGAGCAGATGCCCGAGCTGCTGCAGCGCGCCGCGGACGTCATGCCGTTCACGTACGCCTACGACGGGCTGGCGAAGGTCGCCGGCGACGACATCGGCGCGCGGCTGTGGCTCGACGTGGGCGTGGTCACGGGCTGCATCGTGCTCGCCCTCGCGCTCGGCGCGACGACGCTGCGCCGGCGCACGGCCTAGACGAAGCTGCGCTGTGCGCCGACCCGGTCGCGATCCGGCTCAAACGGCTCGAGCGCGGATGTCGTGTCGAGGTGGATGAGCACGTCGAACTGGCGCGTGACGTCGGCGAATACGTAGTGGCTGACGCGCTCGGTCTGCGACCGGTAGATGACGCCGATCGCGCGCTGCAGGCGCGTCGACTGCAGCGCCGCGTCGGCCTGCGCGTCCGCGCCGATCACGAGCATGAGGTTCGGCGGCCCGCTCTCGTGCAGGAGCGCCTCCGTCGAGTCCTCGCGGGCCGCAGCGACCTGGCGCGTCCGCGCCGGGCCGCCCCACGTCGAGGCGGCGGTGACGCTGCCCGTGAAGGTGCTCTGGCCGACGAGCACCGCGTCGGCGCCGTAGGCCTCGCGCACGAGCTGGCCGAGCGTTCAGCTGCGCCAGCTCGGCGAGCTCGGTCGCCCGCGCGTCGCCGACGTGCGAGTTGTGCGCCCAGACGACGACCTTGCCGGGCCTGCCCTGCCCGGCGAGGTGCCCGCGCAGCGCGTCGAGCGTCTCGGCCATGTGCCGGTCGCGCAGGTTCCACGCCTCGGGCCCGGCGCGGAACATCGCCCGGTGGTAGCGCTCGGCGTTGCGGACGAGGCGCGCGTTCTGCTCGGCGAAGAAGTGCGCGTCGGCCCGCGGCTCACCGCCCGCCCGCCCGGGCCGCTCGGAGGCGCGCCGCTGCAGCTCGACGAGCTGCTCGACGACCTCGCGCTCGCAGGACGGGCCGGCGCCGAACGCGGTCGCGCGCCCGTATTCGTCGGCGTCGCCGCCGTAGTGATCGAAGCAGCCGTAGCGCTCGCGGGCGCGCGCCGACGCGGCGGGATCGACGCGGTCGAGGTAGTGCACGACCTTGTCGATCGAGGCGTGCAGCGAGTAGAGGTCCAGGCCGTAGAAGCCGACGTCCTGCCCCGGTCGCGCCGTTGTGCTCGCGCAACCAGTGCACGAACGCGACGACCTCGTGGTTGCGCCACATCCAGCGCGGAAAGCGGCTGAAGTCGCCGAGCGCGGCGGCGGCGTCGGGATCGTCCGACCCGCCGCGCGCCCAGCGTCCCGCCCGGTAGGCGTCGGGCCAGTCGGCCTCGACCGCGACGGCCGCGAAGCCCTTCTCCTCGATCAGGCGCTTCGTGACGTGCGCGCGCGCGGCGTAGAACTCGGCCGTGCCATGGGTCGACTCGCCGATGAGCACGCAGCCGGCGTCCCCGACGCGCTCGATCAGCGCGTCGAAGTCGGCGAACGCGCCGGTCAGCTCGTGCGCGGCGGCGCGGATCGCGTGGACGGCGTGTTCGCGGCCCATCCCGGGCTTGTACCCATGGGCCGCGACTTCATCGGGTCAGGGTGCTTTCGGCCACTACGTCGCGGGCGCGCCCGTGAGGTGGTCGAGGACGCGCTGGAACTCGTGCGTCGGTGAGAAATCGACGTACTCGCTGTCCTCGAGCGCCTCGGGGGCGTGGCCGGCGGCCCAGTAGAACGCCTCGCCGGCGGCGAAGTCCTGGTGGCCGTCGACGGTGTGCATCCGCACGCGGCCCTTGAGCATGTAGCCCCAGTGCGGGCAGGGACAGAGGTCGTCCGGCAGGCCCTTGGTGGCGGGACGCAGGTCGGCGCCGGCCGGCAGCCGGACGAACCCGACCATCATGCCGTCCTGGTCGAGGACGCGGACCTCGACGTCGCCGTCGGCGATCGCTACGGGCACGTCATGGCGGGGAATGGAACGCATGGGCATCTCCTCGGTGGTCGTGGCGTGCCACCACCGTCTCCGACCCGCGTTCCCGAGACGTTCCCTACGCGCGTGACAGCGAGGCGCAGCGCTGCGCGTCGAGCGGCTGGCCCCAGGTGCCGAAGCCCTCGGCGGCCTCCGTCGAAGTGCGCGCGCGCGTCCGCACGGCGCCCGTTGCCGCGCGCGACCCAGCCCCGCGCCTCGGCGACCGCCGCGCTCCAGGCCGGTGGCAGCGCGACGATCTGCAGCGCCGTCTCGCAGTGCCCGAGGTAGTGGTGCGCGCGCTCGAGGTCGCCGCCGCGGGCGGCGGCGATCGTCGCCGGGACGATGAACGCGATGCGGCACGTCGGACATGTCTCGGCGGGCCCCTGGATCGCGCTCTCGGCCTCGCACACGAGCTGCACGCCGCGCTCCGCGTCGACCGCGCCTTCGACCATCGCGCCGTAGATGCGGTCCAGCGTGTGGTGGCCCACCTCGGACTCGCGCGCCATGAGCAGCGCGTCGGCGAGAAACGGCGTCGCATGCTCGGGGCGCCCGCGGTGGATCGCGACCTGCGCCCGGCCCAGCAGCGACAGCGCCTCGCCCGCGACCGCGCCGATCTGCCCGTGCAGCCGCGCGCCCTCGGCGAAGTCGCGGTCCGCCTCGTCGAGCCGGCCGGCGAGGATCGTCGCCTCGCCGCGCAGGGTGAGCGCGAAGGCATGGCCGCGGGCGGCGCCGATCCGCTGCGCCTCGGCCGCGAGGCTGTCGGCGAACGCGATGATCTCGTCGCTGGGCAGCCCGCCGTAGAGCATCCGCTCGGTGACGCAGAGCTGCCCGTCGAAGACGCGCGTGGCCAGCTCGGGCAGCTCGTGGGTCGCGCGCAGGTACTCGCGCAGCCGGGCGGGCAGCTCGCCCTTGGCGTGCGCCGCCAGCGCGTGCGCCCACGTCGCGTCGAGGATCGCGCCGGGGTCTCCGAGCTCGAGCGCGAGCCGGTGCGCCTCGTCGGCCTTCGTCGCGGCGGTGTCGGCGTCGGCGTAGACCCCGATCGCCGCGGCGGCGCTCAGCGTCAGCGCCTCGGCGAGCCGGCCGGCGGTCGTCTTCGGGGTGATCCCCGCGAGCGTACGCAGGGCGCTGCGCGGGTTGCTCGCCTTCAGCTGCGCGAGCGCCTGGCGGGCGCGCAGCTCCTGCGCCTCGGGGTCGCCGAGCGCGACGGCCGCGGCGGCGTACGCGTCGGGGGCGCGGCTGTCGCCGAGCGCGTCGAGGATCTCGGCGCGCAGGCAGAGGCCGTCGTGGTCGACCGGGCGCTGGAGCAGCAGCCGCTCGACCTGCGCGAGCGCATCGGCGAAGGCGCCGACGGCGATCGCGCGGCGGGTGGCCGCGAGCAGCCACCCGGCCGCCTGGTCGGGGCGCTCGCCCTTCAGCCAGTGATGGGCGATGAGCTCGGCGGCGGCGCCGGCCGTCGCGAGGCGCTGGGCGGCGTTGCGGTGCAGCTGCAGCCGGCGGTGCACGGCGAGGTCGTCGGTGAGCGCCTGGCGGACGAGCCCGTGGCGGAAGCGGTAGCGCGTCCCGGCGACGACGAGGACGCCCCTGTCCAGCGCGGCGTCGAGCAGCGCGAACGCCTGCGGCTCCTCGAGGCCCGTCAGCGCGAGCACGCTCGCGAGGTCGAGCTCCTCCTCGGCGACGGCGAGCGCCGTGAGCGCCTGCGTCGCCGCCGGGTCGAGGCCGACCAGGCGCTCGGTGATCGCCTGGCGCACGGTCTGCGGCAGCGTGTCGGCCGCCCCCTGCACGAGCGCGCGGGTGAGCTCGAGCGCGAAGAACGGGCTGCCCTCGGCGGCGTGCGCGATCCGCTCGATCGCTCTCCGGGCCCGGGCGCGGGTGCGCGGCGGCGAGCGCGACGAGCTCGCCGATCGTGGTCGCGTCGAGCGGGCCGAGCTCGAGCGACAGCGTGCGGTCGTGGCGGGCGAGCTCCGCGATCCCGCGCGGAAGGCTCGTGCGCATCCACTCGGCGCGGTGGGCGAGCATCACGAGCAGCGGGTCGCCGCCGCCGCCCGCGACGAGCTGGTGCAGGACGTCGGCGGTCGCCTCGTCGAGCAGGTGCGCGTCCTCGACGCAGAGCACGGTCGGCTCGGCGACGTCGGCCAGGCCGAGCGCCCGGCGCAGCGCGGCGACGACCTGATGGCGGGTCAGCGCGCCCTGCAGCGCCGGCGCCGCCGGGGCCAGCGGGCTCAGCCGGGCGAGGATCGAGCGGGTGCGCTGCGGAAGCGCGTCGAGCGATGCGCGGCCGTGGACGAGGAGCTGCTCCATGGCTGCGCCGATCGGGCCGTAGGGGGGCCCGGACGCCATCGCGGTGACGGTGATCACCCGCCATCCGGCGTCGTGGGCGCGGTGCAGGACCTCGCGGCAGAACGCGGACTTGCCGATGCCGGTCGGGCCGCGCACGAGCAGCCCCGCCGTCCCGCCCCCTCCGGCGGTGGCGAGGTGTCCGGCCGCGGCGGCGAGCTCCAACTCCCGCCCGACGAAGGCGAGCTCGCCCAGGCGCACGCCCGCGGTGCACTCGTCGTAGAGCGCACGCGTCTCGGCGCCGGGCTGCGCGCCGAGCTCGCGGACCAGGGCGACCCGCAGGCGCTCGTACCAGCGGATCGCGACATGGCGCCGGCCGGCGGCGAGCGCCGCACGCATCAGCTCGCGGGTCGCGGGCTCGTCCGTCGGCTCGACCTCGACGAGCTGCTCCCAGTCGCCGCCGCGGCGCAGCAGCTCGGTGAGCCGCGCGTGCACCTGGCGGCGCGGGTGCTGGGTCCACGCCTCGTAGGGGGCGCCGGGAAGCAGCTCACCGCGGCAGCTCGCCGCGAGCTGCACGCAGGCGGCGGCGTCGCCGCCGTCGCGCAGCGCGGCTTCGGCGCCGCGCAGGAAGCTCTCGACGTCGGTCGTCACGCCGCGCCCCGGAAACAGCTCGACCCGCCCGGAGCGCAGGACGATCGCCGCGGGATCCTCGAGCGTGCGGCGCGCGTGGTGCGCGGCCTTGCGCAGGTTGGCGGCGCCGGCCTGGGCGCCGAGGTGCGGCCAGAGCTGCTCGATCGCCTGGTCGCGCTGCAGCCGGTGGCCGTCGGCGAGCGCCAGCAGCGCGGTGAGCTCCTGCGCCCGGCGAGACGGCCAGTCTTCCTCGGCGATCTCCCGGCCGTCGACGACGACACGGAATCCACCGAGCAGCTCGAGGCGGACGTCGTCGGGACCGGCGTGCACGCGTCAATCGTTGCGCACGTGAGCGCCGCGCGCTCGCGATGCTCGGCGCCGACAGCGTCGGCTCCGGCTCAATCGACGCGCAGGCAGGCCGCCGCGGCGCGCGCGGTCTCGCGCGCGGCGGCCGCGTCCTCACCGCAGGCGAGCGCGACGGCCATGCGGCGGTTGGGCCGCGCCTCCGGCTTGGCGAACACCCGAACGTCGACGCTGGGATCGACGGCCATCGCCTCGGCCACCCCCGCGATCGCCGGCGCGTCACCCTGCGCGGTCGCCAGGCAGACGGCCGACGCGCCCGGGGACAGCAGCGGCACCTCGCCGGCGGGCACCGGCAGGCCGAGGATCGCGCGCACGTGGAGAGCGAACTCGCTCAGCGCCTGCGTCGCCATCGTCGTCATCCCGGTGTCGTGCGGCCGCGGCGAGACCTCGCTGAAGAGGACCTCGTCGCCGCAGACGAAGAGCTCGACGCCGAAGATCCCGGTCCCCCCGAGCGCCTCGGTCACCTGCCGGGCCAGCGCGCGGGCGCCGTCGAGCGCCGCGTCCGACATCGCGTGCGGCTGCCAGCTCTCGCGGTAGTCGCCGTCCTCCTGCAGATGGCCGATCGGCGCGCAGAACGACGTGCCGGCGGCGTGGCGGATCGTCAGCAGCGTGATCTCGTAGTCGAAGTCGACGAACGCCTCGACGATCACGCGGCCGGCGCCCACGCGCCCCGCCTCCTGGGCATACGTCCACGCGCCGGCGACGTCGCCCATGCCCCGGATCACCGACTGGCCCTTGCCCGAGGACGACATGACCGGCTTGATGACGCACGGGGTCCCGAGCGCCTCGACCGCCGCCCGCACCTCCTCCTCGGTGTCGCAGAAGCGGTAGTCGCACGTCTTCAGGCCGAGCTCCTCGGCGACGAGCCGGCGGATGCCCTCGCGGTCCATCGTCAATCGCGCGGCGCGGGCCGTCGGCACGACGTGCAGCCCGTCCGCCTCGAGCTCGAGCAGCACCGGCGTCGCGATCGCCTCGAGCTCGGGTACGACGAGCAGCTGCGCGCACGGGCGTGCACGCTCGGCCTCGAGCAGCGCCCGCAGCACATCGGCGTCGGTCATGTCGATCACGGCATGACGCTGGGCGACCTGCATTCCCGGGGCTCCCGCGTATCGGTCGACCGCCAGCACCTCGCAGCCGAGCCGCAGCGCCTCGATCGCCACCTCACGGCCGAGCTCTCCGCTGCCGAGCAGCACGAGGCGCACGGCGGTGTCGGTCAGCGGTGGGCCGGGGGCGAAGCTCATGTTCGCGGCAGCGTATGCGCCTCGCACAAAAATCTACTTTCCGGCGTGAGACTCTGGTAGAGCTTTCTCGGGACAGCACGAACGATCTCGGCGCCAAGCCGCCTGGGGGCACGCGACATGCATCGACCTCGCTGCACGGTCATCGCCATCGTGCTCATCGCCACGCTCGCGTGGGCCGCTCCGGCCTCGGCTGAGCTGACGGCTCCTCCGCTGGACCCGGAGGCGTTCTCGCGCCCGACCGCGATCGACAACACGTGGTTTCCGCTGGTGCCGGGCATCCAGTACATCTACGAGGGGCAGGCCGACCGCGGCGACGGGTTGGTTTCAGCGCAGGTCGTCTTCACCGTGACCGACGTCACGAAGGTCGTCGACGGCGTCAGGACGCGCGTCGTCTGGGACCGGGACTTCTCGGACGGCGAGCTCGTGGAGGAGGAGATCCACTTCCACGCCCAGGACGACGCCGACAACGTCTGGAGCCTGGGCGAGTACCCCGAGGAGCGCGATGACGCGGGCGCGCTGGTGGCTCCGGCAACCTGGCTCTCCGGAGTCGACGACGCCCAGGCCGGCATCCACATGCAAGGCAGCTACGCGCCGGGCTCGCCCCCGCACGTGCAGGGGATCGCTCCCAACGCCGACTTCTTCAACGCCGCGCAGTACGTGCGCACGGACGCCCGCTTGTGCCACCTGCCCCTGCGCCACTGCTTCGCCGATGTGCTCGTCATCAACGAGTTCAGTCCGCTGGAGGCCGACGGCGGCAGCGTGCACAAGCACTACGCGCCAGGGCTCGGCGCCATCGCCGTCGAGGCGATCCTCGAAGGCGGAGCCGTCGACCAGGAGGCTCTGGCGCTGACCGGCGTCCGGCGCCTCGGCGCGGCCGCCCGGGCCAGGGCCAACGCCAGGACCCTGAAGCTCGACGCGCGCGCGTACCGGCTGGCGCCGGAGGTCTACGGCGACAGCCGGCGCGCCCGGCTCGGACGCTGACGTCGATCAGAAGGCCCGCGCGTCCTCACGTCCTTCTCAGATTTCGTGGGTACGGTCCTCGTCACCCAAGACGACGCGAGCGACGGAGGCGAGGCACGATGAGGGACAAGCTCAAGGCCGCGACCGTCGCTGCCGCGGCGATCGCTGCGCTGGCGGTCGGTGGGGCGGCGATCGCCGGAGCGACCGGGGGCGGCGACGACGAGGAGTCGCAGAAGCCGATCACCGGCAAGGCCCTCGAGCGCGCGACGGCGGCCGCGCTGGACCACACGGACGGCGGCAGGGTGACAGGCACGGAGGTCGGCGACGAGGAGAGCGCGTACGAGGTCGAGGTGACCCGCGCGGACGGCAGTCAGCTCGACGTCCAGCTCGACGAGGCGTTCGGCGTGGTCGGGCAGGCGGCGGACGACGATGCGCGCGAGGACGGCGACAGCGGCGACGAAGACGAAGACGAAGACGAAGACGGGCGCTGACGCTTCAGCGGCTCGCTCGCGGGCTTCGGCGCCCGGCTGACGGGCTCTCTGTCTCACCGCGTCCCCGGTCTCGCCTGCGAGACTTGCCGGCGATGCGTTCCCTCGTCGTCGCCGTGCCGATCCCCGCCTTCGACGCGGCCGATCTCCGGCCGGTGGCGCCGGCGTGACCGACACCGACCTCGTCATCGTGGGCGGCGGGGTGATGGGGCTCTTCACGGCCTACTACGCCTCCGAGCTCGGTCGCCGCGTCAGCGTCCTCGAGCGAAGCCGTGTGGGGGACCCGGCCACTGCCTCCTACGGCCGCACGCGCTCCTACCGCAACGATTACCTGGACCCGACCTACGTCCGGCTCGCCCGCGAGGCGATCCGCCTGTGGGACGCGTTCGAGGCGCGGGAGAAGGTGCGGGTCCTGGTGCGCTGCGGCTGCCTGAACATCGCCAACTCCCGCGTCACGCCCGACGTCGACGCGACGTACGCCCGGATGAGCCACCGAGTGCTCGAGGATCTCGGGATGCCGACCGAGATCCTCGACGCCGAGGCGATGCGGTCGCGCTTCCCGGACCTCGACGCGGATGTCGGCCAGCTCGACGCCGGCGCCGGGGTCGTCGACCTGGCGGCGGTGAAGGAGACGCTGACGCGGGTGCTCGGCGAACGCGGCGTGCGGGTCGTGGAGGGCGCGCAGCCGACCGCGATCGCCCGCGGCGCGGACGGCTTCAGGATCACCGCAGGCGCCCGCACGCTGACCGCGCAAGCGCTCGTGGTGACGGCCGGCCACGGCACCAACGACGTCCTGGCGCTGCTGTCGGGGTGCGGGCTGCGCGTGCCGATCGAGAAGGACCGCCCGAGCGAGGCCAGGTACTTCGATCCGCCGCCGGAGGAACGCCACCGGTTCACGGCGGGCGCCATGCCCGTCGTCGCCTACCTCGACGCCGGCATCTACTGCCATCCGATCGTCCCGGGCCTCGTCGACGCCGTGAAGGTCGGCCACTACAACCCGCCGGACGTCCCGCGCGGCACGACCAGCATCGACTCCATCGACGCGTTCGCCGACCGCTGCTTTCCGGCCCTGCACGGCATGACGTCCTCGAAGGTCGAGGACGTCGATCAGTGCGACTACGACCTCGTGGCCGACGACGACTTCGTCCTCGGCGCCATCCCCGGGATGGCGAGCGCCTTCGTGGGCGTGGGCTGGCGCGGCACCGGCTACAAGTTCGCCCCGTGGGTCGGGCGCGTGCTCGCCGAGCTTGCCGTTCAGGCCGGGACCGTGTACGACATCGACCGCTTCGCCCCCGCCCGTTTCGAGGAGACAATCGCCACCGATGCCCCGGTCGCCAAGGACCCTGCGACAACGACTCACTGAAGGGGTGGTCGTCGGCGCGGAGGGCTACGTCTTCGAGCTCGAGCGCCGCGGCTACGTCAAGGCCGGCCCGTTCGTCCCCGAGGTCATCCTCGACGCGCCCGAGGCGCTGGCGCAGTTGCACCGCGAGTTCCTGCGCGCCGGCGCGGAGGTCATGGTGGCGCTGACGTACTACGCGCACCGGGAGAAGCTCAGGGACGTCGGCCGTGAGGGCGATCTCGAGGCGATGAACCGCCAGGCCGTGCGCATCGCCAACGAGGTCGCCGCGGAAGGAGACGCGCTCGTGGCCGGCAACCTCTGCAACACGTGGTCGTTCGACCCGAAGGAGCCGCACAGCTCCGGCGGCCTGGTCCGCGAGCAGTACGAGCAGCAGCTGCGCTGGGCGGTGGAGGAGGGCATCGACTTCGTGATCGCCGAGACCAACGACTACGTCGGCGAGGCGGTCATCGCCCTCGAGGCCTGCCAGGCGCTCGGCCTGCCCGCGATGGTCACGTTCGCGAGCGTCCAGCCGGAGAGGACCTACGACGGCTACGACTACGTCGAGGCGTGCCGCGTCCTCGCCGACAAGGGCGCTGCGCTGGTCGGCCTGAACTGCTCCCGCGGGCCGGAGACGATGCTGCCGCTGCTGGAGCGCATCCGCGCCGCCGTCGACGTGCCGGTCGCGGCGCAGCCCGTTCCGTACCGCACGACGCATCGCACGCCCGCCTTCGAGTCGCTCGAGTCCGAGGCGGGCCGCCGCGCCTTCCCGATCGAGCTCGAGCCGTTCCAGCTCACGCGGTACGAGATGGCCGACTTCGCCCGGCGCGCGCGCGACATCGGCGTGGACTACATCGGGATCTGCTGCGGCGGCGCGCCGCACCACGTCCGGGCGATGGCCGAGGCGCTGGGCCGGACGCCCCCGGCCAGCCGCTACTCGCCGGCGATGGAGCTGCACCCCGTCCTCGGCGGCGACGACGCGCAGCGGCAGGCGATGGGCGGCTGGGAGCGAGAGAACCCGGCTGGGGCGGGCTCATCGTGAAGCGCCCCCGAGACGGTCGGCGCCTCTGACGCGCAAGCGCGAGCCGCCGGCGGGTCGGTCCTCTGCTCGCTCGACCGATGATTTCCGGGGCACGCCAGCGTCTCTACTCACATGGCAAACAGAAAGGTCGTTCTCAAGATGGTGCTGTCCCTCGACGGCTTCGCGACGAGCCTCGACGGGACGCACGACTGGATGTTCGAGTTCTTCGGCGACGACAGCGGCGAGTGGAACCTTCGCGCTCTTGGCGAGGCCGGGACCCACGCGATGGGCCGGCGAAGCTACGAGATCATGGGCCCGCACTGGCTGGCCTCGGAGGGGCCGATAGCGACATCCATGAACGAGAAGCCCAAGGCGGTCTTCTCCCACAGCTCGGAGAGCGCGGATTGGGGCCCAGCCGAAGTCTTCGGCGGCGACCTCGGCGGCGCGATCACCGAACTGAAGGCTCGCGACGACGACGGCACGATCCTCGTCCACGGCGGGCCGAACTTCGCCAAGTCGATGACCAGGCTCGGCCTCATCGACGAGTACCAGCTCATATGGGTGCCCCTCGCGATCGGCACCGGCCACAGTCCCTTCGCGGATCTCGATGAGCCCCTGAAGCTGGACCTGGTGCGCGAACAGCGGTTCGCAAGCGGAGCTCACGGGCAGATTCTCGTCCCGAGGTCATGAGCTCGCCCCACGCCTTCGAGCCGCCGTCCCGAAGCGCGAACACGTCATCAGCGGAGCGCAGCCATCGCTCACCCGGCGCGGCGGTAGCGGATGTGCGTGGCCAGCGGCGAATGCAACACCTCGACGGGCTCCAGCCCGAGGGATGCGACGCCGTCGAAGATCCGCTCGCCTGACCCGAGCAGGACGGGGGCGATGTCGAGCGTCAACTCGTCGATGACCCCGGCGACGAGTGCTTGCCGCACGGCTGCGGCGCCGCCCGCGATGTCCACGCCGTCGTCGCCGGCCGTCTCACGCGCCTGTGCGTAGGCGGCGTCGAAGCCGCCGGTGACGAAGTGGAAGGTCGTCCCGCCCTCCATCTCGATCGGCTCGCGGGCGTGATGGGTGAGCACGAACACCGGCGCGTGGTACGGCGGCTCGGACCCCCACCAGCCGCGCCAGTCCTCCTCCCACTCGCCGCGGACCGGCCCGAACATGTTGCGGCCCATGACGTAGGCGCCGCGCGGGCGCATGAGCCAGCCGGCCGCCGTCTCGTCAGCCTCGTTGGCGCGCGCGTCGCCGAGGTGCCAGGCGTGGAGCTCCCTCCCGCGCTTGCCGAGCGGGTGCTCGCGACTCTGCTCTGGCCCGGCGACGAAGCCATCGAGCGAAATGGACATGTGGCAGGTCGTGTCCAAAGTGGGCGTCCTTCCTAGGTGGGTGCGACTTGCAAGCAGTCACGGCAGCGTAGATCGCGGCGTCGCCGGTCGAGAACGCCCGCGATCTGAAGAAGCGCATCGCTGAGCGAGCAACGACTGGCAACGGGCCACTCGCTGCGCGACAATCGACTCCGTGAGCGAGCTTGCGCCAACGACGGCACCCGAGCTCGCGAGCCTGATCGAGAGCGGAATCGCGATCGTCGTGGCGACGCGCGACGCCGACATGCGGCCGCAGACCACGCGTGCCTGGGGCGCGAGGATCATTGACGACGGGGCTGCGCTGACGCTCACTGTCGTCGCCGCTGAGGGATCGCGCACGCTCGACAACCTGCGCGCAAATGGTGCGATCGCGGTCACGTTCTGCAGCCCGACGACCTATCGCACCGTGCAGGCCAAGGGCGTCGCGACGGACCTGCGGCAGCCCGACGAGCGCGACCTCGCGCGCCGCGACGAGCACATCGAGGACTTCCTGGACCAGGGCGAGCAGGTCGGCATCGAGCGCGAGCTCGCCCGCCGCCTCACCCGCGGCGAGGTCGTTGCCGTGACGGTCGCGGTGCGCGAGCTCTACCAGCAGACGCCCGGTCCGGGCGCAGGCACGCCGCTGTGAGCCCGCGTGCGGTCGCGCTCGAATCGATCCGCGCCTGCCTGGCGGGTGTCATCCCGTCGCCGCTCGCGACCTGCGCGGCCGACGGCACGCCGAACATCTCCTACATGTCGATCGTCAAGTACGTCGACCCCGAGCGCGTCGCGCTCTCGCGCCAGTTCCTCAACAAGACCCGCGCGAACCTCGACGCCAACCCCGTCGCGCAGGTCCTCGTCGTCGACCCGGGAACCTGCGAGGCCTATCTGCTCGACCTGCGCCACGTCCACACCGAGACCGACGGTCCCGTCTTCGAAGCGATGCGGACCGAGCTGGAGGCGATCGCGTCGCAGACCGGCATGGGCGACGTGTTCCGCCTGCGCGGGGCCGACATCTACCACGTCGTGCGCTGCGAGGCGGTGCACGACGACGCCGCCCCCGCCCCGGCGCGGCCCGAGCGCGACCTCATCGGCCCGCTCGACGAGCTGACGCGGCGGCTCGCGCTCGCCGACAGCTACGCCGACGCCGCCACGGCGGCGCTGCGTTCGCTCGAGGACCTCTTCGACTTCCCGCACGCGATCCTGCTCGCCGCCGACGAGCGCGGCGACCGCCTCTTCGCCGTCGCGAGCAACGGCTATTCGCGCTCCGGCGCCGGAGCCGAGGTGGCGGTCGGCGTCGGCCTGATCGGGATCGCGGCCGAGCGCCGTCACGTCGTGTCGGTCGCGAACCTCGGCCGCAGCCGCACGATGAGCGCCGCGGTGCGCGACAGCGTCGAGCGCGGCGGCGAGGAGCTCGCCGAGAAGGAGATCCCGCTGCCCGGCCTCGGCCGCGCGCAGAGCGCGTCGGCGGTCCCGCTCGTCGTGCGCGGCCGGCTGACCGGGCTGCTGTACCTCGAGAGCGAGCAGATCGGCTGCTTCGGGCCGCACAACGAGCGGCTGCTGCGGATCGTGGGCGCCCACCTCGGCGCGGCGCTCTCGGCGCTCGAGGACGACAGCCCTGAGACGGCCGTTGCTGTGTCGCGCCCGCACGCGGCGGGCGCCGCCGCCGCTCCGGACGTCGCACGAGCCTGCTGCTTCCGGCGCCTGTCCCGTCGTGTACTACCAGGCCGACGACAGCGTGTTCGTCGGCGGCGAGTACGTCGTGCGCGGCGTGCCTGGCCGGATCCTCTGGCGGCTGCTCAACGACCACGCCGCCGACGGCCGCACGGTGTTCACCAACCGCGAGCTGCGCCTCGACGAGCGCCTCGGCCTGCCCGCCGGCGCAGACAACCTCGAGGCGCGGCTGCTCGTCCTGCGCCGGCGGCTCGGCGTCGCGGGCTGCGGCGTCGGCCTCGAGCGGGTCGGGCGCGGGCGCCTCGAGCTGCGCGTCGAGCGGCCGCTCGAGCTCTCCGAGATCGTCACGAGCGGGCCGATGCGCGCGGCCCACGCTCGACCCGACGCAACCGAGTAGCGACCTTCTCAGCTCCGATAAGGAGATCGTAAGCGACTTCTAGGAGACACCGGCGAGCAGCGCTGGGACGGTGGCGGTGTCAGGCAACACACCACCACAAGGAGCAGCGCGATGACCACCGAGACGCAGATCACGCACTACGCCTACAAGCCTGGTATCGGCCTCGCGCAGGTCTGGTGGCTCGGCGGTCGAGTCGCCATCAAGGCCGGCAGCGAGCAGACGTCCGGGCGTTTCTCCCAGTTGGAGTTCGACGATCCGCGCGGCACCGCGCCCCCGCTGCACATCCATCACGGCGAGGACGAGACGTTCTACGTCGTCTCCGGCTCGGTGACCGTCCTCGTCGGCGACGAGCGCATCGAGGCTGACGCCGGCGACTTCGTCTTCGCTCCGCGCGGCACGCCGCACGCGTACGTCGTCACCTCCGAGCGCGCGCGGATGCTCGTGACGTTCAGCCCGGGCGGCGTCGAGGAGTTCTTCGTCGAGGCGGGGATGCCCGACGACGGCAGTGGCGTGCCGCCGGCGGTGCAGCCCCCGCCGGACCCGGACGAGCTTGCGCGCGCGGTCGGGCGCTACGGCGTCGAGATCGTGGGCCCGCCGCCGACGCTCGCGGACCTCGGTCTGTAGCCGCTCTCGAGACGGTGAATGTGCCGCCACCTTCCGCGGAAACCGGACGCCTCCTCAGCCGTTTCAGGCCCAGCGGCGCGCCAGAAACGCGCCAGAACGTCGGCGCGACACCGCGACCCCTGGAAACAGGGGCCCGATTGCACCCGAAATCGGCTGACCTTCGGTCTCGCACCGAAGGTCGATCCGACCGCAGAAACGCGAAGCCCTCAGTACTACTGAGGTCTTCGTGTACGCGCCCGAGAGGATTCGAACCTCTGACCTTCGGTTCCGTAGTTGGCTATTTGCAGGGCTTTTGCCCGTATTTGCTGGGAACTAGAGTCGGGTTTGATCGGGTTTTGAGGGGGTTGTTTCTGCCGAGTTCGGGACACGGTTCGGGACACGGCGCCTTGCCCGTTCAGACTCTCCTGGGGCGGTCGGCGAAGTTCTTAGCGAATCGAGTGCCTATAAGCGCCGTGAGCACCACCAGCGAATCGGTGAATCGCTTGTTCGCAGGCGATCGCGGAGGCTCGCGTGGCGATATGGCCCATTGGACCACACGTCCGCGGCGCCAAACGTCAGCACGCGTCAAACCACCTCTGCGGGCCGCTACTCCGCGAGTCCCATCAAGCGCGCCTCCCGCGCGACGCCCGGCGCACGGCGACGCGTCCGCGGCAGCCAGGGCGGGGCGCGCGTCGACTGCCTCCCCCGCGTCGCGCAGCGCCCACGCCCGGTACAGGGCGACCCGCGCTCGGTGGGCGACGAGGTTCTCGCGCTCGCAGATGCGCTCGGCGGCATCGAGGTAGGCGTGAGCGCGGGCGTGGTCGCCGAGCACGACGCACAGCTGCGCGAGGGCGACGTCGATCGGCCACAGGGCGGTGAACGCGTGCCAGGCGGTGCGGCCGCTCACCGGCTCGAGGAGATCGCGGATGCGCGCCGCGGCATCAGCATCGCGCAGCCAGGTGGCGGCGTCGGCGAGCATGACCATCCCGGCCGACCAATGGACGTTGCGCGGCAGGTTGGCGAAGTCGCTCTCGGTGAAGTGTCCGCAGGCTGGCTGCGCGCCTCATCGACGTTGCCGAGGCGCGCGTGGAACATGGCGAGCGCGGCGTCGTTCACGGGCATCCCGCGCGCGGGCTCGGCCAGCGCGTCCAGGTCGGCGACGGCGCGTTCCCATAGCCCGCGCTCGATCAGCACGGCGCGCGCCGGTCCGCCGGGGGCGGCGATGCCGATCCGCTGCGCGAGCGCCGAGGCGTCCGCGACGAGCCGCTCGGCGTCGTCGAGCTCGCCCGCGAGGGCCGCCAGGCCGGCCTGGCTCACCGACGCGAAGACGCGCAGGAAGGGCGCGTCGAGCTCGGCGGCGATCCGATCGGCGCGATCGAAGGCGGCGCGCGCGCCGGCGAGGTCGCCCATCTCCAGGCGGTCCTGGCCCAGCATGCGGCTCGCCTGCGCCGAGGAGGACGCGGCTTGTTGAGGCGCTCGCCGAGCTCGCACGCCTCCTGGGCCCAGGCGAGCCGGCGGTCGAGGTTGAGCGGGTCGAAGCAGGCCCAGTGCGCGCTGATCAGGATCTCGCCCAGCGCGTGGGGGTCGCCCGATGCGCGTGCGGTGGCCAGCGCCTCGGCGCCGAACTCGCCGCCGCGCGCGTGGTCGTGGGTGAAATGGCTCGCGACCGCGATCATCGCCATCAGCCGGGCGCGGCCGGCCGCGGCGGAGGCCGGCAGCCGCTCGAGCGCTTCGTGCACGACCTGGATGATCTCGTCCGGCGCCTGGCGCCGGAGATCGTCCAGCCCTGCTCGCTGAGGGCGAGCGCCGCACGCGTCAGGAGGTCCGGGTCGTCGAGCCGGCGGGCGGCGGCCGCCGCATCGAGCAGCACGTCGCGGTAGCGCGGGTCGCCGGCGCGATGCAGCGCCTCGCCGCGCTCGATGGCGAGCTCGCAGAGATCGTGCTCACCGCGGGCGGGCAGGTCCGCGGCGAGCTGCGCCGCCTGCTCGAAGTGGACCGCGGCGTCGGCGTACGCGAAGCGCTCGCGGGCGAGCTCGCCGGCGCGCCGGGCGTAGGTGAAGGCGTCCTCGCGATCGCCGAGGTCGGCCGACGCGTAGAAGTGACGGGCGAGCTCGGGCACCGGTGCGCCGCGGCGCGCAGGACCGTGCCGGCGGCGTGGTGCAGGCGCATGCGCCGGCCCGCCGGGATCGCCTCGTAGCGGACGTCACCGAGCACGGCGTGGGTGAAGGCGAAGCGCCCGGCGGCGCCCGGGACCGCTCACCACGATGCCGAGGCCGGCAGCGCGGTCGAGCGCGTCGAGCACTTCCGGCAGCGGCCGGTCCAGAACCTCCGCGCAGGTGCGCGCGCCGAACTCCGCCCCGAGCACGGCTGCCGCGTCGAGGACATCTCCGTCGGCCTCCGGCAGCCGCGCGAAGCGCGCGGCGACATGGTCGCGCACCGTGGAGTTCACGGGAACCGCGCGCATCAGCGCCGTCGGCGGGCAGCTCGCGCACGATCTCGCGCAGGAACAGCGGGCTGCCGCCGGTCGCCTCGTGGAGGATGCGCGCCGTGCGCGAGACGTCGAGCGCTGCGTGGCCGGCGGTGGCACGCAGCAGCGCCTCGACGTCGGGCTCCGTGAGCCCTCGCAGGGCGATCCGCGTGCACCGCAGGATGACGGCCGAGGTCTGCCAGGAAGGTCGACAGGGCGCTCGTCATGTCCGGGGGGACGTCCCGGCTGCTGACCACGAGCAGGATCGAGCCAGGAGCCGATCCGGACGACGTGAGCCAGCAGCGCGAGCGTGCCCGACGCCGCCCAGTGGATGTCCTCGATCACGAGGAGCGCGCGCGGCCGCGCCGTGCGCTGGAGGTAGTCGACCACAGCGCCGAACAGCCGCATCTGCTCGCCGTCCGGGCTCTCGCCGGAGACGTGCGCCGCCGCGCCGAAGCGGTCGCGGAGATCCGGGATGATGCGCGCGAGCTCGCCGGCGCTCGTGCCGAGCCGGCGCCCGGCGGCGGCTTGGTCGAGCCCGCGGAGGTCGAGGGAGATCGCGTCGACGAACGGCCCGTACGGAGGGCGCGGGCTCTCGTGACAGCCGCCGTAGAGCACCGGTGCGCCGGCGGCCGCGACCTGCTGTGCCAGCTCGGCGATGAGGCGGCTCTTGCCGATCCCGGCCTCGCCGGTGATCAGGCATAGGCGCGGGAGGCCGTCCGCGACGGCGTCCCACGCCGCCTCGAGGGCGGCGAGCTCGTCCTCGCGGCCGACGAGCGGGCCCGCACCCGCCGCCAGGGCCAGCGGCGCCGGGAAGCGACGGGCGTCCGACCTCCGGGCTGCCGCGGCCACGGCGCCGCCGCCGGTCGCCGCCGTCGCGGATCTCGTCGGCGAGCGCGCGCGTGGCCGCCGATGGCACCATGCGCAGCTCGCTGCGCAGGCGCTCCCGGTGCTGCTCGAAGGCCGAGAGCGCTGCCGCACGGTCCTCGGCAAGGGCGAGGCGCCGCATGAGCGAGCGTGCGTGCTCCTCGGACAGCGGGTCGAGCGCGACGAGCCGGCGCGTGTACTCGACGGCTCCGCCCGGATCACCGCGCTCCTCGGCCTCGATCGCCAACTGCTCGATGACCTCGGCGAGGCGGAGCTCGTGCTCCTCCCGGGCCTCGATACACCCACTCGTGGTCGAGCTCGGGCAGGAGCTCGCCGGCGCCGCCGATCGCCAGCGCCTCCTCCAGGCGTCCGTCGGCGGCCGCGTCGACGAAATCGCGGACGTCGACGCGGATGTCGGGTCCGAGCCCGACCTCGTCGCGCGTCGCGAGCACGTGCCGGCCGCGAGCGGCCCGAGCTCGGCGCGCAGGTCCAGCAGCGCGGTGCGCAGGCTGCGCCGCGCGCTCTCGTCCATGACGTCGGGCCACAGCCGGGCGGCGACGCGACCGCGCGGCTGCATCCCGGGATGCAGGGCGAGCCACGCCAGCAGAGCGGCGCAGCGGCCGCGGGGGGCCGCCACGGGTGCCGTGTCGTCGGTGACCGTGAGCCCGCCGAGCAGGCGGACGACCAGCATCGGGCGAGCCTACACAGCTCAGACGCGGCGGTGCCTGACATTGGCGCAGGGCTTGACGGTCACGTTGACGGTCGCGCTGCGGATCGCTCGGTCGACCAGTCCACCCCGACTCACAGGGAGGGACACATGGCCATCAGCGACACCGTCCTCGACGAGGGGCGACTGCAGGAATTCGTGGGGCGCTTCGCCGGCGACCTCGGCGCAGCGCTGCACCAGACGACCGTCCTGATCGGCGACAAGCTCGGTCTCTACGCCGCGATGAGCGACGGCGAGCCGGTCACGCCGGGCGAGCTTGCCGCGCGGACGGGCACCGACGAGCGCTACGTGCGCGAGTGGCTGTGCGCGCAGGCCGCCAGCGGCTACGTCGAGTACGAGGCCGACAGCGAGCGCTTCTTCCTGACCCCGGAGCAGGCCGCCTGCCTCGCCGATCCCGAGAGCCCGACGTTCCTTCCCGGCGCGTTCTACATCGCCGCGTCGTGCGTGCGCGACGAGCCGAAGATCACCGAGCGCTTCCGGACGGGCGAAGGCCTCGGGTGGCACGAGCACGACGGCGACCTGTTCTGTGGAACCGAGCTGTTCTTCCGGCCCGGCTACGTCGCGAACCTCGTGCCGTCGTGGTTGCCCGCGCTCGATGGTGTCGAGGAGAAGCTGCTGGCCGGCGCCCGCGTCGCCGACATCGGCTGCGGGCACGGCGCCTCGACGATCGTGATGGCCAAGGCCTACCCGAGCTCGGAGTTCGTGGGCTTCGACTACCACGCCGCGTCGGTCGCCGCGGCGCGGCGCGCGGCCGAGCGCGCGGGCGTCGGCGACCGCGTGCGCTTCGAGGTCGCCAGCGCCAAGGACTTCCCGGGCGAGGGCTACGACCTGGTGTGCGTCTTCGACGCCCTGCACGACATGGGCGATCCCGTCGGCGCCGCGGCGCACGTGCTCGGCTCGCTTGCCGCGGACGGCAGCTGGCTGATCGTCGAGCCGATGGCGGGCGATCGCACCGAGGACAACCTCAACCCGGTCGGCCGGATCTTCTACTCGGCCTCGACGATGATCTGTACCCCGGCCTCGCGCGCGCAGGAGGTCGGGCTGGCGCTCGGCGCCCAGGCCGGCGAGGCGCGGCTGCGCGCGGTCGTCACCGAGGCCGGCTTCACGCGGTTCCGGCGCGCGACCGAGACCCCGTTCAACCTCGTCCTGGAGGCGCGGCCGTGACCATCACCAGGGAGGCACTCATGAGCAGGTACGCGATCCGCGCGGCGCGGTGGGCGGCTGTGGTCACCCTCGCGATCGGGCTCTCCGCGCCGCCGGCGCTGGCCGCCGATGGCGGGCTCGTCCGCAACTGGAACGATCTGGCCTTTGCCGCCGTGCGGGCCAACAACGCGTCCGACGCGCAGGCCGCGCGCCTGTACGCGATGGTCAACGCGGCCATGTACGACGCGGTCAACGGGACGGCGACGGTCGGGATGCCGCGCACGCGCGGCGATCGTGACGCCGCCGGCCCCGCAGCCGGGCGATCCCGGTTCCGCTGCCGCCCAGGCGGCGCACGACGTCCTGACGGCGCTGTATCCGTCGCACGCCGCGTCCTACGACGCGCAGCTGGCGGCGGACATGCGGGGCCGTAGCGGACGAGACGGCGCGCTCGCAGGGCCAGGCCTGGGGCGCTGAGGTCGCCCGGCAGGTGCTCGCCGCGCGCAGCAACGACGGATCGAGCCCCACCGAGACGCCAGTTGGGCGGGTCCGGTCCCGGCGTCTTCACAGCCTCGTGGTCGGGCGTGCAGTTCCGGAACCTGGCCCCGTTCGCGATCACCGATCCGGACGGGTACGTCGGTTCCGGTCCGCCCGCGCTCGCCGGCAAGGCGTACGCGGAGGCGTTCAACGAGGTCAAGGTGCTGGGCAGCGCGACGCCCGTTCGATCAGGCCAAGTCCGACACCTTCGCTACTGGAGCCTCGGCGGCCGGACCAACCAGCCGCCGGGCGGCTGGCTGCAGGTGGCCGAGGCGGTGTCCGCGGCCCGGGCCCTGTCGCTGCCCGAGACGGCGCGGCTGTTCGCGCTGGAGAGCATGGCCATGGCCGACACGGTCGCGCCCACCTACGAGACGAAGTACGTCTTTCACTTCTGGCGGCCGACGACCGCCATCCAGCAGGCCGACACGGACGGCAACAAGAAGACCGACCCCGCGATCCGACCTGGGCGCCGCGCGCCGGCTCGCCCGGATCCTCGCCGGAGCACTGGTCGGGGCACAGCTCGTTCAGCGCCGCCGGCGCGACCGTCCTGGCCGGGTTCTTCTGCAGCGACCGGATCCCGTTCTCGCTGCGGACCGACACCGCCCCGGGCGGGCAACCGCGCACCTACGACCGGTTCTCGACGGCCGCCCTCGAGGCCGGCCGGTCGCGGGTGTACGGAGGCCTGCACTTCCAGTTCAGCAACCAGGCCGGGCTCGTGGCCGGCTGGGGATCGGCTCGGAGGTGCTCTCGAAGGCGCTGCTGCTGCGCAGCGGCCCCACGCACCACGGCTACTGCCCGAACTGAACAACGCACGGCAGCGCGTCCGGCCCACGCGGGCAGGACGCCGCCGCCCGTCCCCGACAACCGCACCTCCCAAGCCGATGATCGAGAACATGCCAGCCCCCATCGCCCACCTCTACCGCGCCCGTCCAGGGGCGTAAGGTCCCACAGGATGCTGCTCTACGACTCGCCGGTGTCCGGCAACTGCTACAAGGTCCGGCTGCTGTTGGCCCACCTCGGGTTGAGCTACGAGCGGCGCGAGATGGACGTCGTCGATCGCTCCGACCGCGCTGAGGTGTTGGGTCACCTCAACCCACAGTCTGCGCGTCCCGACGCTCGTGCTCGACGACGGGCGCCCGCTGGCCGAGTCGAACGCGATCCTGTGGTACTTCGCCGAAGACACGCAGTACCTGCCCAGTGATGGCTACGAGCGGGCGCAGGTGCTTCACTGGATGTTGTTCGAGCAGCACTCGTCCATGCCGAACATCGCCGTCATGCGCTTCTGGCTCAGGTGGGCGCAGGAAAAGCCGGGCGAGGCGGAGATGGAGCCCAAGCGACGCGCTGGCTACGCGGCGCTCGACGCGATGGAGGACCACCTCGCCTCGCGCGAGTTCTTCGTCGGCGACCGCTACTCGATCGCCGACATCGCGCTCTACGGCTACACCCACGTGGCCGAGGAGGGCTCCTTCTCGCTCGATGGCTACCCCGCGATCGGCGCGTGGCTGGAGCGCGTCCGCTCCAGCCGGGACACGTCCCGATCACCGCGTGACCCGTCGCGCCTAACGCCACCTGTAACGCGCGCCAGTCCCAACGGCAATGGCGAGCAGACAGCACTCGAGCGTGTGCGAGGAGAGCGAGACGCACGGCGGTGCCGGGGTTCTGCTCGACGCGCCCGAGAGGATTCGAACCTCTGACCTTCGGTTCCGTAGACCGACGCTCTATCCAGCTGAGCTACGGGCGCTTGGGGGTCGTGCAATGTAGCGGAGAGGGCGGGATTCGAACCCGCGATGGAGTTTAATCCCCATACTCGCTTAGCAGGCGAGTGCCTTCAGCCACTCGGCCACCTCTCCTGGCGGGGTCGGACGATCCGTAGTCTAAAGGGCCTTGCGAAGTGCGCCGATGAGGGCTTGCCCCGGCGGTCGCCAACGCCTCGTGGACGCACCGGTTCAGGCCAGGCGGGCGCTACGGTTCGGCTCGCTGGAGGGGTGGCAGAGCGGTTGAATGCACCGGTCTTGAAAACCGGAGTCCGTGAAAGCGGATCGCGGGTTCGAATCCCGCCCCCTCCGCTCAGCGCGCCTGCGCTCGCGTCGCTCCCGGGCGAGACCTCTCGTCGCCCTCGCGCGTCGCCACGGTCGAGACGCATCGTCGGATGATCGCCGTCGTGGAGGCGTTCCGTGAGCCCAGGCTGCGGCGCGCGCGGCGACAGGCCCTCGCGCGCGCGATCCGCGCCGGGCGGGCGCGGGTGAAGGCGGAGGCGGCGCGACACGGGTCGACGGTGTGGCGCTCTGCGATCTGGTCGCGGAGCGGGCAACGGATGCGCGCCTCGTCGACGTCAGGGTCGACAGGCCACCGTGGACGGCCACCGGCATCCACGCCGGTGCCGGCGAACGAGTGACGTGTCTCGCGTGGGGCACGGCGTACGTCGCAAGGCCGATGGGCATCGGTTGGGGGCCGAGCATCGCGCTGATCGGCCGCGTCGGCGACGGGCCGGCACAGGACATCGCGCGCGACACGTTCACCTTCACCGCCGATCGTGAGGGCCCGGCCGAGCTGAGGAGTCGCTTCCCGGGTGAGCCGCGCGAGGACGGGTCCTTCGTGACCGATCGCGTGCCCTACCGCGCCATCTCGGGCGACCTCCGGGCCGTCGTCGTCCGCTGGGCGGCCGGGACCGATCCGCGCGCCGCGCCTCGGCCCTCGCCGCCAGGCTTCGCCTACCGCTGCCCACTCGAGCACTGACGCCACCGCGAGACGCACATCGTCGCGCGGAGCGGAACGGCGGATCTCGGCCGTTGGATCGACGAGGAGCGGCCTGTCCTCGCCGACCATCAGGCGGCGATCGGGGGGCCGGCGCCGGGGCGTGTCGTGCGGGCGTGGCTCATCGCGGTCAGCTGCTTTCAGATGGGTGAGGGGCGGGGCGAGTTCGGGCGCATCGAGCTCGTCGACGGAGACGAGGTCGTCCGCGTGCTTGGGGCATCCGAACCGGCCAGCGAATAGATGCGGGCGTGTCGCGAGCGTCTGCTCCGCGCGTCGATCTGCGCCGCGGCGGCGCCGCCACCGCCCGCTGTGTGTCCGTCGTCACAGAGACCCAGACCCTTATTACGGGTAAGTAGATTGTCCGGCCCGATCTGCGCGGCCGTCAACCTGCGACAGGAGCTCAACACGTGACGAACCCCGAAACCCCCGAACGGACCCGCGGCGGCCTCGCCGGAAAGATCGCGGGGCGGCTGAAGCAAGTGGCGGGATCCGCGGTCGGAAACCAGGATCTCGCTCGCGAAGGTCGCCTGCAGCAGGCCCAGGTCGAGGCCGAGGCGGATGCCGCGATCGCCGCCGATCGCGCCGATCAGGCCAAGGCGGAGGCCGATCTGGAAGCCGAGCGCACCGAGAACGGGATCGAGCGCGAGCGACTCGAGAACGAGATCGCCGCGCGCGAGCGCGAGGAGGCGATCGAGCGCGAGCGCCTGCAGGCCGAGGCGGCCGCGCAGTCAGCCGAGCGGCGCCAGAAGGAGGCCGCGGGCCAGAAGGAGCGCCTGCAGGAGCGCGGCGCGGACCTTGCCGAGCGCGCGGCCGAGGCCGAGCGCGTCGCCGCGGCCCAGGAGGCCGCTCGCCTCGAGGTCGAGGCGAACGCCGCGCGACAGAACGCCGACGCGATCGACCCAGAGGAGCGATAGGAGATGAGCATGATCCGTGACATCCCGCGCAGCGCGGTCGACGCGGGCGTGAAGCTGACCCGCCTGCCGCTCGACATCGTCGTGTCGATGCTACCCGGCAACGGCAGCGGCACGAAGCCCGCGGCCGGCATCGCCGTGGACCGCCTCGAAGCGACGCTCCGCGACGCCGCGGGCATCGCGCTGTTCGACAACGAGCTGCGCGAGGACGCGATGCGCCGCCGCCTCGCCGCCGACGAGCGCGAGCGCGAGCTGCGCCTGCGCGCGGAGGCCGAGCGCCGCAGCGCCGAGGCCGACGAGCGCTTCAGCGCCCGCGTCGAGGACGCCGAGGACCGCCGCAGCGCGGCCGAGAAGCGCGCCGAGCACGAGCGCCAGGCCGCCGAGCAGCGCAAGCAGCAGCGCGCGGCGAACGCCAAGCGCCGCGAGCAGGAAGGCAAGGCGGCCAACCGCAGGGCGCGCGCGAAGGTCGACGAGATGATCGAGGAGGAGGCCGACGAGGCCCGGCTCGAGCAGCTCAAGGCCGAGGCCAGGGCGCTCGAGCAGCGCGAGGCCGCGCTGACCGCGCAGGCCGAGGCGCAGCGCCTGCAGGACGAGGCCACGAAGAAGAAGGCCGCGCGCAAGGCTCGCACCACGAGCTGACGCCGCCTCGGAGGTGTGTCGAACAGCCCTTGGCGCACGAGGGCCATTCGACACGTCCCCGCCCGTTCATGGTGTGCTGTCGCACATGACCGACCCGCTCGCTCCGCGGATGCGCTGGTGGGGATGGGGCGTCGACGGCCACGACGGCCCGCTGCCGCACGGCGCGGCCGCGCTGCTTCGCGACGAGCTCGGCGTCGGTGGCGGCGCGCGCGCCACGGCGGTCGCGCTCGACCGCGTCGCGCTGGCCGAGCCCACGCTCCCGCCGGTCGCGCACGCGGCGCTCGCCGCGGCGGTCGGCGGCGACGAGCACGTCCGCGCCGACCGCCTCTCGCGCATCACGCACGCCGCCGGCCGCTCCTACCCCGACCTCGTGCGCCTCCGCGCCGGCACCGGCCTCGCGGCGCCCGATGCCGTCGTCTATCCCGCCGACCACGACGACGTCGCGGCGGTGCTCGACGTCTGCCGGCGGCAGCAGGTCGCGGTCGTCCCGTTCGGTGGCGGCACGAGCGTCGTCGGCGGCGTCGAGGCGCTCCGCGGCCCCTTCGCCTCCGCGATCAGCCTCGACCTCGCGCGGCTCACCGGCCTGCACCACCTCGACACGCGCTCGCAGCTCGCCACCTTCGGCGCCGGCACGCTCGGCCCCGAGGTGGAGCGGCTGCTCGGGGCCCAGGGGCTCACGCTCGGCCACTTCCCGCAGAGCTTCGAGTTCTCCACCGTCGGAGGCTGGGCCGCCACACGCTCCGCCGGCCAGGCCTCCACGGGCTACGGCCGCATCGACGAGCTCGTCGTCGCGCTGCGCGCCGCCACGCCGAGCGGCGAGCTGACCACGCTCCCCGTGCCCGCCAGCGCCGCCGGCCCCGACCTGCGCGAGCTCCTGCTCGGTTCCGAGGGCGTCCTCGGCGTCATCACGGAGGTGACGCTCAGAGTCCGCCCACGCCCGCAGCAGCAGCGCTACGACACCTATGCGCTGCCCGGATTCCACGCCGGCGCCAACGCGCTGCGCGAGCTCGAGCAGGCCGGCGCCGCACCCGACGTCGCGCGCCTCTCCGACGAGCACGAGACGCGCGTCTCGCTCGCGCTCGCGTCGCATCCGGCGGCCACCCGGCTGCTGCGGGCGTACATGAACGCGCGCACCCGCCGCAGCGGCCACGCCGGCTGCATGACGATCCTCGGCTTCGACGGCGACGCCGACGAGATCGCCCGCCGCCGCGCCCGTGCGCGCCGCATCCTGCGCCGCCATGGCGCAGCCGCGCTCGGCCCCGCCCCCGCCGCCGCGTGGGCGAAGGGCCGCTTCCACGGCGCCTATCTCAGAGACGAGCTCATGAGCCGCGGCGTGCTCGTCGACACGCTGGAGACCGCGACCACGTGGACGCAGCTCACCCGGACACACCGCGAGATCCGCAGCGCGCTGCAGCAGGCGCTCGCCCGGCGCGGCACACCGGCCATCGTCATGTGCCACGTCTCGCACCTGTATCCCACGGGCGCATCGCTGTACTTCACCTTCCTCGCCCGCCGGCAGCCCGGCGCCGAGCTGGCGCAGTGGCAGGCCGCCAAGCAGGCCGCGAGCGACGCGATCAGCACCGCGGGCGCGACCATCACCCATCACCACGCCGTCGGCGTCGACCACGCGCCGTGGCTGCGAACCGAGATCGGCGACCTCGGCGTCGCCGCGCTCGAAGCGGTCAAGGGCCGCGTGGACCCGACCGGGATCATGAACCCCGGCAAGCTCATCTCCGCCCGCCCGCGCTAGCCCCCGCCGGAGGCCGAGCGGCTACGTCAAGATGTAGGTGTGACCACACCCGTCGTCTGCCCCCGCTGCGGCACGCCGTTTCAGTGCAGCGCCGATACGGGTGGCTGCTGGTGCAGCCAGATCGCGCTGCCCGACATGACACGCGCCGCGTTCGCCGAGTACTACGAGGGGTGCCTGTGCCGGGAGTGCCTGACCGCGCTCGAGAAGGACCGCCCCGCGGTGCCGAGCGTGCGCCAGTTCCTCGCCTCCCAGCTCAAGCGCAAGCGCGCCTGAACGGGCCGCGCCCGCAGTAGCCTGACGGCATGTCAACGACCGCCGACGCCGCGCCCGCCGACGCCGAGCTGACGCCCGCGTTCTCGCTCGAGCTCTCCTCAGACCAGCGCGACATCCGCGACTGGGTGCACGGCTTCGCCGCCAACGTCCTGCGACCCGCCGCGCACGAGTGGGACGAGCGCGAGGAGACGCCGTGGCCGATCATCCAGGAGGCCGCGAAGATCGGCCTCTACGGCTTCGAGGCGATGGGCCAGTTCCACTCCGACGCGACGGGCCTGATGATGCCGATCGCCAACGAGGAGCTCTTCTGGGGCGACGCCGGCATCGGCATGGCGATCATGGGCACCTCGCTGGCCGTGGCGTCGATCTTCGGCTCGGGCACCCCCGAGCAGATGGGCGAGTTCATCCCGCAGTGCTTCGGCACCGTCGACGAGCCGCAGGTCGCCTCCTTCTGCGTGTCCGAGCCCGATGCCGGCTCGGACGTCTCCGCGCTGCGGACGACCGCCAAGTACGACGAGGTCAAGGGCGAATGGGTCCTCAACGGCCAGAAGGCCTGGGCCACGAACGGCGGGATCGCGAACATCCACGTCGTCGTGGCGACCGTCGATCGCACGCTGGGCTCGCGCGGCCAGGCGGCGTTCGTCATCCCGCCGAGGACACCGGGACTGACCCAGGGCACGAAGGTCAAGAAGCACGGCCTGCGCGCCTCGCACACCGCCGACGTCTTCCTCGACGACGTGCGCGTGCCCGGCAGCTGTCTCCTCGGCGGCAAGGAGAAGCTCGACGCGAAGCTCGCCCGGGCGCGCGAGGGCGGGCGCTCGAAGTCACAGGCGGCGATGCAGACGTTCGAGGCCACCCGCCCGATCGTCGGCGCGCAGGCGATCGGCATCGCCCGCGCCGCCTACGAGTACGCGCTGGAGTACGCGGGCCAGCGCAAGCAGTTCGGCCGCGCGATCATCGAGAACCAGTCGATCGCGTTCGCGCTCGCCGACATGAAGATGGAGATCGACGCCGCGCGGCTGCTCGTCTGGCGCGCGTCCTGGATGGGGCGCACCGGCCAGCGCTTCACGGCCGCGGAGGGGTCGATGAGCAAGCTCAAGGCCGGCGAGGTCGCGGTCTGGGCGACCGAGCGCGCGATCCAGATCCTCGGCGGCAACGGCTACACGCGGGAGTTCCCGGTCGAGCGCTGGCACCGCGACGCGAAGATCTACACGATCTTCGAGGGCACCTCGGAGATCCAGCGGCTCGTGATCGCCCGCGCGATCTCGGGTCTGCAGATCGCCTAGTCGGGGAACGAGCGACCCGATGACCGAGATCAAGGACGTCCAGCTGCACGGCCACCGCCTCAGCTACCGCTGCGGCGGTCAGGGGCCGCTGCTGATCCTCATCCACGGCATCACGAACTCGTCGGCGAGCTGGGAGCCGATCCTCGCGCTGCTCGAGCGCGACTTCACGGTCATCGCCCCCGATCTCCTCGGCCACGGCGAGTCCGCCAAGCCGCGCGGCGACTACTCGCTGGGTTCCTTCGCCTCCCTGCTGCGCGACTTCATGCTCGCGCTCGGCCACGACCGCGCGACGATCGCCGGCCACTCGCTCGGCGGCGGCATCGCCATGCAGATGGCCTACCAGTTCCCCGAGCGCGTCGAGCGCCTCGTGCTCGTCTCAAGCGGCGGGCTCGGGCGCCAGGTCACGCCGGTGCTGCGCGCGGTCGCGCTTCCCGGCGCCGAGCTCATGCTGCCGCTGCTGGCCTCGAGGGCGATCGTGAACGCGGGCGCCACCCTCGGCGGCTGGATCGGGAAGATCGGCCTGCGCACGGGCACCGACATCGCCGAGATGGCGGCCGGCCTCGCCTCGCTGCAGGAGATCGAGGCGCGCCGGGCGTTCGTCCACACGGCGCGCTCGGTCATCGACGTCTACGGCCAGCGCGTCGACGCGACCGACAAGCTCTACCTCGCCGCCGCCGTCCCGACGCTGATCATGTGGGGCGACAGCGACCCGATCATCCCGGCGCGCCACGGCATCCGCGCGCACGAGCGCATGCCGGGCAGCCGCCTGCGCATCTTCGAGGGCTCGGGCCACTTCCCCCACCACGACGACCCCGTCGGCTTCGTCACGACGCTGCGCGAGTTCGTCACCACGACGAAGCCCTCCGAGCCCGACGACGACCGCCTGCGCCGGCTCGTGGTCGAGCACGGCCGCGCAGCCGCGTAGGTCATCCGCTCCGGCCGCCAGGCGAACGGCGTCACGTCGCGACGGCGACCGCCCAGTCGCGCGCCTCGGGCTCGGCGAAGCGCGCCAGCGCCTCGCCCTCCGCGGTCAGCGCCTTGACCGCCCGCTGCGGCAGCGAGACGAACGGCTCGAGCGACAACGTCGCCACCCGCCGCTTCGTCGCGACCGTCCAGATCCCCGCCACGACGCCGTCGACGAGGAACGTGGCCTTCACGCGCAGGTTCTTCGTCGTCACGAGCGGACGGTGCTCGTCGGCGATGACGCGGGAGCGGTCGTCGTAGGCGAGCACGAGATTGTCGAACTCCGGCAGGAAGCGCACGGGCGCGGCGACGCCGGCGCCCGGCCGCGGCGCGTCGGGCAGGTCGAACAGCTCGCGCCCGCGCTCGTCGGCGAACACTTCCAGCTCCGAGCGCATGCCGTCGAGCACGGCCTTCATCCCGCCCACCCCCGACCACGCCTGCACGTCCGCCGCGCTCGCCGGCCCGTACGCCCCGAGGTAGCGCGCCGCGAGCGCCGCGGGCGCCGCCGGCGCCAGCGGCCCGTCGAGGAACTCCTCGGCCAGCGCGAACTCGCCGGCGCGCGGATAGCCCCAGCGCCCAGCCGCGTCGGGCACCATCACGAGCGGCACGAGCGTCCGCGCGGCGTAGCCCAGCGCACGGTCGTTGACCTCGGGAAATCGCTCCTGCAGCCCCGCGCGGATCGCGTCGAACGTCAGCGGCCGGCCCGCCAGCAGCTCACGCGTAGCGGACACCACCCCCACCGGATCCAGGCCCTCGGCTCGCGCGCCCAGGACGCGCAGCGCGACCGACGCGGGCGGCTGCAGCGCGAGCCGCAGCGCCGCGTAGTCCGCGGCGCTGAGCAGGTGCAGCGTCGAGCGCATGAGCGTCGCCCGCACGACCTCGCGCTCCGCGAGCGCGCCGAGCAGCGCATCCGCCGAGAACTCCGCCATCCGCGTCCACAGCCCGACGAACGGGTGCTTGGGCTCCTGCGCCTGCATCCCGCCGATCCGGTCGACCGCCGCCCGCACGGCGACACCCGCCTCACGCTCGAGCAGCATCTGGCGCGCCAGCGTCGCGCGGTTGAGCTCGCGCCGGGTCAGCACCGCCTCGCCCATCCAGAGCAGCAGTACACCGCGCCGCGCCCCAACGCGCAACCCCGGCGCCGCCGCCGTCCGTCAGCGCCGGCGGGCGCTAACGCAGCTCGCCGGCCAGCATGTCCATCAGCAGGCTGTCGTGCCACGCCATGTCCGCCCCGCGCTCGTAGCCGCGCATGATGCCCACGGGACGAAAGCCGATCGAGGCGTAGACCGCGATCGCGCGCTCGTTGGCGGCCGCGGGATCGATGATCAGCCGGTGATGGCCACAGTCCTCGATGAGCCAGCGCGCCGCCATCCGCAGCGCCGCCGACCCGTGCCCCGCCCCGTGCAACGCGGGCTCGAGGAAGATGTCCAGGCCGGCATGGCGGTAGTCGGGCTCCTCCTCCTCGTAGACGCCCAGCCACCCCGCCAGCACGCCGTCGACCTCGATCGCGAAGGCGTCGTTGCCGGCGGCGTCCGCGACGAACCCGTCGCGGTGGTACTCGAAGTCGTCCGGCCGTGAGCCCCACCACCGCGCGACCTCCGGCTCGAGCACCAGACGCGCCAGCCGGTCGGCATCCTCGGCCGCCAGCGGCCGCAGCGCCACGCGCTCGCCGCGCAGCGTCGGCAGCTCGCACTTCATGACGTCGCCGCGGGCGCGGCCTCGTCCGCAGGCTCCTCGGCCGTGTCGCCCGCGCCCGCCATCCGCTTCAGCGCCTGCGCCGACGCGCGATCGACCGCGGCCTTCATCGCCATCCCGAAGACGGCCAGCAGCGACTCCGACGCCAGCGGGTGCAGGCGCTCGAGCGCCTCCTGCACCTCCGGCCAGCCCTCGCTCGGCAGCCCGGCGCGCTCGAACGGCGTCCAGACCGTCTCGAGAAAGAGGTCGACGTAGGTCTGCGCGAGACGGTCGGCCTGGTCGCGCACGTTGCCGGTGAACTCCAGCGAGCGCTCGAGCGGAACGCCGAGACGCTGCAGCTCCATCCCGGCCTTGGCCAGGCGCGGGCTCTGCACCTCGAAGCGCCCGTCGGGCAGCTGGCGCACGAGGCCGATCGACAGCGCCTTCATGAGGTGCTTCGGATCGGCGGTGCCCCACTGCGCGATGAGGTCGGCGATGCTGACGCTGGCCGGCTCCTCGTCGCCGAACGGGCGCGCCAGCGCGTGCTTGAAGCGCAGCACCTCGCTGCTCGAGCCTCCGGCGCCCTCGAGCAGGCGCTTGATGAGCTCGAGGTTGAAGCCCTCCTCCTGGAGCTCCTGGATGAGCTCGAGGCGAGCGACGTGCTCGGCGCCGTAGTAGCCGGTGCGACCGCGCAGCACCGGCGGCGGCAGCAGCCCTCGTGACTGATGCGCGCGGACGTTGCGCACCGTCATGCCGATCTTCCGCGCCAGCTCGTCGATCGTCAGATCCTTGTCATCGTCCGATGTCACATAGGACACGATAGGGGCCCGCGCGGTCGGCCGTCCAATCGCGGCGCGCCGCCGGCATCCGCACCGCGGACGGGCCTGCGCACGAACCAGCCTGCAGTGACATAGTGCTCGGGTGTCTCCGGTGGTCCCCCACTTCGAGCTCTCCGAGGAGAGCTCCGACGGCGGCGCGCACATCATCTGCGTCCGCGGCGAGATCCACGTCACGACCGCGCCGCGCTTCGCCGAGCGCCTGACCGGCGCGATCGAGAGCGGCAAGACGGCCGTCGTCCTCGACATGACCGGGGTCGAGTTCATCGACTCGACGGGGCTGAGCGTGCTGCTCAACGGCCTGCGGCTCGTCGGCCAGCGGCGCGGCCACATGGCGCTCGTCTGCACGAACCCGACCGTGCTGCGGCTCTTTCAGATCACGAAGCTCGACAGCACGTTCGACATCTGCGCAGACCGCGCGGAAGCGATCGCCCACGTCACGGCGGGGGCGCGGTAGCGGTCAGGCCGCGGGCAGCTCGGCCGGCGCGCCGAACGGGGCGAGCACGGCGGGCAGCCCGATCGAGCGGTCGTCGCGCTGGCCGTTCTCGAGCAGCGCGATGAGCGTGCGGCTCACGGCGATCGCCGTCCCGTTGAGCGTGTGGAGCACCTCGGGCCGGTCGTTCTCGCGCCGCATGCGGATCTCCAGCCGGCGCGCTTGGAAGTCGGTGGTGTTCGACGTCGAGGTGACCTCGCGGTAGCGCCCCTGGCCGGGCAGCCACGCCTCGATGTCGTACTTCTTCGCGGCGCTGGCCCCGAGATCGTCCACGGCGATGTTGACGACGCGGTAGGGGACCTCGAGCTCGGAGAAGATCTCCTCCTCGATCGCGAGCAGCCGCTCGTGCTCGGCGGCGCCGGCGTCCGGCTCGACGAACGAGAACATCTCGACCTTGTCGAACTGGTGCACGCGGAAGATCCCGCGGGTGTCCTTGCCGGCGGCGCCCGCCTCGCGCCGGAAGCACGGCGAGAAGCCCGCGTAGCGCAACGGCAGGTCGGCCGCGTCGAGGATCTCGCCCGCGTGCAGCGACGCCAGCGCCACCTCGCTCGTGCCGACGAGGTACAGGTCGTCTTCGGCCACGTGGTAGATCTGCTGCTCGGTGTCGGGCAGCATTCCCGTGCCGTAGAGCGCGTGCTCGCGCACGAGCACCGGCGGGATGACCGGCTCGAAGCCCTTGCCGGCCAGCTTCGTCATGACCCACTGCACGAGCGCCAGCTCGAGCATCACGAGATCGCCGCGCAGGATCGGGAAGCGCGCGCCCGACAGCCGGGCACCGCGCTCCATGTCGATGCGCTCGCCGGCGAGCTCGAGGTGGTCGCGGCCGTCGAGGCGCCTGCGGTCCTCGCCGACGACGCGCAGCACCTCGTCGTCGGGCTCTGCCGCGGTCGGGTCGGGCAGGTTGGGCAGCGTGCGCAGGACCGCCTGCAGCTCGGCCTCGGCCTCGCGCGCCTGCTCGCCGCGCGCCTTGACCTCGGCGGACAGCACCTTGAGGTGCTCGAGCGTGCCGCTGACGTCGCGCCCCGCGCGCTTGCCCGCCGCGACCTCCTCGGAGGCGGCCTTCTGCTCGGCGCGCAGCGCCTCGGCGGCCTGCGTCGCCTCGCGCCAGCGCGCGTCGAGCTCGATCACCCGGTCGAGGCGCTCGGCGGCCTGGGGCCCGCGGCGCGCCAGCGCGCTGCGAACCGCCTCCGGGTCGCGGCGGATCAGCCTCAGGTCCAGCACGACGGGCGGTTACCCGCCGACGGACTCCGGGCCGGGAGCGCCGAGCTTGTCGGTGTCGTCGCCCGAGCCGCCCTTCCCGGCGTACTTCGCGAGGAACTCCGCGACCTCCCGCGCCTCCTGCCCGGTGACGATGTTCTCGGGCATGATCGCGCCAGAGAAGCCGCCGTTCTGGATCGCGAAGACGACGTCCTCGACGGTCTCCTTGCGGTCGTCGAAGTTGGGCCCGTCGACGCTCTCGCGGTCGGTCACGTCGAAGGTGGAGCCCTGCGTCCCGGCCTTGCTGAGGGTGTGACATCCCGCGCAGCGCTCGACGAAGATCTTCGCCCCGGTGTGGTCCGGATCGTCCTTGGACAGATCGATGGCCTGGGAGCCGCAACCGGTGGTCAGGGTCGCCGCGGCAGCGAGGCAGGCGGCGATCAGTGCACGGGGGGCCATGGGCGGCGCAGATCATACGGAACAATGCGTCCGGCGATGTCGCGCTCGATCCTCCTGACAGCCGTCCTCGCCGCCCTCGCCCTGGTGCTGGGCGGCTGCGGCGACGACGACGAGTTCCGCACCGACCGCCCGATCCTGCGCATCACGCTCGACGAGTACCGCGTCGTCCCGCAGAGCATCGTCGTGACGAGCCCGAAACGCATGAAGTTCGACGTGCGCAACGGCGGCCGGCTCACGCACAACCTCGCGATCCAGATCCCGGAGGGCCCCGACGGCAAGCCGGTGGAGCTCGAGCGCACGGAGACGATGCAGCCCGGCGAGCGCGCCCAGCCGATCAAGATGATGCTCGAGCCGGGCGAGTACCGGCTCGTCTGCACGATCGCCAACCACGACGACCTCGGCCAGTACGGGACGCTCGAGGTGCAGGGATGAGCCTGCGGGCGGCGAAGTCGGCGGCGAGCCCGGCGCCGGCCCGAGCAGATGGTCGCACCGACGACGCGCGAACCATCTTCACGGCGGCAACCGGGGCCGGCGCCGGGTGACCACACCGCCGGCCGACCCCGCCCGCGCCTACCGCGACACGTTCGGCCGCTTCGCCACGGGCGTCACGGTCGTGACGGCGACCGGTGCCGACGGGCCGGCCGGCCTGACGACGAACGCCGTCACGTCGCTGTCGCTCGATCCGCTCCTGCTGCTCGTCTGCTTCGAGGTGCGCTCGCGCACGCTGGAGGTCGTGCGCGCCTCGCGGCGCTTCGCGGTCAACATCCTGCGCGCCGAGGACGAGGACCTCGCGGCGGTGTTCGCCTCCAAGCGCGTCGGCCACGAGAAGTTCGAGGCCGTCACGCACACAGAGGAGCACGGCGTGCCGGTGCTCGACCGCGCGCTGGCCTGGGTCGCGTGCGATCTGCGCGATCTGCGGCGCGCCGGCGACCACGAGATCGGCATCGGCGCGGTGCTCGGCACCGGCGCCGGGGCGCCGGGCGATCCGCTCGTGTTCTTCGACGGGCGCTACACGACGATCGCGCACTAGTGCGCCACGCGGCGACGGCCGGCGGGCCGATGACCGGCCGCGTCTGCGCGATCACCGGCGCCAGCTCGGGCCTCGGCTACGAGACCGCGCTCGCGCTCGCGCGCAAGGGCGCGACCGTCGCGCTGCTGTGTCGCAGCGCAGAGCGCGGGGAGCAGGCCCGCGCGCAGATCGCCTCCGCCACCGGCAACCACGACCTGCACGTCGTGGCCTGCGACCACGCGAACCTCGACTCGGTCCGCGGCGCCGCCGCCGATCTGCTGGAGCGCTTCGACGCGCTGCACGTGCTCGTCAACAACGCCGGGCTGATGCTCTTCCAGCGCCGGATCACGGTCGACGGCCTCGAGGAGACCTTCCAGGTCAACCACCTCAGCGCCTTCGCGCTGACGCTGGCCCTGCGCGAGCGGCTGGCGGCGTCGGCGCCCGCGCGCGTGATCACCGTGTCCTCGCTCGCCCACCGCGGCGCGCAGCTGGACTTCGCGGACCTGCAGAGCGAGCGCCTGTACGACGGCTTCTACGTCTACTGCCGGTCCAAGCTCGCCAACGTCCTGTTCACGTACGAGCTCGCCCGCCGGCTGGCGGGCACCGGTGTGACGGCGAACACGCTGCACCCCGGCCTCGTGCGCACGGGCTTCGGCCACAACAACGGCCGGGCGGCGCGCGCCTTCATGACGCTGTCGCAGCTGCCGCCGCTGGCCACGACCCCGCGGCGCGGAGCGCGCACGCAGGTCTGGCTGGCCTCAGCGGATGCGGTGCAGGACGTCAGCGGTCGCTACTTCGTCCGCCGTACGGCGCGCCGATCCTCGCGGATCTCGTACGATCGCGACGCCCAGCGGCGGCTGTGGGACGCCAGCGAAACGCTGCTCTCACGGTCCGGGGACGCTGCGGGCTCGACGTCCTGAGCCCGCGCACGGCGCACAACCACCCCACCGCAGGGAGAGTCATGACCCATGTCCGCAGGTCCCGCGCCGCCGGCGCGGTCGTGATCGCATCGCTGGCGTGCGCGGCAGCAGCCCCCGGCGCGCTGCAGGCGCAGACCCCGGTGCCGCCACCGCTCACGAGCGTCACGGTGACCGGCACCGGCATCGTCAAGCCGACGCCGCTGAACCGCAAGAGCAACGCGTCCATCGCGAAGGCCGTTCGCGACGCCAAGGCGGCCGCCACGCCGCTGGCGATCGCCGACGGCCGCGCACGGGCGGCGAATCTCGCGGCGCTGTCGGGCATGGTGCTCGGCCAGCTCGTGTCGGTCAGCGAGGGGAGCGGCGCCTCGCCGGTCTTCTTCGGCCCCTTCTACGGCCAGGAGGGCACGTTCGGGCCCGGCAGGTTCTGCGGGAACATCCGTCGCCCGGTCTACCGCAGGACCGCGGACGGCAAGCGCAAGCGCGTGGCCTGGCGCACGATTCGCAGCTGCCGCGTCCCGGCCCAGGTGTCGGCGAGCCTCGGCATGACGTTCGCGACCTCGCCGGCGCCGTCCCCGCGGGCCTGACGCACACCGGCCGGCGTCCCCGGCCGGGCGCGGAGCAGCCGCTTCGCGCCCGGCCGTCGGTGCCGGCCCGGGCGATTAGCATCGGCGCGTTGCCGGGGAGAAGCTTCTGCATCCATCCATCGGAGGCCCCATGACCGTTTCGCGCCGTGCCCTCGCCGTTCTCCCCCTCGGCGTGGCGGCGGCCGCGGCCGCGGCGTCCAGCGCGGGAGCCGCCGCGGTCAAGACGGACGCGTGCGTGCGCTACGTCGCCGGGCAGCCGACGATGACGATCATCGGCGCGGACTTCACGCCCAACGGGACCGTGACGCTCGCGGCGCTGTCGAAGGCCAGGCCGGCGCTGGCCCCGTTCGCCTCCGGCAGGGCGCAGGCCAACGGCGTCTTCCTGCAGACGGTGCTGCCGCCGCCGTTCAGCTCACCGAGCCGCAACCTCGAGAGCTTCTCGCTCGTCGCCGCCGACAACACGAACCCGGCGGCGCCGCTGCTCGCGACGACGCCGTTTCAGGTCGTCCGCTTCGGGCTGACGACGAACCCCACGCCCAGGCGCCCCACCTCGAAGGTCAGGTACACCGCACGGGGGTTCGTCACGGGCAAGCGGGTCTACATCCACTTCCGCTTCGGCGGGGTCACGCGGCGCACGGTGTCGCTCGGCGTCGCCAAGGGCCCCTGCGGGATCGCCTCCCAGCGCATGCGCGCGCTGCCGACGAAGGCTCGCTACGGGCAGTGGACGCGCTACACCGACCAGTCCAAGACGTTCTCGCCGAGCACCCGTCCGGGATGGAAGGACTCGTTCACGATCCTCCGCCGCTGAAGGTCCGGCCGGCCCGGCGCGGCCGAGCGACTCAGACGATCAGCGCGGCGCGCAGCGCCAGGAACGCCACGACGAGCGCCGCGAGCGCCATGATCCCGATCTCGCGGCGCACGATCGACAGGACGACAGAGCGCTGCTCGGCCTCCGGCAGCGCTCCCACCGCCTGCGCGTCGGGCAGCTCGCGGTTCTCGAGCACCTGCTCGGCCGACGCGATGCGCAGCTGCTCGGCGATCAGCCCGATCGCCACCGGCAGCAGCGCGTAGAGCCAGTACAGCTCGTCGTGCGGGTCGTAGCCGGCGGCGTACAGGACGCCGGCGACGGCCGCCTGGGCGAACGCGAGGTACTGCCCGGCCCGCAGCAGCGGCCAGATCGCGTCGCTCGGCTCGACGCGCCACCAGCGCCAGCCGGCGAGCGCGCCCGCGATCGCGTTGACCGCGAGGACGGCCCAGGCGGCGATCTCCGCGATCGCCCGCTCATCCATGGGGTATCCGAGGAAATCGGGGCATAGCTGATAGAAAGGAAGCCGTGCTCAACAGCTATCTACCGGCGATCGTCTTCGTCGGCCTGGGAACGGTCGTGGGCATCACGTTCGCGCTGCTCAACACGCTGTTCGGCCCGCGGCGCGCGGTCCCGCACAAGAGCGACCCGTACGAGTGCGGCCTGCCCTCCGAGATCCAGCAGGGCTTCCGCTTCGGCATCAGCTTCTACCTCATCGCGATGCTGTTCATCCTGTTCGACATCGAGGTCATCTTCCTCTATCCGGTCGCGATCCAGCTCAAGGCCTTCGGGACGTTCGCGCTGATCGAGATCATCGTCTTCATCGCGCTGCTCATGGCCGCGTTCGTCTACGTCTGGAGAAGGGGCGCCCTCGAATGGAGGTGAAGCGCGAGAAGCTCGCCATCGCCGCTGCGGGGACCGACCTGTCCAAGGAGGACTTCCGCATCCGCCAGCTGCGCGCCCGCGACATGCTGCGCGGCGACCTCGGCGACGAGGACCTCGAGAAGTACGTCGAGGACCGGGTGCTCACGACGACGCTCGACAAGGCGGTCGCCTGGGCGCGCTCCAACGCCCTCTTTCCGGCGACGTTCGGCCTCGCCTGCTGCGCGATCGAGATGATGTCGATCGTCGCCGCCCGCGTCGACGTCGCGCGCTTCGGCTTCGAGGCCTTCCGCGCCTCGCCACGCCAGGCCGACCTGCTCATCCTCTCGGGCCGCGTCTCGATCAAGATGGCGCCGGTCGTTCGGCGCATCTACGACCAGATGCTCGAGCCCAAGTGGGCGATCGCGATGGGCGCCTGCTCGAGCTCGATGGGCGTCTTCAACAACTACGCGATCGTGCCCGCCGACAAGTTCATGCCCGTCGACGTCCACGTGCCGGGCTGCCCGCCGCGCCCGGAGGCGCTCATGCACGGCATCCTCAAGCTGCGCAAGATGATCCAGGAGGACCCCGACATGAGCTGGCGCCAGGGTCATCAGGCCTACGGAACCGAGGAGGTCATCCCGAGCGAGGATCAGGAGACCGCCATCAACGTGTTCCGCCAGTCGCCGGGGGGCGGCGCGGGTGCCTGACGTCGTCGGCCTGGAGCTGCTCGCCCAGGACCTGCGCGAGGCCGATCCCGCCTCGGTCGTCGACACCGTCTTCTTTCGCGGCAAGGGCCAGCTCGTCGTCAACTCGGCGATGATCGTCGCGATCCTCGAGCACCTGCGCGCGAAGGGCTTCGGGATGCTCGTCTCGGTGCACGGCGTCGACTACTACCCCGAGGAGCCGCGCCTCGGCGTCCACTACGAGCTGCTCGACATGGACTCCGTCGACCGCCTCACGGTCAAGCTGCGCGTCCCGCTCGACAGCCCGAACGTCCCCTCCGTCACGCCCAACTGGCCCACCGCGAACCACCAGGAGCGCGAGGTCTACGACATGTTCGGCGTGAACTTCACCGGCCATCCCGACATGCGCCGCATCCTCATGCCCGAGGACTACGAGGGCCACCCGCAGCGCCGCGACTTCCCGATCGGCGGCGAGCCGATCCTGTTCACCGTCGACGAGCACGAGGGGACGGCATACACGCAGTGAGCACGGACGTCACCCGCACCCCGTCGGAGTACCGCCAGATGGAGGAGTCGATCACGATGGCGCCGCTGGAGCGCCTCGGGGCCGACGACTCAGACCACGAGCTGCTCACGCTCAACATGGGTCCGCACCATCCGGCGACCCATGGCGTGCTGCGCCTGCTCGTCACGCTCGAGGGCGAGGTCGTGCGCGACCTCAAGCCGATCATCGGCTACGTCCACACCGGCATCGAGAAGACCGCCGAGGACAAGTCCTACTGGAAGGCGATCCCGGTCGTCGAGCGGATGGACTACCTCGCGTACTTCTTCAACGCCTACGCCTTCTGCGGCGCCACGGAGACGCTGCTGGAGGTCGACGTGCCGCCGCGCGGGCAGTACCTGCGCGTCATCCACATGGAGCTCAACCGGATCATGAGCCACCTCGTGTGGCTCGGGACGAGCGCGCTGGACCTCGGCGCGATGTCGATGTTCTGGTACTGCTTCCGCGACCGCGAACTGATCCTCGACCTCTTCGAGCAGTCCACCGGCCAGCGCATGCACACGCGCTACATCCAGGTCGGCGGCGTCGCCGACGACATCCCGCGCGGCTGGGCGGAGAAGCTCAAGCAGTTCACCGATCAGATGCCCTCGCGCGTCGATCAGTACAAGGATCTGCTGTCCAACAACGAGATCGTCCTGCAGCGCCTGCGCGGCATCTGCCCACTCGCCGAGGAGGAGCTGCTCTCACTCGGCGTCACCGGGCCGCTGCTGCGCGCCGCCGGCAACCCGTGGGACCTGCGCAAGGCCCAGCCCTACAGCTCCTACGACCACTTCGAGTTCAAGATCCCTGTCGGCGCCGAGGGCGACAACTGGGATCGCTTCGCGGTGCGCGTCGCCGAGATCTACGAGTCGGTGAAGATCATCGAGCAGGCGATGGACGGCCTGCCCGAGGGCCGCTGGATCACCGACGACCGCAAGGTCGCGCTGCCCCCGCGCCACGAGCTGGCGACCTCGATGGAGGCGCTGATCCACCACTTCAAGCTCGTCACCGAGGGCTTCCGCGTCCCGCCCGGGGAGGTCTACTTCCCGATCGAGTCGCCGCGCGGGGAGCTGGGCTGCTTCGTGCGCTCCGACGGATCCTCCAAGCCCGCTCGCGTGCACATGCGCGACCCCTCGTTCGTCAACCTCCAGGCCACCGCCCCGATGACGGAGGGGTCCTACATCGCCGACCTCATCGCGACGCTGGCGATGCTCGACCCGGTGCTCGGCGGCATCGATCGATGATCGGCCGGCGCAAGAAGACCCGCGACGTCGCCGAGGCCATCGCCGGCGACGACGCCGTCGGGGGCAGGTCGGCGGCGGTCGCCGTCCAGCGCCGCGGCCAGCCCGCCCCGGTCGCGCCCCAGCGCGACGTCACCCGCTTCGGCCACGGCTCGCGCGTGCCGGGCTGGGACGACGCGGTCGACCTCGCCAAGGACCCCGCCGAGGTCCCGGACGCGGCGACGACGCCGGTCCCCGCGCCGCTGCGCGCCGAGATCGAGGCGCACATGGCGAAGTACCCGGACTTTCACAGCGCCGCGATCCCCGCGCTCGCCGCCGCCCAGCGCGTGCACGGCTGGTGCTCGCCCGAGGCGATCTGGCAGGCCGCGTGCGTCATGCGCCTGACCCCCGGCTATCTCATCTCCGTCGCCTCGTTCTACGACATGCTCGAGACGCGGCCCGTCGGGCGCCACGCCGTTTACGTCTGCACGAACATCTCGTGCTCGCTGTGCGGCGCCGACGAGCTGCTGGAGCGCATCGAGCGCGAGGTCGAGGGCGACCCGGAGTTCAACGTGCGCCACTTCGAGTGCCTCGGCGCCTGTGACATCGCCCCGATGGCCTCCGTCGACGGCATCTACGTCGGCCCGATCGAGCTCGACGAGGTGCCCCGGCTCGTCCAGCAGATCCGCGACGGCACGCCACCGCTGCCCGGCAAGCAGCTGCACCTGCGCAAGAGCACCGACCCGGGGGCGGCGCGGGCCGCGATCCCCCCTGCCGGCGGCGGCGAGCCGCGCCCGGCCCTCCCCGGCGCCGCCGATCCGGTCTCGCCGACGCACGGCGCCGGGCCGCCGATGGGCGCAGGGCCCGTCGGCCCGCCGGCGGCGATCGAACGCCCACCCGCGGCCGCGGACGACGACGCATGACGAGCCCGACCATCCTCTTCGCCGGCATCGACGAGCCCGGCCTGCACACGATCGACGTCTACCGCCGTCGTGGCGGCTACGAGGCGATGCGCACGGTGCTCACCTCCATGACGCCCGCGGAGGTGACGGACGAGCTCATGGCCTCCGGGCTGCGCGGTCGCGGCGGCGCGGGCTTTCCGAGCGGCAAGAAGATCTCGTTCATCCCGAAGGTCGACGTCGACAAGTACCTCGTCTGCAACGCCGACGAGTCCGAGCCGGGCACGTTCAAGGACCGCGAGCTCATGCAGAAGAGCCCGCACATGCTCATCGAGGGCATGGTCATCGCCGCCTTCGCGGCGGGCGCGACGAAGTCGTTCATCTACATCCGCGGCGAGTACGTCGAGCAGGCCGACATCATCGACGCGGCGATCCTCGAGGCAGAGGCGGCCGGCTTCATCGGCGAGAACATCCTCGGCTCGGGCTTCAGCCTCTCGCTCGTCCTGCACCGCGGCGCCGGCGCCTACATCTGCGGCGAGGAGACGGGCCTGCTCGACTCGTTGGAGGGCAAGCGCGGCAACCCGCGCCTGAAGCCGCCGTTTCCCGCAAACCAGGGCCTGTACCAGGGACCGACGGTCATCAACAACGTCGAGACGCTCGCGACGATGCCCCACATCATCGCCATGGGCGGCGCGAAGTACGCCGAGATGGGCGTCGAGAACTCGGCCGGCACGAAGCTCGTCTCGGTCAGCGGCCACGTCCAGCGACCCGGCAACTACGAGGTCGAGCTGGGCATGTCCTCGCGGGAGATCATCTTCGACCTCGCGGGCGGGCCGCCCGAGGGACGCAAGGTGAAGCTCTGGTTTCCCGGTGGCTCGTCGTCGCCGGTGCTGACGGCCGACGACCTCGACATCCCCTATGACTTCGACTCGCTGGCGAAGGCGAAGTCGATGCTCGGCTCGGGCGCGATCATCGTCGTCGACGACTCCGTCTCCGTCGTCAGCGTCGCGCTGAAGCTCGCGAAGTTCTACAAGCACGAGTCCTGCGGGAAGTGCACGCCGTGCCGCGAGGGCACGCGCTGGACGGTCTCCATGCTCGAGCGCGTCGACAACGGGCTCGCCACGCCGATGGACCTCGACATCATGGCCTCGGTGCAGGAGCAGATCATCGGCAACTGCCTCTGCGTGCTCGGCGACGCGATGGCGATGCCGGTCGGGTCGATGATCGCGAAGTTCCGCGACGAGTTCGAGGCCCACATCGAAGCGGCCCGCGGGCGCAACGAGTGGGCCGGAGACACTCTCGCCGGTGGGCGCGATGATCCCGGCGATCCCGTCCTCATCCAGGGAGCCACGCGTGCCTAGGCCCGCACCCGACACGATCGCCTTCACGGTCGACGGGCTCGAGGTCAGCGCCCCGGCGGGCATGATGCTCGCCGACGCCGCGAAGTTCGGCGACGTCGAGATCCCCGTCTTCTGTTATGAGCCCAAGCTCGGCGCCCCGGTCGGCGCGTGTCGCATGTGCCTCGTGGAGATCGAGGGCATCCCGAAGCTGCAGACCGCCTGCTCGACGCCGGTGAAGGACGGGATGGTCGTCAACACCCAGACCGACCGCGTCAAGGAGGCCCAGGAGGCGATCCTGGAGTTCCTGCTCATCAACCACCCGCTCGACTGCCCGGTCTGCGACAAGGGCGGCGAGTGCCCGCTGCAGGACATCACGTTCGGCTGGGGACCCGGCCGTTCGCGCTTCATCGAGCCCAAGCGTCACTTCGTCAAGCCGCTCGCCCTGTCGCCGCTCATCGCGATCGACCGCGAGCGCTGCATCCTCTGCTACCGCTGCGTGCGCTTCAGCCAAGAGATCGCCGAGGACTACCAGCTCGTCCTGCAGGAGCGCAGCGCGGACACCTACGTCTCGACGTTCGACGGCCACCCCTACGTCGCCCCGTTCAGCGGGAACATCATCGATCTGTGCCCGGTCGGCGCGCTCACCTCGCAGCCCTACCGCTTCCGCGCGCGGCCCTGGGACATCGAGGGCTCGGGGTCGGTCTGCACCCTGTGCCCCGCGCAGTGCAACGTCGAGTTCACCGTCCGCGACGAGCGCGTCCTGCGCGTCATGGCGCGCGACCACCAGGGCGTCGACGACGGCTGGCTGTGCGACAAGGGCCGCTTCGCCTACCAGTCGGTGCACGTCGACAGCCGGGTCACGCACCCGCTGCTGCGCGTCGACGGCGAGCTCGTGCCGGTCGGCTGGGACCGCGCCATCGACGAGGCGGCGGCGCGCCTGAACGCCGCCGGCGCGGCGAGCGGCGCGATCGCCGGCGGCGAGACGACCAACGAGGAGGGCTGGCTGCTGCAGGAGCTCATGCGCGGCGCCCTCGGCTCCCCGAACGTCGACTCGCGCCACGGCGGGATGCTGCCGCGCGAGCTGCACGCTGCGCTGCACACGCCGACGCTGCAGGCCGTCGTGCCCGACCTCGAGTTCGCCCACGCCGTGCTCGTGCTCGACTGCGAGCCGGTCGACGACGCGCCGGTGCTCGACCTGCGCATCCGCAAGGGCGTGCGGCGCAACGCCGTCAAGCTCGCGGTCGCCACCTCGCGGCCGTCCTCGCTGGATCCGAACGCGGACGTCGTCGTGCGCTACGCGCCCGGCGCCGGCGAGGCGTTCTGCGCGGCGCTGAACGCTGCGCTCGGCGGCGGCGGCGCCGTCGACGAGCTCGCCGATGCCGCCGGCGCCGACGGCGCGCAGATCACCGCGCTCGCCGAGCTGCTGTCGTCAGCGGGCGCGGACGTCGTGATCGTCTACGGCGAGCGGCTGACGCACGGCACCCGCGGCGGCCACGCCGCCCGCGCGCTGCTGAACATCGCCGGTCGCCTCGTCACCGCCGACCACGAGGGCTCGGGCCTGCTCGAGCTGCCCGCGGGGACCAACGGCCGCGGCCTGCGCGAGGTCGGCGTGCTGCCCAACGCCGCGCCCGGCGTGGCGCCGGTCAGCCCGGTCGGCCTCGACAGCGACGGGATCGGCGCCGCGGCGGCCGTCGGCGACCTCAGCGCGCTGTATCTCATGCACTCAGACCCCCTGCGCGACCTGCCCAACCGGCGCAGCTGGCGCGCGGCGCTCGAACGCGCGGACACGGTCATCGCCCATGCCGACTTCCTCAGCGAGGGGCTGTGGGAGTTCGCCGACATCGTCTTCCCCGCCGAGTCCTACGCCGAGAAGGAGGGCACGGTCACGCACCCCGACGGGCGCGTGCAGCGCCTGCGCCCGGCGATCAAGCGTCCCGACGCGGTGCGCGCGGAGTGGCAGGTGGTCGCCGACCTCGCGGCCCGCCTCGGTCACGACCTCCAGATCCTGCACGGCCCGATGGCGTCGGCCAAGCTCTTCGAGGCGGTCCCGTTCTACGCCGGCCTGACGCTCGACGACCTCGGCGGGCGCGGCGTGCGCTGGACCGAGCGCCCTGCCGCCGCAGGCTGGCCCGTCGCCGACACCGGGCCGTTCGGCCTCGAGGTCCCGCCCCACGCGCCCACGCCCGAACGGGAACCTGCGCCTCGGCACGTTCCGCTCGATCTGGGCCGCGCCCGAGGTGGAGCTGTCGCCGGCGCTGAGGTTCCTGCGCCACGCCCAGCGCGCCGAGCTCAACCCGGTCGACGCCGAGCGCCTGGGCATCGCCAACGGCGGGCACGTCGCCGTCGGCGCCAACGGCGCGCGCATCAGCGCCGTCGCCGTCCTGCGCTCCGCGGTGCCGGAGGGGTCGGTCTTCCTCGAGGAGGGCATCGCCGCCGACTCCGCCTCGGAGCTGGACGCCGGCGGGCTCGTGGAGGTCGCGCCGCGGTGACCCCCACCGTCATCGCGCTCGTCGGCTACGCCGAGGAGTGGTACATCCAGCTGCTGAAGTCCGTCGTGATCTTCCTCGTCGCGGTGCAGATCGTGCCGGTCGTGCTGCTCGCCGAGCGCAAGCTGCTCGGCCGCTTCCAGCACCGCTACGGGCCCAACCGCGTCGGCCCGTTCGGCATGGCCCAGCCGCTGGCGGACATCATCAAGCTCGCCACGAAGGAGCCTTTCCAGCCCTCGACGGCGATCGGCTTCCTCTACGCGCTGGCGCCGGTGATCTCGCTGCTGACGGCCCTGGCGGCCTTCGCGATCCTGCCCTTCGGCGACGTCGCGAACATCTTCGGGACCGACGTCGGCCTCTACGGCCTCGACGTCGGGATCGGCGTGCTCTACGTCTTCGCCTTCGGCGCGATCGCCTTCTACGGGCTCATGCTCGGCGGCTGGGCCAGCGGCTCGAAGTACTCGTTCCTCGGGGCCATGCGCGCGGCCGCGCAGCTCATCTCCTACGAGGTCGCGATGGGCCTGTCGCTCGTCGGCGTGATCATGATGGCCGGCTCGCTGTCGCTGCCGACGATCGTCGAGGCGCAGGGGAGCATGTGGTACATCGTCCCGCAGTTCGTCGGCTTCCTCATCTTCACGGTGTCGGCGTTCGCGGAGACCAACCGCGCGCCGTTCGACCTGCCCGAGGCCGACGCGGAGCTCGTCGCGGGCTACAACACCGAGTACGGCGGCTCGAAGTTCGCCGCGTACTTCTTCGCCGAGTACGTGAACATCCTCGTCGTCTCCGGCATCGCGGTGACGATGTTCCTCGGCGGCTGGCAGCTGCCGTTCGTCGACCCGCCCGGCATCGTCGACCCGTTCGTCGTCCTGGGCAAGATCTTCCTGTTCGTCTTCTTCTTCGTCTGGATCCGCGCGACGCTCCCGCGCCTGCGCTACGACCAGCTGATGAGCTTCGGCTGGAAGGTGCTGCTGCCGCTGGCTACGTTGAATGCCCTGGTGACCGCGATCGTGGTGGTGGCAGTGTCATGAGCTGGACTCCCGGAGACGAGATGCTCGTCGTGCAGCGCGCGCCCCAGCCGAGCGCCGCCGGCGGCACGGCGCGCGCGTTCGGCGAGACGCTGCGCGGACTGAAGACGACGATGGCGCGCCTCTTCGAGGGCCCGCAGACGATCTCCTATCCCGAGGAGAAGGTGCCCGTCTACCCGCGCTTCCGCGGCCGGCACCGGCTGCATCGGTTCGAGGACACGGGCCTGGAGAAGTGCGTCGGCTGCTCGCTGTGCGCCGCCGCCTGCCCCGCGGACTGCATCCGCGTCGTCGCGGCCGAGAACACGCCCGAGAACCGCGTGAGCGCCGGCGAGCGCTACGCCGCGGTCTACGAGATCAACCTGTCGCGCTGCATCTTCTGCGGCTACTGCGAGGTCGCGTGCCCGTTCGACGCGATCACGATGGGCCACGACTACGAGATGTCGGCCTACAACCGCCAGGATCTCGTCTTCACGAAGGAGATGCTGCTCGAGGAGCCGCTGGAGCGCACGCCGCTGCGCGGCGAGGGCGAGTAGGACCCCGATTGCTGGGCTGAGGCACCGCGGGGTGTGGCTACCCGTACCGTAAGGCTCAGGGAGACCCAACTGGACACGGCCACTCGGCACTGAGACGCTTGCGCTCATGCCACCCGTGATCGGAGCAACGACATGACATCGGTCCCCACAGCTGACCCGCGCGACCTCGACGCCCGGCTCGCGGGAGCGGCCTTCACGCCCGCCGATGACGGCTGGGACGCCGCTCGGGCCGCCTGGAACGTCGCCGTCGACCAGCGGCCCGCGGCCGTCGTGTGTCCGGTCGACGAAGACGACGTCGCCGCGGTCATCGCCTACGCCCGCGAGACCGGGCTGCGGATCGCGCCGCAGAGCACCGGCCACAACGCCGCGCCGCTCGGCTCGCTGCAGGGCACGATCCTCGTGCGCACGTCCGCCCTGCGCGGCGTCGAGATCGACGCCGACCGGGCCATCGCCCGCGTCCGTGCCGGCGATCTGTGGCAGGACGTCATGGGCCCCGCGGCCGCTCACGGCCTCACCGCGCTTGCCGGTTCGTCGCCCGACGTCGGCATCGTCGGCTACTCGCTCGGCGGCGGAATCGGCTGGCTGGCCCGCAAGTACGGCATGCAGACCAACAGCATCACGGCGGTCGAGCTCGTCACCGCCGGCGGAGACCGCGTGCGCGCCGACCGCGACAACGAGCCCGACCTGTTCTGGGCGCTGCGCGGCGGCGGCGGCAACTTCGGCGTCGTCACAGCGATCGAGTTCGCCCTGTATCCGGTCACAGAGGTCTACGGCGGCGCGCTCGTGTGGGACTGGCAGCACTCCGAGCGCGTGCTGGCGCGCTGGACCGACTGGGCGGCGACCGCGCCCGACGAGATCTCGACCTCGGCGCGGATCATGCAGCTGCCGCCGCTGCCCGAGATCCCCGAGCCGATCCGCGGACGCCAGATCGTGATGATCGACGGCGCGTACACCGGCGACGTCGCCGACGCCGAGGCCGCGCTCGCGCCGCTGCGCGAGCTCGGTCCTGAGATCGACATGTTCGCGCCGATGCCGACGCCCGCCCTCGTCCGCCTGCACGGCGATCCTGAGCAGCCGGTCCCCGTCGCCAGCGGCCACACGATGGTCGACTCGCTCGGCGCCGGCGGCACGGCGGCGTTCGTCGCCGCGGCCGGGCCCGACTCGAACTCGTCGCTGCTGTTCGCCGAGCTGCGCCAGCTCGGCGGAGCGCTCGGCCGCGTCCCCGAGGTGCACGGCGCGCTCGCGAAGCTCGACGCGGAGTTCGCGGTCTTCGGCGCCGGGATCGCCGGCACGCCGCAGGACGGCGCAGCCATCGCGGCCAGCGCTCACGCGCTCACCGAGGCCATGGAGCCATGGTCGACGGGGTCGCGCTACCTGAACTTCGCCGAGACCCCCACCGACACTCGCGCCGCATACGAAGCCGAGAGCTTCGCGAGGCTGCAGGCCGTACGGGCACAGGTCGATCCGCACCGCCTCCTGCACGCCAACCACCAGCTGGCGTAGGAGCGGCTCAGCCCTCGTCGCCCGCGACGCGATCAGGATGGTCGGGGTGATCGGCCGGCAGCTCCGGCCGGCCCTCCCACATCTCCTCGATCTTCGAGATCTCCCGCTCGCGGTGCCACTCGAGCTCGAGGTCGTCGTCGCGGCGCATGCCGGTCTGGTGGATGTACATGTAGACGTGGTCGGCCGAGATCGGCGCGTTGATGTCGCCGACGCGGCCGACGAACTCCGCCCGCCGGCGCCCGAAGTCCTCCTCGAGGCGCAGCGACCAGCCCGCGTCGGCGGGGACGCCGATCTCGCCGCCGTCCTCGTCGCGCACCGCGATCTGCGCCGCGCCCGCCGGCAGCGCCGTGAACGCCGCCGCCAGCGGCGCACGGATCGACCACTCGTCGTTGGTCAGCGCGATGCGGATCTCCAGCAGCGGCTCGGGAGCGCGGTGCACGCGCAGGTCGATCCAGTAGCGGTGCGGGTCGCGCAGGCGCAGCTCGATCCACGTGTGCTCCGAGCCGATCGCCTCCGCGCCGCCCTCGCGCAGCGCGACGAGGACGGCGTCCTCGAGCTCGGGCGGCAGCGTCATGTAGTAGCTCGCCGACTCGCGACCCATGCACTGCAACGTACCCGCGCCGCGCTCATTCGAGGAGCTCGCACCCGTGCGCGCGCATCGCCGCCATCATCGACTGCATGTCCTCGTCGGTGGGCGGGCTGTCGTCGGGCGGGGGCAGGGTGTGGCTGTCGGCGGGCCGGCTGCTCCTGCGCAGCAGATCCTCGAAGCCGCCGGGGGTGAAGATGAACAGCATCCGGCAGCCGTCCGCTCCCACGGTGTAGCGATGGGGGATGTCGCGCGGCCCGAACACGTAGTCGCCCGCCCGGGCCTCGATCGTCTGGCCGCCGACCTCGAACGTCGCGCTGCCGTCGAGGATCCAGAAGGCCTCGTCCTCGGTGTGGTGCACGTGCAGCGGCGCCTGCTCGTTCGCCGGCTCGGTGATCTCCACGATCGTCATCTGGCCGCCGGTGTCCTCGGCGGTCGTCTTGATGACGGCGAGCCCGTTGAACCACCAGCGCGCCTCGCCGGCGTCAGCCGGCACCGCCAGCGGGGCCACCGTCGTCGCGTCCGTCGCATGCTGCGTCATCGCTCCTCCTTCGGATGGATCGTCATGGGCGCAGCATGCTGCGCCCCGGACCGCCGAGCATCGGCCAGCTGGCCTATCTCGTGGCGCCAATCAGCCCGGCCCGGGCGTCTGCGGCTCGCGCGCGGCGTAGGCGGCGGCCTCGGCTCGGCTTCCGACGTCGAGCTTCGCCAGGACGTGGGCGACGTGGTGCTGGACGGTCTTGCGGCTGAGAAACAGCCGCGCCGCGATCTCGGGATTCGACAGGCCGAGGGCGACCAGGCCGAGGACCTCGCGCTCGCGCTTGGTCAGCACGCCGGCGCCCCTCGGTCCGGCACGGGAGGCCTTGACCCCCAGCGAGCGCAGCAGGCTCGCGGCCGCGTCGGCGTCGGGCCCGGCGCCGAGCCGCTCGAACGCGGCGAGCGCCACCCGCGCCTCCGCCGCTGCGGCGGCCGGCGGCAGCGCTCGTGCGAGCTCGAGCTGCGCCCGCGCGGCCTCCAGCGGCAGGTCGAGCGCCAGGAACGCCTCGACCGCGGCCTGGAGATGAGCGGCGGCGCGCGGGTCGCCCTCGGCCGCGCGAACGCGGCCGGCCGCGAGATCGACGCCGGCTGTCACCAACGGGCTCGCGCATCCGGCGGCCAGCGCGGTGAGCTCGGCCAGCGTGTCGCGCGCGGCGCCGAGATCGCCGCGGACGACGTGGATGGCGACGAGCAGCTCCAGCAGCGGGGCGCAGTCCGCCCCCGCGCCGTCCTGCCGGTCGAGGCACAACCGCGCGAGATCCTCGGCCAGCGCCAGGTCGCCGCGCGCGAGCGCGATGGTCGCGAGCACCTGCCGTGCCGCCGGACGCGATTCGCAGCCCTCGAGCAGGAGCTCGGCCTCCTCGAAGCGGCCCTGTCGCACGCGCAGGCCGGCGAGCCGCGTGAGCGGAGCCGGTCGCATGGCGCGGTATCCGCCCTCGAAGACGCGCGCCGCGGCGAGCAGCTCCTGCTCGGCCTCCGCCCAGCGCCCGACCGCGATCAGGATCCCGCCGTAGTGCAGCCGGCACGTCGGCGGCACGAAGTCACCCCATGCCACGAACCGGCGCGCCGCCGACATCCACTGCTCGGCGCGCTGGACGTCCGTCGTGCGCTCGCATGCCCCCAGCAGCCTGCAGTAGATCCCCCCGATCGAGTCGACGTCGGCCACCTCTCCCGCGGAGACGGCGGCCATCGCCTCGTCGATCAGCGCCATCCCCTCCTCGACGCGCCCCCCGACCACGTACGCATGGCCCAGAAGCGCCTGGGCGCTGAACTCGAGGTCCAGATCGCCGAGCCGCCGGGCGATCGCCAGCGCCGCCAGCGCCTGGCGCTCGCGCTCGGCCGTGTCGTCCGTCCAGGCCGCGGCGTCCAGCGCCAGGCGGCCGTGCTCGACGCACTCCGGCAGACCCTCCAGCAGGCGTGCGGCCCAGCCCATCCAGCCGTTGGCGGCGGCGCGGTTGCCGTGCACGCCGCCGTGCCAGAACGCCAGCCAGCGCGCCGCCTCGGCGGCCTCCGCGCGCATGCCGCGCCGGCGGTAGGCGGCGAACGCACGCTCCTTGAGCCGGATGGCGTCGTCGTGGCGGCCGAGGAAGTGCACTGCCTGGCTCAACCCGTCGAGGATCTCCGCGGTCTCGCCCGCCGTGCGCGCCTGCTCGAAGCAGATCCGGGCGCGCTCCCAGTCGGCCGCCGCCAGCGCGCCGCGACCCTCGGACACCATGTCGAACATGTGATCTGTGTCCATGGTGAGCATCATGTCAGCGCAAGTGCCGCCCGCCACCCCGGGGCAGGGCTCCCGATCTCGCCAAGCCGGATAGATTGCAGCGGTTCATGGGAGAGGTGCTGTTCTTCGTGGCCGGGATCGGGGCCGTGGCGGGGGCGATCGGGGTCGTGGCCGTGCGCAACCCGTTCTACTCGGTGCTGGCGCTCGTCTCGCACCTGCTGTGCCTCGCGGCGCTGTTCCTGCTGCTCCGCGCGGAGTTCGTCGCCGCGGCGCAGGTCGTGGTGTATGCCGGAGCGGTCATGGTCCTCTACGTCTTCGTCGTCGCCTACATCGGTGGCCAGGACGAGCCGCTCGGCCCGCGCGCCGGCCGCGGGCTGAAGCTCACCTCCGCCCTCTTCGGCGCCGTCCTGTTCGTCGAGCTGTGCGTCGCGACGCTCGGCTCGGGCCTGTCGCTGATCGACACCGGCGGCGCGGTCGTGCAGCCGAGCTTCGGCTCCCCCGCGGAGATCGGCGAGCTGCTGCTGACGAAGTTCCTGCTGCCCTTCGAGGTCGCCTCCTTCCTGCTGCTGATCGCCGCCGTCGGCGCGGTCGTGCTCGCGCGCCGCCGTGGCGGCTTGAGCGCCGCTGAGGAGCAGGCGCAGTACAGCGCCATGGACGTCCTGCGCTCCTCCTACACCGGCACGATGGCCGAGGCCGTCGGCGGGCCGCACGCGCTGCCCAAGCCGGCCGCGTCGGGCATCGACGCCGCACCGGGTCGCGAGGTCGCCGCGGCGGCGACCGCCGAGCGCGCCGAGCAGCCCGCGCCGCCGACGGCCGGCCCGCCCGAGGACGAGAGCTAGCGTGGACATCGGCTGGTTTCTCGCCGTCTCGGCATTGATCTTCACGATCGGCGCCGCCGGCGTGCTGACGCGCCGCAGCCCGCTCGTCGTCCTGCTCTGCCTCGAGCTCATGCTCAACGCGGCCAACCTCGCGCTGATCGCGTTCGCGCGGATGCACGGCAACCACGACGGCCAGATCTTCGCGATCGTCGTCATGGTCGTCGCGGCCTGCGAGGTCACGGTCGGCCTCGGCGTGATCGTCGCGATGCACCGCCGCCGGCTGCCGATCGACGTCGACGAGATGCAGGAGCTGCAGGGGTGAGCTCGGTCAAGCTCTTCGCCTGGTGCACGCTGCTGTTCCCGCTCGCGGGCTGCATCGCGGTGGCCCTCGTCGGGCGCCGGCTGCCCGGCCGCGGCGCCGGCTGGCTCGGCACCGCCGCCCTCGCGCTGTCGTTCGCCTCGGCGGTCGCCACGCTCGTCGCCCTGCAGGGCCAGGACCACGAGCACCGCCAGGTCGTCGCGGTCGCGTGGGACTACGCGGCCTCGGCCGGCGTCGACGCCCAGCTCTCCCTGCTGGTCGACCCGCTCTCGGTCTTCATGATCCTCGTGGTATCGGGAGTCTCGACGCTGATCCACCTCTACTCGATCAGCTACATCGCCTCGGACGCCGGCTACGTGCGCTTCTTCGCGTACCTGAACTTCTTCGTCTTCTCGATGCTGCTGCTCGTCCTGGCGGGCAACTTCATCCTGCTGATCGTGGGGTGGGCCTTCGTCGGCGCCGCCTCGTACATGCTCATCAGCTTCTGGTACCGGCGCGGGACCGCCACGCGCGCGGGCATCAAGGCGTTCGTCATCAACGTGCTCGGCGACGTCGGCCTGGTGTTGGGCACGTTCTTCATCTTCAGGCACGTCGGCACGCTGGACTTCCTCGGCACGTTCGAGAAGGCCCACGAGGTGTTCGATCCCGGCGACGCCGACCTCACCGCGGGCTGCATCCTGCTGCTCGTCGGCGCGTTCGCGAAGTCCGCGCAGATCCCGCTGCACACGTGGCTGCCCGACGCCATGGAGGGCCCGACCCCCGTCAGCGCGCTGATCCACGCCGCGACGATGGTCACGGCGGGCGTGTATCTCATCGCGCGCATGCACCCGCTCTTCGAGCTGGCCCCGACCGCCGCCGACGTGGGCGCGGTCATCGGCTGCCTGACGCTGCTGGTGGCCGGCACGATCGCGATCACCCAGACCGACCTCAAGCGCGTCATCGCCTACTCGACGATGTCCCAGATCGGCTACATGATCATGGCCGTCAGCGCCGGGGCCTACGTCGCGGGCATGTTCCACCTCATGACGCACGCCTTCTTCAAGGCGCTGCTCTTCATGGCGGCCGGCTCGGTGATCGCGGCGATGGCCGGCCAGCAGAACCTCGACAGGATGGGCGGCTTCCGCAAGGCGATGCCGTTCACGTTCGGCTGCATGGTCATCGGCGGCCTGGCGCTGTCGGGGATCCCGCCGTTCTCGGGCTTCTTCTCCAAGGACGAGATCCTGCTGCTGATCGGCGATCGCGGCGGCTGGTACTGGGGTCTCTACGTCGCGGGCTACGTCGGCGCGTTCCTGACCGGGATCTACACGTTCCGGATGATCTTCCGCGCGTTCTTCGGCGAGCCGGTGCCCGAGGCGCGCGAGCTCGAGGAGGGCCACCTGCACCACGCCGAGGTCCATACGAACCCCGCCGACGGCGAGGTCGAGGACACCGACGTCGGCTTCCCGGGGCCGGAGCATCACATCGCCGAGCGCGAGCCGACGATGAAGATGGCGATGGGCGCGCTCGCGCTGCTGGCGATCGTCGGCGGCCTCCTGCAGATCCCCAAGGTCACGCACGTCATCGACCACTTCCTCGAGCCGACGTTCGCCGACTCGACGCTGTTCGAGCGCCACCCGAGCGACTCGATGATCACGTTCGGGATGCTGCTGGGCGCCGCCGTCGGCCTCGCCGGCATCGCGATCGCCTACTTCATCTGGGTCAAGAATCCGCAGATCGCCGTGACCGCGCGCGAGCGCCTCAAGCCGCTGCACACGCTGTTCGTCAACAAGTGGTACTTCGACGAGCTCATCGACGCGCTCGTCGTGCGGCCCGCGCGCTGGTTCGGCGCCTGGTCGCAGCAGACCTTCGAGCGGGTCTTCGTCAACGGCCTGCTCGTCGGCGGCACCACCGGCGTCGTGCGCGCCGGCTCGTCGGCGGTGCGCGCCGCCCAGACGGGCTTCCTGCGCTACTACGCGCTGCTGCTCGTCGTCGGGATGGTCGTGCTCGCCTTCTACTTCCTCATGAACGCATGACCGTCCACCTGTCGATCGTCCTCTTCCTGCCGCTGGCGCTCGGCGTGCTGGGCCTGCTCGCGCCGCCGAAGCTGGCGGGACGCGTCGCGCTGCTGGGGACGGCGCTCGTGCTCGCCTACGCGGTCCTGCTGATCGTCGACTTCGAGTCCGGCGCGCCGGGCCTGCAGTACGTCACCGACGACACCTGGATCGAAGAGCTCGGGATCTCCTACAAGCTCGGCCTCGACGGGCTGAACCTCCTGCTCGTCGCGCTGACGGCGATCCTCTGGTTCTCCTGCACCCTGTGGGCGAACCTGCGCGATTGGGAGCGCCCACGGCTCTTCTACTTCCACCTGATGCTCGCCGAGACGGCGGTGCTCGGCGCGCTGCTCGCCCAGGACCTCGCGCTCTTCGTCGTCTTCTTCGACCTCATGCTCGTGCCGTTCTTCTTCCTCACCGGCCAGTGGGGCGAGGGACGCCGCGTACAGGCGACGATGAAGCTCGTCATCTACACGCTCGTCGGCTCGCTGCTGATGCTGACCGCGGCGATCGCCACCGGCGTGCTCGCCGCGGCCGGCCCCCCCGAGCTGTCGTTCGCCTTCAGCGATCTCGCCGAGCGCCCGCTGGCCGAGTCCTCGCAGAACTGGATCTTCCTCTTCTTCGCCGCCGCGTTCCTGGTGAAGATGCCGGCCTTCCCGCTGCACGGGTGGATGCCCGACGGCTATCGCTCGATGCCGCTGCCGGTGCTCGCGCTGTTCTCCGGCGTGCTGAGCAAGGTCGCCGCCTACGGCTTCCTGAAGGTCTGCCTGCCGCTGTTCCCCGACGCCGTGCAGAACTTCCAGATGCTGCTGCTGTGCATCGCGCTGGCGTCGATCCTCTACGGCTCGGCGATGGCCTTCACCACGACCGAGACGCGCCTGATCCTCGGCTACTCGTCGGTCGCGCAGCTCGGCTTCATCACGCTCGGGATCTTCGCGCTCAACGACCAGGGCGCGCAGGGCGCGCTGCTGCAGGCCCTCAACCACGGGCTCGTCGTCGCGCCGGCGTTCTTCATCGTCGCGCTCCTCGCGGCGCGGGCGGGCGGCTCGCAGGATCTGCGCGACATGGGCGGTATCAGCATGCGCGCGCCCGTGCTCGCCGCGCTGTTTCTGATCGTCGCGTTCGCGACGCTGGCGATGCCCGGCTCGGCGAACTTCGTCGCGGAGTTCTACATCCTGCTCGGCGTGTTCGACGAGAAGATGGTGATCGCGTTCGTGGCGAGCACCGGCGTCGTGCTGGCGGCGGTGTACGCGCTGCGCCTGTACATCGGGTCGGTGCACAACCGCACCGGCCCGCGGGTCGAGTCGCGCGAGATCACGCTGCGCGAGGGCCTCGTGCTCGTGCCGCTCGTGCTCCTGATCCTCGCGATCGCGCTGTACCCGCAGTTCGCGCTGGAGCGCAGCGAGAGGACGGTGACGTCGGTCACGTCGCCGTCGCCCGCCGTGGCCGAGCTCCCGTCTGACGGCTGGACGCGCTACGCGCCGCTGGAGAAGACCCCGTGATCTCGATCGCCGCCGCCGAGAAGGTCGCCGGGCCGCACGTCGACTGGGCCGGCCTGTCGCCGCTGATCGCGGTGTTCGGCGGGGCGCTCGTGGTGCTGCTGCTCGGGCTGTCGCGCTCGCGGCTGGCGCGCGAGGCCGCGGTGCCGGCGCTGTCGATCCTCTCGCTGGGGCTCGCCATCGGCTTCAGCGCGTGGCAGTGGGGTGAGCGCGAGGACCTCATCGCCGGCGCGCTGCGCCTGGACGAGCTGACGCTGATCCTGACGATCCTCTTCTGCGTCGCGGGCATCGCGACCGTGCTGTTGTCGTGGCGCCACGTGGCGCCACGCGAGGCCGCGCACGGCGAGTACCACGCGCTCCTGCTGACGTCGATCGCCGGCATGATCGTGCTCGTCGCCGCGCAGAACCTCGTCTCGGTCTTCCTCGGCCTCGAGCTGCTGTCGATCCCGCTCTACGTCCTCTGCGCGACCGAGATGCGGCGCGCGTCGTCGCTGGAGTCCGGGCTGAAGTACCTCGTCATCGGATCCGTCGGCTCGGCGACGCTGCTCTACGGGTTGGCGTTCCTGTACGGCGCGACCGGCTCGACGGACTTCTCCGGCATCGCCAAGGTCCTCGCGGGCGACGGCGGCATCGTCACCGACCCGCTCCTGCTGACCGGCATAGCGCTGACGATCGTGGGCCTGGCGTTCAAGGGCTCCGTGGCGCCGTTTCATCAATGGACGCCCGACGTCTACGAGGGTGCTCCCACGCCGATCACGGCGTTCATGGCGGTGGCCACCAAGGCCGCGGCGTTCGGCGTCATGCTGCGTCTGTTCGACGTCGCCCTCATCGACGCGGCGATCGACTGGGCCCCGCCGCTCGCGGTGCTCGCGGCGATCACGATCGTCGTCGGCAACGTCGGCGCGCTCGGCCAGACGTCGCTGAAGCGGCTGCTGGCCTACTCGTCGGTGGCGCAGGCCGGCTACATGCTCGCGGGCGTCGTGGTCGCGTCGCGGCTCGGGCTGCAGGCGACGGTCTTCTACATCGCCGTATATCTCGTGATGAACCTCGCGGCGTTCGCCGTGATCGTCGCGCGCGAGCGCGAGACGCCGCTCGGCGACGACATCGCCTCGCTGAACGGCATCGGCGCGACGCGGCCGCTGCTGGCCTGGCCGATGACGATCGCGATGCTCGCCCTGGCGGGGTTCCCCGCCACCGCCGGGTTCATCGGGAAGTTCTATCTGATCGACGCGACCGTGGCGGGCGACTACACGTGGCTCGCGGTCTTCATCGTCGTCGGCTCGATGATCTCGCTGGCGTACTACCTCAAGGTCATCGCCGCGATCTGGATGACGCCTTCGGCGGACGAGGACGCGTTGGCCGCCGCGTCGGCGGCGCCGCTGGCGGGGGGCGATCAGCCGGCGCTGGCGGGCGGGTCGGACGAGGCGACGAGCCTGCGGGCCTCGGGCGAGGTCGTGTTCGTCGGCGTGGTGTTCGGGGTGCTGACGGTGCTGCTGGGGATCTTCCCGACGCCGCTGTTCGATGCGGTGCGCGACGTGGGTGCGGCGCTGGGGTTGCTGTAGCTCTTCTGTAGCTCTCGCCTTGCTCGCTTCTGTAGCTCGCTTCGCTCGTTCGCTGCGTTCGGTCCCTCGTTTGACGGTGCTCGGCGGAGGCGGTGCGGCCGGGGGGAACTGCATCTTTGAGGGATTGGGTTGGTGCGGGTGGCGGCGTCGGCGGTTCGCCGGCGTGGGCGGGGAGCGTGACGCGAACAGACCGACAGCGCCACGCCGGCCCCGGACCGCGCGCCGCGACACGCAGGAGCTCACATCCTCGAAGCTGCCGTTCGCCGACAGCGCCACGAACCGCGAAGCAGCGGGCAGAAGCGGGGCGCACAGCCGTGACGGGTACGCGGGCGCGAGCGGGTACAAGCCCCGCGTGACCATCGACGAGCAGGAAGAGCACGACGTGCCCGAGGGCGCGACCACCACCGGCCAGGGCTATCCCGAGGAGCAGCCGGCCGGCGCCGGGATCGACGCGCGCGACCATCCCGAGGACGACGTGACCGACGGCGGGGACGCCCCGCAGACGAGCTCGCGCCGCGACGGCGACGCCGGCCAGGCGACCGGCAACCCGCGTGCCGCCGGAGGCGACGAAAACCGGTAGCCGTGGGCGGTTCGCCTATTGGACATCAACTGACGTTACATGCTACGGTGGCGTCATGAGCGCCTTCGACAGCACCGCCACGATCCTCGCCGCATCACTGGAGAACAACGCCGGCGGCGCATCGGCCGCAGACCTCGGTCTCGCCGGGGCCATGGGCGGATTTGCGCTGATCTTCATGCTCATGGGCGGCCTCGGCCACCGCGGGGACCTGATCCCCACGCTCGGCTGGTTCGAACGGTTCTCGGAGAGGGTCTCCGGTCAGCCCGCGTGGGCTTCACTGCCATGCGGTCTGGCGATCATCTCCCTCATCACCGCCCTGTTCGGGCTGTACTGGGACGTCTCGCTGCACATCGACAAGGGCCGCGACGAGGGCGTGTTCAGCAACCCGAGCCACTTCTTCATCCTCGGGGGCCTGTACGGCATCTTCGCCGCCGGCTTCTTCGCGATCTGCCTCGGGCGCGAGGAGCGCGCCGACCGCCCCGGCCCGACCGCGGTCCGTATCTCGCGCGACTGGTACGCCCCGCTGGGCGGCATCATGATGATGGTCTGCGGGCTCTTCTCGCTCATCGCGTTCCCGCTCGACGACTTCTGGCACCGCCTCTTCGGTCAGGACGTGACGCTCTGGGGCCCGACGCACCTCATGCTCATCGGCGGCGCCGTCATGACGCTCGTGGCGATCGCGATCATCCAGGCCGAGGTCGTCCGGGCGATGAAGACCGCCGGCGTGATGCACAAGGAGCTCGCCTGGGTGCGCCATCTGCGCGTCGTCTGGCTGCCGGGCGGCCTGCTCGTCGGCATGTCGACCTTCCAGGGCGAGTTCGACTGGGGCGTCCCGCAATTTCAGATGATCTTCCACCCGATGCTGATCATGCTCGCCGCCGGGCTGACGCTCGTCATGACGCGCATCTGGATCGGGCGCGGCGGCATGTTCGGGGCGATCGGCTTCTTCCTCATCGCCCGCTTCCTGCTCGACGTCGTCATCGTGCACAACGCGCTCGGCGAGTCGCTGGCGCACTTCCCCCTCTACATCGCCGAGGCGCTCTGCGTCGAGGCCGCGGCGCTCATCGTGTCCACGCGGCGCCCGCTCGCCTTCGGCCTCACGGCCGGCGCGCTGATCGGCACCGTCGGCCTGGCCGCCGAGTGGGGCTGGTCGCACGTCTGGATGCCGCTGCCCTGGTCGGTCGAGATCCTGCCCGAGACGATCGCGCTGGGCCTCGGGATGGCCCTCGCCGCATCGGTCCTCGGCGCCTGGATCGGTGCGCGCCTGTCCGCGGACGACCTGCCGTACGAGGAGACGAAGCACCTGCGCTGGCCCGCGGTCGGGGCCGCCGTCGCGGTCTTCGTGATGCTCGCACTCCCGCTGAACACGCAGGCCGACAGCGACGTTCGGGGCTCGGTCGCGCTGACGAACGTGCAGGGCGGGCCCGAGCGCACCGTCAACGCAACGGTCACGCTGACCCCGCGCGACGCGGCCGACAAGGCCAACTGGCTGACGATCACCTCGTGGCAGGGCGACGGCCGGCTCATCGCCGACCGCCTCGAGCGCGTCTCGCAGGGCGTCTATCGCTCGACGCAGCCGGTGCCCGTCTACGGCGAGTGGAAGACGATGGTCCGGCTGCACACCGGCAACTCGATCGCCGGCATGCCGATCTACGCGCCGGAGGACCGGGCGATCCCCGCCCCGCGCGTCGCGGCGCCCGCGAGCTTCACCCGCGACTTCTACTCCGACCGCCAGCTGCTGCAGCGCGAGCTCAAGCCGCAGGGCGACGGGATCACGAACGCCGCGTACGGCACCGTGCTCGTGTTGGCGCTCGGCCTGCTGGCGATGCTCGCCTGGGGCCTGCACCGGGTCGGCACGACCGCCGGACGCAGGCGCGAGGGCAGCCTGCCCGAGTGGCAGCAGGGCGAGTTCGCCCTGGACCCCCACGCGAGCGACCGCAACCGCGCCCGGCAGCCCGCGTACGCCGCCGCCAACGGGTCCAACGCCAACGGCTCCGACATCCACGAGGAGCTGCCGGAGTGGGCGCGACCGCAGCAGGCCGGTGAGGGTCGCGAGACCGCAGGCTCCGGTGCCGAGCGATGAGCATCCTCGAGGCCCCGACCGACGGGGGGCCCACCCCCGCGGACGCCGCCGGCGGTAGCGTCCCGCACGTGCGCCTCGCGATCGTCGGCACCGGCTTCGCCGGCCTTGGCCTCGCGATCCGCCTCAAGCAGCAGGGCATCGAGGACTTCGTGCTCATCGAGCGCGCCGACGACGTCGGCGGCACGTGGCAGGCGAACACCTATCCCGGCTGCCAGTGCGACGTCCCGTCGCACCTGTACTCGTTCTCCTTCGCGCCGAACCCGACCTGGACGCGGACCTACTCGCGCCAGCCGGAGATCTGGCAGTACCTGCGCGACCTGACCGCCGAGCACGACCTGTACCCGCACATCCGCTTCGGCCATGACCTCACCGGCGCGGCGTGGGACAACGACCGGCGGCGCTGGAGCGTCGAGACATCCCGTGGCGCCTGGACGGCACAGCTGCTGATCGACGCGACGGGGCCGCTGAGCTACCCCGCGGTGCCGCGCATCAGGGGCATCGGCAGCTTCAAGGGCACGATGTTCCACTCAGCCCAGTGGGACCACGACCACGACCTCGCCGGCGAGCGCGTCGCGGTCATCGGCACGGGCGCCTCGGCGATCCAGTTCGTCCCGCAGATCGCCGACACGGTCGGCCAGATGCACGTCTTCCAGCGCACGGCGCCGTGGATCATGCCCCACACCGACCGTCCGACCACGCGCCTCGAACGGCGCCTGTACAAGACGTTTCCCTTCCTGCAGAAGGCCGTGCGCAGCGCCGTCTACCTGACCCGCGAGAGCTATGCGCTCGGCTTCATCAAGAACCCGAAGCTGATGAGCGGCGGCGAGAAGATCGCGGCGGCGCACCTGCGCAAGCAGGTCAAGGACCCGGAGCTGCGGCGCAAGCTGACCCCGCAGTTCCGCCTCGGCTGCAAGCGCGTGCTGATGTCGAACTCGTGGTACCCGGCGCTGACGCGCGACGACGTCGAGCTCGTCACCGAGGGCATCGAGGCGGTTCGCGGCAACACGATCCACCTCGCCGACGGCAGCACCCGCGAGGTCGACACCATCATCTTCGGCACGGGCTTTCACGTCACCGACCCGCCCTCGGCGCGCCTCGTCCGCGGCCGCGACGGCGGCACGCTCTCGGAGCGGATGCAGGCCGGGATCCAGGCGTATCTCGGCACGACCGTCGAGGGCCTGCCCAACTACTTCAAGCTCATCGGCCCGAACACGGGCCTCGGGCACAACTCGATGGTCTACATGATCGAGTCGCACATCAACTACGTCATGGATGCGCTGCGGGTCATGGACGAGCAGGACGTCTGCGAGTTCGAGGTGCGCCCCGACGTGATGGCGTCCTACAACGCCATGCTCCAGGCCAAGCTGCCGGGCACCGTCTGGATGTCGGGCTGCTCGAGCTGGTACCTCGACGCCGACGGCAAGAACGTGACGCTGTGGCCCGACTACACGTTCCGCTTCCGCCACCGCACGCGGCGCTTCAACACGAAGGCCTACACCCTGCGCCACGAGACCGCCGTCCGCGCCGGCGCAGAGGCGGCGGCGTGATGCTGCGCTCGCGCTTCGACGTCGCCGGGCGGACCGTCTTCATCACCGGCGCGGCGCGCGGGATCGGCGCCGAGAGCGCGCGGCGCCTGCACGCCGCCGGGGCGAACGTCGCGCTCGTCGGCCTCGAGCCCGACAGGCTCGCGGCGCTCGCCGAGCAACTCGGGCCGCGGCGCGCCGCCTGGTTCGAGGCCGACGTCACCGACTACGACGCCGTGCGCGACGCGGTCGACGGCACGATCGCGCGCTTCGGCAAGATCGACGTGGCGATCGCCAACGCCGGCATCCAGTTCATGGGCCGCATGGCGACGATGCCGCGCGAGCACTTCGAGCGCACGCTGGAGGTCAACCTCTTCGGCGCGTGGCGCACCGATCGCGCCGTGCTCGACGAGATCGTGCGCAACCGCGGCTACCTGCTGAACATCTCCTCGCTCAGCGCGGCGAGCCACACGCCGCTGATGGGCGCCTACACGGCGTCGAAGGCCGGCGTCGAGGCGATGACCGACTGCCTGCGCGTCGAGCTCGCCCACACCGGCGCGCGCGTCGGCTGCGCGTACTTCGGCTTCATCGACACCGACCTCGTCAAGGCGAGCTTCGCGCACCCCTCGACGGTCGGGCTGACCTCGACCCTGCCGAAGTTCATCGCCCAGCCCGCCCCGCTGGCGCTGGCGATCGACGCGATCGAGCGCGGCATCGCGCGCCGCTCGGCACGGATCTGGGCGCCGCGCTACGTCGGTGGGGCACTCGCGCTGCGCGGGATCCTGCAGCCGCTGACGGAGTGGCAGCTCAAGCACAGCAAGGACCTGCCGGCGTCCCTGCGCCTCGCCGACCCCGACCCCGACCGGCCCGACGAGCAGGACCCGCGCATGGGGGTCTCGGTCAGCCCCGCGACCGAGCTGAGCCGGCACACCTGACCGCGGCGGGCGGGGGATCCTCTACCCTCGCCGGCTTGCCCCCGCGCCGACCCGCCACGCCCGACGAGGAGCTGATCGGCGCCCAGGAGCCGGCGGTCGCGTCCGAGATCAGCGACGCGACGCGCGTCGAGCGGATGGCCGCGGAGCTCGAGATGGGCTTTCGGAAGCTCGCCGACGTGCATCGCGCCGTGTCGGTCTTCGGCTCGGCCCGGACGCCGCCGGGCGCGCCCGAGTACGAGCTCGCGGTCGAGGTCGGGAACCGGCTCGGCCGCGCGGGCTTCGCCGTCATCACCGGCGGCGGCCCAGGCGCGATGGAGGCCGCCAACCGCGGCGCCCGCGAGGCCGGGGCGCTGTCGATCGGGCTGAACATCGACCTGCCCTTCGAGCACGGGCGCGCCCACGCGTGGGTCGACCGGTCGCTGGACTTCCACTACTTCTTCACGCGCAAGGTCATGTTCGTGCGCTACGCCAACGCGTTCGTCGTCCTGCCCGGCGGCTACGGCACGTTCGACGAGCTCTTCGAGGCGCTGTGCCTCATCCAGACCGAGAAGATCCGCTCCTTTCCCATCCTGCTCGTCGGCACGGCCTACTGGTCCGGGCTCGTGGACTGGCTGCGCGAGACCGTCGCGGCCGAGGGCAAGATCGCGACCGCCGACCTCGACCTCCTGCGCGTCACCGACGACCTCGACCTCGTCGTCGAGACCGTCCGGCGGGCGGCCGCCGAGCAGGGCGTCTGACCGGTCGGCGGTTTGCGACCGCAGGTCGCGTGGCCACGGCTTCGCGCACACCTACCCCGGCGTCAGAACCGAGACTCCGCTCGCGCGCGCCGCGTCGCTGAGCCGATCGTCGTAGCTGACCAGCACGGCCAGGTCCGTCCCGAGGCTCAGTGCGCTCGCGAGGTGCAGCGCGTCCAGCGTGCGCAGGTGGGCAGGCTGCAGCGTCTTCGCGCGGGCCAGGACCGCCTCGTCCAGCGGCAGCAGCGATACGGCTCGCAAGCCCGCGTCGGCGGCGTTCGCATACTCCGGCCCGTAGCGCGCGCACGCCCGCACGGCTTCGACGCCGAGCAGTTGGCTGGAGACGAGGGCGTAGCGCTCGAGCGCGCTCAACAGCGCCGCTCGCTCGGGCTCGCCCAGCGCCACCTTGACGTAGGCCGACGTATCGAGGTACGCCAGACTGGCGGTCACGCGCGCTCGTCGCGAAGCGCGTCGAGGACCGCGCCGCTGGGGGGTCCACCCGCCGGCGCCAGACCGGCACCGACATCCCGCAGTGACCCGCTCGGCAGCGTCGCCCCGCGATCGGCCGCGAGGCGGGCTATGGGGTCGTCCGGAGCGCCGGACGGAATCAGCCGCGCGACCTCACGACCGCGCTCGGTCACGAGCAGCGCCTCGCCGCCCTTGACCTCCTGCAGGTAGCGAGACAGATTCTGTCGCAGTTCCCTGACGCCTACCCTGCGCATGTGCGTCACCGTAGCACATCAAGGAACCTTCGCCCTGTGCCGCCTCTGCCGCGATGAACCGCAGCGCGTTCGCGAGGCCGGCGCGGCCTGGGGTCGCCGCGGCGGCCGCTAGCCTTCCGCCCCCGTGGAGTACCCCGTCGAGACCTTCAGCGCCGCCGAGCGCGCGCGCCTCGAGCCGCACTTCACGAACCTCGACGGGCCGGTCTTCGCGCTCGTCAACCTGCCCGAGACCGTCAAGGGCGCGCTGTTCGCGCGCTACTCCCGCTACCCCGGAACGCTGCGGCGGCTGTTCCTCGACGAGTTCGCCGGCTCGCTGGACGACGACGGCCCGCCCGCGACATACGACAACGCCGAGGGCGCGCGCGCGGCGGACTTCTACGAGCGGATCTTCGTCGGCTACGGCGACGACTCGATCGCGCAGCTCGGCGGCGCCCACGTCGCCTGTGAATGGGTCTCCAACGTCCTGACGAAGGTCCTGCAGCGCCCGCGCCTGGGCGCGTACCTCGAGCAGTCCACGCGCTACATCGCCTATGACGCGCCGATCGAGGGCACCGCCCGGTACCGCTACTACCGCGACGCCGAGCTCGGGCCCGACTACGAACAGGCGATGGACGAGATCTTCGGCATCTACTCCGCGTCGCTGCCGATGGTGCAGGCGTGGGCAGCCGACCAGTATCCGCCCGCCGACGGCGAGTCGCCGCAGGCGCACGCGCGGGCGATCAAGGCCAAGGCGCTGGACCTCCTGCGCGGGCTGCTGCCCGCGGCGTCGCTGTCGCACATGGGGATCTTCGCCACGGGCCAGACCTACGAGCAGCTCATCCTGCACCTGCTCGCCCACCCGTTGCCCGAGGCGCGCCACTACGGCCGCGCCATCCTCGAGTCGGTGCAGGCGGTCATGCCGAGCTTCGTCTCGCGCGTCGAGCGGCCCGACCGCGGCGGCGCCTGGGTGAGCTATCTCGAGCAGCGCGAGCACGCCGCCGAGCGCTGGGTCGCGCGGCTGGGGCTCGACCGCGCCGCCGGCGACGACGGCGCCGGCGGGCCGTCCGTGCGCCTCGTGCACCACGACGGCGACGAGGACCGCATGCTCGCCGCGCTGCTCTTCGAGGCGTCCTCGACGGGCGAGCGCGCGACCCGCGAGGCCCTGGCCGACCTCGACGACGACGACCGCGGCGCGCTGCTCGCCGACCTCATGGGCGCGCGCGCCAACCGCCGCCACCGCCCGGGGCGCGGCCTGGAGGCCCTGCGCTACCGCTTCGAGATCGTCAGCGACTACGGCGCGTTCCGCGACCTGCAGCGCCACCGCATGCTGACGTGCCAGTGGCAGGCGCTCACGCCGGACCTCGGCGCGGGCGTGCCACTGGAGCTCGACGACGCCGGCGTGGGCGACGACTACCGCCGCGCGCTGGACATCTCACAGACCGCCTACGAGCGCCTGCTCGGCGCCGGCCACGACCGCCGCGCCGCGATGTACGCGCTCTGCCTCGGCTATCGGCTGCGTTACGTCCTGGACCTCAACGCCCGCGAGGCGATGCAGCTCATCGAGCTGCGCTCGGGCCGCGAGGGCCATCCGTCCTATCGCGCCGTGGCCCATGCGATGCACGATCACATCGCCGCCGTGCACCCCGCGGTGGCGTCCGCGATGACGTATCTCGACCGCGAGACCGAGCCGCGGCTGGAGCGCATCGTGTCCGAGCTGCGCACGCAGGCCAAGCTCGATGCCCGTTGATAGATTCCCATGCGGTCTTGGCGACCACCCAGCCGAATCCTGGGCTTGTCGGATGAGAAGGGGGCTGCCAGATGGATGAGGGCGATCGAGCCACGCGAACGAGCAAGCTGGGCAGCCTCGTCGTGCGCAGCGAGCGCGAGGGCGAGGTGCACATCATCGAGCTCATCGGCGAGCTCGACCTCGACGGTGCGCCGCAGCTCGAGGAGTCCCTGCGCGAGGCGGAAGCGGGGGATGCCACGTCGATCGTCGTTGACCTCGGCCGGCTGGAGTTCATCGACTCGACCGGCCTGCGCCTGCTCGTGATGGCCGCCGAGCGAGCGCCCGACGGCCGCTTCTCGCTGCTGCGCGGGCCCAAGCAGGTCCACCGCGTCTTCGAGATCACCGACCTCGTCGACCGGCTGCCCTTCGCCGACTAGTGTCGTGAGGCGAACTTCTGACTCACGACACTAGGCTCGCCCCGCCTATTCCTCGTCGCGCCGCTCGGCGACCTTCTCCTCGAGCTGCGCCATCACCGCCGGATCGCGCAGCGTCGTGACGTCGCCGAGCTCGCGGCCCTCGGCGATGTCGCGCAGCAGGCGGCGCATGATCTTGCCCGAGCGGGTCTTGGGCAGGTCGTCGGCCCAGACGATCCGCTTCGGCCGCGCGAGCTTGCCGATCTTCCTCGCCACGTGCTCGCGGATCTCGGCGACGAGCTCGTCGGTGCCCTCCAGATCGCCCTCGAGCGTCACGAAGCAGACGACGGACTGGCCGGTGTCCTCGTCGACGGCGCCGATCGTCGCGCACTCCGCGACCTTCGGATGCGACACGACGGCGGACTCGATCTCGGCCGTCGACATGCGATGGCCGGAGACGTTGAGCACGTCGTCGACGCGGCCGATGACCCAGAAGTAGTCGTCCTCGTCCTCGCGTGACGCGTCGCCGACGAAGTAGGTCTGCGGCCCGAACTTCTCGAAGTACGTCGAGACGTAGCGGTCGTCGTCGCCGTAGAGCGTGCGCAGCATCGACGGCCACGGCTTCTGCAGCGTGAGCAGGCCCTGCGTGTCGCGCGGGACCTCCTCGCCGCTGTCGTCGACGACCGCCGCCACCACTCCCGGCAGCGGCTGCGTCGCCGACCCCGGCTTGCATGCCGTGATCCCCGGCAGCGGCGAGATCATGATCGCCCCCGTCTCGGTCTGCCACCACGTGTCGACGACGGGGCAGCGCTCGCCGCCGATGACGTGGTAGTACCAGACCCAGGCCTTCGGGTTGATCGGCTCGCCGACGGAGCCCAGCAGGCGCAGCTTGGAGAGGTCGTGGCGGCCCGGGTACTGCTCGCCCCACTTCATGCAGGCGCGGATGGCCGTCGGGGCGGTGTAGAAGAGCGTCACGCCGTAGCGCTCGCAGAGCTCCCACCAGATGTCCTTGTCGGGGTAGTCCGGCGCGCCCTCGTACATCACCGACGTCGCGCCGTTCATCAGCGGGCCGTAGACGATGTAGGAGTGGCCGGTGACCCAGCCGACGTCGGCCGAGCAGAAGTAGACGTCGGTCTCGGGCTTGAGGTCGAAGACGACCTTGTGCGTGTAGGCGACGCACGTCAGGTAGCCGCCGGTCGAATGCAGGATGCCCTTCGGCTTGGCGGTCGACCCGCTCGAGTAGAGGATGTACAGCGGATGCTCGGCGTCGAGCGCGACCGCCTCGCACTCGTCCTCGGCGGCGTCGAGGATCTCGTCGTAGAAGACGTCGCCCTCGCCCATCGGGCAGTCGATCCCGGTGTGGCGCACGACGATCGTCGTCGGCACCGGCATGCCGACGTCGTCGCAGGCCTGCTTGACGGCGGCGACCTTGCCCTTGCGCCGGGCGCCGTCGGCCGTGATGAGCACCTTCGCCTCGGAGACCTCCATGCGCTCCTTGACGGACTCCGCGGAGAAGCCGCCGAAGACGACGTTGTGCGGCGCCCCGATGCGCGCGCAGGCGAGCATCGCCACGACGACGGCGGGGATCATCGGCAGGTAGATCCCGACGACGTCGCCCTGCTGCACGCCCTGCGCCTTCAGCGCATTGGCGAAGCGCTTGACGTCGCGCAGCAGGTCGGCGTACGTCAGCTCGCGCTCCTCGCCCTCCTCCCCGCGCCAGTAGAAGGCGACGCGATCGCCGTTGCCGGCCTCGACGTGGCGATCGAGGCAGTTGTAGGAGGCGTTGATCGTGCCGCCGGTGAACCACTTGTAGAACGGCGGCTCGGAGTCGTCGAGGGTCGTGTCCCACTCGCCGAACCAGTCCAGCTCGCGGGCCTGCTTCTCCCACCAGGCCAGCGGGTCGGCGGCGGCCTCCTCGTAGACGGCCGGGTCGTTGAGCAGCGCGTCGCGGGCGAACTCCTCGGGCGGCGGGAAGGTCTCGACCTGCAGCAGCTCCTCGAGCCGCTGTGACAGGGCTTCGTGGGACTTCGCGTCGACGCTCATGCGGTGTCCTTGCTCCTCTCTCGTAGCTCGATGCGGCGGATCTTGCCGGTCAGGGTCTTGGGCAGATCGTCGACGAACTCGACGATGCGCGGATAGGCGTAGGCCGAGAGGTGCTCGCGCACGAACGCCGAGATCTCCTTGCCGAGCTCGTCGCCGGGCTCATACCCGGCGGCGGGCACGACGAATGCCTTGACGACGTTGCCGCGCCGCTCGTCGGGCCAGGCGACGGCCGCCGCCTCCGCCACCGCGGGGTGCTCCAGGCAGGCCGACTCGACCTCGAAGGGACCGATCCGGTAGCCGGCGGAGATGATCACGTCGTCGGCGCGGCCTTCGTACCAGACGTAGCCGTCCTCGTCCATCGAGGCGGCGTCCTTCGTGTGAAACCACACGCCGCCGAAGGTCTCCCGGCCGGCCTCCTCGTTGTTCCAGTAGCCGAGCGGATAGTGCGGGTTCGAGCGCGCGCGCAGGCAGATCTCGCCGCGCTCCCCCGTCGCGACGGGACGCTCGTCCTCATCGAGGATCTGCACGTCCCAGCCGGGCATCGGGCGCCCCATCGAGCCCTCCCGGACCTCCATGAACGGGTAGTTGGCGACGAGCGGATAGGACTCGCTCAGCCCGTAGTAGTCGAGCACGGTGACGCCGTACTGCTCGCGAAACCAGCGGATCGCCTCCGGGTTCAGCGGCTCGCCGGCCGAGCAGACGATGCGGAAGTCCTGCGGGTAGCGCGTGCCGGCGTCGCCGATGCCCATCATCGAGCGGATCGCCGTCGGCGTGGCGAAGACGTTCGTCGGGCGATGGCGGCTGAGGAACGCGAGCTGGCCGTGCGGGTCGAAGCCGCCCTTGCGCTGCAGGACGACCTGGACGGCGCCGAAGCGCCACGGTCCCAGCAGCGGCGCGATGCCCGCCGCCCACGCCCACTCGCCCATGCCGTGGAAGCGCTCGCCGTCGCGCACGTCGTGGCAGTAGACGAACTCCTCGTGGCCGAGGATGTAGCGATGGGCGTGCAGGATGCCCTTCGCCAGGCCGGTCGTGCCGGACGTGTAGTACAGCTGGGCGGGGTCGTCGCACGAGGTGTCGAGCGTCTCGTGATCCGTCGCGCCCGAGTCGAGGTCGCCGGGCTCGAGCACGAGCACGTCGGTCTGGCCCTCCACGCGCGCGCGATTGGCCTCGTTGGTGACGCACACCGCGGCCTGTGAGTCGGTCAGGCGGTGGCGGATGCCGTCGTCGCCGTAGAGGATCGACATCGACAGCAGGATCCCGCCGACCTTCCAGGTGGCGAAGAACGCGGCGGCGGTCTCCGGCGTCGGCGGCAGCAGCATCGCGACGCGATCGCCCTGCTGCACTCCCGCATCGAGCAGCCGCAGCGCGAAGCGGTTGGCCATGTCCTGCAGCTCCCCCCACGTCACCTCGCGGACGGCGCCGTCGGGGTCCTCGTGGACCATCGCGAGCTTGTCGCGGGGATGCTTGTCGCAGACGTCCGCGGCGATGTTGTAGCGCTCCGGCACCTGCCAGGAATGCGCGGCGCAGGCTTCCTCGTAGGTCATGGTGACGGGACCGTACCCCCTTGCGCGAGTCCTAGCGGCGTTTGCGCTTCTTCTTCTTCGACGAGGAGTGCGGCTTGGCCCGCGGCGGCTCGGGAGCGGGCGTCTCGGGCGGTTCGGCGCGACCCCGGCGCGGGCGGCGTTCCCGCGGTTCCTCGTCGCTCTTGGCGGCCGGCGTCTCGCCGCGCGCGGCCATGCGCTGCTCGCGGATCTCCTGCTGCGTCGGCCACGGCTGCGCCTCGCCGGTCTGCCAGGCCGGAGGGTTGCCACCGGGCCAGCGGCGCATGAGCAGAACGCCGAGCGCGAGGAACCAGAAGATCTTCACGAACGGCAGCTGGCCCTCGAGCTGGGGCAGGAAGGACAGGACGCCGACGATGATCCCCAGCACGCCCATGAAGCGGGTGAGCAGGCCGACGCGCATCGCGTTGAGCGCGGTGAGCGCGATGCCGAGGCCGAGGATCGCCGAGCCGAGCCCGCTGAGCTGGACGGCGCCGGTGGTGAACGTGTCCGCGAGCGCGTCGCGGGCGGCGTCCTCGGTCTGCCGCGCGGCGTCGGCGAAGCCGGCGACGTCGCCGGCCAGCGTGATCGCCGCGACGACCCCGGCGATGACGGCCAGCACCGCGCCGGAGATCGTCGCGATCAGCGCGAGCTTGTTGAGCTCCGGGTTGCGGTCCTTCGTCGACCGGTACAGGAACACCATCGACAGGCCCATCAGCGCGATCGCGATCGCGGTGGTGAGCCGGGCCGCCACGATCTCCGCGATGTGGTCGTTGAGAAACAGCGCGACGCGCGCGATCGGGCCGGGACCGTCGCCCGGCAGCAGCCCGAGCTCGGAGCGCAGCGTGTCGAGCACGTACAGGGTCGGGAAGCCGCTGTTGCCCGCGATCGCCAGCAGCGAGCCGACCAGCGTCAGCGCACCGGCGGCGATCGCGGCCGCCCCGGCTTTGGTGCTGCGGCGCTCTTCTTCGGCGAGCGTCTCCTCCGGGGTGGCGGGCACGGGCGCAAGTGTATGTTGCGTCGGTGGAGATCCGGGATGTCATGACCGAGGGTGTCGTGAGCGCCACCCCCACCACCACGGTCCGGCAGGTCGCCGAGCTCATGCGCGAGCGCAACGTCGGATCGGTCGTGCTCGTCGACCAGGACGGGACGATCTGCGGGTTCGTCACCGATCGCGACCTCGCGCTCGGCGCTCTGACGGACGGGCGCAACCCCAGCGACCCGGTTGACGCGCACGCCTCCGCGCCGGTCGTCACCGCCGAGCCGCTGATGGGCGTCGAGGAGGCCGCCGAGCTCATGGTCCGCCACGGCATCCGGCGGCTGCCGGTGCTCGACTCCGGTCGCCTGACCGGGATCGTCACGCTCGACGACCTCGCGGTGCGCACCGGCGACCTCGAGCTCGCCCAGCACATGACCGCGCAGATCACGCGCGCGGCGCTGCCGGGGTTCTATTTCCACGACCGCGGCGGGTGAGCGAGCCGGCGAGCCGGCCCTGCCCGGCGTGCGGCGAGCGCACCCTGGCGCCGTGGCGCATCGTCCCCGGCTCGGACCCGGCGCTGCCCGGCTCGTACGCCCTCGTGCGCTGCGCGAACTGCGGGAGCGCGGCGACGCTGGCGCCCGCGCCGCCCGAGGCGCACGAGGCGGGCGCCTACGGCGGTGGCAGCCCGCGCGGGTCGCAGCTCGCCGCGCCGTTGCTGCGCAGCTTCGACCGCCGCCGCCTGACGTTCCTCGCGCGCGCGGGGGCCCGCCCGCCCGGGCGCCTGCTCGACGTCGGGGCGGGCCGTGGGCGCTTCGTCGCACAGGCACGTGCGGCGGGCTGGCAGGCCGACGGGATCGAGCCCTCGCTGCGCGGGGTCGCCGGCGCGCGCGCGCGCGGGATCGAGCTCGAGCAGGCGGGAATCGAGGACGCGGCGATCGCGCCGGGCACGCTGGACGCGGCGTCGCTGTGGCACGTCCTCGAGCACCTCGACGAGCCGGGCGCAGCGCTGGAGCGGGTCGCCGCGTGGCTGGCGCCGGGCGGCCTGCTCGTCGTCGGCGTGCCGAATCTCGCCAGCGTCCAGGCCCGCGCCGGCGGGGAGCGCTGGTATCACCTCGACGTCCCGCGCCACCGCACCCACTTCACGGTGCGCGGACTGCACGCCCTCCTGCGCCGCCACGGGTTGCAGCCGGTCGCCACCCATCACCTCCTCGCCGAGCACAACCCGTTCGGGCTGTGGGTGTCGGTCGTCAGCCGCGCCACCGAGACGCCCTCGTGGCTCTACCACGCGCTGAAGCGAAACGCCCCTCTGCGCCACCGCGACGCGCTCATCACCGCTGCCGCGCTGCCGCTCATCCCGGTCGCGATCGCCGCGGAGCTGCTGTTCGGCCTCGCGCGGCGTGGCGGCACGGTCGCGGTGGTGGCGCGGCGGATCTGAGCGGGCTGGCGCGCTTCGCGCTGCGCTTGGCGGGTTCGTTCGCATGGTCGAACGGCATCTCTGAGGTGTGACGCGCGGGGGTGTCGTGGTCTGTGCCGGGTGGAGCGGGCGCCGGCTGCACCGAGCCGACCGCATCGTCGAGTGACACATGGATCGCAGCACGCGGCCAGCGTGTCGGTCGTTCATGCATGTCATGAACGACCGACAGGCCGATCGCGCCGCCGCGGCGATGTGTCGGTTGGCGTGCGCTGGGCGTGAAGGAGCGACGAGCCGATCGGCGAGGCTCGCCCGCTCGCGCCGCTTCATCACCGTGATGCTCGAGCGACCGGCCGGCCGCGCAGCGACGCCGGGTCGGCGCTGCTTCACGCCTCCCGGTCGGGAACGTCGCCTTCGGCGGCGAGGCTGAGGATGGCGGCCACCACGTCGCCGTCGTCGGCGCGCCGCGCGCCCGGGACGAGCCGGGCGATCGCGTCGGCCGCCGCGACCACGTGCGGCGCGGTCGCCGGCCCCGTCACGACCGCGACCGGCACGGCGCTCGAGCGCAGCTCCCCACGCGACGGCGACCAGCTCGACTGCCCGGCGTAGTCGGCGAAGAAGCCCTGCGCGGAGACGACCGCGCGGTGCGTCCGAGCATCCTCCGCCGCGACCCCGGCGCCGGCGAGCCAGGCGCGTACCGCGGCCGCGCGGCCGCCTTCGCGCAGCCCCTCCTCCAGCAGCGTGCGCTCCTCGGCCAGCGCTGCCGTGGCGCCGGGCACGAACGCGTGCAGCGGCGGATCGGCGAGCACGGCCGCGCGCGCGAGGTCGGGACGGCGCACGAGCAGCTCGAGCACGACCAGGGCGCCGAAGCCGTCGCCGACGAGGAGCGCCGGCACGGCGTCGATCGCGCGCAGCAGCGCGGCGACGTCCTCGGCCTGCTCCTGGATGGTCGTCGCCGCGTAGGGCTCGGGCGCGCCGCTGTCGCCGTAGCCGCGCCGGTCCAGCGCGACCGCGCGCAGCCCGGCGGACGCGAGCTGCGACAGCGCCGGCGCCCACGCCGGCGCGTCGGAGGCCATGCCGTGAACGAGCAGCACCGCGGGCCCCGCCCCCTCGGAGAGATAGTGCAGCGCGACCCCCGCGCCCTCGGCGTGTGGCATGGACACGACCCTAGATCAACCATCCAGTGGCTGGCCCGAGCGACGACCCAGCTACGCTTTGTCGCATGGAAGGTGGATTCGGAGGACTCTTCGGCGACCCCGAGGACCTGGCACGAAAGATGGCGGAGTTCGCTGAGTCGATGCAGGCTCAGCAGGGTCTCGTCTGGGCGGACAACGCGATCAAGCTGGCCGTCGAGATGACGGTCGCGGCGATCAATCGCGTCAACATCCAGGGGACGATCGAGCAGCAGGCCGAGCAGATCCGCGCGGTCATGGCAACGGTCTTTCCCGACGCCGTCGCGCTCGTTCGCGAGGCCCGTCAGGGACTGCAATAGGCGGCGGCTCGCCGCGCGCCGCCGCCTTCTCGGCGTCGCGCTCCTCCTTGCCCATCCGCATCGCCTCCTTGAAGGAGCGGATCCGGAAGATGGAGACGAGCGCCGCGAAGCCCGTGCCCAGCGTCGCCACCGCGATCACGATCTGCTGGCCGACGGAGTACGCGGCCACCGTGGCGCCGGACGCCGCGCCGGCGAAGACCTTGACGAGCAGCGCCTGCTGCACGCCCGCGCCGCCCGGCGTGAACGGCACCACGGCCGCGATCGCGTTGACGCCGAGCACGAGCAGCACGTTGCGCACCGAGCCGCCGACGTTGAAGGCCTCGAGCAGAAACCAGAACGCGGTGAAGCGAAAGCCCCATCCCGCCAGCTGCCAGGCGAACACCTCGCGCAGATAGCGTCGCCGGTCGAAGAGGATCGTCAGGCCCTGGCGCACCCGCTCCCAGAACGCCTTCACGCGCTGTGACAGCACCGCGAAGCCGACGAGCAGCGCGACCGCCCCGAACGTCAGCGCAAACAGCGTGAACTTCGGATGGCTGGCGAGGAACGACAGGTCGAACGCGTTGAGCTTCGCGAAGTCCGGCGGCTTGGGAAAGACGCCCTGGCTGAACGCGAAGGCGAGCACGAAGATCGCCATGAACAGGTCGAAGACCGCCTCGACGCAGATCGCCGCGCCCACGGCGGGGTATGTCGCGTGCGGGATCGAGCGCTTGACGAGAAACAGCTTGATGACGTCGCCGCCGCGGGCCGGGATGACGTTGTTGAAGCCGTAGGCGGCGATGTACGCCCCCCAGATGCGGCGAAACTCGATCGGCTCGTCGGGATAGGCGGCGCGCAGCGTGTGAAAGAACGCCCGCGAGCGCAGGCTCAGATAGACGACGAAGGCGGTGGCGCCGAGCAGCAGCGACAGCCAGCCGACCCGCGACAGTGAGTCGAAGAACGAACCCACTGCGTCGAAGAACGAAGTGATGTTCGACCCGATGGATCCCTGGACGGGCATGCGGCACGAAGAGTACGTGGCTCAAAGCCTCGTCCCCCGCTGCCGATACGGGGATGAGAATGCACGCCCCCGTCGCCGCCCTCCCCCATCGGTCCCCGCGCATCATCTCCTTCGCGCGGATGGGGGACGAGGCCCTCGCCAGCCGCGCGGCGGCCGGCAACACCGGCGCCTTCGCCGCCCTCTGCGAGCGCTACCACGAGCCGCTGCTCGGCTACTGCCGCTCGATCCTGCTCGACAGCGACGACGCCCACGACGCGACCCAGAGCGCGCTGGAGAACGCCCTGCGCGCGCTGCCGCGCCGCGAGCCGGGCCGTCCGCTGAAGCCGTGGCTGTACCGGATCGCCCACAACGAGGCGATCAACATCGTCCGCCGGCGCCAGCCGATCGCCAGCGGCGTCGACACCGATGACCTGCTGACCGTTCCCGGTCCGGACGTCGACTCCGAGCAGCGCACGCGTCTGGCGCAGCTCGTCGACGACCTGCGGATGCTGCCCGAGCGCCAGCGCGGCGCGCTGGTCATGCGCGAGCTCAGCGGCCTGAGCTACGACGAGATCGGCCTCGCCCTCGGCGTCTCCAACGAGGCCGCCCGCCGCGCCGTCTTCGACGCGCGCACCGCCCTGCACGACGCCGTCGACGGCCGCGCCACCGCGTGCACGAGCGTGCGCCGCTGCCTCTCCGACGGCGACCGGCGCCACCTCCGCGCCCGCGGGGTGCGCGCCCACCTGCGCTCCTGCGACGACTGCGCCACCTTCGAGCGCGCGATGGGCATGCGCCAAGCCGACCTGCACATGCTCGGTCCCTGGCTCGCCGGCGGTGCGGGTGCGCTCGGCCTGCTCGGCTACGGCGCCGGCACGGCCGGCGCGAGCATCCTCGCCGTGTCGGCCACCGGCGGCGGCGCCGCGGCGGGCGCAGGCGGACTGGGCTGGGCCGGGCTGCCGGTCGCCGTGAAGGGCTTCGCGGTCGCCGCCGTCGTCGCGACGACCGGCACCGCGGCCGTCGAGCTCCCCAAGGTGGTCAAGCACGCGGCGCCGGCGACGCAGGGCGCGATCGCCAGGGCGCCGGCCGCGCTCTCCCCGTTGCACGACCAGGTGCGCGAGCAGGCGCTCGCCGACGCGGCCAATGCGCGCCGCGCCCGCGCCGCCCGCGCCGCCCGCGAGGCCGCCGCGAGCGCCCGCGTGCGCACGAGCGAGACGAGCACCGACGCCGCCGACCTCGCCGGCGCCGGCCGCGGAGCTCGCGTCGCGCCCATCACGCCCCTCCCCGACACGACGTCGCCCCAGCACTCGACCGTGAACGACGAGCCGGCCGCCGCGCGCCGGCCCGCGACCGTCGGCCCGACGCCCGAGCAGCTCGCGGCCGACGAGCTGCAGCGGGTCCGCGACCGCATCCTCGACGCGTTCAACGACGCGCAGCGCCTCGCCGCGCCCGGCACCCAGTCAGCGCTCGCCGCGGCGAGTGGGCTCATCGAGAGCACGCTGGGCTCGGTCGGGCCGCTGCTCGACGACATCCTTGCCACCGTCGGGCTGAAGCTGCCTTCGAACACGACGACGCCGCCGGCCTCGCCGCCGTCCGGCACCACGACCGTCACGAACGTCCTGGCACCTGTGCAGTCGCTGCTCAGCGGGGTCGACGGCGTGCTGCAGAGCCTGTTCGGCCGCCGCTGACCGATAGCGCCAACGCGCCAACTGTCGAACGCGGTCACAGGTACCGCATCACAACCGGCGGCCCCCTCCGTGGTAGCGGCAGAAGCACATACGAAACGGCAAACCCGTCGCGAGGCGGGCGCGCAAAACCAGGGGCCTCACGTAGGCCGCCCAGTTGCCGAAGGGGGCACACAACACCCATGTCTCAGTCCCGTCGTCTCGTCGCCGTCATGGCGACGCTGGCCACGCTGGTGGCGGTTCCCGCCACAGCGTCGGCCTCCACGAACTCCGTCGCTCCGTCGAAGGCCGCCGTTCAGGCCAACGTCGACAAGGCGACCAAGGCCGTCAAGCGCATCAAGCGCTACGCGCGCCTCGGCGACAGCAAGATGGTCGCCAAGCAGCTGAAGATCGCCCGCTCACAGAGCGCGGCGGCGTCGAAGACCGCGCGCCGGATGGCCAACAGGGCCAGCTCGGAGTCGCAGAACCTCAAGGCCGCTCAGGCGCTGACGCTGGCCGGCACGCAGTACGACGATCTCGTCGAGGCGATCACCGCGATCGTCGACCAGATCTCGGGTCAGGTCCAGGCGCAGGTCGCCAACTCGATCGCCCCGAGCCTCGCCGGCAAGCAGAAGATCATCGACGTCCTCAACCAGATCCTCCCGCAGGTTCCGGTCGCGGCGCAGCCGATCATCGCGTCGATCATCGCCGCCCTGGGCGCCGGTGACGCGACCGAGGTCGTCAACCTCAACGACGCCGCGACGTCGGGCGTGCTGCCCGTCGACATCTCGGCCATCGTGAGCCAGTGCCTCGGCATGGCGACCGCGATGATCGACGACGCGTTCGAGATGATCCAGAGCCTGATCCCGATGCTCCCGGCCGCCGTCCAGGGCCCGCTCGCGCAGGTGCTGAACATGGTCAACGGCGTCGTCGGCACGATCGTCCCGACCGTGCTGAACACGGTCACGGGCCTCATCGACACGATCCTGGGCTCGCTGCCCTTCGTCGGCGGCACGTCGGCTTCGGCCGGTGGCGCCTTCGGCCTCGGCGGCCTGCTCGGCGGCATCCTCGGCGGCGGGGGCTCGGACAGCCTCGGCGGCATCGGCGGCCTGCTCGACGGCCTGCTCGGCGGCCTCTTCGGCGGCGGCTCGGGCGGCTCGCCGGTCGCCGGCATCGGCGGCATCATGAGCACGGTCACCGGCCTGCTGAACAGCCTCCTCGGCGGCCTGTTCGGCGGCGGCCTGGTTCCCTCCACATGAGCCACAGCGGCGGCCCCTCGGGCAACTCGATGAGCTCCCTCACGGCGAACCCGTGGCGGGCGTAGAACGAGAGATTGCTCTCCTTCGAGGACTCGAGGTAGGCCGCCGCGCCGGCTTCGTCACACACATCCAGCATGGGAGCGAGCAGGGCGGAGCCGATACCTCCGCCCTGTTTGCGTGGGTCGGTCCCGATGACCGACAGGTAGTAGTGCGGCTCGACGGGATGGCGGCGCTCGATCTCCCGCACGGCGCGCGTCGAGCGCGCGATGTTCGGCAGGAGGACCGGCAGCATCGGCAGCATGCGCAGGGACTGGCGGAAGTCCTCGCGCCAGTGTCCCGGCGGCGCCCACAGCGCGGCGCCGCTCAGGTCGTCGCTCGTGTGGATCAGGCCGTGGCCGGCGAGCTGGCGCAGGCGGATCTCGAAGAACCGGCGGCCGTGGCGCAGGCGCCGCGCGTCGTCGGGATAGAACCAGGCGGTGACGGGATCGTCGTAGAACGCGCGAGACAGCATCTCCGCCAGCGCGCCGAAGTCGGCCGGCACCGCACGGCGCACGGTCACCGGCGCGGCGGCCGTCGCCGGCTCAGGGCTGATCGAGCAGCTCCAGCACGCGCTCGACCGGCCGCGCCAGAAGGGCGCGGTCACCGCACACGGCGATCGGCCGCTGCATGAGCCGCGGATGCTCGGCCATCGCCGCGATGATCGCATCGTCGCTCGCCCCGTCGCCCTCGAGCAGCCCGAGCTCGGCCACGAGGGGCTCGCGGGCGCGCAGGATGTCGCGGGCGCTCAGGCCCGACTTCGCCAGCAGGTCTCGGATCGTCGCCTCGTCGAGGCCGGTCTGGTGGTACTCGACGCCGTCGTACTCCACGCCGCGCTCGGCGAGCAGCGCCGCCAGGTTGCGACACGTCGAGCATCGCGAGACCTCGTAGATCGTCAGGATGCTCATGGCCGGCAGGCTACTTGCGCGCGACGAACTCGCAGTTGGCCTTGACGCCGTCGATCTTGTCGGCCGTCACCGTGTCGCTCTTGCCCGCGCCGCAGTCGACGGCGTCGCGGACCTTGTCGCGCGCCGAGACACGGTCGTTGCCCGCGCCGGCGCTCACGCTGTCGCGGCCGCCGCTGCCGCTGATCCTGTCGTTGCCCGCGCCGCCGGTGATCCTGTCGATCCCCGAGCCGCCGGTGACGTTGTCGTTGCCGGCGCCGCCGGCCAGCGTGTCCGCGCCCGAGCCGCCGATGAGCGTGTCGGCGCCCGCCCCGCCGGAGAGCCGGTCCTGGCCCGAGCTGCCCACCAGCGTGTCGTCGCCGGCCTCGCCGTTGACCCGGTCGTTGCCGGTGCCACCGCTCGCGCGGTCGCTGCCCGCAGCGCCGGACAGGACGTCGTCGCCGTCGCCGCCGTCGAGCGTGTCGTTGCCAAGCTCGCCGTACAGGCAGTCGGCGCCGCCGATGGCCTCGAGGGTGTCCGATCCGCCACCGCCGAGCAGGACGTCGCTCAGCGGCGTGCCGGAGATCGCGTTGGCGGTCGCGGTACCGGTGAAGAGCAGGCCGGTCTGGGGGCAGCCCGCGGGCTTCGCGGTCGGCGGCGGCACGTACTCCTGCGCCGGCGCACGCGCCGCCACGCCGACGGCGAGTGCGATGCACGCTGCGCTGATTGTGCGGACCGTCGTGCGCGTCATGGGCCCTCCTCGCCCTGTCCCGGCTTATACATCACGCGGGCGTGGGACCTACCGCACGGCCACGGTGCGACGCACCGTCGCCGCACGCGGCGCACGGACGTCCACGACGTAGCGGCCGGCCGCGACGCCGGTGCCGCGCACGCGCGCGGTGGTGCGCCGGCCGGCGCGGCCGCTGAAGCGCGTGCGCGCGCGGACGGCGGTCCCGCGGCGCAGCTCGACGACGACGGTGCCGGTGACCCTGGGCGTGACCGTGACCGCCAGCCCGGCGCTGCGCAGGCGCGCGCGGCTGATGCTCGAAGGTGCGATGACGGCGGGGCGCAGGCGCTCGCTGGGCGCTCGTGCCATCGCTCGGAACGCCGGCTTGGGCTGCCCCGCGAACGTCATCAGGCCCACGTTCGCGCTGCCGGGCGCCGGCGGCTCGTCGAGCAGGCCGATCCAGCCGAGGCCGGCGACAGCCGGGCCCAGCGCGTCCGCGATCTGAAAGCCGGCGGTGACGTAGCGCGCCTGCACCGCGCGGGTGACGTGCGTCGCGAAGACCGAGGAGCCGCGGTCGGACTGGATCGTGTACTCCGAGAGCCACAGCGGGATCGTGCGGCCGTACGTGCGCCGCGCATCGCGGCTGAGCGTGTCCGCGTCGCTGATGTCGCGAAAGCCGCCGGCGAGCGGCGGCGCGGCGAGCCTCGGGAAGCGAAACGGGAACGGGTTGTGCCCCAGCCAGTCAAGCCGCGGCCGCCGGCCGCCGGGCAGGCGCATCCAGCGCAGGAAGTCCGCCGGCTTGACCGTGCCGCTCGTCCAGGTGTTGGCGCCGATGACGATGTTGCGCCGGCTCGCGCGCTTGAGCGCCGTGTAGGCGGCGTCCAGCAGCACCGCGTACGCGCGCGGGCCGCTCGTGCCGTTCGCCGTGTTGGGCTGGAAGCGATCGTCGCGGTTGGGCTCGCCCCAGACCATCCAGCGCCGCACGGCGGGGTAGCGCCGCGTGGCGGCGGTCAGGAAGTCGGCGAAATCCGCTGCGCGGTCAGGGCGCCACGTCGGCGCGCGATCGCCGTTGGCCCACCCCGGGGTGCTCGCGACCAGCAGACTGAGGCGGATGCCGTGCCGCGCCGCCTGCGCCGCCGCCGCGTCGACCTGAGACGGCCACCGGTACGCGGGGTCCGCCGGATCGCCCGGCGCGGCGGGACGCACGGGGGCGGCGTCGGCCCAGTTGAGCGAGAGCTGAAGCGTGTCGATCCCGAGCTCGTCGTAGAGGCCGAAGGCCGACGTGCCGTCGGGCAGCGTCGCCGGGCCCCAGAGCGCCTTCTCTGCCGCGTGGGCCGGTGTGCCGGCGACGAGCGCGACGAGGCAGGTGAGGGCGGTCGCGAGGACCATCCCGGCGCGCGAGGGCAGCAGCATGCGGTACTGCGGGAGTCTAGGTCCCGAGCCTGCGACACGCCCCGGTCCAAGCGTGCTTTGCTTGTCGTCTGCGGCCATGTTCGACACATCGCGGGAGCGGCTGACATGCCGCTCGAGGCCCGGCTGCTCGCGGGCCTGACGCTGGCGATGGCGATCGCCTACGCGTCGACGCCGCTGGCCATCCGCGTGGCCGCGCGCTTTGACTTCTACGACCTGCCCGGCGGGTACAAGACCCATGGCGCGCCGACGCCGTACCTCGGCGGCGCCGCGGTCATCACGGCGTTCGCGGTGGCCGCGCTCGCGCTGACCTCCGAGCCGCGTCAGACGCTTCCGGTGCTCGGCGGCGTGCTCGTCCTGTGGGCCGTCGGCACGCTCGACGACCGCCGCGTCGTGCCGCCCTGGCAGCGCATCACGGTCGAGGTCGGCCTGGCGGCCGTGCTGTGGACGGCCGACCTGGGCTGGTCGCTCGGCGTCGGGTCCGCGGTGGACCTCCTCGCGACCGCCGTCTGGGTCGTCGCGGTCGTCAACGCGTTCAACCTCTTCGACAACATGGACGGCGCCTCGAGCACGATGGCCGGCGTCGTGGCGGCGGCAGTGGCGGTGATCGGGCTCGTGCAGTCCGACGTCTGGCTCGTCGCGACGGGCGCCGCGCTCTGTGGCGCCTGTCTGGGCTTCCTGCCGCACAACCTCTCGCGGCCCTCGGCACGCATCTTCCTCGGCGACGGCGGCAGCATGCCGATCGGATTCGCGATCGCCGCGCTCGTGATGATCGGCGCCTCGTCGGCGGCGGCCGAGTGGGAGGCGCTCGTGATGGGCGTGCTGCTCGTCGGAGTGCCGGCCCTGGACACGTGCCTTGTCGTCGTCTCGCGGCGGCGCCGCGGCATCTCGATCCTCAGCGGCGGCCGCGACCACCTCACCCACCGCACGCGCGCGCGCATGCGCACCGCGCATGCGTCCGTCGCCGCGCTGGGCGCGGGCCAGGCGCTGCTCGCGGCGCTCACCCTCGTGGCCGTTCAGGGCGGGACGACGGCGCTCGTGCCGGTCGTGCTGGCGTATCTGGTCGCGACGGTGACGGTGATCGCCCTGGTCGATTCGCAATCACGGGCGACACCGGCCGGGGAGGCCGCCGCAGGGTCAACGCCGAAGGACGCGCCCGGGGCATCGCATCAGGACCACCCACGACCGGCCGCAGCGCGGCCACAGCACGTGGCCGGCCCTGACGATTCTCGCCGCGTTGGGCCTCTCGCTCGGGCTGAGCCCGTTCGCCGGTGGGTTCTACTCCTCGTCGATCTGGGTTCCGGCGGGATTGGGCCTGCTCGTCGTTCTGACGGCGGCGTCGGTTGCCGGATCCACCCGTATCCCAGGTCGCACGATCGCCGCGCCGGCCGCAGTCGCCGCGCTCGCACTGCTGTCGCTGCTGTCCTCGCTGTGGACGGACTCCATCGAGCAGGCATTCGTGGAGGGCAACCGGTTGCTCGTCTACGCCACCGCGCTCGCGCTGCTGGTCGTGTTGCTGCGCACCGAGCGCGGCGCTGTCTTGACGTTCGGCGCATTCATGGCGGGCGCGCTCGTCGTGGCCGGCTGGGTGCTGACCGGCATGCTGAGCGGGGACCAGACGCATGTTCCTGGCCGGCCGACTGCACGAGCCGCTGGGCTACGTCAACGGCCAAGCAAGCTTCTTCGTGCTGGCGTTCTGGCCATGCGTCGCGCTCGCCGAGCGCCGCAACCTGAGAGCAGGCGCCGGTACCGATCGACGCACGCCGGCAATCGCCGGCCTCGGCTTGGCCGGGGCGACGCTGTTCGCCGGGCTCGGCGTCCTCGGCCAGTCGCGCGGAGCAGTACTGGCCGCCGCGTTGTCGATCGTGTTCGCGCTCGCGCTCCTACGCGGCCGGCTACGGCGGATCGTGGCACTCCTCGTGAGCGCGGCGTGCCTGGCGCCGGCGATGCCGATGCTTCTCGACGTCTACCGTTCGGGCGCGGCCGACGAGGCGACCGGCGACGGCGCCGTCGCGCTGCTGCTCGCCGGTGCGGCCGCGGGTGTGGTCTGGTCGCTTCTCGTCGCCGCCGAACAGCGCTGGCGCCCGAGCGGCCTGCGACCGCGCCGCCTGGCCGCAATCGGCGTGACGACGCTTGCCGTGCTCGCGGCAGCCGCAGGAGTGGCGTCCGCCGGACGCATCGCGAGCTTCGTGGACCGCCAGTACACGGCGTTCGTCACGCTCGGCGGAACTCAGGCCGCCTCGGATTCGTCGCGGCTGGCGACCGGCGCCGGCAACCGCTACGACTACTGGCGGGTGGCGCTCGACGCATGGCACGAGCGCCCGATCATCGGAGTCGGCGCGGGGGGCTATGACAAGCCCTACTTCGCACGGCGAAGGACCTCGGAGGACATCCGCCAGCCCCACAGCCTGCCGCTTCAGGTGCTCGCGGAACTCGGGATCGTCGGATGGCTGCTGCTCGCGGGCGCCTTGCTGGCAATCGCGACGGCCGGATGGCGACGGATCCGCGCCGGCGGGCGCGAGCCGGTGATGGTGGCGGCGCTTGGAGTGGCGACGGCCTGGTTCGTCCATACGAGCGTGGACTGGATCCACCTGCTGCCGGGGTTGACCGGGGTGGCTCTCGTCGGAGCCACGGTGCTGATCCGGCCGGTCAGAAACGACGCCGCCCCGGACGCGGAGGGCGAGCCGCTCGCGTCGGCTCCCGGCTCGAGCTCGCCGCGCTCACGCGCTTGGCGCTTCGCGCCCGCCATCGTCCTCGGGGTCGTGATCACGATCGCTGCGCTGAGCCTCAGCCGGCAGGCGCTGTCCGAGTTCTACGTCCAGCGCGCGCAAGACGTCGCTCGCGAGCGACCCTGAGCGCACGCTCGTCGACGCTAACCGCGCCCTTCGCCTCGACCGCGAGGCGATCTCCGGCTACGCCGCGAAGGCAGCAGCGCTCGCGCGCTTCGGCGAGGCCGCCGCGGCGCGCTCGGTTCTGCTCGACGCATCGCGCCGCGAGCCGCGAAACTTCGTGACATGGGTGCTGCTCGGCGACCTGGCCATGCGGCGCGGCGACCTGTCCTCGGCGCGCGACGCGTACGCCCGAGCGCAACGGCTGAACCCGCGCGACCCGGAGCTGGCGAAGCTCGCGGCCGACGCTCGGGCGCCACGGCGCGGCCCAGGTGGGGATGCACACGAGCCGCGACACGACGGTTGCTCATCCGGGGTGCGCTGCTGGCGGTCGCGGCAGGGAGCGCGCCAACCGCAGCCGCGCAGGATCTCTCGCCACAGGTCGATCGCGACTCGCCGGCCGGCATCGAGTACCAGCTGCCGATCCAGCGGGCGCGCGAGCGGACCATGGGCGACGCGGTCCCTTCCGGCGGCAAGTCGCGATTGTTCGGTGCGGGCGTGAGCACCGCCGCGCGACCCGACCGCAAGGACGATGCCCAAGCCACCGCCACTGCGCCGGTCGAGAAGCCGGCGCCCCGCACGAGCACCGCCGAAACCGTCAGGGCCCAAGCCGATGCACCGGGCGGCGGAGGTGGCGGCCTTGCCACCGTTGCCGCGACGGGCGCGGCCGTCCTGCTGATCGGCGCGCTGGCGGGACTGGGCTGGCGCCGGCGAACCGCGCGACGCTGACCACCACACTGCGCTCAGGCGGCGCGAGGGCCCATGCTCATGAGCTCGGCGTAGACGGCCCGATGCAATCGTCCGGATCTTTCGCGGCCGTGCCTCGCGGCCACGGCGGCGATCGCCTCGGCAGCGAGCGGTGCGAGCAGGCGAGGATCGGAAAGCCGCCGGACAAGCTCGTCGGCCATCGCCTCGCTCGCGCCGGCCTCCACCTCGCTGCCGACGTCCCCCGCAGCGAGCAGCTCGTGCGTGCCGCTGACCCTCGCCGTGACCACCGGGACCCGTTCGGCGATCGCCTCCTGCACGACCCGCGGCTGGCCCTCGTGGCGTGAGGTGTGCAGGAGCACGTCGAAGCCTGCGTACAGATGTCGGGCATCGGCACGAAATCCGGCAAACCGGGCGCGCGCGCCAACGCCGGCCTGGGCCAGGGCGCGCTCGACGTCCTGCCGATATGGACCATCGCCCACGAACGCCACCCAGGCGTCCGGGTTGGACTGCAGCGTTCGCGCAACTGCCGTCGCAAGCGTTGCCGGATCCTTCTGGGGCATGAACCGGCCCACCCACCCCACCAGCAGGGCTGTGGCCGGCACGCCGAGCTCCGCCCGGGCTCTTCGCCGCGCGGATTCATGGTCGTCCGACACGGCGACGTAGTCGACGTACTCGGGGACCACGCGGTACTGCGCCGGGCGCCCGATGCCCCGCTCCAAGCCCTCTTCGCGCACGTCGTCCGATACCGCGATCAAGACGTCGGCGAGCCTGGCGGTCGCGCGCTCCGCGCAGATCAGCAGGCTCCGCTTCAGCGGCGGATCCAGGGGGTGTGTCCCCAACCATGGATCGAGTGCACGACCCGGGCGGACGTGGGGCCGGCCGCGAGACGTCCCAGGATGCCGGCCTTCGACGAGTGGGTGTGGACGATGTCGGGCTGCGCCGCGCGATAGATCCCGCGGAGCACGCGTATGGCGTGGATGTCCTGGCGCGGCACGATCGGGCGACGCAGGCTGGGCACGAGGTATGTGGGGAAGCGGTCGCGGACCGCCCCTTCGATCGACCCCTCGTCCCCGGCATCCGGTCCGTACGCCACGGCGATGTCGTACTCGCCGGACAGGTCCCGCGCCGACTCCAGGAGCGTGAGCTGCGCTCCGCCGACGCAGAGTCTCGTGATCACGTGGAGAAGGTGCGCGGTCATGCGGTGCCGGGCGTACGGAGGATCCGGACGAGCGTCAACGCCAGCAGGCATACGAGCGCGGCGAGGACCCCGTTGCGAACCGGGTGCGGGCTCGGTTCCCCAGCCCGTCCAACGGTCCGTGGGAGAACCCTCAGGCGCTCTTGCTCGGCCTTGGCCCACCGTCTTGCCGCGACGCGGCCGGCGCCATCGCCCTGTGTCGCGTCGAGACTGTCCGCGAGGCTCGCGTAGAAACGCTTGCGGCTGCGCGCGTACGCCGTCGCGAAGGCCAGCGCGAGCCGCCGCGCCCGCGCCGCGTCGGGCGCGCCGGCCGCGATCCGCAGTCGACGGTCGGAGGGCCTGTCGCGGTCAAACGTGATCTCGTCGTCCGAATCGCTGACCCGCACGTTCGCGACATCGTCGCGCCCGACGCCCGCGGCCTTCGCGGCGCGCGCCTGCACAGCCCGGAGCGCGGTCGCGCCTCTCGGCAGGAGGGGAGCGCCCTCGACGTCCTCGAACGCCGAGGGCGGCACACCCGCGCGCGGAGCAGACTCTCTGCCACCGCGGGCGACCTGACCGGGCCGACGAGCACCTCGACCGACGCGGCGTGACGGTGTCCAGCAGTGCTGTCCCAGCCGCCGAGGGCGACTCCCACGAGCACGCACATGCTCACCGGCCACAGGCGCGACGTGGAGTTCGTTTCACCGTTGGCTGACGTGTCCGTGCCACGCCGGCCGAGCGACATCGTGACGGACCCGCTTCATCGGCCGGCCATGCGACGGTAGAGCTCGTGCTTCGCCTCGATCATCGGCGTCAGCGAGTAACGATCGACCACGCGCTGACGCGCCGCATCGCCGAGTCGCTCGGCCTGGATGCGGTCCTCGAGCACGGTGCGCAGGTGTGCGGTCAGGCCGATCACGTCTCGGGGCTGGTGCAGGAGCCCGGTGACTGCGTTGTCGATCACATCACGCGTGCCGTTGACGTCCGAGGCCACGATCGCCAGACCGGCGGCCATCCCCTCGAGGACGGCAGCCGGCATCCCCTCAGAGAGCGACGGCAGTGCGAACACGACGGCCTCGGACGAATGCTCACGCACATCGGCGGCGCTGAGAGCTCCCGTGAACTCGACCGCGGCCCCCAAGCCAAGCATCCGTGCCTGCGCTTCGAGCGCGGCTCGCCGCGGACCGTCTCCGAGAAGTCGCAGTTGGACGGCAAGACCCTCTCGCCGCAGCGCGGCGACCGCCTCGAGCAGATCCGACTGGCGCTTGCGATCGACCAGGCGTGCGGCGCACAGCACGATCGGGTCGCGCGCACGCAACGGGCGCGAGCCCGGACGCCACCAATCCGTATCGACGCCGTTGGGGATGTATTCCATGCGGCTGACGGGCGATCCCGGCGGCCGCCAGGAGCTCGATCGCTCCCTGCGAGTTGGCGTCATAGCGGCCGACGAGGCCTGTCGTCGCGCGTTCGAGCGCGACCGCGATACGCCCTTTCATCTCGTCAGCGTCGACGTCCTCCGTGATGTGCAGTCCTTGGACGCCGCAGACGAACGCCGGCGCCGGATTCGCGACCCGGCAAGCACAGCGCGCAACCAGCGAGGCCTTGATTCCATAGGCCTCGACCACGTCGAACCTTCGAGCGCGGATGAGCCCGCCCAGACGGCGCGCTCGGAGAAGCCATCCCCCGCCTCCCAGCGAGAATGCCGGGACGCACGAAGACCGCAGCCGGGCGACGATCGGGCCGGGCGGGAAGAAGGTCGCCACCTCGCACTGCACGTCCGCCGGAAGCCTCTCGGCGAGGGCCACGACATGGAGCTCCGTGCCGCCGACGGTGTCTTCGGCGAGGACCTGCAGGACGCGTAGGGGCACTAAGGTGGGCAGGTGCGTGGTGCCGCGTTCATTGCGTGGAATCTAGCTGAGGCCCTGGCCCAGGCGGCCGGGACAGACGCCACACCTTGAGCACCCTCGACCGTTCGCTGTACCAGGCCGAGTGCTCGGCCTTCGTCGTCCTCGCGGGGGCTGTCGGCCTCGTCGTGCTGTATCGACGGCTCGCGCGAGCGCGCCAACTGTCGGGAGCTCCTCGCGCTCGTGCTCGGAGGGCTCGGCCTGCGGGCCGCCATCGTCCTCGCCGTTTCGCAGTCGGGATCGATCGGCACGACGATTCGTGGCACCGACGACCCCGCCTTCTTCTATGCGGCCGAGCGCCTCGCCAACTCACGATCTCTGGTCCGGCGCCTGGACATCTGCTCTGAAAGGCGACTCGCTGACGGTTGTCTGCGCAGCGACGATCAAGTTGCTCGGCGACCCGGGTCCCGATCCGGTGCGTCTCGTGCAGTGCGTGATCGCCGCCTTCGCGGTGCTGCTGTTGACCGTCGCGGTGCATGACCTGGCCGGGCGCGGCGCAGCGCTGGCCACGGCGACCCTGTTGTTGCTCGAGCCATCGAGCATGTTCTTCACGACGATCTTGCAGAAGGAGTCCCTCGTCCTGCTGGGAGAGTCCTTGGCCGCATTCTCCGTCGCACGACTGTGGCGGCACGACGTACGCGGCGCCGCGGTGCTTGCGGCGGCCGCGATCGTCGTCACGGGGAGCGCACGCCCGTATGCGGCGGGCTTCCTGGCTGCGGGCTTGCTGGTGTGCGCGCTGCACTGGGCCGTTGTCCATGCTGGCGGCGCGCGCAAGGCGGTCGTCGGTGGCTTGGCCCTCGCAGCCGTCGCGAGCGGCGTCCTGTTCGTCAGCTCGGGCGCGGCCGCGTCCTCGCTGGACAGACTGCAGGAGTTTCAGCGCATCGAGACCGACAGCCATGCGGCCCTGCGTCTTGATCAGGTGGACTTCACGACGATCGGCGGGGCGGCGCAGGCCATACCGCAACGACTGATCGACTTCGTACTACGTCCGCTGCCATGGCAGCTCGCGAACAACGAGCAGCGACTGGGTGCGGTCGGCACGGTCCTGGCGTGGAGCCTCGCGCTGGGGGTCGTTGCCGGCCTTGTGCTCGGGCGACTTCGACGCCGAGCCATCCCACTGCTGTACCTGGCCGCCACCGTATGGCTCGGATATGCGGTCACGAGCGCCAACGCCGGCACGGGTTTTCGCCACCGGCTGCATCTGGTGGTCCTCCTCGTGGCGATCGGCTCGATCCTCTGGTCCTCCGCGCCCGCAGCGCGCCGAGCTGGAGCGCGAGTCTCCAGCCTGCGGATCCGCCTCGGATGACGGCGCCTTCCGCCGCCGCCGGGAGCGCATGGGTCGCGCTGCGCTATGCGGTCGTCGGGCTGCTGAACCTCGGCGGCAGCGTCTACCTCATCCGAACGCTTGGCCCGGAGCTCTGGGCGACCTACACCGTTGCGTTCTTCCTCGCCGTGATCTTCGATCAGCAGGTCGGCACGAAGGTTCTCGGCGTGATCGTGAGCAGCGACACGCCGCCGACGCGTCGTCAGATCGGTGCCGCCGCGATCATGTCGGTGGCGGCCGGGGCGTGCATCCTGCTCATCCTGCTGCTCGCACGTGGCCCGCTTGGCGGCAGAGACCGCCCTGCCGGGACTCTCGGCGTGCCTGCATGGCCGCCGGCGGCTGCGCTGTCGTGCTTGCTCTTCGTGCGCCGGCCACGGCTCTCATGGAGCGCCGGCTTCGCTTCGGATGGATCGCGGTCGCCGAGGTCCTCGATCAGCTCACCTTCTTCGCGGTCGCTGTTCCCGCTCGCGGTATCAGATCGCCCGGTGACGGGCCTTGCCTGCGGCCTGCTGCTGCGTGCGATCCCGGGAGCGCTGCTCCTGATTGCGCTCGCCCGACCTGACCCCGCCGTTCCGCGACGTGCCGATCTCCGGGCCTCGACGGCGTTCGGAAGGCCGGTCCTCGTCGTCGCGGCCCTGGTGCTGATCGACGGGCTTCTCCCCCTCGCCGTGCTCGGCCCGGATCACCCTCGCGATCTCGGTTGGGTCAACACCGCCGCCTCGATCGTCGGCTACGCCGCCGTGGTGATGCTCGTGATGCAGCGCGTGAGCTTCGCCGCGCTGAGTGACGCGCGACGCCGAGCCGGTGTTCTTGCGTCGCAGGCACAGCGCCTGGCGGAGGGGGCCACGCTGCTGCTGATCGTCATGCTCGTACCGACGGCGCTCGCCGAGCACTGGGTACCGGCGCTCCTCGGATCGGCGTGGAACGGAGCCGGCGCGGCCTTTGCGGCGATGGGCATCGGGTACCTCTTGATGGGCCCGCTCACCGTGGCATCCGGCGTTCTGTACGCCGCGGGCCGGCCCGCAAGCGTGCTCGCCGCCCACGCGACCATGACCGCGACGTACGGCGCGCTGCTGCTCGGTGGGGCACTACCCCACACCGCCGCGGGAGTCGCGGGCGGCTATGCCATCTCCCGCCTTGCCGGGCTCGGCGCCACGACCATCCTCGTTCGCGTCGGCGCGCTAGGCGCGTCGCTGTGGATCGCTCTCGCGTGCGCTGCGTCGGCCGGAGGCGGGTTGGGGCTCATGGCGTGGTGGGCCGACGACGGACCTGGGTCGGGAGCCGTCGCGGGTGGGCTCGTCGTGTGCGCGTCCGCGACGCTGCTGGCTGCGCGCCAAGGCGCCTGGCTGCTCGCACAGGCACGCAGCATCGTTGCTCGCTCGGGTCCACGTCGGAGCTCGCGTCGGGGAGTCCACCAAGCCTGTGGAGGACGGATGACGGTTGCGCCGCCCGACCTAGACGACGGCGGCCTCGGCCTGCTGATAGCGGATGACGTCGCCGAGGATCTCGTCCAACCTGCGGGGCGTCGCCCACCCGATCGCGCGCTCGATCTTCGCGACGTCCGGAAAGCGCCGCGGCATGTCCTCGAAGCCTGCCTCGTACGCCTCCTCGTAGGGGATCACGACGATCTCGGAATCCGATCCGGTCAGATCGCGCACCCGCTCCGCGAGGGAGAAGATCGAGATCTCCTCCTGCGAGCCGATGTTGAAGACCTCGCCGTAGGCGCGCTCGCCGAGCAGCATGAGCTCGACGAGCGCGTTCACGGTGTCCTCGACGTGGCAGAAGCAGCGCGTCTGCGTGCCATCGCCGAACACCGTCAGCGGCCGGCCCGACAGCGCCTGCCCCACGAAGGTCGGCACGACCATCCCGTAGCGCCCGGTCTGGCGGGGCCCGACCGTGTTGAACAGCCGGGCGACCACGGTCGGCAGCTTGCGCTCCTTCCAGTAGGCGAGCGCCAGGAACTCGTCGATCGCCTTCGAGCAGGCGTAGGACCAGCGGCCGGTCGTCGAAGGGCCCATGACGAGGTCGCCGTCCTCGCGGAACGGGAAGGCGGTCGACTTGCCGTAGACCTCGCTCGTCGAGGCGATGAGGACGGGCGTGCGCTGCTTGGCGGCCTCGGCCAGGACGACCTCCGTGCAGTGCACGTTGGTCTCGATCGTCCGCACGGGGCTCTCGACGATGAGGTCCACCCCGACGGCCGCGGCGAGGTGGTAGACGACGTCGGCGCCTTCGACGAGCTGCGCCACGACGGAGGCGCTCGCGCACGTGTCGATCGTGTAGCTGAACCGCGGATCGGCCTTGAGATGGCGGATGTTGTCGATCGAGCCCGTCGAGAGGTCGTCGAGGACGTGGACGAGGTGGCCGCGCGCGAGGAGTTCCTCGGCGAGGTGGGAGCCGATGAACCCTGCACCCCCCGTGATGAGAAACCGCATGCCGGCGTTCGTCCTTTCGTGCTCTTGCGCGCGACTGGGGCGCGCAGCGGATCCTTCCATGTGGTCGTACGGTCGCACAGGCTGGCACGACGCACAACGGACGACCCGCGCAGGCACACGCGCGCGGCGGTCTCGTCCGGCCGCCCATTGCCGAGCGGCGCCGGGGCTCGGTTTCAGATCTACTACACTTGGACGCAGATTTCTTAGGCATCAGAGAAGGAGACCCCACCCATGGGCAAGACCATCGGCATCGACCTCGGCACCACCAACTCCTGCATGGCCGTGCTGGAGGGTGGCGAGCCCACCGTCATCGAGAACTCCGAGGGCGGTCGTACGACCCCCTCCGTCGTCGCCTTCACGCAGTCCGGCGAGCGCCTCGTCGGCACCGTCGCCAAGCGTCAGGCCGTCACGAATCCTCAGAACACGATCTCCTCGATCAAGCGCTTCATGGGCCGCAAGGAGGCCGAGGTGCGCGAGGAGGAGTCGATCGTCCCCTACAAGGTCGTCGCCGGCCCGAAGGGCGACGCGCGGATCGAGGCGGGCGGAAAGAAGCACAGCCCGCCCGAGATCAGCGCGATGATCCTGCAGAAGCTCAAGGCCGACGCGGAGGCCTACCTCGGCGACACCGTCGACGGCGCCGTCATCACCGTGCCGGCGTACTTCAACGACGACCAGCGCCAGGCGACGAAGGACGCCGGCAAGGTCGCGGGCCTCGACGTCAAGCGCATCATCAACGAGCCGACGGCCGCCTCGCTGGCCTACGGCCTCGACAAGGAGACCGACCAGACGATCCTCGTCTTCGACCTCGGCGGCGGCACGTTCGACGTGTCGGTGCTGGAGATCGGCGACGGCGTCTTCGAGGTCAAGTCGACCGCGGGTGACAACCACCTCGGCGGCGACAACTTCGACAAGGCGCTCGTCGACTGGCTCGCGAGCGAGTTCAAGAAGTCCCAGGGCATCGACCTGAAGAACGATCCGATGGCCCTGCAGCGCCTCTACGAGGCCGCCGAGAAGGCGAAGATCGAGCTGTCGACCGCGCAGGAGTCGCAGATCAACCTGCCGTTCATCACGGCCGACCAGTCCGGCCCGAAGCACCTCGACGTGCGCCTCACGCGCGCCAAGCTCAACGAGCTGACGAGCGACCTGCTCGGCCGCGTCGTCGCCCCGGTCCGCCAGGCCCTGGACGACGCCAAGGAGAAGGGCGCCGGCAAGATCGACCACGTCGTCCTCGTCGGCGGCATGACGCGCATGCCGGCCGTCCAGGAGAAGGTCAAGGAGCTCACGGGCCAGGAGCCGCACCGCGGCGTCAACCCCGACGAGGTCGTCGCGATCGGCGCGGCGATCCAGGCCGGCGTGCTCGCCGGCGACGTCAAGGACGTGCTGCTGCTCGACGTGACCCCCCTGACGCTCGGCATCGAGACCAAGGGCGGCGTCATGACGAAGCTCATCGAGCGCAACACGACGATCCCGACGCGCAAGGGCGAGACGTTCTCGACCGCCGAGGACAACCAGCCCTCGGTCGAGATCCACGTCCTGCAGGGCGAGCGCGAGATGGCGCAGTACAACAAGTCGCTGGGCAAGTTCCAGCTGACCGGCATCCCGCCGGCGCCGCGCGGCATCCCGCAGATCGAGGTCGCCTTCGACATCGACGCCAACGGCATCCTCAACGTGTCCGCCAAGGACCTGGGCACGGGCAAGGAGCAGAAGATCGAGATCAAGTCGGGCTCCGGCCTGGCGGATGACGAGATCAAGCGGATGGTGGCCGACGCCGAGGCGCACGCCGACGACGACAAGCGCCTGCGCGAGCTCGCCGAGGCGCGCAACACCGCCGAGAACGCCGCCTACCAGGCCGAGCGCCAGCTCAAGGACCTGGAGGACAGCATCGACGAGTCCTCCAAGACCGAGATCGAGGGCCTGATCAAGGACCTGCGCGACTCGCTGGAGTCCGAGGACGCCGCCGAGCTGCAGGCCAAGACCGAGGCGCTGCAGACCTCGTTCCACAAGGTCTCCGAGGCGATGTACGAGCAGGCGCGCTCGGCCTCGGCCAACGGCGCTGCGGCGGAGAACGGCGGGGCGGCGGACGGGTCGGCCGACGACGAGGACGTCGTCGATGCCGAGGTCGTCGAGGAAGGCCGATAGGCCGTGACACCGCACGAGGACAGGGTGGGCGAGCACGCCCAGCCGGCGCCGGATCACGCGGGTGATCCGGCGCCGCCGGAGCCCGCTTCCGGCGGCGGTCCGCAGGCCCCCGCGGTGGGGGCCGAGGACATGCCGGCGGACGGCCCCGAGGCGGGCCTCGAGCCGCCGACGGAGGCCGAGCTCGTCGACGCCGACCTGCGCGAGCGCGCGGCGAGGTCCGACGCGTATCTGGCGCTGGCCCAGCGCACGCAGGCCGACTTCGAGAACTACCGCAAGCGCACGGCGCGCGACGTCCGCGCCGCCGAGGCGCGCGGGACGAGCCGGCTGGCGCGCGAGCTGCTGCCCGCGCTCGACAACCTCGAGCGCGCGCTGGCGGCGGTCGAGGCGTCAGCAGAGGAGAAGGAGCATCACCTCACGCAGGGCATCCGGCTCGTGCAGTCCGAGCTGTCGGCGGCGCTGGGGCGCGCCGGCATCCAGGGCTACGCCCCGAAGGGCGAGCGCTTCGACCCCGAGCATCACGAGGCCGTCGCGCAGCAGCCCGTCGAGGGCTTCGAGCCGGGCACCATCGTCGAGGTGCTGCAGGCCGGATACAGACTCAACGACTCGGTCCTGCGACCGGCACGGGTGATCGTCGCCGGCTGAGGCCGACGACTTCAAGGAGAACCATGGCGGTCCAGGATCACTACAAGGTGCTCGGCGTCGAGCGCAAGGCCTCGCAGGACGAGATCAAGAAGGCCTACCGCAAGCTCGCACGCAAGTACCACCCCGACAAGAACCCGGGCGATGCGAAGGCCGAGGAGCGCTTCAAGCAGATCTCGCAGGCGCACGACATCCTCGGCGACGCGGACAAGCGCAAGGAGTACGACCGCGCGCTGACCAACCCGTTCTCGAACGTCGGGCGCGGCGGCACGGGCCAGCCCGGCTTCGACACCGGCGGCTTCGGCGACATCCTGTCCGACCTCTTCGGACAGGCCGCCGGCCGGCGCGGCGGCGGCGGGGGCGGGCGGGGTCCGAATCCACGCGCCGAGCACGGACGCGACCTCGAGGCCGAGGCGACGATCAGCTTCGACCAGGCGATCGCCGGCGCGCAGATCCCGATCTCCGTCCCGACCTACGAGCGCTGCCCGACCTGCGCGGGGACGGGCGCCAAGCCCGGCACGTCGCCGATCGTCTGCCCGCGCTGCAGCGGCCGCGGCATCGAGAGCGAAGGCCAGGGCCTGTTCTCGATCTCGTCTCCGTGCTCGCGCTGCGGCGGGGCCGGCACCGTCATCGAGGATCCCTGCCCCACATGCCACGGCGAGGGCCGCCGGCGCACGGTCAAGCGCTATCGCGTCAACGTCCCCGCCGGCGTGCGCGAGGGCTCGAAGATCCGTCTCGCCGGCAAGGGCGAGCCCGGCCGCAACGGCGGGCCGCCGGGCGACCTGTACGTCATCACGCACGTGCAGGACTCACCCGTGTTCGAGCGCAAGGGCGACAACGTCGAGGTCGAGGTGCCGCTCACGCTGCCCGAGGCGCTGCGCGGGGCCGAGATCGAGGTCCCGACGCTCGACGGGCGCAAGACGCTGCGCGTTCCCGCCGGCACTCGGCCCGGCAGCATCCAGCGCCTTCGCGGCGAGGGCCCCAAGCGCCTGGGCAAGACCGGCCGGGGCGACATCCGCTACCGCTTCGTGTTGGATATGCCCGACACGCTCACGGCCGAGCAGGAGTCTGCGGTGGAGGATCTCGCGAAGGTGTTCAACGGCAACCCGCGCAAGGGGCTGTTTCAGACATGAGCACGCGGCGGCGCACCACCACGACCCGCATCGAGGTCTCGTCCGACCGCGGGGTCTTCATGATCTCCGTCGCCGCCGAGCTCGCCGACATGCACCCGCAGACGCTGCGCATGTACGAGCAGCGGGGCCTGATCGAGCCCAAGCGCTCGGCCAAGGGGACGCGGCTGTACTCCCACGAGGACGTCGAGCGCCTGCGCCGCATCCAGCAGATGACCGCCGAGCTGGGCCTGAACCTCGCCGGCGTCGAGAAGGTGCTCGAGCTCGAGCAACAGCTCGAGCGCACCCGCCGCCGCGTGGCCGCCCTCGAGCGGCGCAGGGACGAGCTCCAGGCCGAGATCGAGGCTCTCGAGGGCAAGCGCGAGGCGGTCAAGGCCGACATCGTGCGCTACGAGGCAGGCACCGGCTCGCAGATCGTGCGGGTCAAGGACGTCAAGCCGTTCGAGATCCCGATCCAGCGGCGCTAGCCACCGCTCAGTCGCAGCCCGCCCGGAAGTCGCCAGCGCCTCCTTGGCGGCGGGCACCTCGTCGGACTTGGCCTCGGTTCGCTTCATGAGCAGTTCGGCCTTTTCGAGGTCGGCCTCCGAGCTCGTCCTGATGGCGCGCTCCAGGTACGCGAAGGCCCGGCGGTAGCCGCGCGTCACCTCGTAGGCGGCATCGGGGTTGACGAGCGCCTTCTTGCACGCCGCGGCCAGATCGGTGCGCTCGATGACGCCGTCCAGCCGCTCGCCCTCGCGCAGGAACCTGCGCACGACGCCGCGGAACCCGGACACGCCGTCCAGGCACTGCTGCCGCTGTGCCTCGTCCTCGCACATGCCGGCCGCGGTGAGCTGCTTCTGCAGGTCGGCGAGCAGCGGACAGAAGCGGCGGAAGTCCGCCAGCAGCGCGTCATCGGCGTCGAGCTTGTTGCACTCCTTGCGGTACTCGTCGAGCACGGGCCGGTACTCGCCGATCTCGGCATCGTCACCGAGCTCGTCGAGCGCGATCGCGGCGGCGTACACGTTCTCGAGCGCTCATACCGCTCGCTGCCGAGACCCGATTGCGTGCCGGTCCCTGAGGAATCGTCGTCCCCGCAAGCCGCGAGCGCGAGGCTCGCGACCACCATGAGCACCTGCACCGAGCGCCCGCAGGAGCCCCGTCGACGCGGTCAGCGACATGTGCGTTCCTCCGGTCCTCGCCCTGCGGCCCCGTCCCGGCAGAATGCTGAACGCGCCCGCCGACGTCAAGGCTTCACGGCGTGCGACCTACGGGCGCGTCATCCCGAACACGTAGCTGCCGCTGCCGCTGTAGGAGTAGACGCGCCAGCGGTAGGTGCCGGCCGTCCCGCTGTAGCTGACGTTCTCCGTCGAGCTGCTCGTCTGGCCGACCGCGACGCGCGTCCAGCTGCCGCTGCTGCTGCGCTTGTAGAGGGCGATGTCGAAGTCGGCGCTCGCGGGCCCCGCGAGGCAGCCCCGGTGTGTGCCGCTGCGCGTGACCGTGTAGCTCGTCCCGTTGGGCAGGATGTCGGCGTCGTTGGTGCCCGAGAGGCTGCCGCCGTAGGACTCCGCGAGGCCACAGCCGGTCGGCGCGGGCGGCGGTGGCGGCGGTGGCGGCGGTGGCGGCGGCGGGGTGGCGGTGGCGGCGGCTGGGTGGCGGCGCCGACGAGCGAGTACAGCAGCCGGTTCGGCGATCCGGTTCCCGGGTTCGTCACCCTCCCGGCGGTGGACCCGCCGACGAGCGCCTGTGCCACCGTGGCCGGCGAGGCCTGCGGCGATCCGGTCAGATACAGCGCGGCGACACCCGCGACGTGGGGCGCGGCCATCGACGTGCCGCTCATCGTGGCGGTCGCGGTGTCGGAGGAGTGCCCGGCTGACCTGATGCTCGATCCGGGCGCGAACAGGTCGAGGCATGTGCCGAAGTTCGAGAAGGACGAGCGGGCGTCGGTCGACGTCGTAGCACCGACGGTGAGCGCCTCCGGCGTGCGACCCGGCGAGTCGTTGCACGCGTTCGCGTTCGCGTTGCCGGCGGCGAGCGAATACGTCACGCCGTCGGCGATCGAGGTCTTCACCGCCTGGTCGAGCGCCGAGGACGGCGAGCCGCCGAGGCTCATGTTCGCGACCGCCGGTGTTCCGGCGGCATGGTTGTTCGTGACCCAGTCGATCCCCGCGATGACGCCCGAGGTGGTCCCGCTGCCGTTGCAATCCAGCACGCGCACGCCGACGAGGCGCGCGCTCTTGGCGACGCCGTACGTCGCGCCGCCGACGGTGCCGGCGACGTGCGTCCCATGACCGTCGCAGTCATCGGCCGTGCCACCGTCGATCGCGTCGAAGCCAGAGACCGCGCGCCCGCCGAACTCGCTGTGGGTCGTGCGAATGCCGGTGTCGATGACGTAGGCGTTGACGCCGGCGCCGGCCGGCGTGTAGGTGTAGGTGCCGTTCAGTGGCAGCGCCGCCTGGTCGATGCGGTCCAGGCCCCACGTCGCGCCAGACTGCGTCGTGCCGATCGACACGACCGCGTCGGCCTCGACGTAGGCGACGTCGGGATCGCTGCGCACCTCGGCGAGGGCCGCATCGGACAGCTTCGCGCTGAAGCCGTTGATCGCCCGGCGGTACTGGCGGGCGACGCGACCGCCACGACCGCGAGCCCGGCGCTCGACGCGCTCGGAGGCCGCCGCGCCGGATCCGCCCTCGAGCACGACGATGTACTGACCGTCGATCGCGGCGCCGGGCGCGGCGCTCTGCGGGGGAGCATGCGAAGACTGCGCGAGCGCGGCGCCGGGCGCCAGCGCCGCCGCGAGGGCGAGGATACCGAGCGCGCCACGCGCCCTCCTGGCAGCGGTGGGGCGAGGCGCGGACGGAGAAACGCTCATGGAATGCGTTGTCGGCACGATCGTGCCGGCGCTTGAGGCGCCGATGGACGATCGGCGGGCCCGGCCTTGAGCAACAAATCTTAGTCGGCTACACTGAGATCTATGCAAGCTGACCGCTTCACGATCAAGACCCAGGAGGCTTTGCAGGCCGCGCTCGCGCTCGCCCATGCGCGACGCCACTCGCAGATCGCCCCGGTCCACCTTCTGACCGCGCTCCTCGACCAGGAGGGCGGCTTCGTCACGTCCGTGCTCGGCAAGATCGGCGTCACGCCGGCGGCCCTGCGCGGCGATCTCGAGTCCGCGCTCGGCGACGTCCCGACGCTGGGCTCTGAGGCAGAACCCACGATGGCGCCCGAGGTCGCGGCGACCCTGCGCGCGGCCGAGCGCGAGATGCGCTCGCTGAAGGACAGCTATCTCTCCGTCGAGCACGTGCTGCTCGCGCTCGCCAACGACGACGGACCCGCCGGCCGAGCCCTGAACGCCAACGGCGCGACGCACGAGCGCCTGCTGCAGGCGCTCGCCGAGGTGCGCACGAGCCCGGTCACCGACCAGTCGCCCGAGGAGAAGGTCCAGGCGCTCGAGCGCTACGGCCGCGACCTCACCGCCGAGGCCGACGACGGCAAGCTCGACCCGGTCATCGGCCGCGACGACGAGATCCGCCGCGTCATCCAGGTCCTCAGCCGCCGCACGAAGAACAACCCCGTGCTCATCGGCGAGCCGGGCGTCGGCAAGACCGCGATCGTCGAGGGCCTCGCCCAGCGCATCGTCGCGGGCGACATCCCCGAGTCGCTGCGCGACCGGCGCGTCATCGCGCTGGACATCGGCGCGCTGCTGGCGGGCTCGAAGTACCGCGGCGAGTTCGAGGAGCGCCTGAAGGCCGTCCTCAAGGAGGTCCAGGACGCCGGCGGACAGGTCGTGCTGTTCCTCGACGAGCTGCACACGATCGTCGGGGCCGGCGCCGCCGAGGGCGCCGTCGACGCCGCCAACCTGCTCAAGCCGATGCTCGCCCGCGGCGAGCTGCGGGCCGTCGGCGCGACGACGCTCGACGAGTACCGCAAGCACATCGAGAAGGACGCCGCGCTCGAGCGCCGCTTCCAGCCCGTCCAGGTCGGCGAGCCGTCCGTCGAGGACACGATCGCGATCCTGCGCGGCCTGAAGGAGCGCTACGAGGTCCACCACGGCGTGCGCATCCAGGACTCCGCGACGATCGCCGCCGCGACCCTCAGCCACCGCTACATCGCCGATCGCTTCCTGCCCGACAAGGCGATCGACCTCATCGACGAGGCCGCCTCGCGGCTGCGCATCGAGATCGACTCGATGCCGGAGGAGATCGACGAGCTCAAGCGCCGCGCGATGCAGCTCGAGATCGAGCTCGAGTCGCTGCGCAAGGAGAAGGACGACGCGTCGAAGAGCCGCAGGGAGACGCTCGAGCGCGAGCTCGCCGAGCTGCAGGAGCAGTCGTCCGCGCTGACCGCGCAGTGGCAGGCCGAGAAGGCGAAGATCACCGCGATCCAGGAGCTCAAGGAGCGCCTCGACGTGGCGCATCGCGATGCCGAGCGCGCCGAGCGCGAGGCCGACCTGCAGCGGGCCGCCGAGCTGCGCTACGGCACGATCCCGCAGCTCGAGCGCGAGCTCGCCGAGGCGGAGGCGCGCTCGGACGCCAACGACGGATTCCTCAAGGAGGAGGTCACCGCCGAGGACGTCGCCGAGATCGTCGCGCGCTGGACGCAGATCCCGGTCAGCCGGATGCTCGAGGGCGAGGTCGCCAAGCTCGTGCACATGGAGGAGCGCCTGCATCAGCGGGTGATCGGCCAGGACGAGGCCGTCGAGGCCGTCGCGAGCGCGCTGCGCCGCGCCCGCGCCGGGCTGTCGGACCCCGACCGCCCGATCGGCTCGTTCCTGTTCCTCGGCCCGACCGGCGTCGGCAAGACCGAGCTGGCGCGCGCGCTGGCGGAGTTCATGTTCGACACGCAGGAGGCGCTGGTCCGCATCGACATGTCGGAGTACATGGAGAAGCACTCCGTCGCGCGGCTCATCGGCGCGCCCCCCGGCTACGTCGGCTACGACGAGGGCGGCCAGCTGACGGAGGCGGTCCGCCGCCGGCCGTACTCGGTCGTGCTGCTCGACGAGGTCGAGAAGGCCCACCCCGACGTGTTCAACGCGCTGCTGCAGGTCATGGACGACGGCCGGCTGACCGACGGCAAGGGCCGCACGGTGAGCTTCAAGAACGTCGTGCTCATCATGACCTCGAACATCCCTGGCGGCCGCGAGGGCGCGGAGCTGCACTTCCGCCCGGAGTTCATCAACCGCCTGGACGACATCGTCGAGTTCGACGCGCTGTCGCGCTCGCAGATCGGCCAGATCGTCACCCTGCAGACCCAGCTCGTGATGAATCGCCTCGCCGATCGGGGTGTCGAGATCGTGCTGACCGACGCGGCGCGCGAGCTGCTCGGCGACCTCGGCTACGACCCGGTCTATGGCGCGCGCCCGCTCAAGCGCGTGATCCAGAAGCGCCTCGTCGACAAGCTCGCGCTGGCGATCCTGGAGGGCGAGTTCGTCGAGGGCGACGTCATCGCCGTCGACGCCGCCGACGGCCAGCTCGTGCTGACGAAGTCGGTCGCCGCGGCGCACGACGTGGCGGCGTAGCGGGCGACAGGCGACCCTGACCCGCCCGCGCGCCCGGCGCGGCGCGTCAGGGACGCGGCCGCTGGCGTCGAGCGAGCAGCCCCTGCAGCGTCGCCGCGACGTATCCCGGTTCGAACGTGACCTGCTGCCAGGTGAAGCGCACGACGCGCCAGCCGAGCAGCATCAGCCGGGCATCGCGGCGGCGGTCTGCGTTGAACGCCTTGCGGATGGTGTGCGGAGCGCGGCCGTCGACTTCGACGATGAGGTCCTGCCGGCGCCAGAGGAAGTCGGCTTCGGCGCCGTCGCCTTCGGGCAACGCGATCCAGACGTTGGCGGCGTCCGGCGGGCGCTCGATCGCGCGGCAGATCGCGAGAAACGCCTCCTCGAGATCGCTGCGCGTGAGGGTGCTTCCGACGAGATGCTCGGCGAGGACGTCGCGCAGCAGCTTCGCCCCGCGCCGCCCGTTGGCACGGGCGAGGACGTCCTCGATCGCGCCCATGTCGAGGATCTGCTGCTGCTCGGCACGGTCCAGCGCCCGCTCGACCTCCCGCCGCGGGCCGTCCTCGGCGATGTCGAGGAGGGTGCGCGCCAGAGACGTGCACGGGATGTCGTCGATGACGGTGACGTCCTGTGGCGCCAGCGTCGCGCCGGTGTGGACGCGGATGCCCGCGCGCCGGCGGCCGCTCCGCGTCGGCGAGATCACGTCGATGGTCGAGCCGCGCCGGCCGAGCACCGCGTGCAGCTCGCAGGCGCAGCGGTATCCCAGCACCGCGGCGTGCCCGCATGCGAGGACCGCGGCCAGCAGCTGACCGCGGCGGGTGAGCCGCACGGGGCCGACGGCGAAGACTCCGCGGTGCACGCGGTGCAGGCGCCCGCTTGCCACGCGGCTGCGAACCGCGCTCGGGCTGAGCCCGAGCGCGACGAGGTCATCGAGCGAGACGACGCCGTGCCGGCGCCGCGCGAGCGCGTTGATCGTGTGCTCCCGCGGGGGTCTGGTGCGTTGCGTCCGACATCTGGACGTTTCGGGCCACACCCCTCCATGCGCAGCGATGCTGCCGCAGAGAACGTGACAGAACGACGCGCGAAGGTGACGAATCGACACGCTCATTCGCGCGGAAGTCCGCGCCGCCGCGCTCCGCAGCTCGCCGAGACGGCGGATCGGCGGCGGCGCCGTCGTCAGCCGGGCCCGGCCAGATCCCACGCCGGCGTCTCGCCGGGCGCGGGCTCGTAGACGCAGAAGGTCCCCGTGCGGACCTCCGCGCCGAGGCGGCGGCCGAGCGCCGGGTCGTGCTCGGACACGCGCTTGATCGCCGTGCGAATCGCGCGGGTGACGTTCACCCGGGCGCGCTCGGCATCCGAGCCGGTCTTGCGATCGCGGCCGTGCAGGCCGACGGCGCCGGCCAGCTCGCGCGCGACGAACGCGAGCTCCTCGCGCGCGCGGGCGGCGCGTTCGGGGTCGTTGAAGGACTCGGCCTCGTCGATCTCCTCCTGCAGCTCGCCCACCCGCGCGCGGTAGGCGGCCTTCGCCTGGCTGTCGAGTGCCGGGCCCGCATCGCTGTCGCCCCGCGCGCGCACCTCGATGCCGGTCCCGACGGCGACCGCCGCCTCCCGCCCACGCTCGGCGGCCACGCCGACGACGAGGTCGAGGGCATGGAACTCCACGTGCGGAGCGCCGAGCAGGCGCGCGACGTGCACCAGGCCCTTGGCGTCGCGCAGCTGGATCTCGCGGCCGGGCGCGCCGATCGTCCAGATGTCGCCGCGCCGGTAGAACGCCAGGGGCGGCGGCGGAGACCCGCCCGCCACCGCCGGCGGCGCAACGGTGCCACGCCGGGGGCCGGCCACGTCCGGCCCAGCGCGCTCCCGATCTGCATCCGCGCCGTAGCGCGCCAACAGCCCACCGAGCTCCAGGCGGCGGGCGAGCGCCAGGCCCTCGGCGCGCAACTCCGACGAGCGGGCCTCCTCGGCCGCGGCCGACGCCGTGCCGGCGACCGCGGCACCGAGCGCGTCGGCGAGCTCGAGCTCGATCGCGGCCACCAACGGCTCGGCGCCCCAGCGGCGCACGATCGTCAGCGCGCGATCGAGATAGGCGACCGCCGCGGTGCGACGGCCCGTCGCCGCGGCCGCCAGACCGACGTAGCGCGACACCGGCCCGATGCAGATCGCCCCACGGCCCGCGATCACCGCGCGGTCGGCGTAGGGCTCGAGCAGTGCGCCGAGGGCCGCCGTGCGGCGCGCATCGCCCAGGCGCGCGCCCGTGCGCACGAGCAGCGCGACCGTGGCCAGCCACTCGCCGTCGCGTGGGATCTCGGCGACGCCTGCGCCGCTCGCCGTCAGCGCCTCGAACGCGCGCCGCGACTCGTCGTCGCGGCCGAGGGTCGCCAGCGCGAAGGCCGCCGCGGCGCGCCAGACGGGCGCGGCCGGATACCGGCGGCCGAACTCCTCCAGCGACTGCTCGACCTCGTGCAGCCGGCCCTGCTCGGCGCGCAGCGCGAACAGCTGGACGGCGTAGAGCTGCGCGGCGTTCTGCGCCTGCGGCCCGCGGCCGACGGCGAACGCCTCCGCGGCGAAGTGCTCGGCCTCGTGCAGGCGCCCCTGCAGCAGCGCTCGCGCAGCGGCGAACAGCGGCACGTACCAGAGGTGCAGGGGATCGCGCAGCTCGTCGGAGAGCCGGGCGTGGATGGCGAGCTCGATCTCGGCGCCGACCCAGTCGCCGAGCTCCATGAGCGACAGGATCCGCCACACGTGGCCGCGCAGCACGAGCTCGCGATCGCGCACCTCCTCCCCCAGCGCGATGACGTCCGCCGCGATCTGCAGGCGCTCGTCGGAGTTCTCGGGGCCCAGCAGCGTCAGGAAGCGCGCGCTGAGCGTCGACGCGAGGGTGGCGCGATCGCCGATGCGGCGCGCCATGGCCACCGCTTCGGCGGCGAGCTCGGCGCGCTCCTCCAACCGGTCCGAGAAGTACAGCTCGGTCGCTATGCGGCCCAGCACGCGGGCGTGGAGCGGGCCATCCTGATCGCCGAGCGCCGCACGCGCCTCGGCGAGCAGCGCGACGAGCTCGTCGTCGACGCGGCCGAACTCGAAGCCGCCCAGGCCCGCGCCGTAGCCCAGCGCCGCCCGCGCGAGCCGCTCGGCCGAGCCGGTGCGGCGCGCGAGGTCGGCCGCGCGCAGGAAGGTCTCGCGCGCGGCGCCCGACGCGCCCGAGCGAGACTGGGCGGTGCCGAGCACGAGCAACAGCTCGCAGCGGCGCGCGACGTCGGCGTGATCCTGCAGCGCGTAGACCTGCAGCGCGCGCTCGAAGTGCGCCGACGCCTCCTCGTAGGCGACGAGCGCCAGCGCCCGCTCCCCCGCGCGGACGGAGTAGTCGATCGCCTTCTCCAGCTCCCCCGTCGTGGCGGCGACGAAGAAGTGGTGCGCGAGCTCGGCGACGTGCGGCTCGGGATCGGCGCCGTAGAGCTCCTCGAGCGCGCGGCCGACGGCGCGGTGCAGCAGACCGCGCCGCTGCGGGCCGATGTCGTCGTAGAGCGTGTCGCGGATGAGCCCATGCGAGAAGCTGTAGGCGCCGAGCGCGGCAGCGCGCTCGACGAGCACGCCGCTGTCGACCGCCGCGCCGAGCGCGGCGTCGAGCGTCGCGGCGTCGGCGCCGCTGACGCGCTGCAGGGTGTCGAGGCGAAACTCGCGGCCGATGACCGCGGCGGTGCAGAGCAGGTCGCGCGTGGACGGGGGCAGCGGCTCGAGCCGGTGGCGGATCGTCTCGCGCACGCCGTCGGGGATGCGCACGCCGGCGACCTGCGCGGCGTCGTCGAGACGGCCCTCGGCGCTCAGCAGGCGCACGACCTCGTCGACGAAGAACGGGTTGCCCTCGGTCGCCTGGTGGATCGCGCGCACGACGCGGCCGGGCGCGGGGCGGCCGGCGACGCGCTCGACGACGGCGGCGACGTCGCCCTCGCGCAGGCCGCGCAGCGGCAGCCGCTGGCCGTGGCGGATGATGTCGCCGAGCATGGCGGCGAGCTGCACGTCCAGGCGCGCCTCGGCCTCGCGGTACGTGCCGATGACGAGGATCGGCGAGTCGCGCACGTGCACGGCGAGGAAGCCGAGCAGCAGCAGCGACGGGTGATCGGCGCCGTGCAGGTCGTCGAGGACGAGGACGAGCGGCGCCTGGCCGGCGGCCGCCCGCAGCAGCGAGGTGATCGCGTCGAAGAGCTGGAAGCGGGCCGCGTCGGATTCGGCGGCGAGGTCGGCGTCCGCGCCCGCGTGGGCGCCGGCGCCCGGCGCGTTCGGGCGCGCGGACGCCAGCGTCGGGACCAGCCGCGTCAGGCGGCCGCCGGCCTCCGGACCGAGCGCGGCCAGGGCTTCGGTGATGTCGCGCTCGGCGGCCAGTCGGCGCAGGATCCGCAGCCACGGCCAGTACGACGGCGCACCGCCGGCGCCCCAGGCACGGCCCCACAGGACGGTGGCGCCGGCGGCGACGGCCTCGGCGCCGATCGCATCGGCGAGCGCGGTCTTGCCGACGCCGGGATCGCCGGCGACCATGAACAGCCGGCCGCGCCCGCCGAGCGCGCCCTCCAGACCCTGACGCAGCTCCGCGAGCTCACGATCGCGTCCCACCAGGGTCCCCGTCGGGTGCACCACCGCGGGGGAGTCTAGGCCGCTGTATCAGCGGTTGCGCGAGAAGATCTCCACGGGCTTTCGGACCCATGGGGTGCGGCGCTTGGACGTGGCGCGCTCGTACTTCGCGCGCGTGTCGAACTGCAGGATCCACGTTCCCCTGGATGCCTCGAAGGGAAAGAGGCGGCGCTGCCGCGTCTGTGCGATCGCGCCGCACACGCCGGTCGCGGTGCCGAGCTTGAGCGTGCGCGCGGCCCTGCCGTCGGGGCGGACGTAGTGCAGGTAGACCGGGGCGCGGCGCTGGACGAGGCCGAAGCCGAAGACCGAGAAGCGCACGTTCAGCGTCGACGGGTTGCCGGTCCGTGGCCGGAAGCTCGCGAAGATCCGCGTCGCGCGGTAGCTCGTCTGGACGGTGGTCGCCGAGTCGCTCGCGCTGAGCCGGTAGAGGCGCTCGCGAACGTCCTTGGGCAGCTCGGGCGTGTCGAACTTGTTGCGAAAGGCTCCGGCCTCGTCGGTCTGGGTGCTGCCGAGCACGGTGTCGTCGCGCGAGATCGTGACGACGCTCGAAGGCGCGAAGCCGGTGCCGTTGACGACGACCTCCTGCGTCTCCTGGTAGCAGCGCGTGTCGGTCGCCAGGGTCGCGGCGCCGGCGCTCGGGGCGCCGGCGAGGAGTGCGGCGGCGAGCGCCGCCGCGGTGGTCGCAATCCGTTGCATCACGGCTGCGACGGTACCGGATCGCCACAACTGCTCGCGCTGTTGCGGGCATGTGGGATACAACGGGGACTGACGGTCCACAATCGCTGTTCGATGGAGGCGCCCATGCCCACGTACCTCATGCTTTCGACCTTGACGCCGGACGGCGTACAGACGGTCAAGAACAACCCGCATCGCATCAGGGAGGTCAACCGCGAGGTCGAGCAGCTGGGAGCGACGGTCAAGGAGCAGTGGAGCACGCTCGGCCGGTTCGACTTCGTGTCGATCGTCGAGGCGCCCGACGAGCTGACGATGGCGCGGGTGTCGCTGGAGCTCGGCTCGCGAGGGACGTCGCACTACGAGACGCTGCCGGCGATTCCCATCGACGACTTCATCGCGGCGATCTGAGCGCCGCTTTGCCGCCCAAGGTCCTCGTCGTCGGCGCCGGCGGGCGCGAGCACGCGATCGTGCGGGCACTCCGGCGCTCGGCGGCGCGGCCCGAGTTGCTCTGTGCGCCCGGCAACCCGGGGATCGGCGAGGACGCGCGGCTGCTCGCGATCGCCGTAGACGACATCGACGGCCTGGCCGGCGCCGCCGAGCAGGAGGCCTGCGACCTCGTCGTGATCGGTCCCGAGGGGCCGCTCGTCGCCGGCCTCGCCGACGAGCTCGCCGCCCGCGGCATCGCCGCGTTCGGGCCGAGCGCGGCGGCAGCGCGCCTGGAGGGCTCCAAGGAGTTCGCCAAGGAGGTCATGCAGGCGGCCGGCGTGCCGACGGCCGCCTGGAGCGCGGTCGACGACGTCGAAGCCGGGATGGCGGCGATCGCGCGCTACCCGGTCGTCCTGAAGTTCGACGGCCTTGCCGCCGGCAAGGGCGTCGTCATCGCCGCCGACGCGGCGCAGGCGCGGTCCACGCTCGAGGAGTTCCTCGTCGCGCGACGCTTCGGACCCGGGCGCGTGATCGTCGAGGAGTGTCTCGTGGGCGAGGAGCTCTCGCTGCTGGCGCTGTGCGACGGGGTGCGGGCGGTGCCGATGGCGCCCGCGCAGGACTACAAGCGGATCCGTGACGGCGACGAGGGCCCGAACACCGGTGGGATGGGCTCATACTCACCCGTCCCCGGTGTGGAGGCCGAGCGGATCGCCGAGCTCTCCGCGCTCGTGCACCAGCCGATCGTCGACCTCCTGCGCGAGCGCGGCACGCCCTTCCACGGCGTGCTCTACGCCGGGATCATGCTCACCGAGCAGGGTCCGTGGGTGCTCGAGTACAACGTGCGCTTCGGCGATCCCGAGACGCAGGCCGTCCTGCCGCGGCTGCGCTCCGACGCCTACGAGCTGCTGTCGGCGGCGGCGCGCGCCGGCGGCGGCCTCGCCGGCGCCGAGCTCGAGTTCGACGACGGCTGGGCGGTCACGCTCGTGCTGGCGAGCGCCGGGTACCCGGCGGCGCCGCGGACCGGCGACGTCATCACGGGCCTCGGCGACGCGACGGCCGACGGGGCCGAGATCACCCATGCCGGGACCGCCCGCCGCGAGGGCGACGGAGCGATCCTCACGGCCGGCGGCCGCGTCCTGAACGTGACCGCGCTGGGGCCGACAGCCGCAGCGGCGCGCGATGGCGCCTATGCTGCCGCGCAGAAAATCGACTTCGCAGGGCGCCAGCTGCGTGGCGACATCGCCCTGCGTGCCGTGGAGAGGACGGACGCATGAGCGAGCAGGCCGAGCCGGCCACCCAGACCGATGTCGCCGTCGAGCTGGAGGAGATCGAGGTCGACCTCCCGCGCGTCGGGATCATCATGGGCTCCAAGAGCGACATGGACGTCATGGATGGCGCGGCCAGCGTCCTGCGCGATGCGCAGGTGCGGCACGAGGTACGCGTGATGTCCGCGCACCGCGAGCCGGAGATCGTCGCCGACTACTGCGCGAACGCCCGCATGCGCGGCCTGCGCGTGATCATCGCCGGAGCCGGCCTGTCGGCCGCGCTGCCCGGCGTGGCCGCGGCTCACACGGACCTGCCGGTCATCGGCGTTCCGCTCTCGAGCCGGCTGTCGGCGATGGGCGGTCTGGACGCGATCCTGTCGGTCCTGCAGATGCCGCCCGGGGTGCCGGTGGCGGGCGTCGGCCTCGACAACGCGAAGAACGCGGGGCACCTGGCGCTGCGGATCCTGCGCAGCTGACCGGTTTCACCGCCACCGAGGAGCGCGGATGCCCGCGCCGCTCCACGATGATGCGCTCAGGCGCTGTCCTCACGGGCGCGACGCATGGCCAGCCCCTTCGGAACCCCGTGTCCCGCCCAGCGCTTGTAGTGGCGGCGCAGGCGCGGCAGGTACGTCAGCCGGCGCCACACGCCGTATCGCAGATCCCCCATCGTCGCGATCTATACCACACGGATGCGACACCTCCTTCCGGCGGATGGCAAAAGATTCAGGTCACCTCCGCCCGCTCGACGAGCACCGACTCCAGCACGTCCGCGAGCCGCGGGGCGGCGGCGCCGTCCCAGCCGGCCGGCTGCACCGGCCGAACGCCACGGCGCTCCTCGATCAGCGCGGGGACGTCGGCGATCCTGGCGGGGTCCAGGCCCAGCAGCACGTTCGTGCCCTGATGCACGGTCACCGGCCGCTCCGTGTTCGCGCGAAGCGTGAGACAGGGGATTCCGAGCGAGGTCGTCTCCTCCTGGATCCCACCGGAGTCCGTGAGCACCCCGGCGGCGCCGGCGACGAGGCCGAGGAAGCCGATGTAGCCCAGCGGCTCGGCCAGCAGCAGGCCGGGGGCGTCACCGAAGTCGTCGAGCCGGGCGATCGCCGCGCGCGTGCGCGGGTGCACCGGGAAGACGACGGGCAGCGTCGCGCTGACGGCGGCGAGATGACGCAGCGCGTCGCCGAGCAGCGGGCCGTCGACGAGCGCCGGCCGGTGCAGCGTGACGACGAGGTACTCGCCCCGCCGCACGCCGTGCGCCGCCGCCGCGGCGTCCGGGTCCAGCCGCCGGCGCATCGCCAGCAGCGTGTCGATCATCGTGTTGCCGACCTCGTGGATCGACGCCTCGGCGCAGCCTTCGCGCAGCAGATGGCCCCGCGCCTCGGGGGAGTGGGTGAAGAGCAGGTCGGAGAGCCGGTCGGTGAGGATGCGGTTGATCTCCTCCGGCATCGACCGGTCGAACGAGCGCAGTCCTGCCTCGACGTGCCCGACCGGGATTCCGAGCTTGCTCGCCGTCAGCGCAGCGGCCAGGGTCGAGTTGACGTCACCGGGGACGAGCACGAGATCGGGGCGCCAGTCGACGATCACCGGCTCGAGGCGCTCCATGACGCGTGCGGTCTGTGCGGCGTGCGTTCCCGATCCGACCCGCAGCATCCGGTCGGGCGCGCCGACTCCGAGCTCGTCGAGGAAGATCTGCGACATCGCCTCGTCGTAGTGCTGGCCGGTGTGCACGAGCAGATGCTCGAACGCCGGCCGGCGCTGCACCTCCGCCACGACCGGCGCCATCTTCACGAGGTTCGGTCGGGTGCCGACGATGGACAGGACGCGCCGTGGCACCGGCGCGGATACTAGTCTCGCCGTTGCGCCAACCGCCCGTCCGGCGCACCGGCGACGCCGGTAGGCTGCGCTCGTGCCGGTCGCGGCCGACATCACTCGCCTGACGATCCGCGACGGTGACCCCGCCGCGCTCGCGGCGTTGTGCGAACGCCGGGGCGCTGCCGTCCTGGCGTACTGCGAGCAGGTCGCGGCTCGCGGCCAGGCCGCCAACGCCGCGGCGGACGCGTTCGCACGCCTGCGCGTCGCGGTGGTCTCGCCGGAGGAGGGCCCGCGGCTGCAGGCCGACGCGCTCCTGCTGCACCTGGTGCGCCGCGCGGCCGTGACGCGAGCGTTCGATGCCAGCGGCGAACGTGACGAAAACCACATCTCCGAGACCTGCCCCGCCCAGCAGTTCGAACTCGTGGCGTACGTCGAGGATTCGCTGCCTCCGCCCGATCGGGCGGCGATCGAGGACCACCTCGTGCGGTGCGTGGGTCTGCAGCACGTCGGCCTGCGCCGCCTCCAGGCCGGCGAGCGTGCCTTCCAGCGCCCCCCGCGCTCGCCGCTGCCGGTGGGCGTCGTCGAGGAGCTGCTGGCGGCGCTGCTGAGCGTGGCCCCGGTGCGCGCCTGCGGGGGAGCGCCGCCGCCGTTCAGCAGGAGGCGCTGCGCCTCCTCGCCGGGGAGCGCCCGTCGACGTCTGCGCGTGCCCCGGCCGAGAAGCCCCCCGGCGATCGGTCCGCCCGGCCCCCAAACGCTCGGCCCGCTCGCGCGGGCGCACCCGCGCGGGCCGATCAGCCTGTCCGTCGCCCGGCCGTCGACGCTGCGGGTTCGCACGCTCCCGCGCAGCGCGGCCTGGACTGGGCGCCGCTTCGACGGCCGAAGCCAAGCACGAGCGCCGCCCCCGCCGCGCCTGCCGCCGATGCGACGCCGCTGCGCGCGCCGCCGGCCATGGCGCCCGTCCCTCCCCCGGCCCCCGCCGCGCCCGCCCTCCCCCCGGCGACGCTCGCGCCCGACCGTCCGCCGGCCACGCCCGCGCCGGACAGCCCGGCGGCCGCCGCCACGCCCAGCGGACCGGCGGCGAGGGCCGCGCCGAGGCGGCTGGCGACGCGGGACGCACGCGCCGCGATCGGCCGCGTGCGCGCCGCCCGACCACCGCTCGCGCCCGGAGCGGCGCTGCTGACGGCGGCGGCGGTCCTGGGCAGCGCCGCGGTGCTGTGGCTGTCCTCCTCCTCGGGCACGACGCTGCTGCCGACGCCGTCGCCGCCGGTCTCCCTCGGCGGCAGCGGCGACGTCAGCTCGTCCGGCGGCGCCACAGGATCAGGATCTTCAGCGCGCCCGCAGAGCGACCCGGCCGCGGCGGGGCCCTGAAGCCGAGGCGTCGGGCGCCGGCGCCGGCGCCCGACGGCACAGCCGGCCGAACCGGCTGAGGCCGTCGGCGCGCTCGCTATTCTGCGGCCCGTGTCAACGCAGGCGGCGTTTACGTCGGATGCCGTTCGCGACGGCGAACCCCAGGCCCTCGCCGCACTGTGCGTCGAACGCGGCTCGTCCGTTCTGGGCTTCTGCGAGCAGGTGGCGGCGCCGCGCCAAGCGGCTCTGGCGGCGGCGGACGCGTTCGCGCTCCTGCGCCGCGATCTCGTCGCCGCGAGCGGCGCCCCCGGGCTCGATCTCAACCCGCTGCTGCAGTCGGCGACCCGTCGCGCGGCGGCGGAGCGAGGCGTTCACGCAGCGGCGCCGCACAACGTCCCCCACGGCTGCGCGGGGCTGGAGCCGACGCTCGTCGCGTGGCTCGAACAGCCGGTCAACCGCGAGGACCGCCGGCAACTCGACGACCACATCGCCCACTGCCGCGCCTGCACGGTCGCGATGCGCCGCCTCGAAGCCGGGCAGCGCGCATTCGAGCGCCCGCCCCGCGCGCGGTTGCCGCTGCGCATCGCCGAGCAGATCATCGCCGCGCTCGTCGACGCCGCCCCGGTCAGAGCCGCCGGCGGCGACGCGGACGCCGTGCGGACGCAGGCGCTGCAACACGCGCGCGACCTGCTCGGCGAGTCCACCGGGCCTGCCCCGGCGGCGCCCGCGCCGGATGCAGCCGCGGCGGCGGCCGCGGATCCTGCGACGTCGCTGAACGTGGCCGGCGCCCACGACGCACAGATCACGCCCGCGCCGGAGCCGCCGGCCGCTGCCCTGCCGATCTTCACGTCGGGACCTGCGCCCGCCGAGGAGGCCAGCCGGTCTGTCCCCGACGCGCCGCCCGCGGCCCCGCGGCGCAGCGCACGCTCCAGCGCCGACGGCGCCCCTCGCTCCTCGGGTCAGCGCCGGGCCCCGGCTCGCGTGGCCCCCACGCTGTCGGCGTTGATCGCCGACGCCCGGGCCGCCGTGCGCTATCGCATCCTCGGCCCCGCGCCGGGCTCGACCGAACGGCCCCGGGGACGGCTGTCCGGCGGCCGGCGACGAGCCGGCACCGGCGGGCGCAACGGATCCGCCGCTCCCGTCGACAGCCGCAGCGAGCTCGCCGCCATCGGGCTCTTCGCCACGGTCGCGGTCACGGTCGCGCTCGTGACCTTCCTCCTGGCCTCCACGCCACCGCAGAGCGCCGCCAGCCGGCCTGATCCCGGCCTCCCCGCCGGCCGAGCCGGGACGGTGCAGCCGGCGCCCGCTCAGACAGAGCCGATCAGCGAGCCCTCGAGAGCGCCGCGCAGCACCGCCCGCGCCGGGCGGTGAGTTCGCGAGCGGCGGCGAGACCTGAGGCAGCACCGAGCACCCCCGCCGGCGCCCAGAGATACTCCGATGGCGTCGCTGCGGTGCCGTATATTTCCCGACTTCGTGCCGCGCCTGACGTCCATACCTCGCTTCATCCGCAGCTACAAGCGCTGGCGCCGATGCCACGTACCCGTGGGGCACGCCCTGCGCCGGGCGCGACGCCGCTGCTGAGCCGCGACCGCCGCGCGATCCTCACCGCAGCACGCCCTCGACCTCGTCGGCGAGCGTGCGCAGCTCCTGCTCGTAGGTGAGGCGCTGCGGTCGCCTCGCCCGCCCGGGCGATGGCGTAGACGAGTTGTCCCTCTCCCTCGATGGCCGTGGCGACCTCGTCAGCCCGGTCCAGCGCCGCGCGAACCTGCGTCGTCGACCGCTGCGTCATGGCACGGGCGACGTCCGGCACGCCCGCCCGTCGCAGCAACGCGACGAGATCGGCGAGTGTCACCGCGCCGTCGTAGCGCGGGACGAAGCGGACCAGCACGTCCCATAGTGCTGTTCTGCAGCCCGGCGGCGATCAGCGCGCCGGCGACCTCCCGCTCGTCTCCGTTCACGCCGTAGGGACCTTTCGTCGGCGTGCGCATCTGAAGCTTCAGCTGCCCCGGACGCACGAAGCGCCGGGCGGCCGGCAGCTGCTGATGAGGCCGTCCAGCTCATAGCTCGTGGGCGACGAGATGACGCTCAGCGTCCACGGCGCCTGTGGGTCGCCGAGCGTGAACCCTCCTGTTGGATGCCCTCGATCGCGTCAGCCACGCTGCACCTGCGGCTGTCGGTCGCCGGGTTCGGTCTGCCGCACGCGCCGACAAGGGCGGCCAGCGCCACGCCGCGGCGGAGCGCAGCTGAGGTGAGCGACGTCGCCGACGAGCGAGCATCCGAGTCGTCATCGTACGTTGGGCGAGGTGCCGGGGCGGATGTCGCCCGCGTCGCGCCCGCGCCGGCCCACCGCCGTCGCGACGGCCAGGTCGTCAACGGCCGAACGGCGGGGGGAAGCGGCCTGCCGCCGAGGATCGCCGCCGGCGCCGGGGTCACCATCCAGTCCGCTCGTGTCCGGCGCGATCGCCCTCGCGACCTCGACTGCCGCAGTCAGCCCGGCGGCCGGCGCCAGGGCCCCCGGAATGGGCGTCCGACGCGATGACGTGGGCGAGCCCTTGCTCGAGGAGTCGGCGCGCGAGCCGCGAGCGCCGGGACCGTTTCGGATCGGGCAGCAGAGACGCACCCGTGATCTGGAGGAGGACGCCTCGGTCGACGAGCGCATCGAGGCGCTCGTGGCTCTGCTGCAGCCCGGGTTGAGCTCGGGGTGGGCCAGCAGCACGCGGTAGCCGCGGTTCATCAGCGCCATCAGCGGCGGCTCGAAGATCCTCGGCGAGGTCCCGTACGGAGTCTCGACGAGCAGATCTGTCCCGCGCCCTCCATAGGAGGCCATGCGCAGTTGCTCGTCCGTGGCGCGCATCGCCCACCCGAGGTCGACCTCGCCGCCGGAGACGATCTGCAGATCCCAGTCTGCCGGGATCTGTTCCTGCATCGTGGCGCACGAGGCGGCGATGCCCTCCGGGCGCACCCTCGGGAAGTCGCGGCGCAGGTGCGGCGTGGCCGCGATGACGCGGGTGCCCGCCAGCGCCGCCGCATGCAGGAGCGCAAGGCTCCCCTCGACGTCGGCGGGCCCGTCGTCGATGCCCGGCAGGACGTGCGCGTGAAGATCGATCATCGGCCGGAGCGTAGCCACGATGGTGGACCGAGCGACCCCGGGCGACCGCCGCGACGATTGCCGCCGGACGCCATAGCATTCGCCCGTGTCCGTCGGCCGGGTCGGGGTTGGGCAGTCCGTCGAGGACTCGGCGGTCGAGCCCGTTGCGGGCGTTTCACACCGGGCTCGCGCGGCCGAGCGTCGCTCTGCGCTGATCCCGGCGCTGCTCATGGTCATCCTCAGCTTCCGGGCGGGCGGCTATTTCCCGGGAGCCACGGCGGTCGCAGCGGTGGCCGTCGCCGTCGTGCTCGTCCTGCGCGTCGTGTTGAGCCGCCGGCCCTTCGCCGGGCTCAGCCCGGCTACCCGTGGGCGCGGCGCTGCTGGGCTGCTGGCGCTGTGGACGCTGCTCTCCGGGACGTGGTCCGACGCCCCGGCGCGCGCGATGATCGAGTACGACCGCGTGCTCCTCTACGCCCTCGTGTTCGTCCTCATGGGCGCCTGGGGCCGAACGCACGAGCGGATGAGGTGGATCGTCCGAGCGATCGCGGCCGCCGCCTTCGTCGTCTGCCTCTGCGGCCTGGTCACGCGCCTGCTGCCCGACGTGTGGCAGATCGCCCCCGCGATCGCCGAGGAGCGCCTGAGCTATCCCCTGACGTACTGGAACAGCCTCGGGCTGCTCGCCGCGCTGGGGCCGGTGCTCGCCTTCGCGCTGACCGCGGATGAACGCGAGCACCCGGTCGGACGCGCCCTCGCGGCGGGCGCGCTGCCGATCCTGGCCACCACGATGTGTCTGACCTTCTCGCGCGGGGCCTCCTCGCCGCGGCGGTCGGACTGGTCGCGCTCGTCGTCGCCGGCCGCCCGCGGGCACTGGCCAACGGCCTGCTCGCGGCCGTTCCGACGGTCGCGCTGGCGCCCTCGCGGCCTACGCGGCAGACCTGCTGGCGACCGACACCCGACGACCGCCGCCGCGGCCGCCCAGGGGCATCTCGTCGCCGTCGTCGTCGTGATCTGCCACCGTGCTCGCGGCAGCGGCGCGCCGCCGCTTGCTGCAGGCTGGCCCTCGTGGTCGGCCAGCCGAAGCTGCCCGCCGGGCTGCGAGGCAATCGGAGGGCCTGGTTCGGCAGGGCTCGCGCTCGCGGTCGTCGTGGCGATCGCCGGCGCGCGTCTGTCGGCGCGGTCGGCGATCAGTACGACCGCTTCGCCGACGCCGAGCCGCCGGACGCCGGCGCGGACAACCGCTCACGGCTGGCGACTTCCAGCGACAACGGGCGGCTGCTGTACTGGCGCGTCGCGCTGGAGGAGTTCTCGCAACAGCCGCTCACGGGTGAGGGCGCCGGAACGTTCCCGTTGCAGTGGGACCGGCTCGGGCGCTCCTCACAGTTCAACGATGCCCACTCACTGTATGTCGAGACGCTGGGTGAACTCGGGCTCGTCGGTCTCCTGCTCGTCGTCGCGGTCGTCCTGCTGGTGCTGGGCGGATTCCTCGCGCGGGCGCGCGGGCCGCACCGCGTCGTGGGCGCCGCGCTGTTCGGGTCGGGTCTCGCCTGGGCGCTTCACGCCGGTCTCGACTGGGACTGGGAGATGCCGGCGGTCACGCTGTGGTTCTTCGCCGCGGGCGGCCTCGCGCTCGCCGTGGCGGCGGGCGGCGGCACGGCCGGCGCACGGCGGCGGCGACCAGTCCGGCGCTGCGCGTCGGATCGGCGTCGTGCTGCGTGATGCTCGCGTTCGTTCCCGCACGCGTACGCCTTCCGACGGTCCGCTGCGGAGCAGCGCGCAGGCCTTCGCGCGCGGCGATTGCGCCACGGCGCGGACCGCGCGAGGCGACCTCGACGGCCGTGCTGTGCGGCGCGACCCGAGCCGTACCTCATCCTCGGCTACTGCGACGTCCGCGCCGGGCGCCGGGCCGACGGCCTGCGCGCGATGCGAGGGCGGTACGACGCGATCCGCAGAACTGGGAGGGCTACTACGGCTTGGCCCTGGCCGGCGCCCCGCCGGGATCGACCGCGTCCCGCTGCGCGATTCGCGGGCGGCTCAAACCCTGGGATCCGCTGCCGGCCGCAGGCGCTGCGCCTGTTCGACAGCGAAGACCCCGCGATATGGCGCAGCCGTGCCCCCGCGGCCCGCCTCCCCGGCGATGATCGCCGGGCCCGGCGCGTGGCACCGGGCGCAACACCGCATGCCATACTGCCTTCACTCGCAGCCATGGCGCTATCCTGCGACGGTGCCTGCAGTGTAGGAGGTCACCGTAGACGGGATCCGCAGCGGCGAGCCCGGATGCGCTCGCCGGGCTCTGCAAGCGCCGTGGCGCCGCCGGTGTTCGTGTACTCCGAGCATGTCGCTGCTCCAGGGCAGGCAGGCCACGCGGCAGCCGATGCGTTCGCCGGTTCCGAGCGCGGATCGCCGCGTCACCCGACCGAACCTCGACGCGGAATCGCTGTTGCGCAGCGCGACCCGCTCATGCGGCCGCGGCGCGCGGGTTTCACGCGTCTCGGGCCTCGACTGGGACGACCCTTTGCCCTGTCCGGAGTCGCTCCTGGTGGTGGATCGAGGAGACGATGCTCGGCCCGGAGCGCGAGGACTTCGAGCTGCATGTCGTCGAGCTGCTGCGTGCGCGGAGGCGGTGGAGCGCTTCGAGGCCGCCGACGGGCCTACGAGCGGCCTCCCGAGGCGCCGCTGCCGGCGAGCATCGTGCGCGTGATCGTAGGCGCGCTGGTGGCCGCCGCTCCGGTGACGGCGCTGTCGGCGACCTGACGGCCGTTCGCGAGGCGGCCGAGAAGGGCGTTGTGGCAGACGCCCCGCCGCCGAACCGTGCGGCGACGTACCCGGCGGCCGCGACGGCGATCGCCTCCGACCGGGCCAACGGCGCGCCGCAACCCGCCGAGACGTTGGACGGCTCGAGCCCGCCATCCCCGCGCCGCACACCCGCGATCACTGCGCCTTCCGCCCTCGCGTCGGGCGTGTCGCGCGTCCTCTCGCAGGGCAAGGGCACCGGCTCCGCCATGGCCGAGCGCGCCCATGTGCTCGCCGAGCGCGGCCGCCATGCGGTGCGACGCGGTCCTCGCTTCGACGCGCGCCGCCCGGGCTTCGGACAGGGCATGGATCGCACCCGCGTGCGTGCCATCGCGGTCGCCGGCGTCCTCGCGCTCGTCGTCGCCGTCGTGGTGCTGCTCCCCGGCGGCTCGTCCACGCCCTCCGACGAGACGGCCTCCTCCGCCGCCGGCGGATCGCCCGCCGCCGACGGCGGCGGCGCAACGCCCGCCGAGCCGGCCGTGGCCACGCCGACGAAGGCCGAGCGTGACGCCGCAAAGGCCGAGCGCGAGGCGGAGGCCCGCCGTTGGCTGCCGCGCGCGAGGAGCGCGAGGCACGGGCCCGCCGGGCGGCGAGCCGGCGCCGAGCCGCAGCGGCAGATCGGCGCCGCCGGGCCGCGGCCGCCGAGCGGCGCCGTCGCGCCGCGGCCTCGCCGTCGGCGCAGAGCCCTGCGCCCGCGCAGGCGCAGGAGCCGGAGCGTGAGACGACGCCGCCGCCGCCTCCGCCTCCGCCTCTGCCAAGCCGGCGCGCCCGAAGCCCTCGCCGACGCCTTCCGACGAGCTTCCGGGCGGGGATTTCACGGTGGGCGGGGAGACGTGATCCGCGCGCGAGCCACGCGCTACTTCGGCGCGCCGGGCGTGTTGGTGTTCGGGACGAGGGTCACGGGGTGCTCCGGCGACCACGGCGAGAAGCGCCTCGCCGCACGTAGCGAAGAGCACGGCGGCGGAGCTTCGCGGGTCGGGGAGACAGGCCATCGAATTCATCAGCGACGAAGGCGGGGCATCAGATGCGAGCACGGACAGAGTCAGCGGCGCGGCGATCTCGAGCGACATGGATCGCCGTGGCGATCGTGGGTCTGGCGCTGACCGCGGCGACGAACGCGCAGGCCGCCGTCGTGGCAAGCGCGGCGAAACCTGACGTTCACGACCGAGCCGCCGACACGCCCAGCGCCGAGCAGATCGTGACGCTGACGAACGATGGCGCGGCCAACGCCCACCATCACGAAGATCAGCCGAGGCGTGGTCAGCGGGCCGGGAGGCGGGGCCTTCGGGATCCGAGACGACACGTGCCAGCCGCCCAAGGTGCTCGTGCCCGGCGCAGACCTGCCCAGTTCAAGGTGTTCTACAGCCCGACGAGGCCGACGCCCCCCACGACGCCGCACACCGCCACCCTCACCGTCGAGGTCGACAACGCGACAGGCCCCACGCTGGGCCTGACCGGCACCGCCTCGCCGGCGCTGGCCAGGGCGACCCTGACGCCGGCGGGCCTGACGTTCGGCCCGCAGCTCGTCGGCAGCGCGAGCCCGGTCCAGGCGGTCACGCTCAAGAACACTGGCGACGGTGAGCTTCACCGTCTCCACCGTCGGACTTGGGGGCGCGAACCCCGGCGACTTCGCGATCACAGGCAGCACCTGCACTCCGGGAAAGACGCTGGCCCCGGACAGCGACGAGGACGCCTGCACGGTCGGCGTGGGATTCACACCGGCCGCGGCAGGCGCCCGCGGCGCGGTCCTGGACTTCACCTACAACGCGTCGGCCACGCCGGGTGACGCGGCGCTCAACGGCACCGGCACGGCGGCGCCCACGCCGCCGCCGCCGCCGCCCCCGCCGCCCCCGCCGCCCCCGCCGCCGCCACCGCCGCCCGGTGGTGGAGGAGGAGGAGGAGGGTCTGACAGCGTCGACAACGATGGCGACGGCGTCGCGGGCATGCAGGATCGATGCCCCGACAAGAAGGGGATCCCGGCGGACGGCTGTCCCGACGCCGACCAGGACGGCACGTCCGATCGCGTCGACAAGTGCAAGAGCACCGCCAGCACGCGGAGCAACGGCTGCCCGGCGCCGCTCAAGG
>CAVVAG010000021.1:0-263241 GCA_963746165.1 uncultured Actinomycetes bacterium | reverse complement strand
GGGTCGCGCAGCGCTGGACCGGGGCGGCCGGGCGACCGCCGCGGCCGGAGCTCCAGCGGGCGGTGCTGCAGCGCTCGATGGCCGATCCCGCCCGTGGCGTGCGTGGGACGCCCGGATCGCGCCGTCGATCGCCGGCGCAGGCGGCGGATCGGGCCGGTGTGGGGCAGGTGCCGGGAGCGGGGCGGGCGCGGGGGCGCGGGCGAGGGCCGGCCGGGACGGGTCCTCGAGGAAGGCGAAGGCCTTGATGAGTGCGAGCGCGCGCCGCAGCCGCGCCGGAAGCTGGGAGAACACGGAAGCGAACATATGTTCTACGGTAGGCGGCGCTCGGACGGAACAGGCGTACGTGTCGAAAAAGCGGCGATATGCAGGACAAAGTGCTTTGTCGGGATGCAAGAGATGTTGCACGCGCCCAGCAGCGGACGCGCTCCGTGCGCAGCTTTCGCGAAGCGCGGTCGCGCTCCGCGTTGCGAGGCTTCGACGCCTACGCGCCCTCCGCCGCGCGCCCGTGGAGCCCGAGCTCCGCCGCCCGCGCCTCCAGCGCGCCGATGACGAATGCCACGTGCTCGTCGAAGTCCGCGCCGAGCTGCTCGGCGCCCCCGCGCACGTCCTCGCGATCGACCGCCGCCGCGAACGAGGGCTGCTTGAGCTTCTTCTTGACGGACTTGGGCGTCAGCCCGTGGATCCCCTCGGGCCGCACCCACGCGCACGCGACGAGAAAGCCGCAGAGCTCGTCGACCGCGAGCAGCGTGCGGTCGAGGTCGGTCTCGGCCGGGACGCCGAGGAAGTCCGCGTGGGCGGCGATCGCGTGCACCATCTCGGGCGGCGCGTCGCGCGATTGGAGCTCGGCGATGATCGTGCGCGGGTGGCCGCGCTCGGTGTCGCCCATGTCCGAGAAGCGCTCGTAGTCGGCGTCGTGCAGCAGGCCGGTCACGCCCCAGAGCTCGGCGTCGTGCCCGTCACGCTCCGCAAAAGCGACCATTGCGGCTTCGACGGCCAGGCAGTGGCGCCGCAGCGATTCGGATCGGACCCATTCCGCGAGCAGGGACCACGCCTCCTCGCGCGAAATCCGGGTGGGCATGGCTGTTACCCTAGCCCAGCCCTACGGCCCCGCTCCCGTTGCCGGAAGGCATCCCCTCATGGAGAAGTTCGTCATCGATGGCGGCACCGCGCTCACGGGCACGATCACGCCCGCCGGCAACAAGAACGGCGCCCTGCCGATCCTCGCCGCCTCGGTGCTGACCGAGGACGAAGTCGTGGTCCGCAACGTCCCGAGGATCCAGGACGTCGCCGCGATGCTGTCGATCCTCGAGGGCATGGGCGTGCGGATCACCTGGCTGTCCGACCACGACGTCGCGCTCTGCGCGGACGGGCTGACCGCCGACGAGGCCGTCATCGACCGCGGCCTCTCCGAGCGCATCCGAGCCTCCTTCCTCCTCGCCGGCCCCCTGCTGGCCCGCTTCGGCCGGGTGCGCATGCCGCCGCCGGGCGGCGACGGCATCGGCCGCCGGCGCCTGGACCCGCATCTCGACGCCTTCGCCGCCCTCGGTGCGACCTTCGCACATCACCGCGACATCGAGCTGCGCGCGCCGCGCGGTCTGCGCGCCGGCGACGTCTTCATGGACGAGCCGTCGGTGATGGGAACCGAGAACGCGCTGCTGGCCGCGGCCGGGACGCCGGGCTCCTCGGTCATCGGCAACGCGGCGTGCGAGCCGCACGTCCAGGACCTCGCGCGCATGCTCGTGAAGATGGGCGCCGACATCCAGGGCATCGGCTCCAACGTGCTGACGGTCAACGGCAGGGCCAAGCTGCACGGCTGCGACCACACGATCGGGCCCGACCACATCGAGATCGGCTCGTTCATGGCGCTGGCCGGCGTCACCGGCGGGGAGCTGCGCATCCGCGACACGATCCCGAACGACCTGCGCATGATCCGGCTCGTCTTCGACCGCCTCGGCCTGCGCTCGGAGCTCGACGGCAACGACGTCATCGTGCCGGGCGGGCAGGACCTCGTCATCGCCCGCGACGTCGGAGAGCACAAGATCAAGGTCCAGGACGGACCGTGGCCCGCGTTCCCCGCTGATCTCACCTCGATCGCCGTCGCGCTGGCGACCCAGTGCTCGGGCTCGGCGCTCATCCACGAGTGGATGTTCGAGAACCGCATGGTGTTCACCGACAAGCTCGTCCTCATGGGCGCCGACATCACCATGTGCGATCCGCACCGGGCGATCGTCACGGGTCCCTGCCGGCTGCGCGGCGAGCGCGTCGAGTCGCCCGACATCCGCGCCGGCATGGCGATGCTGATCGCCGCGCTGTGCGCCGAGGGACGCTCGGAGATCGGCAACATCCGCCAGATCGACCGCGGCTACGAGCGCATCGACGAGCGCCTGCGCGAGCTCGGCGCGCGCATCGAGCGCGTCGCCACCGAGCCGGTCTATCACTAGGCCAGCCGACCGCCGTCCCGCGCCGCCTTCTAGATTCACAGCACCTGTGCGCCCTCAGATCCACCCGATTCCCTCCGGCACCCGCGACGTGCTGCCCGACGAGATGCGCGAGCTGCGCGACATCACCGAGGCCATTCGCGGCATCTTCGAACACGACGGCTACGGCGAGGTCTGGACGCCCGCGCTCGAGTACGAGAACGTGCTCGCCCGCGGCGGCGGCGAGCCCCCGGCGTATCGCGTCATGGACGACCACGGCGAGGTGCTCGCCCTGCGCACGGACATGACGGTGCCGATCGCGCGGCTTGTCTGCACCCGCTACCGGACGGCCGAGCCGCCGCTGCGCTTCTGCTACTTCGCCCACGCCTATCGCGGCGTGCGCCCGCACCGCGGCCAGATGCGCGAGTTCCTGCAGGCCGGCATCGAGCTGGTCGGGGCGGCCGGCCCGCAGGGCACCGCGGAGGCGCTCACCGTGCTCTACCACGCGCTCGACGCCGTCGGCCTGCGCGACTTCAGGATCGGTCTCGGCGATGCCTCGCTGTATCCGATGCTGCTGCGCTCCCATGACGTCTCGCAGGGTGCCGTCGACCTGCTCATGGACACGCTCGTCCGGCGCGACTTCGTGGCGCTCGAGGCCGAGCTCGGCCGGCTGGGCCTCGACGACGCCGACGCGGATCTGCTGCTGCGCATCCCGCAGATCCGCGGCGGCGCGGAGGTGCTCGGCGAGGCGGGAGGCCCCGTCGCCGAAGCCGTCGCCGGCCTTGCCGGCGTCTACGATCTGCTGCTGCCCGAGGTCGCCGAGCGCGTCATCTTCGACCTCGGCCTCGTGCGGAAGATGGGCTACTACACCGGCGCCGTCTTCGACGTCTACGACCCGGCGCTCGGCGCGCCGCTGGGCGGCGGGGGGCGCTACGACGACCTGCTCGGCCGCTTCGGGCGCGCGCTGCCCGCGGTCGGCTTCGCGCTGACGATCGACCGGCTGCACATCGCGCTGACCGGCGAGGAGAAGGTGACGGAGCCATGAGCACGCCGCCGCCCACCCCGGACCTCGTCATCGCCGTCCCGCGCGGCGCGCTCATGCGCGAGACGCTCGACCGTCTCGACGCGATCGGCATCGACACCGCCGAGGTGCGCTCCAACGACCGCAAGCTCCTCTTCGCCGACGTCGGCATCGTCACGATGCGACCGTCCGACGTGCCCACCTACGTCGAGGCCGGCGCCGCCGACGTCGGCATCACCGGCAAGGACGTCCTCGCCGAGCAGCCCGACCGCGAGGTCTACGAGCTGCTGGACCTCGACTTCGGCACGTGCACGATGGTGCTCGCGACGGTCGACGGCCCGGACCCGTCGGTCGAGGCGCTGCGCCGGCTGGGCGTCATGCGCGTGGCCACGAAGTACCACAAGACCGCCGCCGCGTACTTCGAGGCGACCGGCCGTCAGGCCGAGATCGTGGAGGTCAAGGGATCGGTCGAGCTCGCGCCGCTGACCGGGCTCGTCGAGGCGATCGTCGACCTCACCGCGACCGGCACGACGCTGCGTGAGAACAACCTCGTCATCCGCGAGGAGATCTTCGTCTCGACGGCGCGCCTGATCGCCAACCCGGTCTCGCACAAGCTCAAGGCAGCCGCGATCGACGCGATGCTGGAGAAGCTGCGTGCGCTTTGAGCGGATCGCGGTCGGCGGCGATCCGGTCGCCGCGGCGGCGGCCGTGCGCGCGCTCGCGCCCGCGCCCGCGTCGGTGAGCGAGGTCGTCGCCGAGATCGTCGGCGCCGTGCGCGACGGCGGGGACCGAGCGCTGCGCGAGCTCGTCGCGCGCTTCGACATGGGCGGCGCCCCCGGGGTGGAGCCGTCCGAGTCCCTGCGCGTGCCGGCGGAGGATCTCGACGCCGGGCTGCTGGACGACGACGTCCGCGCCGGCCTCGAGGTGGCGATCACGAACGTCGCGCTCGTCGCCGATGCCGCGGTCGGCTCCGATGTCGGCGTCACGCTGCCCCAGGGCCACCGCGTCGTGCTGCGAGAGGTGCCCGTGCGCCGCGCCGCGATCTACGTCCCGGGCGGACGAGCGCCGTATCCCTCGACGGTCGTGATGGGCGTCGTGACCGCGCGTGCGGCCGGCGTCGAGGAGGTCGCCGTCCTCACGCCGCCGCCGATCGATCCCGTCATCCGCGGCACGTGCGACCTGTGCGGGGTGCACGAGGTGTACGCGATGGGCGGCGCGCACGGCGTCGCCGCGCTGGCCTACGGCACGGAGACCATCGAGCGCGCCGACGTCATCGCGGGACCCGGAAGCCTCATCGTGCAGGAGGCCAAGCGCCAGGTGTCCGACAGCGTCGGCATCGACGGCTTCTACGGACCGAGCGACGTGCTCGTGTTCGCCGACGCGTCGGCCGATCCCGGTCTCATCGCGCTCGACCTGCTCGCCCAGGGCGAGCACGGCCCGGGCGCCCCGGTCGTCCTCGTCTCGGGCTCGTCGCCGCTGCTGCACGCGGTGCGCGGCGCGCTGGAGACGCTCGGCGCCGATCGCCCGAACTCCGATCCCGCCGCCTTCGTCCTCGTCCACGCCGGGTCGCTGCTTGAGGGCCTGCGCTTCTGCGAGGCGTATGCGCCCGAGCACCTCGAGCTCGTCGGACCGTCGGTGGAGCGTCTTGCGCCGCGTGTGCGCTGCGCCGGCTGCGTCTTCGTGGGCGCGGCCGGCGCGACGGCGTTCGGCGACTACGTCGCGGGTTCGAACCACAGCCTGCCCACCGGCGGCTCGGCACGCTACGCCTCCGGCCTGTCGCCGCGGGCGTTCCGGCGGCGGATGAGCGAGGTCCACATCGGCGACGCGGCGCCGGCGCTGGCCGCCGCGGGCGTGCCGATCGCCCGCGCCGAGGGATTCACCGTGCACGCCGAGTCGATGGTGGCGCGCGTGGGGGAGAATGCGGCACGTGACGACCGATAGCCGCACCGCCCAGCGCCAGCGGCGCACCGGCGAGACCGACATCACGCTCGAGCTCGGGCTCGACGGCACCGGCGCCGGCCGCCGCGAGACCGGGGTCGGCTTCCTGGACCACATGCTCGACCTGCTCGCGCGCCACGGCCGGCTCGACCTCAAGGTCCACGCCAAGGGCGATCTGCAGACCGGCTCGCATCACACGGTCGAGGACGTCGGGATCGTGTTCGGGCAGGCACTCGATGCCGCGCTGGGCGACCGCCGCGGGATCTACCGCTACGGCCACGCGGTCGTGCCGATGGACGAGGCGCGCGCGATGTGCGCGATCGACATCTCGGGCCGGGCCTTCGTCGCGCTCGACGACGGTGGTCTGCCCGCCGGGGAGACCGGCGGCTTCGAGCACGAGCTGCTCGAGGAGTTCTTCCGCGCGGTGGCCGGCAACGCGCGCCTCACGCTGCACCTCGAGGTGCAGGCGGGCACGAACGCCCACCACATGATCGAGGCGTCCTTCAAGGCGTTCGCCCGTGCGCTGCGCGGCGCGGTCGCGATCGATCCCAGCGAGAGCGGCGTGCCGTCGACGAAGGGCACGCTGACCGGATGAGGAGCGGCCGATGACCGCGATCGCGATGGTCGACTACGGGATGGGCAACCGCCGCTCGGTGAGCAAGGCCTTCGAGCACGTCGGCACGCCGATCGCGCAGACCTCCGACCCCGACGAGCTGCGCGCCGCCGACGGGCTCGTGGTGCCCGGCGTCGGCGCGTTCCCCGAGGCGATGCGCCGGCTGCGCGCGCTCGGCCTCGACGAGGTCGTGCGGGCGCACGCACAGGCCGGCAAGCCGGTCATCGGGCTGTGCCTGGGCATGCAGCTGCTCTTCGAGCGCTCGGCCGAGCACGAGGGCGCCGAGGGGCTCGGCCTGCTCGCCGGCACCGTCGTGCGCCTGGATCCGCGGGGGCTGAAGCTGCCGCACATCGGCTGGAACGCCGTGCGCTGGGAGCGCCCGTCGGCACTCTGCGAGGGCCTGCCCGACCCGGCCGCCTTCTACCACGTCCACACGTTCGTGGCCCAGCCCGACGACCCGTCCATCGTGCTCGGGCGCGGCGAGTACGGCTCGCCGTTCGCCTCGTTCGTCGCGGCGGGCAACGTCTTCGGCGCCCAGTGCCATCCCGAGAAGTCCTCGACGCACGGCCTCGCACTGCTGCGCAACTTCGTCGGCATCTGCGCGTCGGTCCACGCGTGATCCTCTATCCCGCGATCGACATCGCCGGCGGCCGCGCGGTGCGCCTCGTCCAGGGCGACTTCGACGCCGAGACCGTGTACGCCGACAGCCCGCTGGAGGCCGCGCGCGCGTGGGTCGGCGCGGGCGCGCGCTACCTGCACATGGTCGACCTCGACGGCGCTCGCACCGGCTCGCCGCAGAACCTCGACCACCTGGCGCGCGTCGTCGAGGAGCTCGGCGTGCCGGTGCAGTACGGCGGCGGGCTGCGCTCGATCGAGGCCGTGACCGGCGCGATCGAGGCGGGCGCGTCGCGAGCGATCCTGGGCACCGCGGCGTTCGCCGACGTCGGCTTCCTCGACGAGGCCGTCGCCCGCTACGGCGCGCGGATCGTCGTCAGCGTCGACACGCGTGGCGGCTTCGTCTCGACCGCCGGCTGGACGCAGACGACGACGCTGCCCGCGCAGGACGCGATCGAGCGCCTGCAGGACCGCGGCGTGCGGACGTTCGTCTACACGAACGTCGACAAGGACGGGCTGCTCGGCGGGCCCGATCTCGACGAGATCCGCCGCGTCGCCGCCGTCGTGCGCGGGAGCCTCATGTACTCCGGCGGGATCGGCCGGATCGAGGACCTTGCGGCGCTCGCGGGGCTGCGCCGGCCCACCCTGACCGGCGTCATCGCCGGCAAGGCGCTCTACGAGCGCCGGTTCACGGTCGCCGAGGGCATCGCGGCGCTCGCGGGCGCGGCCGCGACCGAAGTAGGCGGCGCCGCGTCCGAGCAGGCGGCGCGGAACCGGCGCGGAGCGAGCCACTAGCCTCGATGCGGTGCACCTCAAGCGCGTGATCCCCTGCCTGGACGTCGACGCCGGCCGCGTCGTCAAGGGCACGAACTTCGTCGACATCCGCGACGCGGGCGATCCCGTCGAGCTCGCCGCGCTCTACGACGCCGCGGGCGCCGACGAGCTCGTCTTCCTCGACATCACGGCGACGAGCGACAAGCGCGCCACGGTGGTCGAGCTCGCCCGGCGCGTCGCCGACGAGTGCTTCATCCCCTTCACGATCGGCGGCGGGATCCGCTCCGTCGACGACGCCCAGGGCGTCCTCGACGCCGGCGCCGACAAGGTCGCCGTCAACTCCGCGGCGGTCGCCCGGCCCGAGCTCATCAGCGAGCTGGCCGACGTCTTCGGCGCGCAGTGCGTGGTCCTGGCGATCGACGCCAAGGCCTGCGACGGCGAGGGCGAGGGTTGGCAGGTCTTCGTGGCCGGCGGCCGCACGGCCACGGGCATCGACGCCGTGCAGTGGGCGCGCGACGGCGTCGAGCGCGGCGCCGGCGAGATCCTCCTGACGAGCATGGACCGCGACGGGACCAACGACGGCTACGACCTCGAGCTCACGCGCGCGGTCGCCGAGGCCGTCGGCGTGCCGGTCATCGCCTCCGGCGGCGCGGGCACGCTCGAGCATCTCGCGGCGGCCCTGCACGCCGGCGCGGACGCGGCGCTCGCCGCCTCGATCTTCCACTACGGCACCTACCGCGTCCGCGACGCCAAGGCGCACCTGCTCGCGGCGGGCATCGCCGTGCGCCCGTAGCGCGCGGGTGCGTCGCATGCGCCTCGACGGCCGAGGTTGATTCGACACGCCGCACGCCATTGGCGGCACCATCGAGTGACAGGTCGATCGCGCCGCGCCATCGGCGTGTCGATCGCCCATGAGGATCGATGAAGGAACGACAGGCCCGCCACCGCCGTCGCTCCACCTGTCACTCGACCATGCGTACCGTGCGGCCGGGGCTGCCGCCGGCCGGCCGACCGCCGACCGCCGACCTGGCCCGAACGCACCCAGCCCCAGAGTCACCCTCGGAGATGTCGTGCGATCACGCTGGCGCTCACCGAACGGGGTGCGACGCGCACGCTCCCGGGTGCGCGAAGCGCCTGCCGGGGCTCAGCGTCGCGCGCGGGTGTGCGTGTGGCAGTGGCTGTGGCGCAGCACGATCGTCTTGCCGCGCACCGTGTAGACGTGCTTGTGGCGATGACAGCTGCGCCCGTAGTGCCCGCTGCTGTGGCGGTGACCGTGCGGGGCGAAGCGGAAGCGCAGCTGGCGCACACGGCGCGCTCGCGCGTGTGCCTTCGCCCGCGCCTGCGCCCGTTGGCGCGCCGCGGCCCGCCGCGCCCGCGTCAGGCTGCGCGCGGTCTTCGCCGCGGCGCGGTCGAAGGGGCGGCCCATGGGGTCCAGCGCGAACAGCGAGGTGTAGGCCGTGAAATAGACGCGGCGCCCGTCGCTGATCGCCGGATTGAACGCGCCGCGATGGGTCTTCCACAGCGTCGCCCCGGTGCGCGCCCGCAGTGCCCAGGTCATGCGCTTGCCGAGGTCGGACACGAAGACGGTGTCGCCGATGATCGTGGCGGCGCCGGAGATCTTCGTCCCCAGCGACCGGACCCAGCGCGGCGCCCCGGTGCGCGCGTTGAGCGCGTAGAAGCGGCCGTCGTAGGAGCCGATGTAGACGGTCGGCCGGCCCCCGATCGCCTGGCCCACGGCCGGCGACGCGTACACGTAGCCGCCGGTGCTGCGGCTCCAGGCGAGCTTGCCGTCGGCGCTCGACAGCGAGTACACCCTGCCGTTCGTGCTGCCGATGTAGACGCGGCCGTACTCGACGGCGGCCGACGAGTAGAAGTTGCCTGCGCCGAGACCGAGCGCGCCGGCGCCGGGCGCCGTCTCCCAGACCTTCTTGCCGTCGGTGCGGCGCAGCGCGTGGACCCGGCCGCCGTAGTCGCCGAAGTAGAGCTTGCCGGCGTCGAGCGCGATCGCCCCCTTCACCGCGCCGGCGGCCTTGGCGCGCCAGCGCACGACGCCGTCGCGCGCGCGCAGGGAGTAGACGGTGCCGTCCTCGCTGCCGATGTACACGCGGCCGTGGTCGATCAGCGGCGAGGTCTCCGAGCGGCTGGGCAGCTGCCGCGACCAGCGCGTGCTGCCGGTCTTCGCGCGCACCGCGATGATCCGGCCGCCACCCTCCTGCTCGGTGCGCTGGAGCAGGACGGCGTAGATCGTGCCGTCGTGGCAGGCCGGCGAGGCGGCGGCGAGGTGGCCGAGCTTGCGCTTCCAGCTCACCCGACCGGTCGCGCGCGAGATCGCGTACAGCGCGCCGTTGTTCTTGAGCAGGTACAGCCGGCGGCCGCACAGGACGGGCGAGAACTCGAGCAGGATGCTGCCGCGTCGCGCCCAGGCCTGCCGGTAGGGCGGCCGCGGCGTGCGGCGCAGGGGAAGGTGGTGCGTGCGCGCCTTCGAGTAGCCGTAGACCGGCCAGTTGAAGCCGTCATCGGCCGGGTGGCCGTTGGCACGAGGGAGCTTGGCGGTCGCGGAGGGCGTGTCCTCGTTGGTCTCGACGAACGTCACGTCCGGATCGAACGTGTTGTCGCTGCCGCCGAACACCAGGAGGGCGCCGGCGACGCAGAGCACGAGCAGCACGGCCCCGATCGCGAGCCGCGGAAGCGGACGCTCGCCGCGGGGCGAAGGGCTCACCCCGGCAATGGTAGAGGCCGGTGGGGCGGCGTCCGCCGGTCGTCCAGGGGCGACCACCCGCGAGACTGTGGCCATGGAGGATCTGCGTCAGCGCGTTCGCGAGCTGCCCTGCGGGCGCCGGCTGCTCGAGGCCGCGGCGGGAACGGCGGGCGTGCATCTCGTCGGCGGCGCGGTCCGCGACCTGCTGCTGGGGCGGGTGCCGCGCGAGTGGGACGTCGTCGTCGAGGGCGACGTCGGCGCGCTCGCCGAGCGCCTGGCGGCCGGCGAGGGTGGCGCCGGCACCGCGCTCGCCCACGAGCGCTTCGGCACCGCCACCGTCCGTGCCGGCGGCTGTCGCTGGGACCTCGCGGCCGCGCGCGCCGAGACGTACGCGCGGCCCGGCGCGCTGCCGGACGTGCGGCCCGCGGGGATCGAGGCGGACCTGCGCCGCCGCGACGTCACCGTCAACGCGCTCGCGCTCGACCTCGCGACCGGCGAGCTGCGCGGGGCCCCGAACGCCGAGGAGGACCTCGCCGCGGGGCGCCTGCGCGTCCTGCACGACGCGAGCCTGCGCGACGACCCGACCCGCCTGTGGCGCATCGCGCGCTACGCCGCCCGGCTGGGCTTCGAGTTGGAGACGCATACCGCACGGCTTGCGCGGGAGGCCGTCGCCGCCCGCGCCGAGCAGACCGTCTCCGGCGCGCGCATCGGCAGCGAGCTGCGCCTCGCGCTGCTCGAGCCCGATCCGGCTGCGGCGCTCGAGGCCGCCGTCGCGCTGGGCCTCGCGCCGTGGCTGGAGCCCGATCGCGCGCTGGCGCAACGCGCGCTCGCGCTCCTGCCCGACGCCGAGGGGCGCCGCGATCTGCTCGTGCTCGCCGCGTCGCTGGCGACGCCGGCCGATGCGCTCCTCGCCGACCTGCGGTTCAGCGCCGCGGAGCGCGCGATCGTGAGCGCCGCCCTGGATGCGCCGGCGCTCGACGACACCCCGCGGGCACCGTCCGAGCTCGCTCGCCTGCTGCGCGGCCGACCGGTCGAGGCCGTCGCGCTGGCGGGCGCCCGCGGCACCGGCGCGGCGGCGGCGCAGCGGTGGACGGCGGAGCTGCGCCACATCGGCCTGCGGATCACCGGAGACGACCTGCGCGCGGCCGGAATCGCCGAGGGCGCCGATCTCGGCCGGCGGCTAGAGGTGGTGCTCGAACGGCGCCTGGACGGCGAGGTGGCCGACGATCGCGAGGCGCAGCTCGCGGCGGCGCTGGCCCTCGCGCCGGGAGCCGACAGCGCGTGACGCCGTGCTACAAATGAACGCGATGTCGACGACACCGAAGCCGAAGATCACGACCCCCATGAAGTCCACGAACGTCTGGGGCGAGCGCCTGCAGCCGCCGTTCTCCGCGGTCGGCGATCACATCGGCTGCGAGCTGCCCGGCGGCCGCGCGCTGTTCTTCACGCGCCGCGGCGGCGTCTCGGGCGAGCCGTTCGAGGAGCTCAACGTCGGCCTCGACACGAACGACTACATGCCCGCGGTCGAGGAGAACCGCCGTCGCGTGGGCGAGCAGATCGGCATCCCGCAGGAGCGCTGGCTCGAGGTCAGGCAGGTCCACGGCGCGAACATCGCGCTGATCACCGAGCCGCCGGATCCGAAGGCCGAGATGGCCGACGCGGACGGCATCGCCACCACGCTGACCGACCACGCCGCCGTCGTCGTGACCGCCGACTGCCTGCCGGTCGCGCTGATCGCGCCCGAGGGCGTCGCGATGATCCACGCCGGCTGGCGCGGGCTGGCCGCCGACGTGCTCAAGAACGGCGTCGAGAAGCTGCGCGAGGCGGGCGCCACCGAGATCCAGGCCGCGATCGGGCCGAGCATCGGCGTCTGCTGCTACGAGGTCAACACGTGGGTGCACCGCTCGTTCATGCGCTACCCGCGGGGGGTCGCGCGCCTGAGCAACCATGCCCACCTCAAGAACGTCGCGCGGCTGCAGCTCCAGCACGCGAAGGTCCCGCTCGACCTGGTCCACGACGTCGACGTCTGCACGATGTGCGCGCCGCGCAGCCTCTTTCACTCGCACCGGCGCGACTACGGCGGCGACCCGAAGGACACGGGCCGCCAGGCGAGCGCGGTCTGGCGCGTCGCCGACGACGCGCCCGCCGGCGCTTGACGCCGGATCGGATCGACGGCCTGACCGCCGGGCGCGTTCGCGCGAACCTCGCCGACGTGCGCGAGCGCATCGCCGCCGCCGCGGCGCGCGCGGGGCGCGACCCGGCCGACGTCGAGGTCGTCGCCGCGGTGAAGTACGTGCCGCTCGAGCAGCTCGCCGCGCTCGCCGAGGGCGGCGTGGGCGTCATGGGCGAGAACCGCGCCCAGGACCTGCAGGCGAAGGCCGCCGTGCTGGGCGACGTGACGTGGGACTTCATCGGCCACGTGCAGAGCCGCAAGGTCAAGCAGATCGCGCCGCTCGTGCGGCTCATCCACTCCGTCTGCACGGACTCGGTGCTCGCTCAGCTCGAGCGTCACGCGCCGCCGGAGCTGCGCGTGCTCGTCGAGGTCAACGTCGCGGGGGAGGCCGGCAAGGACGGCGTCTCGCCGGGCGAGCTGGACGGGTTCATCGAGCGCTGTCCGATCGCCGTGGCGGGCCTCATGACGATGCCGCCGCTCGCGCGCGAGCCACAGGACAGCCGGCGCTGGTTCGCCGAGCTGCGCGAGCTCGCCGCCGCCCGCGGGCTGCCGGAGCTCTCGATGGGCACGACGCAGGACTACGAGATCGCCGTCGAGGAGGGCGCGCACGCTCGTGCGCATCGGTACGAAGCTCGTGAGGTGGAACCGTGCAGGAGAAATCGCCGCGAGGTCTAACCTTTCGAGTGGCATGGCGTTCTCCGACTCCTGGCATCGTGCGCTCGTGTACTTCGGCCTGGCCGAGGAGCGCGCGTACGTCGACGAGTACGAGCTCGAGCGCCAGCGCCATCAGGAGGCCGAGGAGCAGCGCGAACGCGAGCGCGAGCGCGACCGCTCGCGCCCGGCGCCCGAGCCGGAGGTCGAGATGGACGATCGCTATCGCGAGCGGCCCAACGTGCGTCGCCTCGCCCCGCGCCGCCCGCGGCGCGACGACTTCGACGACATCTTCGCCGACGACGAGCCGCGCGGCAGCCGGCCGACGACGGTCCTGCGTCCCGTCGAGCGGACCCGCAACGGAGGAGACGTGCGCGTGCACCTCGTCATCCCGAAGTCGTTCAACGACGCCCAGCAGGTCGCCGACAAGTTCAAGCAGTCGATCCCCGTCGTGCTCAACCTGCAGGCGACCGACAACGACCTCGCGAAGCGCCTGATCGACTTCGCCAGCGGCCTGACCTACGCGCTCGACGGCGGGATGCAGCGCATCGCCCACAAGGTCTTCATGCTGACGCCGCGCAACGTGCAGATCTCGGCCGAGGAGAAGGCCGAGCTGATCGAGAAGGGCTTCTTCAACCAATCCTGACGGACGCTTTCGGCGCCTGGGCCGCCCGGCGGCCGAGGGCCGTGCCGAGCACTGTCGCACGGACTGCCGTCCCACCCAGCATCCGAAATCGCCTCGACAGGACAGCGTGAACTAGGGTTCTGGCAGATATGCGACTCGGCCTCATCGGCGCAGGAAACATGGCCACGGCGCTCGCGCGGGGCTGGGGCGACCCCGTCCTCGTGCACGACGCCTACCGGCCCCGGGCCGAGGCGCTCGTCGCCGAGCTGGGCGGCGAGGTCGTCGACTCCAATGCCGAGCTGGCGCAGCGCGCCGACGCGCTGCTGCTCGCGCACAAGCCCGCCGGCCTCGAGCGCGTGGCCCGGGAGGTCGGTCCCGAGGCGCGGGGCGTCATCTCGATCCTCGGCGGCGTCGGGCTCGCGGCCCTGCGCGGCGCCTACGGCGGGACGCCGGTCGTGCGCATGATCCCCAGCGTTCCGGTCGAGGTGCGCCACGGCGTCACCTGTCACGCGCGCGACGAGCAGGCCGACCCCGAGCTCGAGGCCTATGCCGTCGCGCTGTTCGAGCGTGTCGGGCTCGTCGTCGACCTCGACGAGGCGCAGTTCGAGGTCGCCACCGGCCTGATGAGCTGCGCGCCGGCCTACGTGGCGCTGGTGGCCGAGGCGCAGGTCGACGCCGGCGTGCGCGCTGGGATGCCGGCCGAGCTGGCCTCGGAGCTCGTCGCCGCGAGCATCGGCGGGACCGCGGCGCTGCTGCAGGCGCGCGGGATGGACACGCTGGCCGTGCGGCGCATGGTCACCTCGCCCGGCGGGAGCACCGCGCGCGGGCTGGCCGCGCTCGAGCACGGTGGCGTGCGGGCGGCCTTCGACGACGCGCTGCAGGCGGTCGTGGGGCGATGACCGCCGCCGCGATCCTCATCGTCGCAACGGCGCGGGAGTCGATCGCGGACTTCCTCAGCGCGCTGCTGACCGTCTACCTCATCCTGATCTTCGCCTACATCATCACCTCGCTCATCTTCTCGTTCGGCGGGCGGATCCCGTACTCGCAGTGGTCCAGCGCGGCGCTCGGCTTCCTGCGCGACGTCACCGAGCCGTACCTCGGGCTGTTCCGGCGCTTCATCCCGCCGATCGGTCCCATCGACGTGAGCCCGATCGTGGCGATCCTCGTGCTGCAGATCGTCGGCTTCTACTTTCTCATCCCCCTGATCCGCGGGTGAACCCGGCGACAGCCGCGCGCGCGTCGCTGCGTGGCCCCGGGCTGCGCGCGGCGGCGGTGCTCGTGGTGGTGCTCGCGACCGACCAGATCGTCAAGGCGCTCGTCACGGGCTCCCTGCAGCGCGGCGAGGTGCGCGACCTCGTCTGGTTCGCGGACCTCGTCAACACGCGCAACACCGGCGTCGCCTTCGGCCAGCTGCAGAACGGCGGCCTGATCGTGTCGATCGTCATCGCGCTCGCGCTCGCGGCGCTGCTGGCCTTCTTCGCGCGCAATGCGCACCGGCCGCTCGTCTGGCTGCCGACGGGGATGCTGCTCGGCGGGGCGCTCGGCAACATCGTCGACCGCGTGCGCGAAGGGGCCGTGATCGACTACCTCAAGCTGCCGCACTGGCCCGCGTTCAACGTCGCCGACGCCTCGATCACGATCGGCGTCGTCATCCTCCTGATCGTGATCGAACGTGGCGATCGAGCTGCAGATCGCGCCTGAGTCCGCGGGCGAGCGGCTCGACGTGCTGCTCGCGGGCGCGCTCGGGTCGCGCTCGCGCGCGCAGCGGCTCATCGTCGCCGGGCTCGTGCTCGTCGACGGCGAGACGGTCAAGAAGAACCACCGCGTCGCCGGCGGCGAGCGGGTCGCGGTCGACGAGACGCCGCAGGGCGCCGAGGCGCCGGCCGCCGACGCGCCGGTCGCGACCTTCGGCGTCGCCTACGAGGACGAGCACCTGATCGTCGTCGACAAGCCGGCCGGCGTGGTCGTGCATCCGGCCCGCGGCCACCGCGACGGGACGCTGGCGCAGGCGCTGGCCGGGCGCGCGGCCGGCGGCGAGGACGCCTGGCGCGCGGGGATCGTGCACCGCCTGGATCGCAACACCTCCGGCCTGCTCGTCGTCGCCAAGGACGACGCCGTGCACCGCGGGCTGAAGGAGGCGCTCGCCCGCCGCGAGATCCGTCGCGAGTACCTCGCGCTCGTCGACGGCCGGCCGCCGTCGCGCAGCGGCACGATCGAGGCGCCGATCGGCCGCGACCGGCGCAAGCGGATCCTCATGTCGACCGACACCGACGCCCCCAAGGACGCCATCACGCACTTCGAGATCGAGCGCGCGCTGCCGCAGGCCACGCTGCTGCGGGTGCGGCTTCAGACCGGCCGCACGCACCAGATCCGCGTCCACATGCAGGCCATCGGCCATCCCGTCTGCGGCGACCCGGAGTACGGCCGCGGGGACGCCTACGGGCTGCGCCGGCAGTTCCTGCACGCAGCGCGGCTGGCGTTTGCGCACCCCGTCACGGGGCAGGAGATCGATATGAGCTCGCCGCTGCCGGAGGATCTGGCCGCGGCGCTCGAGCAGGCCGCCGGTTAAGTGCGGCGGGGCGGCCCGTCCAACGGCCGCCCCGCCACCCCACATCGCGGATCGAGCCCACCGGAGGTAGGGGAAGGGAGGGCCCGGTCCGCAACAGGCACAACGTACCTCGCGCAAGAAGCTTGCGTAAACTGATTTGCAGTCAATCGACTTCCCCGACCCCACCGGGTCCAGACGACACGGTCCTGCCCGGATCTCGACAGCCGGGTCCCGTCTCGTGCCGGTGGGCTTCAAGCCCAAGCAGCATCATCCAAGGAGCAGGAACCATGGCCCAGATCGGGATCAAGGAGCTGCTGGAGGCCGGCGTGCACTTCGGCCACCAGACGCGTCGCTGGAACCCCAAGATGCGCCGTTTCATCCACGGCGAGACCGGCGGCATCTACGTCATCGACCTCCTCAAGACCGAGCGCCTGCTGCGCGAGGCGCAGGAGTTCGCGTCGGCCGTCGCCCACCGCGGCGGCACCGTGCTGTTCGTCGGCACGAAGAAGCAGGCGCGTGACGCCGTCAAGGACACGGCCGAGGCCGCCGGCATGCCGTACGTCAACCACCGCTGGCTCGGCGGGCTGCTGACGAACTTCCAGACGATCAACCAGCGCATCAAGCGCCTGCACGACCTCGAGCGCTTCGAGACCGAGGGCCAGCTGGCGCTGCTGCCGACGCGTGAGCGGATGGCGGCCGAGGCCGACCTCGCCAAGCTGCGCGCCAACCTCGGCGGCGTCAAGAACATGACCCGGACGCCCAACGCGATGGTCGTCATCGACCTCAAGGTCGAGGAGATCGCCGTCCGTGAGGCGCAGCGCCTGCGGATCCCGGTCATCGGCCTCGTCGACACGAACTGCGACCCGGACGGCATCGACTACGTCATCCCGGGCAACGACGACGCGATCCGCTCGTGCGCGCTCATCACGCGGGCGATCGGCGACGTCGTCGGGGAGGGCAACAAGCTCTTCCGCGAGCGCGAGGAGAACGCGCGCAGGGAGGCCGAGGAGGCCGCCCGCCGCGACGCGGAGGCACGCGCCGCCCGCGAGGCCGAGCAGGCCGCCGCTCGCGAGGCTGCCGCCCAGGCCGAGCGCGAGGCGGCCGAGGCAGCGCGCGCGTCCGCGGCGGAGGCCGAGGCCGCCACCGCCGCCGCGACGGCCGCCGAGGCCGAGGCCGCCGAGGCGGCCAAGCCGTCGCCCGTCCCCGACGCCGAGACGACGAAGACCCAGGCGCGCGGCGGCGGCGACCGCCAGGCCGCCGAGGCCGAGGTCGCCGAGGCCGTGCAGGAGGCCGGGCGCCCGCAGCCCGACGCGGTCGTCCCGCAGGCGGCCAACACGGAGGTCGCGCCCGCCAACAAGGACAACGCGAGCGGCACGTCCCCGGACCCCGCGCCGCCCGCCGAGGACCTCACGCCGGATCCGGCGTCGCCGCCCGTCGCGCCGGGCGACGAGGCCGCGGCCAAGCCGGCGCGCCGCCGCAGGAAGAAGCCGCCGGCCGACGCCCAGAAGGATGCCGCCACCGAGCCCGCCGCCGCGGAGCCGGTCGTGGAGGTGCCCGCCGCCGCGACGGCCACCGCGACCGACGCGGTCGCCGTACCCGACGCCGCCACCGCACCAGAGACGGAGGAGGCCCCCGGTGAGTGACATCAGCGCCAAGGACGTCAAGGCCCTGCGCGAGCAGACCGGCGCGGGCATGATGGATTGCAAGCGCGCCCTGCAGGAGACGGGCGGCGACATGGACGCCGCGGTCGAGCTGCTGCGCGTGCAGCTCGGCAACAAGATCGGCAAGCTTGCCGGCCGCGCCGCGACCGAGGGCACCGTGCAGTCCTACATCCACGCCAACGGCAAGGTCGGCGTGCTCGTCGAGGTCGACTGCAACACCGACTTCGTCGCCCGCAACGACGAGTTCATCGCGTTCGCCAAGGACGTCGCGATGCACATCGCGGGGTCGCCGACGACGCGCTACGCGTCCGAGGACGAGATCCCCACGGCCGACCGTGACGCCGAGCTGCGCGTGTTCGAGGCGCAGGCGGCCGACAAGCCCGAGAACGTGCGGGCGAAGATCGCCGAGGGCAAGCTGCGCAAGTGGATGGAGGAGACGGTCCTGCTGCACCAGCCGCACATCAACACCGACAGGTTCGACGGCAAGACGATCGAGGACCTGCGCGCCGATCTGTCGAGGAAGACCGGCGAGAACGTCGTCGTCCGGCGTTTCTCGCGATTTCAGGTCGGCGAGTAGGCTCGCCGCGTGGTCCGGCGATGACGCCAGCGTCGGAGCCCGTCTTCAAGCGGGTCCTGCTCAAGCTGTCGGGCGAGGCGCTGATGGGCGAGCTCGACTACGGGACCGATCCCGAGCGGGTGCGCACGGTCGCCGAGCAGATCGCCGGCGTGCAGCGCAGCGGCGTCGAGATCGCGATCGTCGTCGGCGCGGGGAACATCTACCGCGGCCTGAAGGGGGCGGCCGCGGGGATGGACCGTGCGACCGCCGACTACATGGGCATGATGGCGACGGTCCTCAACGCGCTGACGATGCAGGACGCGCTGGAGAAGGCGGGCGCCGACACCCGCGTGCAGTCGGCGATCACGATCTCCGAGGTCGCCGAGCCCTACATCCGCCGCCGGGCGATGCGCCACCTCGAGAAGGGGCGGATCGTGATCTTCGCGGCCGGCACCGGCAACCCGTTCTTCACGACCGACACGGCGGCCGCACTGCGCGCCGTCGAGATCCACGCCGAGGCGATCCTCATGGCCAAGAACGGCGTCGAGGGCGTGCTCACCGGCGACCCCAGGATCGACTCCGACGTGACCCTGATCCGCGAGATCAGCCACATGGACGCCCTGCGCCGCGGCCTGCGGGTCATGGACTACACGGCGCTCACGCTCTGCGCCGAGAACCACATGCCGCTCTACGTCTTCAATATGAACGACGAGCGCAACATCGAGCGGATAGTGTCGGGCCAACAGGTGGGAACGGTGGTGGTGACGCGAGATGAGTGAGCTGATCGACGAACTGCTGGAGGACGCCGGCGACCGGATGAGCAAGTCCGTCGACGCGACGAACCACGAGTTCGCCTCCGTCCGGACCGGTCGCGCCAGCCCGGCGCTGCTGGATCGCGTCCACGTCGACTACTACGGCGCCTCGACGCCGCTGCGCCAGCTGGCGACGATCAACGCCGCCGAGGCGCAGCTGCTGACCGTCCAGCCCTACGACAAGTCCTCGATGAAGGCGATCGAGAAGGGCATCACCGAGGCGAACCTCGGCCTGACGCCCAGCAACGACGGCAACATCATCCGGCTCGTCATCCCGCAGCTCACCGAGGAACGGCGCAGGGAGTTCGTGAAGATGGTCCGCCACATCGCCGAGGAGGGCCGGATCGCGATCCGCAACGTGCGCCGCGACGTGATGCACGACCTGCGCGAGCTCAAGGAGGGCGGCGACGTCGGCGCCGACGAGGAGCATCGCGCCGAGACGAGCCTGACGAAGCTCACGAACGACAGGATCGCCGAGCTCGACGCGCTGCTGAAGGGCAAAGAAGAAGAGATCCTCGAGGTCTGAGGTGGTTCCCCCGGCGTGCCAGTGTGCCGTTGGGCGCCGATCGAGCGGTGCGCTGGTACACCGGGGGGACCACTAGTGGCTTCGGAGCGCGGCGAGGCGGCGCGCTACGTCGCGATCATCACGGATGGCAACGGCCGCTGGGCGAAGGCGCGCGACCTGGCCACCATCGAGGGCCACCGCGCCGGCGCCGACAACCTCAAGGCCCGCCTGCGCGACGCGGGGGAGCTCGGAGTCCGCGAGCTGACCGTGTACTCGTTCTCGACGGAGAACTGGTCGCGTCCGGAGGAGGAGGTCAGCGGCCTCATGGCGATGTTCGCCGAGCGGATCGTCGCCGAGACGCCCGAGCTGCACGACAGCGGCGTGCGGATGCGCTTCGTCGGGCGGCGCGAGGGCGTCGATCCCCGGCTCGTCGAGCAGATGGGGTGGGCCGAGTCGCTCACCGCGGCCAACGACAAGATCACCCTGTTCGTCGCCTTCAACTACGGCGGCAGGGCGGAGATCGTCGATGCTGCCCGGCGCTTCGACGGCGGCGACGAGGACGACTTTCGCAAGCTGCTCTACGCGCCCGAGATGCACGACCCGGACCTGATCATCCGCACGAGCGGCGAGAAGCGGCTGAGCAACTACCTCATGTGGCAGTCCGCCTACTCCGAGCTCGTGTTCACCGACCAGCTGTGGCCGGACTTCGATCGCCGCGACTTCGAGGCGGCGATGATGGAGTACAGCGCGCGCCGCCGGCGCTTCGGAGGCCGCTGATGGCGACCCGGGGACCCGGAGCCCGCGCGCCCCGTGCCGCCCGCGGTGGCCGCTCCGTCCGCGGAGAGCCGAGGCGGACGGGTGCCGGCCCGCGCCGGCCGCGCCGCGAGTCGCCGCGCTCGGAGCTCGTCGGGCGCCTGCTCGTGGCCATTCCCGCGGTCGCCTACGCGATCACGATCATCGCGCTGGGCGACTACTGGTTCGCGCTCGGCATCCTGCCGCTCGCGGTCATCGCCATCGGCGAGCTCTTCGACCTCTACGCCGACGCCGAGCCCGTCCGCCTGGCCGGCTTCGTCGGCGTCGTCGCGCTGATCCTGGCCGCGTATCTCGGCGATGGCTTCCATGTCCTGCTGACGCTGCTGGCGTTCTTTCCGCTGCTCTTCGCGATCACGCTCGTGCAGCAGAAGGCCGGCACCCTGGGCATGGCGATCACGGTCTTCGGGGTCGTGTGGATCGGCGTCGCGCTCGCCCACGGCGTGCTGCTGCGCGATCTGCCCCACGGCGGCGGCATCATCGTCGACATCCTCGTCGGGACGTTCATCGGCGACTCGGGCGCGTACATCGGCGGGCGCTGGTTCGGGCGGCGCAAGCTCGCGCCCGCGGTGTCGCCGAACAAGACCGTCGAGGGGCTGGCGATCGGGATGGGCACCGCGGTGCTGGCGACCTGGCTCGCCGGCACCTACCAGGACTGGCTGTCGGGCACCGACGCCCTCCTGCTCGGCCTCGGCGTCGCGCTCGCCGCGCCGTTGGGAGACCTCTTCGAGTCCTTCATCAAGCGCGACGCCGGGACGAAGGACACCGGCCGCCTGTTCGGCCCGCACGGCGGCGCGCTGGATCGGCTCGACGCCGTGCTGTTCACCGCGGTGGTGGGCTACTACCTGTGGCTCATGCTGCTGTAGGTCCTCAGCGCCGGCGCACGAGCACGACGCGGCGGCTGCGCGCGGTCGTCGCGCCGCCGGCCTGGCGGGTCGCGAGCGTCGCGGTCGCGGCCAGGGTGGCGCGCGTGCGCAGCGCGCGGCGGGCCGGGAGGCGCAGGCGCAGCGTGATCGTCCTGCGGCCGGCGGCGAGGGAGTAGGCGACGCGGGCGATCGTGGCCGTGCGCCCGCGGCCGCCGGGCAGGCGTGCCTTGAGCGTGAGCGTGCCGCGGCAGCGTGACGGGGCGGTGGTGCGGCAGTCGATGCGCAGGCGCACGCGGCCGTCGGCGCCGACGCCCGCGCGAGATGCGAGCGCGCTGGCGAGGGCGCGCCGCGCCGGGGCCGGGGGCGGGGGTGGCGCCACGCCCGCGGGCGGATCGGCCGGCGGCGATGGCGCGGGCGGCTCGGCGGCGGCGCAGTAGACCGCCTGCCTGCCGATCGCGCGGTACGGGCAGTCGGCGATCTCCAGCAGCCGCAGGACCGCTTCGCGGTTGCGTGACGTCTGCGCGGCGATGGCCTCGTCGGGCGGATAGAAGCCGGGGCTGGCGGTCGTCGGGTACATCTCGAAGGTGAAGGCGAAGACGCCCTCGGCGCCCCAGAGCCAGTCGTCGATCGCGCCGTCGGTGACGTAGAGGTCGGACGCCTGCTGGGGCGTGTAGCCATTGGACGCGGCCATGCTCTCCCCGATGGCGGCGAAGGCCGCGTGCTGATCGGCGTCGAGGCCGGGCGCGGTGTCCGCCGACGTGTAGCCGGGCGGCCACAGCACGAGCTCGCCGTAGGTGTGGAAGTCGATCGCCGCCTTGATCTGCTGGACGCCGTCGACCCGCCGCGACAGCACGAGGTCGCGGACCGCCTGCGTCTCGGGGGCCGAGAACGGGCTCGGCCCGCGGTACGTCTCCGACGCCGGATCGCCGCTCGAGCCGCCGCAGCAGCCCCATTGGAAGCCCCAGTTGCGGTTGAGGTCCGTGCCGAGCGCCGGCTGGCGGTTCTTGCGCCAGAGCGCATAGGCGCCCGTCGCCACGTCGAACTCGGCGCCGTCCGGGTTGACGCTCGGGACGATCCAGATCTCCCGGCTGTCGACGGCGGCGCGGATCCGCGGGTCGGCGGCGTAGTCGTCGGTGAGCGCGTGCAGGAGGTACAGCGCCATCTCGACCGTGAGGTGCTCGCGGGCGTGCTGGTTGTGGGTGAGGAGGATCTCCGGCTCGGCCTCGTCGGTCGCCGCGTCGTCGGACACCTTCAGGGCCCAGATCGCGCGGTTCTCATAGCTCGTGCCGATCTGCGTGCGCGTGACGAGCGAGGGATGCGCGGCGACGATGGCCGCTGTCTCGTCGACCCACTCCTGGTAGGTGTGGTAGCCGCTGTCGGCGGCCGGGAACACCCGCGCCCCCGGCGTCCGAGGCGGTGGCGGCGAGGCCGGTTCGGCGTGCGGAGTCACGGAGTAGGGCAGGCGGCGCAGCCGCCGCAGGTCCGCCGCGGACGCGGTCACGACCACCGACGCGTGGTCGGCCTCGACGATCGCCGCGCCCGTCGCCGCGACGGACGAGCGGTCCAGCGACGTCAGCACTCCGCCGACGTCGTAGGTCCCCACGGTCGGGTCCGGGATGGCTGCGGCGGCGGGTGTCGCCACGACGCAGATCCCGATCAGCGCGATGACCAGCCGACGCATCGGCGACGCACAGTACACGCGCGGCGCATGGCCGCCGCGCACCTCGCGTGCGACGATGGCGACGATGGCGTCCGAGGAATGGACCGACGCTGGGCATGTGAGCCGCTACCTGGCGCTGGCGGACGGCGTCGGGCACCGCGCCGAAGGCGAGGCCGTGCTCGGCGCGCAGGTGCCGCGCGAGGCGCGCCGCATCCTGGACCTCGGGACCGGCGACGGTCGCCTGCTCGCCCTGCTCCTCGCCGACCGTCGCGACACGCGCGGCGTCGGCCTGGACTTCTCGCCCCTGATGCTCGACGCGGCGAGCAGGCGATTCACCGGCGACGATCGCGTCCAGATCGTGGCGCACAACCTCGTCGATCCGCTGCCCGCGCTCGGTCGCTTCGACGTGGTCGTCTCGTCGATGGCGATCCACCATCTCGAGCACGATCGCAAGCGCTCGCTGTACCGCGAGGTCTTCGACCTGCTCGAGCCCGGTGGGGTGTTCGCGAACTTCGAGCACGTCGCCTCGGCGACCCACCGCCTGCACCTCATGTTCTTCGCCGCGATCGACGAGCCGCTCGAGCACGAGGATCCGTCCGACCGCCTGCTCGACGTCGAGACGCAGCTGCGCTGGCTGCGCGAGCACGGCTTCGACGACGTCGACTGCTACTGGAAGTGGCTCGAGATGGCGCTGCTGGTCGGGGTGAAGCCCGCGGTCGGGGGGTGATGACGCGCTCGCCTCGCGGGATCTCGCCGGAGCGCGGGCTCGCGCTCAGAGCGGCGTCGTGTACGCCGAGCTCAGCCCGCCGTCGACGAGGAAGGTCGAGGCGTTGACGTAGGAGGCGTCGTCGCTGGCGAGGAAGAGCGCCGCGTGCGCGATCTCGCGCGCCTGCGCGAAGCGGCCCATCGGCACGTGGACGAGCCGGCGCTGGGCCTGCTCGAGGTCCTTGGCGAAGAGCTCGCGCAGCAGCGGCGTGTCGACCGGCCCGGGACAGAGGGCGTTGACGCGGATGCCCTGCTTGGCGAACTGCACGCCGAGCTCGCGGCTGAGCGCCAGCACGCCGCCCTTGGAGGCGGTGTAGGCGATCTGCGACGTCGCCGCGCCCATCACCGCGACGAAGCTCGCGGTGTTCACCACCGAGCCGCCGCCGCCCGCCTGCAGGTGCGGGATGCCGTGCTTGCAGCACAGGAAGACCGAGCGCAGGTTGACGGCCTGCACGCGCTCCCAGACGTCGAGCACGGTGTCGACGACCGAGCCGTCGTCGGTGGGGGAGATGCCGGCGTTGTTGAACAGCACGTCGATGCGCCCGTAGGTCTCGCGCACCAGCGCGTACATCGCCTCGACCTGTGCCTCGTCGGAGACGTCGGCGGCGAGCGCGAGGTCGGCGCTCGCGGCGGCCAGCAGATCGACGCCCACGACGGTTGCGCCCTCCTCGCCGAACAGATCGCAGGACGCGGCGCCGATGCCGCCCGCCGCGCCGGTGATCACGCACACCTTGCCCTCGAGCCTGCCGCTCACCGCTCCTCCGTCGCGTAGAAGATCGACTTGACCTCGGAGTACGCGTCCAGCGCGTGCGGGCCGAGCTCGCGGCCGACGCCGGACTGCTTGAAGCCGCCGAACGGCGTCGCCACGCGCACCGATGTGTTCGTGTTGATCGACAGCACGCCGGTCTCGATCGCGCGCGCGACGCGCAGCGCCCGCGCGCCGTTGCAGGTCCAGATCGATCCCGACAGGCCGTAGATCGTGTCGTTGGCGATTGCGATCGCGTCGGACTCGTCCTCGAACGGGATGACGACGGCCACCGGGCCGAAGATCTCCTCCGCGGCCGCGCGCGCGCCGCGGTCGACCGGGAAGAGCACCGTCGGCGCAAACCAGTAGCCGGGCCCGTCGGGCGCGGTGCCGCGGATCGCCACGGGCGCGTCGTCGGGCACGAAGCTCGCCACGGCGTCGCGCTGGCCGGCGCTGATCAGCGGCCCCATCCGGGTGTCGTTGCTGAGCGGATCGCCGACCGCCACCGCCTTGACGTGGGGCTCGAGCAGCTCCATGAACCGCTCGACCGCCGAGCGCTGCACGAGGATGCGCGAGCGCGCGCAGCAGTCCTGGCCGGCGTTGCCGAACACCGCCATCGGCGCCGCCGCGGCGGCCCGCTCGAGATCGGCGTCGGCGAAGATCACGTTCGCCGACTTGCCGCCGAGCTCGAGCGTCACGCGCTTGATCGTCTGTGCGGCGCCCGCCGCGATCGCACGGCCCACCGCCGTCGATCCCGTGAACGCGACCTTCGCGACGCCGGGATGCTCGACGAGCCGGGCCCCCGCCGTCCGCCCCGGCCCCGCGACCACGTTCACGACGCCTTCCGGCAGCACCTCGGCGGCGAGCTGCTCGAAGCGCAGCGCGGTCAGCGGTGTCAGCTCGGCGGGCTTGAGCACGACCGTGTTGCCGGCCGCGAGCGCCGGCGCCATCTTCCACGCGGCGATCGTCAGGGGGAAGTTCCACGGGGTGATCAGCGCGACGACGCCGAGCGGCTCGCGCACCGTGAAGGCCTCGCCGCCGCCGACCGGGATCGTGGCGCCGAGCATCCGCTCCGGCGCGCCGGCGTAGTAGCGAAACGTGTCGAGCACCATCGCCATCTCGCCACGCGCGTCGGCGATCGGCTTGCCGGCGTTGCGCGCCTCGAGCAGCGCGAGCTCGTCGAGCGCGGACTCGACGAGGTCGGCGAGCTCGTAGAGCAGCTTGGCGCGGTCGGCGGGGTCGATCGCGCGCCAGCCGGGGTACGCGGCGCGCGCCCGGGCGACTGCGGCGTCGGCCTCCTCCACGCCGGCCCGCGGGATCTCCTCGAGCACCCGCTCAGTCGCCGGCTCGAGCACCTGCAGCGTCTCGCCGGTCACAGCCGCTCGAACCCGCGAAATCGCTCCCAGTCGGTCACGGCGGAATGGAAGGCCTCGAGCTCCACGTCGGCCATGTTGACGTAGTGGTCGACGACGTCCTGGCCGAACGCCTCACGCGCCACGGCGCTCTCGGCGAAGAGGTCGCGCGCGGCCTGCAGGGTCTTGGGCACCTGCGGCTTGTCGGACACGTAGGCGTTGCCCTCGAAGGCCGGCTCGAGCTCGAGCGCCGCGTCGATCCCGTGCAGCCCGGCGGCGATCATCGCCGCGAGCGCGAGGTACGGGTTGACGTCGGCGCCCGGCAGCCGGTTCTCGAAGCGCAGGCCGCCGCCGTGGCCGACGACGCGGATCGAGCACGTGCGGTTGTCCTTGCCCCAGGCGACCGCCGTGGGGGCGAAGGAGCCCTGCGCGAAGCGCTTGTAGGAGTTGACGTTCGGCGCGAAGAGCAGCGTCAGCTCGCGCAGGCACGCGAGCTGGCCCGCGACGAACTGCTCGAAGCACGCCTGGTCGGCCGGGAACACCGGCGATCCGTCCGCGGCCGCCAGCAGCGAGAAGTGGATGTGGCACGAGGATCCCTCGCGCTGGTCGAACTTCGCCATGTACGTGATCGCGCAGCCCTGCTGGGCGGCGATCTCCTTCGCGCCGTTCTTGTAGATCGCGTGCTCGTCGGCCTTGCGCAGCGCCGGGCCGTAGCGGAAGTTGATCTCGTGCTGGCCGAGGTTGCACTCGCCCTTGGAGTCCTCCACCTGCATGCCGGCGGCCTCCATGTGGTTGCGGATCGCGCGCAGCAGCGGCTCCACGCGCGACGTGCCCAGCAGGGAGTAGTCGACGTTGTAGAGGTTGGCCGGCTCGAGGTCGCGGTAGGCCTTGTGCCAGGCCTGCTCGTACGTGTCGCGAAAGACGATGAACTCGAGCTCGGTGCCGGCGACCGCGTCCCAGCCGCGCTCGGCCAGCCGCGCGAGCTGGCGGCGCAGGATCTGCCGCGGCGACGCCACGACGTCCGAGCCGTCCTCCCATACGACGTCGGCCATGAGCATCACCGTGCCGGGCATCCAGGGCACCGGGCGCAGCGTGTCCATGTCGGGCTGCAGGACGAAGTCGCCGTAGCCGCGCGACCACGACGCCATGTCGTAGCCCTCGACGGTGTTCATGTCGACGTCGACGGCGAGCAGGTAGTTGCAGCCCTCGGCGCCGCCCTCGGCGACCTCGTCGACGAAATGGCGGGCGGTGAGCCGCTTGCCCATGAGGCGGCCCTGCATGTCGCAGATGGCGAGGACGACCGTGTCGACCTCGCCCTCCTGCGCGAGGACCCGCAGCTCGTCGAGGGTCATGACCCCTTCAGCTCCGACTCGGCCTGCGCGAGTGCCGCGAACTCCTCCTCAGGCGCCTGCGCGACGAGGTGGTGGCGCGAGTACAGCCCGAAGTACAGCGCCGCCAGCAGGTAGACGCCGAGCGTGATGAAGGCCGCCTTCTCGTCGACCGAGAACACCGCGATCACCGCCGCCACCGCGAGCACGAGCCCGATGCCCGAGGTCAGGGTGCCGCCGGGCGTGGTGTACGGGCGCTCGAGGCCGGGCTCGGTGCGGCGCAGCACGATGTGGCTGACCAGCATGAGCACGTAGGAGACCGTTGCGCCGAAGACGGCGATCTGGATCATGCGCGCGCCGTCCTCGGTGATCGCGGCGAGGAGGAAGCCGATGACGCCGGGCAGGATGAGCGCGACGTGGGGCACGCGGCGGCCGCTCGTCACCGACAGCGCGCGGGGGAAGTAGCCGGCCCGCGAGAGCGCGAAGAGCTGGCGCGAGTAGGCGTAGATGATCGAGAAGAAGCTCGCGACGAGGCCGGCGAGGCCGGCGTAGTTGACGAACTCGCCGATGAACGAGCCCTCGCCGTGCGCGGTGTCGGCGGCCAGCGGCAGGGGGTTGTCGGAGTCCATGATCGCCTCCGACCCGGCCCCGCCCGGCGCCAGCGTGAGGATCAGCGCGGCGAACACGAGCAGGATGAGCATCGCGACGATGATCCCCTTCGGCATGTCCTTCTTCGGGTCGCGCGCCTCCTCGGCGGCGAGCGGCACGCCCTCGACGGCGAGGAAGAACCAGATGCCGTAGACGAACGCGCTGAGCACGCCGGCGTAGCCGAAGGGCAGGAAGTCGCTGGCGCCGGACTTGCTCATGTCGGGCTTGATGTCGGTGAGGTTCGACGCGCTGAACTCCGGGATCATCCCCACCACGAAGACCACGAGCGCGACGACGGCCAGCGCCGTGATGGCGAACATGACCTTCAGCGCCTCGCCGACGCCGATGAGGTGCACGCCGATGAACACGGCGTAGAAGAAGAGGTACAGCGGCCAGCCGGTCGTGATCCCGAGGATGTCCAGCGACTCGACGTAGCCGCCGATGAACACGACGATCGCGGCCGGCGCGATCGCGTACTCGATGAGGATCGCCGTACCGGTGAGAAAGCCGCCCCACGGGCCCATCGCCCGGCGCGCGAACGTGTAGCCGCCGCCCGACGTCGGCATCGCCGAGGACATCTCCGCAAGGGCGAAGACCATGCACGTGTACATGAGACCCATGAGGATCGTGGCGATCAGCAGCCCGCCCCAGCCGCCCTGCTCGAGGCCGAAGTTCCAGCCGGCGAAGTCGCCGGAGATGACGTAGGCGACCCCCAGTCCCGCCAGCAGGACCCAGCCGGCGGCGCCCGACCTCAGCCGCCGCTGGTCCAGGTAGCCCTCGTCGACGTTCTCGTAACGCGGCACGCGGATGCACCTCCATGGCTCGGCTGGCGGGGACGCTGGCGCGACGCTACGTCCCCGGCGGCCGGGAAGTCAAGCCCTGCGCGAACGGTGGCGTTCGCGCGCCGCGTCGACGAGGGCGCCAACCACGCGCGAGCGCTCGTCCTCCTCGGGGTGCCAGAGCACGCCGAGCAGGAAGCGGGAGGCGGGATCCTCGATCGCCTCGGCGGTGGCGTCGGTGATGGCCCGGCCGCTGACGCGCAGGCCGTCGCCGATCGCGTCCGGGCCCTGGTGGTGGTGCGAGAGCACGGATTCGGTTCGCGCGCCGGTGGCGGTTGCGGCGAGCGAGCCCGGCTCGATGCGGACCTCGTGGCGCGCGAACGCCGCGGGCAGCTCGCGGTGGCCGTCGTGGCCGAGGACCTCGGGCAGGTGCTGGTGCAGCGATCCGCCGTAGGCGACGTTGAGCAGCTGCATGCCGCGGCAGATGCCGAGCAGCGGGACGTCCTGCTCGCGCGCGGCGCGCGCGAGCGCCAGCTCGAAGTCGTCGCGGCCGGGCTCCTCGGCGGCGGTGGCCCGATGCGGCTCCTGCCCGTAGCGCCGCGGCGCGACGTCGCTGCCGCCGCCGCTCAGGATCACGCCGTCGATCGTGTCGAGCAGCTCGCTCGGATCGGCGGCGTCGTGCTCGTCGGCGACGAGCAGGATCGCGCGGGCGCCGGCGCGCTGGACGGCACGGACGTAGGCGATGGGGGAGAAGGCGGCGTGCTCATCCCAGTCGCCGGAGCGGATGTCGCCTATGGAGCAGGTGATGGCGATGGTGGGGCGCCGGGTCATGGTGCGCCGAGGATAGGACGGGCTCGGATGGTGCGCTGTCGCACCGCGCGGTGGTGGCGCCCGCCCTGCATCAACTGCATCGTTGAGGGCGTCAGGGAGTGTGGGTGACGGCGTCAGGGCCGGGGCCGGCGGGGTCTGGGCGACTTATGCATGTGGTGCATGTACAAGTCGAGCCGGCCCCGCTGACCGAGGGGGTGTGTCGCGTTCTACGCGGATATCGCGAACTATGTAACACACCCCTTCCTGATTGGCCGATTCGCCCATCGCGAACGCCGAACCCGGACCGCCCGCCGCCACCGGGCCAACCGACACACCCTCATCGATGCCGTTCGACGACGCGATCGCCCGAGGCGCGCGATGCGAAGCGCACACCCACGCCGAAGCTCGCACACCACCGCCTGCGAGAATGGCGCCGCACATGGCCCGCCGCCTCCTCATCCTCGGCTCGACCGGCTCGATCGGCACCCAGGCGCTCGACATCGTCTCGCGCGATCCCGAGCTCGAGGTCGTCGGCCTGAGCGCGGAGCGCTCGGCGGAGGCGCTTGATCGAGCAGGCGCGGCTCTTCGGCGTCGATCGCATCGCGCTGGCCGATGCCGACGCGGGCGCGCGCGCCGCGGAGGCCTGGACCGACGGGGAGGTGCTGAGCGGCGCCGAGGGGCTCGTGCGGCTCGTGCTCGAGTCGGGCGCCGACCTCGTGCTCAACGCGCTCGTCGGGTCCGCCGGCCTCGGCCCGACCGTCGCCACCCTCGGGGAGGGGATCGACCTCGCGCTCGCCAACAAGGAGTCGCTCGTCGTCGGCGGCGAGCTCGTGATGGCGCTCGCGGAGGCGACCGGCGCGCAGATCCTGCCCGTCGACTCCGAGCATTCCGCGCTGCACCAGCTGCTCGCCGGCGAGCGACCGGGGACGGTCGACAAGCTCGTCCTCACGGCGTCCGGCGGCCCGTTCCGCGGGCGCACGCGCGCCGAGCTCGCCGAGGTGACCGTCGACGAGGCGCTCGCGCACCCGACCTGGGACATGGGCGGCAAGATCTCGATCGACTCGGCGACGCTCATGAACAAGGGCCTCGAGGTCATCGAGGCCCATCACCTCTTCGGGATCCCGTACGACCGCATCGAGGTCGTCGTGCACCCGCAGTCGATCGTCCACAGCATGATCACGCTGTGCGACGGCGCGGCGCTCGCGCATCTCGGCAACCCCGACATGCGCGTGCCGATCTCCTACGCGCTGCACTACCCCGACCGCGTCGACGTCCCGGTCCGCCCGCTCGACCTCGTCGAGGTCGGCGCGTTGACGTTCGAGCCCGTCGACGAGGCGGCGTTCCCGGCGCTGGGCCTCGCCCGCGCCGCGGCGATGGCCGGCGGCACGGCGCCGTGCGTGCTGAACGCCGCCAACGAGGTCGCGGTGCACGCCTTTCTCGGCGGGAAGCTCGGCTTCCTCGCCATCGCGGCGGTCATCGAGGGGGCGCTCGAGCGGCTGCCGGCCCAGCGCGTGCGCGCGTTCGAGTCGCTCTACGAGGCCGACCGCGAGGCCCGCGCCGTCGCGGCGGAGCTCGTCGAAGCCCGCTCAGGGCGACTCCTACACTGACTGAGTGAGCTACTTCCTCGCCTTCGCGGGCTTCGCGGCGCTGATCATCCTGCACGAGTTCGGGCACTTCGTCGCCGCCAAGGCGGTCGGGATGCGCGTCGAGCGCTTCGCCCTCTTCTTCCCCCCGCTCATCGCGAAATGGCGGCCGAAGAACAGCGAGACCGAGTACGGGATCGGGGCGATCCCGCTCGGCGGCTACGTGAAGATCACCGGCATGAACCCGGAGGAGGACATGCCTGCGGAGGTCGCTCATCGCGCGTACTACCGCCAGAAGGTCTGGAAGCGGATCGTGGTCATCGCCGCCGGCCCGGCGGTCAACATCGTCCTCGCGTTCCTCATCCTCTGGGTGCTGTTCGCGTCGCGCCCGATGCTGCTCGCACAGCCCGTGGTCGAGCGCGTCGAGAAGGGCAGTCCCGCGAGCGCCGTGCTGCAGCCGGGCGACCGGATCGTCTCCGCCGACGGCGTGCGCGGCTACGCGCCGGGCATCTCGCCCGAGGAGGGCGAGAAGCGCTGGGACGCGATGCGCGACGCGATCGGACGCCACGGCTGCGCCGGCCGGGAGCGCCACGGATGTGCCGCGACCGAGCCCGTCAAGCTCGTCGTGCTGCGCGACGGCCGCCGGCTCAGCGTGGATCTCACCCCGCGCTACGACGCGCAGGCCAAGCGGCTGTTGATCGGCGTCGGCCCCGACTCACGTGGCGTGGACGTGGGCGTTGGAGAGGCGGCGGAGCGCAGCGTCAGCGGCATGTGGAACGTCACGACGCTGACGATCGAGAGCATCGTCAAGCTGATCTACGACCCGGAGGCGCGCGACGAGGTCTCCGGCGTCGTCGGCTCCTACGAGGCGACCCGCCAGAGCTTCGAGTTCGACACGGTCCGGGCGGTGAGCGTGCTCGCGCTCATCTCGCTGTCGCTGGGCATCATCAACCTCTTCCCGTTCCTGCCGCTCGACGGCGGCCACATCTTCTGGGCGATCGCCGAGAAGCTGCGCGGCCGGGCGATCTCCTTTCGCGTCATGGAGCGCGCGTCGCTCGTGGGCTTCGTGCTCGTGATGCTGCTCTTCTACGTCGGCTTGTCCAACGACATCGGGCGATTGACGAGCGGCGAGGGCTTCGGCGTCCGCTAGTGATCGAAGCGCTCGAGATCCAGCACCGGCAGTAGGCCGACCGCGGCGCTCGCCTCGAAGTCGGCGTGCGCCTCGCCGCCGAGCGCGGCGAACGTCGCACGGGTGCGCTCGAGGTAGTCGCGGCTGATCGCGGCGGTGCCGGCCACGCGCGCGCGGTCCAGCCGGCGGCGGCCGGCGGACGATCCGACGTAGGCCCACACCGTGCCGCGCGCCGGCGTGACGGCGGCGGTCACGTCGACGCGCTCGTAGTTGCGCTCGCGGTGGTCGATCGCAGGCAGCTGCGACTCCTCGACGGCCACGCAGACGCCGTGCGTCGCGCCCGCCGGGTCGTCGAACAGGTCCAGGAAGGCGACGAAGACGGCCGGCCGGGTGCCGTCGGCGCGCAGCCGGTAGTGCTTGTAGCCCGCCACGTCGACGCTGTTGTCCATCGCCACGCCCCAGCCGCGGCGCCGCCCGCGCAGCACGGCCGCGTGGCTGCCGGGCAGGTCGGCGGCCAGCGAGCCGTAGCCGAAGACGAACTGCATCGCGCAACCGTAGTCAGCGGTGCGGTGATCGGGCGCGCCAGGCGCCGCCGTAGAATGGGTGCATGGCCTCAGCGCGACAGATCATGGTCGGCAGCGTCCCCGTCGGCGGCGGCGCCCCCGTCGCCGTGCAGACGATGACGAAGACCGAGACCGCCAACCTGCGGGCGACGATGGATCAGATCCACAAGGTCGCCGAGGCCGGCGCCGACATCGTGCGCGTCGCGGTCCCGCGCGACCGCGACATCGAGGCGCTCAGGTCGATCGTCGTGCAGTCGCCGATCCCGGTCATCGCCGACATCCACTTCAACCACACGCTGGCGCTGAAGGCGATCGACGCCGGCGCGCACTGCATCCGCCTGAACCCGGGCAACATCGGCGGTCCCGACAAGGTCGCCGAGGTCGTCGCGCGCGCGAAGGCGGCCGGCACGCCGATGCGCATCGGCGTGAACTCCGGCTCGCTGCCCAAGCACCTGCACGTGCTCGAGCGCGACAACCCGGTCGAGGCGCTGACGGCCGCGGCCACCGAGTTCGTCGAGCTCATGCACCGCCTCGACTTCCACGACTTCAAGGTGTCGATCAAGTCGACGAACGTGCCCAACACGATCGCCTCCAACCGCCTGCTCAGCGAGAAGATCGACCACCCGCTGCACCTCGGGATCACCGAGGCGGGCACGAAGTGGTCGGGCAGCCTGAAGTCGGCCGTCGGGCTGGGCACGCTGCTCGCCGACGGCATCGGCGACACGATCCGCATCAGCCTCTCGACCTTCCATGCCGAGGAGGAGGTCAAGGTCGCCTGGGAGATCCTCAAGGCGCTGCAGCTGCGCGAGCGCGGGCCCGTCCTCATCGCGTGCCCGACCTGCGGGCGCCTGCAGTTCGACATGGACTCGGTCGTCATGGAGATCGAGCGGCGCCTGGAGGCCTACGAGGATCCGATCGAGGTCGCCGTGCTGGGGTGCGCGGTGAACGGCATCGGCGAAGCCTCGCACGCCGACTTCGGCATCACCGGCGCCAAGGACGAGGGCCTGATCTTCAGCCGCGGCAAGGCGCTGCGCAAGGTGCCGACCGCGCAGCTCGTCGACGTCCTGTTCGAGGAGATCGACAAGTACGCGACGACCAAGCGCATCGACGTCGACGCGCGCGCCGCCGCCGAGGGCGCCGCGTGGCTGGCGGCCAACGAGGACGAGACGGCGATGACCCCCGAGCGCCTGGCGGCGATCGAGAAGGCCGAGGCCGCCGCCAACGGCGGTGGCGACGACGTCCTCTCCGCGCTCGCGATCGACGAGGACGCCTCGCCCGTCGCCGGTCGTCGCTTCACCCGCGCGTAGGCACGCGGGCGGCCCAACAGGTGCGGCCGGCGGGGCGACCGCACGCCCGATGCCGGCGCGAACGCGGGCACCGGGCGCGGTCGGTCCTCAGCTTCCGTCCGCGCCTCCGGTGAACACGCCGATGCTGCCGTCCGGCGTCAGCCAGACCGCACGCCAGTCGCCGGGGAGGGCGGCGGGTGCGACGCGGTCGGCCTCGAAGTAGCCGCGCGTCGGATCCGACGGCACCGGATCGCCGACCGTGAGCCAGCCAGACGAGTTGTCCTTCGGCTTCCACTGGATGAGCACCGAGCTCGCCTGGCCGGTCGGGACGAAGCGCAGCTGACCCCACAGGTGCGCGGTGGGGGCACCCGTGTCGGGGTCGGTGGCCGTGGGCGTCACCACGAACGGCAGCTGATAGGCGTACGCCGCCGGCTTGGGCTGGCCGCGCTGGTTGTACAGGCCCGACTGGTAGGTGAACCAGTAGCTCTTGGAGGTCTTCGGCTTGCCGCGCACCGGCGGCACGTCGACCAGCAGGAACTGCGCCTGCGAGAGGATCCGCGGGTTGAGGTACGCGAGGTACTCCCCGAGCGTGTTGTACTTCGCCTGCAGCTCGGGCGTCACGCCGGAGAACGGATCGGGCGGGTTGGTCTCGAAGCCGTACTCGGTCATGTACAGCGGCATGTTGGCAATGACCTTGCCGGTCTTGGCCGCCATCTCGTCCAGCGTGGTGCCGAGCTCGGAGATGTTCGCCATCGTCAGCGAGTCCGGGTTCGGATCGCGCTGCAGCGGCGAGACGTTCTTCGTGTAGGGGTGATGGGCGTAGCCGTTGGCCTGCATCCCCGGGCCGAGATCGCCGGTGAACAGCTCGCGGAGGAACTGCTTGGGCCGCATCGGCGACTTCCCGGTCTTCGCGTTGCTGCCCAGGGGGGCCGTCTCGCCCATCAGGATGATGTCGTTGTCGACGCGATGGCCCGTCGCGACGAGGGCCGCGTAGCCGCTCTGGTGAAGCTTGCGGTACAGCGCCGGCGAGGCGGGCCTTCCGTTCTCCCACTGCGGAGACAGCCAGCCGCCCTGGTTGGGCTCGTTCCACAGCGACCACATGCTGACGCGCGGCAGCGTCGCGCGGGCGCCGTTCTCGTCCTTGTAGGTGCCGTCGAAGCGCCTGCCGACCGCGGTCACGAACAGCTTGAACTCCCGGGCGCGCGGCTTGAAGGTGCTCTGCAGCGCGGTGGACCCCTTCGGCTTCGTGGCGTGCGCCCACCTCGGGCCGGGCCCGGTGACGTTGAAGTACACGCGGATCCCGCGCTCGGTCGCGGCGCGCACGAGGTTGTCGTAGCGGTCCCAGTTGCGGATCGGGTACGTCGCCGGGTTGGCGGGCTTGAAGCGCTTGTTCTGGCGTCGAGCCGCTTCACGGGCGCGCGTGTTCTTCTCGCCCTTGAGCTTGGCCATGTCGGCCTTGGTGAACCGCGAGAACTCCGCGACCGTCTTCCAGAGAACGGTGACGCGGATCGTGTCCACGCCGAGGGACTTCATCTGGGTGAGTGCACGCGCGGCCGTGCTGTCGTTGCGGTACACCAGCAGGTCGTCGTCCATCATGATCGACATCTGCGACGGGCTTGCCTGCGCGGCCGGCGCGAGCACTGCGCCAAGGACGAGCGCGAGGACGATCGAACGGATGCTCTTCGACATGAAGCTCCTGCCGGACGTGGGTGAGTTAACGCGCGAGCGGGACGGATTCGTTCCGTCCCGCCCTATGAACACGCACATTGTCGCGAAAGTAGCGCGACCCGTGCGCCGCCTCGCAACAGTCTGGCCCGAGCGGGCGCCCGATCAGCCGGCGGCAGCCGCGTAGCGCTTGGAGATCTCCGCCCAGTCGACGGTGTTCCACCACTCCTTGAGGTACGCCGGGCGCTTGTTCTGGTACTTGAGGTAGTACGCGTGCTCCCAGACGTCGTTGCCCAGCAACGGCGTCTTGCCGGCGCTCAGCGGGCTGTCCTGGTTGGGCGTGCTCGTGACGGCGAGCGTGCCGCCGTCGAGGACGAGCCACGCCCAGCCGGAGCCGAACTGGCCGACGCCGGCGGCCTCGAACTTCTCCTTGAAGTCGTCGAACGAGCCGAACGCGGAGTCGATCGCGGCGCCGAGGTCGCCGTCGGGGGCGCCCCCGCCGTCGGCGGACATCGATGTCCAGAAGAGCGAGTGGTTGTAGTGCCCGCCGCCGTTGTTGCGCACGGGGCCGCGCTTGTCCTCGGGGATCGCGTCGAGGTCGGCGATGATGTCCTCGATCGGGGAGTTCGCGTGCTCGGTTCCCTCCAGCGCAGCGTTGAGCTTGTCGACGTACGCCTGATGGTGCTTGTCGTGATGGATCGACATCGTCGCCGCGTCGATGTGCGGCTCGAGCGCGTCGGGGGCGTACGGCAGGGGCGGAACCTCAAAGGCCATAGGGCGTTTCTCCTCTGTTCGTCGGACTCGCCTCGGACTCTACCCGCGTAGGCTTGACGGAACCCGATGGCGATCACGTGACCCGACTCTCCGCACTGCTGCTGCCGACCGAGCGCGAACCGCCGGCCGACGCCGACGCGATCTCGCACAAGCTGATGGTGCGCGCCGGACTCGTCCGCCAGCTCGGCACGGGCCTGTGGTCCTGGCTGCCCGCGGGCTGGCGCGCGCACCAGAAGGTGGTGCAGATCATCCGCGAGGAGATCGACGCGGTCGGCGGGCAGGAGATGCTCATGCCGGTCCTGCAGCCGGCCGAGCCCTGGCACCGCACCGGCCGCTACGAGATCGACGAGCTGTTCAAGCTCAAGGACCGCAAGGGCGCCGACATGGTGCTGGCGATGACCCACGAGGAGTGCGTCACGACGCACGTCGCGCAGGTCGTGCGCTCCTACCGCGACCTGCCGTTCAGCCTCTACCACTTCCAGGTCAAGGAGCGCGACGAGCCGCGCCCGCGCGCCGGCGTGCTGCGCACCCGCGAGTTCATCATGAAGGACGCCTACACGTTCGACCGCGATCAGGAGGGCCTGCAGGCCCACTACGACGTCTACGCCCGGGCCTACGACCGGATCTTCGAGCGGACGGGCCTCGAGTGGTACAGCGTCGAGTCCGACGTCGGGATGATGGGCGGCTCGGGCGCGCACGAGTACATGGCCCCGTGCGCCGCCGGCGAGAACGAGGTCGCGCTCACGGACGGCTACGCGGCCAACGTCGAGGTCGCCACCGCCGACCCGCAGCCCGTCGACCTGCCCGCGCCGCTGTCGGAGCCCGAGGCCGTGCACACGCCGGGCGCGACGTCGATCGATGCGGTCGCCAGGATGATGGCGGTGCCCGCCGGCGCGCTGCTGAAGGCCTTCCCGGTGATCGTCGACGGCGCCTCGGGTCAGCAGGGCGGGCGCGGCCTCGTGCTCGTCCTCGTACGCGGCGATCATCGCGTCAACGAGATCAAGCTCACCAACGCGCTCGGCGCGCCCTGGCGCCCCGCCCGGGACGAGGAGGTCAGCGAGCGGATCGGCCCCGCCGGGTTCATCGGGCCGGTCGGCGCCGACGTCCCGGTGCTGCTCGACGAGGCCGTCGGCGACGGCGGCTACGTCGTCGGCGCCAACGAACGCGATCACCACCTGCGCGGCGTCGAGCCGGGACGCCACTTCGCGTTCGAGCGCGTCGACGTGCGCAAGGTCGAGGCGGGGGACACCGTGGCCGGCCATCCGATCACGATCCAGGCGGCCATCGAGGTGGGCAACATCTTTCAGCTCGGGACGACGTACTCGGCGCCGCTGGGCGCCACGTACCTCGACGTCGAGGGCCGGGAACGACCGATCGTCATGGGCTCCTACGGGATCGGGCCGGCACGGATCGTGGCGGCCGCGGTCGAGCAGTTCGCCGACGACAAGGGCATCGCCTGGCCCCGCGCGCTGGCGCCCTGGGACGTCGAGGTCGTCGCGCTCGGCAAGCCCGGCAGCGACGAGCTGGCCGCGGCGGAGGGCCTGTATCGCGAGCTGCGCACCGCGGGCCTGGACGTGCTGCTCGACGACCGCGACCTCGGCCCCGGCGCGAAGTTCGCCGACGCCGAGCTGCTGGGATGCCCGCTGCGGCTGACGGTCGGGCGGCGCTCGCTGCAGGAGGGACGCGCCGAGGCGCAGCGCCGGCGCGGCCTCGAGGACGTCGAGGGCGGCATCCCGCTGGCACAGGCCGCCGAGGCCGTGGCCGAGCTGTGGCGGACGCTCCCGTAGACCGCGCGCGGCGCGAGCCGTCCGCGCCCGATCCCGACGCGACCGCGCTCGGGCAGGCCGCCGAGAAGGCGCGCCTGACGTTCCGCCGGCTGGCGGGACTGGATCGATCCGGGCCGCCGCCGCCGCAGACGCTGCGCGGTCAGCCCTGGAACGTCGCGACGATCCCCAACGCGATCGGCTTCGTGCGGCTGGCGATGATCCCGGTCTTCCTCGTGCTCGCGCTCAGCTCCGAGAGCGGCACCGACGCGTGGCCCGCGGTCATCTTCGCCGTCATCTCGTGGAGCGACTACTTCGACGGCATCGCTGCGCGCCTGACCGGTCAGTACAGCCGCTTCGGCGCGCTGCTCGATCCGTTCGTCGACCGCCTGCTCGTCGTGTCCGGGCTCGTCGTCTGCTGGCACTTCGAGCTGCTGCCGCGCTGGGCGATCGCCGTGCTCGTGGCCCGCGAGGTCCTGCTGCTCGTCGCCGGCAACCTCGCGCTGCGCGCCGGCTACGAGATGCACATCAACTGGCCCGGCCGCGCCGCGGTGTGGCCGACGATGTCGGCGATCTTCTTCGCCCTCGTCGCGCTGGCGACGCTGGCCGAGGTGCTGCTCTACATCGGGCTGGCGCTCGCGTGGTACGCGGTCGTGCTGTACGTGCGCGACGGGCTCGCGCAGCTACGCGCTGCGCGCGACGCGGGCGCCTGAGGACTCGCGTGCCTGTGCCATCAGCGGCGCCTGCACGGCCAGCTGCGTCGTGATCGAGCTCCAGCGACCGAGCCGGTTGCGCAGCGTGGCCGACGAGGGCAGCTCGGGTCGCTGCGCCGCGTGGCGCTCGTAGGCGAGCACCGTCGGCATCTCGCCGAGCTCCTCGACCACCGCGCGCAGCGCGTCCCAGCAGGCGGCTTCGGTCCAGCGGCGCTTGCGGGTCCTCGACGGGGTGGTCAGCGGGGCCATGCCGGTGGCGCGCAGCGCGTGGGTCCAGCCGCCCATCCGGTTGAGCACGGTCGGCAGGCTCGGGTAGTTCAGCTCGCGGGCGTGGAGGGCGTACTCCTTGGCGCTGGGCACCCGCCCGACATGCGTGGCCACGGAGACGAGCGCGAGGATGATGTCGCGGTCGGAGTACGTCTGCGTCCAGCGCGCGCCGGCCATGCTGGCCTTGCGTGCCGCGCGGTCGGCGTCGGTGGCGAAGCGCTCGATCGTGCTGCGGCAGGCGGCGGCCTGCAGGCCGAGCTCGCTGGCCGCGATCCGCGGCGCCTCCCCCGCTCGCCAGCGCTCCAGCAGCTCGTCGATGCGCGCCTCGGCCTGCGCCTCCGCGCGGCGGCGGCGGGCCTCGGCGATGTCCTCGGGCGCGGGCCCGCCGTGCGCGCGCATGATCTGGCGCACGCGCTCGCGGGAGACGCCGAAGCGCAGCGCGATCTCGTCGAGGCTCCAGCCCTGCTCGCGCAGCGTCTGCATCCGGCGCACACGCTGCAGGGAGCCGGGCACGAGCAGGCAGTCCTCGCAGCCCGCGAGGTCGGCGAGCGCCGCGATCGGCGCGTTCGGGAGGTTCGGCATCGGCGGCGTCGTGGACATGAGATTAGGGCGACCTAAGACAGCGAACGCCAAGGGTACCGGTTCAGCTTTGGCCCGTCCAATGACGCTGTCCGCATCCTCCGACGATCGTCCGCGAGTCTCAAGCTCAGCTTGAAGGCAAGACCTCCGCTGGTATGCTCGCCCGACCCGCCCCCGCCGCATCCCTTTGACGTAGGAGACTCTCTTGATGGACACGTTTCCCGATCTTGGCTCGCTCGCCGACCAGGAGCTGAAGGATCTCATCCAGCAGCTCACCGACGAGGAGGTCGAGGTCTCCTACCGCCGCCGCATCCTGCACGGCAAGATCGACATCCTGCGAGCCGAGCTCGTCAACCGGCTGCGCAAGAAGCACGAAACCGGCGAGGACGTGATCTCCGGAGCCGATGTCCAGCGGCTGACGGACATCCTCGCGGGGCGCACGACGCAGGAGTAGGGAGCGCAGATGAGCCCGAAGCTCGGCAGCCTGTTCGTCGACGCGGACTGATGGCGCATCACTGCCCCGAGTGCGGGTTCCTCAACGCCGAGGGGGCCAACTACTGCCAGAAGTGCGGAGCGTTCATCGGCACGCCGGAGGCGCCGCCGACCGATCCCGTCACGGCGACCTACCGGATCGACGAGACCGGTGAGCTGATCCCGGTCGAGCTCGAGGACGTCGTCGCCAGCGGGGCCGCGCTCGTCATCCGCGCCGGCGGCGGCCGCGTGGGGGAGAGCTTCCCGCTCGCGGGGGAGCGGATGCCGATCGGCCGGCGTCCCGACAGCGCGGTCTTCCTCGACGACGTGACGGTGTCGCGCGATCACGCCCTGATCGTCCGCCGCGGCGGCGCCTGGCACCTCGACGACCTCGGCTCGCTCAACGGGACCTACGTCAACCGCCACCGCATCGAGACGCACCGCCTCGAGGACGGCGACGAGCTGCAGGTCGGCAAGTACAAGCTCACGTTCCTGTCGCGCTAGTGATCGACTGATGGCCACGACGAACCCCCCCGACAAGCAGTCCGCCGCCGTGCCGCCGCCGGGCGACGAGAGCCGCCCGCAGAAGGGGATGACGATCGGCGTCGTCTGCAAGGGGCTCGCGCAGGAGTTCCCGGACATCTCGATCTCGAAGATCCGCTACCTCGAGGATCAGAAGCTGCTCAACCCGCGGCGCACGGCCGGCGGCTATCGCCTGTACTCGCCGTCGGACATGGTCCGCCTGCGCACGATCCTGCGCCTGCAGCGCGACGAGTTCCTGCCGCTGCGGGTCATCCGCCAGGAGCTTGCCTCCGGCCGCGCGAGCGACGGCGACGGCAAGGTCGGCACGCCCGAGGGCAGCCAGTCGGCGATGGCGAGCAAGCGCAAGCGCCGCGCGAGCGTGTCGGTCACCGACGGCGGCGCGATGTATGCGCTGGAGGACGTGCTCGAGGAGACGCGCGCCGACCCCGCGCTCGTGCGCGAGCTCGAGGACTACGGCGTCATCAAGAGCGAGCTGCGCGCCGGCAAGCACTACTACGACGAGACCGAGCGCGAGATCATCGGCGCCGTCACCGAGCTCGCGCGCTACGGCGTCGGCGGGCGCAACCTGCGCGTCTTCCGCTCGTCTGCCGATCGCGAGGCCGCGCTGCTGCAGCAGATCCTCGCGCCGGCCCTGCGCTCGCGCAATCCCGAGCGCCGCAAGGAGGCGCTCGAGGCGCTGGAGAACCTCGCCGCGGTGGCGACGCACCTCAAGCACCTGCTGCTCATCCGCGACCTGCGCAAGATCGCCGGCTAGGGGCGATGACATGACCTCCAACGGCTCGCTGGCGAGCCTGATCCGCTCGATTGCCGACTTCCCCAAGCCGGGGATCGTGTTTCGCGACATCACGCCGCTGCTCGCCGATCCCGCGGGCCTCAACGACGCGGTGGAGGCGCTGACCGAGCTCACGCGCGACCTGCGTCCCGACGTGATCATCGGCGCCGAGGCGCGCGGCTTCCTCTTCGGACCGGCGCTCGCTCGCGAGCTCGGCGCGGGCTTCGTCCTCGCGCGCAAGCCCGGGGCGCTGCCGCACGACACGATCCGCACGGAGTACGCGCTGGAGTACGGCGTGAGCGTCCTGGAGCTGCATGCGGACGCGATCGCGCCCGGCAGTCGCGTGCTCGTCCACGACGACCTGCTCGCCACCGGCGGCACCGCGGCGGCGCTGTGCTCGCTCGCCGAGCGGCTCGGCGGCGAGGTCGTCGGCTGCGCGTTTCTCATCGAGCTGGCGTTCCTGCCGGGCCGCGAGGCGCTCGCGGGCTACGACGCCCGCGCCCTCATCCGCTACGACGAGGAGTAGCCGTGGCTCGCCTCGTGGCGCAGACGAGGCCCTGAGCCCGCGTGCCGACGGTGCGCCGCTCGCGGACGCTGCGCGCGACGCCCGAGGAGATCTGGGCGATCGTCGGCGACGCCCACCATCTGCCGCGCTGGTGGCCGCGGGTGACGCGCGTGGAGGGCGTCGACGGCGACGCGTTCACGCAGGTGCTGACGACGGCCAAGGGCGTGCCGGTGCGGGCCGACTTTCGCGTGGTCGAGTCGGTGGCGCCGGGCCTGCGGCGCTGGGAGCAGGAGCTCGTCAACACGCCGTTCGAGCGGATCCTGGCGGCATCGGCGATCGAGGTCCGGCTCGAGCCCGGGGGCGACGCGGCGACGCGCGTGGGGATCACGCTCGCGCAGCGCCTGCGCGGCCTCGGGCTGCTCGGCGGCGTCATGGTCCGCCGCGCGGGGCGCCGGCAGCTCGACGACGCGCTCGACGGGCTCCAGGCCCTCTTCGTGCGCTGACGGCGGCGCGAGCGCGCGCTCCGCAGCGGCCGCGCGGCGCTCAGGGCCGGACGCGGATGCAGCACTCCCACAGCGAGAGCATGTTCTGCACCCCCGGCCGGCCGGTGTCGTGGTAGCCCTGGGCGATCAACCCGACGCTCGTACGATCGGCTCTCGCCACGAGGAGGGGAAAGCGCTCGGAGTTCAGGCCGCAGAAGTACCGGCCGGCCTTCGACCCGGCGACGCGATACTCGGCCTCTCCGCGAAAGTCGTTGGCCGTGCACGGGCCCCGCGTGCGGCTGAGCCCCTCCGCCGAGCGCGTCTGCGTGTACCACCCGTCGGCGATCGGCCCGTCGGCGAACAGGCGATAGCTGGCCGAGAGCGTCGATCCGACGCCGCAGTCCAGCTGCGCCTCCGTTCCCTCCTCGGGCGTCTGCCGGTCGCAGCTGGGCCGGGTGATCGCGGGCACCATCGTGAGCAGCCGGCGCTCCGCCGCGTTGCCGGGCCGGGCTTCGTCCTCGGGCCCGGTCGGCCACGCGACGAGGGCCACCACGAGCGCGAGGCGGCGACCGCCAGGGCCGCGATCAGCCGGCGGGCCCGGCCGCGACGCCGGTCAGCGGCGGGGGTGGTCGCGTCGGGGGCCGGCCGCTCGGGCGCGGTCGCGGCCGCCGGCGCGCCGCCGCCGGCCCCGAGCCGCCGGATCAGCCGGGTCACGTCGTCCTGCCACGCCGTGTCGCGCAGCTCGATCCCCTGCCGCTCGGCGAGCGGCGCCAGCGTCGCCGGCAGGTCCTCCTTGCGGGGGATCGCGGCGCCCTGCACGCACGCGGGCACGACGATCACCTCGCGGGCCATGGCCGCCTCGATCTCGCGGCGCAGGTGGTCGTCGGGGTCCATGAGGCGCCGCTGCCCGTCGGCGTCTGCGGCGTCCAGCCAGCTGCGCCCGATCAGCGCGATCAGGACGTCGCACGACGCCACCGCGTCCGAGATGGCATCGCCGAAGCGCGATCCGAGCGAGATGTCGTCGACGTCGATGAAGACCCGCTCGGCGCCGAAGCGATCGGCGAGCGTGTCGTACAGCCGCCCCGCGTGGCCCGCGGCGTCGTCGCGACGGTAGCTCAGGAAGATGCGCATCCGGGCACCGCAGTCTCGCCCCGCCCCCCGGGACCGTCAAGCCGCCCTCGCCGGGCGCGAGGTCGTCCTAGGGCGTGGTCGTCGTCGGCGCGACGCCGCCGGTGGCGCCGGGCGTCGTCGCGGTCCCGCCGCCGGTCTGTGCCGCTGCGGTGATCATGCGCCCGCGCAGGACGATCGTGCCGGGCTTCTTCGGGCTCTCGGCGGTCTCGCGGGTGAGCAGGACCTCGCGGTAGGTCGGTGTGTCGGGTCGCAGGTCGCTCACGGTCTCCAGCTTGCCGTCGGCGCCGACGACGGTGTCCGGGAAGCCGAGGAACTGCTGCTCGGTCGGCGAGCTGTACAGCCAGACGCCGTACGCCGAGCCGCGCGTGCTGCTCGGCGGCAGCTTCTCGGCCTGGAAGGCGAGGCGGTACTGGTCGTTGTCGGGGAAGTGGACGATCGCGACCTCGCCGCGAGCGTCGGAGTCGCTGTTGCCCGGCGGGCGCAGGGTGCCCTGCGCCTTGATCTCGAAGACGTCGCCGGTCGGCGTCGTCGCCTGGGTGGAGGAGGTGGAGGTCGGCGTGCCCGTCGTGGCCGTCGCCTCGGGATCGTCGCCGCCGCCGAGGCTGAGCGCGAGGATGATCACGATCGCCAGGACGACGCCGATGCCGGCGGCGATCAGGCGGCTGCCGAGCTGCGAGCTCTTCTTGACCTCGACCTGGCGTGAGGCGCGGGCGTCGAGCGCGTCGAAGGCCTCGGCGACCTCCTCGCGCTCGGCGGGGATGTCGGGCAGCTCGCCGTTGGCGATCGGGTTCAGCGCGCCGGCGACGCTGCGGGCCCACGCACGGCCGGCCGCGGATCCCTCGAGGTACTCGCGCGTGGCCGCGCGCCGCGATGCGGACTGCTGGCCGAGCAGGTAGTCGGCGATCTCCCCACGGCGGTCCGCGCTGATCCGCACGATGTCCGGCGCGAGCGCCGAGACGGCGCCGCGGGCACGGGCGCGCACGGCGTCGACGATCGGACCTCAGCACGGTCGCCAGGTCCTCGTAGGACTTGTCCTGGCGCAGCAGCAGCTGCAGGACGGCGCGCTGCTCGTCGGTGAGGCTCTCGAGGGTGGCCATGCAGGGCGCACCCTAGCGAGCCGGCACGGCGATCCGCATCGGTGAGTGAATAGTCTCCGAAGAGCGTGAGCAGCAGCGATCCCCTGCGCGACGATCCGCGCTTCGCCGAGCCCCGGGGCTTCGACGCCCTCTACGGGCTCGAGGTGCTCGAGGTCACCGACGATCTCGTCCTCGCGCAGGTCGCCGTGCGCGACGAGCTGCGCCAGCCGTTCGGCCTCGTCCACGGCGGCGTGCTCGCCTCGATCGCGGAGACGCTGGCCTCCCTCGGCACGGCTGTCGTGGTCATTGCGCAGGGCAACGCGGCGATGGGCTCCTCCAACCAGACGTCGTTTCTGCGGCCGATCGTCGACGGGACGATCCATGCCCGCGCGCTGCGCCGCCATCGCGGGCGCACGACCTGGGTGTGGGACGTCGAGATCACCGACGACGCCGGCCGCCTGTGCGCGCTGACGCGGATGACGATCGCCGTCCGGCCGATGCCGGGCTGATGTGGCGGCGGGTCAGCCGCCGTAGCGGTTGGTGATCGGCACGCGGCGGTCGCGGCCGAAGGCGCGCGAGGTGACCTTGATGCCCGGCGGCTGCTGGCGGCGCTTGTACTCGGCGACGTCGACGAGGCCGATGACGCGCTCGACGTCGGCGGCCGGCAGCCCGCGGGCGATCAGCTGCTCGCGGCCGAGGTCGTGCTCGACGTAGCCCTCGAGGATCGCGTCGAGGATCTCGTAGGGCGGCAGCGAGTCCTCGTCGCGCTGGTCGGGGCGCAGCTCCGCCGACGGCGCGCGCGTGAAGAGCTCCGGCGGCACGAGCCCGCCGCCGGCGCGCTCGTCGCGATGGCGCGTGAGGCGGTAGACGAGCTGCTTCGGGACGTCCTTGATCACGGCGAAGCCGCCCGCGCTGTCGCCGTAGAGCGTCGAGTAGCCGACCGACATCTCGGACTTGTTGCCGGTCGTGAGCACGAGCCAGCCGAACTTGTTCGACAGCGCCATCAGCAGGTTGCCGCGGATGCGCGCCTGCAGGTTCTCCTCGGTGAGATCGGTCTCGCGGCCCTCGAAGACGGGAGCCAGCGCGTCGTCGAAGGCCTCCATCATCGGCGCGATCGGGATCGTCAGCAGCTCGACCCCGAGGTTCTCCGCGAGCCGCTCGGCGTCGCTGCGGGTCCCCGTCGAGGAGTAGGGCGAGGGCATCGTCACGCAGGTCACGCAGGCGGGCCCGAGCGCGTCGACGGCGATGAGCGCCACGAGCGTGGAGTCGATCCCGCCGCTCAGGCCCAGCACCACGCGCTCGAAGCCGTTCTTGCGGGCGTAGTCGCGGGTGCCGAGCAGGAGCGCCCCGTAGACCTCCTCCACGACGTCGAGCTGCGGCGCGAGCGCGGGCGACGGAGCGGTGGTCGGCGCGGGCGCCCGGTCGCCGTCGCCATGGACCGTGAACGATCCCAGCCGGTCGACGCTGTCGTGGGCGTGCGCGGCGGGCGCGCGGCGGCGGGTGTCGCGCAGGCGCGCCGAGCCGACGGTCACGGGATCGACCTCCGCGATCAGCAGCGCCTCCTCGAACTGCGGCGCCCGCGCGATGACGGTGCCCTCGTGGTCGACGACGAGCGAGTAGCCGTCGAAGACGAGCTCGTCCTGCCCGCCGACCAGCCCGCAGAACGCGACGGCGCAGAGCTCGTCGCGGGCGCGCTGCTGGAGCATCTGCTCGCGCCGCGCGCCCTTCCCCGCGGCGTAGGGCGACGCCGACAGGTTGACGATCACCCGCGCGCCGGACAGGGCCTCGTCGGACAGCGGCGGCCCGGGTTGCCAGATGTCCTCGCAGATCGTCAGGCCGACGGTGACCCCGTCGACCTCGATCGTCGCGCCGCGCTGGCCCGGCTGGAAGTAGCGCAGCTCGTCGAAGACGCCGTAGTTGGGCAGGTGCTGCTTGCGATAGCTCGCGTGGACCCTGCCGTCGGCGAGGATGGCGGCGGAGTTGTGGACGTCCTCGGCGCGCTCGGGGTAGCCGACGATCGCGACGATGCCGGTCGTCTCCGCGGCGAGGCGCTCCAGCGCGGCGCGGGTGTCGGCGAGGAAGTGCTCCTTGAGCAGCAGATCCTCGGGCGGGTAGCCGGTCAGCGCGAGCTCGGGGAAGACCACGAGCTGGGCGCCCGCGTCGCGGGCGGCCACCACGGCGGCGGCGATCGCGCGCTCGTTGCCGGCGATGTCGCCGACGACCGAGTTCGTCTGCGCGAGCGCGATGCGCAGCGGCTTGGCGGTCACGGGCGTGGGTGGTGGCGGTGGCGGCGCATGGTGCTGCGCTACCCGGTGCGGCCCAGCCAGTACTCGATGAACGCCTCGAGCGCGGGATCGTCGGGCCCCGACGCCTCGACCATGCGCCGGGCGGTCACGGCGGTCACCGGCACGTCGAGGTTGGGGCGCCGGCGCACGAGCACGGCTTGGCCGGCCGCCTGCAGCGCCTCGTCCGGCGGGCCGGCCGTGCGCTCGGCGAGCTCGCGCAGCTGCGACGTCAGGCGCTCGTCGCTGTGCAGCAGGACGACGTTGCCCGGGCGCACGGCAGGCTCGGCGCCGGCCGGGCGCGCGACGCCGGGGCCGGACTCTCGCGCGCGAGGAACCGTCGCGTCGTCGCGCGAGACGAAGAACGCGGCCGCGCCCGCCACGAGCAGCACGGTCAGGACGATGGTGGCGACGACGGAGAGCGCCCTGCCGGCCATCAGCGAGCCCGTCCGGCGGTCGGTCGGCGCGTCGCGGGCGTGCCGGTGCCCGTGCGCGTCGCACGGCGCCCGCGGGCGGCGCGCCGCGGGACCGATGCGCCGTCGGCGAGCGCGTCCATCGACGTGCGCAACATGTCCGCGAGCGTGTCGAGGTCGGCGAGCGCGTCGTAGTCGCCCAGCAGCCCGAAGCCGAGGCGCCCGTCGTAGCTCGTGACCGCGACCCCGAGCGCCTGGTTGCCGGCGAGCGGCACGACCGGGTACAGCGCGCGCAGCCGGCGGCCGAGCAGGTACAGCGGCTGCTGCGGCCCCGGGACGTTCGTGATGACGAGGTTGAAGAAGCGCTGGCGCTGCTGCAGCCGCGCGGCCTGGCTCATGATCGTCGGCGGCGCGAATCCGGCCAGCTCGGTCAGCGCGCGCGCGCCGATCGCCTCCTGCCCGTCGCGCAGCTCGGCGGTCGCGTCGCGGATCGCCGCGTGCTGGCGGACCGGGTCCTCGATGCCGACCGGCAGCGAGACCCACAGCGGGGCGACCTCGCTGCCGAGCGCCCGGCCGTGGCCCTCCCCGCGCACGAGGATCGGGACGAGCGCGCGCAGCTGCAGCCCCTCCGTGTCGACGCCGCGGTGACGCAGGAAGCGCCCGAGCGCGCCCGCGACGACGGCGAGCACGGCGTCGTTGACGGTGCCCCCGAGCGAGTCCTTGACGCGCTGCAGGGCGCTGAGCTCGGCGTCGACCCAGGTGTAGCGGCGGTGGGGGCCGACCTTCACGTTCAGGGGTGTCGGGGGCGCCGGTCGCATCCCCGCGAACCCGAGGGCGCCCATCGCCTGCAGCCCGTCGCGCGCGCCCTGCAGAAGGCGTCGTGGCGTGCGCACGACCGCGCGGGCGCTGCGCGCGAGCTCGCCGGGATGCGTCACGCGCTCGAAGAGCGCATCGGTGAGGAGCTGGGCGTTGCTCGGCAGCGGCCGCGGCGTCCAGCGCGCGGGCGGGACGGACCGCGCCGGCGCGCGGGAGGCTTGCGCGTCGAACAGCACGGTCGTGATGTCGAGGGCCTCGATGCCGTCGACGAGCGCATGGTGGCTCTTGGCGACGAGCGCGAAGCGGTCGCCCTCGAGCCCGTCGACGAGCGAGAGCTCCCACAGCGGCTTCGTGCGGTCCAGTCGCTGGGCGAACAACCGGCCCGCGAGGTTCTTCAGCTGCTCCTCGCTGCCCGGCGCCGGCAGGCCGGCGTGGCGCAGGTGGTAGCGCAGGTTGAAGTGCGGATCGTCGACCCAGACCGGCCGGCCCTGGTCGAGCGGGACGTCGGCGAGGCGCTGGCGGAAGCGCGGGACGAGGTGCAGGCGCGACTCGATCAGCTCGCGCAGCTCGTCGTAGGGCGGCGCCGGTCCGTCGAAGACGGTGATGGACGCCACGTGCAGACGCGCCCCGGCCTTCTCGAGGTGCAGGAACGACGCGTCGAGTGCCGAGATGCGGTGACCGTGGGCGATGCGGTGATTGTCGCACTTCCCACGACACCGGTCCGGTCGGGTCGGCATTGTGTGCAGCGGTCCAATGGCTCCGATCGCGCATCTCGACATCGACGCGTTCTACGCCGGCGTCGAGCTGCTGCGCCGCCCGGAGCTGCGCGGCCTGCCCGTGATCGTGTCGGGCAGCGGACCGCGCGCGGTCGTCACGACGGCGTCCTACGAGGCCCGCCGCTACGGCGTCGGCTCGGCGATGCCGACCTCGCGCGCGCGGCGTCTGTGCCCGGACGCGGTGCTCGTCGCGCCGGACTTCGACGCCTACCGCGCGGCCTCGGCCGACGTGATGGCGCTGGTGCGGCGCGCGGTCGACCGCGTCGAGGTCGTGGGGCTGGACGAGGCCTACCTCGACCTCGCCGACCTCGTCGCCCCGCGCGCCGCGATGCGCCGCCTCGTGAGCGACATCAACGCGGCGACCGGCCTGGACTGCTCGATCGGCATCGGCCCCAACCGGCTCGTCGCGAAGGTCGCCTCCGACGCCGAGAAGCCGCGCGGCTTCGTGTGCCTGACGCGCGAGCAGGCCTGCGCGCGCTTCGGCGGCCATCCGCCGGGGCTCGTTCCCGGGATCGGGCCCAAGACCGCGGCGCGGCTGGAGGAGATGGGGATCACGACGCTGCGCGCGCTCGCCGCGACGCCGGTCGACGTGCTCGTGGGCCGGTTCGGCGCCAACCACGGGCCCGACCTGCAGCGGCGCGCGCGCTTCGAGGCGTCCGCCCGGTTGACGCCCGTGCGCATCGCCGTGTCCGAGTCGCGCGAGACGACGTTCGACTTCGACATCTCCGATGCCGCGCAGCTCGAGGAGATCCTGACCGACCTCGCGCGCCAGCTCTGCGAGCGGCTGGCCAGGCAGGATCGCCGCGGGCGCAACGTCGCGATCAAGGTGCGCCTCTCGGACTTCACCACCGTCACGCGTGCGCGCACGATCGCGGAGGCGACGAACGACCCCGCCGTCGTGTCCGGCGTCGCGCTCGAGCTGCTGCGCGAGTACGCGCCGGGGGCGCCGGTGCGGCTGCTGGGCGTCCGGGTCGCATCGTTCGAACATGCGGCGGCGCCGGGCGACGCCGACCAGCTCGCGTTGCCGTTGTAGCGTTCCGTCCGTGCCGAACATCGACATCGCCGGAAACGACCTGTACTACGAGCGCCGGGGGACGGGCGAGCCGATGCTGCTCATCCAGGGTCTCGGCGGCAACAGCCTGCACTGGGGCGAGGACTTCCTCGGCAGGCTCGAGGACAGCTTCGAGCTCATCCTCTTCGACAACCGCGGCGCCGGCCGCAGCGGCCCGCTCGAGGGGGAGATGACGATCGCCGACCTCGCGCAGGACGCGCTCGGGCTGCTCGACGCGCTCGAGATCGACGCGGCGCACATCGTCGGGATCTCGATGGGGGGGATGGTGGCGCAGGAGATCGTCCTCGCCGCGCCCGAGCGGGTGCTGACGCTGACGCTGGGCTGCACGTTCCCGGGCGGTCCCGAGGCGAAGATGACCGACATGGAGGTCGTCGGGATGCTCGCGGAGGCCGTCCTGTCCGGCGACGACGAGCGCACGCTGCGCATCGGCTACGAGGTCATGATCGCCGCCGAGTACGGCGAGCGGGAGGGCGCCTATGAGCTCTACAGCGAGCTCGCCGGCCAGTACCGCGCGCCGATCCCCGTGCTGATGGCCCAGCTGTCGGCGATCGTCGGCCACGACACGAGCGACTCGCCTCGGCGAGATCACCGCCCCCACGCTCGTCATCCACGGGACCGCCGATCGGCTGATGGAGAGCGAGAACGGCGAGCTCATCGCCCGCCTCATCCCGGGCGCGCGCCTGGAGCTGCTCGAGGGCTCGGGCCACATGTTCTTCTGGGAGCAGCCCGAGCGCAGCGCGCAGCTCGTGCGCGACCACGCGGCCTCCGCCGCGAAGTCCGCGTAGCCGGGATCTAGTAGAGCGCGGCGGCCAGACGCCGCCGCGACTCGCGCGCGAGCGGGTGCTCGACGCCGAGCTCGTCGAGGACGCCGACGATGACCTTGCGCAGGCGCTCGCGGCTCTCGTCGCTCTCGTCGGCCGCGGCCAGCTCCTCGAGCAGGATGTCGAGCGCCGGCTTCGGTGTTGCCCGCGTCGAGCTCGGCGAACGCCTCGGCGGCACGCCCTGGAGCGTCGCCGTCCTGCTGCTCGAGCTCGATGCGCGCGGCGAGGCCGTCGGCCGCGAAGGTGCCGGTGGAGTTGCGCAGCCGCTCCAGCGCCTCGTCGAGATCGCCGGCGCGGTGGCGCAGCCGGGCGAGCTCGAGGTTCGCCTCGGGGTTGGCGGGCTCGAGCTCGAGGACCTTGCGCAGCGACGCCTCGTCGCCGGCGTCGAGCAGCTGCTTGGCCTCGGTCGGGACGAGGCCGTCGAAGAACGCCTCGACCTGGGTCGGTCCCTGTGCGCCGACGAACTCCGCGGCGACCTCGCCGTCGACGAACGCCTTCACGGCGGGGATGCCCTGGATGTCGAACTGCTGCGCGATCCCCGGGTTCTCGTCGGTGTCGATCTTCACGAGGACGACCTGGCCCTCGCGCTTCTCCGCGGCCTTCTCGAGCACCGGCCCGAGCTGGCGGCACGGCGCGCACCACGGAGCCCAGAAGTCCACGACGACCGGCAGCTGGGCCGAACGCTGGAGGACCTCGGTCTCGAAATCCGCCTCTGCGACATCGATCACGGTCATGTCACCAAGGGTAGACAAGCCGGCATGCCAGGCTGGGGGCGTGGCCGAGCGCATGATCGATGGCGATGCGGGCGTCCGCCTCGCCGTGTCGGACGACCCGGGGGAGGGACTGCCGGTCGTGCTGCTGCACGGCCTGACCGCGGCGAGGCGCTACGTCGTGATGGGCTCCAGCGCGCTGCAGCGGGCGGGCCACCGCGTCGTCGCCTACGACGCGCGCGGTCACGGGTCGTCGTCGCCGCCCGATCCCCCCGCCGCCTACGACTACGGCGCGCTCGGGCGGGACCTCGCGAGCGTGCTCGACGCGGCGGGGATCGACCGGGCGCTGCTGGCCGGCGTCTCGATGGGCGCGCACACCTGCCTGCGGCTCGCCCTCGACCAGCCCGAGCGCGTGGCGGCGCTCGCCGTGATCACCCCGGGCTTCGACCCCGTCGAGTTCGACGATCCGGCGCGTCTGGCGCGCTGGGATGCGCTCGGCGAGGCGCTGCGCAGCGGCGGGATCGAGGGCTTCGCCGAGGCCTTCGGCGTGCAGCGGATGCCCGAGCGATGGCGCGAGAGCGTGGGACGGGCGCTGCGCCAGCGGATGGCGGTGCACGAGCGGCTCGACGCGGTCGCCGACGCGCTGCGCCAGGTGCCGCGTTCGGCGCCGTTCGCCGACCTGCACGCGCTCGAGCAGATCGAGTGCCCCGCCGTCGTCATCGGCTCGCGCGACGAGGCCGATCCCGGCCACCCGCTGGAGCTCGCGTCGCTCTACGCCGAGCTGCTGCCGGCGGCGCGGTTCGTCGTCGAGGAGGAGGGCGCGTCGCCGCTGGCCTGGCAGGGCGGCCGGGTGTCGAAGCTCATCGCGGAGCTCGCGGCGCGGGCGGGGTGAGGACGGCTCGCGCATCCGGCACCGCCCTGGCGCCGAGCGGCCCGCCTAGGCTCACGCCATGAGCCCGCCACCCGCTCCCGGAGCCGGCTACTCGGCCACGCCGCTCGTGCGCAAGCTCGGCTTCGCGCCCGAGATGCGCGTGTACTACGCCAACGCGCCGGAGCGCTTCGCCGACCTCGTCGGCGCGCTGCCCGGCGGGGTGCGGGTCCTCAAGCGCCCGGCGGCCGGGCTCGACCTGGCGATGCTGTTCGTCACCGAGCGGGCCGCCCTCGCGCGGGGGCTGCAGACCCTGCAGCCCAAGCTCCGGCCCGCCGGGATGATCTGGGTCGCGTGGCCGAAGCAGGCGTCGAAGGTGCCGACCGACATCACCGAGGACGTCGTGCGCGAGCTCGCGCTGCCCCGCGGCCTGGTCGACGTGAAGGTGTGCGCGATCGACGACGTCTGGTCGGGGCTGAAGCTCGTCGTGCGCAAGGAGCTGCGGCCCAGGCCCTGACGACAGTCGACCCCGGACGCCGTGAGGCGCGCCGAGGCCGAGGAAGTCGGATCTGGAGCGGCCGGTGGCGTGAGCCGGACCGGTCCGCGAATGGCTCAGCCGTTGAGCGACTTCTTGAGCGCCGCTGCCGCCGAGAACTTGGCGGCCTTGCTGGCTGCGATCTGGATCGGCTCGCCGGTGGCCGGGTTACGACCCTCACGGGCGGAACGCTCGCTCACGCTGAACTTGCCGAAGCCTGCGACCGCAACCTCGCCACCTCCGGCGAGCTCTGCGGCGATCGCGTCAAAGGTGGCGTCAACCGCGCCCTTTGCATCAGAACCGCTGAGACCGGTGTCCGAGGCCACCTTCTGTGCGAGCTCCTGCTTGGTCATTGAGTGCTCCCGTCTTGAGTACAGATGGCTCTTACGCTAGCGGTTGCCCCGGCGGCGCGGGGCTTTTCCCCGGTTGAGCCGGCGTCAGGGAACGCCGATCCTCACGCGGCGTGGTTGCGGCCGATCGACCCGCGGGGCCGGCGCCGGCGGGCGGGAGGCGGCGCGAACGTCCGCCTCCCGCCGTGGCGTCAGCGCTGGTGCCGGTGGCCCAGCCTCGTGCCGTGGTCGGCCCTGCTCGCGCTGCGGCCGGTGCCCGTCGCCGGGGCCTCGCCGAGGGGCTCCCTGCGGTCGGCGAACACCGCCGTCGCATGGACGGCGGCCTGGGAGAGCTGACGCAGCCCCGCCCAGTTGACGTTCGACAGCGTGTCGCACGCCTGGTGGTAGCAGCGGTCATACGGCTCGCCCGCCACACCGCCGTAACGCTCCTGCTCCTCCGGCGTCTTGACGTCCTCGGCGCCGGAGAACAGCCCGCCCGCGGGGATCCCGACGTCGATGAACGGCTTGTAGTCCGACCGGCCGTCGAAGGCCGTCGGATCCGACGCCAGCCCCTTGGCGGCGAAGTAGGCCTCGAACACGTGCTCGATCTCATCCGAGCCGGTCGGTCCGGCGGTGCCGAACGCCGACCCGTCGCCGTCGTAGACGAGGCGGATGAAGTTCGGCGAGCCGAGCATGTCGAAGTTCAGGTTGAGCCCGATCTTCGCGCCCTCCTCCTCGCTGAGCGACTCGACGTACCTCGTCGATCCGATGAGGCCGGCCTCCTCGCCGCCCCAGAAGGCGAAGCGCACGGGGTTGCGTGGGTCCTTGCCGGCGGCCATCTCCTCCGCGATCTCGAGGATCGTCGCGGTGCCGCTGCCGTTGTCGTTGATGCCCGGCCCCTCGGAAACCGAGTCCAGATGTGCGCCCAGCAGCACGGTCTTGCCGGCCGTGCGCGCGTTCTTGGCCCCGAGGTCGCCGATGACGTTCGACGTCGTCGTCGGGGTGATCTTCGTCGAGGTCGCGACGTGCACGACCGCATCCGGCATGCCGGCGAGCTCGCTGCCGACCGCGAAGCTCGTGCCGATCACGGGGATCGTCGCCGTCGTGTCCTCGCCGAGCGTGCCGAGCAGGGTCTCCTGGCGATCCTCCTGACCCTCGTTGAAGATGAGGACGGCAACGGCGCCCGCGGCCTGTGCGTTCTGCGCCTTGATCGCGAAGTCGCATGTCCCGCGCTGGACGAGCGCGACATCGCCGCGGGGGAACGCCGCGAAGTCCTCGGGCTCACAGCCGGAGGTCGAGCTGCCGGCGGCGCCCGGCGGCAGCACGACGTCGACGGCCGTCACCCCGGCATTCACGTCGCCCGAGCCCGAGTACTCCATCGTCGCGAAGTCATCCGGCTCGACGTAGGCGCGGGGACTCGGGGAGATGCGCGCGAACGCCGCCGGCGCCAGCTCCTCGAAGCTCTTGAACATGAACGTCTGCTGCTGGACGTCGAGGCCGGCGCGCCTGAGGCGGCGCATGACGTAGTTCGCGGAGGCGTCGAAGCCCGCCGTGCCGGATGCGCGCGTGCCGCCGTGCATCGTCGCGATGTTCTGCAGCGCCTGCAGGTGCGCCCGGATGCCGGCGACCCGGACGTCCTCGCGCAGGTCCTCCGAGACCTTCAGGGGGCTCGGGGCCGCGCTGGCCGACGGGACGCACACCAATGTGACGGCGATGCCGGTGAGCACCGCTCTGGCCGATCGATCCATGGGTCGGATCTCCTCTCGTGTGGGGTGACGCGCCGAACCACCCGGCGCGACATGCCCTCCGCTACCCGAGCTCCAGGGCCGGTAAGCCCTCGACCGGGGCGAGATCGACGCGTCTTGCCGTCCGTCGAACAGTTGCTCAAGAAGGCGCGAAACCAAAATTTCGTTATGCCATAATCTGCGTGTGTCCGTGACCACGCTCCAGCCCCGGCCGGCCGCCGATGCCGCCCCGCTGCCGGTCGAGGCCCTGCCGGCCGGCCTCAGCCCGCTGCGCCGCGCGCGCGGTCGGGGGCCGGTTCGCGGTCGGCTGGCGCTGCTCGGGCCGGCGTTCGTGGCCGCGGTCGCCTACATCGATCCCGGCAACTTCGCGACGAACTTCTCCGCGGGGGCGAAGTTCGGCTACCTGCTCGTCTGGGTGATCGTCATGGCCAACCTCATGGCGATGCTCGTGCAGTACCTCTCGGCAAAGGCGGGGCTGGCGTCCGGGCGCAACCTCGCCGAGCTGTGCCGCGAGAGCTTCCCGCGCTCCGTCAACGGCTTTCTCTGGGTCCAGGCCGAGATCGTCGCGATCGCCACGGACCTCGCCGAGTTCGTCGGCGCGGCGATCGGCCTGCACCTGCTCTTCGGCATCGGCCTGTTTCCCGCCGGGCTGATCACGGCGGTCGTCGCGTTCGCGATCCTCGCGCTCGAGCAGCGCGGCTACCGGCGCTTCGAGCTCGCGATCATCGGATTGCTCGGCCTCGTCGCGCTGGGCTTCCTCTACGACTTCGTCGCGGTCGGCAACCACGACGCCGCGGGCATCGCCGGTGGCCTCGTGCCGAGCCTCGGAAGCTCGGAGGCGCTGCTGCTGGCGATGGGGATCATCGGCGCGACGGTCATGCCGCACGTCATCTACCTGCACTCGGCGCTCACGCAGCGGCGCATCGAGCCGGCCGACGACGGCGAGCGCCGCGAGCTGCTGCGCTGGGTGAAGATCGACTGCGGCCTCGGGCTCGGGATGGCGGGGCTGATCAACCTGGCGATGCTCTGCATCGCGGTCGCGGTCCTCCATCGACGGGCCATACCGAGGTCGACTCGATCGAGGGCGCGCACGACGGCCTCGCGACGCTCGTCGGCGGAGGCGCGGCGCTGGCGTTCGCGGTCGCGCTGCTGGCCTCGGGTCTGTCGTCGTCGAGCGTCGGCACGTACTCCGGCCAGGTCGTCATGGCGGGATTCATCCGCCGCCGGATCCCGCTGTTCCTGCGCCGCGCGGTGACGATGACGCCGGCGCTCGTCGTCCTCGCGCTCGGGCTGCCGACGACCGACACGCTCGTCATCTCCCAGGTCGTCCTCTCCTTCGGGATCCCGTTCGCGCTCATCCCGCTGATCCTCGTCACGCGCCGCGCCGACCTCATGGGCAGCCTCGTCAACCGCCGCTCGACGACGCTCGTGGCGAGCGCGATCGCGACGGTCATCGTCTCGCTGAACGTCTTTCTCATCTACGACACGCTCGTCGCGTGATGGGCAGGCGGCTCACACGCCGGCGCCTGCTGAGCGCCGTTCCGGCCGTCGGGCTGGGCGCCACCGCCCTGCACGCGGCGATCCCGCATTCGCACGGCACCGCCGCCGCGGCCGCCGAGCACGGCGGCGCCGCGGCCGGCGCCCACGGCAGCGGGGGTTCCGGCCATGCGGCGTTCCGCGGCGGCGAGGTCGACCATCGCGCCAACGGCTTCGATCCCCACGAGATCCTGCGCGACTTCGACACCGGCAAGACGACCCGGATGGCCGACGGGCGCACGCTGCGCGAGTGGACGCTGATCGCCTCCGAGCACGAGATCGAGATCGCGCCGGGCGTGAGGTTCACCGCGTGGTCCTACAACGGGCGCATCCCGGGGCCGACGCTGCGCGCGACCGAGGGCGACCGGCTGCGGATCACGTTCGTCAACGGCGGCCGCCATCCGCACACGATCCACTTCCACGGCATCCACCCGGCGGCGATGGACGGCGTCGCCGGCCTCGGCGACGGCGAGATCGCGCCCGGGGATCGCACGGTCTACGAGTTCGACGCGGCGCCGTTCGGGTTGCAGCTGTACCACTGCCATGTCCGGCCGCTCGCCGAGCACATCGCCAAGGGCCTCTACGGGACGCTGGTCATCGATCCGAAGCGGTCGCGCGAGAAGGCCGACGAGATGGTCATGGTCATGAACGGCTTCGACACGAACTTCGACCGCGCCAACGAGCTCTACGCGGCGAACACGATCGGCTTCGCCTACGCCGACAGGCCGATCGCCGTCAAGCGGGGCGAGCTCGTGCGGGTCTACCTGGTCAACGTGCTCGAGTACGACCTGATCAACTCGTTTCACCTGCACGGCAACTTCTTTGAGTACTTCCCCACGGGATCGTCGAAGCACCCGAGCGAGTTCACCGACACCGTGATGCTCTGCCAGGGCCAGCGCGGGATCCTCGAGATGCGCTTCCCGAACGCCGGCCGGTACATGTTCCACGCCCACCAGTCGGAGTTCACCGAGCTGGGCTGGATGGGCTTCTTCGAGGTCTCGCCCTGATGGAAGCGGGCAACCCGACCGCCGGCGTCACGCACGAGCCCGCCGGCCGGGGGATCCCGTCGTGGGTGCTCGGCCTCGTGCCGCTGCTGCTGATCATCGCGGCGGTCGGCGCGTTCTCCGCGCTCGGCGGTCCGGGCCTCGGCGAGCGCACCGGCCCGCCCGCCGAGGAGCTCGCGATCGAGCGCACGAAGCTCGTGCCGGGCGCGATCGAGCTCACGGTCCGCAACGACGGCCCCGACGCGGTGTCGATCGCGCAGGTCGTCGTCAACGACGCCTATTCGGACTTTCGCGGCGCGGAGGAGCCGATCGGGCGCCTGAGCTCGGAGACGCTCGTCGTCGACCACCCGTGGAACGAGGGCGAGGCCTACTCGGTGTCGCTGCTGACCTCCAGCGGCGGGACGATCGAGCACGAGATCCCGATCGCGGTGCTGACCCCGGAGGCCGACCTCGGCTTCTTCGGCCTGATGGCGCTGCTCGGCATCTACGTCGGCGTCATCCCGATCGCGCTCGGGATGCTCTGGCTGCCGTGGATCCGGCGCATCCCGCCGAGCTGGCTGCGCGTCGTCATGGCGCTGACGGTCGGCCTGCTCGCGTTCCTGGCGATCGACGCGACGCTCGAGGGCGTCGAGCTCGCGGGGGAGGGGTCGCAGGCGTTCGGCGGGGTCGCGCTCGTCTTCCTCGGCGCGGCGTTCGCCTACCTCGCCTTGACCGGCGTGGGGTCGTGGCTGGCCCAGCGGCGCCGCGCGCGCGCTGCCGCGGGCGCCTCCGGCTCGACGCTCGCGCTGCTCATCGCGGTCGGCATCGGGCTGCACAACCTGGGCGAGGGTCTGGCGATCGGGACCGCCTACACGACCGGGGCGCTCGCGCTCGGCGCCTTCCTCGTCGTCGGCTTCGCCCTGCACAACACGACGGAGGGACTCGCGATCGTCGCGCCGATCGCCGCCGATCCCGCCGTCGCTGCGCCGGCTGGCGCTGCTCGGGCTCGTCGCGGGCGCGCCCGCCGTGCTGGGGGCGTGGATCGGCGCTTCGGCCTTCAACAACTCGATCGCCGCGTTCCTGTTCGGCGCCGGCGCCGGCGCGATCGCCCAGGTCGTCGTGCAGCTCGCGCCGTCGCTGCGCGCGGACGGCGAGCGCAGCCTGCAGCCGCGCGTCGTCGGCGGGCTGCTCGCCGGCCTGGCGCTCATGTTCGCGACCGGACTGCTCGTCAGCGTCTGATGCTAGGAATGCACTGATGGCGACCGCACACGGCACGGGCCAGAGCAACGCGATCGAGGACTACGCGAAGTCGATCTACTCCCTGCAGCAGCGCGCCGACGGCGCGGCCGTGACGACGAACGCGCTGGCCGAGCGCTGCGGCGTCACGCCGGCGTCGGCGTCGGCCATGGTCAAGAAGCTCGCCGAGCGCGGCCTGGCGATCCACGAGCCCTACCACGGCGTGCGCCTCACGCCCGCCGGGGAGCGCCTCGCGCTGGAGATGATCCGCCACCACCGCCTGCTCGAGCTCTACCTCGCCGAGCACCTCGACGTGCCGTGGGACCGGGTCCACGAGGAGGCCGAGGCGCTCGAGCACGTGCTCTCCGAGTTCCTCGAGTCGCGCATCGCCGCAAAGCTCGGCCATCCCACCCACGACCCGCACGGCGACCCGATCCCCGACCACGACCTCGTCATCGACGAGGGCCACACCGAAGCGCTCGACAGCGTGCCGGTCGGCGCGGGCGGGCGCTTCGTGCGCGTCTCGGACTCCGATCCGGAGATGCTGCGCTACCTCGACGAGCGCGGGATCGCGATCGGCGACGCGTGCAGCGTCAGCGCGCGCCAGCCGTTCGACGGGCCGATGACGGTGCGCTTCGGCGACGACGAGCACGTGCTCGGCGGGACGCTCGCGCGCGCCATGCGCATCGAGCTGGACTGAACGGACGCCCGCGTCGGCACGCTGTCGGGCCCCCGTCCGGTGCGGGCGCGCGATGTCCAAGCGCGGTCGCGACGACGTCGCCTCGGAGCCTGCCCCGCCGCGTAGCCGCATCGCCGGCGCCCCGCGATCGTGCCGGGACGAGAGCTCCTCGTCCCACGACCGAAAGGCACGGCCATGCTCAGCCGGGCAGCAGGTGCAGTCAGCCGCCTCGAACCGCGGCAGCTCGGCGGCGTCGCCGCCGGCGCCGGGGTGATCCTCGTCCTCGCCGCGATCGTGGCGCTCGGCGCGTTCAAGGCCGTCGCGCCCAGCGACGTCTGCGTCGTGCAGGAGGGCGGGCCGCTCGACGGCCGCGGGATCTCCGAGGTGCGCCAGCCGTCCGGCGGCGTGTCGTTCATCGGCGTCTTCAACAGCCAGCGCTGCTTCCCCGCGACGCAGCGCAACTACGTCATCTCCCCCGACCCGGCGCACCGCGAGCAGGGCGAGACCCTGGACTTCTTCGAGACGCCGACCTCCGACGCCGTCCAGGTCAGGATCGAGGGGCAGGCGCTGTTCTCCTTCAACACCGACCCCGCGGTCGTCAAGGCGTTCTACACGAAGTACGGCGTCCGGACGTTCGACGGGCACCATCCCTACGAGGGCTCCGAGGGCTGGGCGAAGTTCCTCTCCGTCCAGTTCCGGCCCGTGCTCGACAACGCGCTGCGCGAGGCGATCGGCAGGTACCGCTGCGTGGAGCTCAACAACACCTGCGCGTACGTCCAGGATTCCGCCGCCGTCGCGACCGGCAAGCTCGACGTCAACCGCGACAACTCGCAGAACCTGAGCAAGGTGCAGGCCGAGATCGGCTCGACCCTCGAGGCGGACCTGAAGGCGACGCTCGGCGGCCCGTTCTTCGAGAACGTGCAGTTCCGCCTCGTCCAGGTCCGCTTCGACGACGAGGTCCAGGAGAGCATCACCGCCGCGACGGCGGCACGCGCCGACGTCGCGACGAAGCGCCTGCAGGCCCAGCAGGTCGTCGAGACCGCGATCGGCGAGCGCCGCGCCGCAGACCAGAAGGCCCGCGCGATCAACGCGACGCGCCGTGCGTACCGCCAGAACCCCGCTCAGGCGCGGATCGACGGCATCCGCGCGCTGCCCAAGGGCCTGCAGGCGCTCGGCGGCAACCTGAGCGCGATCGTGGGCGGCGCGCAGTGAGGCTCGTCGTCACGCTCGTCTGCATCGGCGCGGCCACCACGCTCGTCTACGTCGTGCTCACCGCGTGGCTGGCCGCGCGGGCCCGGCGCGGCGGGCCGTGGCGGGTCGACACGATCACGCGCTCGGACGGCTCGCTCCTCGTCGTGCTGAAGCGCGACGGCGTGCCGCACGCGCGCACGGTTCGCGAGCTGCCGGCGGGCATGGATCCGATCGAGCTCGCCGGCGAGCTTCGCCTGGCGCGCGAGGACGCGCGGCTGCAGGCCGACGAGCTCAACCGCTGATCGATCGTCGCGATGGGCATCATCGGCGAGGCCATGGATCGCGGCGCCGACCGCGTAGCCTGCGCGCGTGCAGGACGACCCCCGCCGGCGCCTGCTCAACCCGCCCGTCGTCGGCTGGGTGCTCTACGACTTCGCGAACACGATCTTCTCGTTCGTCGTCGTCACCCGGTACTTCAACGACTGGATCATCGAGGAGCAGGGCCAGCCCGACATCTACGTCGGCCTCATGGTCGCCGCCGTCTCGCTCGCGCTGATCGTCGCGCTGCCGTTGATCGGCGCGCTCGCCGACCGCAGCGGGCGCCACAAGCCGATACTCATCGTGTTCACGCTCGTCTGCGTTGCGGCGACCGGGCTGCTCGGCGTGGTGGAGTCGGTCCTGCTCGCGCTCGTCGTGGGCGGGTTGGCGACGTTCGCGTTCAACACCGCCGACTCGCAGTACCACCCTCTGCTGGGCACCGTCGCGCCCGAGCGCCACCGGGCGCGCGTGTCGGGGATCGGCGTTGCCGTCGGCTTCGTCGGCAGCCTGACCGCGCTGGTGGTCATCGGCGCGATCGCCACCGACGGCCACGCGCAGCGCGCGTTCGTACCGGGTGCGGCGCTGTTTGCCGTCTTCGCCCTGCCGCTGTTCCTCCTCGTCCGCGAGCGCGAGCCCGACCGCAACGTGCCGGCCGAGCGCTCTTCTCTCGGTCCGTTCGCCCAGCTCGTCGCAACCGTGCGCCGCGCGCGCGGTGCGCCGCACGGCCGGCTCATCCTCGCGCGCTTCTTCTACGTCGACGCGATCGCCACCGTGCTGCAGTTCATGACCGTCTACGCGCGGCGCACCGGCGACTTCGACGGCGGCGACATCAACCTGCTGCTGGCGATCGCGACGGTCTCGGCGCTCGCCGGGGCGATCGGCGCCGGCCTGCTGGCCGAGCGGGTCGGGCCCAAGCGGGTGATCCTCGGCACGCTGACGATGACGATCGCGGCGCTCGTCGTCGGCGCGGGCACCGGCTCGAGCGCGCTGCTGTGGGTGCTCGGGCCGCTCATCGGGATCGCGCTCGGCTCGCTGTCGGCGGTCGACCGGGTGTTCCTGCTGCGGCTCATTCCTCCGGAGCGCCGGGGCGAGGACTTCGCCTTGTACGCGCTCGTCGGCAAGCTCTCCTCGGGCTTCGGGCCGCTCGTGCTGTGGGGCGGGACGGTGCTCGTCGCGACCGAGCTCGGGATGTCGAAGTTCGACGCCAGCCGCCTGGCGATCATCGTGCTGGCCGGCGCGGCGCTGGCCGGCTACCTGATCCTCAGGCCGCTGCCGGACGCGCCGACGGCGGAGGCGACCGCGAGCCCTGTGGCGAGTTGACCCCTCAATGCGGGGTCAATCCGACACAGGCAGGCTGAGCGACCACAGCGAGCTGTTGCCGGCGGCGGTGCGCACGGCCGGCCCGCGCCGACCGCGCGGATGAGCGCGGTCTCCGCGGCGAGCAGGTCGGGGACGCCGAGGTGCGCCGTCATCGCGGCCGCGACCTCGGCCGAGGCGAGCGGATAGGGAAAGGCGGCGAGCACCTCGACCGGATCGGTCGCCGGATCGCGGCGCGGCAGCGTGGGGTCGAGGTTCGCGACGACGACGTCGTAGGCCTCCAGCGGCTGAAAGCCGCCGGCCTCGAGGCTGCGCCCGTCGTCGGCGAAGACGAGCGAGGGAGCGGTGTAGCGCACGGCCCCGTCGGTGTTCGCGGAGCGGCCCTGGAACTCGGTCGGCGAGCCCGCCGCGGTGCGCGCCAGGGCGCGGTCGGCTTCGTAGGCGGCCACGACGTCGCGATCGTCGATGCGCGCCACGATCGCGTCGGCGTCGAGGCCGGCGACGGCGCTCAGCGCGGAGCGCAGCGTGTCCGGCTCCTCGAGCCGGCCGGTCGTCGTGAACTGCGCGGTCTGCAGCGCGCGGAAGGCCGCGATCTCCAGCTCGGGTGCGTCGAGGCGGGTCGCGACGACCGCGCGGCAGCCGGGCGAGGTGGCGCTCAGATCGGCCTTCGGCGTGAACGCGAGCGGCATCCCGAAGCGCGTGAACGTCCTGCGCCAGTTCATCGCGGAGTCGACCGGGTCATAGCCGCGGGCGGCGTACTGCGCGCGGTCCTCGGTCAGCCCGATCGCGACGAGCGTCCAGCGCAGCCCCTCGCCGTAGCGCCAGCGCAGCGTCGTGTGCGCCGGCCACGCCGAGTACGCCCACGGGCAGCCGGGATCGGTGAAGTGCGTGACCTCGATCACGCGGGCGCGCTCAGCTGCCGCAGCAGCGCTTGTACTTGCGCCCCGAGCCGCACGGGCACGGGTCGTTGCGGCCGGGCTGCTCAGCGGCGCCGCTGCCGCCGAGCGCCTCGGCCAGCGCCGCCCGCAGGGCGTCGAGCTGGCCGGCGTCGAGCTGCACCTCGACGTCCGTGTCGAAGCGGACCGCCGCCCCGTCGCCGGAGCGGCTGACGATCTCGAACGCCCCCGCCGACGCGCGCCACGCGAACGGCGGCGTCGCGATCCGCTCGCGCAGGGCGCGCACCGCGTCGGAGGCGAAGCCGTGGTTGTGCTGGTCCAGCGCGCCGTCGGGCGCGACGTGGTCGAGCTCGACGACGACGGCCACCGGCGTGCCGAAGACGACGAGGGTCAGCTCCTCGGCGATCGCGACGCGGCGCGGGCGGCCGAGCGAGCGCCAGGCGGCGAGCGCGCGGCGGCGGTCGGCGTCGTCGCCACCGGCGCTCTCCGTGAAGCGCAGGGCGCGCTCGGCGGCGCCCGGCGCCGCGGGCGAGCGACGCGCGGCGGCCGCCATCGCCAGCGCGGCGTAGATGCCGCCGGCGGTCGGCGTCTCGCCCTCGCCGCGGGCCTGCAGCCCCGCGATCGCCTGCATGCCGGCGGTCACGGCGATCTCCACCGCCTGGGCGGCGAGCGCGACGTGCGCGAGGCGCCCGAACGCGGAGGTCGTCTGCGGATCGGTCGGGCCGACCGACGCCGAGAAGGCCTTGATCGCGTCCGTCAGCGCGCCGAGCTGCTCGGCCTCCGGCGCCCCCGTGCGGCGCAGCATGTCGGCCAGGCGCGACTGCGCCATGCCGGTGAGCTCGCTCTCCTCGCCGTGCTTGGTGACAGCGCGGTGGACGATGCCCTTCAGCAGCGAGACCGCCTCGTCGGCCTGGCCCTCGGCGAGCAGCTCGAGCGCGCGGGCGTCGGCGGCCTCGATCGACTCGGGACGCAGCTCGAGGAGGTCTACCGCCATGACACCGGCCTCATGGGACCGGCGTGCCTAACCGGCGTGGGTACCGCAGCCGCCTCCGCCACAGCAGCCCTGGTCGGCGAGCGCCGCACCGACGTCGCGCTGGAAGCGGCGCTGGCCGGAGGCCATGTTCGGCGTCAGGAACGTCGACAGCAGACGCTTGGTCTCGGTGCCACAGCTCGGGCACGCCGGTGATGGTGCGTCGGAGCGGCAGAGCTCTTCGAAGGTCTCGTCGCAGCTGCTGCAGGCAAAGTCGTAGATCGGCACGCAGCGGATCGTGGCCCCCGCGGCGGCTTCTGTCAAGCGGCGGGCTTGGGGTCCTGCTCGACGGCCTGGTACGGGCGCGGGTCGGCGTCGTCGATCGAGACGATGCACGACGGCGGGCAGCCGAGCGGCAACAGCAGCTGCTCGCCGGTCCACCACCAGGCCTCGACCTTCGCGATCATCGCGTCGGGGACGTCGAGCTCGAAGACGACGCAGGCGTCGGCGCCGAGCGTGATCGCGCGGTCGTAGGCGTAGTCCTGCGAGAGCGCCTTGTTCGGCGCGACGTACGTGCCCGGGCGCAGACCCTCGGCGATGATGCCCTCGCGACAGTCGACGGTTGTGCCGTGGTAGACGATCATGGTCCGGCTCTGAGTGTGACGCATCGGCGGCCACCGGCGTTGCGCCGGGAACCGCGCGGCGGCGTGCGGTGTAGCACTGGCATGCGTACCCATACGAGAGCGGCGCTCCTTGCGATCACCGGCCTCCTCGCGCTCCCCGCCGGCGCGCTCGCGGGCGGCTGGGCGACGGTCGGGCTCAGCTCGACGCCCGACGGCCTCGCGGCCGGGACGCCATGGAACGTCGAGCTCGAGGTGCTCCAGCACGGGCGCACCCCGCTGGAGAACATCCACCCGACGGTGTCGATCACCGCGGGCGACGACGAGACGCCGCGCACGTTCGCGGCCAAGCCGACCAGGCGGCCCGGCGTGTACAGCGCGTCGGTGACGTTCCCGCGCGCGGGGACGTGGCGCTATGTCGTCGACGACGGCTTCACGGCCCGCCACCCGTACCCGCCCGTGCAGATCGGCGCCGGCGGCGGCGGCGCAGCAGGACCCGTCGCCGGCGACCGTGCCGGCGACGACGGCGGGGTGGCGTTCGATCGCATCGGCCTCGCCGCGCTCGCGGCGCTCGCGGCGGCCGGGCTCGTACTCCTCCCCGGCCGGGTGCGCTCGCGCCGCTCGCGCGGCGCCCGCGGCGGTGGCCGGGGGCTGACGTGCGCGCACGCGGGCGCGGGCGCGAGGCCGGTCCGCGCCGGGCTGGCCGGCCTCCTCGCGGCGGCGGCGGTGCTGCTCGTGCTCGGCGGCCCGGTGCGCGGAGACGAGCGGCCGCAGCGCCGGCGCCGGGCGCGACGGCCGCCGGCCGCAGCCGCTGGACGGCCCGGCCGCGGGCCGCGCGCTGTTCGCGCGGATGGGCTGCGGGGGCTGCCACAGGCTCGCGGCGGGCGGCGGCGCCATGTCGATCGGCCCGGACCTCGACACGGTCCTGCCCAACTACGACGCCGCCATGCTGCGCGCGAAGATCGTCGATCCCTACCCGGCGGGCCCGAGCGAGTCGTTTCGACCGAGATGCCGCAGGATTTCGGCTCGCGGATGAGCTCCGAGGAGCTCGACGACCTCGTCGCGTTCCTGCTCTCCACGACGCGCGGCTGATGGCGCCGCGACGGCATGAGCTTCGATACCGTCCCGCCTCCATGGGCGCCACCGAAGCGAAGCGGATCTCGATCGAGGAGGCCAGGCGGCTCGTGCTCGACCGGGTCACGCGTCTGGAGGGCGAGCAGGTCGCGCTCGACGAGGCGCTCGGCCGGGTGCTCGCCGCAGGACGCGATCGCGCCCAACGACCTGCCGCCGTTTCACTCCTCCGGGATGGACGGCTTCGCCGTCATCGCGACCGACACGAACGACGCGCCCTGTCGCGCTGAAGATCATCGGCGAGGCGCGCGCCGGCCTGCTCGCCGGCGACCCGCTGACGCACGGCACCGCGATCCGGGTCTCGACCGGCGCCGTGATGCCCGAAGGGGCCGATGCCGTCGTGCGCCAGGAGCTGACCGAGGTCGAGGACGGCGCGGTGATCGTCAACGAGGAGGTCGCCGCCGGCAACGACGTGCGCTACGCCGGCGAGGACATCCCGGCCGGCGAGACGATCCTGCACGCCGGCACGCTGCTCGGCGCCGCGGAGATCGGCGCGCTCGCGGCCGTGAACATCGCGCGGCCGATGGTCGTGCGCCGCCCGCGGATCGCGCTGGTCAGCACCGGCGACGAGCTCGTCTCACCCGGGCCGCAGCTCGAGCCGGGGCAGATCCGCGACGGCAACGCGCCGGCGCTGAGCGCGGCGACGCGGGCGGCGGGGGCCGAGATCCTCACGAGCGTGCGCGTCGGCGACGACCGCGCCGAGACCGTCGCGACGCTCGACGCCGCGCTCGAGGGCGCGGACATCGTCGTCACCGTCGGCGGCGTGTCGGTCGGCCCGCACGACCACGTGCGCCCGGCGCTCGAGCAGCTCGGCGCCGAGCGGGTCTTCTGCCGCGTCAGCCTCAAGCCCGGAGGCCAGGTCTGCTTCTACGTCGCGCCTTCCGGCGAGCTCGCGTTCGCGCTGCCCGGAAACCCGGCCTCCGCGCTGACGGCGTTTCGCGTTCTCGTCGTTCCCGCCATCCACGCGATGCTCGGCCGCACGTTCGAGCTGCAGACGGCGCGCGGCGTCGCCGACACCGACCTGATCGGGACGCTCGGCCGCACGTCGGTCATCCGCTGCCACGCGAGGATGCACGACGACGGCTGGCACGTGACGCCCAACGGCGACCAGCGCTCGCACATCCTCACCTCGATGCTCGGCCTGCCCGTCATCGCCCTGGTGCCGGAGGACTGCGAGGTCCTGCGCGCCGGCGAGCCGGTGGACATCGAGTTCGTCGGCTAGTGCATCGTCCCGTACGTCGGTTTGCCCTTGGGCGGTCGCTGGCGCCGGCTGGCCAGGACGCAGGGGCCGCAGCGTGCCCCTGGCACGTAAGGCTCCGAGGACGCCGCCAGCCGGTGATCAGCGCCCGATCCAAGGGCGAAGGGACTTGGGGGACGGTGCACTAGATGGCGCTGGTCGCGCTCGCGACCTGCGCCGAGTTCCCCGGCCTGGACGAGGAGGGCCGGCTGCTGCTCGACGCGCTGCACGACCTCGGTGTCCGCGCGCAGCCTGTCGTGTGGAACGAGCCGCCGGCCGGCGGCTGGGCGCGGTACGACCTCGTCGTCGTGCGCGCGACGTGGGACTACACGTTCGCCCTGCCTGACTTCCTGCGCTGGACGCGAGCAGTCGGACCGCGGCGCCTGCTCAACCCGCCGGACGTGGTCGCCTGGAACGCCGACAAGCGCTACCTCGGCGAGCTCGCTCAGGCCGGCATCAACACGATCGTCACCGAGCAGCTCCCGCCGGGGGCGCGGTTCGTGCCGCCGGCCGGCCGCTTCGTGGTCAAGCCGTCGGTCGCCGGGGGTGCGCGCGGGGCGCAGCTCTTCGACGAGGAGCGTCACCCCCAGGCCGCCGCGCTCGTCGCGCGGCTGCATGCGGGCGGCGACGACGTGCTCGTGCAGCCCTACCTCGACGCCGTCGACGGCGACGAGGGCGAGATCGCGCTCGTCTACATCGAGGGCGAGCTGTCGCACGCGATGCGCAAGGGGCCGCTGCTCGCGCTCGACCTGCCGCCGGTCGAGGTCGGCTTCCGCGCCGAGAAGATGAGCGTCGTCGCCTCGCCCGCGGCCGACGTCGTCGGGCTCGGCGACCGCACGGTCGCCGTGGCGAGCGAGCGCTTCGGCGGGCCGCTGCTCTACGCCCGCGTCGACGTCCTGCGCGACGCCGCGGGCACCCCCGCGATCCTCGAGCTCGAGCTGATCGAGCCGTCGTTGTTCCTCGGCGACGCGCCCGGCTCGGCACAGGCGCTCGCGCGCGCCATCGCCGCGCGGCTGCCCGCGTAGGCCGGGTACCGTCCGGCGATGGCACGCGTGCTCATCCGCGGCAGCGGCGACGTCGGGTCGGCCGTCGCCCATCTGCTGCTGCGCAGCGGTCACGAGGTGGTCATCCACGATGTCGCCCTGCCGGCTGCGCCGCGGCGCGGGATGGCGTTCGCCGACGCGATCTTCGACGGCGCCTGCGAGCTCGACGGGATCCGCGCGCGGCGCGCCGAGCTTGGCGAGCTGGGGACGGGCCGGCGCGACGAGGTCCTCGTCAGCGTGACGGAGGAGCTCGGCGACGTGCTCGCGGCGCTGCTGCCCGACGTCCTCGTCGACGCGCGCATGCGCAAGCGCGCCCGGCCCGAGACGCAGCGCGGCCTCGCGCCGCTGACGATCGGCCTCGGGCCGAACTTCGTCGCGGGCGAGACCGTCGACGTCGCGATCGAGACGCAGTGGGGCGACGAGCTCGGCGCGGTCGTGCGTGACGGCGCGACGAAGGCGCTCGGCGGCGAGCCGCGCAGCTTCGCGGGCCACGCCCGCGATCGCTTCGTCTACGCCCCGGTCAGCGGCGTCATGCGCACCCGCGCCGAGATCTCCCAGCGCGTGGGGGCGGGCGAGGTCGTCGCGACGATCGGCGACGAGGAGCTGCGCGCGCCGCTGGACGGGATCGTGCGCGGGCTCACCCACGACGGGGTGCCGGTCGCCCAGGACGCCAAGGTGCTCGAGGTCGACCCGCGCGGTGACCCGGCGAAGGTGTTCGGCATCGGCCCGCGGCCGCGCCGGATCGCGGACGGCGTCCTGGAGGCGATGACCGGCCGGAGCTGACCGGCCCGGGCACGCGAGCGGCGCCGGTCGCGGCCGCGCCACGATCGGCGAGACTGCGGCCGTGCGCACCCGCGAGCGCAACCGGCTCAAGACGGCGGCCGACGTGGCCCTGCCGTTCCTCGTCGCGCTGGTTCTCTTCGGCACCGTCGACGAGAGCCCCGGCATCACCGAGACCGAGCGGATCGTGGGGATGCTCGCGGCCGTCGTGCAGGGCGCCGCGCTCTGGTGGCGCCGGTCGCACCCGCAGACCGTCACCGCGATCGCACTCGCGGGCGGGCTCGTCATCTGGGCCGTGGCGCCGGACGGGGTCATCCCGTTCGCCGGCCTCGTGGCGGTCTTCACGCTGGCCGCCAATCGCGTGCCGCGCACCTCGCTGCTCGGGCTCGCCGGCCTCGTCGCGCTGTCCGCGCTGAACTTCCGCACCGCGTCGGACGAGGAGGCGACGTTCGTCATGGTCTTCCCGTTCGTCGCCTGGGTGCTCGGCGAGGCCTCGCGGCGGGCCGTCGCCGAGGCCTCGCTGCGCGCCGTCGCCGAGGAGCGCGCGCGGATCGCGCGCGAGCTGCACGACGTGATCGCGCACAGCGTGTCGGTCATCGTCATCCAGGCGGCCGCCGCCGACGACGTCTTCGACGAGCACCCCGGCCAGGCGCGCGCGGCGCTGCGCTCGATCGAGGGCGCCGGCCGCGAGGCGCTCGGCGAGCTGCGCCGCCTGCTCGCCGCCGTGCAGCCCGACGAGGACGAGGCCGGCGGCGACGCGCTGCGCCCGCTGCCCGGCCTGGACCGTCTCGACGAGCTGGCCGGCTCGATGCGCGCCGCCGGACTCGACGTCACGATCGACCGCGACGGCCTCCCCGAGACCCCGCTGCCGGCCGGCGTCGACCTCTCCGCCTACCGGATCGTCCAGGAGGCGCTGACCAACACGCTGCGCCACGCCGCCGCGACGCACGCCGGCGTCACCATTCGCACGACGGGCGAGATCCTCGACCTCGTCATCTGCGACGACGGCCGCGGCGCCGGCGCCCCGGACGCAGGCACGCGTGGTGCCGGCCGCGGCATCGCCGGCATGCGCGAGCGCGCGGCCATGCTCGGCGGGACGCTCGAGAGCGGGCCGCTGCCCGACGGCGGCGGGTTCTGCGTGCACGCGCGCCTGCCACTGGAGGCCCCGCGATGATCCGCGTCGTCGTCGCCGACGACCAAGCGCTGGTCCGCAGCGGCTTTCGCATGATCCTCGACGCGAAGGCCGACATCGAGGTCGTCGGCGAGGCATGCGACGGCGCCGAGGCGGTGGCGCTCGTCGAGCGGCTGCGCCCCGACGTCGTCCTCATGGACGTGCGGATGCCCGAGGTCGACGGCCTCGAGGCGACGCGCCGGATCGTCGCGAGCAACAGCGCGGCGCGCGTCATCGTGCTGACGACCTACGACGTCGACGACTCCGTCTACGCCGCGCTGCGCGCGGGCGCGAGCGGCTTCATGCTCAAGGACGTCCGGCCGGCGGAGCTCGCCGAGGCGGTGCGCGTCGTCGCGCGCGGCGACGCGCTCCTGGCGCCGTCGGTGACCCGCCGCCTGCTGGACCGCTTCGCCGGCGCGCTGCCCGGGCCGCCGGACGCGCCGCCGCCGGACCTCGACGAGCTGACCGACCGCGAGGTCGAGGTGCTGCGCCTCGTCGCCCAGGCGCTGACCAACGCGGAGATCGCGAAGCAGCTCGTCGTCAGCGAGGCGACGGTCAAGACGCATGTGTCGTCGGTCCTGCGCAAGCTGGGGCTGCGCGACCGCGTCCAGGCGGCGGTGTTCGCCTATGACGTCGGCCTCGTGCGGCCGCGCTCCCCCTGAAGGCTGAGGCCGGGACCATCCTTGCGCCCGATGTGCGGGCGGACGCGGGCGCCGATGATCACGGCATGAGCCACGACGCCGCCCCGCGCGACAGCGCCCCATCCGCCGCGAAGCTCCTCACGCCGATCCTCGTCGTCGCGGCCGTCGCCGTGGTGATCGTCTTCGATCCGCTCGGCGAGCTCGCCCGCAGCCTCGGGATCGGCTCGATCGGCCTGCCGGACATGCCCGGCTGGATTCAGTGGATCGGCGACCTGCCCGGCCCGGGCCTGCTCGTCGTGATCGTCGTGCTCGTGGTGCTCGGCGAGATGGGCCGCCGGTGCGAAGGGCGACGACGATCCGCAGGCCCCGCGATGATCGAGGCGCGCGGGCTGCACAAGCGCTACGGCAGCGCCGTCGCCGTCGACGGGCTGACGTTCGACATCAGGCCCGGCGTCGTGACCGGATTCCTCGGCCCCAACGGCGCCGGCAAGTCGACGACGCTGCGGATGATCCTCGGCCTCGACCGCCCGACCGAGGGGACCGTGACGGTCGCCGGGCGCGCCTACCGCGACCTCGCGGCGCCGATGCACGAGGTCGGCGCGCTGCTCGACGCGAAGGCCGTGCACGGCAAGCGCAGCGCGCGCCGGCACCTGCGCTGGCTCGCCCAGGCCGGCGGTCTGCCGGCGGCACGGGTCGAGGAGGTGCTCGCCGACGTCGGGCTGACCGATGTCGCCGACCGGCGCGTGGGCGGCTACTCGCTGGGGATGTCGCAGCGGCTGGGCATCGCCGCCGCGCTGCTCGGCGACCCGCGGACGCTGCTCTTCGACGAGCCCGTCAACGGCCTCGACCCGGAGGGGATCCGCTGGATCCGGATGCTCATGCGCCGGCTCGCCGACGAGGGGCGCACCGTCGTCGTCTCGAGCCACCTCATGAACGAGATGGAGGAGACCGCCGACCACGTGATCGTCATCGGCCGGGGGCGGCTCATCGCCGACACGAGCATGGCCGAGTTCCGGCTGCGCGGCGCCGGCGGCCACGTGCGGGTGGTCTCGCCCGACGCGGGCCGCCTGTCCGAGCTGGTCGCGCAGGCCGGCGCCGTGGTGACGCCGGATCCGGCCGACCCCGCGACGTTCACGGCGGTCGGCCTCGAGTCCGCGCGGATCGGCGACCTCGCCGGGAAGCACGGCCTGCGCGTGCACGAGCTGACCCCGCGATCGGCCAGCCTCGAGGAGGCCTTCATGGAGCTCACCCACGACAGCGTCGACTACCGCCCGGGGGCGATCGCATGAGGCCGTTCTCGGCCACGCTGCGCTCGGAATGGACGAAGCTCGCCTCGTTGCGCGGCACGTGGATCAAGGTCGCCGTCGCGTTCGTGCTGTCGGTCGGCCTGACGGCGCTGCTGGCGCTCGTCGTCGGCGCCACCTGGGACGACGCGAGCGCCGCCGATCGCGCATCGCACGACCCCGCCGGCATCGGGCTGTTCGGAAGCCTCTTCAGCATGATCGTCTTCGCCGTCGTCGGGGCGACGTCGGTGACCTCGGAGTACGGCTCGGGGATGATGCGCCTCACGCTGACGGCGACCCCGCGCCGCGGTCGTGTGCTGGCGGCGAAGGCCGCGGTGGTCGCGGCGCTCACGCTCGCCGCCGGTCTCGTCACAGCGACGGCGACGTTCCTCGGCGCCCAGATCGTCTTCGCCGCCTACGGCGTGCCCACGGCGAGCCTCGGCGACGGCGACGCGCTGCGCACCGTGCTCGGCGACGGCGTCCTGACGCCGGTGCTGCCGGTGATCGCGGTCGCGCTCGGCTTCGCGACGCGCAGCAGCGCCGGCGCGATCACCGCGGTCCTCGGCGTCGTCTTCCTGCCCTGGGTCCTCGGCGGCGTGCTGCCGACGTGGTGGCGCGAGACCGCGATGGACTACCTGCCGGGCGCGGCCTCAGAGGCGATCACGAGCGGACATCTCGAGAGCGCGACGGAAGGTCTCCTCGCGCCGGGCGTCGCGGCGCTCGTGCTGGCCGCGTGGCTGGCCGCGTTCCTCGCGGCGGCCTGGCTCGCGCTCGAGCGGCGCGACGCGTAGCCGCCGGCGGCGCGCCGTCGGCTACGGTCCCGGCGCATGGTCGGGGCCATCTTCGCGGGCGGGTTCTGCGGCGCGATCCTGCGCGCGCTGACTGGCGAGGCGCTGCCGTACGAGAGCGGACACTGGCCCTGGGCGACGCTGCTCGCCAACGTCGCCGGCGCCCTCCTGCTCGGCTACGTCGTCACACGCGTGGAGATGGGCCGCGAGCCGTTCCCGCACGCCGGGCGGCTGCTCGGGACAGGTTTCTGCGCGGCGCTGACGACGTTCTCGACGCTGCAGCTCGAGCTGCTGGAGATGCTCGACGACGCCCGGTATGCGCTCGCCGCCGCCTACGCCGTCGTGAGCATCCTCGCCGGGCTCGCCGCGGTGGCCCTGACGACGCACCTCGCGGGCGCGCGCGCACGGTGAGCGCGCCGCTGCTGCTGCTCGTCGGGATCCTCGGCGGGGCCGGCGCGCTCGCGCGCTTCGCCGTCGACGCCGCCGTCGGCGGTCGCGCGGGCCGCCCGGCGCCGGGAGGGCAGCGCTCGTTTCCGCTGGGGATCCTCGCCGTCAACCTCAGCGGCGCGTTCCTGCTCGGCGCGGTCGTCGGGCTGGCGGTGCGGGGCGACGGCTACAGCCTGATCGCCACGGGGCTGCTGGGCTCCTACACGACGTTCAGCACATGGGTCCTCGACAGCCACCGCCTCGCGCGCGACGGCCGGCGCGGGGCAGCCGCGCTGAACCTCGCGGCGAGCCTCGTGCTCGGCCTCGTGGCGGTGTGGCTCGGCCGCGAGCTCGGCGGCGGGCTCTAACCCATCGCCGCGATCGCCGCGTCCTTGTCGTAGCGCGCGAGCGCCGGGAACGCGGCGACGACCACCCCGGCGCACACGATGCAGGCGATGCCACCGGACAGGACCGAGAAGCGCGGGCTCGCGATCGAGGCGACGGCGCCGGCCTCGACGTCGCCCAGGCGCGGGCCGCTCGTCACGACGAGCGAGAAGACCGAGGACATCCGCCCGCGCAGGGCGTCCGGCGTGACCGTCTGGTTGATGACCGAGCGGCAGACGGCGCTGACGCTGTCGGCGGCGCCCGCGACCGCCAGCAGCGCCGCCGCCGCCCACAGCGAGTGCACGAGCGCGACCGCCGCGATCGCCGCACCCCACGCGCAGACGGCGGCGATCGTGACGACGCCCAGCCTGCGCACGTGGTCCAGCCAGCGCGTCGTCAGCGCCGCCACCACCGCTCCCGCCGACACGGACGCGAACAGCAGCCCGGTGCCGCTCGCCCCGGCGCCGTAGACGCTGATCGCCAGCACGGGAAACAGCGCGCGCGGCATGCCGAAGGTCATCGCCGACAGGTCGATCGCGAACGACCCCAGCAGCGCCGGGCTGCGGCGCACGAAGCGCAGGCCCTCGCCGATCGACGAGCGGATCGACAGCCGCTCGCCGACGATCTGCGGCAGCTGCGGCGACAGCCCGACGACCGCGCCGACCATCGCCAGGCAGCTCAGCGCGTCGGCGGCGTAGGCGGCCTCGACGCCCGCCGCGCTGATCAGCAGCCCGCCGAGGCCGGGCCCGAGCACCATCGTCAGCTGGTAGAGGCCGAAGTTCACCGCGAGCGCGGCCGGCATGTCCTCGCGCGCGACGAGGTTGGGCACGATCGCCGTGCGCACGACGTTCTGCAGCGCGCCGAAGCCGGCGAGCAGCCCGGCCAGCACGAAGAGCACGACGATGGGCGGGTCGCCGGCCAGCGATACGGCGCAGAGGGCGGCGGCGACCCCGACGAGCCCGATCTGGTCGAGCAGCAGCAGCCGCCGGCGGTCGCTGCGATCGGCCAGCGCCCCGCCGAGCAGCGCCATCACGACGAGCGGCCCGAGCTCGACGGCGCCGAGCAGCCCGGTCAGCAGCGCCGAGCGCGTCTCGACGTAGACCTGGTAGGGCAGGGCGACGAGCGCGGCCTGCGTGCCCAGGCCGGAGACGAAGTTGCCGAGCACGAGCAGCCGCAGCTCGCGCGAGGCGCGCAGCGCGCTGAGGTCGACCGTGAGGCGCGGCAGGCGCAGCGGTGAAACCGGACGCTAGGGCGTCGACGTCGGCTGGTACAGGAACGCCACGAGCCGGCCCGCCGCGCCGGTGCCGCGACGCAGCTGGACGCGCCGCAGCCCGCCGAAGTCGCGCGAGGTCGCGACGTAGCCGCGCACGCGCCGCGGCATGCGGGCCTGGACCCAGCGCCGCGCCAGGCCGCGCGCCTGCGCGCAGGTCAGACCCCTGCCCGCGCGCCGCACGTCGCGCCCGCCGCGGCCGGACTTCACGGCATCGCCGCAGCGCGCGCTCGTGCGCGGGGCCGGGATCGCCTGCCAGTCCGGCGACTCGTCGGCGAGGGCGTAGTCCGTCAGCCGGCGCAGCGGGGCGCCCGTCGCGGCGTCCATGACCGCGATGTCGCCGTGCCTCTCGTCGGGCCCGCTCGTGTACGCGAGCATCCGCCCGTCGGGCGACCAGGCCGGCCCCTCGTCGTGCTCGGTGTTCGACGTGCGCTGCTGCGGGTTGGTGCCGTCGGCGCCCATGACCCAGATCTCCATGTCGTGCTCGGGGTTGGCGCCGCCCACGTCGGCGTTGCTCTCGAACGCGATCTGCCGGCTGTCGGGCGACCAGGCCGGCGCCGAGTCGTACGCGCCCGCAACGTCGAAGAGCGTCCGCACCGAGCCGTCGCGAGCGTCGATCGTGAAGATCCCCCGGTCGGTGTCGCCGGTGGGCGAGAGGATCCCGGCGTAGGCGACGCGCGTCATGTCCGGCGAGTACGTCGGATAGAGCGCGGTCTGCGGCGGCGCGAAGCGCAGCGCCGGGCTCTGGCCCAGCAGGCCCATCTGCCACAGCGTGGTCACCCGGCTCGTCGGGCCGCTGCGGCGAAACAGGATCCCGCCGCCGTCCGGAAGCCAGCTCGGCTGGCTGGAGGCCTCTCCGGTGGCGGTCGTCGTGAGCCGGCGCCGGTCGCGCCCGTCGGCCGCCATGCGCGCGACCTCGAAGTTCACCGCCGCGCCGGGCTTGTCGATCGTGTACGCGATCGCGCGGCCGTCGGGCGACCAGTCGGGCTGGCGGTCCCCGCGCGCGTTGGTCGTCAGGCGCCTGACGTCGCTGCCGTCGGCGTTCATGCTGAAGACGTCGAACGTCTCTCGCGCCGGGTCGCTGCGCACGCTGGAGAAGGCGATGCGCCCGTTGAACACGTCAGCCGCGGCGGGCGCCGCGACGACCAGGACGGTCGCAGCGCAGGCCAGCGCCGCGAGCGCAGCGGACCTGCCGCGGCGCTGACGGATCCGTGGCCCCTGCATCGCCCCCACGATAGGGGCCGCGACCGCGCGTGGCGCCCGCTTCGCCGGGCCGGGCCGGTCACGGCGTGCGCACTTGAGGCATGATGCGCCCACATGCCAGGGCCACCGCACGAGCTGACCGAGGAGGAGCGCCGGCAGTTGCGCCGCGCCGGCGAGCGGCTGCGTACGGCCTCCAAGGAGCTCGAGTCGCTCGTGGCGACCGACCCGATCAAGAACCGCTGGGCGCCGGAGCCGGCGCCGCCGGAGATCCTCGACGCCGCCCGCGACGAGCTGTGGACCGCCTGGAGCGAGCTGCGGCGCGGCTACCGCGAGCTGCTCGGCTGGGAGCCGCCGGCTCCACCCGCCTGACGCTTGGCGCCGCGGCGCAGGCGATAGCCGAGAAAGCGCCGCCGGCCGTCGGAGGCGTCGGCGTAGGCGCGCTCGATGTGGTGCCCGGCCTGCTCGAGCTCGAAGATCGTGTGCGCGGGATCGTCGATGCCGGCATCGGCGAGGACCTGCTTGGCCACGGGCGCACCGTCGGCCTCGCGCAGCACGCCGAGCAGGCGGCGCTCCGGAGACGCGGGGGTGGCGCCGTTGCGCTCGGCGTCGGCACGCGGCTCGGCGCCGTTTCGCCGGTTGCCGCACAGCGTGAGCGTGCCGCCGCAGACGCCGCACGGAACGCCGTGGCGAATGAGGCTCTTGGCCTCCGCGCTGCTGATCACCGCCCTGCAGCGCTCACATCGCATCAACACCGGCGAGAGCCCCGTCATGTCGATCCCCCTTGTCCCGCGATGGGTCCGCGGCGTGAGGTCGCGGCCCCCGTCGTGTCCCCTGACACCTTCATCAGCCCGAATGCGCACCCCACTCGCCCGGCCCGGTCGAAGTATGCACCGCGGGGAGGACAAACCAAACCCTCGCGCTCAAAAGAAAGTGCGGATCGGCGCCTTCGGGGCACCATGGCGGGCGGGCGCTGTAGCGTGGGGGCGGTGCCACGGGTGGCCGTCGCCGGCAGCGAACTGCATTACGAGCGCCGCGGACACGGGCCGCCGCTGCTGCTCATCCAGGGGATGGGCGCCAACGGCACCCACTGGGGCGAGCCGTTTCTGAGCGCGCTCGAGCGCGACTTCGAGCTCGTCCTCTACGACCACCGCGGGATCGGCCGCAGCGCACCGCTGCAGGGTCCCGCCGGGATCACGGTCGCGGGCCTCGCCGGCGACGCGCTCGCGCTGCTCGACGCGCTCGGCATCGCGCAGGCCCACGTGCTCGGCATCTCGATGGGCGGGATGATCGCGCAGGAGGTCGCCCTCGCCGCCCCCGAGCGGATCCTCTCGCTGATCCTCGGAGCGACCTCCTGCGGCGGCACGCAGGCGCGGGCGACGGCGCCGGAGGTCGTGCAGCGCCTCACCACCGTCGCCCTGTCGCGCGACCGCGAGCTCATGCTGCGCACCGGCTTCGAGCTGGTCGTCTCGCGCCGCCACGCGGCCGACCCGGCGCACTTCGCCGCGTTCGTGGCGGCGACCGAGCAGTTTCCCGCGAGCCTGCCGGTCCTGCTCGCTCAGAAGGGCGCGGCGGACGGGCACGACGCCTACTCGCGGCTGCGGGCGGTGCGGCTGCCGACGCTCGTCATCCACGGGACGGCCGACGAGCTCCTCGCATCGATCAACGGCGACCTCGTCGCCTCGCTCATCCCCGGTGCCCGCCTGGAGCTGCTGGAGGGCGTCGGGCATCTGTTCTTCTGGGAGCAGCCGCAGCGCTCGGCCGAGCTCGTGCGGGAGTTCGCATCCGGCGCGCGGGTACTGTCTGGCGCATGACGCACATCGAGGTATCCGAGCGCGGCCGGACGATCGAGTTCTCGTTCGACGACATGATGAAGTACCACGGTCCGGGCTCCCCGGGCGGGGTCGCGCAGGCGTTCAAGGTGATGGAGCGCGGCTTTCCGGTGCTGTCGCCCGACGGGCCGCCGGCCCGGCGCGAGGTGTCGATCAGCACCTCGTTCGGCGGCCCCGGCGCGCGCGACGGCTTCGAGGCGGTGACCCGCGCCTTCACCGGCGACCGCTACACCGTCGATGCCGCGCTGGCGCGCCCGGAGCTCGGCCGCGAGCGCGAGCGCTTCGTCTTCGTCCTCAGCTGCGGCGAGCGCTCGGTCACGCTCGCCGTCCGCGAGGGGATCATCGATCCGGAGTTCATCGACCTCGTGCGCACCGACGGCCGCAGCGAGGAGCAGAACGCGCGCCTCGAGGTGCTCAAGGCCGAGCTGGCCGAGCGGACGATGGCCGCCGCCGCAGCCGACGTCTACGACATCGACGAGGGCTAGTGCAGGTGCTGGCGACGCTCGGAGACGCGCCGATCGCGGCGATCGCCGTCGCGGCGATCGCGCTCGGGCTGCTCTTCGCCATACGCGGCCCGCGCGAGAAGCGCGCGCCGGAGGCTTCGGCCGGCGCCGACGCGGCCGGGCCGGCGATGGTCAACCTGCCGCCGACGTCCGCGCCGCAGGCCGACCCGGGCTTCGTCGGTCCCGCGGGCGAGATCGTCGGACATGGGACGATCCGGCTCGGCGTCCACGGGCCGCTCGGCGCGGAGGAGGCGCCCGTGCCGGAGCGCGAGCCGGAGCTGCCGCCTGCGCCCGAGCCGGAGCCCGCCGTCGAGCCGGAGCGCGCCGTCGCCACGGAGCCGGAGCCGGAGCCGGAGCCCCCGACCATCGTCGAGGAGCCGGCGGCGGTCGAGCCGCCTGCCGAGGACGTCCCCGCGCCGGCCGCCGAGCCGGCCGAGCACCGAGATCCGGCCTGGCGGGTCGCCGCCCGCGCGGCGAACTCGGCCGTGCACTTCCGCCAGGGCACGATCAAGGTCGGCGGCAAGCGCGTCGGCAGGCGCAAGGACCACTGACGGACCCACCGCGGCACGCAAAAGAGCCCGCCGGCGCAGAACGCCGACGGGCTCGTGTTGCTTGTGCGCTCGTCATCCGCCGGCCGGGCGCCGGCGGGGACGATGGGAGCGCCGGCTACGCGGCTTCGCGCAGACCGGCCAGCGCCTCTTCGCCCTCGAGGCTGCGCATCGCGGCCTCCTCGAGCTGGCGGGCGCGGTCACGGGTGATGCTCAGCTCGCGGCTCGTCGCCTCGATCGAGCGCTCGCGGCCGTCGCGCAGGCCGTAGCGCAGCTCGACGACACGGCGCTCCTCGCCGGTCAGGCGCCCGAGTGCGTCGGCGACCGTGCGCTCGAGCTCTGAGGACTGAGCCTCTTCGCTCGGGTCGGGGCGGTCGCTGGCGATGAAGTCGCCCAGGTTGGAGTCGCCGTCGTCGCCGATCGGCACGTCGAGGCTCGTGACGTGACGGCGCGCCTCGCGCAGGGCGAGCACGTCGGCCACGGTCATGTCGGCCGCTGCCGCGACCTCCTCGTCGGACGGGTCGTGCGAGAGCTTCGCCGTCAGGTCGCGCTCGACCCGCGAGAGCTTGCGCTCGCGCTGCTCGATGTGCGTCGGGAGGCGGATCGTCCGCGACGTGTTGGCGAGGCCGCGCTGGATGCTCTGGCGAATCCACAGCGTCGCGTACGTCGAGAACTTGAAGCCCTTGCGCCAGTCGAACTTCTCCGCGGCGCGGATCAGCCCGAGGGTGCCCTCCTGGACGAGGTCGCCCAGCGGAAGGCCGAGGCCCTGATAGCGGCGCGCCTGCGAGACGACGAGGCGCAGGTTGGCGTTGATCATGCGGTCCTTGGCGTCGACGTCGCCGCGCTCGATGCGCTTGGCGAGGGCGATCTCCTCGGCCGCGGTCAGCAGCTCGTAGCGCGACGCCTGGTTGAGGAACGTCTGCAGCGAGTCGGCGGTCATCTCCGCTTGGGCGCGGGCCGTCTGGCGTGCGGATTCCTCGGCGGGCGTCCGCCGCTTCGGGCGCTTCGGTGGGGCGCTGTGTTCGCCTCGGCGGCGCGCGCTCGTTGTCGTAGTCCTTGCCATGCGATCCCTTTCAGATGTGTCGACGCGCCGTGTTCGCGACCCACCCCGACCCGTCAGCTCGTTGCCACCCCGGAGGCGGCACGTCAGAAGAGGGGAGAGGAGGCGGTCGAGCGAGTGGGGGGTGTTCCCACACGGCGCCGGAAAGAATCGTACCAGATGATTGCGCGAGCAACAAATCCGGCGCGATACCCTCTGACGGTGCGCCGGTCTACCCGCTTCTGCGGACCTGCACACATGCGCGGCGTTCGGCGTTCCCGCCGTGGCCCCCGACGAGTGCACGCGAGCATAGCGACGCCCTCGGAGATGCAGTCTCGCGACGCGGCTCGCGGCCGGCGCAGCCACGACGGCCGGACCTGCCGCCCTCAGCCCAGCGCCAGCAGCTCGAACTGCACCGCCCCGGCCCGGACGGTCGCGAGCCCCATCGTGTGGGCCGGCGCCCGCCGCCGCTCCGTCGGGGAGCCGGGGTTGAAGATCTGAAACCCGCCGGCCGCCTCGTGCGCGGGCACGTGGGTATGGCCGAAGACGACGGCGTCGCAGCGCGGGAACGCCCTGCGCAGCCGGGCGTGGCGCCCGGCTGCGGGACCGGGGATGTGGACCATGCCGATCCGCGCGCCGCCGAGGGCGACCTCCAGGCGCTCCGGCAGCAGCGCGCGCACCGCCGCGCTGTCGACGTTGCCGCTGATCGCGTGCAGCGGCGGCCCGAGCGAGCGCAGCAGCTCCAGCACCGGCACGTCGACGAAGTCGCCGGCGTGGAGGATCGCGTCGGCGGCGCGGCAGCGCTCGAGACAGGCGTCGGGGATCGCGCGCGCGCCGCGCGGCATGTGCGTGTCGCTGATGATCGCGATCTGCATCGTCCGCAGGTTCGCAGCACGCGCCGGGTACCGTCGCACGGGTGGCCTCCGCGCGCTCAGGGCTGACCGTCGCCGTCACCGGCCCGACCGGGACGTTCGGCAACGGCCTGATCGCGCTGCTCGAGGCCGACCCGCAGATCGCCGCCATCACCGGCATCGCGCGGCGCCCGTTCGACCCGGTCGCGCACGGCTGGGCGAAGATGACCTATCGCGAGGGCGACGTCCGCGACCGGGCGGCGCTGGCGGCGGCGTTCGCGGGCGCCGACGCCGTCGTGCACCTCGCCTTCAACCTCACCGGCCGCGCCGATCGCGCGACGCTCCGCGCGATCAACGTCGGCGGCACGATGAACGCCTTCGCCGCGGCGGCCGCGGCGGGTGTCGGGCGCTTCGTCTACGCCTCCTCGGTCGCGGCGTACGGCTTCGGCTCCGACAACCCCGCCGGGATGACCGAGGACTGGCCCACGCGTCCCGCCCGGCATCTCTTCTACGCGCAGGAGAAGGCCGAGATCGAGCGCCTGCTGCACGACGCCGCGGCGGCGCGCCCCGAGATCGGCCTGTACCTCGTGCGCCCGCCGATCGTGCTCGGCCCGCACACCGTCGGAGCCAAGACGTTCGTGCCCGAGCCGTTGGAGTCGCTGGCGCGGCGGCTCGCCGGCCTGGCGCTGCGGATGCCGGTCGCACTGCCGGTGCCGGTCGCGCCGCTGGCGCTGCAGTTCGTCCACGAGCAGGACGTCGGCGAGGCGCTGCGCCTCTGCGTCCTCGGGGCCGGGCCGCCGGGCGCCTACAACATCGCGGGCGAGGGCGAGCTGACGGCGGTCGACGTCGCGCGCGAGGCCGGCCTGCGGGCGATCGCCGTGCCGCAGGCGCCGGTCCGGGCGGCCGCCCGGATGCTGGCCGCGCCTGCCGTTCGCGCCACCGTCGGTGGGCTGGGCGGAGGCGCTCGCCAACCCCGTGATCGTGGACACCGCCAAGGCGCGGCGCGAGCTCGGCTGGAGCCCGCGCTGGACCGGCCTGGAGGCGCTCCGCGAGACGCTCGCCGCCCAGCGCGGCGGCTGACCCGGCACGCGCTCAGGCGCCGGCGCGCGCCAGCACGCGCAGCGCCGCGACGCGCACGGCCTCGTCGAGCATCTGCCCGTCGAGCGCCACCGCGCCCGCGCCGCCCTCGCGCTCGGCCGCGGCGAGGGCGTCGATGACCGCTCGGGCGTGCGCGACCTCCTCCTCCGACGGCGTGAAGAGCTCGTTGAGCGCCGCGACCTGCGCCGGGTGGATCGCCCACTTGCCGTCGAAGCCCATGTCGCGCGCGCGCTCGGCGGCGGCGGTGAAGCCCTCGTCGACCTTCAAGCCGAGGTACGGCCCGTCGATCGCGGCGACGTCGTGCGTGCGGGCCGCGACGAGGATCGCGTCCTGGATCGACCGCCAGGAGTCGAGCTCCGCGCGCGCCCCCGCGGCTCGCCCGAGCGACGCAGACAGGTCCGCGTAGCCGAGGATGAGGGAGTCCAGCCGCGGCGACGCGCCCGCGATCTCGTCCAGCCGCGCGACGCCGGCCGCCGTCTCGATGAGCGCCTGGACGCGCAGCGGCGCGCGGCCGGTCCGCGCGGCGGCCTCGGCGCCGTCGAGCAGGCGGTCGACGAACTCGAGATCGCCGCGGCTCTCGACCTTCGGCACGATGATCGAGTCCGGGCCGCGCGCGGCCGATGCCATCGCGACGATGTCCGCGTGACACCACGGCGTGCGCGCCGCGTTGACGCGCACGCTGGTACGGACGCCCTCCCACTGCGGCTCGCGCAGCGCCGTGACGACCGTTTCGCGGGCCTCGTCCTTGGCCGAGGCGGCGACGGCGTCCTCGAGGTCGATGATGACCTCGTCGGCGCCGCGCAGGGGCGCCTTTGCGAGCATCGAAGGCGACGAGCCGGGCACGGAGAGGCACGACCGGCGGGCGGTGGGAGCGGGGATGGCGGACATGCGCGGCAGCCTAGATGGAATCGACCATCCCAGTCCCAGCGGCGTCTGCACGAGCGCCGGCCACCCCGCGTCGTCGCCGGCGAGCCGGCGCAGGCCGGCGCGCTCAGGCCGGCCGGACCGACGCGATCGCCGGCAGGCGCTGCGCCACGGAGACCCAGCTGCGGCCGGCGTCGCCGGAGCCGAAGATCTCCCCCGAGGTCGCGCCGAAGTACAGCTCCAGCGTGTCGCCCTCGCCGGCCGCCGCGAAGGACTGGCGCAGCACCGACAGGTAGGCGTCGCCCTGCGGCAGGCCCGCGTCGCGTGCCGTCCACGTCGCGCCGGCGTCGCGCGTCTCGTAGACGGCGAGGCGGCCGTCGGTCACGCGGTCGGCCGCCGTGACCGGGATGACGTAGGCGCTGTCGGGATCGACGGGATCGAGCACCACGGGAAAGCCGAAGTCGTGGGGCAGGCCGGCGGCGATGTCCACCCATGTGCGCCCGCAGTCGTCGGAGCGGTACACGCCGCCGTGGAACTGCAGGAAGAGCCGCTCCGGGCGGCGTGGCGCGCGCTCGAGGTGATGCACGCAGAGGTCGATCGCCGTCGCGCGCGCCTCCTCGGGCAGGTAGTCGGCGACGATCCCCTCGTTGCCGTGCGCCCATGTCTCGCCGCCGTCCTCGGTCAGCCAGACGCCCGCGGCCGAGATCGCCAGCGCCAGGCGCTGCGCGTCGCCCGGCCACGGCGCGATCGAGTGCACCGAGAGGCCGCCGGAGTCGCGCCGCCAGCGCGGCCGCGTCGGGTGCTCCCACAATGCGCGGTTGAGCGCCCACGTCGCGCCGTCGTCGCGGCTCTGAAACAGGACGCCCGGATCGCCGCCGGCGTATATGAGTCCCGGCTCCTCGCCCGCGACGATCACCCACACGCGCTTGAGCGCGTCGTTGCCGCCTCTGGGCAGCGCGACGCCGCGCGCGGCCTGCCATTCCTCCGAGAGGTCGTCGGTGAACCAGATCCGCGGTCCCCAGAACGGTGAGGTCACGGCGGCGAACAGACGGCCGGTGCGCGGGTCGCGCATCGCGTAGTCGACGGGCTCGCCCACGAACGCCCGCGTCGTCACCGCAAACTCCGATCCCGGCTCGCCGTCGAGCACGAAGAGACCCTTGCGGGTCCCCACGAGCAGCTCTGTCACGCCTACGTCATCCGCCGGAGATCGCGGGCAGGATCTCGATCTTGTCCCTGCCCTCGATCGCCGTGTCCGGCTCGGCCGGCTCGCCGTTGACGAACACGTTGATGTGGCGGCGCAACACGCCGCGCTCGTCGAGGATCCAGCCCTCGAGTCCGGAATGGTCCTGCTCGAGCTGCTGCAGGAGCTCCGTCACGGTGCCCGCCTCGACGTCGAGCTCGGACTCACCGCCCGCAAGCTTCTCCAGCTGCCCTCGAAGTCGCACGATCGCCATGGCGCAATCTTAGGTTCCCCGTTGGCTTCGTGTCCGAACCCGGCACCCCGGCGCCGATCGCGGGGACGCTGCGCCGCCCCAGCCCGGGCGGCATCCGCCCGCCGGTCGCCAGCCACGAGCCCGCGAGGATCAGCAGCAGCCCCGCCGCCGCGCCGGCGCCCGGGCGCTCGCCGAGCACCGCGACGCCGAGCGCGACCGCGACGACCGGCGCGACGTACGTGATGACGAGCGCGCGTCCGGCGCCGGCCTCCGCCACGAGCGCGCCGTAGAACGCGAAGGCCGCGGCGGTGCAGAGGACCCCGAGGACGACGAGCGACGCCAGGGCCGCGCCGGACGGCGTGGCGGCGGGCGGCGCCAGCGCGGCGAAGGGGGTCAGGACGAGCGCGGCGATCGCCAGCGCGGCGCCCATCGACGCGCGCGGGTCGAGATCGGCGAGGTGGCGCTTGAGCAGCATCGGACCGACCGCGTAACAGAAGGCCGACAGCAGGATCGCGCCGGCGCCGAGCAGCTCGTCGGCCGATCCGGTCGCGTCGATGCCGACGAGCGCGACGACGCCGGCGAGACCGAGCAGCAGCCCGGCCAGCCGCGAGCCGCCGACGCGCTCGTCGTCGTCGAAGCGCAGCGCCAGCAGCGCGACGAACAACGGCGCCGCCGCGACGACGATCGCCGCCAGCGACGAGTCGACATGCTGCTCGCCGGCGGCGATGAGCGGAAACGGGATCGCGATCTCGATCACCGCGAAGACCGCGAGCCAGCGCCAGCGGCCGCGCAATGGCGCCAGCACGCCGGCCGACGATGCCAGCGCCAGGAGCACGGCGCCGCCGAGCACGACGCGCACCCAGGCCAGGAACGCCGGCGGGACGCCGTCGTCGACGGCGATCTTGATGAAGAGGTACGGGATCCCCCAGAGCGTCGAGACCGCGGCGAACGCGACCCAGGCGCGCGGGCTCATCCCGGGCGGTTGATCATGTGGTTCGCCGTCGATTCGAGGTAGCTCCAGAGCTGCTCTCGGTGCGGGGCGGCGAGGCCGGCCTCGTCGACGGCGACGCGCATCGCCCGCAGCCAGGCGTCGCGCTCGGCGGGCCCGATCGCGAAGCGCTGATGGCGCATGCGCAGGCGCGGGTGGCCGCGCTCGTCGGAGTACGTCGTCGGGCCACCCCAGTACTGCATGAGAAACAGGCGCAGGCGGTCCTCGGCGGGGCCGAGGTCCTCGTCGGTGTACACGGCGCGCAGGACCGGATCGGTGGCGACCTGCGCGAAGAAGCGCGCGACGATCCGGCGCAAGGTGGGCTCACCGCCGATCGCCTCGTAGAAGCCGCTGACGGGCGGGATCGGAACGGTCGGAAGCGACATGGCTCGATCGTACTCAGGGCGCCTGCGCTGCCCGCCGCGCCGGATCACCCCCCGACCTGTACCCGATGCACCCCCCACACGGGGGGAACCCCTGTTCGGACCATGGATCGGCCGCAACGGTGAGGACATGTTCGATTCTCGCCCCACCGCCGTCCTGTTCCCCGGGCAGGGCAGCCAGACGAAGGACATGCGGGCCCTCGTGGCCGCAGCGCGTCCCGATCTGCTCGATGCGGCGATCGAGCTCGTCGGCGAAGACCCCTTTGCGCGCGTGGAGGAGTCCACGCGGTTCGCCCAGCCGGCGATCCTCTGCGCCTCGCTGGCGAGCTGGACGCGGCTGCGCGGCTACGTCGACCCGATCGCGCTGGCCGGCCACTCGCTCGGTGAGTTCTCGGCGCTGGCCGCCGCGGGCGCGATCCTCGACCACGATGCCCTGCGCCTCGTGGTCCTGCGCGGCGACCACATGGCGACCTCCGGGGAGGCCTCCGGCGGCGGCACGATGCTCGCGCTGCTCGGCGCCTCGCCGGACGCGGCGACGGCGCTCGCCGCGCGCCACGGCGTGAGCCTCGCCAACGACAACGCGCCCGGCCAGGTCGTGCTGTCGGGATCGCCCGGCGCGCTGGACGCCGCGCGCGCCGACGCCGAAGGTCAGGGACTGCGCGCGCTGCCGCTCGGCGTCGCCGGCGCCTTCCACTCGCCGCAGATGCAGGGCGCGGTCGCTGCGTTCGCCGCCGCGCTGCGCGAGATCAGCTTCCGCGAGCCCGAGATCCCCGTGATCTCCTGCGCCACCGCCCACCCGTTCGCCGATCCGGCCACGGAGCTCGCCCAGGCGCTCGTCGCGCCGGTGCGCTGGCGCGAGACGATGGAGGCGCTCGACGACTTCGGCAGCGAGTTCTACATCGATGCCGGTCCCGGCCGCGTGCTGTCCAAGCTGGCGCCGCGCAACATCAAGGGCGCGAGCGCCGTCACCGCCGAGGCGCTGCTGGAGGAGATCGGTGCACGGGTCTAGGCTGCTCGCCGAGCCGGCTCCCGCCGGTCCGTCCGCGCAGCCGTCGGGCCGCCGCGCCGCCGGGATCGCCGGCTTCGGCCGCGCGCTGCCGGCGACGATCGTCGACAACGCCCCGATCGCCGCGCGCATCGGCGTCGAGCCGGCGTGGATCACGAAGCGCACGGGCATCTCGCAGCGCCGCCGCAGCGCCGACGGCGAGGGGCTGACCGAGTTGGCGATCGAGGCCGGGGCGCGCGCGCTCGCCGCTTCCGGCGTCGCCGCCGCCGACGTCGACGCCGTGCTCGTCGCGACCTCGTCCGCCGACGACATCGTCCCGCAGGCCGCGCCGCTCGTCGCCGGTGCGCTGGGCGCCGATCGCGCGATGTCGTGGGACGTCGGGCTGGCCTGCACCGGCTTTCTCGCCGGGCTGCAGCAGGGCGCCGCCCTGATCGAGAGCGGCCGGGCGAGCACGGTCCTGCTGATCGGCGCCGACATCCTCACGCGCTACACCGATCCCGACGACCGCCAGACCGCCGCCCTGTTCGGCGACGGCGCGGGCGCCGCCGTGCTCGTGCCCGGCGGTGCGGGCACGCATCGGGCCGGTCGTGATCGGCGGCGAGCCGCAGCGCGAGGTGCTCTTCATCGACCGTGCCGACACCCTCGTGCGGATGGACGGCCGCTTCGTCTACCAGCACGCGGTCGACCGCATGGAGCGCGCCTGCCGCGAGCTGCTGGAGATCGCCCGGCTCGAGATCGACGACGTCGAGCTCGTCATCGCCCATCAGGCCAACGGGCGGATCATCAACGCCGTCCGCGAGCGCTTCGGCCTCGATCCGGCCCGGGTCGCCGACTACGTCGCCGACCTCGGCAACACCTCGGCCGCCTCGATCCCGCTCGCGCTGTCGCTGGCGCAGGACGACGACCGCCTCCCCGAGCGCGGACACGTCCTGCTGACCGCCTTCGGCGCCGGGTTCTCCTGGGGCGCCGCACTACTCACGTTCGGAGACATCACATGAGCACCGCCACCACCACGTCCAACGGCCATGAACCCGCGGTCGCGCAGGCCACGCGCGACGGCTGTCGCCCCGACGGCGCCGCCATCCTCGTGACCGGCGCCTCGACGGGCATCGGCGCTGCGATCGCGCGTGAGCTCGCCGCCGACGGCTGGGCCGTCGCGGCCGGCTTTCGCTCCGACGCCGACGGCGCTGCGCGCACCGTCCGCGCCATCGAGCAGCGCGGCGGCTCGGCGGTCGCGATCGGCGGCGACGTCTGCGACCCGGAGGCGATGGCCGACGTGCTGGCCGAGGCCGAGGACCGGCTCGGCCCCGTGCTCGGGCTCGTCAACAACGCCGGCGTGCGCGCCGACGGCCTCGCGATCCAGATCGACGACGACCAGTGGGACCGCGTGCTCGACACGAACCTCAGCGCCGCCTTCAGGCTCACGCGGAGCGTGATCCGCCCGATGATGAAGGCGCGCTTCGGGCGTGTCGTCAACGTGGCGTCGGTCGTCGGCCCGCGCGCCAACGCGGGCCAGGCCAACTACGCGGCCGCGAAGGCCGGGCTGATCGGGCATGACGAAGACGATCGGCGTGGAGATCGCGCGCAAGGGCGTCACCGTCAACGCGGTCGCGCCTGGATTCATCGAGACCGAGATGACCGCCGACGTGCCCGAGGACGTGCTCGCCGCCGTGCCGGCGCGGCGCGCCGGCCGCCCCGAAGAGGTCGCCGCCGCCGTGCGCTTCCTCGCCTCCGACGCCGCGAGCTACGTGACCGCCACGACGCTGTTCGTCGACGGCGGCATGAGCGCGTGAGCACGCTGGCCCTCGTCGAGCAGACCGCGGAGAAGCTCTCGGCGCTCGAGCGCCTCGAGGCGCTGTGCGACGCCGGCTCGCTGCAGGTCATGCGCAGCGACGTTCCGCGGCCGGCGCATGGGCGAGCGCACGAGCCCCAACGACGGCGTGATCGGGGCGACCGGGCTCGTCGGCGATCGTCCGATCGCCTGCTACGCCCAGGATCCGTCCTACGTCGGCGGCTCGCTCGGCGAGGTCCAGGCCGAGACGATCTGCCGCGTGCTGCGCACCGCCGGCCGCGCGCGCATGCCGGTGGTGTCGTTCATCGAGTCCGCCGGCGCGCGGCTGCAGGAGGGCGTCGCCGCGCTCGCGGGCTACGGGCGGATCTTCCACGAGAACGTCGCGCTGTCGGGCCAGGTGCCGCAGATCTCCGTGATCTGCGGGGCGTCGGCCGGCGGAGGCTCGTACTCGCCGGCGCTGACGGACTTCGTCGTGATGACCGACCGCGCCTCGATGTTCCTGACCGGGCCGAGCGTCGTGAAGGAGGTCATGGGCGAGGACGTCGACGCGGCCGCGCTCGGCGGCGCGAAGGTCCACGACCGAAACGGCGTCTGCCAGCTCGGCGCCGGCAGCGACATCGAGGCCGTCTGGGTCGTGCGCGAGCTGCTGGACCATCTGCCCCAGCACGCGGCCGGGCCGCCGGCGCGGATGCCGGTGATCGCGCCCGCGGAAGGTCCGTCCGACCGCGCCGTCCCCGACGACAAGCGCAAGGTCTACGACGTGCGCGACGTCGTCCGCACGATCGTCGACGGCGGCCGCCTGCTGGAGATCAGCCCGCGCTGGGCGCGCAACATGCTGACCGGCTTCGCGCGCGTCGACGGCCGCACGGTCGGCATCGTCGCCAACCAGCCGCGCTATCTCGGCGGCGTGCTCGACGCCGCGGCCGCGACGAAGGCCGCGCGCTTCGTGCGCACGTGCGACCTGTACGGGATCGCGCTCGTCGTGCTCGTCGACACGCCCGGCTTCCTGCCGGGGACGTCGCAGGAGAAGCTCGGCGTCATCCGCCACGGGGCCAAGCTCGTGCACGCGTTCAGCGCCGCGACGATGCCGCGCGTGACGGTGGTGCTGCGCAAGGCCTTCGGCGGCGCGTTCATCGCGATGAACAGCCGCGAGCTCGGCGCGGATCTCGTGCTCGCCTGGCCGCAGGCGCAGCTCGGCGTGATGGGCGGCCCGCAGGCGGTCGATCTCGTGCAGCGCCGCGCGATCGCCGCCGCCGAGGACCCGGCGGCGGAGCGCGCTCGCCTGGCCGCGGAGTACGAGCGCGACTCGCTCACCGCCGAGGCCGCGGCGCGCGAGGGCGTCGTCGACGAGGTCATCGAGCCGTTCGAGACGCGCGTGCGGCTGGCGGCGGCGCTGCGGATGCTCGGCGGCGCGCAGCGGACGGTCTCGCCCAACCGCAACATCCCGCTGTAGCCGGCGCCGGGCCGCGCCCGGCGTCAGTCCGCGGCGGTCCAGGAGGCCATGACGCCGCTCTTCTCGGCGGCGCGCAGCTCGTTGAGACCGCCCAGCGGCTCGCCGTCCACGACGATCTGGGGGTAGCTCTCCATGCCCGTGATCTCGGTCAGCTGCGCCTGCAGCTCGGTGTCGGCGCCGAGGTCGACGTCCTCGAACGGGACGCCGCGCTTGCGCAGCAGGTTCTTCGCGTGCTCGCAGTACGAGCACGCGTCGGTGGAGAAGACGACGACGCGGCTGGCCATGGGCGCAGTATGGCGCGGGCGCCGCTCATGACGCGCCGCGTGAAACGAGGCCGTTGGCACGTTTCGGGTGTCACCGTCCCCAGACGTGCCATGCGCGTGACACCGCCCGACGGACAGGGCGAACCCACGTGACCTTGCCGCCCACCGGCGGGCCGGCGCGCCGCGCCGCGACGTCGCGGTCATGACGTCACCGCGGCCGAGCGCGCCGATCGGCCCGCGGTGGCGCGATGCTCGTGGACGAGGATCACGACCCCGAAGGCGATCAGCCAGAGGCACCACAGGACGTAGCCGGCGAAGTTCGCGGTGTCGACCACGGGCAGGCCCAGCGGCGAGAGCACGCCCGCGAGGACGAGCACCGCGGCGACCCCGCCGGCAGCCTGAAACCAGCGCCCGGCGTAGCGCCGCCCGAGCGCGACGATCACGAGCGCGGTCCAGGTCGCGGTGAGCAGGTAGCCGAGGGTCTCGCCGATCGCGGTGCCGAGGATGTCGCTCGCCGTCGTGAACGAGTCCCGTGCCGCGGCGGCGACGCCCGCGTCGGCGCCGGCGGCGTCGGAGGCGTAGCCCGGCACGAGCAGCGGCCAGCGCGCCAGGCCGACGACCTGCACGACCGCCGCCGCGATGCCGACCGGCACCGCGATCCGCATGAGGCGATGGGAGGAGAGGCGCGCCGACCCCGATCGCGATCGGCGCGAACAGCGCCGCCGACAGCGCGAGGACGGCGAACCAGATGCTGACGGCGGCTTCGTCGTCGCGGAAGTCCGCGAGCACCCGGGCCGCGGGCTCGTCGAGCACGTCGGGGTAGTTGAAGATCGAGCCGAGGGCGGTGAAGCCCGCCGTGGCCAGGACGGCCACGAAGATGAGCAGGAAGGCGGTGAGCTTGAGGTTCATGACTGCTCCTGGTGGGATGCCGGGCCGGTCGGGTCGTGGCGCGCGGATGCGCACCGGCGATCCAGGCGACGAGGACGTTGTCGGGGTGGTCGACGAGGTGGTCGCGGGCGAGGGCGTCGACGAGATCGCGCTCGCCGCGCAGGTGTGCCGTGGCGATCGCCACGAGCTGGCGGTCGCGGGTGGTCGTGCGCCAGGCCGCCCGGCCCGGGCGATGAGCGCCTCGCCGTCGGCTGCGAACAGCGCGGCCGCGACGAGGATCGACGGGTCGTCGCTCGTGCGCGACGCCGCCACGATCGCCGTGATCGCGGCGGCGTCGCCGACGACGAGTCGGTGCAGCAGGTGCTCGGGGAGCGTGGCCGGCATATGGCCACCCTCGACGGGGCCGCTGACAGCGCCCTGACACCGCCTGACGGCACCCGGCCGCGCGTAGACTCGTTCCGTGTTCGAGGTCTCGCGTGCTCGGGCCCGTCGAGGTCAGGCGGGACGGCCTGCGGCTGCCCGTGCCGGGCGGCAGGACCGCCGAGCTGCTCGTGCGCCTCGCGCTCGACGCCGGGGTGGTCGTGCGCACCGACCGGCTCCTCGACGACCTCTGGGGCGCCGACGCCGTCAACACGCAGCCGCAACACGCTGCACGCGAAGGTCGCCCGGTTGCGCCGCGCGCTCGGCGATCCGTCGGTCGATCGCCGGGGGTGACGGCGGCTACCGGCTCGCGCTCGATCCTGCGGCGGTCGACGCGCTCGTCGTGCTGCGCGACAGCGCCGCCGCCGCCGAGCGTCCTCGACGAGGGCGACGCGCGCGGCGCCGCCGAGCTCAGCGCGGCGGCGTTGGCGCGCGTTCGGCGGCGACGTCCTGGCCGCCGCCGGCGACGGCGACTGGGTCCGCGCCGCACCGGGCCCGGCTCGAGGAGGCGCGCATGAGGCTCATCGAGACCGCGGCTGCTCGGCGCGCCTGCGGCTGGGAGACACGGGCGACGTGATCGGCGAGCTGGAGACGGCGGTGGCGACGTACCCGTTCCAGGAGGGTCTATGGGAGCTGCTCGATCACGGCGCTGTACCGGGCCGGTCGCCAGGCCGATGCGCTGGCGGCGTACCGGCGGGTCCGCGCGCGGCTGGCCGACGAGCTCGGCGCTCGAGCCGGGGCCACGGCTGCGTGAGCTCGAGCGCCAGATCCTCGAGCACGACCCGTCCCTGCAGATCGCGGCTCGCGCGCCGGCGGGCAACCTGCCGTCGCTGTCGGCCGATCTCGTCGGCCGCGACAGCGGAGATCGCCGCGCTGGCGGACCTGCTCGAGCACGAACGGCTCGTCGAGATCGTCGGGCCGGGCGGGATCGGCAAGACCGCGCTCGCGATCGCGACCGGCCGGCGACTGACCGCCGCCCGGTGGGGTCTGGCTGGCCCGGCTCGAGACGGCGACGACCGCCGACGAGGTGCTCGACACGGTCATCGCCGCCCTGCGGCGTGACGGGCGGCGAGGCGGCCCTGCTCGAGCGGCTCAAGGGACCGGCCGCGGTGGTGATCCTCGACAACTGCGAGCACGTCCTCGACGCCGCCGCGGCGCTCGCCGTCGGCCTCCTCGACGCCGCGCCGGGCCTGCGGATCCTGTGCACGAGCCAGGCGCCGCTCGACGTCGACGGCGAGGCGCGTGTTCGAGCTCGGCGCCGCTCGCGCTCGCCGACGCGGTCGAGCTGTTCACCCGCGCGCGCCCGGCGTACCGGCGCCGCGCCGGTGACGCGGTGCACGACCTGTGCCGCTCGCTGGACGGCCTGCCGCTGGCGATCGAGCTCGCGGCGGCGCGCACGAAGACGCTGTCGATCGAGGAGATCACCCGCCGGCTCGACGATCGCTTCAGCGTGCTGAGCGATCCCGACGAGCCGCGGCCCGAGCGTCGCCGAGCGCTGAAGGCGACGATCGGATGGAGCTACGAGCTGCTGTTCCCCGACGACCAGCGGGGCCTGTGGGCGCTGGCCACGTTCGCCGGCGGGGCGCCGCTCGCCGCGGTCGAGTCGGTGCTCGCGGCGCTCGACGTCCCCGCCTCGGCGGCGATCGACGTCGTCGGACGGCTGGCGAGCCGGTCGCTGCGTCATCGTCGACGACGACGCGGCGTCGGGGCTGGTCCGCTACCGGCTGCTCGACAGCATCCGCGCGTTCGCGCTCGAAGCGATGGCCGAGGCCGGGGTGGCCGGGCCGCGCGCATCGCCGCGCACGCCGCGTGGTTCGCCGACGCGGCGCGAGCGCCTCGACCGCGGGCGTGCGCAGCGCCCGCCAAGCCGAGCATCTCGCCTTCGCCCGGGCCGAGCGCGCCAACATCGACGCCGCCCTCGGCCTGGAGCGCTGCGCACGACCCGCTGCTCGCGCTGCGCATGGCCAACGGCTTCGGCTGGGCCTGGATCGTGCTCGGCGACAGCCGCGGCGCGCAGCGGATCCTCGCCGCGCTCGACGCCGCCGGTGACGCGGCGCCGACCGCGCGACCGCGCCAGCGGCCTTGCTGCTCGCGGCCTGGATCGAGGCGTCGACCGGTCGCCTCGAGCTCGCCCGCGAGCACATCGCCGCTGCCAGCCGAGCTGGCGGCGGCGATCGGCGACGTCGAGCTGCAGGCGCGGTGCGTGCTACCACCTCGCCTACGTCGTGTCGCACGACGGCGACTTCGCGCGAGGCTCTCGCGCTGACCGATCGCAGCCGCGCGCTCTACGACGGGCTGGACCGGCCCTGGGACCAGGCCGCGAACGCGCTCTTCGCCGCTGCGGGCCGCGATCTCGGCCTTCGACCGCGAGCGCGCCGCGCGCGGCGCGCGACGAGGTCGAGCGCTGGCTGGCGAACGGTCGACGACCCGTGGCTGCACGTGCGCCGCGAGGCGATGCTCGGCGAGCTCGCGCGGCTCGAGCTCCGCTTCGACGACGCCGTCGCACCACCTCGGTCGCGCGGCGGCGACCTCGGGACGGCTCGGCTTCCTGCAGACCGAGGCCTACCAGGTCTCCAGCCTCGGGCGCGCGCAGTGCCAGGCGGGCGACTACGCGACCGGCGCGGAGACGCTGGCAGCGCGCGATCGAGAAGGCCGAGGCGACCGGCGACGTGCGGCTGGCGGCGCTCGCGCCGCGTGCATCTCGGGCGGGTCCTGCGTGCGCTCGGCCGGCCGCGGCAGGCGCGGACCGCGCTCGAGGCGGCGGCCGCGTGGCACCGCGCCGCCGGCGGCGGCGAGCAGGCCGCGCTCGGCGAGTGCCTCCTGGCGGCGCTCGACGCCGCGGACGGCGTCGCCGGCGCCGAGCCGCGGCTCGCCGCGATCCTCGACCAGCGCGCGAGCGCGACGGCGACGCCGCGGTCGAGGTCTTCGCCCTCGACGCGCTCGCCCGGATCGCGGCCGAGCGCGGCGACGGCGCGCCGCACGAGAGCTCTGCGAGACGGCGGACCGGCGCATGGCGGCGGCCTCGCACTTCATCACCGACCGCGACCGGACCGACGCGCGCTCGGTCAGGCAGATCGCCTGAGCGCGACCGGCGTCCGTCGTCTCGCCGGCTCGCGCGCGCGTCCCGCGCTGGTGCAGCACGACGAACGCGAGCAGCCCGCCGATGACGATCGCGATGCCGGCATCTGTCGCGCGTTGACCACCTCGCCGAGCAGCAGGAACGACCACACGACCGCGAGGGCCGGCTGCGCCACCTGCGCGATCGCGATCGTGCCGATCTGGATCGTCTTCTGGGCGAACACCAGCAGCCCCTGCGCCGCGACCCCGCTGGTGAGCGTCAGGATGAGCATGTACGTCCAGCCCGTGGCGCTCATCGCGAACATGTCGCCGTGGGCGATGCGCGAGCGGCAGCACGGTCAGCGCCGCGATCGGGCAGATCGTCGCCATGAAGGTCGTGACGTCCATGTCCTGGCGGAAGTGCCTCGTCGACGCGACGTAGCCGACCAGCAGCAGCATCGCGATCACGCCGAACACGTTGCCCTCGAGCGACGCGTCGCCGTTGGCGCGGCGCGTTGAACAGCACGAGCGCCACGCCGCCGAACGCGATCGACGGCGAACACGAGCGCCCGCGGGTCGATGTGCTCCGCGAACAGCCAGGCGCCGACGGGCACGATGAGAAACGGCGCGAGCGAGCCGATCAGGGCGGCGTTGGCGACGCTGTTGTGCGTCGCCCCGGCGAAGAAGACGGCGAGGTTCAGCCCGAAGAAGACGCCGGGGACGAACGCCTGGCGCACGTCGGCGCGCGTGACCCGGCGGCCCGTGCTCCAGAGCAGGAGGTTCCAGACGACGCGTCACGGTGACCATCCGCCAGAACGCGACCAGGACGCCGGGCGTCTCCGCGCGCTTGACCAGCGTCGAGCTCAGCGAGAAGGCGACGACCAGCCCGACGACCGCGAGCACACCGAACGTCTTCGCGCTCACTGCGCGGGTCGGCCCTCGTGAAGCCGTCGATGTCACGCCGTGGACAGCGTAGGCCAGCGACCGCGCTGCGGCGTGGTGAAACGTAGCCTGGGCGGGCGAGGCTGATTCGACACGACCCCGGCGCGTCGGCACCATGTCCTCGGCGATGGATCCCGACGAGCTCTACGGGCTGGCGCTCGACCGGTTCATCCCCGAGCGGGGCGCGCTGGCCAAGGCGCTGCGCGCCGACAAGCGCCGTGACGAGGCCGCCGCGGTGGCCGCCCTGCGCAAGCCGTCGGTGGCGGCATGGGCGGTCAACCAGCTCGTGCGCTCGCAGCCGGGCGCGGTGCAGGAGCTCTTCGACGCCGGCGACGCGCTGCGCGACGCGCAGGCGCGGCTGCTGGACGGCAGCGGCGACGGCCGCGCGCTGCGCGCGGCCAACGAGCGCGAGCGCGCCGCCGTCGACGAGCTCGTCGACGCCGCGCATGGCCTGCTCTCCTCGGAGGGACACGAGCTCAGCGCGGCGGTCGTCGAGCGCGTCGCCGGCACGCTGCACGCCGCCGCGCTGAGCGAGGACGCTCGCGAGCAGGTGCGCGAAGGACAGCTCGAACGCGAGCTGCGCCACATCGGCCTCGGGCTGGGTGAGGAGGCCGATCCGTTCGCCGTCGCGCCGCCGGCCCCGAGCAGGCCGCGGGCGAAGCCGGCGAAGGAGAAGGCGAGCAGGGGCCGGCCGCCGACCCCGCCGGCGCGGAATGCCGCGGCGCAAGCCCGCGACGCCGTCCGCCGAGGAGCGCCGGGCCGCGCGCGAGCAGGCCAAGCGCGACCGCGAGGAGCGCGAGCGCCGCGAGCGCGAGCGGGCGCAGGCGCGCAAGGAGGCGCGCACCGCCGAGGCGGCGGCGAGGCGCCGCGCCGAACGCGCCGGGCACGCCCTGAAGGTCGCCGACGAGCGCCGCGAGCGCGCGGCGAAGGCGCTGGCCGACGCCGACGAGGCGCTCGCGGCCGCGCAGGCCGAGGCCCGCGCGCGCTGCGTGCGCAGAAGGAGGCGCAGGCGCAGCTCGACGCGCTCTGAGGGGCGCGCCGCGCCCCGCGCCTCGTCAGGCGGCGAGCCGGGCCGTCGCCTCGCAGGTCAGTCCGCGCGGGCCGGAGGCGCGCACCGTCACGCGGTCGCTGCCGGCGTAGTCGTCCAGCGTGCGGCGCACCCGAAACGACCCGCTCGAGCGGCTCGTGCGGACGTTCGCGCGCCACGCGACGCGCCGCTCGTGGACGAGCACGACACGCCAGCGCTCGCCGCGGCGGTCGCGCCTGACCTCGAACTCGACGCTGATCTCGCCGTCACGTGAGCGCAGCCGCAGCTTCGACGAGGCGCCGCTCCCGCACGTGCCCGTGACGCGCGCCTCGCGCCGGCCGTCGTCGCCGCGAGCAGTCGCGGGGGCCGCCGGCGCGCCACCCGCCAGCAGCGCGGCAGCCGCGGCGCACGTCGCCCAGCGTCGAGAACGCGTCCCATGCCCACACGATCGCCCGCCGGGGCCCGCGTCGCAATGGGACTTTCGTCGCGCCGCGCCTCGCTCGAGCCGCCCGTCACCGCCGCGCCCCCGCCTGGCGCTCGGCCCACAGCGCCGCCTGCGTCCGGTCGGTCACGCCGAGCTCGCGAAAGATCCGCGTGAGGTGCGACTTCACGGTCTTCTCGCTGATCTGCAGCCGCCGCGCGATGAGCTTGTTCGGCAGCCCCTCGACGAGCAGGGCGAGCACCTCGCGCTCGCGGGCCGACAGGTCGCCGAGCGGATCGGGCGCGGTGCGGGCGTCGAGGATCGTGCGCGCCGCCCGCGGATCGAGCGGGGACTCGCCGCGCGCGGCCGCGCGGATGCCCTCGCCGACCTCCTCCGCGTCGACGTCCTTGAGCAGATAGCCGCAGGCGCCCGCCTCCAGCGCGCCCATGATCCGCGGGCGGTCGGAGAACGCGGTCAGGACGACGACCGCCGTCGCCGGTCGCGCGGCCGCGATCCGCTTCGTCGCCGCGATGCCGTCGAGCCCGGGCATGTCGAGATCCATGAGGACGACGTCGGGCACGAGGCGGGCGCACTGCTCGACGGCCTGCGCGCCGTCGGCGGCCGTCCCGACGAGCTCGACGCCGTCCAGCGCCGAGATGAGCCGGCCGAGGCCGTCGCGGATCACGCCGTGGTCGTCGGCGAGCAGGACGCGGATCATCGTGCCGGCAGCTCCAATTCGACGGTCGTTCCCGCGCCGGGCGCCGAGCGCACCTCCAGCGTGCCGCCCGCCTGCGCGACGATGTCCTCCAGCAGCGTCAGCCCGATGTGGCCCTCGGCGCCGCGCTGCCGGCGGTCCCCCGCCGCGAACCCCGACCCGTCGTCGCTGACCACGAGTCGGGTGCGGCCGGGCTGCGGGCGCGTGACGGCGACGCTCACCGCGCGGGGCTCGCCGTGCGCCTGGGCGTTGCGGATCGCCTCGCGCGCCACGCGGTAGACGAGCGTGTCGTGGCCGGCGAAACGCGCGCCGTTGTCGCGCGGCGCGTCCTCGACCTCCAGCGACGTGGCGATCCCGCTCGCCTGCAGCGGGCTGAGCAGATCGCTCAGCGCGACGCGGATGCCGGCCGACTCGAGGTCGGGCGGATGGATCTCGAGCAGCAGCGTGCGCAGGTCGCGCACGCCCTGGCGCAGCGTTCCCGTCGCCTCGCGCAGGACGGCGGCCTCGTCCTCGTCGCCGCGGCGCTGCGCGCCGGCGGCAAGCGGCGCCAGCCCGAAGGCGACGCCCGCGAGGTCCTGCACGACGCCGTCGTGCAGGTCGGCCGCGATCCGCCGGCGCTCCTGGGTCGACGCCTCCACCGCGCTGCTGAGCAGCCGCTCGCGCTCGCGATGGCCGCGCTGCAGCCGTCGTGCCATCGACCACGCCAGCGGCACCTGGAAGAGCAGGAGGACGGCGAGCCCGCCGACGAGCGGCGGGGCGAGCGCGCCGAGCAGCCGCGCGCCGCTCGCGTCGACCGAGCTGAAGCGCTGGTAGATCTCGAAGAGCAACGGGGTCCCGTCGGGGGTCCGGATCATCGTGTGCGCCTCCAGCAGCTTGCCCTGCGGCCGTTCGTAGCGGTTCTCGGGTTCGCCGAGGTCGCTCAGCTCGGCGTCTGCGCCGCCGGTGTCGAACAGCTCGAGCTCCTCCTCGCCGAGGCCGTAGCGCTTGCCGATCAGCGCCGGCTCGTCGGAGTAGAGGATCCGGCCGTCCTGCGTCCAGAGCTTCACGCGGACGATCGAGCCGCCCAGCACCTGGGCGGCGACGAGGTCGTCGAGGCGCCGGAGATCGCCGGCGTCACCGCGCACGACGCCGTCGCGCAGGCCGGCGGCCTCGACCAGCCGGCCCTCCGCGAGAACGCGGTCGCGCGTGTCGCCGACGGCCTCGTCGATGGCGACGTCGCGCAGCGCGAAGAACCCGCCGACGACGATCACCGCGATCGCCGCGAGGCTGCCCAGCATGAACCGCGCGACGGCGGCGTCGACGCGCGGCGGTGCGCCCGGGACGCGATCGCGCCGACGGTCCCGTGCGGCGTCGGACCTAAGTCCCATTGCGGGCCGGACCGCCGAGATCCGACATTGCGGACACCGCACATCCCAGCAAGCAGGAGGAACAGCTGAAGGCGATCCGCACCATCACGACCAGCGTAGTGCTCGCCACGATGGCCCTCGCACCGGCGGCGGCGCTCGCGAAGCACGGCGCCGACGACGGCGCCAAGGCCGACGACAAGGGCGGCTCACGCGTCTCGGGCAAGGCCTCCGGCAAGGCGTCAGCGCGCGCGCGACGAGCCCCACGGGCGAGATCTGCACCGCGTCGGTGGCGATCTAGCGTGCAGCGTGGCGGATCGACCCGCTGACCGGGGTCGTCCGCCACGCGCGCCCGCCGGACAGCGCCATCGGCCCCTCGCCCGCTGGTAGCGTCGGGCGCCGATGCGGCGCCCGCCTGGCCATCGGACTGCTCGTGTGTGCGGCCTTGACCGCGGGCTGTGGCTCGTCGAAGACCCCGAAGGAGCAGTTCATCGCCGACGGCGACGACGTCTGCCGTGCGCTGGCGCCGCGCTTCGAGCGGCTGGCGCCCGGGGTCACGCCCACGCCGGGTGCGCTGCTGGGCAACACGTCGGAGTACCGCGAGCTCACGCGCGCGATCGCGGCGCGCCTCGCCTCCAGCCGGCCACCGGCCCATCCGCGCGCGGGCCGGATCGTGGTGCTCTCCGGGCGGCTCGCGTCGGCCGCTCGCGCGCAGAAGGCCATCGCCAAACGGATCTCGGACTCCGACGGGCGACGTGGCCACGGCGCGTTCTGGCCTGCGGCGCAGCGCATGCGCGAGATCGCCAACGCGCTGGACCGCCGCCTACGGTCCTACGGCTTCACCTCCTGCCGAAGCGCGAGCGACCTGGGGCTGAACTTCTGAGGGCGCCGGCTACCGCGGCTGCTCGCCCGCCGGCTCCGGATCCGGGACGCTGCGGTTCCAGACGACCTGCTGCGGGAACGGGATCTCGATCCCCTCGGCGTCGAAGGCCTCCTTCAGGCGCTGGCGCAGCTCGCGGCTGACGTCGTACTGGTCGGCGGGGCGCGTCTTGACGACGAGCCGGATCACGATCGCGTTGGGCCCGAGGCGTTCGACGCCCCACACCTCGGGCTCCTCGAGGATGTCGTCGCGCTCGTGCCACAGCGCGTCCGCGACGCGCTTGATGACGCCCTTGGCCTGCTCGATGTCGGTGTCGTACGCCACCTCGACGTCCAGCAGCGCCCGCGACCAGTGCTGGCTCTTGTTGCCGACGCGGCGGATGTCGCCGTTGGGCACGTGCCAGACCGTGCCGTCGACGGCGCGCAGGCGCGTCGTGCGCAGCGACACGGCCTCGACGGTTCCCGTGGTCTGCTGGTCGAGGTCGACGATGTCGCCGACGCCGAACTGGTCCTCGACGAGGATGAACATTCCCGACAGGAAGTCCTTGACGAGCGACTGCGCGCCGAAGCCGAGCGCGATGCCGACGATCCCGGCGCCGGCCAGCAGCGGGGCGAGGTTGACCCCGAACTCGCCGATGATGAGAAAGCCCGCGATCGTGAAGATCACCGCGGTGGAGATGCTGCGCAGGACGCTCGTCAGCGCGTTGATGCGCTGCTCGGCGCGCAGGCTGATGTCGCCGGGCTCCAGCAGCGCGCCCGGCGTCCGGCGCCGCAGCGAGCCCAGCCGCTCGTGCACCGCACCGGAATGCAGCGTTCGCAGTGCGCGCCGGATCGCGCGGCTGACCAGCTTGTTGAGGACGTAGGCGACGAGGAGGATCGCGATCGCGGTCAGCGTCGCGCCGAGTCCCTTGTCGGCCAGCTCGGCGAGCGCGCGGTCCTCCGTCCACTCGAACACCTCGCGACAGAAGAAGCCGGCGTCGTCGCCGCAGGCGTCGCGGAGGGACTCCGGCGTCACCGCTGATAGCGGGAGGAACACAGCGATCGACACGCTACCAACCGCCCTGAGCCGATCTTCGCAACCCGTTAACAACCCCATCTAGACTCCCCCGATGGCCGTCGCCGTCGCCCGCGAGCTGTCCGGACCCGCTCGGCTCGGCCGGCGCACGAAGCTCATCGTCAAGACGCTCGCGGCGGGCGAGATCGCGGTCCTCGACCATCGCGACCTCGACCGCGTCTCGGCCGAGGACCTGATCGGGGCCGGCGTGCTGGCGGTGCTCAACTGCAGCTCCTCCTCCACGGGCGCCTATCCGAACATGGGCCCGCTCCTGCTCGTGCAGGCGGGCATCCATCTCGTCGACCTGCCCGACGACGCGCTCTTCAGGGCCGTCAGGGACGGCGACCGGGTCACGGTGCGCGGGGGAGAGATCCTGCGCGGGGCGAAGGTCGTGGCCACGGGCGTCGTGCAGGAGCCGGCGGCCGTGCGCGCCGCCACCGACGAGCGCCGGCGCGAGATCGGCGACGCGCTGGAGGCCTTCGCGCGCAACACGATCGAGCACATGCTCGAGGAGCGCGAGCTGCTCTCCGGGCGCATCGAGCTGCCCCGCTTCGAGACCGATTTCCGCGACCACCCCGCGCTGATCGTCGTGCGCGGCGTCGACCACGAGAAGGACCTGCGGATGCTGCGGCCCTACATCCGCGACGTCAAGCCGCGGATCATCGCGGTCGACGGCGGTGCGAACGCGCTGCTGGCGGCGGGATTCAAGCCCGACATGATCGTGGGGGACATGGATTCCGCCAGCGACGCCGCGCTGCGGTGCGGCGCGGAGCTCGTCGTGCACGCCTATCCCGACGGGCGCGCGCCCGGCCGCGAGCACCTCGAGGAGCTCGAGCTGCCGTTCAAGCTCGTGCCCGCGCCCGGCACCAGCCAGGACGTCGCGATGATCATCGCCGCCGAGAAGGGCGCCGAGCTGATCGTGTCGGTCGGCTCGCAGTTCAACCTCGTCGAGTTCCTCGACAAGAACCGCCGCGGCATGGCGTCGACGTTCCTCACGCGCCTGCGCCTCGGCGAGATCCTCGTCGACGCCAAGGGGGTGAGCCGGCTGTACCGGCCGCTCCCCGGCCGGTCGCCCGTGGCGCTCGTCGTGGCGGCGGGCCTCGTGTGCCTGCTGGCTATCGTCGTGCTGACGCCGGCCCTGCGCGACCTCGCGGACCTCATGTGGCTCAAGCTCGAGGTCGTCCTCGGGCTCGAATGACGTAACTCCCGCCATGTTCGACTTCCGCTACCACGCGCTGTCCCTGGCAGCCGTCTTCATCGCGCTCGTCGTCGGGCTGCTGCTCGGCGTGGCGATCGGCGACAAGGAGCTCGTCTCGTCCGCCCAGCGCGACCTGCGCAGCTCGCTGCGCGCCGACGTGCGCCAGGCCAACCAGGAGCGCGACGAGGCCAACGCGCGCCGGCGCGAGCAGGAGCAGTTCGCCGACGCCGCCTACCCGATCCTCACGCGCGATCAGCTGCGCGGCCGGCGCGTCGGGCTCGTGGTGCTCGGCGACGACGACGACGCGTCGGGCATGATCCGCCGCGCCCTCGAGCCGACCGGGGCAAGCCTGGCGTTCGTCGCCGTGCTGCGCGAGAACGCCGAGCTCGGCGTCCTCGCCGAGCGTGCCGACGGCACCCGCTATGCCGACGTCGCGAAGGACCCCGAGCTGCTGGACGACCTCGGCCGGCGGGTCGGCATCCAGATGGTCCTGGGCGGCCGCCTGGTGCGGCTGCTGCGCACGGCGCTCCTCGATCCGCTGAGCGGCAGCTTCGGCGACGTCGACGGCGTCATCGTCATGCGTCCCACCGGCAGGCCGAAGGACCGGGAGGCCGCCGACCGCCTCGGCGAGCTGCAGGACGGCATCGCCCGCGGGCTCGTGCAGACCGGGGCGAAGGTCGTCGGCGTCGAGCGACGCGCCAGCGACCCGTCCAGCATCGGCTGGTATCGCGACCGCGAGATGTCGACCGTCGACAACGTCAGCGAGCAGGCGGGGCGCGCCGCGATGGTGTTCGTGCTGGCGGGAGCGCAGGGCGCCTACGGGCGCCGCGAGAGCGCGCAGGCGCTGCTGCCGCCGGTCGTCGGACAGGTGCCGTGAGCGCGGGCGCCCGCGGCCCGGCGCCCGGGCGCGCGGCGACCTTCCGCCGCCCACCTCGCTAGGTTCCAGTCCAGTGGCTCGTCCCGCACATCCGAACGCCACGAGCCACTAGTGCAAGCCCTCCCGTTCGCCTTCTCGTTGCTGATCGCCGCGGGGCTCGCGCCGCTCGTGCTCTCCCGGCTTCGCGAAGCGGGGCTGACGCGCGAGAACTACCGCGGCCGCGCGCTGCCGGTGCCGCTGGGGATCGTGATCGTGCCGGTCGCGCTCGTCGCGCTCATCCCGGTGATGCTGCTCGCGCGCCTGACCGACCTCGACGTCTATCCGGACAACCTCGGCTTCGCGATCGTGTTCGTGCCGGGGATCGCGCTGCTCGGCCTCATCGACGACCTGCTCTCGGGCGCGGGCCGTGGCTGGCGCGGGCACGGCAGGGACGTCATGAGCGGCGCGCTGTCGACGGGGCTGCTCAAGGCGGCCGGCACCCTCGGACTCGCGCTGCTGGTGGCCTCGTCGCTGCCCGGCTCGGACGCCGACTTCCTGCTTGCCGCCGCCGTCCTCGTGCTCGCGACGAACACGTTCAACCTGCTGGACCTGCGCCCCGGGCGGTCGGTCAAGGCGTTCGTCCTGCTCGGGGCCGGGCTGACGATCGCCACGACGAACACCGAGGCGCTGGCGGGGCTCGGGATCTTCATCGGGCCGGTGCTCGTCGCGGGGTTCTTCGATCTGCGCGAGAAGGCGATGCTCGGCGACGCCGGATCGAACGCGGTCGGCGCGCTCGCGGGCCTGTGGCTCGTGCTCACGCTCGACACCGACGGCCAGCTCATCGCGCTCGCCGTGCTCGCCCTCGTAAATCTTTTCGGGGAATTTCGATCAATCTCGAACCTCGTCGAGAAGGTTCCGCTGGTGCGCCACCTAGACTCGCTGGGACGACCCAAATGACCGCATCCGCACAGCCCCAACGCCGCACGCGCTTCATCTTCATCACCGGTGGCGTCGTCTCATCCCTCGGCAAGGGCATCGCCGCCGCCTCGATCGGGCGCCTGCTCGTGGCCCGCGGCCTGACGGTCGGCCTGCAGAAGTTCGATCCGTACATCAACGTCGATCCCGGCACGATGTCGCCCTACCAGCACGGCGAGGTGTTCGTCACCGAGGACGGCGCGGAGACCGACCTCGACCTCGGCCACTACGAGCGCTACACCGACTCCAACACCTCGCGCGCGTCGAACGTCACGGCAGGCGGGATCTACAACAGCGTGATCCGCCGCGAGCGCCGGGGCGACTACCTCGGCGGCACCGTCCAGGTCGTCCCCCACATCACCGACGAGATCAAGCACCGCGTGAAGCTGCTCGCCGAGACGCAGGACGCCGACATCGTCATCACCGAGATCGGCGGCACCGTCGGCGACATCGAGTCGCTGCCGTTCCTCGAGGCGATCCGCCAGTTCCCGGTCGACGTCGGCCGGCGCGACTGCATGTTCATCCACCTCACGCTCGTGCCGTACATCGGCCACGCCGGCGAGCTGAAGACGAAGCCCACGCAGCACTCCGTCAACGAGCTGCGGCGCATCGGCATCCAGCCCGACATGCTGCTGGCCCGCTCGGAGTCCGAGCTGGGCGCCGACATCCGCAAGAAGATCGCGCTCTTCGCGTCGCTGCCGGTCGAGGCGGTCATCAGCGCCAAGGACGTCGACAACATCTACAAGGTGCCGCTGTGGTTCGCCGACGAGGGCGTCGACGACCTCATCTGCGAGCACTTCTCGATCGACGCCCCGCAGCCCGACCTGTCGGTGTGGGCGCAGTTCACGCGCCGCGCGTCGGCCGCCACCGAGACGGTGAGGATCGCGCTCGTCGGCAAGTACGTCGCGCTGCAGGACGCCTACCTCTCGGTTGCCGAGGCACTGCGCCATTCGGGCTTTCATCACGACGCCACGGTCGAGGTCGACTGGGTCGACTCCGAGCAGCTGACGAGCGACGCGGTCGCGCTGGAGCGGCTCGGCGGCGCCGACGGCATCCTCATCCCCGGCGGCTTCGGCGGCCGCGGCATCGAGGGCAAGATCCGCGCCGCGCGCGTCGCCCGCGAGCAGCGCATCCCGTACCTCGGCGTCTGCCTCGGCATGCAGGTCGCGGTCATGGAGTTCGGCCGCCACGTCGCCGGCATGGACGGCGCCAACTCGACGGAGTTCGACCCCGAGACGCCGCATCCCGTGATCGACCTGCTGCCCGAGCAGAAGGAGGTCACCGACCTCGGCGGGACGATGCGCCTCGGCGCCGACCCGGTGAAGATCCACGCGGGCACGCGGGCGCGGGCGCTCTACGGCGAGGCGGTCATCTACGAGCGCCATCGTCATCGCTACGAGGTCAACCTCTTTCTGCGCCGCCGCCTCGAGGCGGCCGGCCTCATCGTGAGCGGCACGTCGCCCGACGAGCGCCTCGTCGAGATGATCGAGCTCGACGACCACCCGTTCTTCGTCGCCTCGCAGTTTCATCCGGAGTTCAAGTCCCGGCCGGAGCGTCCGGCGCCGCTGTTCCGGGACTTCGTCGGCGCCGCGCTGCAGCGCGGCCGCGGCGAGGGCGAGCCGGACTTCGGCGCGCCCGGCGAGCTGCGCATCTCGCGCGGCTAGCCTCGCCCGCGACGCAGCGCGTCAGCCGCGAGCAGCGCGGGTGGCGCGGCGAATGCGTCGAGCGCGGAGCGCAGCGCGGCCCGGGGGCTCCGTGCCCGCCGCCGGCGCGGCGACCGGCCGGCCGTCGGGCCGGACGACCTTCGGCGCGTCCTTGCCGGCGCCCCCGGGTCGTCAGACTGACGAGCATGCGCCCCGCCTCCGACGTCGAGCGCCGCCGGCTCAACGAGACGTTCGCCCGCCTCTGCGCGATTCCCAGCCCGTTCGGCTCCGAGCGCGCCTGCGCGGAGGCGGTGGCGCGCGAGCTGCGCACGATGGGCCTCGACGTCGAGGAGGACGGCGCCGCGCCCGAGACCGGCGCCGAGTGCGGCAACCTGCTGGCCCGGATCCCCGGCCGCGGCGAGCGCACGATCCTGCTCTGCGGGCACCTCGACACCGTCCCGGAGGAGGGCGTCATCGAGCCCGTCGTCGCCGACGGCGCGTGGGTGAGCGCCGGCGACACGATCCTCGGCGCCGACAACAAGGCCGCGGTCGCCGTGATCCTCGAGGTCGCGCGGCGCTGTGCCGTCGAAGGCTCGCCCGTCGGGCTCGAGCTGCTCTTCACCGTCAGCGAGGAGAACGCGCTCGCGGGCGCCAAGGCCTTCGACGTCACGACCCTCAAGAGCGACTGGGGCTACGTCTTCGACCACGCGACGCCGATCGGCGAGATCGTCGTCGCCGGCCCGACGTACTACCGCTTCGAGGCCGAGTTTCGCGGCACGCCGGCCCACGCCGGGATCCGTCCCGAGGACGGCCGCAGCGCGATCGAGGCGGCGGCCCGGGCGGTCGGGGCGATGACGCTCGGCCGCATCGACGAGGAGACGACCGCGAACGTGGGCTCGATCACGGGCGGCGCCGGCGGGACGAACATCGTCGCCGCGCGCTGCCGGGTGGTCGGGGAGACCCGTTCGCTGGATCCCGCGAAGGCCGACGACGCGATCGCCGAGATCATCGCCCGCATCCACGACGCGGCGAACACGCCCGCGTGCTTCTGCGACGTCGACGTCACCACGCAGCGGCTCTTCGACGGCTACCGCCACGCCACGAACGCGCCCGCCGTGCTCGCCGCGGAGGAGGCGCTGCGCGCCTGCGGCCACCGGCCGGTCAGGCGCACCACCGGCGGTGGCTCGGATGCCAACGCCTTCGAGGCCGCCGGCTTTCACTGCACGAACCTCGCCAATGGGACCGAGCGAAACCACGAGCCCGAGGAGCGCGTCAGCGTGGCCGCCCTGGAGGGCATGCTCGACGTGACGCTCGCGCTGCTGGACGCATGCTCCGCCTGAGGCGCGCGACCGTCGCGGTCGCCGGCCCGGCGGATGCGATCGAGCAGCGCCTGGCCATCCGCATCGGCGACGAGCGCCGCACCGCGATCGCCGACGTCGGGCTCGTCGGGCCGTCCGAGGCGGGCGACGAGGTCATCGTCAACGTCGAGGCGGTCGAGCTCGGGCTCGGCTCCGGCGGCGCGGACATCGTCCACGTCAACCTCACGCGCGGGCTCGACGGACCCGGGACGCCGGGCGCGCACGTGATGAAGCTCAACTACACGAGCCTCCAGCACGCGGTGCGGCCGGTCGAGGAGGGCGACGCCGACGCGATCCCCACCGCCCCTGCGCTTCCGCTGGGCCGGCCCGTGGCCGTGATCGCGCTGCACGGCCAGCTGGCCCCGCTGGCCTGGGCGTTTCATCAGGCCACGGACGGCACTGGCCGGCTCGGCTACGTGCAGACCGCCGGCGGCGCGCTGCCCGGCGGGCACTCGTGCGTCGTGCGCGAGCTGCGGGCGGACGCGATGCTCGCCGGTCACCTCACCGCCGGGCCGGCCTTCGGCGGTGCCGACGGCGACGCGATCACCACCGCCGCGGCGCTTCATCACGGCTTCACCGAGCTGCGGTGGCACGCGGCCGTCACCGGCCCCGGCCCGGGCATCCTCGGCTCGGGCTCGGCCCTCGGCCACGGCGGCCTGCAGGCGCTGGACTCCGCGCATGCCGCGCTGGCGCTGGGCTGCCCGACGCTGATCGTGCCGAGGATGTCCTCGACGGACACGCGCGAGCGCCACCGCGGCATCAGCCACCACACGCGCACGGTCCTCGACCTCCTGCTCGCGCCGGTCATCGTGGCGATCCCCGCCGAGGGACCGGAGCCGCCGCGCGACGATCGTCACGACTGGAGGGCGCTGCGCGCCGACCTCGACGGGTACACCGCCAGCGGCCTGCCGACGCGCTCGATGGGGCGCGAGGACCCGCTGTTCTTCGCGGCCGCGCTGGCCTCCGGCGCCGCGCTCGCCGCCCACACGACATGAGCGACCAGGACAGAGCGATCGAACCCCTCGGCGGCGAGACCGTCTACGAGTGCAGCCAGTTCTCCGTGCGCGTCGAGCGCTTCCGTCACGCCGACGGGGAGGTGGTGACGCGCGAGATGGTGCGCCGGATGGACGCCGCCGCGATCGTCGCGTACGACGACGAGCACGTCTGGCTCGTGCGCCAGCCGCGCGAGGCGCTCGGCGAGTACACGCTCGAGATCCCCGCCGGCAAGCTCGACGTCGAGGGGGAGTCACCCCTGGAGACCGCCAGGCGCGAGCTCGCCGAGGAGATCGGCCGCGACGCCGAGCACTGGGAGGAGGTCCGGACCTACTACCCGTCCAGCGGCTACAGCGACGAGCTCGTCCACATCTTCGCCGCGACCGGGCTGCGCGAGAGCCGCGACGCCGCGCCCGACCCCGGTGAGCGCATCGAGATCGTGGCCTGGCCGCTGGCCGACCTCGACGCCGCGCTGGCCGCGACCGACGACGCGAAGACCGTCATCGGGCTGCAGTGGCTGCGCGCGACGCGCTGCTGACGAGCGCCCGCGCTCGGCCCCCCGCGCACGCCGCGTTGCACCGCAATGGATCGCGCCGCGCCCGGCGAAGTCCGAGCGCATGGCCGTCGCCCGCACGCATCCCGCCACACGACCCGCCCATCCGTTCGAGCATCACGTCCTCGACTTCCTCGCGTACCTCGAGTTCGAGCGCGGACTGTCGCGCAACACGCTGGAGGCCTACCGCTCCGACCTGTTGCAGTTCGGCCACTTCCTCGTGCGAAACCGGCTCGACGCGACGACCCTCGGCCACGCCGAGCTCGCACGGTTTCTCTCCGAGCTGAGCGCCGGCGGGCCGCAGCGCCCGCCCGTCGCCCCGGCGACGATCCAGCGCAAGACCGCCTGCCTGCGCTCCTTCTATCGCCACCTGCGCCGCGAGGAGATCATCGACCACGACCCGACGGCCGAGCTGCGTTCGCCCCGCAAGAGCCAGAAGCTTCCGCAGGTGCTCAGCCGCGACGAGGTCGCCATGCTGCTCGCCGCGCCGCGCGGCGACGAGCCCGCGACGCTGCGCGACCGCGCCATGCTCGAGCTCATGTACGCCTGCGGCCTGCGCGCGAGCGAGGCCGTCGACCTGACCGTCGGCAGCGTCGACCTGCGCGCCGGCGTCGTGCGCGCCCACGGCAAGGGCTCCAAGGAGCGCCTCATCCCGGTCGGCCGCCAGGCGATCATGGCCGCCCGCACGTACCTCGAGCACGGCCGGCCGAAGCTCGTGGGCCTGCGCGAGGAGCGCCACCTGTTCGTCAATCACCGCGGCACCGGCCTCACCCGCCAGGGTCTCTACAAGATCGTCCAGCGTCACGCGACGAGCGCCGGCCTGGGTGGCCGGATGAGCCCGCACACGTTGCGCCACACGTTCGCCACGCACCTGCTCGCCGGCGGCTGTGACCTGCGCTCGCTGCAGGAGATGCTCGGTCACGCCGACGTCGCGACGACGCAGATCTACACCCACCTCTCCGCCGACCGCCTCAAGGACGTCTACTTCCGTGCCCACCCGCGCGCGGGTGCCGGCTCGTCCCCGGGCAGTTGAGACAATGGGCGGGTGCACCGCACGCTGCTCACGATCGTCGCTGCGGTCGCCGTCCTGCTGACCGGGTGTGGCAACGACCGCACGCCCGTCGCCGACCTCAGCCTGATCCCGGCGCCCACGACGTTTCGCGCCACGCCGCTGCTGGCGCAGGGCGTGCAGTTCCGTTCTCCGGCGAACTGGCGCGTGGCGGACGGCGAGGGGACGCACCTTGCGACGGTCGCCGCCGGCGATGCGCAGGTGGCGATCCACCGCTATCCGCGGGAGGAGCCGCTGCCCGAGACGCGGGCGCAGCTCGCGGCGGCGCGGCAGGCCCTCGTGGCCCAGATCGAGAGCACCGACCCGACGTTCAAGCTCACGTCCACGCGGCTGATCGTCAAGCGCGGATTTCGCGGGGTGGAGGTGGTCGGCGTCGGCACGAACCTGGCGAACGCGTCGATCGAGCGCTCGATGCGCTCGCTGCACGTCTACGGCCACGGCGGCGAGGTGGTCATGGACGCGTTCGCTCCGCCGCCGCAGTTCGCGCGGGTCGACAGGCAGGTGTTCGGTCCGATGGCGCGCTCGCTGCGCCTGAGCGCGCCGCGCGCCGGCGCAACGCCCTGAGGCGGGGAGGCGCCGGGCTACGCTCGACGGCAGCGATGCCCGAGCTTCCCGAGGTCGAGACGATCCGCCGCCGGCTCGCGCCGCTCGTCGAAGGGCGCACGCTGCGGACGTTGGACGTGCTCGACGCGAGGTGGTGCCGGCCCGTGCATCCGCTGGAGCTCAAGGACGCGCTCGAGGGGCGCAGGATCGAGCGCCTGTCGCGGCGCGGCAAGTACCTGATCTGGGAGGCCGAGGACGAGGTCTACCTGCTCATGCACCTGCGCATGACCGGCACGATCCTGTTCGACCCGCCGCCGGGGACGCTCTACGCGCGCGTGAGCGTGCAGCTCGACGACGACCACGTCCTGAAGTTCTGCGACCCGCGCCGTTTCGGCACCGGCGAGCTCGCGCTGGGCCACCCCGCGCTGGAGGAGTTCCTCGACGAGCGCCTCGGCATCGAGCCGCTCGCGCCGGAGTTCACGACCGAGCACCTGTACCTGCAGACGCGCAAGCGGCGCGCTCCCATCAAGGCCCTGCTGCTCGACCAGCGTCGCGTCGCCGGCGTGGGCAACATCTACGCCAACGAGGCGCTCTTTCGCGCGCGCATCCATCCGCTGCGCAGCGCGGGCCTGCTCAAGCGCACGCAGGTCGCGGCGCTCCGCGACGCCATCGTCGCGTCGCTGGAGGCCGGCCTCGGCGCCGGCGGGGCCACGATCGACGACTTTCGCCACCCCGACGGCGTCAAGGGCGCGTTCCAGAACGAGTTCCTCGTCCACAGCCGCGAGGGCGAGCCCTGCACGGTCTGCGGCACGCCGGTGCGCAAGTTCGTGGCCGCGGGGCGCGGGACCTATGCCTGCGAGTCCTGCCAGACGCGCCCGCGGGCGCCCCGCGCGCCCTGACCCGCCGCCGCGAGGCGATCGCAGAGCGCAGATCGTGACGCGAACCTGTTGGCTACGAACAGCGTTGCGTCAGCTCCGCCGGCGATCGGTGTCCGGCGCCGGCGTGGCGCGAACCTGTTCTACGAACAGCTGTGCGTCACGCCCACCGATGCGGGCAACGCGGGGGCGAGAACGCGTCGGCCGGCGCCTGTACGCGTATGGGCCCACCACCCGCCACGACCGCGCCCGACGCCGTCGTTGCGCAACTCGCGTCGGCGCAGCACGGCGTGGTCACGTTCGCGCAGCTGCGCGACGCCGGTCTCGGCGAGGGCGCGATCAACCTGCGTGTGCGCAACGGGCGCCTGCACCGGCTGCACCGCGGCGTCTTCGCGCTGGGTCACCCGCGGATCTCGCGCGAAGGGCGCTGGTCGGCCGCCGTGCTCGCCCTCGGCGCGGGCGCTGTGCTCAGTCACGTCAGCGCCGCGGCGCTCTGGGGCATCCGCCACAGCAGCTCCGCCTCCGTGCACATCACCGTTCCCGGCCCCGGTGGGCGCCGGCGACGCCGCGGCATCGTGGTGCACCGCTCGCGCACCCTCGGCGCGGCTGACGTCGCCGAACACGAAGCGATCGCGGTCACCTCCGTGAGCCGCACCCTGCTCGACCTCGCCGGCATGCTGGCACCTGGCCGGGTCGAGCGAGCGGTCGAGCGCTCACTCGCCCTGCGGCTCTTCGACCTGCGCTCCGTGGAAGCCGTCGTGGCGGCCAATCCGCGGCGGCCGGGCGCCGCCTCGCTGGCCGAGATCGTCGCCCGCATCCACGACGAGCCCTCGCTCACACGTCGCGAGCTCGAGGCGCTCATGCTCGACCTGTGCGCCGCTCACCGCATCGAGCGCCCAGAGGTCAACGTGCTCATCGACGGAATCGAGGTCGACTTCCTCTGGAGGACGCACCGCCTCGTCGTCGAGACCGACGGGCGCGAGTGGCACGAGACACCGCAGGGGTTCGCGCGAGATCGCGAGCGAGACGAACGGCTGACCGTGCTCGACTACCGCGTGGTCCGCTTCACGTACCGTCGCGTCGTCGACCACCCGGACGCCGTCGCCGCAACCATCCGAGCGCTGCTGGGCTGAGTGCGAACCCCGGCTAGTCGGCCATGAGGTCGGCGAGCATGCCCGACGAGGCGGCGCGCGCCGTCTCGTCGTAGCCGCCGACGAGGATGCCGCCGACCGTGACCTGCGGCAGGGTCATCATGCCCGTCTTCTCGGCGAGCGCGATGACGCCCTCCGGATCGCCGGCGAGGTTGACCTCCCGAAACTCGATCTCCTGCGAGCGCAGGAGCATCTTCACCCGTGAGCAGAACGAGCAGGACTCGGTCGTGTAGACGATGACGTCGCGCATTACTTCAGAAAATATAGTGCCCGCCCGCCGGCGTCCCGCCGGACGCGGCGAGGCGATCGGAGGGCGTCAATCGACCAGCAGGTCGGTGAGCATGCCCGCCTGGTCGGCGGCGAGCGTCTCCTGGTATCCGCCGAGCAGCACGCTGCCCACGAACACCTGCGGCAGCGACTTCATGCCGGTTCGCTCGACGAGCTCGTCGTAGGCGTCCGTGCCTTCCTCCACCATGACCTTCTCGTATGGGATCTCACGGACGTTGAGCAGGTTCTCCACCGAATGGCACAGCGTGCAGATCTCGTCGCTGTAGACGGTGACCGGCCGCATCGTCAGTCGACCAGCAGGTCGTCGAGCATGCCGTTGACCGCCGCCGCCTGGACCTCCTGGGCGCTGCCCAGGGGGATGACGCCGATGAAGGCCTGCGGCAGCTTCATCGAGCCGGCGCGCTCACCGAGCGCGTGGTGTTCGGGCGAGTCGAGCTTGATCAGCGTCTCCTCGTACGGGATGTCGCGCTCCTCGAGCAGCTCCCGCAGCGAAGCGCTGAACCCGCAGCCCTCTTTGGTGTAGATCTGCATGGTTCTCATGACGGCGAAAGTGTAATGCCCGGCTCCGTGAAGACCGAAGCGGTCGTCCTGCGCACGCTGCGCTTCGGCGAGGCCGATCGGATCCTCCATCTGTACACCCCGCAGCGCGGCCGCGTCGCCGCGATCGCCAAGGGCGTGCGGCGCGCCAAGAGCCGGTTCGGCGGGCGCCTGGAACCCTACTTTCGCCTGCAAATGGTGCTCTACGAAGGCCGCAGCGAGCTGCTGACGGTGACGAGCGCCGACACGGTCACCGGCCACCCGCACCTGCGCGAGCACGGCCCCGCGCTCGACAGCGCCGCGCGCGCGTGCGACGCCGTGGCGCGCCTGTTCGAGACGACCGATCCACATCCTGGCGTGTTCGCGCTGCTGTGCAACGAGCTCGCGCTGCTCGACGCGCGCCCGGAGCAGGCGACGCACGCCAACCAGCTCGCGTTTCGCCTCAAGCTGCTGCTCGCCGCGGGGCTCGCACCGCAGCTCGCGGCCTGCGCCGCGTGCGGCGAGGGCGATCATCTCGCCGCGTTCTCCGGCGCTGCCGGCGGCGTCGTCTGCAGCGCCTGCGAGGCGACCGGCTTCGCGCTCGGCGAGGAGGCGCACACGTTCATGACGGGCGCGCTGGGCTCTGCGCTGGCCGACGCCCCGGCCGCCGGCGAGCTCGCGTTGCGCCAGGCGGAGCGGGCGATCGCCGAGACCGTCGAGCATCACGGCCACGTCCGCTGGCGAGCCGCGGTTCCCGGTGCCCGCCGGCGGCTATAGGATCGCGCGCCATGGGAGTAGCTGCAGCCGGTACGAAGTGGGTGTACGACTTCGCCGAGGGCTCACGGGAGATGCGCGACCTCCTCGGCGGCAAGGGCGCGAACGTCGCCGAGATGACCCGCATCCTGGGCGCCGACCGCGTCCCGGCCGGGTTCACGATCACGACGGAGGCGTGCGTCTCCTACATGGAGCACGGCCAATCCGTCCCCGACGGGATGGAGGCGCAGGTCGACGACGCGCTGGCCCGCCTGGAGGACGCCGCCGGCAAGTCGCTCGGCGACCCGGAGGACCCGCTGCTCGTCTCGGTGCGAAGCGGCGCCCGCGAGTCCATGCCCGGCATGCTCGACACGGTCCTCAACCTCGGCCTCAACGACCGCTCCGTCGAGGGCCTCGCGGAGAGGACGGGCAACGCGCGCTTCGCCTGGGACTCCTACCGGCGCTTCGTGCAGATGTTCGGAAACGTCGTGCGCGGCATCCCCGGCGAGCGCTTCGAGGGCGCCATCAAGGCGGCCAAGCAGGAGCACGGCGTCACGCTGGACACCGAGCTCGACGTCGCGGCGCTGCAGGCGCTCACGGCACGCTTTCGCGAGATCTTCAAGGAGGCCACGGGGGAGGAGTTCCCGCAGGAGCCGCGCGACCAGCTCGCCCAGGCCATCCGCGCCGTGTTCGGCTCCTGGACGGGCGACCGCGCCGTCACCTACAGGCGCCTGAACCGTATCCCCGACGACTGGGGCACGGCGGTCAACGTGCAGCAGATGGTGTTCGGCAACAAGGGTGACACCTCCGGCTCCGGCGTCGCGTTCAGCCGCGACGAAGTGACAGGTGAACCCGATCCGTCCGGCGATTTCCTGGTCAACGCGCAGGGCGAGGACGTGGTGTCGGGCGTGCGCAACACCCAGGACATCGCCGAGCTGCGCGACGTCATGCCCGAAGCGCACGCGACGCTCATGGAGATCCTGCGCACGCTCGAGGCGCACTACAAGGACATGCAGGACACCGAGTTCACGATCGAGGAAGGCCGTCTGTACATGCTGCAGACGCGCAACGCCAAGCGGCCGGCGCAGGCGATGGTGCGCTTCGCCTGCGACGTCGTCGACGAGGGCCTGCTGACGAAGGCCGAGGCGATCGCCACGATCGACTGCGAGAAGCTCGACGCCCTGCTGCATCCGACCTTCGACCCGGCGGTCGAGTACGCGGTCCTCGCCAAGGGCGTCGCCGCGTCGCCCGGCGCGGCCAAGGGCCAGATCGTCTTCACCGCGCCCGACGCGGTCGCGGCCGCCGCCGAGGGCCGCGACGTCATCCTCGTGCGCCCGTTCACGGAGGCCGAGGACGTCGCCGGATTCGACGCCGCGCGCGGGATCCTCACCGCCGAAGGCGGCAAGGCCAGCCACGCCGCGCTCGTCGCGCGCGGCATGGGGCGCCCGGCGGTCACCGGCGCGAGCCGCCTGGACATCGACCTGGGCAGGAAGGAGCTGCGCGTGGGGGACACCCTCCTGTGCGAGGGCGACTGCATCGCGATCGACGGCAGCACCGGCCAGGTCACCGTCGACGACGTCCCGCTCGTCGAGCCGCAGATGGACGAGCACTTCGAGCGCGTTCTGCAGTGGTCAGACGAGCTGCGCCGCCTCGGCGTGCGCGCCAACGCCGACACGCCCGAGGACGCACGCAAGGCACGGGAGTTCGGGGCGGCCGGCATCGGCCTGTGCCGCACCGAGCACATGTTCATGGCCGCCGACCGCCAGCCGAAGATGCGCGAGATGATCCTCTCGGACACGATCGAGGGACGGCGCGCCGCGCTCGACGAGCTGCTGCCGCTGCAGCAGCAGGACTTCGAGGACATCCTCGAGGCGATGGACGGGCTGCCGGTCACGATCCGCCTGCTCGACCCGCCGCTGCACGAGTTCCTGCCGCCCGACGAGGACGACCCGCGCGCGCACGCGCTGCGCGAGGTCAACCCGATGCTCGGCACCCGCGGCTGTCGCCTGGCGATCCTGCACCCGGAGATCTACGAGATGCAGGTCCGAGCGATCATGCGCGCGCAGTGCGCCGTGACCGAGCGCCTCGGCCACCCGCCCGCGCCTGGAGGTCATGGTCCCGCTGATCGACTACGAGCGCGAGCTCGAGATCATCGAGGAGCTCATCTTCCGCGTCGCCAAGGAGGAGGGCGTCAGCCGCGAGCACTACCTGTGCGGCACGATGATCGAGCTGCCGCGCGCGTGCTTCCTCGCCGACACGATCGCGACCCACGCCGACTTCTTCTCCTTCGGGACCAACGACCTCACGCAGACCGCGCTCGGCTTCAGCCGCGACGACATCGAGGGCAAGATCCTCGCGCCGTACATCGAGAGCAAGGTCTTCGACCGCTCGCCGTTCGAGACGCTCGACACGCCCGGCGTCGGCCAGCTCGTGCGGATGGGGGCGTGGCTGGGGCGCAAGACGAAGCCCGACCTGAAGCTCGGCGTCTGCGGCGAGCACGGCGGCGATCCCGACTCGATCGACTTCTTCCACAACTCGGGCCTCAACTACGTCTCGTGCTCGCCGTTTCGCGTGCCGGTGGCGCGCGTGGCGGCGGCGCAGGCGGCGATCCGCCGGGGTGACGACGGGGGCTGGTGACGCCGCGGCCGCGTCGTGGCGGCGCGACGCCGGTCAGTCGACGTGCAGGACGGCCTTGCCCGCCACGCGCCGATCGAGCAGCGCCTCGATCGCCGGCCCCGGGTCGCGCCACGAGCCCTCGAGGTCGATCTGCGTGTCCAGCTCGCCGGCCGCGACGAGCGTGACGAGCCGCGCGAGATCGCTGCCGCCGGTGCCGGTACGGTCGATCTCCTCGAAGACGAACAGCCCGCGCAGTCTCGCCCCCGGCGCGCGGCCGAACAGCGATCGCGTGGGGAAGCTCACGGGGTCGGGGTCGCTGGAGGCGAACGAGACGACCGTCCCCCGGGCGGCGACGCGCTGAAGCGCGAGGCCGAGCGTCGCGCCGCCCACGCCCTCGATGACCGCGTCGTAGGTCGCGTCGTCGTCGGCGAGGTCGAAGATGACCTCCGCGGCGCCGAGCTCGCGCAGCCCGCGGGCGCGCTCGGCGTTGCGCGCCAGCGCGGCGACCCGCGCGCCGGCGAGCGCGGCGAGCTGCACCGCGAAGCGCCCGACCCCGCCGCTGGCGCCGGTCACGAGCACGCGCTTGCCGAGGACGAAGCCGCAGACCTCCAGCGCGCGCAGCGCCGTGATGCCGGCGACCGGCAGCGTCGCGGCCTGGGCGAAGCTCACCCCGTCGGGCAGCTCGGCGAGGTTCGACGTGGCCACCGGGACGTCCTCGCCCCACGCGCCGTTGCGCACGATCCCGACGACGCGCGCGCCGAGCGGCGGCCCGGTGCCGTCGGCAGCCGCCTGCACGACGACGCCGGCGACGTCCCAGCCCGGCACCGAGCCGGGCGGGCGATCCGGCAGCTGGCGCGCCTCACCGCGATTCAGCGAGAACGCCTTGACCGTGACGAGCGCCTGGAACGGCAGCGGCTCGGGATCGGGGACCTCGGTCAACGCGACGTACGGCGCCTGCGCAATGGCCGTGAGAGCGAGCATCGCCCGAGCCTAACGAGACGCGGCCGGGCCGCCGCGCGAGTGCCGTTGCCGCGGCTGCGAGAATCGGGGCATGGACGCCGCCACCGCACCGGGCACCGTCGCGCAGCGCTTCGCCGCCCGGCGCCGCGCGTGGGAGGAGGACCACCTCTCGCCGCTGGCGGCCCGCTCCTACCCGGCCCGGCGCACGACGCCCGAGGAGGACTGCGCGCTGCGCACGCCGCTGCAGCGCGACCGCGACCGCATCGTGCACTGCAAGGCGTTCCGGCGCTTGAAGCACAAGACCCAGGTGTTCGTCGCGCCCGAGGGCGATCACTACCGCACGCGGATGACGCACACCCTCGAGGTCACGCAGATCGCGCGGACCGTGGCGCGCGCGCTCGCGCTCAACGAGGACCTGACCGAGGCGATCGGCCTCGGCCACGACCTCGGCCACCCGCCGTTCGGGCACATCGGCGAGGCGGTCCTCGACAGCTGCCTGCGGGAGCGCTTCGCAACCGGCTTTCGCCACTACGAGCACTCGCTGCGCATCGTCGAGGTGCTCGAGCGCGGCGGCGCCGGGCTGAACCTCTGCGCCGACGTGCGCGACGGCATCCTCTGCCACTCCGGCCGCGCGCCGCAGCCCGCGACGCTCGAGGGCCGCATCGTGCGGATCGTCGACCGCGTCGCCTACATCAACCACGACATCGACGACGCCCTGCGCGCCGGCGCGCTGGACGAGGCCGCGCTGCCGGCGGCGGCGATCGACGTGCTGGGGGCGACGGGCTCGTCGCGGATCGACGCGCTCGTGCACGACCTCGTCGAGCACTCCGAGCGTGCCGGCGACATCGTCCAGGGCGAGGCGGCCGGGGCGGCGATGGCCGAGCTGCGCGAGTTCATGTTCGACCGCGTGTACCTCGGCGAGGCGGCGCGCCAGGAGCACTCCCGCATCGAGCGTGTCATCCGCACGCTGTTCGAGCACTACGCCTCCGACCCCGCGCGCCTCCCGGACCGTGGCGGGGCGCCCGGCGCCGATCACGCGCAGCGGGTCACCGACTACATCGCGGGCATGACCGATCGCTTCGCCGTCCGCGCGTTCACCCTGCTGAGCGTGCCCGCGTCGTTCGCCCTGTAGCCCGCGATGGCCCTCTACACCAACGACTCCAAGGAGCGCGTGCGCGACGCGGTCGACATGGTCGATCTCGTGTCCTCGCGCACGGAGCTGCGCCGGGCCGGGGTCAACCGTCTCACCGGCCTGTGTCCGTTTCACGACGAGCGCACGCCGTCGTTCGGGATCAACCCGGTCGAGAAGGTCTACTACTGCTTCGGCTGCCAGGCCTCCGGCGACGCGTTCTCGTTCGTCATGGAGACCGAGGGCGTCGACTTCAAGGGCGCCCTCGAGCTGCTCGCCGATCGGTACAAGGTCGCGCTCGAGCTCGAGGACGAGGACCCGCAGGCGGCCGAGCAGCGCCGCCGCCGCGAGCGGCTGCTCGAGCTGCTCGAGCGGACCGCGACGTACTACGTGCGCCGGCTGTGGGAGTCGCCCGAGGCCGAGCGGGCGCGCGCCTACCTCGCCCAGCGCGGCCTGGAGGAGGCGACGCTGCGCGAGTTTCGCGTCGGCTACGCGCCCAGCGCATGGGACACGGTGCTCAACGCCTCCCGGCGTGCCGGCTTCGGCAACCGCGAGCTCTACGACGCCGGCCTCGCGCAGCGCTCCGAGAAGTCCGGGCGCATCTACGACCGCTTCCGCTCGCAGATCATCTTCCCGCTCGCCGACGCGCGCGGCCGCATCCGCGGCTTCGCGGGACGCACGCTCGGCGACGAGGGCGACCGGCGCCCGAAGTACGTCAACAGCCCGGAGTCAGACCTCTTCCACAAGCGCAGCCAGCTCTTCGCGGCCGACCTCGCGCGGGCGCCGGCGGCGAAGGCCGGCAGCGTCGTCGTCGCCGAGGGCTACACCGACGTCATCGCGATGCACCAGGTCGGGGTGCGCAACAGCGTCTGCATCATGGGCACCTCGCTGACGACCGAGCAGGTCGCCGGCCTGGCCCGGCTGGCCCCGGTCGTCCAGCTCGCGCTGGATGCCGACAGCGCCGGCCAGGAGGCGATGCTGCGGGCGGCCCAGGTCGCGTCGGAGCGCAAGCTCGAGCTGCGCGTGGTGCCGCTGCCACCCGGCGAGGATCCCGCCGAGCTCGTGCAGCGGGCGGGCGGCGAGGAGATCGAGCGCCGCATCGGCGCGTCGGTGCCGTTCGTGCGCTTCCGGGTCACGCGCGCGCTCGAGGCCGGCGACCTCAGCGACGCCGAGGGCAAGGACCGCGTGCTGGCGCAGCTGCGCGGCGTGTTCGCGGCGCTGCCGCCGAGCGTCATGAAGGAGGAGCTCGTGCGGCTCGTCGCGGGCCGGATGGAGCTGTCGGAGGATCTCGCGGCCTCACTGCTCGCCCGGGGCGCGCGCGCCGCGCCGAGCGGCGGCGGGCGCTACGACCTCCCGCCGCCGGATTCGCCGGCAGCCCGGGAGGACGCGGCGGAGGCGCGCGCCCCGGCGGCGGCCCTCGGCCGGCGCGAGCGCTCCGAACGGCTCTTTCTCGCGCTGTGCGTCGCGTTGCCCGAGCTCGGGGCGAAGGCGCTCGCGGAGCTCGACCTCGAAGCCGACCTGACGAGCCCGGCCGCGCGCGCCGCGGCCGCGCACCTGCGCGAGCATCTGACCGCCCCGACCGAGGCGCTGGGCGATGACGATCCGATCGCTCCCGTCGTGCGCGAGCTCGCCGTGCGCGCCTCGGCGATGGCGGGGGCCTCGGCGCGGCAGTTCGACATCGAGCGCGAGCAGCTGGCGCTCGCGCGGATCGATCGCGAGATCGCGGCCGCGCGAGCGCAGGGCGAGGCGATGACCGAGCTCGCGGCCCGCCGGTCCGCGGTGCAGGCGCGCATCGGCCGCGCGATGGAGCAGGTCATGAACGAGGGCGCGCCGGGCGGCTGACCGTCGCGGCGCGCGATCGCCGCGCGCAGGGGAGCCACGTCAAACCGGCGACCTGAGCGCGCTACCCTTCCAGCGCGCATTCGGGGGTAGCTCAATCGGCAGAGCATTCGGCTGTTAACCGAAGGGTTGTGGGTTCGAGTCCCACCCCCCGAGCTCTCTGCGAGCCAGTGCTCATCGGCTCGCAGGGTCGCGGATCCGCCAATCCGTCTTGGCATGGCTCACGCGGACACCGCCGGCGCGCCATGCGAACCCCGCCGCTGCTGTCGCGCCCCTAAGGTGTCACCGGCACGAATTGCCGTAGGCGGCGCAAGGACAGGAGCGCGAGCATTCGTCTGAGAGGAGCACTCAATGGCCCATTTCGGGATCGTGCATCAGTTCCCCGGTGGCAACGAGGCGCAGTACGAGGCGACGGTCGCAGCCGTACATCCCGACGACGGCTCACTGCCCGAGGGGCAGCTGTTTCACACCGCGGGCCCCTCGGCCGATGGCTGGATGATCGTGGCGATCCACGAATCGAAGGAGAGCTGGGAGCAGTTCCGTGACGACACGCTGTTGCCCCGACTGCAGGCCGGCGTCGACGGTGGCTTCGACGGGCCGCCCCAGGAGACATCGTTCGAGGTCCGCGGCGAGCAGCGGGCGGAAGGCTGACCCAGCTCTTGCCACAGCCATCCGAGCAGCGCCAGGGCGCGGCTTGAGCTCCGGTTCGGCCAGCCTCGGCGCGGTCGTGGCGAATCCGGCGCGCATGGCGCTCTCCAGGTGCCACGACCGCTTTCGCCGACCTTCCAGCCTCCGATGGCGCATTTCCCCCGCCATGCGGGGGATTTCGCGCCATCGGCCCTCGCCGCGGCTGGCCCTGGCCGTACCTCGGCACCCCCCGCGCCGCATCGACCACACCTCGCGCAGCCTCCGCGCCGCGTCCTGGCCGGAGCGCCCGCGAGCGGGCGTTGTGCCGGAGGTGAGAGGCGGGTTAGACTCGCGCCGCGGTCGGTGCGGCGAGGGACCCGCGGGACGGATCCCCTTGGGGACTGCGTGCACCGCCGCACCCCTGCCGACGGCCGTCACGGACGGACATCCGGACACCCGGCGCAGCCGCAGTCCGGTTCGCACCCTCCGAGTCGGCCACGGGCCGGCGCCTCCCTCGGCATGCAGGCTCGAGCAGTCACATCGCCCCACAAAATGGTGGCGTTCGATGGTTTAGGGAACACTCTTGATGTGTCGAGGACCTCGGGGCGTTCCAGACGGCCGGTCAGCAGGTCGACGATCCGCCTGCTGTGGCTGCTCTTCCGCTACTCGCCACCACGACGCGCCTACATCCTGAGGGGCATCGGCGAACACGTCGGTCCGGTGCTGCGCGTGAAGGAGTGACCGCCTGCCGATGCTTCACCCGCGTTCGCGGGGACGGCGTCGTGCGACATGCGATCGGGCGCGGCCCAGCTTCGCTTCACACCCTCTGACGGCCTCCCGGCCGCCGCCCGGTTGTCCATGTCTGCGCTGGCCGCTACGGTCTCGCCTATGACCCGCCAAGGAAGGCGTTCCAGGAACCCCCGCGCGCTCATGGCGCTGCTGCTGGGCACGCTGATGGCCGCGGCATGCGCGCCCGCCGCCCACGCTGCCGTGACGGTCGACGACGTCCAGGTCACCGAGACCAACGGCAACGTGACCGCCATCTTCAGCGTGACGCGATCGGCGGGGCCGTTCAGCGGCGCCACGACGATCCACTTCAGCACGGGCGACGGCACGGCGCAGGCACCCGGCGACTACGGCGCGATCTCGGGCGACCTGCGCTTCGGCAGCCTGCTGCTGGGCGGCACCCAGGTCCAGCAGGTGCCCGTGACGGTGGTGGGCGATCGGCTCGACGAGCCCGTGGAGACCTTCCGGCTCGTCCTGTCGGGCCCGAGCATCGGCGACGGGACCGGGGTCGCGACCATCGTCGACGACGACCCGCCGCCGCCTCCGCCGCCGCCGCCGCCGCCTCCGCCGCCTCCACCGCCGCCGCCGCCTCCGCCGCCGCCGCCGCCGCCGCCTCCTCCGCCGCCTTCGCCGCCGGCGTCCGCTCCGGCGAGCCCGCCGATCGGAGCGGGCGCCATCGGCCCCCCGGCCGCCGGCGCGCCGGCGTCGCCGGCCACCGGTGCCGCGGGTGCGCAGCTCGGCCTGTCCAGCCCGCGCCTGCGGCGGCCGTCGTTCGTCGTCGTGACGGTGTCGTGTGCGCGCCAGGCGAGCGGATGCAAGGGACGCGTGACGATCTTCAGCCGCGCCAACCTGCGTTCGAAGATCAAGGCGCTGCGCCGCGAGCGCCGCCTGGGGCAGCGCAACTTCACCCTGGCCTCCGGCGCCAGCCGCACGTTGACCATGGCGCTGTCGAAGACCGACCGGCTGCTGCTCCTGCGCGCGGGCCGCATGCTCGTCCGCGCCTACGCCGTCACCACGGACGGGGCCGGGCGCACGCAGGTCCGCCGCACCACCGGCACGCTCATCACGCGCACGAGCCACTCCTGAGCCGTGAGTCGGGTGTTCGCATCCGTCAGCGGCACGCGAACCTCCGCCTCGCGACGCTAGCGCGCGGCGAACGCCTCGACGAGATCGGCCGCGCGGCCGGCGGCGTCGTGACGTGCCGCCCACGCCTGCAGTGACCGCGCGCCGTCGCGCAGCTGCGGCCGGGCGAGCGCTCGCCCCACGGCGAGCGCGACGCCGCGGGCGCCGACGAGCCGGCCCGGCAGCCGCACCCCGACCCCCGCCCAGTCCACGCGGGCCGCGTTCTCGTTCATGTCGCCCGCCGCCGGCACGATCACGAGGCCGCAGCCGCTCGCCAGCGCGCGGGCAACCGTGCCGTGGCCGCCGTGGCAGACGACCAGCTCGCTGGCCGGCATGGTGCGTGAGTAGGAGACCCAGTCGACCAGGCGGGCGTTCGGCGGTACGGCGACGTTGTCCGGGATCCGGCGGTTGGCCGACGCGAGCACGCGGACCGGCATGTCGGCAAGCCCGGCCAGCGCCGCGCGCAGCAGCGTCTGGCCGGGGTCCTGCGAGGTCGACGGGGCGATCAGCACGAGCGGCTCGCTCCCCGGTGGCAGCTCGGTGGCGGCGGCGGGCGGCTCCCACATCAGCGGGCCGATGACATGCGTGCCCGGCGGCCACGTGCGCGGGTACTCGAGCTGGGGGAACGTCGCGACGAGCGTCAGCCGCTCGCTGATGCCGCCGTGGACGCGCTCGAGCGCCGGCAGGCCGAGCCGCCGGCGCGTCTCGTTGAGCTGCATGCGGCCGAGCTGCAGGCCGTGGCGCAGCAGCGGGTCGGCGCCGCGCCAGAGGGCGCGGCCCGCGCGCGTGCGCGGCAGCCGCGCGCCGCAGGAGTACGGCGCGCTGCCGGACGGCATGCGCGGGTCGAGGTGGGGGATGAGCGTCCCCACCGGGATGCCCTCGAGCTCGCCGGCGAGCGCCGGCGCGAGCGTGAGGATGTCGGACATCACGACCGCGGGTCCGACGGAGCGCACGAGCTGCACCGTCTCGCGGGTCGCCCGCTCGACCGCCTGGTAGGGGCTCAGCGGCTTCTCGCGCGTGGGGAAGACGTGGTACTCCGGCGCGGCTGCGAAGCGCATCCCCTCGCCCTCGACGTCCGCCTGCCAGCGCCGCCACGTCTGCAGCGTCACGGCGTGCCCGCGGCGGGCCAGCTCGCGGCCGAGGGCGATCACCGGGAAGGCGTGCCCCGGGTCGCCGAAGGCGCCGAGCAGGATCGGGCGCGGCGGTGTCGCGATCAGGCCGCCAGCTCCGCGATGAGGCGCAGCTGCTCGAGGCGATCGCCCTTCGTGAAGGCCAGGGGGCTGACGCCGAGCGTCCCCACCCCGGCGTCGCGGAAGACGGCGAGGCGCTCCCGGACATGGTCGGCGGGGCCGCACAGGGAGACCGCGTCGATGAGCTCGTCGGACAGGCGGGCCATCGCCTCGGTGCGCTTGCCCTCGAGGTAGAGGTCCTGGACGGCGCGGGCCTCGTCCTCGAAGCCGTAGCGCTGCACGAGCGCGTTGTAGAAGTTCTTCTCGCGCGAGCCCATCCCGCCGACGTAGAGCGCGATGAACGGACGCATCGCGTCGCGCGCTGCCGCGAGGTCGTCGGTGACGAAGACGTTGACCTGTGGGGCGACGTCGAACCCGTCGAGGGAGCGTCCCGACCGCGCCGCGCCCTCCTCGAGCAGGGGGCGGAACTCCGCGACGTGCTCGGGGGAGAAGAGCGTCGGGATCCAGCCGTCGGCGATCTCCCCGGCCAGGCGCGTGTTGTTCGGGCCGATCGCCGCGAGGTAGATCGGGATCTGGTCCTGGACCGGCGCGATCGTGAGCTTCAGCGCCTTGCCCGGGCCGTCGGGCAGCGGCAGCGTCAGCGTCTCCCCGTCGAAGACCAGGCGCTCGCGGGCGAGCGCCATGCGCACGACGGCCACGTACTCGCGCGTGCGCTGCATCTGGCGGGCGAAGCGCTGCCCGTGCCAGCCCTCGGCCACCTGGGGGCCCGATGAGCCGATGCCCAGCAGCATCCGCCCGCCGGACAGCTGGTCGATCGTGGCCGCGGTCATCGCGGTCATCGCCGGGCTGCGCGCGGGCATCTGGAAGATCGCCGAGCCGAGCCTGATCGTCGTGGTCAGGCCGGCGAGCCAGCCGAGGATCGTCGCGGCGTCCGAGCCGTAGGCCTCCGCGGCCCAGACCGAGTCGTAGCCGAGCCGCTCGGCCTCCTGCACGATCTCGCGCTGGTCGTCGGACGAAAGACCAAGACCCCAGTACCCGATGTGTACGCCGAGCTTCATGTCTGCAAGATCCCTTTCAGCGACAGGAGTTCGGTTGCCGCAGAAGACGGCCTGACATACGGTGGCCGAGTCCCGACGACAGGAGAGAGAACCCTATGGCAACGCCCCGCGAACAAGCCCGTGCAGAACTTCGACGGTCCATCGACGTCCTGCCCGAGCGGACTCGCAAGGCGATGCTGCACGGCCTCGGCAACAACACCGTCATCACGGGGGCCTTCGCGGCGTCCGGCCAGGGCGCGTGCCCGATGATGGTCGCCCACCGCGAAGGCGGGCGCACCTCGTGCTGCACCTTCCCCGAGGCCTGGGACAAGTTCACCGGCGTCTACGGGCGCAGCATCGTCCGTGAGGCCACCGAGTACGAGGTCCAGATCCTCTGCGAGGAGATCGAGGCCAGCCTCGTGCCGCTGCCCAACGTGCTGTCCGACGCGATCGCCGAGCACCAGGCGATCGTCGAGGCCCGCCGCCGCGAGGCCGAGATCGCCGCCGCGCAGCCGCCGGTCGTCGAGCACGAGGAGGTCCCGGTCGCCGCCCCGCGCCGCAAGCGCCGCCTGCGCATCACCGGCGGGCACCTCGACCTCAGCGAGGCGATCGACGAGCACAAGTCCTCCGCCCGTACGCGCAAGAGCCGCGAGGCCGACGGCCTCGGCATCGACTGGCTCTTCGAGGAGACGCTCGTCCTGCCCGACGACTTCGGCCGGGAGCCGGCTGCCGAGCCCGAGGCTCCCGCCGGCGAGTTCGACTTCGACGCCGCCGAGGCGCAGCTCACCCGCTGACCGTCACACGAGCGGCCCGCCACCGGGTCGCTCGAAGACGATCTCCGGGATCACGCATCCCGGCGAGAGCGAGAGCAACAGCGCCACCGCGGCGACGATGTCCGACGTCTGGATCATCTCGTCGGCCGCGATCCGATCCTTGACGAAGTCGGCCATCGCCGTGTCCACGAAGCCCGGGCAGAGCGCCGTCGACTTGATGCCCCGGGCGTTGAGCTCCTTGTTCATGGCCTGCGTGAAGCCGACGACGCCGAACTTCGTCGCCGAGTAGATGCTCAGCCACGGCTGGCCCGACTTGCCGGCAATCGACGCGGTGTTGACGACCAGGGCGCTGCGATGCTCGGCGCCGGCCGCGGTGAGCATCGCCAGCGACTCGCGGTAGAAGAGCGGGATCGCCCGCAGGTTCGTGGCCAGCTGGATGTCCATCCGCTTCGTGTCGAGCTCGCCGATGGGCGAGCCGATCCCGACGCCCGCGTTGTTCACGAGCACGTCCAGACGCCCGTAGGCGTCGCGATGGGCGGCGACGGCGCGGATCACGTCGGCCTCGTCGCCGACGTCCGCGGCGACCCGCTGGACCTCGAGGCCCTCGCCGCGCAGCTGCTCGCAGGCGGCCTCGAGCTTGCGCGGGCGGCGGGCGACGAGCGTCACGGCGTGGCCGCGCTCGCCGAGCATCCGCGCGACCGCGAGCCCGATCCCGCTCGACGCTCCGGTCACGATCGCTGCTCGCGTGCTGTCCATCGGCGCTATCCAATCACGTGCGCGACCGCCGGTTGTGCCCGCGTCATGGCCCGCGCCGGATGGCGCGCAGCGGCGGATGCGCCACTAGCATCCCGCCGATGCCTCGCCTGCTCCTGTCGTTGCTGGCGGCGGCCGTCGTGCTGTCGGCGTGCGGTTCGGACGATGACGGCGGGGCGGCGCCCGCTCCGCCGCAACCGCCTGCCGCCGCACCGGCGAGCTTTCCCGCCGCCACCGGCAAGACGCTCGACGAGCTGATCGCCGGCCTTCCGCACGGGGCGATCCTCAACGTCTCCAGCGGCAAGGGGCAGCGTCCCGGGCGCAACCGCCTGGGCTTCGTCATCGTCGACCGCGCGAACAAGCAGATCGACGTCTCCGCGGTCGCGGTGTACACCGCGAAGCCGGACGGCTCGCAGCTGCGCGGGCCGTTCGCCGCGCGCAAGGAGTCGCTGGACGTCGACACGCGCTATCGCAGCGCGCAGACCGAGACCGACCTGGCCAGCGGCGACACGTTCTACGTCGCCGACGCCGTCTACGGCTCGGCCGGGCCGCACGTCGCGGTCGGCCTCGTGCGCCTCGACGGCCGGCTCGTCGTCGCCGAGCCGATCGGCGCCCTCGACGTCGGCCTCGGCGACGGACCGCCGGACGTCGGCCAGCGGGCGATCAAGGTCCACACGCAGACCCGCGCCGACGTCGGCGGCGACCTGACGAAGCTCTCGACGCGGATCCCCCCGCCGCGCGACATGCTCGACGCCGACTTCGCCGACGTCATGGGCCGCAAGCCCGTCGTGCTGCTGTTCGCGACGCCGGCGCTGTGCCAGTCGCGCACGTGCGGGCCGGTCGTCGACATCGCCGAGCAGGTGCGCGCCCAGAACGGCAAGGGCGTGACGTTCATCCAGCAGGAGATCTACCAGGACAACGACCCCGGCAAGCCCTACCGCCAGCCGGTGCAGGCCTGGCGCCTGCCGACCGAGCCGTGGGCGTTCGTCATCGACCGCCGCGGCAAGGTCGCCGCGCGCTTCGAGGGCGTCTTCTCCGTCGGCGAGCTCGCGCGCGCCGTCGAGCGCGTCAAGTAGCCGCGGCCGCGGACCGGCCTGGGCGGTAGCGGCTGGTATCCTTCGGTCCCGGACTTCTGGTCGATCCGCCAATAATCCGTTACCGTGCACGACGCGCTTCTCACCGACCTGTACTGCCTGACGATGGCAGCCGACTACCTCCACGAGGGGACGGCTGACGACGTCGTGACGTTCGAGCTGTCCGCGCGCAGCGACCGCGCGCTGACCGCCGCCGGCGTCGAGGAGGCGCTCGCGCTGCTCGAGGGCATGCGGGTCGCCGAGTCGGATCTGCGCTGGCTGGCCGAGCAGGACCCGACGACCTTCGACGCGCCGGTGCTCGAGCGCCTGCGCGACCTGCGCTTCGCCGGCGGCGTGTGGGCGATCCGGGAGGGGACGATCGTGCCGGCGGTGACGCCGCTGCTGCGCCTCACGGCGACGCGCTTGGAGGCCACGCTCGTCGAGTCGGCGCTGCTGGCGGCGGTCAACTACGCCGTGCGCATCGCGACGAACGCGACGGAGATCGTGCGCGCCGCCGCGGACCGCCCGGTGTGGGACTTCTCGATGCGCCGCCTCGACGGCCTGGGCGCGGCGCACGGCGCCGCGCGCGCGGCGTACCTCGCGGGCTTCGCCGGCACCGCCACGGCGGCGGCCGCGCGCGATCTCGGCATCCCGGCGACCGGCACCATGGCGCACGCCAAGGTCATGGCGCGCGGCCCGGACGGCGAGCTCGAGGTCTTCTGTGACCAGCTGCGCGCGCGGACCGGCGGCGCGACGCTGCTCGTCGACACCTACGACACGCTGCAGGGCGTGCGCCGGGCGATCCGCGCGCAGGAGCTGACGGGCGCGCGCCTGAAGGCGATCCGGATCGACTCCGGCGACGTCGGCGCGCTCGCGATCGCCGCACGCGAGCGGCTCGACGGCGCCGGCCTGACCGAGACGCAGATCATCCTCACCGGCGACCTCGACGCGGCGAAGATCGCCGGCTTCGTCAGGGCGGGCGTGCCGGCCGGTGCGTTCGGCGTGGGATCCCAGCTGCGCGGCGGCGAGCCGCTGAGCGCGGTCTACAAGCTCGTCGAGCAGCCGGCCGAGGACGATCCGGCGCTGCGCTTCACGATGAAGCTCTCGCCGGGCAAGGTCAACGACCCCGGCGCCCACCAGGTCACGCGCCGTGCGGACGGCACGCACGTCCTGCATCTCGCGGGCGAGGCGATGGAGGGCGAGCCGCTGCTGGTCGAGGTCATGCGCGACGGCGTCCGCACGGCCCGGGCGCCGGACCTCGCCGCCGATCGTGCGCACGCCGCCTCCGAGCGAACGCGTACCGAGAGCCGGCGGCCGGCCGCGCTCGCGCGCTCGCCGCGATTGCTCGCGTTGCGCGCGCGTCTGGCCGCGCTGGGCGGTCGTGATGACCAAGGAGTGGCCCACGACGAAGAAGAGGAGCTCGAGGTGAACCCGCACACCGCGCTGATCGCGGTCGACGTGCAGCACGACTTCCTGCCCGGCGGCGCGCTCGGCGTGCCCGGTGGCGATGCGGTCGTGGCGCCGCTCGTCCGCGCGGCGCGCGCCGTCGCGCTCGTCGTCAGGACGCGCGACGCGCATCCCGCCGCGCACTGCTCGTTCGTCGAGCAGGGCGGGACCTGGCCGCCGCACTGCGTCGCCGGAACCCACGGCGCCGAGCTGCATCCGGCGATCGCCGCCCTGCCCGGGCCGCTGATCGACAAGGCCACGGCGATCGAGCCCGACTCCTACTCGGGCTTCGACGGGACCGGCCTTGCGGCGCTGCTGCGCGACGCCGCCATCACCCACGTCCTCGTCGGCGGGCTGGCCACCGACTACTGCGTGAAGGCCACCGTCCTGCACGCGCTCGAGGCGGGCTTCGAGGTGACGGTCCTGCGCGAGGCGATCGCCGCCGTCGACGTCGAGCCGGGTGACGGCGAGCGCGCGCTGGAGGAGATGACGCGAGCGGGGGCGCACGTGGTCGAGCGATGGGGCAGGGAGGACTCGAACCTCCGTCTAACCGATTATGAGTCGGCTGCTCTGACCAACTGAGCTACTGCCCCGCAGGCGGGACCGTACCGTCCGCGAAGGCCCGCCACACGTGCGCCTCGCCGCGCCCGGCATAATCACGAGCACGAGGGTGAATCCGAGCTGGGGCAGGTCATCAGATGGGCTTCTTTCTGAACAGGATGGTTGGAGACACGGCCGATTCGCTGACGCGCGAACAGCTCATCGAGGTGGCCGAGGGCGCGCTGGCGATGCAGGAGCAACTCGGCCGCGACGTGCTCTCGCTCGTCGAGATGACCGGCATGCCCGAGTCGCACGCCGAGAAGGACCAGCGCGTCCAGCGCGCGCGAGAGACCGTGAAGCGCCTGGGGATCTGAGCTGATCGCGCGGCGCCCGGCGGCGGCGACGGCGGCGGCCGGATTGGCGGTGGCCGCGCTCCTCGCGGCGTTGGCCGGGTGCGGCGGGGACGGCGATGGATCGGGCTCGGCGGCGTCCGGCGCCGGCGCCGGCGCCGGCGAGGCGCAGGCGGCGGTGGCGCGCACGCCGGTGCTCTGCGACGGCGCCCTGCGGGTGCGCGTCACGGGCCGCGTCGCGTCGGCCGGCGCGACGGAGCTCTCCGGGCTCGCCGCCTCGACCGTCCGGCGCGGGGTCCTGTGGAGCCTCAACGACTCGGGCAACCCCGCGACGCTGCTCGGCTTCACGACGTCCGGTCGACGCTTCGCCGACGTGGCGGTCGCCGGCGCGGAGAACGTCGACTGGGAGGACATCGCGGCGGGCCGCACCGGCACGCTGCTCGTCGGCGACATCGGCGACAACCTCGCCCAGCGCCCGTCGGTCACCGTGCTCGAGGTGCCGGAGCCCGCGCGCGGGACCACATCGGTGCAGCCGGCGGCCCGCTACGAGTTGCGCTATCCCGACGGCGCGCGCGATGCCGAGGCGCTGCTCTTCGATCGCTCGAACGGCTCGATCGTGATCGTCTCGAAGAGCTTCGGCCCGCGCGGCGGCATCTACGTCGCGCGCCGGCCGTCCGCGCGGTCGGTCACGACGCTGCGGCGCGCCGGCACGCTGCGCCTGGACGAGGGCGACGCGGTGACGGCCGGCGACGTCTCGGCGGACGGCAGGACGATCGTGCTGCGCACGTACGACCGTGCCTTCGCCTGGCGGCGGCGGTCGGGAGAGACCGTGGCCGCCGCGCTGCGCCGCCGGCCCTGCGTCGCCGACGCCTTCCTCCTGGCCGAGGGACAGGGCGAGTCGCTCGCCCTGACGCGCGACGGACGCGCCTTCTACACCGTCCCCGAGGGCGAGCGGCCGCAGCTTCGCCGCTTCGAATCGAGCGCTGCGGTGTCGTGATTATGAATCCATGTTTGGTCGCTGCACACGCGGGAATGACGATGTTCGAACCCGCCGAGAGCTGGTTCGGTCCATATCCCCCGCCGCCCCTCCCCTCTCGGCTTCGCGCGCCCGGTGTGACCCCACCGGGCGCGCTGCGTTAACCGGCCGATCTGCGCGCAGTTCGCGCCGCCGGAAAGGAAACGGGACGCACGCCGTCGAAACAGGCTGTCGTCCATGAAGCGCTCCGCTCAAGCGGCGACCCCCGAGTCGCTCTCCACCTACATCCAGGCTCGGTTCGACGACTTCTCGCGCTCGCAGAAGGACGTCGCCCAGTACATCGTCGACCATCTCGACGAGGTCGCCTTCCAGACCGCCGAGGAGCTCGCCCGGCGCGCGAACACCTCCTCGAGCACGGTCGTGCGCTTCTCGCAGGCGCTCGGCTTCGAGGGCTATCCCGAGCTTCAGCACTCCGCCCGCGACGAGTACCGCCGCCGCCACGCCGAGGCCCCGGTCAGCCACGGTCCCAGCCACGTCGCGCCGCTGTTCTCGCTCGACCAGAACGAGTTCGAGACGATGCTCGCCGCCGACCACGTCAACGTCGAGGACACCGCCCGCAAGGTCTCGCGCAGTGAGATCGAGGCCGCCGTCGAGGCGATCGCGACGACGCCGCGGCTGCTCGTCGCCGGGACCGACCAGATGGCGTTCTTCGCCTCCTATTTGCGCCACCTGCTCATGCTGCTCGACCTCCGCGCGGAGATCGTCGCCAGCCCGTCGCAGGAGGCGCTCGGGCGCCTGAGCCGCATCGACGACCAGACCCTCGTCATCGGGCTGTCGGCCGGTCGCCCGCACCCGCTCGTCGTCCGTGCGATGAAGCTCGCGCGCCACCGCAAGGCGCGCACGATGGCGATCACCGACGCGACGCTGTCGGAGGTCGCCAAGCTCGCCCAGATCCGTCTGTACTACTCGTCCAACAGCCCGGCCTACGTTCGCTCGCATACCGCGCTGCTCAGCATGGTCCAAGCCCTCGCGTACGGCGTCTACGCCCGCGACGCCGACGACTACGCCGACCGGATCAAGGCCTTCAAGCTCAAGTAGTGGCGCTGGAGCCCGACCGCTGGTCGCGCTGGCTGCACGAGCGCCGCGATGCCGGCGACGAGCGCCAGCGGTCGGCGATCCTCGACGGCCTCGCCCCGGTGCGCGAGCGGGTGCTCGCCCATGCCGAGCCGCTGGAGGGCGCGACGCTGCTCGACGTCGGCACCGGCGACGGCCTGATCGGGTTGGAGGCGCTGCACCGCGTCGGCCCGCGCGGCACGGTGATCTTCTCCGACATCTCCGACGCGCTGCTCGGCCATGTCCACGCCGCGGTGTCGGCGCGCGGGCTGCTCGAGCGCGCGCAGTTCGTCTCGACGCCGGCCGAGGACCTGGGCGAGATCCCCGACGGGTCCGTCGACGTCGTCACCACCAGGTCGGTGCTCATCTACGTGTCGGAGAAGGCGCGGGCGCTGCAGGCCATGTGGCGGGTGCTGCGCCCGGGCGGGCGGATCTCGCTGTTCGAGCCGGTCAACTCGCTGACCTTCCCCGAGCCCGCCGATCGCTTCTGGGGCTACGAGGTCGGCGCGGTGAGCGACCTTGCCGACAAGGTGAAGGCCAGCTACGGCGGGCTCTCGGAGCCCGCCAGCGCCGCGATGATGGACTTCGACGACCACGACCTCGTCGCCGCTGCCGAGGCCGCCGGCTTCGGGCGCATCCACCTCGAGCTGCACGTCGACGTCGAGGCCGGCGCGAGCGCGCGCGCGATCAGCATCGAGGCGCTGCTCGACAGCGCGCCCAACCCGCTGGCGCCGACGGCGCGCGAGAGCATCGCGGCGGCGCTGACGGAGCCCGAGCAGGAGCGCTTCGTCGCTCATCTGGCGCGTGCGGTCGACGAGGGCGACCGGCTGCGGCGGTCGGCGGTGGCGTACCTCGTGGCGAGCAAGCCCGGCTGAGGTCGCCGTCGGGCGACGGCCCGGAGCGGCGGAGTCGGGCGGCTAGAATCGCCTTCGTGCGAGACGAAGCCACCTTCCGCGTCAAGGCCGGCCTGGCGGAGATGCTCAAGGGCGGGGTCATCATGGACGTCGTCGACGCCGAGCAGGCGCAGATCGCCGAGGCCGCGGGCGCCGCGGCCGTCATGGCGCTCGAGCGCGTCCCCGCCGACATCCGCCGCGACGGCGGCGTCGCGCGGATGTCCGACCCGGCGATGATCAAGTCGATCCAGACCGCGGTCACGATCCCCGTCATGGCGAAGGCCCGCATCGGTCACATCGCCGAGGCGCAGGTCCTGGAGGCGCTCGAGGTCGACTACATCGACGAGTCCGAGGTCCTGACGCCCGCCGACGAGCACAACCACGTCGACAAGTGGGACTTCTCGATTCCGTTCGTGTGCGGCGCGACGAACCTCGGCGAGGCGCTGCGGCGGATCGGCGAGGGCGCGGCGATGATCCGCTCCAAGGGCGAGGCCGGCACGGGCGACATCGTCGAGGCCGTGCGCCACATGCGCTCGATCCGCTCGGAGATCCGCCGCCTCGGCACGCTCGACGAGACCGAGCTGCCGACCGCGGCCAAGGAGCTGGGCGCCCCGCTGGACCTCGTTCGCGCGGTCGCACACGAGGGCGGCCTGCCGGTCGTGCTCTTCTGCGCCGGCGGCATCGCGACGCCGGCCGATGCCTCGCTGATGATGCAGCTCGGCGCCGAGGGCCTGTTCGTCGGCTCGGGGATCTTCAAGTCCTCCGACCCCGAGCGGCGCGCGCGAGCGATCGTCGAGGCCTGCACGCATTTCGCCGATCCGTCGCGCGTCGCCCGTGCCTCCGAGGGCCTGGGCAGCGCGATGGACTCGCTCGAGTCCCGCGCGCTCGGCGACGATCAGCTGCTCGCCCAGCGCGGCTGGTAAGCGCGAAGACGCGATGGCGCTGATCGGCGTCCTCGCCCTGCAGGGCGGCTTCGCGGCGCATGCGCGGGTGCTGCGCGAGCTCGGCGCCGGCGCGCGCGAGGTGCGCGTGCCGGAGGACCTCAGCGGCCTCGACGGCCTGATCATCCCGGGTGGCGAGTCGACGACGATGACCCTCGGCATCGAGCGCGAGGGGCTCGCGCAGCCGCTGCGCGACTTCGAGCAGCCGCTGTTCGGCACGTGCGCGGGGCTGATCATGCTCGACCGCGGGCACCTGGGGATCATGGACATCGAGGCGCAGCGCAACGCCTTCGGGCGCCAGGCTCGCTCGTTCGAGGCCGATGTGCCGTTCGCGGAGCTCGGCGGGCCGCCGCTGCGCGCGGTGTTCATCCGCGCACCATGGATCGCGGCGCACGGCGAGGACGTCGAGATCCTCGCCGAGGTCGACGGCCATGCCGTCGCGGCGCGGCAGGGCGACGTGCTGGCGGTGGCCTTCCATCCCGAGCTCGGCGACGACACGCGGCTGCACGAGATGTTCCTGGCGAGCTGCAACGGGGCGCGCGCGAGCTGACGGGCGGCCGCCTGGCGCCCGGGACCGGGGTGTGGCGCATCGGTATCGCTCCGCGTGCGCGATGCGCCACACCCCGGAGTCACCCTCAGAGATGCCGTCGGACCATGTCGCCACCCGCGCGCCGCGGTGCGAAGCGCACCACCCCACACCGCATAGGCTGCGCCGGTGGCGTCCTGGAGTGAGATCGAGGCCGAGGCTCCCGAGCTGACCGCGCTTGCGCGCGAGTTCCTCGACGCGTTCGTCCACAAGACCCTCGCCACGCTGCGCCGCGACGGCTCACCGCGGATCAGCGGCACCGAGGTGATCTTCGCCGACGGCGAGCTGTGGCTGGGCAGCATGTGGCAGTCGCTGAAGGCGCGCGACCTGCGACGCGACCCGCGCTTCGCGCTGCACAGCGGCTCCGCGGACCCCGACGCGGGCTGGCACGGTGACGCCAAGCTCGCGGGCCGTGTGCAGGAGAGCCTCGACGAGGAGCTGCGGGTGCGCATCTTCGATGGCAAGGGCGGTCCCGGTCCGGCCCACCTGTTTCGCTGCGACGTCACCGAGCTCGCCGTCGTCTCGCTGCCCGACCCGCCCGACTTCCTCGTCATCGACGCGTGGCACGAGGGTCGCGGCGTGACGCGCCGCGAGCGGCGCTGACGCGGAGGCTCAGCCCTCCGCCGCCGCGAGCCGGCGGTCGATCTCCCTGATCACGGTGACGCGGTTGCGGTTGGAGCTCTCGTAGAGGCGCGCGACGGCCAGCGATTCGGGGCTCTCGACCGCCAGGCGACCGTTGATCTCCTTCGCGGTGAGGCTGCCGTAGCCCTCCCACGGCTCGCCGACCCGGATCTGGGCGCCCGCGCCGTCCTCGGCGCCGTCGTCGGCGAACGCTCCGACGACGACAGCCTCGCGGGAGACGTGGTCGTCGGTCGCGGCGGGTTCCGCGGGGGCGGCGGCGGCCGGGGTGGGAACGGGCGCGGCGGCAGCGGCCGGGGTGGGAGCGGGGGCAGCGGTAGCGGCCGGCGCGGCCTCCGGCGGGCGCGCAGGCGCGGGTGCCGGCGGCGGGGCCGCACGCGGCACGGTCGAGCCGGGCCGGCTCGGGCGGGCGGATCCGCCGGTCGAGGACATCCGGGCGCGGCTCTGCGAGCGGCGCTCGAGGGCCATCTCTGCCACCTGGCGGGCGGTCGACAGCGCGAGCGATCCGGCACGGCGCGCGACGGTGAGCGAGACGTCGGCGACGCGGGCGAGGTTGTCGAGTGCTGGCATGTGCCTACGCTACCCGCCCCGGCCCGCCCGGACGCGATTTCGTCGGTCGCGGCGCGGGCAGCGCGGCGCGCCCCGGCGTCGTGTCACACGACGAGCCCGTGACGGACCGTGTTCTCGGTGACGACACGGGGCTCGACGAACTGCAGCAGGTAGTCCGGGCCGCCGGCCTTCGTGCCGGTCCCCGACAGGCGATTGCCGCCGAACGGCTGGCGCCCGACCATCGCGCCGGTCGTCGAGCGGTTGACGTAGAGGTTGCCGACCGGGGACCGTGCGACGACGTGCGCGACCGTGCGGGGGTTGCGGCAGAACAGCCCGCCGGTGAGCGCCACGGGCAGCGCGTCGACGCGGTCACAGGCCTCGTCGACGTCGCGCACGGGCTCCACGGTGAGCAGCGGTCCGAAGATCTCCTCGTGCAGCAGCGGCGAGTCGGCCGGCAGCCCCGTGGCGACGATCGGCGCGACGTACCAGCCTTCGGAGGGGATGTCGCCCATACCGGTCGAGATCTCGCCGGTGCGGGCGGCGAGGTCGGCGTAGCGGCGCACGCGCTCCTGCGCCTCGCGCTCGATCACCGGCGGCACGTCGGTGCCGAAGTCGTCGGCGGGGCCGACCTGGAGCCCGGCGACCGCGCCCGCCAGCCGCTCGACGAGCGCGTCGTGCAGCGACTCGTGGACGAGGACGCGAGCGGCGGCCGAGCACTTCTGGCCCGCGTAGTCAAACGCGGACTCGACGATCGCGGGGATGGCCTCGTCGAGATCGGCGTCGGAGTCGACGATGATGCAGTTCTTGCCGCCCATCTCGGCGACCACGCGCGTGAGCTGGTGCGCTCCGGGCTGCACGTCCGCCGCCGTGCGCAGCAGCTCGAGGCCGACGGCGCCGGAGCCGGTGAACGCGATCGTCGCCACGTCGGGATGGCGCGCCAGCGCGGCGCCGGCCTCGCCGGCGCCGGGCAGCAGCGCGATCGCGTTCGCGGGCACGCCGCCCGCGCGCAGCGCCTCGACGACGCGCAGCCCGCAGCCGGGCGCCTGCTCGGCGGGCTTGAGCACGACGGTGTTGCCGGTCGCGAGCGCCGCCGCCGTCATCCCGGTCGGGATCGCGAGCGGGAAGTTCCACGGCGCGATGACCGCGCAGACGCCGCGCGGCGCGTAGTGCAGCTCGTTGCGCTCGCCGGGGACCTGCAGCAGCGGCGGCCCGTCGCCGCCCTGCAGCTCGATCGCGGCGCGGGCGTAGAACTCGAGGAAGTCGATCGCCTCGCACACGTCGGCGTCGGCCTCAGGCCAGGGCTTGGCGCACTCGCGCACGGCCAGGGCGGCGAGGGCGGCGCGCCGCTCGCGCATCCACGCCGCCGCGCGCACCAGCGCCTCAGCACGCTCGGCCACCGGCCTCGCGGCCCATGGGCCGAAGGCCGCGCGCGCCGCGGCGACGGCGGCGGCAGCCTCCTCGGCGGTCGCGCTCGCGGCCACCGCCACGACGCGCTCCGGCCGGCCGGGATCCGTCGACACGAGCTCGTCGCCCTCGCGGCGCTGCCGCCCGATCCAGACCGGCACGCGCAGCGGCAGGCGCAGCTCGCCGAGGCCGACGGCGAGCTTCGCGCGCTCCGTGGCGCGGCGCAGCTCGAGCACCGGCTCGTTGCGAAACGGAGGAAGGGCGACGGCGCTCATGACCCGCTCGGAGCCGGTGGCGCCAGCAGCTGCTCGAGCGGCACGCCGTGGGCCTGGTCGGCCAGGAAGCTGTCGTTGGCGGTGTTCTCGAGAAGGCGCCGCACGAGGTAGGCCATGCCCGCGACGAGGTCGCCGACCGGGCAGTAGGCGCGCACGCGCAGCCCGCTCGCGGCGAGCGCGTGGCCGAGGTCGTCGCCGAGGCCGCGCAGCACCTGGAACTCGACGTCGGCGGGGCTCGCGCCGAGCATCGCGTTGCGCGCGACCGCGTGGGCGACGGAGCGCAGGTTGTGCGAGGCGATCGCGACCCGTACGAGCGGGCGCGCCTCGAGCAGCCGTGCCGTGAGCGCCTCGAAGTTCGCGTCGCAGTCGGCCTTGTGCTCGAACACCGGCACGCTCCAGCCGTGCTGGCGCGCCTCGACGACCTCGTGGTCCCAGTAGGCGCCTTTCACGAGCCGCACGACGAGCGGCTGCGCGCGCGGGGTGTGCCGCGCCCACTCGAGGATCGTGTCGAGCGTCTCCTGCGAGTCGCGCAGGTAGGCCTGCAGCACGACGCCGGCGCTCGGTCCCTCGACGAGCTCCGGCTCCGCGAGCAGGTCGAGGACGAGCTCGAGCACCGCCTCGCGCGAGTCGAGCGATTCCATGTCGATGTGCAGGTGCGCGCCGAGCTCGTGCGCCTGGCGCAGCAGCGCGCGCAGTCGCGGCGCGGCGTCGCGCTGCCCGCGCTCGGGGGCCTCGGGACGCAGCAGCGGGGTGAGCGCCGAGACCTTGACCGACAGGTTCGCGCGCGGAAGCGGCCCGACCGCGTCGTGTTCGAGCAGCGGGCGCTCGTCGAAGCGCTCGTAGGCCCCGGCCAGCGTCGTGAGCGCGTCAGCGCAGCGGGCGGCGTAGCGGTCGGCCTCGGCGGCGGTGACGGTCGCCTCCCCGAGCAGGTCGACCGAGGCCGCGATGTCGTCGCGCCACAGCTTGCGCAGCGTCGGCAGCGCGGCCTCGGGGTCCTCGCCGACGATGAAGCGGTGGGCCATGTGGCGCACCCCGGCGGCGCCCGCGGCCCCGAGCGCCGCGCGCCCGGCCTTCGTGTCGCCCATGCGCATCGCGGCGCGCAGCGACGGCGGCCGCTCTCCGACCTCGTCGAGAAAGCCCGTCAGGTGCGTGGCGAGATCGTCGAGCGAGCGGCAGGCCGGCACGACGTCGACGAAGCGAAAGAGGGCGGCGCGCAGCTCGTCGTCCTGGGCGGCGAGGTCCATCGCACGGTCGTCGAGGGACTTGAGCGGATGGCCGCGGTGAGAGGGAAACGCCTCCTGCAGGGCGCGGCCGACGCGCTGGATCTCGGCTTCGAGCGCAGCGCTGGGCACGATCTGAGGCTAGCGGCACGTCGCACGCTGCCGGCCGTGGCGCTCATCGCCACGTCGGCGCCGACCGCCACGGGCCTACGGGGGCGGCGCCAGATCCGGGACGTCCGAGGTGTCCGTGGCGGGCGGGATCTGCTCGGCGCCGACCGCTCCGCCGCCGGCGTCGATCTGCTTCTGGGCCCCCGAACCGGCGCGTGGCGGGCGCTTCGTCGCCGGCTCCTCGGCGCTGACCCGCGGCGCCGCCGGCGCCGCGGGAGGCGTGGACGCCACCGCGGGCGGTGGCGTCGAAGCGGCCGGGGCATCCGCCTCCTCGGGCTTCGCGGCGGCCTTCTTCGCCGGGGTGGCGTCTCCGCGCCCGCGAGCGCGCTCGCGAGCCTTGGCCGTCTCGACCGCGTCGGCGCTGGCGTCCTTGGCTCCGGGAACGACGACGACCTCGGGCGCGGCGGTTTCACCCGGATCGGCGGCCGGCGCCGTGACCCCTGAGCTCGAGGCGGGGTCATCACCGCCGAGGACGCCCGAGACGACCAGGGCTCCGAGCAGCGCCAGGAGGACGAGGATGAGCGGCAGCACGACGGCACGTCGCGCGGGTCGCGCGGGTCGCGCACGCCCGCGCCGGGCCCGTGCGGGCGGCGCCGCCGTTGCGTCCGGCGGCGTGGCCGCGGCCGCCGCCGGAGCCGCCGGCTCGGGCGCGGGCGACCGCTCGCGTGCCGTGCGAGCGGAGGATCCAGGTCGCAGTCGCGTCAGCAGCGCAGCGGCGCCCCCCTCACGCTTGGATCGCGGCGACCGCCGCGACCCCCGCGACCGGCGCAGGGGAGGCTCTGCCGGCGCGGCGCCGGCGTCGGCCTCGGACGCGAGATCCGGGTCGATCATCCCCGGCGCGCTGAAGTGCTCGGTCGGCTGCTCGACGGCGAAGGCCTGCGTGGCGTGCGGATCGGCGCTCGGCGTGTTGGCGGCGGCGGCGGTACCGGCGAGGCCGGCCGCCGGCGCGGCCGGGACGGCGGCGATGAGCGCGTCGACGATCTGCCCCGTCAGGGCGGGATCGATCGTCTTCTCGGGAGGATCGCGGTACGCGCGCTCGGCGGCCTGGAACCGCGCGACGGGCGCGCGGCAGGCCCAGCACTGCTCGAGGTGAGACTCCACCCGCTCGAGGTCGGCCACGCTGATCGTCCTGTCCGCGCGCGCGGCGAGCATCGCCGGCACCTCGGCGCAGTCGCCCGGCGCCGGGCTGCCCACGCGGGCCGCCGCGGACGTTCGCGTCGCGCTGATCAGCAGCGCCTCGGGATTGAGGGAGGTCGTGTCGTCGGCGGCGACGACCGCCACGCGGAAGCGCGCGAACGCGTCGGCGGCCGCCGCGCCGGCCTCGGCCTCGCCCGCCACGTGGCGGCAATAGGCAAGCACCGACGGCCCCCGAACCGCGCAGAGCGCGCTGAGCGCGGCGGGATCTCCGTCGCGCACCCCGCTGGGCGTGACCGTTGCGCTTGACACGTACGTGCAGGCTAGCGTCAGCGGCTGATCGCGGAGAGGTTGAAACCTCCCGCCCACGCTGGTCCTCCCGGGGCCGCCGCGCGCGATGGCGACGCCGCCTGGTCCGGCGGGCTCGGGGCGCGCCGCCTCGCGACGGCGCACTACAGTCGAGCGATCGTGCGGCTGCTGTTCGTCCTTGACCAGTGGCCGGAGCTGTCCGAGACGTTCGTCGTCAACGAGCTGCGGGCGCTGCGCCGGCTCGGCCACGACGTCCGCGTCCAGGCGGCGCAGCCGGCCGCCCATCCCAATCCCGAGGCGCCGGGCGACATCGACGTCCACATCCTCGCCCGCGACGACCGCGCGTCCGCCCTGCGCGACCTCGCATGGCTGGCGCGCCGCCGCCCGCTGGCGTGCGCGCGCGACCTCGCACGGCGGCGGCGCTGGCGGCGGGAGGAGTGGGCGCGGCCGCTGCGCGCCCTGGCCCCGGGCGCGCGACGCATCGTCGAGCGCGGCGACGAGCATCTGCACGCGCACTTCGCCGCCGGGGCGGCGCTGGATGCCATGCGACTCGCCGCGCTGACCGGGCGCACGTTCAGCGTCACGGCGCACGCCTACGACATCTTCCTCACGCCGCGCAACCTGCACGAGAAGCTCGCGTCCGCCGGCGCGGTCTTCAGCGGCTGCGACTACAACGTCGAGTACCTGCGGCGCACGGTGCCGCGGGCCAACGTGCACAAGATCGTCATGGGGGTCGACGTCGGGGCGTTCGAGCGGACGACGGCGTTGCCGCTGGGCCGCACGGTGCTGGCGATCGGCCGGCTCGTGGAGAAGAAGGGCTTCGACGTGCTCATCGACGCGCTCGCGCAGCTGCCCGACGCGCGGCTGCGGATCGTCGGCGACGGGCCGCTGCGCGCCGAGCTCGAGGCGCGGGCGCAGCGCTGCGAGGGCCGCGTGGAGCTGCTCGGCAGCCGCATGCCGGACGGCGTGCGGGCTGAGCTCGAGGCCGCGGACGTGCTGGCGATGCCCTGTGTCGTGGCGCGCGACGGCGACCGGGACTCGATGCCGGTCGTCGTCAAGGAGGCGATGGCGATGGGGGTTCTCGTCGTGGCGTCCGACGAGGTCGGGCTCCCGGAGTGCGTGCTCGCGCCGTGGGGCTTCCTCGCGCCGCCGCGGGACGCCGAGGCGCTCGCCGAGCAGCTGCGCGCGGCGCTCGCGCTCGATCCGCGGGAGCGCCGCGCGGCCGGCGCGCAGGCGCGCGCGTGGGTGCGCGCCAACACCGACGTCGACGCCGAGACGGCGCGGATGGCGGACCTGATCGCGGGATTGGCGCGGTCGCGCCGCTAGGGCTGGGCCCGTTGCTGCGGCCGAGGCCGCGGCGACGCCGGCGACGCCGGCGGGGCGAGCACGCGCAGCCGCGGGCTCAGCGCGATCGTGCGCCAGCCGGCCTCGATCGCCCAGCGCTGCTCGCGGGTGTTCTCGGGCGGATAGAAGCCGCGGCCGATCACGAGGAGGTCGAAGCCGCCGTGACGGAGCGCCTCCTGGAACAGCGCGGCGCTCGGGTAGGGCGTCAGGAAGCCGTCGACGAACTCGCCGACGTACTCGACGTCGTTGCCGATCCGCGTTCCGAAGGCCGGCCAGACCGGCGACAGGCCGCCGACCGACCAGTCGCCGGCCATGCCGATGCGCTTGTCGCCCGGCGCCACGCGCAGGAGCGTGTCGACGGCGCGGTCGATGCCGAGGTAGCGGCCGTCGTTGATCGCTCCCTCGATGCGGTGCGCGGCGGCGAGCCCCGCGAACGCCGCGGCGACCGCGGCCGCGGCCAGCACGAGCCGCCGGGCGCGCAGGCGCCAGAGCAGCCAGGCGGCCGCGACGACGACGGCGAGGACCATCGTGGCGAGCACGAGGTCGCGCAGGCCCGCGACCTCGTAGCCGCGGTACGCGCCGGTCAGCGCCGCGGCGGCGAGCGCCGCTTCGAGCAGCAGCCCGGCGGCGCGCGGCAGCCGGCCGGCGACCCAGGCGGCGAGCGGCAGCGCGATGAGCAGCGCCGGCACGGCGTAGCGCGTGTTGGCGTGCGCGAGCGAGGGGTCCCCGCGCAGCCCGAGCGCGGTCGCGGGCGTGACGGTGTACAGCAGGCCGAGCGCCACGGTGGCGATCGCCGGCACGAGCACGCGGACGTCGGCGGCCCGGCCCCGGCGCCGCGCGAGCAGCAGCGCGAGCGCGAGCGCCAGCCCGCAGACGATCGGCGCGACGCCGAGCCCTTCGACCATCTCGCCGGCGAGCTGGCCGAGGACGCCTGGATCGCCGGCGTAGTCGGCGATCGTGAAGCCAGCCTGGTCGCGGATGACGTCGGGTGGCGCGTCGAAGATCGTGATCCCGAGCGGCGAGACCTTCAGCGGGAAGACGGGGTTGTCGGAGAGCAGGAGGTTGCGCAGCAGCCAGGGGAGGGTCCCCAGGAGCGACAGGCCGCCGAGGATCGCGGCGTCGGTCAGGGCGCCCGTGCGCGGGCTCGCCGCGGCGCTCGCGCGCTCGCCGGCCGCGGCGCGCCGAGCGGCGACGAGCCGGCCCGCCACCCAGATGACCCCGAGCACGGCGACCGAGCTGACGCCGTACCACTTCGTCCCGGCCGCGATGCCGAGGGCGATCCCGGCGAGGACGAGGTCCGAGCGGCCCCGCGTCCGCGCATGGCGCAGGAGAAACAGGACGCCGCACGCGAACGTCGTCCACATGAGCGAGTCGGGCAGCGCGCGCGGGATCGTCGCGATGCCGACGACGGGCAGCGAGACGAGCACGGCCGCGGCGAGGACGGACGCGGCGTGCGAGGCACGCAGCTCGCGGGCGACGGCGAAGACGGCGATCGCCGTGGTCACGAGGTAGAACGTGATCGGCAGGCGCACGAGGAAGTCGTTGTGCCAGGGCAGGACGGTGCTGAGCAGGACGACATCGCCGTTGTTGGGGTAGTTGCCGTGCGCGAGCAGCGCCACGAACTGGTCGATCTGCCACATCGACCCCTCCTGGATCCAGCGCCCGACGTTGGGCAGGTGGAACGTGAGCGGGTCGACGCCGACGAGCTCGTCGCCGGCCCAGCGGCCGAGGTCGGCGAGCGCGGTGACGGCGGCGAAGGCGCCGGCGAGGGCGGCGAGCGCCCAGGAGGCCTGGCGGCTGGGAGGGGTGGGCCCGCGCTCCGGGTCGGGATCGCCCCCCGGGTGCGCGGGCCTGACGAGCGCCGCGAGCCCCACCGCCAGCAGCGCCGCTGCCATGACCGTCCCGCGCGTGAGGATCGCGAGCATGAGCGGCACGAGGTGGACGGCGATGAGGATGCCGGTGCCGACCACGATCCCGGCCATCGCCAGCTCGAGCCGATCGAGGTGCTGCAGGCGGCGGCGCACCACGAGCGCCGTCGCCACGCAGACAAGCCCCAGCATGAGCCCGAACAGCCCGAAACCGGTGAGAAAGTCCTGCATCGGCATGGGCGCGCAGGCTAGACGACGGTGCGGGGGCGCAGGCGCGCCCGCCGCCTCCGTATCGTGGCGCTGTGAGAGCGCCCGCCCTCGTCTCGATCCTGATCGTCACGTACGACCACGCCGAGGAGATCGACGCGTGCCTCGACGGCGCGCTGGCGCAGGCCGCCGCCGGACTGGACGTCGAGGTCGTGGTCGCCGACAACGCCTCGCACGATGCGACCGCCGCGCGCGTGCGCGCGAGGGCGCTCGGCGACGAGCGCATCCGGCTGCTCGAGATGGGCGCGAACACCGGCTTCGCGGCCGCGGTCAACGCCGCGTTCAGGTCGGCGCGCGGCGACCACGTCCTGATCCTCAACCCCGACTGCGTCATGGATCCGGGCTGCGCCGCCGCCCTGCGCGCGCGGCTGCGCCAGCAGCCCGAGGTCGGCCTCGCGGCGGCGCTGCTGCGCGACCCGGACGGAACGCCGCAGCTCTTCGCGCGCCGCGACCTGCGGCTGGCGGGCGCGCTGCTGGGCTTCACGAGCGTCGGCCGGCGCATCGACGCTCGCCGTGGCGGCCGCGCGCTCGCCGCCCGGCGCTACGAGGACCTCTGGGCCGATGGCCCGCCGCGCGAGCCGGTGACGGTCTTCTGCCCGGCGGCCGCGTGCATCATGGCCGCGCGCAGGGACCTGCGGCCCGTGCCGTTCGACGAGCGCTTCGCGCTGTTCTTCAACGACGGCGACCTCTGCGCGCGGCTGGCCCGCGGCGGGCGCCGCGCCGAGATCGTCCCGGCCGCGACCGCCGTCCACGGCTACGGCACGAGCGTGGCTCGCGCGCAGCACGCCGACCCGGCGCGGATGCGCGCCGAGTGGGTGGCCTCGATGCGCCGCTACGCCGAGCGCTGGTGGCCGCGGCCGGCGCGCGCCGTGCTCGCGGCGGCCCTGCTCGCCGATGCGATGGCGGGCGCCGCGCTGTGCCTCGCGCGGCGCGAGGACCCGCGCGAGGTGCGCGGGACGCTCGGCGGGCTCGGTCTTCCGGGCGGGCCGCCGCCGCTGCTGACGCCGGCGCCGCGCCGTCGCGGAGGCGCGCGGCGATGAGCGACGCGCCGGCGCCGCAGGTCCCGGGCGGGCGCCCGCAGCCCGGTAGCGGCCTGCGCATCCGCACGGCGCGCGGGACGATCATCAACACCGCCTTCCTGGTCGGCGTCAACACGCTGAACCTCATCCGCGGCTTCCTCGTCGCGGCGTTCCTGACGACGTCGGACTATGGCGTCTGGGGCGTGATCCTCGTCGTCCTGTACACGCTGATGTTCCTGCGCCAGGTCGGCATCGGTGACAAGTTCATCCAGCAGGACGAGGCCGACCAGGAGCTCGCGTTTCGCAAGGCGATGACCTTCGAGCTGTCGATCGCGGCGATCGTGCTCGTCGCCGGCCTGCTGCTCGTGCCCGCGATGGCGCTCGTCATGGGCAACGACGAGATCGTCGCGCCGGCGCTCGTCGCGCTGCTCGTCGTCCCGGCCCAGGCGCTGCAGGCGCCGCTGTGGATCTTCTACCGCGAGATGGACTTCGCGCGCCAGCGCAAGCTGCAGATCACCGACCCGATCGCGGGCTTCGTCATCGCCGTCGCGCTGCTGGTCGCGGGCTGGGACTACTGGGCGCTGATCGTCGGCGTCGTCGCCGGCGCGTGGGTCGGGGCGATCGTCTCCCTGCGCGCCTCGCCGTACCGCTTCAAGTGGACCTTCGACCGCGCCACCGCGCGCTCGTACGCCTCGTTCTCGTGGCCGCTGTTCTTCGCCGGCACGTCGGGGATCGTCGTCGGTCAGGGCCTGCTGATCGTGGGGGAGGCCGAGCTCGGCCTCGCGGGCGTCGGCATCATCGCGCTCGCCTCGTCGATCTCGCAGTACTCCGACCGCGCCGACCAGGCGATCACGCAGACGATCTACCCGACGATCTGCGCGGTGAAGGATCGCGCGGAGCTGCTCTACGAGGCGTTCGTCAAGTCCAACCGCCTCGCGCTCATGTGGGGCGCGCCGTTCGGCCTCGGCCTCGCGCTGTTCGCCGAGGACATCGTGCGCTTCGGGATCGGCGAGGAGTGGCGCCCCGGGATCGGCCTCATGCAGGCCATCGGCGTGTCCGTCGCGGTACACCAGATCGGCTTCAACTGGGACGCCTTCTACCGGGCGCGGGCCGACACGAAGCCGGTCGGGATCGCCGCCGCGATCGCGATCGTCGCGTTCCTCGCCCTCGCGCTGCCGCTGCTGGCCTCCGACGGCCTCGCGGGCCTCGCGATCGCGACGCTGCTCGTCGAAGGCGTGAACTTCACCGTGCGGATGTACTACCTGCGCCGCCTGTTTCCCGACTTCCGCTTCCTGCGCCACACCGCGCGGGCGCTGCTGCCCAGCGCGCCCGCGGTGGCGCTGATCCTCTCCGTGCGGGCCGTGTTCGGCGAGGAGCAGACGCTGCTCGCCGCGCTCGCGCTGTTCGCGCTGTACGTGATCACGACGCTCGGCGCGACGGCGCTCGTCGAGCGCCGCCTGCTGCGCGAGATCCTCGCGTACGTCCGGCGGCGGCCGGTGGCGGGCGCTACTTCGACTTGACCCGGAGCTTCATCGACTGGTCGGACTGGCCGTGGATCGTGCAGAAGATCGTGTAGAGGCCGGCCTTCGTCATCTTCTTGGAGTACGACCCGCTGTCCATCGTCTTGGAGGTGAACTTCACGGGGCCGCTCTTGACCTTGACGTTGTGGGGCTTCTTCCCGGAGAAGTTCCACTTCACGGTGTCGCCCTTCTTGACCGTGACCGTCGGCACCCCGCCGTCCTTGACGTAGTAGTTGTCGCCGACCTTCACGGACTTCGTCGCGGCCAGGGCGGGTACCGCGGCGGCGGCGGCGGTGGTGATCGCAGCGGCGGTGAGCAGAACGACAGGCCTGCGCATCGAGGACGTCCTTTGCTTCGGGGTGGGGTGGCGCGGACTATTCCACGCGCGGTGGCAATGCGCCAATGGCAACCGGCTCGCGCAGGAGCGCCTCGACCTGCTCCGCCGGCGCGGTCCGCCCGCCCTGGATCGCACGCCGCTCGTGCAGCGCGCGCGGCAGTCCGGCGAGGCCCGCGATGCGGCCCGCCAGCTCGACGGGCACGAGCCGCCGCGGCCGGTTGGTGCGCAGCTCCAGCAGCCACCTGCGCGCGAGCGAGCGGGCCCCGGTCCGCGGCAGGCAGCGCACCGCGCACCACGCGCTGTTGCGGGCGACGTAGAAGCGCGCGCGGGCGTGCGACCGGGTCGTCGCGCCGAGCCGGTGCACGACCCGCGCGGACGGCACGAGCAGCGCGTGCCAGCCCGCCAGGACGGCGCGGAAGGCGAGGTCGACGTCCTCGTAGTACAGGAAGAAGCGCTCCTCGTAGCCGCCGAGCGCCTCGAAGACGTCACGCCGGAACACCGGCGCCGCGCCCGGCGCCGCGAAGACCGCGTACGGCGCCGGGGGAAGGTCGTCGAGCGGGCGGTCGCGCAGCAGCTTGTACGCGTAGCCCGCCGCGGAGTACTGGTCGCCCGCGCTCTCGATCCGGCCCGTCGCGGCGCTGACGAGCACGCTGCCCAGCGCCCACGTGCGCTCGTCGCGCGGGGCGCCCATCAGCTCGGCCAGCCAGTCCGGCGCCGGCGTCGCGTCGGAGTTCAGGACGCAGACCCAGGGGCCCGCCGTCGCGCGCACGCCGCGGTTCGCGCCCCCGGCGAAGCCGAGGTTGCGGCCGAGCTCGAGCGCGCGCACGTGCGGATGGTGCGCGCGCAGCAGCGCGAGCGAGCCGTCGCGCGACCCGTTGTCGGCGACGACGATCTCCTCCGGCGCGAGCGTCTGGGCGGCGAGCGCGGCGAGGCAGTCGGGCAGCAGCCGCTCGCCGTCGTAGTTGACGATGACGACCGCGACGCCTGAGCCCGCGTCAGCCGCCATGGCTACGGCCCGGGATCGAAGCGAGCGATGAAGGCGTCGACGTCGGGGCTGGAGAGCGCGTCGACGTGCTCCTTGACGCGCTCCGTCGGCCAGTCCCACCAGCGGATCCGCAGCAGCGCCTCGACCTGCTCGTCGCCGAAGCGCCGGCCGATCTCCTTCGCCGGGTTGCCGACGACGATCGCGTAGGGCCGCACGTCCTTGGCCACGACGGCCTTCGTCCCGACGACCGCGCCGTCGCCGACCGTCACGCCCGACATGACCGTGCAGCCGTTCGTGATCCACGTGTCCGAGCCGATCACGATGTCGCCGCGCCCGTGCGTGAAGCCGTCCTCGTAGGCGCCCGGCATCTCGAGCATCGCGCGCAGGCCGTACAGCGAGACCCATTCGACCCGGTGCAGGCCGCCGACGTAGAAGTCCGCGTCGGGCGCCACCGACGCGAAGTTGCCGATGATCACGCGCCCGCTGTCGCCCTTGTACTTCACGACGTTCGGCGCGTAGTAGCTCATGTTGCCCATGACGAGCGTGCCGTCGGCGATGTACTCCTGGGCGCGCTCCTGCAGCGCGACCGTGCCCTCGGCGTTGTTGAGCGTGCGGCGCAGGTGCTGGACGGCGTCGACGCGCGCCTTCAGGCGGCGTGTCTCTTGCACGACCCGCCGGGCCTGGGCAGCGGCGCGTCGGACGGGGCTCGCCATCGCGGGCAGTCTACGAGGGCAGGCGCCGGCGGCGAGCGGACGCGTCGGTGATGGCGGCGATCACCCCCGGTACGCTCGCAGGGTGTCTGCCGATCCCGCGCTGGCGGAGCTCTACGAGGCGAAGGCGCAGACCTACGCGGCATTTGGAAACGGTGCGATCGCCGCGCGCGCCCAGGCCCTGCTCCCGGAGGGCGGCCGCGTCCTCGACGTCGGCTGCGCGTCGGGCGGGCTGCTCGCCCTGCTGCGCTCCCGCGCCGGCCACCTCGCCGGGCTGGAGCCGTCGGCGAGCGCGGCCACCGCGGCCGCGCAGATCGCCGACCACGTCGTGCAGGGCGCGCTCGAGGACCCGGATCTGCCGTTCGAGGAGAGCTCCTTCGACCTCGTCGTGCTCGCCGACGTGCTCGAGCACCTCGCCGACCCGGCCGCCGGCCTGGTGCGCGCGACGCGCTGGTGCCGGCCGAGCGGCGCGGTGCTCGTCAGCGTTCCCAACGTCGCGCACTGGCAGGCGCGCCTGCAGCTGCTGCGCGGACGCTGGCCGCAGACCGACAGCGGCACGTTCGACGCCAGCCACCTGCGCTGGTTCACGCGCGACGCCGTGGGCGCGCTGCTGCGCGAAGCCGGGCTGCGCGACGTCGAGCTGCACGCGATCGTGCCGGCGCTGCGCAACCACGCGCCCGCCGCGGCGGGTCCGCTCGTCCGCCGCCTGGAGCCCGCCTGGCAGTCGCTCGGGCGCCGTGCGCCGGGCCTGCTGGGCTACCAGGTCGTCGGGGTCGGCCGGCGCTGACGCGCGTTCGGGCGACGCGAGTGCGTAGGCTGGCGCCCCCCATGGGCCTGCGCGACGTTCGCTACGACATGAACCACGGCGCCGCCCGGCGCATCCTGATGCCGACGCTCGAGCGCTGGGCCGCGTCGCACGCGCCCGATGCCGAGGTGCTCGAGGTGGGCGCCGGCCACTACGACCACCGCCCGTTCTTTCGCTGCACGCTGACGAAGTTCGACGCCGACACGACGCAGAACCCGGACATCGTCGGCGACGCGCACGCGATGCCGATGGAGGACGACCGCTTCGACGCCGCATTGGCGATCAGCGTGCTCGAGCACGTCGACGACCCCTACCAGGTCGTCCGCGAGATGTTCCGCGTGCTCAAGCCCGGCGCCCCGGTGCTCGCCTGGATCCCGTTCACGTTCGGGGTCCACGGCTTCCCCGAGGACGTCAGCAGATTCACGGCGTTCGGCATGCGCCAGCTCTTCGAGCGCGCCGGCTTCGAGGTCGAGCGCATCGACGAGAAGCCGTACTCGGGCGCGTTTCTGCAGATGACGAACCTCGTGCACTTCGTGCTGCCCCGCACCGATCACCGCCGCTGGGTTCGCCCGCTCAACAAGGCGCTGTTCCTCGTCTTCCGGATGGGCTATCCGCTCGACGAGCGCTTCGGCAAGCTCAAGCTCAAGAACCTCTACACCGGGGCCGAGATCGAGGCCCGCAAGCCGCTGTCGTAGCTGGGGTCTTAGCGCGAGGCCTTCGCGCCGTACATGCGGTTGACGCTGCGCAGCACGAACGGCCCGAGCGTGCTGGCGAAGAGCGGCGTGAGGTGGGTGACGTCCTTGTGGACGAGGACGCCGCCGACGACGGGGTAGCACAGCCGGGGGCTGCACATGAACCGCGTCAGGTCGACGAGGTGCACGCGCGCCGTGCCGCGGCGCACGGCCGCGATCGCCGCCGCATCGCGCGGGACGGCCGTGCGCCGCAGCAGGGCGCACGCCGGCCCGGGGCGCTGGTCGCGGATCATCGCGCGCTGGACGCAGCTGGGCGTGCTCTCGCGGACGGTCGGCGTGTCGCGCAGCACGATGATCTCGCGGACCGTGCCGGGCAGCCGCCGCCACGCGTCGACGAAGCCCCGGATCTCGTACTCCCGGGCGTTGCGTCCGCGCGGGACGCGGACGCCGAGGCCGGCGAGCTGGGAGACGAATACCGTGCGGACGCCCGGGTGGCGCTTGAACCACGAGAAGACGGCGTTGCGCCAGCGCGCGCAGCTGCTGCGGCGCGCCCTGTCGATGTCCGGCGGCGCGGTCGACAGCGGGCAGCCCGCGCGCGTGAGCGAGTAGCCGCGCCAGTTGCGCGCCTGCGCGACGACCTCCAGCGCGCCGCGCCAGTGCGTCGCGTGGCTGTCGCCGACCAGCGCGATCGTGCGGTCGGCGCGCGGCGTGTCGACGCCGAACGCGCATGTGTAGGGAAGGTTCGTCGAGACGATCCGGCACGGGGCGTTGGCGGTCGTCAGCGCTTCGTCCGGCGTCGGCACGACGGCCAGGCGCAGCTCCGGGTTGACGCAGCGATAGCGCGGGTTGCGCGACGCCGCGCCGAAGCACGGAGGCTCGGCCAGGGGCTTGATCTGCGCGATGACGTTGCCGTTGTCGGGCGAGACGTCGCGGCACAGGTCCTCCGGCAGGCAGGACCAGTTCGACAGCGCCTGCCAGGAGTAGCGCCCCTGACGGAGGTTGATCGCGCTCGGATCGAAGACGGCGACGACCGAGCGGTTGTCGGGCCGGCTCACCACGGCATCCACGACGCCGTTTGAGACGGTGCCGCCGAACGGGTCGAGCCGCGAGTAGGTCAGCCCGGGCTCGTTGGCGGTCTTGCCGCCGCCGAAGACGCAGATCCGGGCCCGCGGCGTCGGCAGGTTGCCGTAGAACAGGTCGATGCACAGCGCGCGACCGCTGGCCTCGGCGAGCTGCGACGGCTCCCACGCGCCCTCGGTCGTGATGCGCATGAACAGCTGCGTCCCGCGCTGGCCGAACGCCACCGCGCGCAGGTCGATCGGGCTGATCTCGGCGTCGATCGCGTCGGCGTGCGGCAGGGGGTCGCGATTGGGGGTCGCCGCGAGGCCGGTGGACGGAAGAACGAGCAGTGCCAGGGCGCATGAGAAGACTCTGAGGAAGCGGCCGGCGGCGTTCACGGTCCGACATCATGCCCGGTCGGTATGAAACCTTGTCGCATCCCCGCGCCCGGCCCCGGCGCAGACCCCCCGAAGGAGTTGTTGCCTTGACCTCGCTCACCACGCCCCGTGTCCTGCGCGCCGTCGCCGTGTCGGCCTGCCTCGCGCTCGGCGGGCTCGCCGGCACGTCGTCGCCTGCCGTCGCGGCGACCACGAAGACCTGCAAGGCCGCCAGCACGAAGTACCCCAACGCCAACCCGGGCGGGTACTTCACCTCGCTGAAGGTGACCGGCGTCAGCTGCTCGAGCGGCGCGAAGCTGATGCTCGCCTATTACAAGTGCCGCCGCAAGGGCGGCCAGGGCGTATCGGGCAAGTGCAAGGCTTCGAAGGTCAACGGCATGAAGTGCACCGAGAAGCGGCCGGCCAGTGGCAACAACGGCACGGAGTTCAACGCGACCGTGACCTGCAAGAGCGGCGCCAAGAAGGTCGTCCACACCTACCAGCAGAACCTCGGCTAGCTGCCGCGCGGGGTCGCGATCGTTCGATCAGCGGGCGGCGGCGAAGCGCACCACGCCGTCGTCGCGCTGCTCGACCACCTGCCCGTCGCGGACGAGCAGGTCGACGTGCCCGAGCACCTCTGACAGCGTCAGGTAGGCCTGCGCGACTGCGACGTTGCCCCACAGCGACTGCGCGATCTCGTAGGCGGTCGACGGCCCGTCGTCGGCGATCAGGCGCCGGATCTTCCCCGCGCGTCGCGCGTGCAGCCGGAAGCGCTCGTCGATGAGCGCGACGTGGCCGGTCACGGGCTCGCCGTGGCCGGCGAGGACGGTGTCGACGCGCTCCATCGCCCGCGTCGCCCGCAGCGACTCCATGTAGATCTCCAGCGCGTGCGGCCGCTCGGCCGTCTCGCCGCCGCCACCGCCGCCTTCGGCCGCCCGCACGCTGGCGGGTGTGAGCGGGCGCGAGATGAGCGGGTTGGACGAGATGTGCTTGATGAGGTGATCTCCGCCGAGCACGATGCCGCGCGCCTCGTCGTGGAAGATCGTGTCCGAGGGGGAGTGGCCGGGCCGGTGGTGCACGCGCAGCGTGCGGTCGCGCAGGCGCAGCGCGGACCCCGCCGCAAGCGGCCGCGTCACGGTCGCCGCGGCGCCCCAGCCGCGGTAGCTCTGCGAGACCCCGATGAGCGCGACGCGGACCTCCTCGGGGATGCCGTGCTCGGCCATGACCCGCTCGGCAAAGGCGTCGTCGGCGTCCATCGCCTCGCTCCAGTGCTCGACCCAGGGTGCGAGCAGGTCCAGCGCCGCGACCTCGGCGCCAGAGCGCCGGGCGAGGATGGCGACCAGGCCGAGGTGGTCGATGTGCTGATGGGAGATGACGATCAGGCCGAGGTCCTCCACCCGGCGGCCATGCTGGGCGAGCGCGCGCTCGAGGGTGTCGAGCGCCGTTCCGGAGTTCGGGCCGCTGTCGACGAGCGTCAGCGGGTCGTCGTCGATGAGGTAGGTGTTGACCCGGCCGACCCTGAAGGGGGTGGGGATCGGCAGGCAGTGGATGCCGGCGGCGGCGGCCCGTTCGAGCGCGGCGGCCGCGCCGTCGGCCACCGGGTCCGCGGTCATGACCGGATGATGTCGAGCACCTCGTCGCGCCGGCGCTCCATGTCCTCCACGGAGACCAGCGACTCCAGGCACAGGCGCATGAGCGGCTCGGTGTTCGAGGTGCGCACGTTGAAGTGCCAGTCGTCGTAGTCGACCGAGACGCCGTCGAGGTGGCCGATCCTCGCGTCCGCGTAGCGCTCCTCGATCGCGGCGAGCTTCGCCGGCCCGTCGTCGACGGTCGAGTTGATCTCGCCCGAGATGAAGTACGTCGAGCGGTAGCGGTCGAGCAGCGTCGAGAGCTCCACGCCCTCGACGCTGAGCAGCTCGAGGATCAGCAGCGCGGGGATCGTGCCGCTGTCGGCGCAGTAGAAGTCGCGGAAGTAGTAGTGGCCGGAGACCTCGCCCCCGAACATCGCGCCCTCGTCGCGCATGCGCGTCTTGAAGAAGGCGTGGCCGACGCGGTTGGGGTGCGCGGTGCCGCCCGCGGCGGCGACGGTGTCGGGGACGGCGCGGCTGGCGCGCACGTCGTAGAGGATCGCCTCGCCGGGGCTCTTGCGCAGCAGCGACTCGGCGAGCAGCGCGGTGAGGAAGTCGCCGTCGACGAACCTCCCGGTGTCGTCGATGAAGAAGCAGCGGTCGGCGTCGCCGTCCCAGGCGATGCCGAGGTCGGCCTTCTCCTCGACGACCTTGCCCATGATGAACTCGCGGTTCTCGGGCAGCAGCGGGTTGGGCTCGTGGTCGGGGAACTCGCCGTCCGGCGTCCAGTAGGCGGTGACGAGGTCGAGGCCCAGGCGCTCGAGCAGCGGGCCGACCATCGGGCCCGCCATCCCGTTGCCGCCGTCGACGACGACGCGCAGCGGCCTGACGGCGTCCGGGTCGATGAACCTCAGCGCGTCGGCGCGGAAGTCGTCGTAGATCTCGACCTCCTCGACGCGGCCGTGCTCGCTCTCGGGCCGCGGGTCGCCGAGGCCGTTCTCGATCGTGCGGCGGATGTCCTGGATGCCGGCGTCGCCGGACAGGGCGATGGCGCCCTCGCGCACGAGCTTGGCGCCCGTGTAGGCCTTCGGGTTGTGCGAGGCGGTGCACATGAGGCCGCCGTCGAGCTCGCGCGAGCCGACGAGCCAGTAGAGCATCTCGCTGCCGACCTGCCCGGCATCGACGACCGTCGCCCCCTCGCCGACCATGCCGTCGCGGTAGCGGGCGGCGAGCTCGGGCGCGCTGAGGCGCATGTCGCGGCCCAGGCCGATGCGCAGCTCGTCGACGGCCTTGCCGCCGAGGTCGGACAGGACGCGCGCGAACGCGCGCCCGACGGCCTCCGCGACGTCGCCGTCGATCTCGTCGCCGTAGAGGCCGCGGACGTCGTAGGCCTTGAAGATCTGCGCTGGGGCGGTGGTTGTCATGTGGCCGCGGATCGTAGGGGATGCGTCCGGGTTCTCAGCCGCCGATCGCGAGCAGCTCCGCGCGGTCGCCGAGCCGGATCGCGCCGGTGTGCTCGACCGCGCAGTTGAGCGCCAGCCTGCCCCCGAACCGGGCGGAGATGTCGCGCAGCACCGACACGTCCTGCACGAGCGTGTCGGGGTGAAACGTCGTCATGACGCAGCGCGCGCGCAGCGAGTCCAGCCGGATGACGACGTCGCCGATCCGCAGGTGCCGGCCTTCCCACTCGCGCTCCGCGAGGCCGTCGACGCCGCCGAGGACGATGTTCGGGCGCAGGCGGCGCCCGTCGCGGCCGAACGCCCGGATCGCCCCGTCGGTGGCGACGAGCAGGGGCAGGACGTCGAAGCGCGCGGTGGTCTCGAGGCGCGCGAGCTGCGCGTCGGGGCCGGCCACGTGCTGCACGACGGCGGCGACCTCGGGGGAGCCGGCCGACCGGTTCTCGACGAGCGGCTCGCCGTCGGGGGAGAGGGTGGCGCGCAGGCCCAGCAGCTGCGGCCGCGTGCGCGACGTGATGACGCCGTGCGGCCCGCGGACGACGACGAGCCGGTCGCCGGCGATCCCGTCGTGGTCGATGCGGGCCTCTTCGAGCGCCTCGCCCGCCAGCGACTTCACCGGGTAGCGCCAGAGCTGCTGCACGTAGATCTCCATGTGGAGATGGTACCTAACGGTTGTACATCGTATGAAGCGTTAGGCCAACAGATCGTGAGCTCGCCCGCGTCCGCGCGTGGCGACTTGACCCCTCTATGCGGGGTCAATTCGCCACAGGCCCGCCTGAGTCGGTGCCATCTAACGCTTGGTAGCGCCGGGTAACGTTATACCCGTGAACGACGACTATCCGGGACCGGTCCACGGCGAGCCGCTCGCGGTCGAGCTGCACAACACGCTCTACGCCGGCGGTGGCGAGCACGTCGACGGGATCGCCGACGAAGCGGGCCTCGCCGCCTGGCTCGGTGCGGTTGCCGGCGACCTGCCCGTTGCGGTCCAGGCGATCGATGCCGCCGCAGTCACCGCGTTTGGGGCGCTGCGCGCCGCCGTCCGCGCGGCGATCGAGGCCGCGATCGCCGGGCGGGCCGTGCCACCGCGGGCGCGACGCGCGCTCAACGACGCGGCCGCCGCCTGCCCGCGATCCACGCAGCTGGCGGCCGACGGCACGCGCCGGGTCCGCTACCACGCCGACGATGCGACGCAGATCGCGCTCGCCGCGATCGCGACCGAGACGATCGCGCTCGTCAGCGGGCCGCGGGCCCGCGATCTGCACGCGTGCGGCGCGCCCGGTTGCGTCCTGGCGTTCCTCAAGGACCATCCGCGCCGCACGTGGTGCTCGACGGCCTGCGGCAACCGCGCCCGCCAGGCCCGCCACTACGCACGCCACCGCGACGAGATGCAATCCGCCATCTAGAATCGACCGCCATGTCCGGCCACTCCAAATGGGCTTCCATCAAGCACAAGAAGGCCGTCGTCGACTCGCGGCGCGGCAAGCTGTTCACGAAGCTCGCCCGCGCGATCACGACCGCCGCCCGTGACGGCGGCGGCGAGCTCGAGGGCAACCCGGCGCTGCAGCTCGCCGTCCAGAAGGCGCGCGACGCCTCGATGCCCAAGGACAACATCGAGCGCGCGATCGCCAAGGGCACCGGCGCGGGCGCCGACGCGGCCGCCATCGAGGACGTCATGTACGAGGGCTACGGGCCCGGCGGCGTCGCGCTGCTCATCGAGGCGATGACCGAGAACCGCAACCGCACCGGCGCCGACGTGCGCCACCTGCTCACCAAGCACGGGGGCAGCCTCGGCGAGCCGGGATCGGTCTCCTACCTCTTCGACAAGCGCGGGCTGATCCTCATCGACGGCGAGCGTTACACCGAGGACGACCTCATGCCCGCCATCGAGGCCGGCGCGGAGGACATCGCCGACGAGGAGGGCGTCTTCGAGATCACGACCGAGCCGACCGACCTCACGTCGGTGCGCGCCGCGCTCGAGGAGGCCGAGATCGAGCTGCAGTCCGCCGAGCTCGCCTGGCTGCCGAAGGCGCGCGTGCCGGTCGCCGAGGACGACGCCGCGAAGCTCATGCGCCTCATCGACGCGCTCGAGGAGAACGACGACGTCGACGCGGTGCACGCGAACTTCGACATCGACGCCGAGGTGCTCGAGCGGGTCGCCGGCTGACCCTCGTCGCGCGCACCGCGGCCGTAGGATGCGCTCCCCTCAGAACGGAGCGCGTACCGATGACGATTCAGAACTTCCGCTACGTGGCGGTGATCGAGGCCTCGAGCTGGCTTCTGCTGATCATCGCGACGATCATCAAGTACGGCGCCGACGGCCCTGACCTCGCGCCGATCCTGGGGCCGATCCACGGGCTGCTGTTCCTGGCCTACGTCGTGATGGCGCTGGCGCTGCGCAGCGCCGCGGGCTGGGACAACAGGGCGACGCTCATCGTGCTCGCCTGCTCGATCATCCCGTTCGGGGGCTACTTCGTGGAGCGCAGGCTGCTGCCGGCGTCCTGACGGCACGGGAGGCATCCGACGCGGCGCGCAGAATGAGAGGCCATGATCGTCCTCGGCATCGATCCCGGCACCGCGAACACCGGCTTCGGCGTCGTCGAGCGGCGCGGCAGCCGCCTGCTGGCGCTCGACGGCGGCGTCATCACCACGCGTCCGGAGGCGCCTGCGCAGATCCGCCTGGCGAACATCCACCGCCGCGTCTGCGAGCTGCTCGACGAGCACAAGGTCAGCGTCCTCTCGATGGAGGACGTCTACTTCGGGCGCAACGTCAGCAGCGCGTTCGCCGTCGGCCAGGCGCGCGGCGTCGTCATGCTCGCCGCCGGCCAGCGGCGCCTGCCCTGCGTCTCCTACACCCCGCAGCAGATCAAGTACTCGGTCTGCGGATCGGGTCGCGCCGACAAGGACCAGGTCGGCCGGATGGTGCAGATGCTGCTCAGCCTCGAGTCGCCGCCGCGCCCCGACCACGCCGCCGACGCGCTGGCGATCGCGATCTGCCACGCCAACGGCGCGCCGCACGCGGCCGCGGTCGCCGAGAGCCTCGTCGTGCCCGAGCCGCCCGACGACGCCGAGGTGCGCATCTCGCGCGGGCCGGGCACCCCGCCGCCCGCCGCCGACGACCCCTCCCGCGGTCCGGTCGCCGACAGCGGCGATCTCCCGGCGACGTCGCACGACGAATGATCGCGCTGCTGCGCGGCGAGGTCGCGGTCCGCCGCGCCGACCATGTCGTCGTCCTCGCGGGCGGCGTCGGCTACCGCCTTGCCGTCTCGGCCGAGACGCTGCGCCACGTGCCCGCCGTCGGCAGACCGGTCACCCTGCACAGCCACCTCGTCGTCCGCGACGACGCGCTCGCCCTCTACGGCTTCGCGCACGAGCAGGAGCGCGACCTCTTCCTCGCACTGATCGCCGTGCAGTCCGTCGGCCCCAAGGTCGCGCTCGCCGTCCTCAGCGGAGGCACGCCGCGCGAGCTCATCGCCGCGGTCGCCTCGGGCGACGTCGCGCGCCTGCAGGCCGTCCCCGGCATCGGGAAGCGGACCGCCGAGCGGATCGTCGTCGAGCTGCGCGAGAAGGTCGGCGGCGCGGCGCTGGACGACGAGATCGTGATCACCCGCTCCGACAGCCCCCGGCGCGTGGCGCGCGACGGGCTCGTCGAGCTGGGCTTCAGCGTCGTCGAGGCCGACGAGGCGCTGCGCGACGCGATCGGCGAGACGCCGGAGGAGCTCATCGCCGAAGGGCTGCGGGCGGCGCGCAGCCGCGACGTGGAGGGCGATACGCCCGTCGAGGCCGGCCGGCCGTGAGCTCGGTGACGCCGCGCATCCAGACGCCCGTGCTGCTCGAGGAGGACGAGCTCGACCGCTCGCTGCGCCCCCGCCGCCTCGAGGACTTCGTCGGCCAGGAGTCGCTGAAGGAGCAGCTGGGGATCTCGATCGCCGCTGCCCGCGCGCGCGACGAGCCGCTGGACCACGTCCTGCTCGCCGGCCCGCCCGGCCTCGGCAAGACGACGCTCGCGCAGATCGTCGCGTCCGAGCTGGAGGTGCCGTTCGTGCAGACCGCGGGCCCCACGCTCGAGCGCAAGGCCGACATCGCCGCCTTCCTCACGGCCCTGCAGCCGCGCAGCGTCTTCTTCGTCGACGAGATCCACCGCCTGCAGCGCGCGCTGGAGGAGACGTTCTATCCGGCCATGGAGGACGGCCGGCTGCCGATCACCGTCGGGCTCGGCGCCGGCGCCCGGATCGTGACGCTCGACCTGCCGCCGTTCACGCTGATCGGCGCGACGACCCGCACCGGGCTGCTGACCGCGCCGCTGCGCGACCGCTTCGGCCTACAGCATCGCCTCGAGCACTACGGCATCGAGGATCTCGCGACGATCGTCGAGCGCTCGGCGCGCATCCTCGACGTGGCCCTCGAGCACGAGGGGGCGATGGCGATCGCCGGTCGCAGCCGCGGCACGCCGCGCGTCGCCAACCGCCTGCTCAAGCGCGTGCGCGACTACGCGGAGGTGCGCTGCGCCGGCATCGTCTCCGCCGAGGCGGCCGATGCCGCGCTCGCGCTCATGGAGATCGACGACCTCGGCCTGGACCGCCTCGACCGCGAGCTGCTGCGCGCGCTGTGCATGAAGTTCGAGGGCGGACCGGTCGGCCTGTCGACGCTCGCGGTGACCGTCGGCGAGGAGCAGGACACGATCGAGGACGTCTACGAGCCCTACCTGCTGCAGTGCGGCCTGCTCAAGCGCACGCCGCGCGGCCGGGCGGCCACGAAGCGCGCGTTCGAGCACATCGGGCTCGAGGCGCCGGTCGACGCCCCGGACAGCCTGTTCTGACCCGCGGCGCGGCGATCGGTGGCGCGCGGTTCACGAGCCGCCTTCACCCGGGGTCAAGGGACGCTTGACTAGGCTTAGCAGCGCAATGGCACACCTCTTCATCTGTCCGAACTGCGGCAACCGCAGCTCGGAGACCGACCGCACCGCGGGCTTCTCGCGCCAGGCCAAGGGCTGCACCAAATGCGGTTTCGGCTTTCTCTTCGAGCTGCTCGACGACTACTACCCGGCCCCCAACGCGGCCTTCTTCGTCTGCGATCAGGAGGGGCGCGTGATCGGCTGCGGCCGTGGCTCCTTCGAGCTGACGGGCCTCGACGACGAGCGCGTCATCGGACGCAAGGCCAACGAGGTCCTCGGCCTGCGCTTCGATGACGGCAGCGACCACGTCGGCACCGTGCTGGAGTGGGGCGTGCGGGCCCTGGGCAAGAAGGTCGCCGTCAACGCCGAGGGCGATCTGCCCGCGACGGCCACCGCGGATCTGTTTCCGGCCTACGACGACGACGGCGGACTGCTGCTCGTGCTCACGCCCGGCAAGTAACCTGCCGAGAAGACCTCTGTGAGCGATCGCCAGCGCAACCTCTTCGTCCTGCTGCTCGTCGCCGGGCTCCTGATCGCGTCTGCGGTCGTGATCGCGAGCAAGCCGACGAAGCTCGGTCTCGACCTGCAGGGCGGCGTCGAGCTCGTCTACGAGGCCAAGCCGCGCGCCGGCCAGCCCCCGCCGACGACGGAGACCATCCAGAACGCGATCGACGTCATGCGCGAGCGCGTCGACCAGCTCGGCGTCGCCGAGCCGGAGATCCAGCAGTCGGGCAAGAACCAGATCAACGTCGCGCTGCCGGACGTCTCGAACCTCGAGGACGCGATCAAGCAGGTCGGCACCGTGGCCCAGCTCGCCTTCTACGACTGGGAGCCCAACGTCATCGGGCCCGACGGCAAGCCCGATCCGGACAACGCCGCCGTGACCGGCGGCTCCACCGCAGGGGACGCGGCCGCGGGCCTGCCGCTCTACGACGCGCTGCTGCGCGCCGAGAAGCGCCCGGCGAAGATCGAGCCCGACAACTCGCGCGACGGCCCGCTCTACTACGCCGTCGACCGCACGGCGAAGAAGGTCTTCGGGCTCGGCGAGGAGTCGCGCGCGGAGGCGCTGCTCAACGTCCCCCGGGCGCAGCGGGCGAAGGCCGACGTCATCGTCGTGCAGGCCGACACGGTGCTCCTGCGCGCGCAGAAGCCCGAGAAGGGCCCCGAGCCCGACAGCTGGTACGTCCTGCAGGACGACGTGGCGCTCGAGGGCAAGGAGATCAAGGACCCCGAGCAGAACTTCGACCAGGGCGCCGGCGGCTCGGGGTCGCCGATCGTCACGTTCAACTTCACCGACAAGGGCCGCAAGACGTGGGAGAGCGTCACGCGGGCGATCGCCGAGCGCGGGCAAGCGAGCGTCGGCATCCAGCAGACGGCCGAGTCGCTGCAGCACTTCGCGATCGCGCTCGACAACGAGCTCGTCTCCTCGCCCACGATCGACTTCAACCAGTACCCCGACGGCATCGACGGGCGCAACGGCTCGCAGATCGAGGGCGGATTCACGATCGGCACCGCCCAAGAGCTCGCGAACATCCTCAAGACCGGCGCGCTGCCGGTGCAGCTCGAGCTCATCTCGAGCTCGCAGGTCTCCGCGACGCTCGGCCGCCAGGCGCTCAACCAGGGCCTCGCCGCGGGCATCGCGGGCTTCGTCATCGTCGCGCTGTTCCTGCTCGTGTTCTACCGCGTCCTCGGCGTCATCGCGGTCGCCGCCCTCGCGGTGTACGGCATCTACTTCTTCGCGCTCATCAAGCTCGTTCCGGTCGTCCTCACGCTGCCCGGCATCGCCGGCCTGATCCTGACGCTGGGGGTGGCTGCCGACGCGAACATCGTGATCTTCGAACGCGTCAAGGAGGAGATCCGCGGCGGCAGATCGATCGCCTCGGGCATCGCCACCGGCTACAAGAAGGGCCTCACGGCGATCATCGACGCGAACGTCGTGACGATCATGGTCGCGTTCATCCTCTTCGTCCTGGCGACGTCGGGGGTCAAGGGCTTCGCCCTGACGCTGGGTCTCGGGGTCATCGTCTCGCTCTTCACGGCCGTGCTGGCCACGCAGGCGATCCTCGGCGTCATGAGCAAGTCGCGGTTCATCTCCAAGCCCAGCGCGCTCGGCGCCGAGAAGCCGAAGGGCACGCGCCTGCGGCTGGACTACATGGGCTACTCGAAGTGGTTCTTCAGCGCATCCGGCGTGATCCTGCTCGTCTGCGCCCTGGCCCTGGGCTCGAATGGCATCAACTTCGGCATCGACTTCGAGTCGGGCACGCGGATCAACGTCCAGCTCAAGCAGGACATCGACGAGAACGCCGTCCGCGACGCGATCTCCAATGCGGGGCTCGGCAGCGCCGAGATCCAGAAGGTCACCGATCTCGAAGGCGCCAAGGGCAAGAGCGCGTTCCAGATCTCGACCGACAACCTCAAGCCGGCCGAGGTCACCGAGGTCAAGGACGCGCTGGAGGCCAAGTACGACCTTGCCGACACCCCGGACTCGACGTCGATCGGGCCGACGTTCGGCCAGACGGTCGCCAACTCGGCGATCATCGCGATCATCGCGTCGCTGTTCGTCATCTCGGCGTACATCGCACTGCGATTCGAGCCCAAGTACGCCGTCCCGGTGCTCATCGCGGTCATGCACGACATCCTCATCACCGCGGGCGTCTACGCGCTCGTCGGCCAGGAGGTGACAACGGCGACGGTCGCGGCGTTGCTCACCATCCTCGGGTTCTCGTTGTACGACACGATCATCGTGTTCGACCGCATCCGCGAGAACGTCCCGCGCATGCCGCGCGCGGCCTTCTCGCAGATCGTCAACCGCTCGATGTCCGAGGTCATCGTGCGCTCCCTCGCGACGAGCTTCTGCTCGGGCCTGCCGGTCCTCGCCCTGCTGCTGTTCGGCGGCGAGACGCTGCAGGCGTTCGCGTTCGCGCTGCTCGTCGGCACGATCTCCGGCACGTACTCGTCGGTGTTCATCGCCGGTCCGGTGCTGACCCTGTGGAAGGAGCGCGAGCCCGTCTACCGCCGCCGTCACACCCGGATCGCCGCCGAGAACGGCGGCGTCGTGCCGGCCTACGCGACCGGCAGCGCCACCGAGCAGGTCGATCCCGACGCCAAGCGCAAGCTGCGCAAGGGCCGGCGCCTGACCTCACCCGACGATCCGGACGGGGCGAGCGTGTCGCGGGAGGAGTTCGAGGAGCTCGTGCGCGACCTCCACGTCGATCCCGCGCCGCGCCGCACGGCGGTCGCCGACAAGCCGAAGGCGAAGGCCGCCAAGCCGGCCGCGCCGCCCACGCGCGACGAGTCGGCCGACGCGCGGCCCGAGGACGTCACGATGCCGCCGGCGCCGAAGGCCACCGCCGCGCCGAAGCGGTCCAAGAACTCGTCGGCGGCCAAGCGCCGCTCGAAGCACGGAAGGCCGAGGTGAGGAACCGCTAATGGGACTGCTCGCATGGACGATGATGGGCCTCGCCCTCTGGCACTTCACGGTGTTCCTGCCCGACCGCTGCTGGGCCGGCATCATCGGCGCCTTCCTCGGCTGCGTGTTCGGCGCGATCCTCTTCGGCATGGTCATCCACGGCTTCGCCATCCCCGGCCAGGACGCGACGGACCTCATCACCGCGATGGAGGCGATTCCCGGCGCGGCGCTGGGCTACGGCGTCTTCTACTGGCTGGGCATGCGCCAGGAAGCGGCCGCTGCCCACGGCGAGGACGACGCCGTCCCCGCGTAGCCCGGGCAGGGATTCGCGCTCCGCGCGCGTAGTTGGTCTGCATGCCCTCCTCGTCCGGAGCCGGATCGCAGCGCATCGTCGTCCTCGGCGGCAGCGGCCGTCCGCCGGCCGACGACGGCTCGCCCTCGGCGCAGCCCGCGCTCCGGCGCATCCGGCGCATCCGGCGCGTGAGGCCGCGCCGCGCCGGGAAATCCCGGCGCCGAGACGATCGATGCAGCCCGACGGCTGGACACCCCGGCGCCTGAGCGTCGCCGCCGTCCTCGGCGCGGCGGCGGTGATCGCCGGCGGACTCGTCTTCGTCGCGAAGTTCGGCGGCGAGAGCTCCGCCGGCGACAACCCCTTCATGGCCTTCGCGTTCGGCCTGTTCGTCATCGGGATGGTCGTGTTCTGCGCCGCGGTCATCGCGCTGATCGGGACGGGCCTCAGCGTGGTCGCCGAGACCCGTGGCTGGGCGCCCGCCGCGTTGACCGCCTTCGTTCCGCTGGCGCTGGTCTGGCTGCTGTACCTCGCCGGCGGGGTCGGCTACGCGGTCCCGGCGGCGCTCTCGCTCGTGCTCATCGCCGGGTTCGTCGTCGCGCTGAAGTAGCCCCTCAGCCCGCGCTGATGAGCTGGTCTGCGGGCGCGTCGTCGTCGCGCAGGACGTCGGCGCCGGCGGCGATCCGCTGCACGCCGGCCCGGTCGAACGTCCGCGCACCGCGGGAGCTGACGCGCACGCTGCGCGCCAACGGCCGATCGGACGCCAGGAAGACGAGGTTGCCGCCGCGCACCTTGCCAGCGGCGGAGCGCGCGACGAGGCGCACGTCGGCGAACACCTCCAGCAGCGTGGCCGCCTCGGCGCGCAGCAGCCGCAGGTCGCCCTGGTCGATGACGTTCAGCGCGTACAGGCCGCCGGGACGCACGACGCGCCGGATCTCCCGCGCGAACTCGGCCGTGGCGAGGTGCCAGGGCAGCGAGCGCCCGCCGAAGGCGTCGCCGACCAGCACGTCGGCGGAGTCGGTCGGCACGTCGCGCAGCGTCACGCGCGCGTCGCCGACGCGCACCCGCAGCGCCGGGCCCGTCCGCAGCGCCAGCCGGCGCCGCGCCAGGTCGACGAGCTCGCCGTCGACCTCGAGCACGCGTGCGGTCGAGCCCGGCCGGACGGTGGCGACGTAGCGCGGCAGCGTGTAGCCGCCGCCGCCGAGGTAGACCGCGTCGAGCGGCCCGGGCGCCATGGCGTCGATCGCGTCGCCCATCCAGCGCGTGTAGTCGAACTCGAGGTGGCTGAGGTCGTCGAGGTCGACGTAGGAATGGCGCAGGTCGTCGAGGGTCAGCGTGCGGCCGCCGGAGCGCGCCGGGTCGGACGCGACGGCCGCGCAGTGGTAGTCGCTCTCGGCATCGCACGGCGAGCCGATCGCATACGCCAGCCCGGCGAGCATGACCGCGCCGGAGACGCAGACGGCCGCGATCTCGCGCGAGCCGACGCCGAAGCGCAGGCAGACGAGCAGCGCCGCCGCCAGCAGCAGCCCGCCGATCGCGAACACGGCGGTGCTCGTCGGCATCAGCGGAACGAGCACGAAGCCCGTGCCGAAGGTGCCGACCAGCGCTCCCGCGGTCGCCCACGCCGACAGGCTTCCGACGACCCGGCCGGTGTGCTCGAGGTCGTGCAACCGCAGCTTCGCGACGACCGGGCTCACCGCGCTGAGCACGCATGCCGGCGGGAACAGGATCATCATCGCGACGGCGAGGGCGGCGATCGCGCTCGTGCCGCGGACGGCGTCGCCGAACGCCCGCACGAGCGGCACCGCCGCGATGCACAACAGGCCGCCGGCCGCCAGCAGCACCGGCAGCAGCCGGCGCCCGTCGACGCGGTCGGCGGCGAGGCCGCCCGCCGCGGCACCGGCCGCGATCCCGGCGAGCGCGGCGCCGATGATCGCGGTCGTGGTCTCGAGCGTGAGGCCGACGTACGGCGCCAGCAACCGCACGCCGAGGATCTCGAGCACGAGCACGGCCCCGGCGGAGAGGAAGACGAGCGCGTTGGAGGTGCGGACGCCGAGCGACGGGGGCGCCGCGGGCGCGGGGGAGGACACGGGGCGCATGGTAGGGACGGGGGCACCGGGTCGCGCCGCCGCCGTTGCAGCAAGAACTGCATCGATGAGGGGATGCGTTCGGGCCCGGTGTGGGTGGCGGTCGTGGCACGTTTGCTGCTCATAACGCTCCATGTCCGCCAGGCGGAGCCCGAGCGAGTGCGTGTCGACTTGACCCCTGTATGCGGGGTCAATTCGACACGCACGGCGCGCACGGGGGCGCGCGCCTCGTGAGAACGACTCGGTTCCCTCAATGATGCAGTTGAGACGTCGTCGGCGAACGTGCCCAGACTCCGCAACCGCCGTCCGCTTCCGTCGGGACCGTCGCGTAGCTTCCGGGGCGATGCCGCCCGAGCCGCCACGCCTGAAGATCGCCCCGTGCGACATCGGCGCCGTGCTCGCACTCGAGCGCGAACTCGGCGTGAGCCACCCGACGGCGCAGGTGCTCGTGCGCCGCGGCCTCGCCGACCCCGGCGCCGCGCGCGCCTGGCTGGCGGCCGCCGAGCGCCACGATCCGTCCGAGTTCGCGGGGATCGACGCCGTCTGCACGCGGGTGCTCGACCACGTGCGCGCGGGGCGGCGCATCACGATCCACGGCGACTACGACGTGGACGGCGTCTGCTCGACGGCGATCCTCGTGCGCGTCCTGCGCGCGCTCGGCGCCGACGTCGACTGGTTTCTGCCCAGCCGCGCCGAGGACGGCTACGGCCTCTCGACGGCGACCGTGCAGCGCCTCGCCGCGCGGGGCACGAAGCTGCTGATCACCGTCGACTGCGCGATCACCGCCGTCGACGAGGTCGCGGCGGCGCGCGCCGCCGGGATGGACGTCGTCGTCACCGACCATCACAGCCCGCGCGCCGACGGCGTCCTGCCGGACGCGCCGATCGTGCATCCGGCCGTCTGCGGCTATCCGTGCCTCGATCTGTGCGCCGCGGGGGTGGCGTACAAGCTCGCCGCGGCGCTGCTGTCCGCCGCCGGCGAGGATCCCGCGCTCGCCGACGCCGACCTCGACCTCGTCGCGCTGGCGACGATCGCCGACTGCGTGCCGCTGCGCGGCGAGAACCGCCGCCTCGTGCGCGCCGGACTGCGGTCGATCGCGGCGACGAAGCGCCCGGGCCTGCGCGCGCTCATGCGCGTCGCGCGCGTCGACCCGGCGCGTATCGACGCGACCGCGGTCGGCTTTCGCCTCGCTCCGCGGATCAACGCCGCGGGGCGGCTGGAGCGCGCCGACGCGGGGCTCGAGCTCATGCTCACGCCCGACGAGATCCGCGCGGCGCAGATCGCCGACGAGCTGGATCGCCTGAACTCCGAGCGCCGGATGACCGAGACGCGGATCCTCTTCGAGGCCGAGGCGATGCTGACGGAGCGCGAGCGAAGCGAGGGGGGCGAGCGCTTCTCGTACGTGCTCGCGGCGGAGGGCTGGCACAAGGGCGTGATCGGCATCGTGGCCTCGCGCATCGCCGAGCGCCACCACCGGCCGACGGTGCTCGTCGCGCTGGATGCGGTGACCGGGTCGGGCACCGGCTCCGGGCGCTCGATCCCGGGCTTCGACCTGCTCGCGGGGCTGAACGCGTCGGCCGCGCACCTCGCCCGCCACGGCGGCCATCGTGCGGCGGCAGGCTGTGAGGTCCTCGCCTCGGAGCTCGACGCGTTCCGCGCGGCCTTCGAGGCGCACGCCGCCGCCACGCTGACGCCCGAGGACCTCGTGCCGACGAGGCGCGTCGACGCGATCGTCGCCGGCGACGAGATCGGCCTGCCGCTCGCCGAGGAGCTGCAGGGTCTCGCGCCGTTCGGGATCGGCAACCCGAGCGTGACGCTGCTCGTGCCCGCCGCCCGCTGCAGCGACCCGCGGCCGATGGGGGAGGGCAAGCACGTGCGCTTCACCATGGCCTCCGGCGCCGCCAGCGCGCGGGCGGTCGCCTTCGGCGTCGCCACGGTCGACTGCGACAACCCGCTGGACGCGACCTTCACGCTCGAGGTCAACGAGTACAACGGCAGCGTCGAGCCGCGCCTGCTGCTGCGCGACGCGCGGCGCAGCGCGCCGGCGCCGATCGCGCTTGTCGGCGAGCCCGGGCCGCAGCCGGGCGCGTACCTCGCGGCCGCGCTCGCCGAGCTCTCCCGGCCGCTCGAAGACGTGGCGCTCAAGCCGCGGGACCTGCGCGCGCCCGTCCGCGACCGCCGCGCCGGCGGGATCGCCGGGACGATCGCCGCGCTGGTCGCCAGCGGCGAGCCGGTGCTCGTCGTCGCGGCCGACGCGCACGCGCGCCGGCGGCACCTCGGCCCGATCCTCGGCGGGTTTGCGCTGTGCTCGCACGACGCGCTCGAGCGCGACCCCGGGCTCGCGCGGATCGGCGGCGTCGACGCGCACGTGGTCATGCTCGACCCGCCCGCCGGCCCGCTGCGCACGTACGGCGCGATGACCCACCTGACGTGGGGTCCGCCTGAGCTACGCTTCGCAGCGCAGATCCATGAGCGTGAGTACGCACTTCGTGCTTCGCTCACCGCGACGTACCGGGCCCTGCGGGCCGCGGGCGAAGCGGCGGGTGAGGAGCTCGAGACGCTGCTTCGCGGCGATGCGAAGACGCCACGGCCGGCGGCACTGGCCGGACGCGTCCTCAGGGTCCTCGCGGAGCTGCACCTCGTCAGCCTCGATCCGGACAGCAGGACCGTGACGGTCCCGTCGGCCGAGCGCACCGCGCTCGAGCGATCGGAGGCCTTTCGGGCATATCAGCAGCGCTACGAGGACGGACGCACATTCCTGAGCGAGGTGACAGCAAAGGCGGCGTGAGGGCCCCGGCCCGTCAGCGGGTCGTGACCGGTGCGCGCCGTGCGCCGGTCGATGCCGTCAGCGGCTCGCTGCATCCCGCGGTCGATCGCGCGGACCTCACCGAGCTCGAGCGCAGCCTGCTCTCGGACGTCTTCGCGATCGTCGAGGAGCACGCCGACGCCTCGGCGGTCCAGATCGACCGCGCGAAGGTCGAGGCGGCGTTCGTCTTCTCCTGCGAGCACCATGCCGACCAGCGGCGGATGTCGGGCGAGGAGTTCATCGTCCATCCCGTCGGCGTGGCGAAGATCTGCGCGGGCATGCGGCTGGACACCGAGACGCTGTGCGCGGCGCTGCTGCACGACACCGTCGAGGACACGTCGGCGTCGCTCGTCGAGGTGCGCGCCGCGTTCGGCGACGAGATCGCCAACCTCGTCGACGGCGTCACGAAGCTCACCGGCATCGTCTTTCAGTCCCGCGACGAGGCGCAGGCCGAGAACTACCGCAAGATGATGGTCGCGATGGCCAATGACGTGCGGGTCATCCTCATCAAGCTCGCCGATCGGCTGCACAACATGCGCACGATCTCGGCGATGCCCAAGCAGAAGCAGATCGACAAGGCGAAGGAGACCCTGGAGATCTACGCGCCGATCGCCCACCGGCTCGGCATCCACGCGATCAAGTGGGAGCTCGAGGACCTCGCCTTCCAGGCGCTGCATCCGCGCAAGTACACGGAGATCAAGGGCCTGGTCAACCAGCAGCGCGACGAGCGCGAGAACTACGTCGAGAAGGCCGGCACGTACCTGCGCCGCGAGCTCGAGGCGCTCGGCATCGATGCCGACATCTCCGGCCGCGCCAAGCACTTCTACTCGATCTACTCGAAGATGACCAAGAAGGGCCGCGAGTTCAACGAGATCTACGACCTCACCGCGATGCGCGTGATCGTCGACTCGGTCAAGGACTGCTACGGCGCGGTCGGCGTCGTGCACTCGCTCTGGAAGCCGCTGCCGGGACGCTTCAAGGACTTCATCGCGATGCCGAAGTTCAACATGTACCAGTCGCTGCACACGACGGTGATCGGGCCCGAGGGCCTGCCGCTCGAGATCCAGATCCGCACGCGCGAGATGCAGGAGATGGCGGAGTTCGGCGTCGCCGCGCACTGGATCTACAAGGACGGCAACGGCGACAAGGCCGGTCCGGCGGCCGACGGCGACGCGAAGCTCAAGTGGCTGCGCTCGATGCTCGAATGGCAGCAGGACACGTCGGATCCCAAGGAGTTCATGGACGCGCTGAAGGTCGACCTCATCGAGGACGAGGTCTACGTCTTCACGCCCAAGGGCGAGGTGAAGTCGCTGGCCGCCGGCGCGACGCCGCTGGACTTCGCCTACGAGGTCCACACCGACGTCGGCCATCGCTGCGTGGGCGCGAAGGTCAACGGCAAGCTCGTGCCGCTGCACTACGAGCTCAAGAGCGGCGACATCGTCGAGGTCATGACCTCCAACCGCGAGCGCGGGCCGTCGCGCGACTGGCTGGCCGTCGTGCGCACGACGCGCGCGCGCAACAAGATCAAGCAGTGGTTCAAGGCCGAGTCGCGCGACGACACCGAGCACACCGGCCGCGAGATCCTCCACGAGGCGCTGCGCAAGCGCGGCCTGCCGTCGCAGAAGATCGTCTCCTCGCCGCTGCTGGCCGACGTCATCCGCGAGATGGGCTTCAAGAAGGCCGATGATTTCTACATCGCCCTGGGCGGCGCCAAGATCTCGGCGAAGATCGTCGTCAACAAGCTCATGCAGCGCCTCAAGCAGGGCGAGGCGGCCGAGGGCGAGACCCGCACGATGGCCGACGACCTGCTCTCGACGCGCCGCCAGCGCCGCCAGCCGACGAGCACCTCGACGCAGTACGGCATCGCCGTCGAGGGCGTCGACGACGTCATGCTGCGCATCGCCAAGTGCTGCCGCCCGGTCCCGGGCGACCCGATCGTCGGCTACATCTCGCTCGGCCGCGGCATCACGATCCACCGCGAGGACTGCCCCAACGCGCTGCAGCTGCGCAAGGACCCCGACCGCTTCACGCCCGTGCACTGGGCGGGCGGCCACGAGACGTCGTTCAAGGTCGAGCTGCAGGTCGACGCGTGGGATCGCCACCGCCTGCTCGAGGACCTCTCGCGGACGTTCGCCGAGGCCGGCATCAACATCGTCGAGGCGCGCTGCGTCGTCTCGCACCCCATGGTCCAGAACTGGTTCGTCGTCGAGGTCGGCGACCTGCAGGTGCTGAAGGCCGCGATCAGCCGCCTGCGCAACATCGACTCGGTGTTCGACGCCTACCGCGTCACGCCGGGCGGCGGCTGACACCTCGCCAAGGCGAGGACGCTCCTACGACACGACGGCCAGCGCGCCGGGCAGGACCCCGAACACCGCCTCGGTCACGTCGCCGAGGTGATCGCCGTCTGCGTGAAGCGGGATCGGGCGTCCGTCGGCCGAGACGCAGCGCAGCTCGCTCACGTCGCGGAAGTCGGCGATCTGGCGGTGGCCCACGACCGACCGCTTGGACGACAGCAGCCGCCGCGCGATCCCGGGGATGTCGACCGGGCTGACGCCGCGCAGCGCGACGCCGGCGAGCGAGCCGGTCTGCAGCCCGGCGCCCTCGGCGATGTAGATCGGCTTGTCGTCGAGGTACGTCATCTGCTCGCCGTTCTGCACGATCGTCGTGATCACGCGCTCGGTCGGGCGCCCGTCGATGTGCACCTCCATCCGCGGCGGGTGACGGACGTAATGGCGCAGGACGGTCTCGACCGCGGCATAGACGAAGAAGTACTCGCGCAGCCTGTGGCGCTTGAGCCTGGGCGACTCCTCGATGCGCTTGACGACGCTCGCGTCGACGCCGAACCCGCTCGTGTACGTGAAGGCGCGCCCGTTCGCCGTGCCCAGGTCGATCTGGCGCGGGTTCCAGCTGTCGGCCATCGTGAGGAGGTGCTCGGTCGCGTCGACGATGTCGCCCGGGATGCCGAGCATCTTGCACAGCACGTTCGTCGCGCCGCCGGGCAGGCAGGTGACCGGGGTCGGACCGCCGGCGAGCCCGTTGGCGACCTCGTTGACGGTGCCGTCGCCTCCGAAGGAGACGATGACGTCGTAGCCCTCCTTCGCCGCGTCGCGGCACAGCTCCGTGGCATGTCCGCGCGCCTGGGTGTCGACCGCCTCGACCTCGTAGCGGCCGTGCAGGGCGGCGACGACGAGGTTGCGCGTGCGGTCGGTCATCGTCGTGGCGTACGGGTTGACGATGACGAGCATGCGCTTGCGCTGCACGGGAGCGCCGAGCGCGGCGGTCTCGGCGAGGCGTACGAGCGGTTCCAGGGCGGTCATCCGCGGTGTTCTACAGCCAGCCGCGATTGCGGAAGAACCAGAGCATCGCGACAAGCAGCGCGACCATGGCGCCGACGACGATCCAGAACGCGTGGATGGAGCCCTCGCCCGGCACGCCGACGTTCATCCCCCAGATGCTCGCGACGAGCGTCAGCGGCAGCACGACGACGCTGATCGCCGTCAGCGCCCGCAGGACGTCGTTGACGCGGTGCGAGAGGACCGACTCGTTCGTCGACTCGAGGCCCTCGACGACCTCCTTGAAGTTCTCGAGCATGTCCCAGATGCGTTCCGACGCGTCGTTGATGTCGTCGAAGTAGATGTCCAGGCCCTCGGGGATGTAGCGCTTCGTGCGCTCGAGGTCCTGCAGCGCGACGCGCTGCGGACGGACGATCTTGCGGAAGTTGATGATCTCCTGCTTGACGTTGGAGATGTCGCGCACGATCTCCCCCGAGCGGCCCTCCCAGATCTCGTCCTCCAGGCGCTCGAGCTTGTTGCCCATCTTCGCCAGCATCGGAAAGGACGCGTCGACGCAGTCGTCGACGATCTTGTAGAGCAGGTACCCCGGGCCCTTGGCGAAGAGCGAGTCGCGGATGTCCTCGCGCGTCCGGCAGCGCTCGAAGAGGTACTCCAGCGGCTGGATCGGCTCGTTGGGCAGCGTGATGACGAAGTCGGGGCCGACGAAGATGTCCAGCTCGGCGGCGTTCAGGCGCCCCACCGACTTGTCGAAGCGGGGGAAGTGCAGGACGACGAAGAGGTAGTCGTCGTACTCGTCGATCTTCGGGCGCTGGTTGCGCGAGTACACGTCCTCGTAGTCGAGATGATGAAACTCGAAGTGCTCCTCCAGCCACGTGCGGTCGGCTGGGCGGGGACGCTCGATGTGGATCCAGCGCAGCCCCTCGGCCTCGACGATCTCGACGTTGGGGGTCTCGGCCTCGACCTCCGCGGGCCCGGCGACGCGTCCCCGGCTGCGTACGGGGCGCCCAAACCGCGGCTTTGGAAGGTTCGGCATGACTGATATTGTGCCCGTCGAGAGCTGGACACATCCAGAGGGGTGGAGGGACAGGCCCAACGAAGCCCCGGCAACCAACCTGCAGTTCGCGGGAAACGGTGCCAATTCCTGTTAGATGTGGCACAGGCCATTGCGCCGTCGCCACGGAAATCCAACGGCGAAGGGGTCAGATGGCTGCCAAGCAGCTGAAGTGCAGGGAATGCGGGACCGAGTATGCGCTCGAGGCGCTGTACGTGTGCTCGAAGTGCTTCGGACCGCTCGAGGTCGGCTACGACCACTCGGGCCTGAAGGACGTCGGCGAGGTCCGCCGCCGCATCCAGGGCGGTCCGCAGAACATCTGGCGCTATCACGACTTCCTTCCGCTGGAGGGACCGCAGCCGCGCACGCGCACCGGCCTGCCGGCGGGCTGCACGCCGCTGATCCGCGCCGACCGGCTCGCCGCGCGCCTCGGCCTCGGCGAGGTCTGGGTCAAGAACGACGCCCACAACCCGACCCATTCCTTCAAGGACCGCGTGGTCTCCGTCGCGGCAACACGTGCGCGGGAGCTGGGCTTCGACACCCTCGCCTGCGCCTCCACGGGCAACCTGGCGAACTCGGTCGCCGCCCACGGCGCGGCGCTGGGAATGGACTCCTACGTGCTCATCCCGGCCGACCTCGAGGAGCAGAAGCAGCTCGCGACGGCGATCTACGGCACGAACCTCGTCAAGGTGCGCGGCAACTACGACGACGTCAACCGCCTGTGCACGGAGCTCTCGGGCGACCGCGAGAACTGGGCCTTCGTGAACATCAACATGCGCCCGTACTACGCCGAGGGCTCGAAGACCGTGGCCTACGAGATCGCCGAGCAGCTCGGCTGGGAGCTGCCCGACCGCTGCGTGGTGCCGATCGCCTCGGGCTCGCTGTACACGAAGATCGCCAAGGGCTTCCAGGAGTTCATCGACGTCGGCCTCATCCAGGGCGACGTCCCGACGATGAACGGCGCGCAGGCCACGGGCTGCTCGCCGGTGGCCACGGCGTACGCCGACGGCAAGGACTTCTGCCGGCCCGTGAAGCCCGACACGATCGCCAAGTCGCTGGCGATCGGCAACCCCGCCGACGGGCCATACGCGCTGGACCTCGCGCGCGCCACGGGCGGCGCGATCGACATGGTCTCCGACGACGAGATCCGCGCCGGCATCCGCCTGCTCGCCGAGACGACCGGCATCTTCACCGAGACGGCCGGCGGCGTGACGACGGCGGTGCTCGCGAAGCTGGCGGAATCCGGCCGGATCGGCGCGGACGAGCGCGTCGTCGTCGTCATCACCGGCGAGGGCCTGAAGACGCTCGACGCGGTGCGCGACTCGTTCACCGCTCATGAGGTCGATCCGACGATCGACTCCTTCGAAGCCTCGTTCGCGGCGTCGGCGCAGGCCTAGGGGCGATCGGGCGTGTCGATCACGGTCAAGCTCCCGACGCAGCTGCGCGACGCCGCGGGGGGTGCGGCGTCCGTCCAGGCCGAGGGCGCGACGGTCGGCGACGCGCTGGAGTCCGTCTTTCGCTCGCACGAGGAGCTGCGCGAGCGGCTGTACATGGATGGCGACCTGCGGCGCTTCGTCAACGTCTATCTCGGCGGCGAGGACATCCGCTTCCTCGACGGCCTGCAGACCGCGGTGCCGGACGGCGGCGAGCTGACGATCCTCCCGGCGGTCGCGGGCGGCTGAGGGTCGTCAGGATTCGGGCGCGGCCGTCGCGGCCGTCGCGGCCGCCGCCTCGCGCAGCATCCGTGCCGTGACCGCGTCGGCGGGGAAGAAGGACTCGATCGACAGCTCCGAGACGGTGATGTCGACGGCGGTGCCGAACGTCGTCACGGTGCTGATGAACGCGAGCTCGTGCTCGCCGTGGCGGATGCGCAGGGGGACCGCGATCTCGGCGGCCTCGGCGTCGATCGCGGGCGCGCGACCGCCGGCGGGGTAGGCCGCCAGCTCGGCGTGCAGCGCGGCCAGGGCGGGGTCGCCGCTGCGGACCGCCTGGCGGCCGAGGCGGTCGAGCAGGTGGGCCCGCCACTGCGGGAAGTTCGCCGTTCGCGGCGCGAGGCCCTCGGGGTGCAGCGCCAGCCGCAGGACGTTGACCGGCGGCTCGAGCAGATGTGCCGCGACGCCGCCCGTGAGCAGGGCGATCGCGCCGTTGGCGGCGACCATGCCCCAGTGCCGGTCGACCACGAGGGCCGGTACGGCTCGTGAGCGGCGAGGAGCCGGTCGAGCGTGCGGCGCACGGAGCCCATCATCGGCTCGTCGAGGTCGCGGCTGCCGTAGAGCGGCGCAAAGCCGGCGGCGAGGAGCAGCTCGTTGCGCTCGCGCAGCGGGACGTCGAGCTGCTCGGCGAGGCGCAGCACCATCTCGGCGCTCGGCCTCGCGCGGCCGGTCTCGACGAAGCTCAGGTGGCGGGTCGAGATCTTCGCCTCGAGCGCGAGGTCGAGCTGGCTCATGCGCCGCCGGCGGCGCCAATCGCGCAGCAGCCCGCCGACGGCGGGCGGGCTGCTGGTCTGCCGGTTCATGGCGAGCACGGTAATGGCGCCTCAGCGCTCCGCGCGCCGCAGGCCGGTGATCTGCAGCTCGACGAGCCCCGCCACGACGAGCGCATGGGCGATCATCCAGACGGCGCCGACGGTCGTGAGCGTGCCGAGATCGGCGAACGCGGCGGCGATCGAGCCGACGACCCACGCCGCGTTGAGCGCGATGATCGTCGTCGGGGCGGGGCGCGACATCCGCTGGGCCGTGCCGACGAGCCACACCACGGCGGCGAAGGCGAGCAGCCCCGCGCCGGCGACGCGAAGCAGCGGCGCGCTGAGGCCGAGCAGGTCGGAGAGCGGCCCGGCGGCAGCGAGGTAGGCGGCGCCGTTGGCGGCGGTCACGACGGCGTCGAGACGCAGCGCGCGGGCAGCGAGGTGAGGTCGATGCGGCGCAGGGCGGTGATGGCGGTGGTCATTGGTGCCTCCCGAGGTTGTGCGGTCAGGTGATGACGGCAGGCTCGCGGAGGACGTGCGGCGCTTCGATTACCTCGCAGGTGAGGGTTGGCGGCCTGTCGCGCGGCGCGGGTTGGGGCGTCGGCGCGGTCAACGGCATCGATGAGGGAGTCAGTGGGCCGGGGTGCCGGCGTCGCGGCCAGGCCGGCGTGGATGGCACCTTTTCCCCGGATAGAGGGGAATAGGTGCCATTCGCGGGGTCGCGAGCTCACTCCCCGTCGGCCCCGGCCCGAACGCCCACGTGACTCACACACCCTCAGAGATGCCGTTCGCCGGCGACGCCCCCGACGTGGCGCGACAGCGCACGGCCGCACAGGCGCCAAGGAGGGTGTGGGAACCCGCCACCCAGGTGTCCCCCGAAACCGCCTCGCCCAGAGCCACCATGACCCCATGTCCCGAATTCGCTCATCCCTCCTCGCCGCCGCCCTCGCCGGCGCGGTGCTCGCTCCCGCCGCCACCGCCCAGGGCGCTCCGACCACGCTCGCCGTCGAGCAGGCGCCGACCCGCGTCGCGGGCTGGAACGACACCGTCATGTGGTCGCATTTCGACGCTGTCACGAAGACCTACTCGCTCGTGAAGTCCGTCGCCGGCGCGGCGCCGACGAACGTCGCGGTCGCCCCGCGCACGGCGGGGCCGTTCGACATCGACCTCGGCACGAACCGCTCGGGCGCCACGTACGCGGTGTACACCCGCGACGACGGCGACATCTACCGCCTCAACCCCGCGACGGGCAGCGAGGTCAAGGTCACGAAGCTCAGCTCGCCCACGCTTGCCGAGCGCGACCCGACGATCATGGGCGGCGAGATCGCCTTCATCCGCCGCGACCACGGCTACGACCAGCTGCGCGTCGGCAACACGACGAGCGGCTCGAAGGGCAGCCGGCTCATCGTCAAGAAGCGATCGATCCTCAGCGCCGAACTGGGCTTCTCACACGTCGCGTACGTCGAGTCCGTCCCGGCGAGCTTCCGCGAGGTCCAGGTGCACAACCGCAACGTCCGCACAGGCGCCGACCGGATGGTCTACCGCGCCCGCTCCGGCGGCGCCAACGCCGCCGACGTGACCCGGCCGACGTTCGTCGCGAGCCCGCAGGCCTTCGTCTGGGCGCGCACGAACCTCGGCTCGGGGACGGGCAACCGCATCGTGCGCTACACGCTGAGCGGCTCGAAGCTCACGTACGCGCAGGGCTCCCCGTTCTACAACTCGACGGCCTGGGTCGGCGGCGCGCTCGGCGCCGCGACCGCGTCCTCGCTGGACAACGGCGAGACGCAGGGCGCGTGCACCGACGCGAACACGAACTACTGCCAGGTGCAGGTCACCGGCCCGCTGCAGTTCGGCGTCAGGCCATAGACCGCCGCCGGGCGGGCACACTGTGGGTGTGCCCGCCCGCGACCGGCTCGACGAGTACAAGCGCAAGCGCGACCCGCAGCGCACGCCCGAGCCCTACGGCGACGGCGACGGGAGCGGACCCGGCGCCGAGGCCACGGCGCGCTTCGTGGTGCAGGAGCACCACGCCACCCGCCTGCACTGGGACCTTCGCCTCGAGCACGACGGCGTCGCCGCCTCCTGGGCGATCCCCAACGGGATCCCCGAGGATCCGCACGAGAACCGGCTCGCCGTGCGCACCGAGGACCACCCGCTGGAGTACCTCGAGTTCGAGGGCGACATCCCCAAGGGCGAGTACGGCGCCGGCAAGATGCGCATCTGGGACCGCGGCACGTACGAGACGCACAAGTTCGACGACGCGAAGGTCGAGATCACGTTCCACGGCGAGCGCCTGCGGGGCCGCTACGGCCTGTTTCCCCTCAAGAAGCGCAAGGGCGAGCCCGCCGGCAAGGACTGGATGATCCACCGGATGGATCCGCCCGAGGATCCCGACCGCGAGCCGATGCCCGAGCGCCTCGTGCCGATGCTCGCCAAGCCCAGCGCCCACGGCCTGCCGCCCGACGACGAGAACTGGTCCTACGAGATCAAGTGGGACGGCGTGCGGGCGCTCGCCTACTCCGAGCCGGGTCGGATCCGCTTCGAGAGCCGCAACCGCAACGACATCTCGGCGGCGTATCCCGAGCTCAAGGCGCTCAACCGCGGCTTGAGCTCGCACCGCGCCATCCTCGACGGCGAGATCGTCGCCTTCGATCATTCGTCCCACCCACCCCGGCCGTCGTTCGGGCGCCTGCAGGGCCGGATGCACGTCGCCTCCGAGGCTGCCGCCCGTCGGCGGATGAAGGACACGCCCGTGCACTACATGGCCTTCGACCTGCTCTGGCTCGACGGGCACTCGCTGATGGAGCTGCCCTACGAGGAGCGCCGCGCGCGCCTGAAGGCGCTCGAGCTGCAGGGCGCGCACTGGCAGACGCCCGACCACGTGGTCGGCAACGGCGCCGCGGTCCTGGCGGCGAGCCTCGAGAACGGCCTCGAGGGCGTCGTCGCCAAGAAGCTCGACAGCCCGTACCTTCCGGGGCGCCGCTCGCCGTGCTGGCTGAAGGTCAAGAACGTCCGGCGGGAGGACGTCGTCGTCGGCGGCTGGCTGCCTGGAGAGGGCAAGCGCCGCGAGCGCATCGGCGCGCTGCTCGTCGGCGTCCCCGACGAGGGGCGGCTGCGCTACGCCGGCCGCGTCGGCACGGGCTTCACCGAGTTCGAGCTCGACCGCCTCGCCAAGGTGCTCGAGCAGCGCGACGACCCGCCCTTCGCAGGCGACCCCAGGCCGCCGCGCGCCGCCGTCTGGGTACAGCCCACGCGTGTCGCCGAGGTCGAGTTCACCGAATGGACGTCGGACGGGATGATGCGCCACCCGTCCTACAAGGGCCTGCGCGAGGAGGCGCCGCCGTCGGCGTTCCTCGACGCCGGCACGCCGGTCCGCGACGGCGTCGAGATCAAGGTCGGCGGGCGCACCCTGAAGGTCACGAACCTCGACAAGGTCCTCTATCCGAAGGCGGGCTTCACCAAGCGCGACGTCATCGAGTACTACACGGCGATCGCCCCGGCGATCCTCGCCCACCTCGAGGCGCGCCCGCTCACCCGTGTGCGGTTCCCCAACGGCGTGGAGGACAAGAGCTTCTTCGAGAAGCAGTGCCCGTCGCACCGCCCGGAATGGGTCGCGGTCGCGCCGGTGCCGCTGTCGAAGAAGGTCGTCGAGTTCTGTGTCTGCAACGACCTGCCGACGCTCGTCTGGCTCGCCAACCTCGCGGCGCTGGAGCTGCACACCCAGATGCATCGCGCCGAGGCGCTGGAGGTTCCCACGATGATGGTCTTCGATCTCGATCCGGGGCCGCCGGCGACGATCGTCGAGTGCTGCCGCGTGGCGCTGTGGCTGCAGGGGATGTTCGAGAACCTCGGCCTGCAGGCGTTCCCGAAGACCTCAGGCTCGAAGGGCCTGCAGGTCTACGTGCCGCTCAACTCGCCCGGTGTGACCTACGACGACACGAAGGGCTTCGCACGCGCGGTCGCCGAGCTGCTCGAGGCCTCCGAGCCCGGCGTCGTGATCGCGCGGATGAACAAGGAGGCCCGCAAAGGCAAGGTCTTCATCGACTACAGCCAGAACGACGAGCACAAGACGACGGTCTGCGTCTACTCGCTGCGGGCGCGCGACCGGCCGACGGTGTCGACGCCGCTGGAGTGGGACGAGGTGCGCGCCTGTCTCGACGGCGGCGACCCGCAGCACCTCGTCTTCGACGCGGGGCAGGTCGTCGCGCGCGTCGCCGAGCAGGGCGACCTGTTCGCGCCGGTCCTGTCGATCGTGCAGGACATGCCTTCGCTGGGTTAGATTCAACGGATGGATCCAGAGCGCCTGAGGGCGATCCCGGTCTTCGCCTCGCTCGACGAGGAGACGCTCAAGAGCGTCGCCGTCTTCGCCGGCGAGTCCTCGGTCGCGGCGGGCAAGCAGGTCGTCAACGAAGGCGACTACGCGCACGAGTTCATGGCGATCGAGGAGGGGACGGCCGACGTCATCCGCGGTGGCGAGAAGATCGCGACGCTCGGTCCGGGCGACTTCTTCGGCGAGATCGGGGTCGTCGAGAAGACCCTGCGCACGGCGTCGGTCGTCGCGGCCACGCCCATGCGCCTGATCACCCTCACCCGCTGGGAGCTCAAGCGCGCCGGTGACGACGTCATCGAGCAGATCCGCGCGACGATCGAAGCGCGCCGAGAGGCGGCCGGCTAGCGAGGTGGATGCGGCGCGAGGGATGCCGTCGCTCGACGGCGTCGAGCATCGCTTCCTCGACGTACGCGGCGCGCGCCTGCACGTGGCCGAGATGGGCGATCCCGCCGGCCCATCGGGGTCCTCGACGCGCTCGGCGTCGATCGTGTGAACCTCGTCGGACACGACTGGGCGGGGTCGTCGGCTTCCTCGTCTGCTTCGAGCACCCCGAACGCGTGGCGCGCTTCGTGCCGATGAACACCGGCCACGTCTGGCCGAAGCTCTCGATCACGGGGATCCCCAAGCAGCTGGGCGCCCTGACGTATCAGGGAGCGCTGGCCAGCCCGGTCCTCAGATGGCGCATTCAGCGGGTCGCGGCGCATCGTCGGCAGGGTCGTCGACGCGATCTCCGCGGGCGGCGACGTCGCCGCGAGTACGCGCGGGAGTTCGCACCGCGCTTCGCCGACCCCGAGCGGGGGCGGGCGGCGTCGCAGGTCTACCGCAGCTTCCTGCTCTACGAGTACCCGCACTGGGTGCGCGGCAGGTACGCCGGCCGGCGCCTCGAGACCCCGATCCTCTGGCTGCACGGCGTCAAGGACCCGTTCTTCACCCCCGGGATGCTCGAGGACATCACCGAGCACGCCGACGACGTGCGTATCGAGTACCTGCCCCGGGGAGCGCACTTCCCAGCCGAGGAGTGCCCGCAGGACGTGGCCGAGCAGCTGCGCGCGTTCTTCTCATCAGCCGCTCACATCTCGCCACGAACATGACCGCTGCGCGGGTCCGGAGCACTCCGGCCGCCGGCCATCCAGCACACGCGGAGGGGGCAGGATCATGAAACGGATCTTCGGAAGCGGGTCGTACGCGAACGTGACGGCGACGCTTGCGCTGGTGGTCGCGCTCGGGGGAACGAGCTACGCCGCGATCAAGCTGCCGCGAAACAGCGTCAGCTCGATCCAGGTCAAGGACCGCTCGCTGCTCAAGAAGGACTTCAAGACCGGCCAGCTCCCGGCCGGCAAGAAGGGCGCCGCGGGCCCGGCCGGTCCGGCGGGGGCTCCGGGAGCCGGCGGGTCGGCGGCGATCGTCAACCGTGCCGAGGCGCTCGAGGCGCTCGTGCCCGGCAATGCCGACCAGGTCGTCCAGAGCATGAGCCTGCCTGCGGGCAGCTTCGCCGTGACGGCGAAGTTCATCGCCGAGAACGCCACGGCCGTGGCCGGCGGCACCCTCGCCTGCACCCTCACGATCGGCGGCGCAGCCGTCGACAGCCTCGGTCCGGGAGCCGGCATCGACTTCGACCAGGGCGCGACCACCAACACGCTCACGGGCGCGGGCACGCTGGGCGGTCCCGGCGCGGCGGCGGTCGTCTGCAACACGGCCAACACCGTGTCCGCCGGCAGCTACCGGGCCAAGAGCATGATCGCGGTCAGCGCGGCGTCGGTCGCAGGCGGGTGACGATCTGAGGCGTGCCGCGCCTCGTCACCGTGCTCGCGGCCGCCGTCGACGCCGGCCTGCGGGACCGCCCGACCGACGAGCGATCGGGTGGCCCACCGGCGTCGCCGACGGCAGCGGTCAGGTCACGGCAGCAGCGTGATCGTCTCGTCGCTGGGGTCGCCGCCGGCCTCGCCGGGACGGTCGACGGACGAGAACGTGCCGCGCGCGCCGACGTAGGCGCCGGTCCCGCCGACCACCGCGCCGGCCGTCTCGTCATCCGCGCTGAGTCGCGCCGACACGTGGATCTCGCCGCCGGGCAGGTCGTAGATCCCGGTGCACACGCCGCGCAGCCGGCGCCCGCCTCGCGTGAACGTGCAGTGCGCGTCGAGCGTCCCGAGCCGCTTGCTGGCCGTGCTGTAGATGCCCGTCGAGATGAGGAACGCGTCGCCGCTGCTGGCGTCCTCCTCGCGCTTGGCGCGTGGCGCCGCGTCGACGAACTTGAACACGCCGCCCTTGGAGACGAACTTCAACGTCGTGCCGGCAGGCGCCTCCGCGCCTCCGGTGACGGCGAGAACGCCGGCAATGCCGAGCGCGACGGCGATGGACCCGGCAAGAACTGCGGTGCGGCGCATGAGACTCCCTTCGTGGATGACCGGACCGCGGCACTCAAACCGCAGCCGCCATCCCTGTCAAGCTCGAGGCACCGATTGGTGGTGCGTTGCGCCGGCCATGCCTCAGGGGTGGCGCCGCGCCCGAGTGCTTCGCGTGCACCTCGATGCGCGATCCCGGGCCGAACCGCGTCACACTCAGCGGATGCGACGGGCCTGCTCGCGGAGGCGGAGGGACGGGCGGCTCGCGCCGCCGGGGGTGGCCATCGCCCTCGTCCTCGCGCTGCCGGGTTGTGGCTCGTCCGAGCCGGAAGACCGTGGTCCGCGGCGCTCCGCCGAAGCCACCGTACGGGCGTGGATAACCACGCAGGACGTGCCGGTGCGCTGTCAGCAGGCCGTCACGCTGCGTTATGTGCGCGCGACGTACGGCGGCGTCCAGGGTTGCCGTCGCCGGGAGGCGCCGACTGCCGACACCAACGCGCTGGCGCCGGGCGTGCGGCAGGACGTCGAGACGCGCGGGAGGCGCTCCCGAGCCGACGTCGTCCTCGTGGGCGGCAACCTCGACGGAGCGCACGGGACGATCGCGCTCGTCCAGGAGGACGGGACGTGGCGCATCGACGCCGTCGGGACCGGCCTGCTGCGCGCGATCTACTCCCGTAGCGTGCTGCACCAGCTCCGGCTGACCGCCGACGCGCCGGGGCTGCGGCCGGAGGCGGCTCGCCGGTGCGTCGACGCGAGGATCGCGGACCACAGCACCCGAGCTGTCCGCGCCGCCTGGGAAGGCGACGAACCGGCGGCGAAGGACCTCGTCGCCGGAACGCTCACGAGCTGCCTGAACACGCCCGGCACAGGGCCCGACGGCATGTCGTACCTCCGTGCCCGGCTCCTCGACACGCTTGCCTCGACGTTCGAGGAGGCCGGCCTGCACGGTGCCGAGGTGGCCTGTGCGCGCCGCGATGTGCGGGCGAAGCTCACCGACAGGGAGGTCCTCGAGCACGTCCTGCGCGACACGGCCGCGCCACCGCCGGCGACGACCCGCCTGGCGCAGATCATCGTCGCCTGCCGGCGCTGAGCGGCTGCGTCAGCCTCGCCGCAGCGTCAGGGTGCGGGTCGCGGCCTTGCCCTTCGGCGGCTTGAGCGTGAGCGTCGCCTTCTGCGACCTGCTGCGGGCGACCAGCCGCCTGCCGTCGAGGCCGAGGGTCAGCGTCACGGTCTTGGCCTTGCCGGCGGCGATCGCGTACCTCGCGCTGCGGGCGAGGGTGATGATCCTGGCCTTGCGCGTGCCGAGCTTGACCCTCGCGCGCGTGCGCAGCGTGACGGTGCCCGCGCATGCCGCGCCGCCCACCGGGCAGCTGATGCGCACGCGCACCCTGCCGCGCTGGGCCGCCAGCGAGGTGGAGGCGATCCGGCCGGCGACGGGCGCGCCCCCGCTGCCCGGCGGTGGCGTGCCGCCCGGGTTCGTGGCCTCGCCGCCGACCTGCACGCCGGCGAACGGCGCCGCGATCAGCGGATTGAACGACGTCCCGGCGCCGGCTTCGGGACGCGTGATGTTCGTCTCGCCCGGCTGACAGTCCATGAAGAAGTTCGCGCCGCCCGGGAGGTTGGCCTGGACCACCGCGCTGCCGCGGACGGTCACGTTGCTGCCGCCGCCCCCGACGGGCAGCTGGCCCTTCGCCGACGTGATCGCGTCAGCCCCGGCCTGGCTGAATGCGATGTCGCCGCCGGTGCCGGTCCACGTCGTGTCCGGCAGCTTGGGCGGGGTGTAGACGAACGGCGTCGCCGAGATCGTCTGCGAGCTCTCGTCGTAGAGCGCGGACGTGGTCGCCGTCACCGAGACCGGGCCGATCACCTGCGTGCCTTCGCGCGTGTTCGTCGCCTTGAGGGCGATCCACGTCCTGGTGCCGATCGACACCTGGCTTCCGTCGGAGGGGATCAGGCCGACGGCCGCGGCATCGCGCGCCAGCGCGGCGCGCAGCTTGACCTCGAGCTCCTCGCCGGTGAGCGTGAACGGCTGCCCCGGGGTCGCCGAGCCGGGCGCCGACGCCGTGATCTCGACGCCCTGCGTGCGGTACTCGTTGTCGTAGCTGAAGGCGCAGGCATTCGGCGTCTCGGCGACGCCCGCCACGGCCGGTGGTGAGACGCCGGCAAGCGCGGAGAGCACGAGCGTGGTCGCCAGCGCCAACCGCCTGCGGCCGCGGATGAAGGATCCGTCTCGGCGGTGGGTCATGCGCACTCGCTCCCTGATCGAACGACACGGCCGGGCCGGCCGGCAGCCCCGGCACTGAACGTTCGGGCACCCTAACACGTCGTCTGCAGCTCTGGTAGGTTCGCCAATGTTCGCTTGTTAGGGCGGCCTTACTTTGGTCGTCTGGGGACAGCAACCGTATGCAGGGTTACCGAAAGGCCACGCAGATGAGAAGCACACACGCCAAGCTGCTTGCCGGCGCGCTGTCCGTTGGCGCGACGTTGTCGAGCGGAGCGGCGGCACAGGCAGGCTTCGACCCCACCTACGGCGTGAGCGGCATTGCGATGGTGCCGCTGTCGGCGACCTCCGGCGATCGTTTCCTCGGTTCGACCCCCGGTCCGGGCGGCACGACCTATGCCACCGGCTTCACGACCTCGCCGGGGTCCCCGGACCAGTCCTTCGTGCTTGCCAAGCTGCGTTCCGACGGCTCCCTCGACGCGGAGTTCGGCACCAACGGCGTCTCGAGCATCAACCTGCGCCCGGGACCCTTCGCTCAGCCTCCGGCCAACCCCGACGGCACGTTCCCGGCCACGCCGGCCGGCAACCAGGAGGTCGCGCGCGGCGTCGTCGTGCAGTCCGACGGCAAGATCGTCATCTCCGGCCAGGCCGAGACGCCGGCGTCGCCGGCGCCGTTCGACGTGCGTGACGTGGACGTCTACGCGGTCCGCTTCAACACCGACGGCACGATCGACACGACCTACGGCGGCGCGAACTCACCCGATCCCGCGCCCGCCGGCGTGAGCCGGATCAACATGACCGACGGCGACGCCGACGCGAACACGCTCCTCTCCGACAACGCGTGGGGATCGCTCGTCAACCCGGACGACACCCTCGTCATCGAGGCATCGCGCGGCACGGACATCGGTGCCGTCCCGGCGAAGACCGACCGCGACGTGGCGATGATCAAGCTCAAGACGAACGGGGCGCTGGACACGAGCTTCAGCGGTGGCGCGGGCGGCGTGCCCGGCATCTCGATCGCGGGCAACACCTCCGGCGGGTCGAACCTCAACGACAACGCCCGCCGCCCGAAGCTCACGACCGGCAACCGGATCGTCGCGGCGAGCTACGGCTCGACAACCGGCGTGCCGAACACGCCGGCCGTGTACCGCTTCATGCCCAACGGCGCGCTCGACACGACCTACAGCACCGACGGCATCGGCACCGGCACGCCGCTCGGCCCGCCGCCGGCCTTCTCGGAGGCCTATGACGTCGCCATCCAGGAGGGCGAGCGCTACGTCCTGACCGGATACGGCAACACCGGCGCCAGCGGCGGCACCGTCGACATGGTCGCCTACCGCTTCAAGGCCAACGGCGACCTGGACCCGAGCTTCGGCACGGGCGGCGTCACGCGCTACGACGCGGGCATCGGCCAGGAGGACCGCGGCCGCGACATCAACGTCACCTCGGAGGGCCGGATCGTCATCGCCGGCAGCAGCTCGCAGGGCGCCGGCGACCTCATCGCCGCCGTCTACCTGCTGCGCCCCAACGGGCAGTTCGAGAAGACGTTCGGCGACGGCGGGGCCATGAAGGTCGACCTCGGCGGCAACGCGGACGCGTTCTTCGGTCTCAGCGACACGGCGAGCGACACCCGCGCGACCGTGGCCGGCTACAAGGGCGCGGGCGGCGGAGCGGGCGACGACGCAGCCGTCGTTCGGCTCAACCTCGACCTCGAGAACACCGGTCCGGCGGGCGCTCCGGGCGCGCCGGCGCCGGGCGCAGGCGGAGGGGCAGGAACGGCGGCCCTCGTCAACCGCAAGGCGAAGATCGGGACGATGAAGCTGGTGGGGTCGACGGTCTCGGTGCCGCTGACCTGCGCCGCCGGCTCACGTTGCAAGGGCACCGTGCGCCTGCGGTCGGTCGCGCCGGTGCGCGTCGGTCGCTCGGTGAAGGTCATCAGCGTGACCCGGACGGCCGCGTTCAACATCACGTCCGGCAAGAAGACCGTGAAGCTGGCGCTGTCCAAGGACGGTCGCGCCGTGCTCAAGCGCACGAAGAGGCTGTCGGTCAAGGTGGTCGTCAAGCCGGCGTCCGGATCGCTCGTCACCAAGCGCGGAACGCTGCGCGGCAAGTAGGCGCGGGAGGCGACGACTGCGCGCGCCGGCTGCGGCCGGCGCGCGCGGTGCCCCGCCCGCTCAGTAGCGCACGCGGCCGCTGAGCGTGATCTTCGTGCGCTTGGCGCTGACGGGGCCCACGCCGGTGAAGCGGATGTTCGTGCCGGTCACGCCGCGGTAGCGGCGCGTGCCGCTCGTGATGGTGGCGGTGCCCTTGTAGGTGGCGGTGTCGCCGTCGAGCGTCAACCGGGCGGTGGCGCGGCCGCGAACGACTCCGGCCGCCGTCGTGAGCGTGAAGGTCGACGTCACGGTCGCCTGCCTGAGCGACGAGCGCAGCACCATCTGGCCCGAGCCGAACGGCTTGCCGGTCACCGCGCCGGCCTGCACCGACGACGTGTTCGACGGCTTTGCCGTGCGCTTGAGCTCGCCGGACGCGCTGAGGGCGCGCGAGGTCGTCTTCGCTGCGGGGGCCGGCGGCGCGGCCGCGACACCGGCCGCGGTCAGCGCGGCCAGGGAGACGAGGCTCATCCGCTTCGTGGCCGTCGAGAGGGGGCGGGTCATGGTGCCGTTCATGCGCGGCACGTTAGGGATTCTTGACGAACCCCGTCAAGCGGACTGCGGGGCGCGGGCTGCCGCTGCTGCTGCCGCCGCGGCGCGGGCCTCGAGCCGCGAACGCCGCTCGCCCTCGGAGGTCAGGGGGCACGTGAAGCACGTCTGCCCGTCCTGCGCGCGCCAGATCAGGCAGCAGCTGCGGCGATTGCGCGTCGGCTCTGCGATCCCGGCATGCTCGAGCACGCGGAATCCCGCTCCGACGCCGAGCGGGCCGGCGCGGTCCATGCAGCGCGTCCCGAGCTCCCACGCGCGGTCGCGCGCGCCGATCACCTCTCCGAGCCAGAGGAAGGCGCCGCCGAGGCGGTCGCCCGCGCTGCGCCACAGCGCGCCCAGCGGACGTCCGCTGCGCGCGGAGAGCCCGGCGAGGAGCGGCTCGAGGTGGCCCGCCAACTCGTCGTGCAGGCGCGCGAGGAGCGCGTCCTCGTCCGCCACCAGGACGAGCGCAGGGTCGCCTGCGCGCGCGTCGCCTTCGATGCCGATGGCTCCCCCGGTGAAGGCGACGCCGGTGACCGTGGTGTCCGCGGCGGCGAACTCGAGCGCGACCTCGCGCGGCGCCATCGCGGGGATCCGCCGGCCGAACAGCAGCGTGCCGACGGCGCGGACGGCGAGGCCCCAGGCGTAGCCCTCGGCGAGCAGCGTCGCGCCGATGTCGGCGCGGGCGGTGCCGCTGGCCGCCGTCGCGCGCTCGAGCAGATCGTCGAGCGGCGGGCCGCCGGCCGTGATCGCGGCGGCGGCCATCCAGCCGGCGGGAGCAGCCACGCGCACCGCGAGCACGTCGTGGCCGCCGAAGTGCGCGCGGGCCGCCGCGAACGTCTCGCCGAGCGGGCCGGCATCGTGGCTCGGCGGCGTCCCCGCGCCGTTCACGAGAGCCGGCCGTAAGGCGTGGCAGGCACGTGGTGCAAGGGCAGCTTGCCTAGCGCGGACAAGCTGGTTAGGGTACCCGAACAGTGGGCACCACAGCGTCAGCGGTGGCCGCACCTGCGAACTCGCTGCTGACCCGTCTCGGGGACGGCAGCCGGCGCGCCGCCGTGACGTTCGCCGGCCAGGGTGGGGCCGCCCTCTCGGAGCTCTCGACGCTCGTCGCCCAGCGCCCCGGGCTCCGCGAGGGCCTGGCGGTCGCGAGCGCGGTGCTCGGCGAGGCCGCGGCGTCGCCGGCCGGGCAGTCCAGCGGCCGCTTCCGCCACGGCTTCGACCTCGTCACCTGGGCCGAGGATCCCGACGGAGCGCCGCCCGCCGCCTACCTGCGCTCCGCCGCGGTCTCCTACCCGCTCATCCTCGTCGCGCAGGCGCTGCTCTGGCGGGCGGTCTGGGAGGACGGACTCGCCGCCGCCGCCCGCGGGGGCGCTCTCGTCGCGGTGGCCGGCCATTCGCAGGGGCTGCTGTCGGCGCTGCTCGTATCGGAGGGCGCGGCCGGTGGCGTCGACGACGCGCTGCTGGCGCGCTACGTGCGCCTTGCCTGGACGGTCGGCACCCACGCCGCGCTGCGCTCCCACGCCGGCAGCGATCCGCCGCTCGCGAGCGTCTCCGGCGTCCGCGAGCAGCGCCTGGTGCAGATCCTCGACCGCGTCAACGCCGAGGTCGGGAGTGACGAGGCGGCCACGATCGCGCTCGTCAACGAGCCGCTGCGGATCGTTGTCGGCGGGCCGCCGCGGACGCTCGCGCTCGTGCGCGCGCGCCTGGCCGAGGTGGCGCGCGCGGAGGAGGCGCAGCGGGCTCGCGGCCAGCGCGGCGGCGCGCCGCTGCGCTTCGGCTGGAGCCCGCTCGAGGTCGACGTCGCCTACCACACCGCCGCGCTGCGCGAGCCCTGTGCGCTGCTGCGCGCCCAGCTCGCCGCGGAGCCGGGCCTTCTGCCCGAGCCGGCCGCGCTCATGCTGCCGGTCCTGTCGCCGGCCGACGGCAGCGACCTGCGGGCCTGCGCCGACCTCGCGAGCACGGTCGCGACCACGCAGCTCGTGGCACCGGTGCGCTGGGACGTCGTCACGCGGGCGCTCGCCGCCGCGGGCGCCGAGTGGGTGCTCGACTTCGGTCCCGGCACCGACGTCGCGTCGCTGACCGCCGCGAACCTCCGCGGCGACGGCGCCCGCACCCTCGCGCTCGCGTCCCCCGAGGGACGGCGGCGCCTCACCTCGCCGGGCGCGGCGCCGGCGGGGCCGGACGTGCGCTTCGCGGACTTCGCCCCGGGGCTCGTCGAGCTGCCGGGCGGCGGCGTGCACCTCGACGGGCGCTACACGCGCCTGACGGGCCGCCCGCCGGTGATCCTGGCCGGGATGACGCCGACGACGGCCGACGCGCCGATCGTGGCGGCGGCGGCCAACGCGGGCTACGCCGCGGAGCTGGCGGGCGGCGGCCAGCCCGACCGCTGGACGTTCGAGCGCCGCCTCGAGGAGCTGCGCGAGCTGCTCGATCCAGGCCGCGAGGTCGCGTTCAACACGCTGCTGCTCGACCCGCGCCTGTGGGGGCTGCACGTCTCACGCGACCGGCTCGTCGTCGCGGCGCGCCGCGGCGGAGCGCCGCTCTGCGGGCTGACCGTCTCCGCCGGCGTCCCCGACGTCGCGGACGCGGTCGCGCTGCTCGACGAGCTCACCGCGGCCGGGCTGGCGCTCAACGCGTTCAAGCCCGGCACCGTCGAGCAGATCCGCCGCGTGCTGGCGATCGCCGACGCGGCGCCGCAGCACACGATCGCCGCCCATCTCGAGGGCGGCCGTGGCGGCGGGCATCACTCGTGGGAGGAGCTCGACGAGCTGCTGCTGGAGACCTACGCCGAGCTGCGCCGGCGTGCCAACGTGCTGCTCTGCGTCGGCGGCGGGGTCGGCGATCCGGCGCGGGCCGCCGATCTGCTCTGCGGCACGTGGTCGCTTGCCTACGGGGAGCCGGCGATGCCGGTCGACGCGGTGCTCGTGGGCACCGCGGCGATGGCCTGCGCCGAGGCGGCGGCATCGCCGGCGGTCAAGCGCGCGCTCGTGGCGGCGGCCGGCGACGACGACTGGGTGCCGCGCGGGACGACCGCCGGCGGGGTGACGTCCGCGCTCAGCAGCCTCAACGCCGACGTGCACGCGCTCGACAACGCCGCCGCCCGGGCGGCGCACCTGCTCGAGCAGGTCGCCGGCGACGCCGCCGCCGTGACGGCGCGGCGCGACGAGATCGTCGCCGCACTCGCGCTCACCGCGAAGCCCTACCTCGGCGACGTCGAGGCGATGAGCTACGGCGAGCTGCTGGGGCGCTTCACCGAGCAGTGCGCCAACGGGCGCCACGGGCGCTACGACGACGGGGCGTGGGGTCATCCGACCTGGCGGGCGCGGGCGCTCGCGCTGTTTCGCCGGTTCGGCGCGCGCCTGCACGCGGCGGACGCCGGTCCGGTGCAACTGCCGGTCGAGCAGCTCGAGCAGCTCGACGACCCGGCGGCGGCGCTCGTGGCCTTCGCCGCGGCGTTTCCCGCGGCTGCCACGACGCTGCTGCACCCGGCCGACGCGCAGTTCTTCCTCGCGCTCTGCGACCGCCCCGGCAAGCCGGTGCCGTTCGTGCCGGTCCTCGACGGCGAGATCCGGCGCTGGTACATGGCCGACGCGCTCTGGCAGGCGCAGGATGCGCGCGTCGACGCCGACGGTGTCTTCGTGATCCCGGGCCCGCGCTCGGTCGCGGGCATCGAGCGCGCCGACGAGCCGGTCGCGGAGCTGCTCGCCCGCTTCGAGCACGAGGCCGTCCGTCGCACCGGCGCAGCCGGCGTGACGCCGTGCCGGCGCGACCGCCTCGCCGATCCGGGCCCGGCGCCGATGCCGCTGGCGGCCGCGATCGCCGGTCACGGGGGAGCGGTCGCGGGCTTCTGCGCGGCGGCGTCGCTGCTCGTCGGCGACGCGGGCGGTCTGCGGGCGCGGCCCAACCCGCTGTGGCGGATCGTCGCAGCGGGCGACGAGATCCGCGCGGTGCGCGGCGAGGGAACCGATCTCGCGCGGGTCGAGGTGCTGCCGGCGGACGCCACCGGCGAACGGCTCGAGGTCGCCGCGGAAGGCGACGCGGTCGTCGTGCGGGTCCAGATGCCGGCGCTCGACGGGCCGCCGGCCGAGCTCCTCACCCGTTGGATCCCGGCTGGCGGCGGGGCGTTTCGCTCGGCCGACGGCGACGCCGGCACGATCGCGTTCGCGCGGCTCGTCCTGGGTGCCGTGGGGGCGACGGCGCCCGCGGACCCGTTCGGACCGACCGAGGCCGCATGGAGCTGCACGGACGCGCTGACGGCGGCGCACGGCGCCGCCACCGGTGCGACGCACGACGGCGTCTCGCTGGATCTCGCGCTGACGCTCGCCTGGCCGGCGCTCGCCGGCCTGTTGTCCAGCGCGCCGTTCGCGGCGCAGCTCGCGCAGCTCGTGCACACGGGCCACGTCGTCGCAGCAGGGCCCGCCTGGCCGCCGCTGCCGGGCGAGCGCGGACAGGCCGGCGCGCGGATCGTCGCGCTCGACGATCCCGACGGCGCGCCGACGCGGATGACCTGCAAGGCGGTCCTGCGCAGCGCGCGCGGCGAGCTCGCGTGCGTCGAGGCGACGTACATGACGCTCGGCGCCGCGCCGGTGACCGACCGGCTGCGGCTACGCCGCGAGGCGCTCGACGGCGAGCTCGCCCTCGCGGACGGCGCCGAGGCCGACTGGCTCGCCGGGCAACCCTGGCTCAGCGCCGAAGGTCTGGCGGCGGGCGACCGGCTGGGTTGCGAGGTGCAGTGCACGACCGACGTGCCGCGCTCGGGCGACGCGACGTGGAGCGCGTTCGGCGTGCTCCTGCGCGACGGCGAGATCGCCGGCACGATCGACTGGCGCGCGTCCGCGAGCGCAGCCGACCGCGAGCATCCCGTGGCCGCCGCGCTCGCGCGACTCGGCGCCGCGCCCGCCCGCCCGCCGGGCGCGCCCGCGCTTTCCGCTCGCCGAGGCGCACGACTGCGCACCGCCGAGCATGGACGCGTTCGCGCGCATCAGCGGCGACCACAATCCCCTGCATCGCTGCATCCTCGCCGCACGGCTCGGCGGCCTCGCGCGCCCGATCGTGCACGGGGCGTGGACCGCGGCGCGCGCCTCGGCCTTCGTCGTCGACGCGCTGGGTGGGGGAGACGCGACCGCCCTGCGGCGCTGGCGGGTCGACTTCGCAGCGCCCGTCGCGCTCGGCGCCGCGCTCGAACTGCGGGCGGTGCGCGTCGCGCTGCAGGAAGGCCTGGAGGTCATCGAGGTGACCGTGCTCGCCGGCGGCGAGCTGGTCGCGGCCGGCGAGGCGCTCGTCGCCCCGGCGCGGACCGCGCACGTCTTCTGCGGGCAGGGCGTGCAGCGTCGCGGGCTCGGGGCCGACGGGCGGGCTCGCTCGCGCGCCGCCCATGACGTCTGGCGGCGCGCCGACGCCCACACCCGGGCGCGGCTCGGGTTCTCGCTGCTCGACGTCGTGGAGCGCAACCCGGCCGAGCTGCGGCTCGCGGGCGGGCGCGTCGTCCGCCATCCCGACGGCGTGCTGGCCCGCACCGAGTTCACCCAGCCGGCGCTCCTGACGCTGCACGCGGCGCAGCTCGCCGAGCTGCGTGAGGCCGGGGCGCTCGGCGACGAGCTGCTCGTGGCGGGCCACAGCGCGGGCGAGTTCTCGGCGCTGGTCGCGCTCGGCGCGCTGGACCTCGAGGCGGCGCTCGAGCTCGTGCACGCGCGCGGCCGGCTCATCCAGCAGCAGGTCGCGCGCGACGATCGCGGGGGGTCCGGCCACGGCATGGCGACCGTCGATCCCAGCGCATGCGGCCTCGACGTCGAGGGATTGGAGGCCGTCGTGGACGCCAGCGCCGACCTCGCGCTCGTCAACCACAACGCGCTCGGGCGCCAGTACGCCGTCGCGGGCACGCGCGCGGCGCTGCAGGCGCTCGCCGAGCGGCTCGGGACGCGCGCGGTGCGCGTTCTGCCCGGCATCGACGTGCCGTTTCATTCGCCGCTGCTGGGAGCGGCGGTCGCGCCTCTGCGCGCGCAGCTCGAGCGGCTCGTCGGCACGATCGACCATCGCCGCCTGGTCGGTCGCTGGGTGCCGAACGTCACCGGGACGCCTTTCGCGCTGGACCCGAAGCCTGGTGAGAACCCCGACACCGCCGCGCGGCGCCAGCTCGTCGACCTGCTGTCGCGGCAGATCGCCGCGCCCGTGCGATGGATCGACACGCAGCGCGCGCTCGTCGCGCCCGCCGTCGCCGGCGGGATCGGAGCGCGCCGCATCGTCGAGCTGGGCCCGGCGGGCGCGGCGGTGATGACCGGCCTCATGCGCATGACGCTGGCCGGCATGGAGCTCGCCGGCCCGGACCCCGAGCTGCTGCACGCCGAGGATGACCGCGACGCGGTCTACGCGCTGACCGCCGCGCCCGTGGCCGTGGAGGCGACCGCGCCCGAACCGGCCGCGCCGGCGGCGCCGCGACGGTGGCACGGGGAGCCCCCGTGGCCGTCGCGGTCCGCGCGCACGCCGGACCGCCCGGTCGACGCGGGCGCCGCGCTGCGGCTCGTGCTGGCCATCCAGGCACGCGTGCGGCCCGACCAGCTCGACGACGAGGAGCCGCTGGACGACCTGTTCCAGGGCGCGTCGTCGCGCCGCAACCAGGTGCTGCTCGACCTGGCGCGCGAGTTCGGGCTGTCCGGCGGGGAGGGGGTCGCGCAGCAGCCGGTCGGCGAGCTCGTCGCGGCCCTGCGCGAGCAGGGCGCGCACTATCGCTTCCCGGGGCCCTACCTGCGCGACGCCGTGGCCGCGGGCCTGACGCAGGCGCTCGGCCGCGCGGGCGTCTCGCGCGCCGACGCGGCGGCACATCTCGACGCGGCATGGGGGCTGGACAGCGGGCTCGCCGACCACGTGCTCGCGCTGCTGACGCTCGAGACGCGGCCGGGGCCGTCGGCGCGCGGCGGTGTCCTCGGCCGCCTCGCCGAGGCCGCGCCCGCGACGACGCGCGCGGGCGCGCACGATCTCGTCGATCGCGCCGCGGAGCTGGCCGGGGAGGCGCTCGGGCTCGCCCTGACGCGGCCGGCTGCGGGCGCGGCCGCGCCGGCCGCCACCCTCGACCGGGCCGCGGCGGCGGCGGCGACCGCGCACATCGAGGACGCCGTCGCGGCGTCGGCGCGGACGCTGCTCGCGGCGCTCGGGCGCGACCACGGCGAGTCCGACGGAGACGACGACGCCGTGGCGGCTGCGGCCGGCGAGGCGCGGGCGCGCCTGGCGCTGCTCGACGCGGAGCTCGGCGCCGCGCGCGCCCGGGAGATCGCGCCGCGCTTCGACCACCGCCGCCACGTGCGCTTCGCGTCGGCGTGGGCGAGCGCGCGCTGGGATCTCGTCGGCGCCTACCACGACGGGCTGCGCGGCCACGTCGACGAGCCGGCGCTGCGCCGGATCGCGGCCCATGCCGGCGCCGACCCGGTGATCGCGCGCACCGCGCTGCATCTCGCCGGGCGCTGCGACGGAGCCCTGGCAGACGCATTGCGCGCCGTGGCTGCCGGCGAGACATGGCGCGAGCCCCCGCCGGGGCTGCGGCCGACCGTCCGCGTCGACGGCGGCGGCGGGCTGACGGCGGGCGCGGAGCCCGACCCGGCCCGCCCGCACGACCTGCTCGCGGACCTGCCCGCGCCGCTGCGCGCGGCGCTCGCCGCCCCGCCCGACCTGCGCGGGGAGACGGCGCTCGTCACCGGCGCGAGCCCCGGCTCGATCGCCGCCGAGCTCGTGCGCCGGCTGCTGGGTGGCGGCGCGACCGTCGTCGTCGCGACCTCGACCGACACGCCCGCGCGGCGACGCTGGTATCGCGAGCTGTATCGGCTCTCCGCCGGTCCGGGCGCGGAGCTGCACGTGCTGCCGGCGAACCTCGCCTCCTTCGCCGACGTCGACGCGCTCGCCGGCTGGCTGGCGGATCCGCGCACGGCGGCGCGCGGCAGGCCCGACCTGCGCATCGATCCGCTGCGCCCGACGATCGTCGCCCCGTTCGCCGCGATGGCGACAGCAGGCGACGCCGCATCCGCCGGCGCCCCGGCGGAGCTCGCGCTGCGCCTGCATCTGCTCGGGGTGCAGCGCCTGATCGGCGCCGTCGCCGCCGCGGTTGCGGAGGGCGCTCCGGCGCCGAGCGTCCTGCTCGCGCTGTCGCCCAACCACGGCGGCTTCGGCGGCGACGGGGCATACGGCGAAACGAAGGCCGCGCTCGAGGTCCTGCTCGCGCGGTGGCGCAGCGAGGCCGCCGCCTGGGGGGACCGCGTGGCGCTCGTCGCACCGCGGATCGGCTGGGTGCGCGGGACCGGCCTCATGGCGTCCGGCGACGGCGTCGCGGCGCTCGTCGAGCGCCGGCTCGGCGCGCGGACCTTCTCGGCGGAGGAGATGGGCTGGCTGCTGTGCGCGCTCGCGGGACCCGGACCGCTGCGCGACGCGGCGACCCGTCAGCCGCTCGAGATCGACCTCACCGGCGGGCTCGCGAAGATCGACGATCTGCACGGTGCGGTCGCGCCGCTCGCCGCCGAGCTGCAGGAGCGCGTCCGGCGAGGGCGGCGGGCTGCGGAGCTGCGCGGCGGCCACGGCGGCCACGGCGGCACGACGCAGGCGCCGGCGCAGGCCCTGCCGGGCGCCGACACCGATACCGCCAAGCTCGCTGCCGCGGCCGCCGCGAGCACCGCCACGGCAGCGGCGCCCGCCGTCGACCTCGCCGAGCTCGTCGTCATCGTCGGCTGCGCCGAGCTGGGCCCCTGCGGCAGCGGCGCCGCGCGCTTCGACCTTGAGGCGGACGGCGCGCTCGCGCCCGGATCGGTGGCCGAGCTGGCCTGGATGTGCGGCCTCGTCCGGTACGAGCGCGACGGCTACCGCGGGCGCTATGTCGATGCCGCCGGGGCCGGCGAGGTCGCCGAGGAGGAGCTCGGCTCACGCTACGCGGAAGCGGTGGCGGCGCGGATCGGCGTGCGATCGCTGCGCGACGACGAGACCGTCGACGCGGCAGGGCGCACCGTGCTGACCGCGCTCGCGCTGCCCACCGACGTGCGGTTCACGGTCGACGACGAAGCGCAGGCGCGGGCGTTCGCCGCCGCCGACCCCGCGCACGCGCGCGTCCGACACGATGGTGCTGCCGGGACATGGCAGGTGCTCCTGCGCGCCGGCGCGCAGATCCGCATCCCGCGCAGCGTCGCCTACACACGCCGGGTCGCGGGGCAGCTGCCCGACGGCCTGGACCTCGCGCGCTTCGGCCTTCCCGCCGACCTGCTCGCCACCGCCGACCGCATGGCGCTCGTCAACCTCGCCTGCACCGTCGAGGCGTTCGCCGACGCCGGCGTGACGCCCGAGGAGCTGCTCGGGGAGGTCCATCCGGCGCTCGTGGGCAACACGCAGGGCTGCGGTCTGGGCGGCATGGCGTCGACGCGGCGCGTCGTGCTCGACCACCTGCTCGACGGCGAGGGCCCGCCCGACCGCCTGCAGGAGGCGCTGGGCAACGTCGTCGCCGCGCACACGGTCGGATCGTTCGTCGGCTCCTACGGCCCGATGGTCCATCCGGTCGCCGCCTGCGCCACCGCCGCGGTCTCGCTCGAGGCGGCGCACGACAAGATCCGCTCCGGGCAGGCGCTGGCCATCCTCGCCGGCGGCTTCGACGACCTCACGCCGGAGGGCCTCGTCGGCTTCGGCGACATGGGGGCCACCGCCGCCACCGACGACCTCGACGCGATGGGGATCGCGCCGCACGAGAGCTCGCGTGCCAACGACGTGCGCCGGCGCGGCTTCGTCGAGGCGCAGGGCGGTGGCTCGCTGCTCGTCGTGCGCGGCGACGTGGCGCTGGCGCTGGGGCTGCCGGTGCGCGGCGTGCTGGCCTACGCGGGCAGCTTCGCCGACGGCGTGCAGGCGTCGATCCCGGCGCCCGGGATGGGTGTGCTCGCGGCGGCGATGGGCGGCGCCGACTCGCCGCTGGGCCGGTCGCTCGCCCGCCTCGGCCTGAGCGCCGACGACATCGCGGTCGTGTCCAAGCACGACACCTCGACCGAGCTCAACGACACCAACGAGGCCGACCTGCACGAGCGCGTTCAGGCCGCGCTCGGCCGCACGCCGGGCAACCCGCTGCTCGTCGTCTCGCAGAAGACGGTCACCGGCCACGCGAAGGGCGGCGCCGCGGTCTGGCAGGTCGACGGGATGTTGCGGATGATGCAGACCGGCGTCGTACCCGGCAATCGCAACCTCGAGAGCGCCGACCCGCTGCTGCGCGACGGCGAGTTCCTCACGCTCGGCGACAGGTCGCTGCGGCTGGCGCCGCAGGAGCCGATCCGCGCCGGGCTCGTCACGAGCCTGGGCTTCGGGCACGTCTCGGCGCTGCTGGCGCTGACGCACCCGGACACATTCCTGGCCGCCGTGCCCGAGCAGCAGCGCGACGACTACCTGCGCCGCGCCGGGCGGCGCCGCGCCGAGGGCGTCCAGCAGCGCCTGCGCACCCGCCTCGGCCGGCCCGCCGCCGTGCGTCGCAGCGACCGCCGTCTCGGCAGCGACGATCCGGCGGCCGCGCGCGAGGCCGAGGCCGCGCTGCTCACCGACCCGTCGGCCCGCCTGCGCGCCCACGGCGCCTACGGACCGCCGCCGCCGGCCGCGTGACGACGCTCGCCGTCGGCCTGGACATCGTCACGACGACGACGTTCGCCGAGCAGCTCGCCGACCACGCGTCGGTGTTCGTCGACAGCACGTTCACCGCGCGCGAGCAGCGCGACGCGCGCGGCGCCGACGCCGTCCGGGTGCAGCGCCTGGCGGCGCGCTTCGCGGCCAAGGAGGCGTTCGTCAAGGCATGGTCGGGGGCGCGCGCCGGGCGCCCGCCGTCGCTGCAGACCGTCGACCTGCGCGAGATCGAGGTCGTCGACGACGGTCACGGCCGCCCGGCGCTGCGCCTGCACGGCGAGGTCGCGGCCGCGTGGCAGCGGCTCGCCACCGAGCTGGGGCTCCAGGGGCCGCTGTGCACCCACCTCTCGCTCAGCCACGACCCGCCGACGGCCGCCGCCGTCGTCGTGCTCAGCGTGTCGTAGCGCCGCGCGTCGGCTTGCCGTCGCGCGCCGGCGGCCCGTCGCGCTTGGCGCGCCGGGCGCGGATCAACAGCGCCGTCGCCGCGCCGACGACCGCGCCCGCGGGCATGAGCCAGTCGCCGAGCGGGATGGCCAGCGCGGCCATCGTGGCGGCCGCCTGGATCACAGCCGCTGGACCCTCCGCGACGATGCGCTCGGCCGCTCACGCGCCCGGGAGAGCGCGGCGAGGGCGTCGATCACCGACGCCGGCAACGGGCGCGGCTGGGCGGCGTAGATGTCCGAGAACGCGCTCGCCGTCGCGATCGGGCGGGATGTCGGCCGCCCGCGGCGGCGTGCCGCCAGCACCGGGCACCTCGCGCAGCGCGGCATCGACCGACAACACGTCTTCGTCTCCTTGGCCACGACGATCTGTCAACGAGCCTAACACGCTGCGTTAGGGAGGCCTAATTAGGTCGCCCAACGCGGGATCGCCGGGTAATCGGTCCGCGAAAGCCCACCACATGCAGGAGGTCACCATGCCCTCAGAACGCTTTGCCGCCGCTCTCAACGAGCAGGTAGGGCGCGAGTTCGCCGCCGCCCACCAGTACATCTCGATCGGCACACACTACGAGGACCAGACGTTTCCCCAGCTGGCGAGCTTCTTCTACGAGCAGGCCGAGGAGGAGCGCGGGCACGCCATGAAGATGGTCAAGTACATGCTTGACACGAACTGCCCGGTCGAGCTGGGACCGGTGGCGGCGCCCACGAACCACTTCCAGAGCCACATCGAGCCGATCAAGGCCGCGCTGGAACAGGAGCGAAAGGTCACGGTGCACATCAGCGAGCTCTTCGAGATCGCGCGCGAGACGAAGGACTACCAGAGCGAGCAGTTCATCGAGTGGTTCCTCGAGGAGCAGGTCGAGGAGGAGTCCACGATGCAGGACCTGCTGCAGGTCGCCGAGCGAACCCGCGAGATCCCGATGCTGCTCGAGGAGTACGTCGCGCGCGAGCACGGCGACTGAGCGGACGCGGTCCGGGGGCGCGCTTCAGCCGTCGCCCTTGATCGCGGCCTCGAGCTTGGGCACGACCTCCTTCGTGGCGTAGCGCACGCTGAGCACAGACGGGGAGACCATTGACGTGGCGGGCCCGATCGCCAGCGGGACGTAGCGTCCGTCAGCGACCGCGTCGAGCCGCTTGAAGAGCGTGTCGCGCCCGAGCTTCGCCAGCGCCGGTGCGGTCACCGCGGTCCCGATCAGCAGGTCGCTGTTCAGCACGTCGTAGCGCTCGGCGCTGATGACGGCGCGCCCGGACTCGCCCTTGAGCGCGACGACGTTCGGCGGCAGGCGCAGCCCGAGGCCGGCGAGGAAGCGGATCGCGAAGTCCTTCGGGTCGTTGATCGTGTAGACGCCGCTCGGGTCGGCGTTGAAGAAGTTCACCGTCTTGCCCTCGAACTCTGGCGTACGCTCCCGGACGGCCGCGAGACCGCGCTCCGCCTCGGCCACCAGCTCGGTCGCGCGTGCGTCCTTCCCGAGCGCCTGGCCGATGCGGCGCATCACCTCCTGCCAGCTGTCGCTCAGCGAGCTGTCGGTGAAGTGCACGGTCGGCGCGATTCGCCGCAGACGGTCATACGCGGACTTCTCCTCCAGCGGATAGGTGTTCGTGGCGAGGATCAGGTCGGGGCGCAGCGAGGCCACCTCCTCGTACGGGATGGCGCTGTCGAGGTTGATGAGCTTGGGCCGCTCGCTTCCGAGGGCCTGCTTCGTCCAGCTCTGGATGCCGCCAGGGACGTAGGTGACCTCGGCGATCCCGACCGGGACGACCCCGAGCGCCAGCGCGTCGTCGGTGGCCTGGTTGTCGAGCGTGACGACCCGTGCCGGACGCTGCGCGATCGCGGCACTGCCGTGCTTTGAGCGCATCGTGACGGGATAGGCCGCCTGCTCAGGCGCCGAGCTCGGGCTGGAGCCGCCGGCCGCGTCGTCGTCGTCACCGCAGGCGGAGAGGGCGACACAGAGCCCGAGTACCGCCAGGGCGGCGATGCGCCTCATGGCACGTATGGCGCTGGATGAGGTGTCCTCACTGGGCATGCATCTCCCCCTCGACAGGCGTGGACGCGCATCGACCTTGCACGGAATTCGGGTACCCTAACTCACTTCTTGTCTAGGTGTCCTGACAACGGTTCGCAAGGTCGCCTGGTGGTCCCTCCCGGCCGATCCGGGAGCGCGCCCGGGACGTCGACGCGATGAGCGTCCGCACCGCTGCGCCGCAGACCCCGCGGCGAACGGACGCGCGTCGTCCGTCGAGGATCCTGCTGGAGTCCGGGCGCCGGCGCACGCTCGGCCTGCTGGCGGCGCTCGTCGTGCTCGTCGCGGCGGTGATGGCCTCGCTGGCGATCGGCGCGATGAGCATCCCTGTCGGTGAGGTGATCGCTGCGTTCACGGCGTTCGACGATTCCGACGCGCACGTGGTGGTGACGGAGCTGCGCGTGCCGCGGACGGAGGTCGGCCTGCTCGTCGGGGCTGCGCTCGGCGCCGCGGGAGCGCTCATGCAGGGCGTCACGCGCAACCCCCTGGCCGAGCCCGGAATCCTCGGCATCAACGCCGGCGCGTCGTTCGCGGTCGTGCTGGCGATCTTCCTGCTCGACATCTCCACCGTCGTGCTCTACGCGTGGTTCGCGCTGCTCGGCGCGGGCCTTACCGCGGTGGCGCTGTACACGCTGGGCTCATCGGGGCGCGACGGCGCCACGCCGATCAAGCTCGCTCTGGCCGGAGCGGTGCTGGCGGCGCTGCTGACCTCGCTGACGAGCGCGGTGCTCGTCTTCGACACACAGACGCTGGACGAGTTTCGCTTCTGGATCATCGGCTCGATCGCCGGGCGCGACACGAGCGTGGCGCTGTCGGTGGCGCCCTTCATCGGCGCCGGGCTCCTGATCGCCCTGCTGGCCGGCCGCTGGCTGAACGCGCTCGCGCTCGGCGACGACGTCGCGCGGTCGCTGGGCCAGCATGTGGGTCGCGCGCGGGCGGCGTCGGGAGTCGGGTTCGTGCTCCTGGCCGGGGGCGCGGTGGCCGCGGCGGGCCCGATCGCGTTCGTCGGGCTGACCGTTCCCCATGTCGCACGCGCGCTGGTCGGGCCCGACTATCGCTGGATCGTGCCGTACAGCATCGTGATGGGCGCGATCCTGCTGCTCGTCGGCGATGTCATCGGGCGGGTCGTCGCGCCGCCGGGCGAGCTCGAGGTGGGCGTTGTCACGGCCATCATGGGCGCACCGTTCTTCATCTGGCTCGTCCGGCGCAGAAGGCTCGCCGAGCTGTGAGAAGCCGGCGGATCGCGGTGCGCTCGCGGCGGTTCTCGCTGCGCGTCGACCTGCGGGTGCTCAGCGTCCTGGCGACGCTCGCCGCCGCGACGCTGCTCGCCCTCACGCTCAACGTCGCGCGCGGCGAGTTCGAGATCCCGCCGCTCGACGTGCTCGCCGCGCTCGTGGGCGCCGGCGACGATGCGACGAGCTTCATCGTGCTCGACCTGCGCCTCCCGCGAGCGCTGGCGGCGATCCTCGCGGGCGCTGCGCTTGCAATCGCGGGCGCCATCTTCCAGGACATCGCGCGCAACCCGCTCGTCAGCCCGGACATCATCGGCGTCAGCGCCGGCGCCGCGCTCGCCGGGGTCGGGCTGATCGTCTTCGGCAACATCAACGGCGCGATCTCCGTTCCGCTTGCGGCCCTGGCCGGTGCCCTGATCTCCGGCGCTGCGCTCTACGGCCTCGCGTGGCGCGGCGGCGTGCAGGGCTACCGCCTCGTGCTCATCGGCATCGGCGTGGCCGCGCTGCTCCAGGCGGGGATCTCCTACGTGCTCGCGCGCGGCCAGATCTTCGAGGTCGCCCTCGCCTACGTCTGGCTGGTGGGCTCCCTGAACGGGCGCGGCTGGGAGCACGTGTGGCCGCTGGCGACCACGCTCGCCGTGCTGCTTCCGCTGGCGCTCGCGCTCGGTCGTCAGCTCGAGGTGCTCCAGCTCGGCGACGACGTCGCCCGCGCCCTGGGTGTCGGCGTCGAGCGCGCGCGGCTCGCGCTGCTCGCCGTTGCGGTCGTGCTCACCGGCGTCGCGGTATCGGCCGCCGGCCCGATCGCGTTCGTCGCGTTCATCGCGCCACACATCGCGCGCCGGATCTGCGCGACGGTCTCGCCGTCGGGCGTCCTGCCGGTCGCGGCTGCCGCCGGCGCTCTGCTCGTGCTGGCCGCCGACCTCGCCGGACGGCTGCTGTTCGCGCCGACCGAGGTGCCGGTCGGCATCGTCACGTCGATCATCGCGGCGCCCTACTTCCTCTTCTTGCTGCGCCGCGCCAACCGCCTGGGGGTCACCGGATGAACGAGCCGCTGCTGCAGGCCACCGGGCTCACGCTCGCCTACGACGAGCGCGAGGTCGTCCACGATCTCGACCTCGTCGTGCCGAGCGGACAGATCACCGCTGTCGTCGGCGCCAACGGCTGCGGCAAGTCGACGCTCCTGCGCGCGCTCGCGCGGCTCATGCGCCCGCGCGCGGGCAGCGTGCTGCTCGACGGCCGCTCGATCGCCGAGCTGTCCACGAAGGCCGTGGCCAAGCGGCTGGGGATCCTGCCGCAGTCGCCGCTCGCGCCCGACGGGCTCGCGGTCGAGGACCTCGTGGCCCGTGGCCGCTACCCCCATCAGTCGCTCTTTCAGCACTGGTCGGCGCAGGACGAGGCGGCGGTCGAGGCGGCGCTCGACGCGACGCAGATGACGGACCTGCGCGACCGGCCGCTGGACGAGCTGTCCGGCGGTCAGCGACAGCGCGCATGGATCGCCATGACGCTCGCCCAGGAGACGGAGATCCTGCTGCTCGACGAGCCCACGACCTTCCTCGACCTCGCCCACCAGGTCGAGGTGCTCGACCTGCTCTCCGCGCTCGTCGCAGATCACGGCCGCACCGTCGTGATGGTCCTCCACGACATCAACCAGGCCTGCCGCTACGCCGACCACGTCGTCGCGATGCGCGACGGGAGCATCCACGCTGCCGGCGCGCCGGAGGACGTCGTCGACGCCGAGCTCGTCCAGCAGGTCTTCGGCCTCCCGGCCTGCGTCATCGCAGACCCGGTGACCGGCACGCCGCTGTGTCTGCCCACCGGGCGCGGAGCGCGCTGGGCCCGCGGTCGCCAATCGGTCTCCTGAAAGGTGCCGCTGCATGCCCGTCCCAAGCGATCAACTGACCCTGACAAATACTGTTAGGGTTCCCTAAGCATGCTTCCCACCTCCGTACGCGCGACCTTCGTCGCCCTGCTGCTGCTCGCCACGCTCGTTGCCGGATGCGGCGACGACGAAGCCGCCGACAACGGCAGCTCGACATCGTCCGCCGCCGCGGCGGCGGACGCGTTCCCCGTGACGATCAAGCATGCTCACGGCTCCACGACGATCACGTCCGAGCCCAAGCGGATCGTCACCGTCGGCCTGCGCGACCAGGAGCCGCTGCTGGCCCTCGGCATCAAGGCGGTGGGCGCGATGGACTGGTTCCAGCAGGGCACCTTCGCGAAATGGCCCTGGGAGCGGGAGGGCTGGGGCGAGACGCCGCCGCAGGTGATCAGCACCGGAGGCTTCGAGATCAACTTCGAGCGTGTCGCGGCGCAGCGCCCCGACCTGATCCTCGGCGTCTACCAGGACATCAAGCCCGGCGACTACAAGAAGCTCTCGCGGATCGCTCCGACGATCGCCCAGAGCGCCGGCCACGAGCCCTACACCACGCCATGGCGAGAGGAGACGCTGACGATCGCAGAGGCCGTCGGCCGCAAGGACGAGGGCCAGAGGCTCATCGACCAGGTCGACGCGAAGTTCGCCAAGGTCCGAGCCGATCACCCGGAGTTCAAGGGCAAGGAGGCGATGATGGCCGACCCCGGCACCGGCGAGTTCTTCGCGTTCACGTCCGTCGACCCGCGCGGGCAGTTCCTCGGCGAGCTGGGCTTCGAGAGCTCCAAGGCGATCGACAAGGTCTCCAAGGACGGCTACGGCGCGGAGCTCAGCGACGAGCGGCTGAAGCTGCTCGACGTCGACTATCTGTTCCTGCTGATCGACAAGAAGGCTCGTGCCAAGGTGTTCAACAAGGCGCTGTTCAAGCGCCTGGACGTCTACAAGCGCGGCGACGTCGTCGAGCTGCCCTACTACGACCCGCCGCAGTACGGCGCGGCGGTTGCGTTCAACAGCGTGCTGAGCATCCCCTACGCAATCGACGGCACGCTCGAGCAGATCGCGGCGGCCGGCCGGGAGTAGCCGGCGTGCCCTCCCGTCCGCAGAGCCGCACCGACGGCCACCCTGCACCGGAGGGGGCGGCGCCGGATGTGCTCGCAGAGCTCTACGCGGCCGGCCGCGACGCTCGGCGCATCGCGGACGTCGCCACCCTCGAGGACGTGGAGGGCCTGCCGTCCGGCGCCTTCGACGTCGTGCACTGCTCCTGGGTCCTGCACGATCTCGCCGACGCGCCGCTCGCCCTGCGCGCGATGACCCGGGCGGTCCGCCCCGGCGGCCAGGTCGTCGTGCAGTGGGATCCGGCGCCCGCGGCGGGTCATGCGCATCCGCTCGACGACGTCTGCCTGGCGTTGTTCGACGAAGGACTCGAGGTCGTCATCGCCGAGGACGACATCGAGATGCGAGGGGGCGAGGGCTACGCCGCTCGCGTCGTCGCCCACCGCGAGGCCCCCACGTCGGCGCAGGACGATGCCGTCCGGCCGTCCGGGGTCCGGGCGTTCCCGCTCAGCATGGGGATCCTCGAGGTCGTGGCAGCCGAGCGCCTGACCCCGAACATGCGGCGGGTCGTCCTGACCGGCGAGGCGATCGGCGACCTGCCGGTCGAGGAGCCCGGCGAGATCCTCACGCTCATCTGGCCGCCGGCGGGGAGCGAGACGATCGTCCTGCCCGCGCTGCGCCGCTGGCGCTTCCCGGACGGCGCCGGGGAGCAGCACGCCCGCAACCTCACCATCCGCGCGCTCGACCGGGCGCGCGGGCGGGTGACGATCGACTTCTTCCTGCACGGCGACGACGGCCGGGCATCGCGCTGGGCACGCGACGCGACGGAGGGCGACGTCGTCGGGTACGGCGGTCCGCGCCCGCATTGGCGCAGCGATCCCGCGGCAGGCTGGACGCTGCTGATCGGCGACGAGACCGGCCTGCCCGCGATCGGTGCGATCGTCGAGCAGCGACCCGTCGGCCATCGGACGCTGGCGGTCGTCGAGGTCCAGTCCAGGGCCGAGGAGCAGGCGCTCACCAGCCCCGGCGCGCTCGAGCTCCACTGGGTGCATCGCGGCGCGCGGGCGCCGGGATGCGGCACGGACCTGCTTGACGCCGTGCGAGCGCTGGCGCTTCCGAGCGAGGGGCGACCGCAGGTGTGGGCGGCTGGAGAGTCACGGCTGATGCGCTCGATCCGCGAGCACCTGCGCGATGAACGCGGCCTTCCGCGCACGGCCATGAACGTGCTCGGCTACTGGAAGCGCGACGAGACCGGGCCGGCGTCCTGAACCTCAGCTGGCGGCGAGCGCCCTGCCGGCCGCGAGTCGACCGCCGGGGAGACCGCATCGCCAGCTATCACCCACGTGCGTCACCCGCAACATCGGGCGCTTGGCCTTGCGGCCGACAAGAGTTAGGGTTCCCTAACAATGAGCCGACCGACCTCCCGAACCCCATCTCGCTGATGTCGGCGCGCCTGCGCTTCGCGTGCGAGTTCTGCCGCGCGCGGCCGGACGAGGAGACCCAGCGCAGCCTGACACGGACGCTGCGTTGCGCAGACGGGCCCCCGTTGCTCGATGCGCTCCCTGGGCGCTGGCTGGTCTGGCGCGGCGGCGGGGCGCTCGGGCCGCGGCGCTACGCGTGTGCCCGGCATCGCGGCGATCTGACCGGCTACCTGCGTCTGCACTACGCCGGCATCAACGCGTGCGTCTGGCAGCGCCCGCCTCATCCCCAGGTGTGGCCGGACGGCGCTCGCCGTCCGCCGGCGCAGGTCCGGCCGGCGGAGGGCGAGCGTCGCCCGCCCGGCGCGACGGCCGGGCGGGCGAGCTCGTTCCTCGCGCTCGCGCGCAGCCCTGAGCCAGCGCTCGACGACCTGCTGCTCGCGATGGCGGCCGAGTTTCGGCCGGTCGACCGCCGGCTCGCGCACGACCGCCTCGACGACCTCAGCCGCTGCCTGTTCGGCCTCGACCGGCTCGACCCCGCGGGCCAGGCGGGCTGCGTCGCGCACGCCCTGCGCCATGAGCTCGCGCTGCGTCCCGGCGACCCGCGCGACCCGGAGGGGATGTTCCTCGACCGCGTCCTGGAGCGGCGCGCAGGCCATCCGCTCGTGCTGGCCGCGATCGCGGTCGAGCTCGCACGGCGCGCCGGTGCGAGCGCCTGGGTCTGCTCGGCGCCCACACGGCTGTTCGCGGGCTTCGGCATCGAGTCGATGCGCTTCGTCGAGGTCACCCCTCCCGCGCAGCCCGCGCCCGATCCGGCGACCGTCGTGCGGCACGGCCCGCACGCCGTCGCCTTCGGGATCCTCTGCGGCCTGCGCGCAGGCTATGCCCGTGGGCCGGGACGAAACGGCGAGGCGGACCGCGCCCTGGCGCTGCAGCACATCCTGCGCGAGGAGCGCACGGCGGGACAGCGGCGGACCTGACGCCCGGCGCTGCTCAGCCCCACGTGCGCTTGGGGACGTCGTGGCGCATGCGCCACACCGCCACTGCGGCGAGCAGCAGCGCCAGACCGCACATCGCCGCCAGCGGCAGGACCACGTCGCCGATCCCGGCGCCGTCGAGGATGACGTCGCGGTAGCCCTGCATCGCCCAGTTGACCGGCGAGGCGGGGGCGATCGGCTGGACCCACTTCGGCAGCTCCATGACCGGCACGAGCGCGCCGCCGAGGCCGCCGAGCACCATCGTCCCGAGGTTCGTGACGGCGTTGAGCTGCTGGACGGTGCTCAGCAGGGCCGCCGCCGCGAGGCCGGCGCAGAGGATCATGAGGGCGAAGGCGAGCGCGAGCAGCGCGACCGCGAGCCACGCGCCGTTGACCTTGAAGCCCAGCGCCACCGTGCCGAAGCCGAAGAGGACCGCGTGCTGGAGCACGAGCAGGCCGGCGGGCACGACGAGCTTGCCGGCCAGCAGGGTGCCGGGTCCGACGCCCGCCGCGCGCAGGCGCGGCCACGTGCGCCAGCCGTGCTCGCGGAAGATGGCGAAGCCGACGATCGCCACCGAGAAGAAGCCGAACAGGCAGGCCATCCCGGGCGCGGTGTGCATCGAGCCGGGCGTGTCGTCGTAGCCCTCGAAGAGCAGCACACGGCCCAGCGACTGGCTCAGCAGCACCATGAGCACGATCGGCATCCCGATGAGCAGCACGAGCGGCACCGGGTCGTGACGCAGGACGCGCAGCTCGGTGCGGACGATCGCGCGCAGCGGGCTCATGCGGTCGTCAGCGAATCGGGCTCGACGGTGCTGCGACCCGTCAGCGCGAGGTAGACGGTCTCGAGCGACGGCCGCGGGGGCGCGACGACGACGGGCGGGGGCGCCTCGGCGCCGTGGCGTGCGACGAGCTCGGCGATCGATCCGCGTGCGATGACGCGGCCGTGCTCGAGCAGCGCGATGTCCGCGTCGAGGCGCTCGACCTCGGGCAGGTAGTGCGTCGTGTACACGACGGCCGCGCCGTCGGCGGCGAGGTCGCGGACCGCTTGCAGGATGTGCTCGCGCGTCGAGGGGTCGGCGCCCGCGGTCGGCTCGTCGAGAATCACGAGCTTGGGCCGGTTGACGAGCGCGATCGCGGCGTGCAGGCGCCGTTGCTCGCCGCCCGAGAGCCGTCCGGCGGGGCGGTCGGCGAGCTCGGTGAGGGCGAACGGCTCGAGCAGCTCACGGGCCCGCTCTCGTGCGGCCCGGGCGCCCGCGCCGCCGAGCTCCGCGAAGCAGCGCAGGTTCGTGGTCACGCTCAGCTGCGGGTACACGCCGATCTCCTGCGGCGCGAGGCCGATCTGCCGGCGCACGGCGCGGCCGGCGCGGCCGGCGGGGTCGGCGCCGAGGACGCGGACGGTGCCCGCGTCGGCGCGGGTCAAGCCGGCGGCAAGCGACACGAGCGTGCTCTTGCCGGCGCCGTTGGGCCCGAGCAGCGCGGTGACGCGACCGGCTTGCGCCGCGAGGTCGATGCCGTCCAGCGCACGGCGGCCGCCGGCGTCGTAGGACTTCACGACCCCCGCCAGCTCGAGCACCGCACTCACCGCGTCACCCGCCGCCGGCGGCTGGCGAGCCGCTCGAAGTCGGCGCGTTCGCACACCATGAACGCCGCCCGCTTGTCGGGGAGGTCGATCTCGGAGTGCTTGCGGAAGCCGAGGAAGGCCAGCAGGGAGAGGAAGTTCTCGTTGCGCACGTCGGGCTCGCCGACGATCCGCAGCACGCCGGGGCGCCCGAAGAGCATCCGGACGGTGGCGCGGCCGAGCGCGACGCTGTAGCGCCCGAGGTTCTCCTCGTCGCCGATCAGCACGTGGGCGCCGAGGTCGCCGGGCAGCACCGGCGCGTGCGCGCCCAAGCCGTCCCGGTGCGGGTCGTAGATCTCCAGGTAGCCGATCGGCAGCTCGTCGACGAAGCCCAGGTAGGGGCTCCGCGCGGGATCCTCGACCTGGCTGCGCAGGTAGTCGCCGATCCAGTCGCGCGGCCAGCTCATCTCCCAGAACTCGGCGACGTGCGGGCGTTGCATCCACGCCCAGAGCAGATCCGTGTCGTGCTCGGGGACGAGCGGGCGCGCCCACAGGCGGCGGTCGAGCGCGGGCTCGTGCTCGGCGTATGCCGTCAGCTCGGTGAGCAGCGGCACGGCGGGCGACGGTGGCGGCGGACCGATCATCGCGGCCGCGCCTCGGCCCGTGCCGGCGCGGGCGCGGAGCGGGTTGTCGATCCAGCCCGAGGCCGAGGCGACGGGCCGCTGCGGGGCGTCGGCGTAGCCGCGGCCGAGGATCCGCACGCGGTTGAGGCAGAGCTTCACGAACGCCGGAGCCTGGACGTCGAAGAGGTCGAAGCGCAGGCCGAGCTCGTCCTCGAAACGCTCGTGGTACGCGCTCACGGCGCGTTCGGCCGCGGCCCAGAACCGGCGCTCGGCGTAGCCCATCCGCTCCTCGAGGATCTCGGCGAGGTAGCGGTGCACGCAGACGAGCAGCCCGCTCTGGATCCACTGGGCGAGCAGCATCGCCTCGATCCCGTCGCCGAGCGCGGCGCGCACCTCGGCCGGCAGGCCGGCGAGCTCGGGGAGCGGCTCGGAGCTGATCATCGCGTCGTCGACGAAGTCCTTGACGACGAGTCGCACCGGGACGTCGTCGCGCAGCACGACGAGGCAGTTCTGTGCGTGCGGCGAGAACGTCGCGCCGAAGCGGTAGAGCACGTGCAGCAGCGGCGGCAGCGTGACCGCGTGCAGGCGCGCGACCCACTCCTCGACGGGCAGGCCGCTGCGGGCGATCAGCAGCTCGGCGAACGAGACCCCCGCGCTGTCGCGGTGGATCAGGGCCGCCATCGTGATCGCTCGCTCGCCGTCGCGCAGGTGCGCGTGCACGGGCTCGCGCCAGATCGCGCCGAGCATCTCCGTGTGCTGGTAGGGCACGCCGGCGATCGCCTCGAAGGCCGAATGCGCGACGCTCACGCTGGCCACCTCGCCGAGCAGCACGAGCCCGGCTTCGCGCAGGAACGGGTCGGCGGCGCAGGCGCCGGTCAGCCACTGCGTCAGCGCCGGCGCCGCGAGCGTGCGGGCGCGCGGCAGGCCGCGATAGGTGGAGGTGTTGAGGATCGACAGCGCGAGCTTGAGGTGCCGGCGCTCCGGGTGGTCGAGGTCGGCGACGGTGCGGATCGACTGGCCGGGCAGGTAGCGCGGCGCCGGCGTGCCGAGCGCGACGAGCTCGCCCCGCGCGATGGCGCCTGCGTGCAGCGCCAGGACGCGGTGCTCCCACTGCCAGGGGTGTACGGGCAGGTAGGCGACCGCGTCGGGATCCAGGCCGGCCTCCGCCGCGCGCGTGCGCAGCCGCGCCCAATCCTCGTCGCCGAGCTGCTCGCGGACGACCGTGGCGTGGGCCAGCCCGTCGATGCTGCGCCACTGCGCGATCGCGGGCACGGCGGCGACCCAGCCGAGCTGCAGCGGCGGCTCGGCCTCGGGGGCGTAGGCGAGCAGGTCGGGGGCGCTGAAGCCCACGCGGCCCTTGCTCGCGACGATCCAGGGATGGCCGCGCATCGCGCATTCGAGCGCCGTCGGGTCGAGGTCGAGCAGCTCGGCGGCCGGCCGGCCGCGGGCGTCGCTCACGACGTCCCCGAGTGCCGTCATCGCGATCTCCTGGACGAGGCCGGCGGCAGTCGACGGGTCGGCGCCGACGGCGGGCGCTCCCAGCGCGACGACGTCGGCGGCGTCGGGCAGGGCGACGGACGCGCCGTCGAGCGTGGCCCGCAGGGAATCGGCCTCCACGCGCCAGTCGCCGAGCGGCCTGCGATGCCCGGCGTAGCGCAGGACGAGCCGGTCGCCGAGCGCGAGCTCGAACGCGCGGCGGCCCTCGCCGAGCTGTTCCCAGCGCGGGGTCAGCACGTCCTCGAAGGCGAGCTCGGTGAGGAGCTTGGCGATCAGCTCGCGGTTGACGCGCTCCCACCGCTCGCGCGTCAGCGCCGTGACGAGGGCGTCGCTCATGCCGCCCGGATCCCGGAACGCGCGGCCTCCGCGTCCGCGTCCGCGGCTGCGGCGGCGCCGGCCGGGGCTCCGAAGGTCTGGAACACGTTGCGCTCACGCACCGGGTACACGTCGCGGCCGCACAGCGCGTTGACGATGACGGCGTTGCGGTGCGCGCCCAGGCCGAGGTCCGGCGCGCCGACGCCGTGGGAGTGCAGCTCCGCGTTCTGCACGAAGAGCAGCCGGTCGCCGCCGCCGTCGCGCAGGCGCACGCGGTAGTCGGCCTCCACGACCGGCCGGCCCTCGGCGTCGAGCTCGGCGAGGTCGGCGAGGTCGGCAATCGGCACCGGAGCATCGCGGTAGCCCGTGCCGAGCACGAGCACGTCGGTCTCGTGCGTGAACGTCACGCCGCGCGTCGAGATGGTGCAGCACGAGCCGCAGCGCGCCGTCAGCCGTCCGCCCCAGCTTCCGCAGCTCGCAGCGCGCGGCGTAGCCGACGTCGGGATCGGCGCCGTCGATGCTGCGCCGGTACAGCGTGTCGAAGATCCGCGCGCTCGTCTGCGCCGAGATGCCCTTGTAGAGCAGGTCCTGCCCGGCACGCAGCGCGTCGCGGCGCTCCTGCGAGAGGCCGTGGAAGTGGGCGGCGTACTCCGGCGAGAAGTGCTCGAGGCCGAGCTTGGAGTACTCCATCGGCAGAAATCCCCTGCTCCGGGTGAACCAGTCGACGCGCGCATTCGGCGCATGGTCGAGCAGGTCGGCGACGACCTCCGCGGCGCTCTGGCCCGACCCCAGCACGGTCAGCCGACGCACCCGCAGCGCGCGCTCGCGCACCCCCGCGTAGTCGGCCGTGTGCACGACCTCCTCGCCGAGCAGCGGCCGCGCGCAGGCGGGCACCGACGGGACCGAGCCGACCCCGAGCACGACCGCGCGGGCACGATGCTCCGCGCCGTCGCTGCAGTGCACCGTCCAGCCCTCCGGCGCGGCGGCCACCGCGTCGACCCGCGTCCCGAAGCGGCAGCTCTCCAAACGCTCGGAGACCCACCGGTAATAGGCCTCGAACTCGCGCCGCAGGACATGCAGGCGCTCGTGGAAGTAGAAGCGATACAGGCGCTCGCGGGCGTGCAGGTAGCTGAGGAACGAGTGCGGGCTCGTGGGATCGGCAAGCGTCACGAGGTCGGCGAGGAACGGCACCTGGACCTCCGCCTCGTCGAGCATCAGGCCGGGATGCCACGCGAACTGCGACGTGCCGTCGAAGAAGACCGCGTCGACGTCCGCCACGCCGTCGAGCAGCGCGGCGAGGCCGAGGTTGAACGGCCCGATGCCGACGCCCACGACGTCGTGCAGGGGCGCGCCGGTCATGCCGCCGCCGCCATGCGCGGCGCGCGCGTCCAGCCCAGCAGCACGCGGGTGCGGTCGGGCAGCTCGAGCCGCGCGATCTCCTCGCCGCCGAGCGCACGGCAGAGCGCGAGCATGCGCGTGTTGCGCGCGTCGGGCTCGCAGACGATCCGGGAGCTGCCGAACTGGTCGAGCAGCCGCGTCACGAGGTGGCTGATGAGCGCCTGGGCGATGCCGCTGCCGAGCAGCTGCGGCGGGCCGACGAGCAGGTGGAAGCCGCGGTCCCCGGGCTCCGCGTCGTACAGACCGCCCAGCGGATCGTCGGGCACGCGGTAGGTCTCGACGTAGGCGAACGGGTTGCGCTCGTCGTCGGTGACGATCCACTGGTCGAGGTGCGCGAGCGCGGCCTGCGCGACCAGGAACTCGCGCACGACCTCGAGCGGGCCGCCGAGCTCCCACCACGGCAGCACGTGCGGCTGCTGCATCCAGCCGTGGACGAGCTCGAGGTCGGCCGCGAGGTCGAGGTGGCGAAACGCGATCGCCGCGCTCATCACGTGGCCTCGCGCAGCGGGTTGGCGATCCGCACGTAGACCGACTGCGTCGCGATGTCGCCGGTCAGCTCGTCCATGTCGTGCACGCGGGTGCGCAGGTTGGCCTTGCAGGGCCACATGAGGTCGTCGAGCAGGCGGTCGAGCAGCGTTGCGGGGTAGCCGCCGGCGTTCGCGCGCGCTCGCGCACGCTCACGCTCGAGCAGCGCCCGCAGGTCGCCGAGCAGCACATGCTCGCCGGCGACGCCGGCGACCCCGAGCGCGTTGACGACGCCCAGCGCGGTGTTGACGAACGGGTAGTAGACGAGCCGCTCGTCGGCGAGCGCTTCCGGGAAGATCGACTCGCTGGCCTCGCCGATCCCGGGGACGATCGCCGTCATGTCCGCATGCGCCGCCTCGCGGTGGAAGTAGCCCTGGCTGTCGCGGTATACGGCGCGCGCCGGCCAGCCGTCCTCGAGCTCGAGCAGGACGTTCTGCTGGTGGGGCTCCATGCACAGGCCGAGGTCGAGGAAGAGGCGCAGGAGCGAGACGAGGACGACGTCGCAGAAACGTGCGAACCACTGGCGGGCCACGTCGTTCTCGCTGCGGTCTTCGCGCGCGGCGATCGCACCGACGATCGCGCCGAGCCGGCTGTGCTCGCCGTAGGGATGGTCCTGGCACAGCGTCGTCAACGCGCTGACGTCGGCCGAGGCCGCATCGCCAAGCCAGCGGTTCTCGCGCAGCAGCACCGACAGGCCGTCGATCAGCTCGCCGCCGTGGCGCACCGCGAGATAGGCCGGGTCCTGCAGCATCACGAAGTCCGGCGCGGTCGCGGCCGCGCGCTCCCCGACAGGCGTCTGCAGCAGCCGCGCGGCCTCGACCGCGCGCCGCAGCTCCTTGGGCAAGGTGACCCGCTGGGAGTTCGTCACGCGGACGTGCAGCGAGAACTTCAGCTGCCACGGCCAGTCGGCGTGACACACCGTGCGCAGCGACGTCGTCGGCGCGACGGGCGTGCCGAGCGGCCCCAGGTCGACCATCGCGCCGTCGGCGAGCAGCGCCGCGACGACCTCGTCGTGCTCGCGCAGGTGACGCAGCTCCCAGGGATGGGCCGGGATCAGCACGCGGTCGCCGAGGCCCGCGAGGGCGGTCTCGAGCCCCGCCAGATCGACGGCGGGATCGTCGCGCAGCAGGCGCTCGGCGAGCAACGGCGCGGGGGTGCCCGTCGCGCTGTCGTGCTCGACGAGGCCCGCGTCCACGGCCAGCCAGTGCAACTGAAAGCGCGCCGCCGTCTCGGGCGAGTACGCGCGCAGCTCAGCGTCGCTCATCTCGCTGCGGCTCTTCGGCGTCGGGTGAAGCATGTGGCCGAGCAGCAGCGCCTGCTCGCTGTCGCCGAAGCGCAGCGGCTGCGCGCTCCAGAGCGCGTCGATCTCGTTCTCGCGCACGGCGAGGAAGGTGGCGACCGCGTCGACGCTCGCGTCGATCCGCGCCAGCAGCGCCGCCGGCTCGGGCGCGGGCCGGCGCGCGGTGCCGCGGAGCGACCGGACGATGAGATCGGCGATCAGCGCGAGCGGTGCGACGATCGGCTCGTCGCCGTCGACGGCGATCTGGGCGGGCAGCCGGAAGCGGTGGCGCTGCGTCGCCGACAGGTAGCGCACGCCGACGAGCAGCGTGCTGTGCACGTCGCCGAACGGGAGCACGGCGAGGTGCGTGTCGCCGGGCTGCGTCAGGCGCGGCACGTCGCCGGCCGGGACGACGTGCCAGTCGCCGTACTCGCGCATGTAGCAGTTCAGCAGCGCCTCCGTCGCGGCGTGGACGGCGGCGGCGTGCGCACGGGCCGGCCGGCTGAGCGACCGGGGGGCGCCGGTCATCACGCGGTCTCGCGCTTCGGGCAGGCGCGACGAGCGGCGTCGGCGACGAGATCGAGCAGGCGCCGCACGTCGGTCTCGCGCGCGAGCGGGTTGACGAGCGTGAGCTTCAGGGCGACGCGCCCGTGCAGCCGCGTGCGGCCGACGATCGCGCGGCCCGAGCGCAGCAGCGCGCGCTGCGCGGCGACGTTGATGGCGTCGACGGCGGCCTCGGCGAGGTGCTCGCCGCGGCCCCGCCAGCGAAAGACGACCGTCACCGTCGCCGGCGGTGCGAGCAGCTCGAGCTCGTCGTGATCGTCGACGGCCCGCGCCGCCGCCGCCGCCAGGTCGACGAGGCCCTCGACCATCGCGGCCATCCGCCGCCGGCCCGTGCTGCGCAGCCCGACGAGGATCTTCAGCGCGTCGAAGCGCCGCGACGTGTCGAGCGAGCGCCCGACGAGGTTCAGCACGCCCTCGGCCTCGTCGTCGGCGCGGTTGAGGTAGTCGCTGTGGTGATGGACGGCGTCCAGCAGCGTGACGTCGCGCACGAGCAGCGCGCTCGCGCCGATCGGCATGAACCACAGCTTGTGCAGGTCGGCGGTGATCGAATCGGCCTGCTCCAGGCCGTCGAGCAGGGGCGCCAGCCGGGGCGACAGGGCGAAGGCGCAGGCCACGGCGGCATCGACGTGCAGCCACGCGCCCCACGCGCGTGCGCGCGCGGCCACCTCGGCCAGCGGGTCGATCGCGCCGAGGTCCGTGGTGCCGGCGGTCGCCACGATCGCGATCGGCTCCCGGCCCGCGGCCGCGAGCGCGGCGAGCTCGCGGTCGAGCGCGGCGACGTCCATGCTCCCGGAGCGGTCGGTCGCGACGGGGACGACGGCGTCGGCGCCCAGACCCAGGACGGCGGCGGCGCGGCGCACGCTGTCGTGAGCCGCCTGCGAGGCGACGATCCGCCAGCGCACATGTCGCGCGGGCAGCCCGGCGCCGGCCGCATGCCCGTCCACGCGGGCACAGGCTCGCTCGCGCGCGAGCAGCAGCCCGAGCAGGTTGGAGGCGGTGCCGCCGCTGGTCAGCACGCCCGAGCCGCGCGGGAGCCCGAGGGTCGCCGCCAGCCAGCGGACGAGGTGGTCCTCCACGAGGGTCGCCGCCGGCGCCTGGTCGAAGGAGTCAAGCGACTGGTTCGTCGCGGCGATCGCCAGCTCGGCGGCGACGGCGGGCAGGAGCGTGGGGCAGTGCAGGTGCGCCGCGCAGCGGGGGTCGGCGACGTTGACGCCGTGGGCGAGCACCGTCTCGCCGAGGTGGGCGAGCAGCTCCGCGAACGCGACGCCCTCCTCAGGACATGGATCGATCGCGCCGATCGCCGCGGCCAGCTCCAGCGGATCGGCGCCGGAGAACGGGCGGTCGTGCGCGTAGGCGCCGGCGACCGCGTCGGCGACGGCGAGGGCATGGCCGCGCAGCTGCTCGCCGGACCGGGGTCCGGCGCCGAGGAACAGCGGCGCTCCGGCGGCGACCGCCGTCACGTCGCCCGCCATGCGCTCCAGACCGCCTTGCCGAACGTCTCGGCGATCCGCTCGACGTGCTCGGCCTCGATGATCAGCGGCGGCAGGAACCGCACGACGGCGCCGTCACGGCCGCCGATCTCCACGAGCACGCCGAGGTCGAGCATCGCGCGCTGCACGGCGCTGGCCAGCCTGCCGTCGGGCTGCGGCAGCCCGTCGGCATCGGCGCGCTCCGGATCGACGAGCTCGACGCCGACCATGAGGCCCCGACCGCGGACGTCGCCGACGACCGGGAGGCCGGCGGTTCGCTCGCGCAGGCCGTCGAGCAGGCGCTCGCCGAGCGACGCCGCCCGGGCGGGGAGGTCGTGATCGACGACGTGGCGGATCGTCGCCGCGCCGGCGGCCAGCGCGAGCTGGTTTCCGCGGAAGGTGCCGGCGTGGGCGCCCGGCTCCCATGCGTCCAGCCCGTCGCGATAGACGATCACCGCCAGCGGCTGGCCGCCGCCGATCGCCTTGGAGAGGACGAGCACGTCGGGATCGAGGCCGATGTCGTCCGAGCCCCATAGGGAGCCGGTCCGGCCCAGGCCCGTCTGGACCTCGTCGGCGATCAGGACGGAGCCGGCCTCGCCGGCGGCGGTCCGCAGGGCGCGCGCGAACGACGCCGGGGCCGGGTGCACGCCACCTTCGCCCTGGACCGGCTCGACGAGGATCGCCGCCGGCGGCAGGATCCCGCTGTGCGTGTCGGTCAGCGCCCAGCGCAGCGCCCGGGCGCACAGCTCGGCGCTGCGCTCGCCGCCCTCCCCGAACGGGCAGCGATAGGACGACGGGAACGGCAGGTGCTGCACGTCGGCGCCGAGCGCGCCGAGCGCCGCCTTGGGCGCGTGCGCGCCGGACAGCGCAAGCGCGCCCTGCGTCATCCCGTGGTAGGCGCCGCCGAAGGCGATCGCGCCGCTGCGCCGCGTTGCCGTGCGCGCGAGCTTGACCGCCGCCTCGACTGCGTCGGATCCGGTGGGACCGCAGAACTGGATCCGGCCGCCGCGCAGCGCCGGCGGCAGCACGGCGAAGAGGGTTTCGACGAACGCGTCACGCAGGGGCGTGTCGAGGTCGAGCGTCGTGAGCGGGATCCCGGAGTCGAGCGCGTCTCGCAGCGCGGCGACGACCGCCGGATGGCCGTGGCCGAGGGCCAGCGCGCCGGCCCCGGCGAGGCAGTCGAGGTACACGCGGCCGGCGCTGTCGCGCACGTGGACGCCCGCACCGCCGACGAGCGCGATCGGCAGGCGGCGCGAGTACGTGCGGGCGGAGGACTCGCGGCGATGCCCGCGTGCCGCCTGCAGCTCGTCGGGCGGGGGCTCCGCAGACGGCACAGGCATGCTCACGCTCACCAACCCGCCCTCAGGTGTGAAATCAGGAGGGCCTTACATGCGGACGCCGGGTGGCTCATGGATTAGGGAAACCTAACAGGCAGGCCCGCGCCTGACGATGCATCTCGTGCCTCGCGCGCGGACGCGGACGAAGCGATGTGGCCGCCGGCGTGGCTGCGCGCTGCGGCCTACGCGGTGCCGGTGCGCACGATCAGGCCGCGCGCGGCCTTCTCGGCGATCACGCGCTCGGGCCCGTCTCCGAGCGCGACCTTCAGGTGACCGGCTGCCCGCTGGACGTCGACCACGGCGAGCTCCGTGCCCGGCACGAAGCCCTCGTCGTAGTACCAGTGCAGCAGGTCTCCGTCGTGCTCGACGAGGCGCATGATCTCGCAGCGATCGCCGCTCGTGAGGTCCGACAGCGCCTGCAGGCCCGCGTTCTCCCGCCGCTCGTCCTCCGGCGAGATCGGCCAGCCGTGCGGGCAGCGGTCGGGAAAGCCGAGGCGCTCGTTCATGCGCTCGATCATGTCCGTCGTGAAGGCGTCGCCCAGGTCGTCGGCGTGCTCGTGGGCGCCGGCCGGGCTGTAGCCGAGGAAGTCGGTCAGGAACCGCTCGATGATGCGGTGGTTGCGGACCACCTGCTCGGCGCGCTCGCGGCCCTCGTCGGTGAAGACGAGCTCGCGCCCGCCGTCGCGCTTGAGCAGCCCGTCGCTCCCGAGCCGCTTGAGCATTTCGCCGACGGCCGCGCGCGAGACGCCGAGCATCTCCGCGACCCGCGCCGCGTTCGCGGGCGAGCCCTCGGCGGGCTGGTACTCCCCGATCGGAGACACCAGGAAGTAGATCGCCTCGAGGTAGTCCTCCACGGAGTGCCCGTGCGCGTGCGCCACAGCGCAGATGATAGTCCTCGACCGCGGGCGCGAACGCGGCCTGGAGCGTTTGCCGGAGGCCGAAAAGGAGGCGTCGAAATTGCACCGACGTTGCGTCAAGGACCCTCGCCTTTGGTCTGTTAGGGTGTCCTAACGAATGCTACCAGGGCGGCCCGTGGACGCATCCCTGGGGCGCCTGCCATGTCGCGACGCGGGGGAGGGGCCAGACTTCGATGAGAATGCACGCACGGAGGTTCGCCGCGTTCGCCGCCGGCGGGCTGGCCGCGCTGGCCGCTACACCCGGGCAGGCGGCGACCGTCAACACGACGAACGCCTGCCTGTACAGCGTCAACAACGAGTACCGCGACCAGCTCGTCACGCTCGGCGGCAGCGGCTCCCCGCGCGACGCCCTGCCCGGCACCGCCGCGACGCTGTCCGGCGCCTTCCTCTCGGCCACGCTGCCGCCGTCGCTGCCGAAGACCGGCTATGACCTCGGCATCTTCAAGGCGGGTCTGAACCTGATCCCGTCCAAGGTCTGGGTCGCGATCGCGGCCACCGGCGCCACGCCCGCGACGCAGGTCCGCGAGCTCAGCGTCACGGCCTCGACGAGGATCAGGATCGCCAAGAGCGGCGCCTTCGTCTCGGGCACGCCGATCGTCGTGCGGATCCCGATCCCCGACACGCAGTGGGCGGTCACCGGCGACGTGCCCGTCACGTTCGCCCAGGCTGGGCCGGGCTCGCTGCCGAGCCTGCCGGTCGGGCTCAACGACCAGCTCGTTCCCGTCGCCGGCAGCATCCTCGTCAAGCCCAAGCTCGCGAACCTGCGCTTCGTCATGGACTGCCAGCCCGGCAGCACCGTGGCCCCGTTTCAGACCTTCACGCCCGCGCTCGCACCGCCGTTCGCGACGCTGGAAGCGGACGGCCCGGTGCCGCCCGCCACGTCCGCCGCACCGACCGCACGCGTCGTCTCGGCGACGCTCAAGCGCGTCGGCGCGGGCGTGCGCGTCGCCATCGCCTGCCCGGCCGGCGCGGGGACGTGCCGGGGCCGGATCGCCCTGCGCTCCGTCGCGCCGGTGCGGATCGCCGGGCGCGCGCGGATCCTCGTCGTCGCGCCGCCCGTCAGCTACAGCATCGCCGCGGGCGCGCGCAAGACCGCCCGCATGACGCTCAGCCGCGCCGCCCGGGCGCTCATGAACACGCGCCGGACGCTGCGCGTGCGCGCGACGCTGACCCCCGTCGCCGGCAAGGCTGCCAGGCGCGACCTGACCCTGCACCGATGATCTCCTGCCGAAAGAGGACCGCGATGATCCGCCGACTCCTGCCCGTCCTCGTGCTCTCGTCGCTCGCCGCCGTACTGATCGCACCCGCGGCGCAGGCCGCGCCCAAGCGCGTGGTCGCGCTCGAATGGGACGCGCTGGAGAACCTCCGCGCCCTGGGCGTCAAGCCGGTCGGCGGCGCCGACCTGGGCGGCTACCGCACGTACGTGTCGGTCGGGCTGCCGGGCGGCATCACCGATGTCGGCACGCGCCAGGAGCCGAGCATCGAGCGCATCGCCAAGCTCAAGCCGGACCTGATCATCATTCCCGGCTACCGCGGCGGACGGAACCTCAAGTCGCTGCGCAAGATCGCCAGGGTCGTCGAGACGAACCCGTATCCCGGTGGCTCGCACTTCAGCGCCATGGTCAGCGACTTTCGCAAGATCGCCAAGGCGGTCGGCAAGCCGAAGGGCGGCGAGGCCGTGCTGCGCGGCATGAGCTCGACGTTCTCCGACCTGCGCAAGCGCCTGGCGCGCGCCAACCGCGATGGCGTGCGGGTCACCGTCGCCACGCCCGGCGGCACGGCCGGCTCGCCCGCCCTGCGCCTGTTCACAAGCAACTCGGCCGCCGCGGAGATCCTGCGCCGGCTCGGCCTGCGCAGCGCGTGGTCGGGCTCGCCGCAGCGCTTCGGCTTCACCACGACCGGCGTCGAGGCGCTGCGACAGGTGCAGAGCGGCTGGCTGGCGTTCGTCTACCCGAGCCCGTTCGCCGCGCAGATCAAGCGCTTCACGGCCCAGAACGCCTACAAGCGCCTGGACATGGTCAGGAAGAACCGCGTGCGCAAGCTGCAGGGCAACACGTGGCTGTTCGGCGGGCCGCTCTCCGCGAAGGTGTTCGCGCAGCGTGTGACCGCCGCGCTGACCTAGAGCGTGACGGACGGCCGGCGATGACGCGGCGGGCCTGCCTGTTCGCGGCCGCCGGGCTCGGGCTCCTGCTCGCCGCCGTCGTCGCCGACATCGCGCAGGGCGCGGGCGGCCTGTCGCTGCACACGGTGCTCGACGCCGTGCTGCACGACCGCGGCACGCTGGAGAGCTCGCTCGTGCGCGACGTGCGCCTGCCGCGGGCCGTGTCCGGCATCGTCGCCGGCGCCGCGCTCGGCGCGGCGGCCGTCCTGCTGATCGCGATCACCCGCAACCCGCTGGCCGAGCCGGCCACGCTCGGGCTGACCGCGGGCGGAACGCTCGCGGTGACGGCCACGACCGCATACTCGTCGCTCGCGCCGGGCGTCTCGACGATCGCCGTCGCCTTCGCCGGGGTGGTCTTCGGCGCGCTGCTGATCGGCGCCATCGCCTCGGTCGCGGGTGCAGCGCCGGTACGGATCGTGCTCGCGGGCATGGCGATCAGCCTGGCGCTGGCGGCGGTCAGCGCGGCGATCCAGCTGCTGAAGGAGACCGAGACGAGCGGGATGTTCCTCTGGGGCGCGGGCAGCCTGCTGCAGTCGGGCTGGGGCCAGGTCCGGGCCGGGGTGCTGATCGGCGCGGTCGTCCTCGTCGCCTGCTTCGGCCTCGCGCGCGCGCTCGACGTCGCCGCCCTCGGCGAGAGCACGGCGCGGGCGCTGGGCCTGCGCAACGGCGTGACCCGCCTGCTGGCGGTCGTCGCGGCCACGCTGCTGACCGCCGTCGCCGTCGGCGTGGCGGGGCCGATCGCGTTCGTCGGCGTGCTGTCGGCCGCGATCGCCCGCGCGGCGCGCCCGCGCGGCCATGCCGTGCAGCTCCTCATCGCGATCCCCTGGGGCGCGGCGATCGTCGTCGGCGCCGACGTCGTCGGCCGGCTGCTGTTCGGCCTCGACGAGGAGACCCCCGCCGGGGTCATCTGCGCGCTGGTCGGCGCGCCGGTCCTGATCGCCGCGGCCAAGCGCCTGCGCGACGGCGGCGCGCCCGTCGTCGACGCCGCGGCGAGCGCCGCGCGCTGGCGCCCGCGGGGCGTCGCGCTGGCCGTCGTCGTCGCGCTCGCGGCGGCGTTCGCGAGCCTCTGCCTCGGCGAGCTGTCGGCCGGCCCGCGCGAGATCGTCCGCTCGATCTTCGGGACGGGGGAGGGGCTGGGCGACCTCGTGCTGGAGCTGCGGGCGCCGCGGCTGTGCGTGGCGCTGCTCGCCGGCGCCTGCCTGGCGGCGTCGGGCGTCGTCCTGCAGGCGGCGGTGCGCAACGCGTTCGCCGGGCCCGAGCTCGTGGGCGTCACCGGCGGCGCCTCGGTGGCGGCGTTCGTCGTGCTGCTCGCGCTGCCGGCGGCGCCGCGCGGGGTGCTGCCGTTCGCCGCCTTCGCCGGCGGCGTCGCCGCGATGATGCTCGTGCTCGTCCTCGCCGGGTCCGGCCGCGGCTCGCCGCAGCGCCTGGCGCTCGTCGGCCTCGCCGTCAGCGCCGCCTGTCTGGCGGTGACGACGCTGCTCGTGCTCAACGCCGAGCCGGCGGCCTCGGTCGCGGTGACCTGGCTGGCCGGATCGACCTACGCGCAGAGCTGGAGCGAGCTGCAGCTGCTGGCGATCCCGGCGCTCGTGCTGCTGCCGCTCGCCGCGCTCTCGGTCCGCCGGCTCGACGTGCTCATGCTCGACGACGAGCTCGGCACGACGCTCGGCCTGCGGGTGGGGCCCGCCCGAGCGGCGCTGCTGACGGTGGGCGCCGCGCTCGCCGCCGCGGCCGTCGCCGTCACCGGCGCGATCGCCTTCGTCGGCCTGCTCGCCCCGCACGCGGCGCGCCTCGTCGCCGGCGGCAACCACCGGCGGCTGCTGCCGGTCGCGATGCTCGTCGGCGCCACGCTCCTGGCCACCGCCGATGCGCTCGGGCGGATCCTCTTCCCGCCGACCGAGATCCCGTCGGGGCTCGTGGTCGCGATGATCGGCGCGCCCTATCTCAGCTGGATGATGTGGCGCGGGCGGCTGGCGGCGGCGTGACCGGGCGGGCGGGCGCGGTGCCGGCGCGGATGGTGTCGCGCGCGCGGGCCGCGCGGTCGAGCGGGATGCACAGCGGCGCGCCGCTGACGGGATCGGCGATGACCTCGGCACGCAGGTCCAGGACGTCGGCGACCAGCGTGGCGTCGACGATCTGCGCCGGCGGGCCCGCGGCGTAGACGACGCCGTCGCGCATCGCGACGAGCACATGGGCGTAGCGGCAGGCCTGGTTGAGGTCGTGCAGGACGAGCGCGATCGTGCGCCCGTCGCGCTCGTTGAGCTCCGCGAGCAGGTCGAGCACCTCGAGCTGGTGGGCGAGATCGAGGTACGTCGTCGGTTCGTCGAGCAGCAGCACCGGCGTGTCCTGCGCGAGCACCATCGCGATCCACACGCGCTGGCGCTGACCCCCCGAGAGCTGGTCGAGCGGGCGCTCGCGCAGGTCTGTCGTGGCGGTCGCCGACAGCGACCACTCGATCCGCTCGCGGTCGTGCGCGGACTGCGGCCGGCCGAGGCGCTGGTGCGGATAGCGGCCGCGGGCGACGAGGTCGCCGACGGTCAGGCCCTCGGGGGCGATCGGGGCCTGCGGCAGGAAGCCGACGCGGCGCGCGACCTCGCGCGTGGGCATCCTGCCGATCGGCGTGCCGTCGAGCAGGACCGCGCCCGACTGCGGCTCGATCAACCGCGCCATTGCGCGCAGCAGCGTCGACTTGCCGCTGGCGTTGGCTCCGACGATCGCGGTGATGGCGCCGTCGGCGAGCTCGCAGTCCAGGCCGCGCAGCACCTCGTGATGGCCGTAGGCGAAGGAGACCGACTGCGCGTGCAAGGTCATGTGTAAGGGCAACCTAACAGGAGCCGTCGCGCGCCCGCCCGCCGTCCGGCGGCGCGTCCTCCCAGCCGGCCGGAGGGCGAGCCGTTTCCCGGGCGGATGGCGTGCGCCGCGCGCCGCCAGCACGCCCGGCAGGATTTGAACCTGCGACCTCTCGCTCCGGAGGCGAGCGCTCTATCCACTGAGCTACGGGCGCGTGCGTGGCCCAGGCTACAAGGCCTGCAGCAGGCCGCGCTCGCGTGACGGGCGATGGTGGCGGCGCAGGGCGAGGGTGACGCGGATGCCCTCCAGGGAGATCCGCAGCGTCATCTTCGACGCGCCCGCGACCCGCTCGGAGAACACGAACGGCACCTCGGCGATCCGCGCGCCGGCCAGGTGGGCGAGCTGGGTCGTCTCGACCTGGAAGGCATAGCCCGCGCTCAGCAGCTCGTCCATGTCGATCGCCGCGAGGGTCTCGGCGCGCCACATCTTCAACCCGCCGCTGAGGTCGGAGAACGGCAGGCCGAGCGCGAGACGCGAGGCGCTGCAGCCGATGCGGCTCATGGCCAGGCGGGTGGCGCTCCAGCCGTCGGTGCCGCCGCCGGGCAGGTAGCGCGAGCCGAGCACGAGGCCCGCATCCTGCTCGAGCAGCGCTGCGCGCATCTCGGCGAGCTTCTCGGGTGGGTGCGAGAGGTCGCAGTCCATCTGGCCGATGACCTCGTAGCCGCGCTCCAGGCACCAGCGAAAGCCCGCGCGGTACGCCATCCCGAGACCGTCCTTCTCGGGACGGTGCAGGACGTGCATCCACGGCCGCGTCGCGGCGAGCTCCTCGGCGAGGTCGCCGGTGCCGTCGGGCGAGCTGTCGTCGACGATCAGCAGCTCATAGCCCGTCGGCGCAAACCGCTCGAGGAACAGCGGCAGCGACTCGCGCTCGTCGTAGGTCGGGACGACGACGATCGTGCGCGGGTCGGCCGCGCGGCTGCGTGGCGCCTCTGCTGCGCATGAGGCAGCAACCTCGCCACGCGTCGCGGTGGCCGCCGCCGCGGTGCGCTCGCGGCGTGCCAGCACGAGGGCAGACAGCTCGGCCACGGCCACCGCCAGCAGCTCCGCACCGAAGGACACGACGCGCAGCGCGAGCGCGAGCAGCGTGGCGGCGCCCGGCCCGAGGACCGGGGTGAGCGCGACCGTCAGCGCCGCGTCGCGCGGACCGAGCCCGGCGGGCAGCAGCGGCATGAGCGCGCCGATGACGCTCGAGAGGGCGAACGCGCCGAGCAGGAGAGACAGGCTCGGCGCGGCGGCCCCGAGCAGACCGCCGGCCAGCAGCGCGGCGCCGGCCGCGCTCGCCGTCCAGCCGGCGGCGTTGACGGCGATCATCAGCGTGAGCGTGCGGCCGCGCAGCGGGCCGGCCACCGTCACGCCGCGCCGCGCCGCCCAGCGGGCGAGCCGGTCCCCGAGCAGCGCCGGCCGTGCGGCGATCGCGGCGCAGAGCAGCACGGCGGCGATCAGCAGCGCGATCAGCGGCGGCCTGCCGCCGGCGGCCGCGAACGCCGTGACCGCGACGAGCGCGCCGGCCGTGAGGGCGGCCAGCTGCTCGTAGCCGCTCGCGCTGAGGACCTGGGGCGTGGTGGCCTGCAGCCGCTCGCGCTCACGGACGCGGTAGACGAAGCCGACCGCGCCGCTGGGCTCGTAGCGCAGCAGGAACGAGCGCGCCCAGATCCGCAGCGTCGCCACGCGGGGAGCGCCGGCGCCCAGCCGCCGCAGCGCGATCCGCAGGGTCAGCGCCTGGGCGAGGGGGGCGACCGCCAGCAGGGCCAGCGCGCCCGCCAGCGTGAGCGGGTCGATCGACCACTCGACGGCGGCGATCGCGTCGCGGTTGGCGGCCAGCGTCAGCGTCAGGCCCACGACGAGCGCGATGCCCGCGACGAGGCGGAAGTGCTGCCACGCCCACCGTCCCGCGGCCCGTGCCCTGCATGCGAGCGAATCCATGCTGCCCTCCCGAAGCTTGTTGACCATTGGTCGACAAGACACCGGAGGCACCCCGCGGTTACACGTGCGCGAGCCGCTACCCCGGTTCGGCAGGGGCCGGCGCCGGCACGCGCGAGGTGCAGAACGCGCACCGGCTGGCCGCGATCGGGATGTCGCTCAGACACTCCGGGCACGGCCGTGTCTTCACGTCGACGGGCGTGTCGGGCTTGAAGCGTTCCATGAGCGCGTTGACGGGCTTGATGACGAAGAAGAAGACCACGGCGGCGACGATGAGAAACGTCAGCAGCGCGTTGAGGAACTGGCCGTAGAGGAAGTCGCTGCCGCGGATCGTGAACTTCAGGTCCGAGAAGTCCGACTGCCCTCCGATCGCGGCGATGAGCGGCGTGATGAGGTACTTGACCATCGCCGTGACGACCGCGGTGAAGGCCGTGCCGATGACGACGGCCACCGCGAGGTCGACGAGGTTGCCGCGCAGGATGAAGGCGCGGAACTCCTTGAGCAGCGTGCCGCCCTCGCGCAACGGTTCGCGCAGCATGGGGGGACCCTACCCACCCGCAGTACTCTCGCCGCAATGGATCTCTCGCTCTTCTTCGCGGGCACCGCGGGGTCGGTTCCGTCCGCTCGCCGGGGGCTCCCTGCGCTGCTCGTCAAGCGCGGCGGCGAGCGGATCCTGATCGACTGCGGGGAGGGCACGCAGCGCCAGCTCGTGCGCTCCGTCGGCCTCGCCGACCTGACCGACGTGTTCCTCACGCACCTGCACGCCGACCACTGGCTCGGGCTGCCGGGGATGCTGAAGTCCTTCGAGCTGCGCGATCGCGAGAAGCCGCTGACGGTCCACGGGCCGCCCGGCACGAGCGCGCTGCTGGAGCGCATGCGCCCGGTCTACGGCCGCCCGCGCTACGGCCTGACGATCCGCGACCTCGAGCCCGACGAGCCGGTCCGCCGCGACGACCTGCAGATCGTGCCGTTCGCGGTGCGTCACCGCGGCACCGCCTTCGGCTACGCGCTCGTCGAGGATGCGCGGCCGGGGCGCTTCGACGCCGATCTGGCCGAGCGACTCGGCGTCACGCCGGGCCCGGACTTCGGGCGCGTGCAGCGCGGGGAGACGATCGCCGGCGTCGCGCCCGAGCAGGTCATGGGCGCGCCGCGCGCCGGTCGCCGCGTCGTCGTGACCGGCGACACGGCTCCGACGGACGCGGTCGTCGTGGCCGCTCATCGCGCCGACCTGCTCGTGCACGAGGCGACGTTCCTGCACGAGGACGCCGACCGCGCCACGGCGACGCTGCACAGCACGGCGCGCCAGGCGGCGCAGGTGGCCGCCGACGCCGAGGTCCGGCTGCTGGCGCTGACGCACCTGTCGTCGCGCTATTCCGGGGGCGAGATCCGCGACGAGGCGCGCGCCGTCTTCGCCGCCACCGAGGTCCCGCGCGACTTCGACACGATCGAGATCCCGCTGCCCGAGCGTGGCGAGCCCGAGCTCGTGCGCTGGGACGGCGGCGCGCACGCGCGCCGGGCGCAACCCGCGGCGACATCCGAGGCTCTTTCCTAGCGCTCGTTTCGCGGCCTGCGCCGCGCGATCGGGGGGCCCCGCACCCTCATCTTTCCCTCATCTTGCGTGTGCGAGGTTCTGCACGACGTGGGCTCGATCAAGTTGGCAGGCAACGCACGGATAGCCGCAGCCGCGCTGATCGGCGTCGTGCTGGTCGCGGCCATCGGCTGGGCGGCGGCCCGCCAGATCAGGTCGCCCGCGCAGGTCGCGTCCGACACGGCGCCACCGGCCGCCTCGCTCATCACCGCGCCGGTCGAGCTGCGCGCGCTGGCCACGGAGGTCATCGTGCGCGGGACCGTGCGCTACGGCAAGCCGCAGGAGGTCGCGCTGCCGGTTTCCGGCCTGAAGAACAACGCACAGATCGTGTCGCGGGCGCCGCGGCCCGACAGCCGCCTGCGTGACGGCGCCGTCGGGCTGACCGTCTCCGGCCGGCCCGTCTTCGTGCTCCGCGGCGAGACGCCGATGCATCGCGATCTCGGCCCCGGCGACAGCGGCGAGGACGTGCGACAGCTCGAGCGTGGGCTGGCGCGTCTGGGTCATCTCCCCGGACCCGTCGACGGCCGCTACGACGGCGCGACCGGGGCGGCGGTCGCGGCGCTGTACCGCAGCCACGACGCGGCGCCGTTCGGCCTCACCGAGGCGCAGGCAGAGCGTCTGAGTGCGGCCGCGAGCGCGGTCGCCACGGCGACCGACGCGCTGCTGCAGATGCGCGTGGCGCTGCGTGGCGCCAGCGCCGAGGTCAACCAGGCACAGCTCGACGCGGCCGCCGTCGCCGAGTCGATCCCGGCCGCTCGCGCGGCGGTGGTCGGCGCCCGGACCCGCATCGCCGAGGCCCGCGACCTGCTGGCGATCGCCCAGCGCCAAGAGCGTCGCGGCGACGCGACCGCGCGCCGCGAGCTGGCGGCGGCGCAGGTCGAGGTGACCGCCAAGCAGAACGCGCTCAACGAGGCAACGGGCGCGCGCGACGACGCGCAGCGCGACGTCAACACGCTGCCACCGGATGCCGAGGCCGAGCGAGCCGCCGCGAGCACCGCGTTGCGCGCCGCGCTGGCGGCGATGGCGAGCGCCCGCGCCGATCTGACCGCCGCCGAGCAGGCGCGCGCGGCGGCCCAGGAGGTGCTCGACGAGTCCGTCCGCAAGGCGCGCGACGACGGCCGCAAGGCGCAGCGCGACCTGGCGCTGGCGCGCGCCGACGCCGCCGAGAACACGCGCACCGTCTCGGCGCTGGTGGGCAAGTACCGGCTGGCGCGCGAGCGCGTCGCGATCCTCCTCGGCCGGGGAACGGCGCCTCGCGCCGAGAACGACGCCGTCGCCGCCGCGATCGCCGAGCTGCGCCGCGTGCAGGGCGAGTACACCCGCATCGCGTCGCGCAGCGGCGTGCAGGTGCCCGCCGACGAGATCCTGTTCTTCGCGCAGACGCCCGTGCGGGTGGACTCGGTCGCCGCGCGCGCCGGCACCCCGCTCAGCGGCGCGCTGATGACCGTCAGCAACACGCGGCTGGCGATCGACTCCTCGCTGTCGCCGCAGGAGAAGGACCTCGTGCGCCGCGGCGACCGCGTGCGCATCGAGGAGCAGGATCTGCGCATCGCGATCGGCGGACGGGTGGCGCAGGTGGCCGACAAGCCGGGCACGAACCCCGACTTCGACCCTGGCCGCACGTACTTCGAGGTCACGCCCTTCAACGCACCGGCCGCCCTGGTGGGCGCCTCCGTGAAGCTGTCGATCTCCGTGCAGAGCACCGACGGCGAGGTGTTGGCGGTACCGGTCAACGCGCTCTCGGTCGGCGCCGACGGGCGCGAGCGGGTGCAGGTCGACCGTGGCACGGAACCGGAGCTCGTGTACGTGCGCACGGGGCTGCGGGCACAGGGCTTCGTCGAGGTCTCGCCGCGCACCGCGGGCGCGCTGAAGGAGGGCGATCGCGTCGTGATCGGCTCCGGCGGCGGCGCGGCCGCCGCGAAGGCGGCGAACGGCTCCGCGATCCCGGTGACGCCCGCCGGCGCGAGCACGACGCCGAGCGCCGCGTCCGGCGGGGGCGCTGCCGCGGGTGCGGGTGCGGGCGCACCGGCGACGAGCGGGCCCACCACCACCACGACCACCGAGCCCCCGGCGCCGCCCGCGCCGCGCGAGCCGGACGCGACGCCCACCGGCGGCGCCCAGGGCACCTTCCGTGGCCCGTGACCGGGGCGTCGCGTCGCACGCCCGCCGCGGCCTGGCCCTCGCGACCCGGCCGCCGGTCGTCGCCCTGCGCAACGTCAGCCGCACCTACGGGGCCGACCCGCCCGTCCAGGCGCTGCGCGGCGTCGACCTCGTCGTCGAGCGCGGCGACGCGATCGCGATCGTCGGCCCGTCGGGCTCGGGCAAGTCGACGCTGCTGAACATCGTCGGCTGCCTTGACCGGCCCACGAGCGGGCGCTGCCTGATCGACGGCAACGACGTCTCGCTGCTGACCGAGGACGAGCTCAGCGCGCTGCGCGGCCGGCTGCTCGGCTTCGTCTTTCAGACCTTCAACCTGCTCGCGCATCGCACGGTGGTCGAGAACGTGATGCTGTCGGAGGTCTACCGCGGCGATCCGCGCGAGGGGCGCCGCGAACGGGCCCTCGCCGCGCTCGAGCGCGTCGGCGTCGCCGACCGCGCCGGCTTCCTGCCGGTGAAATTGTCGGGCGGCGAGCAGCAGCGGGTGGCGATCGCGCGGGCGCTGACCGGCGCGCCGAGCCTGCTGCTCTGCGACGAGCCGACCGGCAACCTCGACTCCAGGAACACGGCGGCGATGCTCGAGCTCTTCGACGAGCTCGTCGCCGACGGCATGACGATGCTGCTCATCACGCACGACGAGGCGGTCGCGGCGCGGATGCCGCGGCGCACGAGCATCATCGACGGGCGCTTGCGAGAGCAGGCCTGATGGGCGCGCCCGAGCGCCCGCGGCTGCCCCTGCGCGATCTGCTCGCGGAGGCGGGCGCGGGGCTGCTCGCGCGACCGGCGCGCGTGGCCCTGACCGTGCTGGGCACCGTGGTCGGCGTGGCGGCCCTCGTCGCGACGCTCGGCCTCTCGAAGACCGCTTCGCACCAGATCGTCGGGCACTTCGACGAGGTGGCCTCGACGGACATCGTCGTCTCGCCGGCGCGTCGCGGCGCGCGGACTGCGGCCAGCGTGCTGCCGTTCCGCGGCGAGGACCGCCTCCAGCGCCTCAACGGCGTCGTGGCCGCCGGGACGCTGTCGGACGTCGACGTCGGCGGCCAGCTCGTCAGCTCCGTCCCGGTCGACGACCCGGTCGGCCAGACGCGCTTCCAGGTCCCCGTCAAGGCCGCCTCGCCGGGCCTGTGGCGCGCCGTGCGCGCGAAGCTGCAGACCGGGCGGGTGCCCGACGCGGGCCATTCCGCGCGCGCCGATCGCGTCGTCGTGCTGGGTCCCAACGCGGCGCGGCGCCTGAACATCACGCGGGTCGACCAGCAGCCGGCGGTCTTCCTCGACGATCGGCTGTACGTCGTGCTCGGGATCCTCGACAGCGTCGAGCGCCAGCCGTCGCTGCTCGGCGCGATGGTCATGCCCGAGGGAACGGCCGCGCGGGAGTACGGCCTCGCCGCACCGGGCCTGGCGCAGATCGAGACGCGCGTCGGGGCCGTCGAGCTGATCGCACGTCAGGCGCCGCTGGCACTCGCACCGACGCAGGCGGCGCAGCTGAAGGTCGCCGCGCCGCCCGATCCGCGTGAGCTGCGCGGCGCGGTCCGCAACGACCTCAACGCGCTGTTCGTGCTGCTCGGCGGCGTGTCGCTGCTCGTCGGCGCGATCGGCATCGCCAACGTCACCCTCGTCTCGGTCCTCGAGCGGGTCGGGGAGATCGGGCTGCGCCGCGCGCTCGGCGCCGCGCGCCGCCACATCGCCGCGCAGTTTCTCGTCGAGAGCAGCGCGATGGGCGCGCTGGGCGGGATCATCGGTGCGAGCATCGGCACGCTCGTGATCGTCGCGATCTCCGCCGCGCGGACCTGGACGCCCGTGCTCGATCCGTGGATCCCGCTCGCAGCGCCGCTGCTGGGGGCGCTCATCGGGCTGTTGTCGGGCACGTATCCGGCGATCCGCGCCGCGCGCATGGAACCGGTCGACGCGCTGCGGGCCGGGACATGACACGCCGCTCGGCGAGGCGCCCGTTCGCGGCCCTGGCGGCGCTGCTCGCGATCGCGCTGCCGGCGGGATGCGGCGGCGACGCGAGCGACGCCGACGCGGGCGGTGGCACGCGCACGCAGGCGGGCGCGGGCGCGGGCGCCGGCGTCGAGGAGCAGCTCGGGTTCACCCGCAACGGGATCGCCGCGGCACAGGCGAAGGTCGAGAACGCGATCGCCGCCTGCATGAAGGCGGAAGGCTTCGAGTACGTGCCGAGCGACCCGGTCGCCGCGCAGGCCGCGCTCACCGGCAAGCCGAACATGAGCGACGAGGAGTTCGAGCGCACGTACGGGCACGGGATCGCCACCCTCTACGGGAAGGGCTCGACGCAGAGCGACCCGAACGCGCGCATCCGGTCGCAGCTCGGCGAGGCCGACCGGCGCGCCTACGACCGCACGCTCAACGGCGCCAGGCCGCAGCAGACCTTCGCCTACGCGGTGGACAACGGCGACTTCAGCGAGCTGGCCGGCTGCACGCGCACGGCGACCGAGGCGGCGTTCGGCGGCACGCGCCTGCTGACGACGTTGCAGCGCGAGCTCGACGAGCTCGACGACGCGATCGTCAACGATCAGCGCGTGGTGAAGGCCAACGAGGAGTGGCGCACGTGCATGCGCGCGGCGACGGGCGAGAGCTTCGAGGACTCCGAGGCCGTGGAGGACACCGTTCGCGGCCGCCTCGAGCAGATCGTCGGCGAGGTCCTCGCGCCGGGCCAGGTCGCCCCCGAAGGCTCCTACGACGCCGCGGCGCTCGCCGAGCTGCAGCGCTTGGAGGTGGAGTGGACGAGGGACGACCTCGCGTGCGAGGAGCAGCACATCTCGGCGATCGAGGACACGGTGCGCGCCGAGAAGGAAGCGCGCTTCCGCGACGAGAACGCCGAGCTGCTGCGCCAGGTCAAGCCGCTCGGGTCGTCGTAGGGCTTACGCTTCGAGAGCGGTGGCGCCGGCCGGGCCAGCAGCGTCCCGTTCGGTGGTGGGACGTGTCCGCGATCCGTCAGCGTATGGTCCCGCCCCCGCCCGGCTCCCCTGGCGGGCGGCTGTGGACGCGGAGTCGATGGTCAGCCATCCCGTCAATCACCATGACGCCAGCGCTTATGCCCGATGCGCGGGGTACACACCACATGTGGTGCACCAGCTTGTCGTGAACATGAAGCGGTTCTGGAAACGTGCTCTCGCCGAGCGGTTGATCGGATTCGTGTTGGCCGCGTTCATGGCGTGCTGGATGTTCATTCTCGGACTCGTCGTTCTCTTCGACCGAGTCGGCGCCACGAGTGGTTACAGCACTCGGGCGTGGGTCGTAAGCATCACCGGGCTTGTCATCTGCCTGCTCCTCGGAGTGGCCTGCGGCGCCAATTTGCTGCGAGTGTTCACGCGCTTGAGCCAATGGTCCGGTGGCTCCACTGCTCGCTTTGCCGCAGCTGCGCTCGCCTGGACGGTTGCAGCGCTTGTGCTGCCCCGCTGCAGGACCGGCTTCCGGGCGCCCGGTGCTGCAAGCACCTAAGCCAAAAGCAGTGGCGCCGGCTCGCAGTACACCGGACGCATGGTCGCCAGCCGCCGATTTCACGTGCGCTGACGCCGGACGGCGCCGGCTCAGCGCCGGCAGGAGGTGGGCGCCGGCCGACGGCGTCGCGGCGGCGTGGCCAGCTGCGCCGAGCGCAGCGGCAGCGCGTCCTCGTGCGCCACCGGACGCCGCCGGGCCGCGTCCCGCGGCCAGGCGTGCAGGCGCGCGTGGCCGCCGGTGTGCAGGGGCGGCGATTGCGGCACCGGCCCGCGCACCTTCTCGAGGACGAGCGTCGCAGCGAGAAGGACGGCCGCGTAGCCGCCGACCGCGTACATCAACACCGAGAAGGTCACCGCCGCCCTCCTTTCAGATCAGTCGCCGGACTTCTATCGGCCGCTTCTGAGAGCAGCGTGAGGGTGCCCGCGACCCAGGCGGACGAAACGGCGGGTCACCCGGCGCGCCACGCGGTCGAGACGGGCGCCTGCACCGGCTCGGGCGGTGACGCCACGGCGCTTCGCCGGACCTCGCTGCGCGGCTTGGCGAACCGCAGATACAGCGAGGGGATGATGAAGAGGTTCAGCAGCGTCGAGGTCGCCAGGCCGCCGAGGATGACGATCGCCATCGGGTGCTCGATCTCGTGGCCCGGGATGCTGCCCGCGTAGGCCAGCGGCACGATCGCCAGGCCGGTCGCGAGCGCCGTCATGAGGATCGGTGCGAGGCGCTCGTTCGCGCCACGCAGGACGAGCTCCGGCCCGAACGGCATGCGCTCGACGTGCTCGAGGTGCTGGAAGTGGCTGATCATGAGGATCCCGTTGCGGGCGGCGATGCCGAACACCGTCAGGAAGCCGACGAGCGAGCCGAGCGACAGGATGCCGCTGCCGAGCTTGACCGCGAGCACGCCGCCGACGAGCGAGATCGGCAGCAGCAGGAACGCCAGCGCCGCCAGCCGCGCGCTGCTGAACGCCGCCTGCAGCAGCAGGAAGATGGCGATCGCCGCGGCGATGCCGAAGATCCCGAGCCGGCTCTGCGCCGCCGTCAGCTCGGAGGCCTCGCCGACGACCTCGGCGTGGTAGCCGACCGGGAAGCTGAAGCCGTCCATCCGGTCCTCGACCTCGTCGACCGCCGCGCCGAGGTCGGCGTCCTCCGCGACGTTGGCCTCGACGTTGATCAACCGCGACTGCCGCTCGCGCAGGATCGCGTTGGGGCTCGGCCCGATCGCGACGTCGGCGACGTCCGACAGCTTGATCTTGCGGCCGCCCGGCACGTCGATCGGCAGGTTCTCGACGTCGTCGAAGCTGTCGCGCGCGGACGCCTTGGACCACACGTGGACGTCGAAGGCCTTGCCGCCGGCGAAGATGTCGCTGACCTCCTCGCTGCCGATGTACACCGACGTCTGGCGCCGGATGTCGCCCGGCTTGAGCCCGAACCGGCGGGCCTTCTCGAGGTCCAGCTCGACGTTGATCTGCGGGATCTCCTTCTGCAGCCCGGCGTTCGTCTCGACGAGCCCGGGCGTGTCGGAGATGCGCTTGACGACTCCGTCGGCGAGCTCGGCGAGCACCTTCGGCTCGGGACCGAAGACGCGCACGACGATCGCGCCGCTCGTGCCGGTCAGCACCTCCTTGACGCGCTCGCGCAGGTAGGTCTGCACGTCGCGCTGCATGCCGGGATAGCCGTCGACCGTGCGCGCGACGGCGGCCAGCGTCTTGTCGTAGTCGGCGTCCTTGTCGATCGAGATCCAGTTCTCGCCGAAGTACACGCCGTAGACCTCGTCTGAGAGCAGCGCCTGCCCGATGTGCGAGCCGCAGTTGCGCACGCCGGGGATCTTCTGCAGGTCCTGGCAGGCCGCGACCGAGATGCGGTACTCCTCCTTGACGTTCGTCGACGGCTCGGTGAGCCAGTGCATGAGGAAGTCGCGCTCCTTGAAGTTCGGCAGCAGCTGCGAGCCCAGCGAGGGGTAGATCGCAAGCCCGGCGATCGTCGCGACGAGCGCGAAGCCGATCGCGGGGCTGGGCCGGCGCAGGATCACCGCGAGCGCCGCGCCGTAGCCGCGCTTGAGGACGCGCAGCAACGGCGCCTCGCGCGTGCGCATGCCGCGCGAGAGCAGGAGCAGGCACAGGGCCGGCGTGACGGTCATCGCGACCGCCATCGACACGAGCACGGCGAGCGCGTAGGAGAGCACGAGCGGCTGGAAGAACGATCCCGACAGACCGGTCAGGAACAGCACCGGGACGATCGCGACGACGTTGATGATCGTCGCGTAGGTGATCGCGGTGCGCACCTCGACGGAGGCCTCGAGCACGATCCGGAAGGTCGATCTCGTGTTGCCCGCCTCGCGGGCCTGGCGCAATCGCCGGACGATGTTCTCGACGTCGATGATCGCGTCGTCGACGACCACCCCGATCGCGACCACCAGCCCGGCGAGGACCATGACGTTGATCGTCGTGTCGCGCACGTCGAGCACGAGGACGGCGGCAAGCAGCGAGAGCGGGATCGCGATCAGGCTGATGAACGCCGTCCGCAGCTCGAAGAGGAAGGCCATGATGATCACGATCACGAGCAGGACGCCGATCAGCAGCGCCTTGCCGAGGTTGTCGATCGACTGCTCGATGAACGACGCGGGCCGGAAGATCTCGGCGTCGACGTCCACGCCGGGCAGGCCCGCCTCGAGCTGGGTCAGCGCCGTGTCGACGCCCTTGGTGACCTCGACCGTGTTCGCGCCACGGTACTTCTGGACGATCAGCAGCAGACCCGGGCCGCCGTTGACGACGCCCTCGCCCCACAGCGCCTGGTGGTCCTGCACGACGTCGGCGATGTCCGACATGCGCAGCACCCGGCCGCCGCGCCTGGCGACCGGCACCTTCGCAAGGTCTGCCGGGCCCTTGATCGGCTGGACGTTCTCGATGTTCAGCCGCCGGTCGCCGGACTCGACGAAGCCGCCCTGGCCGACGGTGAAGCTCTTGGCGTACTGCAGCACGCCGGAGTCCAGCGCCTCGGAGCCGGCCTCCATGACCTGATCGATCGAGATGCCGTAGCGGGCGAGCTTGGCGGGGTCGACCTGGATGTGGCGCTGCTTGAGCCGTTCGCCGTAGATGTCGACCGAGGAGACGCCCGGCACGCGCATGAGGCGCTGGCGGATCGTCCAGTAGGAGATCGCCGACAGCTCCGTGAGATCGAGCTCCTTCGAGCTCAGGCCGATCTTCATGATCCGGCTCGTCGCGGAGGCGGCCGGCATCATCCACGGCGGGCTCGCCCACGTCGGGATGTTCGGGACGACCTGCGCGACGCGCTCCTGCACGAGCTGGCGCGCCTTCGTCTCGTCGGTGCCCTTCTCGAAGATGAGCCGGATCGAGGAGAGCTGCGACACGGACTTCGAGCGCAGCTCGTCCAGGCCCGGGATCCCCTGCAGGACCTCCTCGATCGGGACGGTGACGAGCTCTTCGACCTCGGCGGAGGAGTTGCCCAGCGCGATCGTCTGGATCTCCACCTGCGGCGGCGCGAACTCCGGGAAGACGTCGACCTTGGCGCCGGGGATCGAGACCGCGCCGAAGACCATCAGGCCCGTCGCGACGAAGATGACCAGCCAGCGGTAGCGCAGGCTGCGCCCGACGATCCAGCGCATCAGTCCCGCCCTCGCCGGCGGTGCGCCGCCATCAGTACTCCCCGAACTCGAGCTCGGCGCCGTGGACCTGCGGCGCTCCCGTCGTCACCACGCGCGTGCCGGCGGCGGGACCCTCGCGCAGGAGCACGCGATCGCCGGCGACGCGGTCGACCTCGATGTGCGCGCGGACGAAGGTCAGCCCGCCGGGATTCGTGTAGACGAACGCGCTGCCGTCCTTCTCGTACATCAGCGCCGCATAGGGGATGACCTTGCGGCGGCCCTGGCGGGCGACGCGGCCCGTGGCGATGTCGATGCGGTCGGCGCCCTCGCGCGTGAGCGTGACCGACATGAGACCCTCGGGCCCGTCCTTCACGGGCGTGACCGTGGCCGGGCTGTAGTGCTCCTTGTCCGCCGTCTTGACCTCGGTGCACGCCGAGAGCGCGGCTCCCGCGGCCAGCACCGCGAGCGCCGCCGCGGCGTGGCGGCCGGACGTGCGCAGCGTCGCGCCGATGCTCATCGCGCCGGGGTCTCGACGGACGAGCCCTCGCCGTACTCGAACGCGAGCGCTCTGGCCTCCTGGACGTCGGTCGGCGACGGCGCGTCGAGCACCGGGCGTGGCTGCCCGGTCTCCAGGCGCAGGTACAGCGCGGGCAGCACGAAGAGGCTCAGAGCCGAGGAGGTGACCAGGCCGCACAGGACGACGACGGCCAGCGGATGGACGATCTCCAGCCCCGCCGGCGAGCCCATGAGGACGAACGGCGCCATCGCCGCGCCGAGCGCCAGCGCGCTGGCCAGGACCGGGGCCAGCCGCTCCTGCGCGCCGCGCCGCACGAGCTCCTCCCCGAACCCGACGTCCTCGACCTGCTCGAGGCGCTGGAGGTGGCGCAGCAGCACGATCGCGTTGCGCGCGGCGAGGCCGAGCAGTGCCAGCAGGCCGGCCAGCGCGCCGAGCGTCAGCGATCCACCGAGCACGAGCGCGCCGGCGACGCCGCCGGCCAGCGCGACGGGCAGGCTCAGGAAGGCGAGCGCGGCCAGGCGCCAGCTGCGCAAGGCGGCCTGCATGAGCAGGAACATCGCGATCGCGGCCGCGATCGCGAAGCCGATCAGCTGGCCCTCGTTGATCTCCTCGGCGAGGCTCTGGTCGAGGACGCGGGCGTGGTACTCCAGCGGCAGCGGCAGGTCCGCCAGGCGCTCCTCGACCTCGGACCGGACGTCGCCCACGCCGCGCCCGTCGACGTCGGCGACGATGTCGAGCCTGCGCGAGACGCCCTCGCGCTCGATCGTCGTCGGCGTGCTCGCCACGCGGATGTCGGCCACCTGGCTGAGGCGCACGTGGCCGCCGTCGGGCCGGTCGATGAGCAGGTTGCGCACGGCCGCCTGGCTCGTGGCGAGCCTCGGGTCGCCCTGGACCATGACGTCGAAGACCTTCTGCTCCTTGAAGGTGCTGCCGACGAGGATCCCCTGCAGGAGGATGGCCTCGGCGCGGCGCACGTCGCCGGGCTTGACGCCGTAGCGGCGCGCCCGGTCGAGGTCGACCTCGATGCGCAGCGTCGGCTGCGTCGACGGGCGTTCGACGGTGGCGCCGGCGACGCCGTCGATGCCGTTCATGAGGCGCTGCACCCGAGCCGCCTCGCGCTGCAGCGTCGCCAGGTCCTGACCGTACAGGCGGACGGTCAGCGGCTTGCCAGCGCCGGTCAGCACGCCGAGGCCGTCGCCGGTGGCGTCGTTCTCGCCGCTCTTCACGGCGCCGACGTCGCGCAGCTTCTGCGCCGAGTACGTCGTCGTCTGCGCGGTCGCGCCGTCGACGCGGGCGACGGCGTCGTCGATCGCCGATCGGGTCTCGTCGTAGTCGGCGCCGCGCTTCATGCTCACGACGACCTCGGCCGAGTTGACGTCGACGATCCGATCGCCGCTGACCGCGCGGCCGACCTGGCCGCCGACGTTCTGCACGCCGGAGATGCGGCGCAGGTCGCGGCTCAGGTCGCCGGCGATCGCCGTCATCCGCGGGTTCGAGGTGCCGGCCGGGGCGTCGAGGCGGACGAGGATGTTGCGGTCCTTCAGCGCCGGCAGCAGCGACAGCCCCATGAGCGGCAGGGCCACGACCACCGCGAGGCCGAGCGCCGCGACGCCCGCCAGCGCGGCCGCGGGCCGCGTGAGCACCTTGGCGAGCAGCGCCTGGTAGACCGCGCCGGCGCGCGCCAGCAGCGGGGAGCCGGCCTGGTCGGGCTCGAGCAGGACGGCCAGGGCCGGCGTCAGCGTCAGCGCCATGACCGTGGCGGTCACGACCGCGACGGCGTAGGCGACCGCCAGCGGGGCGAGGAAGGCGCCGGGGCGCCCCTCCATGACCGCCAGCGGCACGATGACGAGCAGCGCGATGAGCGCGGCGTAGCCCAGCGGCGAGCGGATCTCGCGCGTGGCGTCGAGCACGGTCGCGGCGACCGGCACGCGGGCATCCTCGGCGCGGCGCTGCGAAAGCCGCCGCGCGACGTTCTCCGCGCCGCAGACCGCGTCGTCGACGATCACCGCCAGCGCGAGCGCGAGGCCGGCGAACGTGATCGCGTTGAACGTCTCGCCGAGCAGGTCGAGCGCGATCGCGGCGGCGACGAGCGACGTCGGGATCGTCGCGAGCACGACGAGCAGCGTGCGCCAGCGCATGAGCACCGCGACGAGCGCCAGCACGAGCAGCAGCGCGCCGATGACGATCGCCGTGGTGAGGTTGCCCAGCGCCTCGTCGATGACGTCGGCGGGACGGAAGACCGACGTGTCGGTCTGCAGCCCGGTGAGGCCGGGCGCGAGCTTCTCGAGGGCATCGTCGACGCCCTCGCTGACGTCCGTGGCGTCGGCCCCGGGGAACTTCTCGACGACGAGCAGCAGCCCGTCCGCGTCGTTGACGACGGCGTCGCCGATCAGCGGCTGGTGGTTCTCGACCACGTTTGCGACGTCGGTCAGCCGCAGCTTGCCGCCCGATCCCTCGACCGTGACCTTGCCGAGCTCCTTGGGGTCGGCGATCTTGTCGAAGACGTTGCGCACCTGCAGGCGCTGCTGCGGCGTCTCGATGAAGCCGCCCGTGCCGGGCACCGAGGCCTCGAGGTAGCTGACGGGCGACGCGATCTGCGCGTTGCCGGCGGTGGAGATCACCTGCGAGAGCGTCACGCCCTTGTCGCGCAGGCGCTCGGGGTTCACCTGCACCTGGATCTGCTGGTCGCGCATGCCCCAGACCGCCACGTTGGCGACGCCCTCGACGCCCATCAGGCGCGGGCGCAGCGTCCAGCGCGCGAGCACGGACTTCTGGATCGGCGTGAGGCTCTCCGACGAGAGGCCGATCATCATCACGCGGCTCGACGAGGACAGCGGCTGCAGCATCGTCGGCGGCTTGGAGACGTTCGGGAAGGCCGCGCCGCCGAGCTGCGTCAGGCGCTCCTGGACGAGCTGGCGGCCCTTGTAGACGTCGATGCCCGGCTTGAAGACGAGCACGATCGACGACAGGCCGGGCAGCGACGACGAGCGGATGACGTCGACGCCCTCGACGCCGTTGAGCAGGTCGGCTTCGAGCGGAACGGTGAGCAGCTGCTCGACCTCGGACGCCGAGAGCCCGAGCGACTCGGTCTGGATCTCGACATAGGCCGGCGTGAACTCGGGCAGGACGTCGACGGGTGCGTCGCGCAGCGTGACGACGCCGATGACGATGATCGCGGCGGCGATCCCGACGACGAGGCCGCGGAACCGCAGGGCCGTGCGCACGACAGCAGCGATCATCGCGCGCCCTCCTGGCTGTGTGCTCGCTCGATGACCACGGTGACCCCTTGCTCCGGAAAGCGGCGTCATGGAGAGCCGACCCGCTCTCATCCGCCTCTCAGTGTTGTCAACCAGACACCACTTGCAACAGGTGTGTCAAGGGTGCAAGCGGAATCTTTCTGCCGTTGCGCTCCGCTGACGCCGGAGTCGCGCGAGGCGCCCTAGGTACGCGAGGCGAGTGCGTCCGCGGCGGGCGCAGGGGCCGCGACGGGCAGCTCCAGCCAGACGTCGGCGCCACCGTCGGGATGGTTCGCGGCTCGCGCCTCCCCGCCGTGGGCGCGCGCGATGACCTGCACGATCGACAACCCCAGGCCGCTGCCGCCGCGCGTGCGTGCCGGGTCCGCGCGCGTGAAGCGATCGAACGCCTCGGCGATGAACTGCGGCGGAAAGCCCGGCCCTTCGTCGCGGACGTGCAGCTCGACGCGGGCGCCCAGCGCCCGCGCCTCGAGGTGGACCGTGCCGGCGCCGTGCTGCAGGGCGTTCTCGACGAGGTTGCCCAGCGCCTGCTCCAGACGGCGCCGGTCGGCGGTCAGCTCGGCGTCCGGTCCCTCGTCGACGACGAGATCGCGGCCGGCCGCCCGCCCGCGGCCGGCAAAGCGCGCGGCGACGCCGCCCAGCAGCTCGTCGCTGCGCAACGGCGCGAGCGCGAGGCCGAGCCCGCCGCCGTCGGCGCGGGCGATGATCAGCAACGCCTCGGCGAGCTCGGCGAGGCGATCGGTCTCCTCGCCGGCCGATCGCAGGGCGGCGACGAGCTCCTCGGGGGTGCGGCCCTCGCGCAGCGCCAGCTCGATCTCGGTCTTGAGGATCGCCAGCGGGGTGCGCAGCTCGTGCGACGCGTCGGCGACGAACGCGCGCTCGCGCTCGAACGACCGCTCCAGGCCGTCGAGCATCGTGTTCAGCGTGGCTCCGAGCCGCGCGATCTCGTCGTCGCCGGCGCCGACGGGCAGGCGCTCGCCGGGTGTGTGCTCGGTGATCTGGGCCGCTTTGCGGCGCATCTGCTCGACCGGCGCCAGCGCCGCCGACGCCACGCCGTAGCCGGCCAGCGACGCGAGCGCCAGCGCCACCGGGCCGCCGACGAGGAACAGCAGGAGGAGGTGTCGCAGCGTCGCGTCGCGATCGTCGGAGTCGGTGCCGACGACGACGAGCAGTCGCCGGCCCTGCGCGCTGACCGGCGTCGCCAGCAGGCGGGCGGGCTCGGCCTCGAACGGGTTGGGCCGCGAGAGGATCGTCTGCCGGCGCCGCGCCGCGTCGCGCACCTCGGCCGGCGTCAGCAGCGGCCGGTCGCGCAGGCTCGGGCTGGCGTCGAGGATCGTGCCGTCGAGCTCGAGGACCTGCGCGAAGCTCTCGTCGCGGTCGACGAGGCCGCGTCGCGCGGCGCCGAGCCCGCCGCCCGGGCGTTGCACGAACAGGCTGACGTCGCCCGACCGCGCGCGCAGGCTCTGGTCGATGGTCTCGTCGAGCTGTGCTTCGAAGCGTCCGTAGAGGCCGACGCCGATCAGCGCGAGCAGCACCGCCATCACGCCGGCGAAGGCGAGCGTGACGCGCAGGCGGATCGGCAGCGGGCGCCGGTGCAGGCGCGGGCCCGCTGTCACGCGGCGTCCTGGCGCAGCCGGTAGCCCGCGCCCCGCACCGTCTCGATCGAATGCATGCCGAATGGCCGGTCGATCTTCTCACGCAGGTACCGCACGTAGACGTCCACGACGTTGGACCGGTTCTCGTACTCGTAGTCCCAGGCGTGCTCGAGCAGCTGAAAGCGCGACATGACCTCGCCGGGACGGCGCATGAAGCTCTCGAGCAGCGCGAACTCCTTCGACGACAGCGCGATCTCCTCCTCGCCGCGCCAGACCTGCCGGCGGGCGGGGTCGAGCGCGAGGTCGCCGACGGTCAGCACGGCGGGACGCGGGACGACGCCGCGGCGCCCGATCGCGCGCAGGCGCGCGAGCAGCTCGCCGAACGAGAACGGCTTGGTGAGGTAGTCGTCGGCGCCGCCGTCGAGGCCTGCCACGCGATCCTCGATCGCGTCGCGCGCGGTGAGCATGAGGACCGGCACCCACACGCCGCCGTCGCGCAGCCGGCGGCACGTCTCGAATCCGTCGATGCCGGGCAGCATGACGTCGAGGACGATCGCGTCGTACTCCGTCGAGCCGGCCATCCAGAGCGCGTCCTCGCCGTTGACGGCCACGTCGGCCGACAGCCCCTCGTCGCGCAGGCCACGGCGGATCAGGCTCGCCATCTTGACCTCGTCCTCGACGATCAGCACCCGCATGCGCGCGAGTCTCTCAGAGCCCAGATGAGGACAGGATGAACAGTTTGACGGGCGCAGCACGGGCGCGTAGAGGACGGCGGGTTCTGCCGGGGCCGCTGCTACTCTGGCTCAGCCACAGTCGCTCCTTTAACCCGGTCCCGTGAGGCCAGGAAGGACACACATGTCAGACAGCAAGGTCGTCCTCGACGGTGAGGACATCCGGCGAGTGCTCACGCGCATCGCGCATGAGATCGTCGAGACCGGTGGGGAGCCCGAGCGGCTCGCGCTCGTCGGCATCCACACGCGCGGCGCCGTGCTCGCCGCCCGCCTGCGCGACCTGCTCTGCGATCTGCACCCCATCGAGATCCCGCTCGGGGACGTCGACATCGCCTTCTACCGCGACGACGTCACGCTGCGCAGCGGCTCCCCGGTCGTGCACTCGACGCACCTGGACTTCGACATCGACGGGCGCACGATCGTCATCGTCGACGACGTCATGTTCACCGGGCGCACGGTGCGCGCGGCGATCGAGGCGCTCTTCGACTACGGCCGCCCGGCGCGCGTCCAGCTCGCCGTCCTGGCCGACCGCGGCCATCGCGAGCTGCCCGTGCGCCCCGACTATGTCGGCAAGAACCTGCCCACCGCGCGCGGCGAGCGCGTCAACGTGCACGTCGTCGAGATCGACGGCGAGGACTCGGTCAGCATCGCGACCAACGTGGAGGCTCCGCTCTCATGAGGCATCTGCTCTCGATCAACGACCTCACGCGCGACGACATGGAGCGCATCCTCGACCGCGCCGCCGCGTTCGAGGAGGTCTCCGACCGCGACATCAAGAAGGTCCCCGCCCTGCGCGGCCGCACGGTCCTCAACCTCTTCTACGAGGCCTCGACGCGCACCCGCTCCTCCTTCGAGCTGGCCGCCAAGCGCCTCAGCGCGGACGTCGTGAACTTCTCCGCCGGCGGCTCGAGCGTCGAGAAGGGCGAGTCGCTGAAGGACACCGTGCTGACGCTGACGGCGCACTCGCCCGACGCGATCGTCATCCGCACCCCGTTCGCCGGCGCCGCGGCGCTCGTCGCGAGCTGGACGCCCGCGGCGATCGTCAACGCCGGCGACGGCAAGCACGAGCATCCGACGCAGGCCCTGCTGGACGCCTACACGCTGCGCACGAAGCTCGGCTCGCTGGAGGGCCGGAGCATCTGGATCGTCGGTGACGTGGCGCATTCGCGGGTGGCGCGCTCGAACATCCTCGCCTTTCGCAAGATGGGCGCCGACGTGACCGTCTGCGGGCCGCCGACGCTCATCCCGCGCGGGATCGAGGCGCTCGGCTGCGCCGTCCGCTACGACCTCGCCGACCTGCGCCAGGCCGACGTCGTCTACGCCCTGCGCATGCAGCACGAGCGGATGGACCAGAACTTCGTGCCGAGCCTGCGCGAGTACGCCGCCAACTACCAGATCAACGGCCGCCGGCTGGGCCCGCACCAGGTGCTCATGCACCCGGGCCCGGTCAACCGCGGCGTCGAGCTGTCGGGCGAGGTCGTCGACTCGCCGCAGGCGGTCATCACGATGCAGGTCAAGGCGGGGGTGGTCGTCCGCATGGCGGTGCTCTACGAGGTCCTCGCCGGCGCGCGCCCCGAGCGCGGCGCCCCCCGGCCCACCGAGCCCCAGCTGGCATGAGCATGTACGAGCCACCGCAGAACGGCGCCGCCGGCGTCCGCCTCGTCTGCGCGCCCACCCGGCCGGCCGACCTGCTGCTGCGCGACGTCCACGCGCTGGACCCGCGGACGGGCCTCGACGGCCGCCACGACGTCCTCGTCCGCGACGGCGCGATCGCGCAGATCGGCGCCGCCGGCACGCTGCCGGCACCCGACGGCTGCGAGGTCGTCGAGGGCGACGGGCGCCACCTGTTCCCGGCGTTCGTCGATCCCCACGTGCACCTGCGCACCCCGGGGCAGGAGCACAAGGAGGACCTCGAGACCGGCACCCGCTCGGCCGCCGCGGGCGGCTTCTGCGCGGTCATCGCGATGCCCAACACGTCGCCGACGATCGACAGCGCGCCGATCCTCGGGGCGCTGCTGGACGCCGCCGCGCGCGAGGCGCGCGTCCCGGTCGGCTTCATGCCGGCGATCACGCGCGGCCTGCAGGGGACCGAGCTCACCGACATGGCCGAGCTGCGGGCGCTCGGCGCGGCGGGCTTCACCGACGACGGCCGCCCCGTCACCGACGCCGGCGTGTTCCGGCGGGCGCTGCAGTACCAGCGCCTCTGCGGCGGCGTGCTCGCGCTGCACGAGGAGGACCCGTCGCTGTCGGGCAAGGGCGCGATGCACGAGGGCGTCGTCAGCGCGCTGCTGGGCGTCGCCGGGATCCCCAGCGTCAGCGAGTCGACGATGATCGCCCGCGACTGCTCGCTGGCGGAGTACGAGGGGGCGCGGATCCACATCCAGCACCTGTCGGCGCGCGAGTCGGTCGTGGCGATCGCGGCGGCGAAGGGGCGCGGCGTCGCCGTCACCTGCGAGGCGAGCCCGCATCACCTCACGATGACCGACGAGGACGTCCGCACGCTCGACACGCGCCGCAAGATGAACCCCCCGTTGCGCGGCGAGGGCGATCGCCAGGCGCTCATCGAGGGGCTGCGCGACGGCACGATCGACTGCATCGCCACCGACCACGCGCCGCACGCGCGCGACGAGAAGGAGGTGCCCTTCGAGCAGGCGCCGATGGGCACGACCGGGCTGGAGACCGCGTTCGCTGCGGTCTACACCGACCTCGTCCTGCCCGGCACGCTCCCGCTCGAGCTCGTCGTCGCCAAGCTCACGGCGGGCCTGGGCCTGCTGGACCTCCTCGTGCCGACGATCTCGGTCGGTGAGCCGGCCAACCTCGTGCTCGTCGATCTCGAGGCCGAATGGGTGGTGGGGGAGAGCGGCTACGAGAGCCGCTCGGAGAACTGCTGCTTCGCCGGCCGCACGCTGCGCGGGCGCGTGCTGCTGACGGTGGCGGGCGGTGCGGTCGCCTACCGCGAGCGCTCGACGCTGCTGAGCGTTCCGGCGCAGGCGGCGTCGTCCGAGCGTCAGGGCTTGCGATGACGGACGGACGAGACGGTCCCACCGCCTACGTCCTGTTGGAGGACGGCGCCCGCTTCGACGGCATCGCCGTCGGAGCGCCGGACGCCGCCACCGGCGAGGTCGTCTTCACCACAGGGATGTCGGGCTACCAGGAGTCCGTGACCGACCCGAGCTTCGCCGGGCAGATCGTCACCTTCACCTACCCGCACATCGGCAACTACGGCATCTCCGACGAGGCGATGGAGTCCGACCGCATCTGGGCGCGGGCGGTGATCATGCGCTCGGCGATGAACACGGAGGACGCGCCGGGCGCCGAGCGTGGCTGGCTGGACTGGCTCGTCGACTGCGGCGTCCCGGCGATCAGCGAGGTCGACACGCGTGCCCTGGTGCGCCACATCCGCGAGGCCGGCTCGATGCGCGGCGGCGTGTTCCCGGCGTCGCTGAGCGAGGCCGAGGCGGGGGCGCTCGTGCGCGCCGAGCCGCCGATGGCGGGCGCCGACTTCGCGCGCGTCGTCTCGCCGCGCGAGATGACCGTCCACGGCTCCGGCGACGGCCCGCGGATCGCGGCGATCGACACCGGCATCAAGTCCTCGATCGTGCGCCACCTCGTCGACCGCGGGGCGGTCGTCGAGCTGCATCCGTGCGCGACGAGCGCGGAGGACCTGCTCGCCAACGACCCCGACGCGATCTTCCTCGCCAACGGCCCCGGCGACCCCGCGGCGCTGGACCACATCGTGGCCACGCTGCGCGAGCTCGTCGGCCGCAAGCCGACGTTCGGCATCTGCCTCGGCCACCAGCTGCTCTGCCGTGCCGTGGGTCTGCAGACGTTCAAGCTGCCGTTCGGCCACCGCGGCGCCAACCACCCGGTCAAGGACCTGGCGACGGGCAGGATCGAGATCACGTCGCAGAACCACGGCTTCGCGGTGCTCGGCCCCGGCGGGGAGCAGACGATCGCCGGCGACGAGCCCGTGCGCTGGGAGACCGACTTCGGCGCGGCACAGCTGTCGCACATCAACCTCTACGACCGCACGGTGGAGGGCCTCACCCTGCTCGACGTGCCCGGCGGCACGGTCCAGTACCACCCCGAGGCCGGTCCGGGACCGAACGACAGCCTCTATCTCTTCGACCGCTTCCTCGACCAGATCGCGGAGGCGAGCGCATAACGATGCCGCGCCGCGACGACATCCAGCGCATCCTCATCCTCGGCTCGGGCCCGATCGTCATCGGGCAGGCGGCCGAGTTCGACTACTCCGGCGCGCAGGCCTGCAAGGTCCTCAAGGAGGAGGGCTACGAGGTCGTGCTCGTCAACTCCAACCCGGCGACGATCATGACCGATCCCGAGTTCGCCGACGCGACGTACGTCGAGCCGCTCCTCGCGGGCCCCGTCACCCAGGTCATCGCCCGCGAGCGGCCCGACGCGCTGCTGCCGACGCTCGGCGGCCAGACCGCGCTGAACCTCGCCAAGGAGCTGCACGAGAACGGCACGCTCGCGGAGTACGGCGTCGAGCTGATCGGCGCCGACTACGAGGCGATCTGCCGCGCCGAGGACCGCGACGAGTTCCGCACCACGATGGAGCAGGCGGGATTGAAGATGCCGCGCTCGGCGATCGCCACGACGCCACAGGAGGCCGACGACGCGATGATCGACATCGGCCTGCCGATCATCGTCCGCCCGGCCTACACGCTCGGCGGCCGCGGTGGCGGCATCGCCCGGACCCCCGAGGAGTTCCGCGCGATCGTCCGCGGCGGCCTCGACGCGTCGCCGATCGGCCAGATCCTGCTCGACGAGTCGGTCATCGGCTGGGGCGAGTTCGAGCTCGAGGTGATGCGCGATCACAACGACAACTGCGTGATCGTCTGCTCGATCGAGAACATCGACCCGATGGGCGTCCACACCGGCGACAGCGTCACGGTCGCGCCGCAGCAGACCCTGACCGACCGCCTCTACCAACAACTTCGTGACCAGGCGTTCACGGTCATCCGTGCGGTCGGGGTCGAGACCGGAGGCTCGAACGTGCAGTTCGCGGTCAATCCCGAGACCGAGGAGATCATGGTCATCGAGATGAACCCGCGGGTGTCGCGGTCATCCGCGCTGGCCTCGAAGGCGACGGGCTTTCCGATCGCCAAGATCGCCGCGCGGCTGGCCGTCGGCTACGCCCTGGAGGAGATCGACAACGACATCACGCTGCGCACGCCGGCGGCCTTCGAGCCGACGATCGACTACGTCGTCGTCAAGTGGCCGCGCTTCGCCTTCGAGAAGTTCTCGGGTGTCGACGAGCGCTTGAGCACGCACATGAAGTCCGTGGGCGAGGTCATGGCGATCGGGCGTACGTTCCAGCAGGCGTTCGCCAAGGCGCTGCGCTCCCGCGAGCTGGACTCGATCCCCTCGGTGACCGGGACGCTCGAGGAGCTGCTCACCCGGCTGGAGATGCCGCGGCCCGGACCGCTACGACGTCTTGCTCGCGGCGTTCGCGGCCGGCGCCGACGCCGAGGAGATCGAGCGGCGCACGAAGATCGACCTCTGGTTCCTGCGCGAGCTGGAGGCGCTGGCTGGCGACCCGCAGGCGCCGTTCGCCGGCGAGCGAACGTACAAGTCGGTCGACACCTGCGCGGCCGAGTTCGCCGCCGAGACGCCGTACTACTACTCGAGCTGGGAGCGCTTTGCGTCCGGGGCCACCGGCGCAGGCAGCCACGAGGTCCGCCGCGGCGAGAAGCCCAGCGTGGTGATCCTCGGCGCCGGCCCCAACCGCATCGGCCAGGGCATCGAGTTCGACTACTGCTGCGTGCACGCGGCGATGACCGTGCGCGACTGCGGCCGCGACGCGGTGATGGTCAACTGCAACCCCGAGACCGTCTCGACGGACTACGACACCTCCGATCGCCTGTACTTCGAGCCGCTGACGCTCGAGGACGTGCTCGGCGTCGTGGACGTCGAGCAGCCCGAAGGCGTGATCGTGCAGTTCGGCGGCCAGACGCCGCTCAAGCTCGCCGCCGGGCTGCAGGAGGCGGGCGTGCCGATCCTCGGCACGAGCGTCGACGCGATCGACCTCGCGGAGGACCGCGGCCGCTTCGGCGCGCTGCTCGCCGAGCTCGGCTACGAGGCGCCGCCGTACGCCACCGCCCATGGCGTCGAGGAGGCGCTGGCCGCCTCGCAGACCGTCGGCTTCCCGCTGCTCGTGCGGCCCAGCTACGTGCTCGGCGGCCGCGCGATGGAGATCGTCTACTCCAGCGACGACCTCGCCGACTACCTGCGCCGCACCGCCCCGCCGGTCACCGCCACCGGCGCGGGCGCCCCCCGGAGGATCTTCCTCGACCGCTTCCTCGAGAACGCCATCGAGGTCGACGTCGACGCGTTGTGCGACGGCGAGTCGGTGTGGATCGGCGGCGTCATGCAGCACGTCGAGGAGGCCGGGATCCATTCGGGCGACAGCGCCTGCGTGCTGCCGCCGCACTCGCTCGGCCCGGAGATGCTCGACGAGATCCGCGCCCACACGCGCGGCATCGCGCTCGGCCTGAACACCGTCGGCCTCATCAACATCCAGTTCGCGGTCACGCTGGACGGGCGCCTGTTCGTCATCGAGGCCAACCCGCGCGCCTCGCGCACCGTCCCGTTCGTCTCCAAGGCGATCGGCGTGCCGCTGGCCAAGATGGCCTGCCGGCTCATGCTCGGCGAGCGCATCGAGGAGCTCGCGCTGCCGCGGGAGGCGATGCCGACCGGCCACGTCTGCGTCAAGGAGGCCGTCCTGCCCTTCGACCGCTTCACCGGCTCGGACGCGCTGCTGAGCCCGGAGATGCGCTCCACCGGCGAGGTGATGGGCGTCGCGCGCGACTTCCCGACCGCCTTCGCCAAGGCGCAGGCCGCGGCCGGCGCGATCCTGCCGACGCAGGGCACGGTGTTCATCACGCTGACCGACGGGGACAAGGCGAGCGCCTACGCGATCGCATCGCGCCTGGCGGACCTCGACTTCCGGATCGCCGCGACCGCCGGCACGGCCCAGGCGATCCGCGGCATGGGCGTGCGCGTCGACGATGTGCTGACGAAGGTCGGCGAGGGCTCGCCGAACGTCGTCGATCGCATCCAGGACGGCGAGATCGCGCTCGTCATCAACACGCCGACAGGGTCGGGCGCGCGCGCGGACGGCTGGGAGATCCGCCGTGCGGCGATCGCCCGCGGGATCCCCTGCATCACGACGCTGTCGGGCGCCCACGCGGCGGCGCGGGCGATCTCGGCGGGACGCAAGGGGAGCCGACGGTCCTCTCGCTGCAGGAGCTGCACCGCGACCGGCTGGGCGTCGGATGAGGGTCCTCGCGCCGCTGGGCCGCCGGTGCGTGACGCTGACCGGCGCCGAGGACGTCGGCGCTTACCGCGTGCTGCGCGTCGCCGACCTGGTGGGCCCGATTCCGCAGCCGGGCCAGTTCTACATGCTCGCCGCCGTCGAGGGCTGGGGCGCCGGCGACGACGAGCGGCCCTACCTGCCGCGGGCGTTCTCGTTCCTGGGCGCGCAGTCCGGTGAGCTGAGCTTCATGCTCGAGGACGTCGGGCCCGGCACGCGCCGGCTCGCGCAGCTCGACGCCGGCGACGAGCTGTGGCTGACCGGCCCGCTCGGCCTCGGCTTCCGTGCGCCGCAGGACGGCCGTCGCGCGCTGCTGGCGGGCGGCGGGGTCGGGGTGCCGCCGCTGTCGGCGTGGGCGCAGGAGCTCGCGGCCGACGGCGCGGACGTGACCGTGGTGCTCGGCTTCCGCGACGCGCACCACGCGGAGGGCGCCGCGCTCATGGCGGAGGGCGACGTCACGGTCGCCACCGACGACGGCTCCGTGGGGCAGCACGGCCTCGTGACGGAGCTGCTCGCGGCCTCGCTGGACGATGATGACCACGCGGTCGTCTACGCCTGCGGACCGCCCGGCATGCTCGAGGCGGTGCGCGAGCTGTGCGCGACCCGTGAGGTGCCCGCGCAGCTGGCCCTGGAGGCGGGCATGGCCTGCGGCTTCGGCGCCTGCTACGGCTGCGTCGTGCCGCTCGCCGAAGGCGGCTACGTGCGCCTCTGCGTCGAGGGGCCCGTGCTCGACGCCGACCTCCTCGACGCGGTGCCCGCGCACTAGGTTCAGATGATCGAGTTCTGCGGCCTGCGCCTCGCGCATCCGATCATCAACGGCTCGGGCACCTTTGACGCGATCGCCGCCCAGCGGGCGTTCGGCGACGCATTGCTGGACGCATTTCCGTTCAGCGCGTTCGTCTCCAAGACGATCACGCTGGCGCCGCGCGCCGGCAACCCGCCACCGCGGCTGTGGGAGGCGCAGGCCGGGATGATCAACTCGATCGGCCTGCCCAACCGCGGTCTGGAGGGCTACCTCGAGCACGACCTGCCCCGGCTCGCCCGGCTGCCCGTGCCGCTCGTCACGAACGTCATGGGCTCGACGGAGGGCGAGGTCGCGCAGCTCGTCGAGGCCGTCGAAGCCCGCCCCGAGGTCGCCGCGATCGAACTCAACGTGTCGTGCCCGAACGTCGCCACGGGCCTCGACATCGGCGCCGATCCGGCGTCGCTCGGCGCGCTCGTGCGCGCGGTCCGGCCGCTCACGCGCAAGCCGCTGATCGTCAAGCTGACGCCGAACACCGCCGACGTGGGCGCCGTCGCGGCGGCCGCCGAGGCGGCCGGGGCGGACGCCGTGTCGCTCGTCAACACGCTGCGCGCGATGGCCCTGGACCCGCGCGGCGGCGCTCCGTGGCTGGGTGGCCGGACGGGCGGGATGTCGGGTCCGGCGATCCGCAGCGTCGCGCTCGCGCAGGTTTCGGCGGTCGCGTCGCGGGTATCGATCCCGGTCGTCGGAATGGGTGGGGTCGCGCGCGGAACCCACGCAAATGACCTGATTTCGGTGGGAGCCACGCTCGTCGCTGTGGGTACCGAGAACTTCCGTGATCCGTGCGCGGGTTCACGTATAGAGCAAGAACTGAAATCCCTGCAAATTGCGGGATCATCCTCGACCACCGTCGACGTATCTGAACCTCAACCTGAGGTCGAACTGAATTGCGGCAATTCGTGAAGATTGTGGTTGCAGCGCCGTTTGGAAGATGCAAGTATCGGCGCCGTTGATGCCGCCGTCACCGAACACCGCCACAAAGCACTCGGCGGCGCCAGAACGCTCGCTCACGCAGCGTCTCGATGCGCTCAACCGTGCGAACGACATCCGGACGCGACGGGCGAAGCTCAAGAAGGATCTCAAGGCCGGGCGCTGCTCGATCCACACGCTCCTGCTCGATCCGCCGGAGTACATCCTGACCGCGAAGGTCTTCGACATGCTGCTCGCGGTGCCGAAGTACGGGCGCGTCAAGGTCAACAAGGTCCTCACGCAGTGCCGCATCTCGCCGAGCAAGACGATCGGCGGGCTGTCCGAGCGCCAGCGCAACGAGCTCGTCCGGCTCCTGCGCCGCTAGCCGGGCCTCGCGGCGGGTCCCGTGCCGCGCGCGGTCGTCATCACCGGCCCCTCGGGCGTCGGCAAGGGCACGCTGATCCGCTCGCTGCTCGAGCGCATGCCGGAGATCCAGCTCTCGATCTCCGCCACGACGCGCCGGCCGCGCGCCGGCGAGACGCAGGACGTCGACTACCACTTCATGGCGCCCGCCGAGTTCGAGCGCCACGTCCTCGCGGGCGACTTCGTCGAGCACGCCGACTACGCCGGCGCCCGCTACGGGACGCTGCGCTCGGAGCTCGATACGCGCTCGGCCGGCGGGGCGCCGGTCGTCCTCGAGATCGAGGTCCAGGGTGCGCGGCAGGTGCGCGAGCAGATGCCCGAGGCCGTCCAGGTCTTCATCGCGCCGCCGTCGGTCGATGCCCTGCGCGCGCGGCTCGTCGGGCGCGGGACGGACCCTCCAGAACAGGTTGAGGCTCGGCTGCGGACCGCCGAGCAGGAGCTCGCGGCCCAGGACGAGTTCGCCCACGTCGTCGTCAACGACCGCCTGGAGGATGCCGTCGAGGCGCTGGTGCAGATCGTGCGCGCGACGACGGCGGGTGGTAGCCGCCGGGTCGTCGAGCCGCCGGCGCGTGAGCGGCGGGCTTGCGCGCATCGGGTGTGGGTTGCTGCGTTGAACGTGCCAACATGTGGACGTTCTGCGGGCCGACACCGCGCTGGCGGAAGCGGGCGATCCACGCGGGCCCGGCGGTCGAAGCGCGTTCGCTCGAACACCCTCACACCGTCGATGCCGCCGTTCTGGATACGCCGGACGCCTCAGTCGCCGCCAGCCCCGCGGCCCGGCACCGTCTGCGCCGACGCGTCCCGCCTGCAACGACGCGCCCGCCCACCCGCCCCCGCGCTCGCTACCCTGAGGGCATGATCTCTCCCCGCATCGACCGCCTGCTCGAGAACGTCGACTCGAACTATGCCTCCGTCGTCGTCGCGGCCAAGCGCGCGCGCCAGATCAACTCGTACTACCACAACCTCGGCGAGGGAACCTTCGACGAGTTCCCGCCCCCGATGGTCGACACCGGCTCGAAGAACTACCTCACGATCGCGCTCGAGGAAGTCGCCGCCGGCAAGATCAAGTACCAGTACCGCTAGACCTGGATCGACATGGCCCGGATCCTGCTCGGCGTCAGCGGTGGGATCGCCGCCTACAAGGCGCTCGAGCTCGTGCGCCTGGCGACCGCGGCCGGCCACGCCGTACGGGTCATCCAGACGCCCGCCTCGCAGCGCTTCGTCGGCGCCGCGTCGTTCGCGGCGCTGACCGGCGCGCCGGTCCTGCACGACGAGTTCGAGCGCGATCCCGCCCGTGGCACGTTCCCCGGCGATCCCGCGCCCGACCACGACCCGCTGAGCCATCTCGAGCTCGTCCGCAACGCCGACATCCTCGTCGTCGCGCCGGCCACGGCCAACACCGTGGCGAAGCTCGCGACGGGCCTCGCCGACAACCTCCTGACGAGCGCGGCGCTCGCCGCCCGATGTCCGATCGTGATCGCGCCCGCGATGAACAACCACATGTGGGAGCACCCGGCGACGCAGGCCAACGTCGCCACGCTGCGCAGCCGCGGCGCCGTCGTGCTCGAGCCCGGCAGCGGCCGGCTGGCCTCCAAGGGCGAGCAGGGCGCGGGCCGTCTGCCCGAGCCCGCGGCGCTGCTCGAGGCGATCGAGATGCTGACGCGGCCCGCGGATCCCGCCCCGGCGAGGTTCGACCTCGTCGGCCTGCGGGTGCTCGTGACCGCGGGCGGAACGCGCGAGCCGATCGACGCCGTGCGCTACGTGGGCAACCGCTCGTCGGGCCGGATGGGCTTCGCCCTCGCGAGCGAGGCGGCGGTGCTCGGCGCCGCCGTGACCGTGGTCGCGGCGAACGTCGCCCTGCCGCGCGACGCGCGCGTCAGCTATGTCGACGTCGAGACCGCCGCCGAATTGCAGGCCGCCTGCGCCGCCGCGTTCGCCGATTGCGACGTGCTGCTGATGGCGGCCGCCGTCGCGGACTTCCGGCCGGCGCGCAGCTTCGCCGGCAAGCTCAGGAAGACGTCCGGCGAGGAGGGCCTGCGCGTCGAGCTCGAGCGCACCCCGGACATCCTCAGCGCGCTCGCCGGCGCCCGGCGCTCCGGCCAGACGATCGTCGGCTTCGCGGCCGAGCACGGCGAGGGCGCCCTCGACTACGGGCGCGAGAAGCTCGCCCGCAAGGGCCTCGACGCCATCGTCGTCAACGACGTGTCGCGCACGGACATCGGCTTCGATGCGGCCGACAACGAGGTGACGATCCTCACGACAGCCGGGGAGAAGCACATCGCCCGGGCCTCCAAGCCGCAGATCGCGCGGGCCGTGCTCGACGCCGTCGTCGCGCTCCGCGCCGCGAGCCGCGCTCAGGCGACCGGCCCGGCCGCCTGAGCTGCGCTTCTCGGCGCGTTCGCGTCGACAGAAGTGTCGCGCCGGGTCCGTGCGGCTGCGACGATGGACCCCACGATGGATCGCACGGACAGCGCGCGCAGGCTGACGGACGCAGAGCTCGAGTCGGCCGGCGCGCTCGCGGCGCGGGTGACCGCGAACGTCGCGCAGGCGGCCGAGGTGCGCGCCGACGTCATCGCGCATCTCATCGTGGCCGTCCTCGCCGAGGGCCACGCCCTCATCGAGGACCTGCCGGGTGTGGGCAAGACGACGCTGGCGCGCGCGCTCGCGCGCTCGCTGGACCTCGAGGTCGCGCGGATCCAGTGCACCGCCGACCTGCTGCCCGCCGACGTCGTCGGCACCAACGTCTTCAACCAGCGCGAGAGCCGCTTCGAGTTCCGGCCCGGTCCGATCTTCGCCAACGTGGTGCTCGTCGACGAGATCAACCGCGCCTCGCCCAAGACGCAGTCGGGCCTGCTGGAGTGCATGCAGGAGCGACGCGTCACCGTCGACGTCCACACGCACGAGCTGGCGCGTCCGTTCCTCGTGCTCGCGACGCAGAATCCGATCGAGTACGAGGGCACCTACCCGCTCCCCGAGGCGCAGGTCGATCGCTTCATGGTGCGCCTGTCGCTCGGGTATCCCGACGCCGCCGGCGAGGCCGACATGCTCGCCGCCCACGAGTCCGGCGATCGCGTCGCGCGCCTCGAGCCGGTCGCCGACGCGGCCGACCTGCTCGCCGCCCAGGACGCGACCGCCCGCGTGCACGCGTCGGCGCCGCTGCGGCGCTACATCGTCGCCCTGCTCGGCCACACCCGGGACGACCCGCGGGCCGAGCTCGGCGCGAGCCCGCGCGCCGGCCTGTTGCTGCTGCGCGCCGCCAAGGCCCACGCGCTGCTCGCCGGGCGCGACCACGCCATCCCCGATGACGTGCAGCAGATGAGCCAGTCGGTGCTCTCGCATCGCATCGTGCTGGCCCCCGATGCCTACGAGACCTCGGGCGAGCAGATCGTCGCCGACGCGGTGGCGGCGATCCCCGCGCTCTAGCCGTGCGCCGAGCCTTCGGCACCGCCGCGCTGGCGCTCGTGTTCGGGCTCGCGGCCGCGCTGCTCGATGCCGAGCCGCTGTGGGTGCCCGCGGCGACGCTCGCGCTGGTCGCCGCGGGCAGCGCGGCCTGGGTCGCGCTCGCCGCGCACGGCGTGCGCATCACCCGCACGCTCGGCGCCCGCCGCGTGATGGAGGACGAGCCGGTGGCGATCGTGCTCGACGTGCGCGCCGGCCGCCTCGGCCTGCCGCCGTCGAAGATCGCCGATCCGCTCATGCCGGCCCCCGTCGCCCTGCGGCCCGGGACGGCCGGCGGACGCGTGCGCATCGAGGCGCGCTTCGGGCGCCGCGGGCGGCGGGTGCTCCTGCCCCCGCGCGTGCTGGTGGCCGACCCGCTCGGGCTGGCGACGCGCGAGGTGAGCGCGCGGCCGTCGCCGCTCGGCGACGAGATCCTCGTGCTCCCGCGCATCGAGCCGGTCGTCGCGGCGGCCGGTGGGGGCGACCCGGCCCGGATCGCGCGCCTCGGCATCCCGTCCGTGGGCGCCGAGGTCGAGCTCGACGGCATCCGGCCGTTGCGCCACGGCACGCCCGCGGCGCGGATCTTCTGGCCCGCGATCGCGCGCGGGGCCGAGCCGCAGGAGCGATTTCTGTCGTCGGCGAGCGAGAGCCGGCCCGTGGTGGTGCTCGACCCGCGCGGCGCCGCGAGCGACGAGGCGCTCGACGCCGCGGTCCGTGCGGCGGCGTCGCTGGCCCGCGCTCTCGCGCTGGCGGGCGGGTGCGGCGTCCTGCTGCCGGGCGACCGGCGGCCGGTCGAGCTCGGCGAGACGCTGGCGGGCTGGGCGCACATCCATGCGCGACTGGCGCTCATCGGGGCCGCCGGCGGGCCGTCGCTCGCGACGCTGGCCCAGCGGCGCGGGCCGATCGTCTTCGTCAGCGCCCGCATGCGCACGAAGATGCCGCAGGCGCTCGGGCCCGCTCACGGCGCGACGCGGATCGTCGTGCTGCCCGCCGCGCTGCCCGATCGCAACGCGCTGTTCGGCGTCGCGGGCTGCAGCGGCTATGAGCTCAGCGGCCCGCGCGCCCGAGCTCCGCGCCTCGCGCGGCCGGTGCAGGGAAGCCCCACATGAGCATCGCCGCGCCACCCCCAGAGGCGCCGGTCCCACCGCCACCCGCACCCGCACCCGCACGCGCGGCGGCGCGCGGCCCGCGTCCGGCGAGCGGCGTCGCGCCGGGGGCGGCGCTGCTGCCCGCCCACGTCGCGCGCCTGTGCGGCTTCGTCGCGCTCGCGTTGTTCGGCGCGCTGCAGTGGGCACGGATGGTGCAGCCGGCGTCGGCCGACGCCCTGCTGGCCTGCGTCGTCGTGTCCGCGATCGCCGGCGGCCTGCTTGCCGCAGTGGCGCGGCGGCAGCGGCCGGCGCGCGGGCGCGCCGCGGCCACGCTGCTCGCCGCCTGCGTCCTGCTGCTCGTCGCGTTCCTCGCGGCGGGCGTCCCGCTGCGGTTCCTCGGCCCGCGCGGCTGGGACGACCTCGCGGCCGGGATCAGCCAGGGCGTCGGCGCGATGGCCAGCGTCAGCACGCCCTACAGCGGGCTGGACGAGTGGACGCGGATCGTCATCGTGCTCGGCGGCTGCGCGCTGACCGCGGTCGCGGCGCTGCTCGCGTTCGCGCCGCGCCGCCGCGGCGCCTTCGGCTGGCCGATCGCCGCGGCGCTCGTGCTCGGGCTGCTCTACACGGTGCCGGTCATGCAGCACGACATCGGCCGGCCCTACCTCGCCGGGCTGCTGTTCGCGCTGCTGCTGGCGGGATTTCTCTGGCTCGAGCGCGTAGAGCGGCGCAGCGCCGCGGCAGCCGCAGCCGTCCTCGCCGTCGCCGCCCTGGGCGGATACGCCGTCGCCCCGGGCCTGGACGGCGACCGCGCCCTGCTCGACTACGAGGAGCTCGCGCAGTCGCTCAGCGCGTCCCCGACGACCCAGTACCGCTGGAACCACGACTACGGCCCGCTGGACTGGCCCCGCGACGGCCGCGAGGTGCTGCGCATCCGCGCCCCGCATCGCAGCTACTGGAAGGCGGTCAACCTCGCCGCGTTCGACGGCACGCGCTGGGTGCAGGACACCGGCCAGGCGCGCGACCCGCTGGAGACGACCGTCTTCGATCGCGCGTGGGTGCAGCGCATCCGCGTGACGCTGCGCGCGCTGCGCACGTCGCAGTTCGTCACGGCGGGCTCGGCGCTCGACGTCGTCGACAGCCCGCGCACGCCGATCCGCACGACGCCCGGGGTCTTCGAGAGCGCCGGCGATCCGCTGCGCCGCGGCCATGCCTACCGGGCGATCGTCTACACCCCGCGGCCGACGACCGCGCAGCTGCGCCGCGCCGGCAGCGACTTCGCGCTCGTGCCGCGCGAGTACGGCGTCATCCGGCTGCCCGAGGTCACCGCCGGCAGCGGTCCCGCCGCGGCCGCCGCGGCGCGGGTGCGCTCGCGTGGCGGCGGTGGTCCGCCGATCATCTTCCCGTGGTGGAGCGAGACCGGCGCGCCGGTCGTCGTCGGCGCGGGCGGTCTCGACGCGCAGGCCGTCCTGGCGGATTCGGCCTACGGAGGCGTCTACGCGCTCGCGCGGCGCCTGCGCGAGGGCACGTCGACGCCCTTTGAGTACGTCCGTGCGATCGAGCGCTATCTCGCCGGCGACGACTTCACCTACAGCGAGTCGCCGCCGCCCGGCCGTGCGCCGCTTGCCGACTTCCTGCTGCGCGATCGCGCGGGCTACTGCCAGCAGTTCTCCGGCGCGATGGCGCTGCTGCTGCGCATGGGCGGCGTACCCGCGCGGGTCGCCAGCGGCTTCTCGCCGGGGGCGCGGGACGAGGACCGCGGCGAGTACGTCGTGCGCGACGTCGACGCCCATTCGTGGGTGGAGGTCTTCGTGCCGGGCGTCGGCTGGGTCGCCCGCGACCCCACGCCGGCCGACTCGCCCGCGCGCGCCCAGGCCGCCGACATCGCCGCCGGCGGCGACGCGCCCGCCGTGGCGTTCGGCGGCAGCGAGCGGGCGCTCGGGCGCAGCCCCGAGGGCGGCCCGGCCGGCGTGCCCGCGACCCCGGTGGTCGACGAGGACACGGCGCCGGCCGGGCTGCTCGCCGGCGGGATCCTCGCCCTGGTCGTCATCGCGACGGCGGCCGTGCTCGTGCTGCGCCGTCGCCGGCGCAGGCGGGTTGCGACGGCGGGCGGGAGCGTGGACCACGATCTCGTCGAGCTGCAGCGTGCGCTGCGGCGCAGCGGCCGCGCCGTGCCACCGCACATGACGCTCGACGCGCTGGCGCTGCGGCTCGACGGTGCCGCGGCGCGGGCCTACGTGCAGACGCTCGCCGCCGCGCGCTACGGCTACGGACGCCGCGCGCCGACCAGCGCCGAGCGGGCGGCGCTGCGACACGAGCTCGGCGCCGGCCTCGGGTTCGGCGGGCGGTTGCGGGCGTGGTGGGCGCTGCCGCCCGTCCGCCCACGGCGGGACGGCGACCCGCGGCGGGGGACGAGGGCGCGCGCGCGGCGCCCGCGTTAGCGCTGCCGAACGCCCGCCGGGCTGCGTATCCTCGAAGCATGTCGTCGCACGACGTCTACGAGCTCTTCCAGAACGGGACGCGACTGCTCGAGGAGCACGACTTCCACGCCGCTGCCGTGCCGCTGCGCCGCGCCCGCGAGCTCGAGCCCGACAAGGCCTCGATCCGCGAGGCGCTCGGCCGGGCGCTGTTCGGCTCCCAGCGCTACGCCGAGGCGGTCGCCGAGTTCGAGGCGATCGTCGAGCGCGCGCCCACGAACGACTATGCGCTGTTCTGCCTCGGGCGCTCGCTGCAGCTGCTCGGCCGGCACGCCGAGGCGCGCAAGCCGCTGGCGCTCGCCTGCTGCCTGCGCCCCGAGCGCAAGGACTACCGGCTGTACCGCGACCGCTCGCGCGAGCGCGCGGCGTAGGTCCCGCGGACCTCCGCCAGGCGCCCCCGCAGGCGGGCGGGACGGCTAGGGGCCGGTGCTATCCTCGATCGACAGCTTTCGCTCCGGCTTCGGGCCGGAGGCAGTACCGGAAGTGGGCGCTCGCCCGCTTTTTTTGTGGTCGTGAGGAGGTTGCAGTGAGCACCATCCAGACAGATATCGAGGCCCGGCTCGCCGCCAGCGAGCCCGATGTCGAGGTGCTCCTCGCAGAGATCGTCGGCGGGTCGACACTGCGCGTGTTCATCGACCATCCCGACGGTGTCACCCTCGCGCTCTGCGAGCGCGTCACGAAGGCGCTGCCCGAGGTGCGAGAGCGCTACGCCCTCGAGGTCTCCTCACCGGGAACCGAGCGCCCCCTCTCCAAGCCGCAGCACTTCCACCGCTACCTCGGCCGCCGCGCGCGAGTTCGTACGAGGGATGCCGTCGCGGGACACAAGTCCTTCACCGGCGAGCTCGTCGGGGCGTCGGACGACGCCGTGACGATCGCCTCGGATGGCAACCCGCCGACGCTCGTCGCCATCCCGTACGCCGAGATCCACCGATCCAATCTCATCGAGGACTAGGAGGAGCACATGTCACGCGAGATCCTTGATGCGATGACCGTTCTCGGCCGGGAGAAGGGCATCGCGCCCGAGAAGCTGCGCCTCGCGCTCGAGGACGCGCTCCTGTCGGCGTACAAGAAGCAGCCCGACAGCGCCAAGTACGCCCGTGTCGAGCTCGACCCCGAGACCGCGGACTTCCGCGTCATCGAGCTGATCATCCCCGAGCGCCTCGAGGCGCACCTCATCGTCGAGACGATCGACGAGGGCACGACGTACGACCCCGAGACGGGGGAGATGGTCGAGCCCACCGATCCCGAGATCGACCCTGCGAAGTTCGAGGAGTACAAGGACCAGATCGAGGAGCGCGACGTCACGCCCGGCGACTTCGGTCGCATCGCGGCGCAGACGGCCAAGCAGGTCATCCTGCAGCGCATCCGCGAGGCAGAGCGCGACATGATGTTCGAGGAGTACCGCGACCGCGTCGGCGAGCTGATCACCGGCATCGTGCAGCAGTCCGACAGCCGCTACACGCTCGTGCAGATCCGCGAGCGCGTCGAGGCGCTGCTGCCCAAGTCCGAGCAGGTCGACGGCGAGCGCTACGACCACTCGCAGCGCGTGAAAGCGGTCATCAAGGAGGTCTCGCCCTCCACGAAGGGCCCCTCGATCATCGTCTCGCGGCGCGATCCCGAGCTCATCAAGAAGCTCTTCGAGCTCGAGGTCCCCGAGATCGCCGACGGCCTCGTCGAGATCGCCAACGTCGCTCGCGAGCCGGGCTACCGCTCGAAGATCGCGGTCGTCTCGCACGCCGACGGCGTCGATCCGGTCGGCGCCTGCGTCGGCCCCCGCGGCTCGCGGGTGCGGATGGTCGTCTCCGAGCTGCGCGGCGAGAAGATCGACATCATCCCCTACAACGACGAGCCCGCCCGCTTCGTCGCCAAGGCCCTGTCGCCGGCCCGCGTCCGCGAGGTGCTCGTCGACGACGAGGGCAAGCAGGCGACGGTCATCGTCCCCGACGACCAGCTCTCGCTGGCGATCGGCCGCGAGGGCCAGAACGCGCGTCTCGCCGCCCGGCTGACCGGCTGGCGGATCGACATCAAGTCCGAGACCGAGTTCGCCGCCGAGGAGCAGGAGCAGGGCTACGAGGAGGAGGAGACGCAGGGTCGCTGCGCCGCGGTCATGTCGACCGGACGGCGCTGTCCCAACGCGGCTCTGCCCGGCTCGCGCTACTGCGGCCTGGACTCACACCAGGCGCTCGCCAACCAGCCCGGCGACCACATGCCCGCGATGGAGGCCGACGCCGGGGCCGGTGGGATCGCAAGCCCCGTCGAGGTGCCCGCCGAGGACGCCCTCGACGAGCCGGTGGAGCAGACCTCATAGCGGCGCCGCAACGGCGCTGCGTGGGCTGCGCCACCCGCACCGACAAGGCCTCTCTGCAGCGGTTCGTCCTCGTCGAGGGGCGCCTCGAGCCCGACCCGGCACAGCGCCGTCCGGGGCGCGGGGCGTACGCATGCGACCGCGCGTGCGCCGAGCGCGCGCTCGCCCGCGGAGGCTTCGCGCGCTCCTTCCGCCAGCCCGTGCGCATCGGCCCTGACCTTCTACACTCAAGCTAATGGCGAAAGTCCGCGTTCACGAGCTCGCAAGGGCCCACGACATGTCCTCTCAGGACGTGCTCGACAAGCTGCGCAAGGCCGGCATCAAGGTCAAGGCCCCTGCGTCGGCCGTCGACGAGGACCAGGCGAAGGCCGCGCTCGAGGGTCGTCCGCTGCCCACCAACGGCGCCGCCGCGCAGGCCGAGGCCAAGCCGGTCGCGCCCGCCGCGCCGCGCCCCGCCGTGCGCCGTGCTCCGCCCGCGCCGCCGGCCGCGTCGGACCGCGCCGCCGCGGCGCAGCGCGACCGCAAGCAGCCCGCCGGCGCACCCGCCGCCAAGGCCGCCGCGGCCACTCCGCCGGCGGCCCTCCGGCGGCTGCCGGCGGCTCGGCCGCCGCGCCCGCCGCCTCCTCGTCCGACGCGTCCGGGCCGGCCGATCCGCTCACGCCGTCGGCGTCTGTTCCGACGGACGGCAGCGAGCCGGCCAAGCATCGCCCGACGCGCTCGTCGCTCGCCGGCGAGCGCACCCCCGGCGCCGCCGGCCCGGGCGGCCGGCGCCGCGTCGTCATCGACTCGCAGGCCTCGCGGCGCACGCCCGGCCAGCAGTCCCAGCCGCCGCGCCGCCAGCGCCGCGGCCGCCGCCGCCGCGGCACGTACGACGACACGGTCGCCCCGCTCAACGAGGCCGCCGCCTCGCACACCGATCTCGTGCGGATCAACTCCGGCTCGACGGTCAAGGACATCGCCGAGTCGATGGGCGTGCCGGTCCCGGAGATCATCAAGAAGCTCATGATGCTCGGGCAGATGGCGACGCTCACGCAGACGCTGTCCGACGACGCCGTCGGCATCCTCGCCGAGGAGTTCAACAAGCAGGTCGAGATCATCCACGCGGCCGACGAGATCGAGGCCGACCCGGTCTTCGAGGACGCCGACGAGGACCTCACGTACCGCCCGCCGGTCATCACGATCATGGGCCACGTCGACCACGGCAAGACGTCGCTGCTGGACGCGATCCGCTCCACCGAGGTCGTCGCGGGCGAGGCCGGTGGCATCACCCAGCACATCGGCGCCTACCAGGTCCACCACAACGGCAAGCTCATCACCTTCCTCGACACGCCCGGCCACGAGGCGTTCACCGCGATGCGCGCCCGCGGCGCCCGCGTGACCGACATCGCGGTCATCGTCGTCGCGGCCGACGACGGCGTGAAGCCGCAGACCGACGAGGCGATCGACCATGCCAAGGCGGCCGACGTGCCGATCGTCGTGGCGGTCAACAAGATCGACAAGGAGGGCGCCGACCCGACCCGCGTGCGCACCGAGATGACCACGCGCGGCCTGCAGCCCGCCGAGTGGGGCGGCGAGACCGAGTTCGTCGACGTGTCGGCCAAGTCCAAGGTCGGCCTCGAGGACCTGCTCGACACCCTCCAGGTCGTCGCCGAGCTCGAGGACCTCAAGGCCAACGCGACCGCGCCGGCGTCCGGCGTCGTCGTCGAGTCCAAGCTCGACCCGGGCCGCGGCCCGGTCGTCACGATCCTCATCCAGCGCGGCACCCTGCGCATCGGCGACGCCCTCGTCGCCGGCGCCAACTGGGGCCGCGTCCGCGCGATGCACGAGTTCACCGGCGCGCGCGTCAAGGAAGCGGTGCCGGGCGACCCGATCGAGGTGCTCGGCTTCGACGGCGTGCCCGAGGCGGGCGAGCACGTCCGCGTCGTCGAGAACGACCGCCGCGCCCGCGCGCTGGCGCACGAGCGCGAGCAGCGCCTCAAGCAGGAGCAGCACGCCCGCCGCTCCGGTCGCAAGCGCTCCCTGGAGGACGTCTTCAAGGACATCCAGGCCGGCGAGCTCAAGGAGCTCAACCTGCTCGTCAAGGCCGACGTCGCCGGCTCCGCCGAGGCGCTGGAGGACGAGATCGCCAAGCTTCCGCAGGACGAGGTCGCGGTGAACATCATCCGCACCGGCGTCGGCGGCATCAACGAGTCCGACGTCATGCTGGCCGCCGCGTCCGACGCGATCATCATCGGCTTCAACGTGCGCCCGGTCGGCGATGCCCGCGCCGTCGCCGAGCGCGAGGGCGTCGACATCCGCGGCTACACGGTGATCTACAAGGTCCTCGACGAGCTGCGCGCGGCGATGGAGGGCATGCTCGAGCCCGACGAGGTCGAGGAGTCGCTCGGCCATGTCGAGATCCGCCAGATCTTCCGCGCCTCGAAGATCGGCGTGATCGCCGGCTCCTACGTCACCGACGGCAAGATCACCCGCGGCGCCAGGACGCGCCTCGTCCGCGACGGCACGATCGTCTACGACGGCGAGATCGCATCGCTGCGGCGTCTCAGCGACGACGTCCGCGAGGTCGCGGCCGGGTTCGAGTGCGGCATCACGCTGCGCAACTTCCAGGATGTCAAGGAAGGCGACACCCTGGAGGTCTACGAGACCCGCAAGGTCGACCGCGCGCTGGCCTAGCCGTGAGTGGCGACGACGTCGATGCGTACGTCGCCCTCCTGCTCGTCCACCTGCACTTCCCGGACGCCGGCTCCTTGAAGGCCAAGCGCAAGGATCTCGCGTCGGTCAAGGCGCAGCTGCAGGGTCGCATGGGCGTCGCCGTGGCCGAGGTCGGCCACCAGGATCTGTGGCAGCGCGCGACGCTCGCGGCGGCGCTGACGGGCGGCTCGCTGCGCGTCCTGGAGCGCTCCGCCGACCGCGTCGAGGCGTTCCTCCTGGACCGCTTTCCGGAGAGCTGTCGCATCGAGCGGACCCTCGCGTGAGCCGATGGGCTCGGGCGATGATGTGGACGCGTACGTCGCGTTGCTGCTCGTGCATCTGCACTTCCCCGACGCGGGCTCGCTGAAGGCCAAGCGCAAGGACCTCGCGTCCGTCAAGGCCCAGCTGCACGGCCGGATGGGCGTTGCGGTGGCCGAGGTCGGCCACCAGGACCTGTGGCAGCGCGCGACGCTCGCGGCGGCGCTGACGGGCGGCTCGCTGGGCGTCCTCGAGAGCTCCGCCGACCGTGTGGAGCGCTTCCTCCTGGACCGCTTTCCGGAGAGCTGTCGCATCGAGCGGACCGTCGCCTCGTTTACCGACGTGACGGGCTGAGGAGGACCCGTGGTCAGAGTCGCAACAGCTCACCGAAATGCCGGGCGCCGATCACCGGCTGGCGGCGTCCTCGGACGCTCGATGTGGCAGAGCCACACCTTCGGTCCTGCGTCCTTGCCAGCCGGCGCCGGCATCCCGGCATTTCGGCCGACCTGTCGCGACTCGGACCACTAGGATGGCCTCAGATCGGATGCGCCG
>CAVVAG010000020.1:0-87972 GCA_963746165.1 uncultured Actinomycetes bacterium | reverse complement strand
GACGCCGGCTGGATCATCCTCGACTTCGAGGGCGAGCCCGCCCGCTCGCTGCTCGAGCGCCGCCGCAAGCGCTCGCCGCTGCGCGACGTCGCCGGGATGTTGCGCTCGTTCGCCTACGCGGCGTCCGCCTCGGAGCTGCTGCGCGGGGTGCCCGCGCCGGCGGGCTGGGAGGACCAGGCGCGGCGCGCGTTCCTCGACGCCTATCTCGCGGCGGTCGACCCGACGCTGCTGCCCGCGGGCCGGCCGGCGACCGACAAGCTCTTGGCGATCTTCGAGCTCGAGAAGGCGGTCTACGAACTGCGCTACGAGCTCAACAACCGTCCCGACTGGGTGCCGATACCGGTTGCGGGAATCGCACGACTGCTCCACGAGGACCACGATGACTGAGCCCGCCCCCGTGACCACCGCCGAGCTCGACCGGCTCGTCGCCCGCGACCACCACGATCCGCACGCGATCCTCGGGGCGCACGCGGCCGGGGGCGGCGTGACGATCCGCGCACTGCACCCCGCCGCGGAGTCCGTCTGCGTCCAGCCCGACGGCGTCGAGCTCGATCGCATCCATCCCGCCGGCCTGTTCGAGGGCGAGCTGCCCGGCGTATCGCTGCCGCACGCCTATGAGCTGGAGGTGCGCTACCCCGACGGCGCGACGTGGGTCACGCAGGACCCGTACCGCTTCGCGCCGACGCTGTCGGACCTCGACGAGCACCTGTTCCGCGAGGGCCGCCACGAGCAGCTGTGGTCGAAGATGGGCGCCCACCCGCGCGAGCTCGACGGCGTGCACGGCACGTCGTTCGCCGTCTGGGCGCCGGCCGCGCGGTCGGTCTCGGTCGTCGGCGACTTCAACTTCTGGGACGGGCGCCTGCACATGATGCGCGCCCTGGGCGGCTCGGGGATCTGGGAGCTGTTCGTGCCCGCCGTCGGCGATGGCGCGCGCTACAAGTTCGAGATCCGCGCGCAGTCCGGCGAGCTGCTGCTCAAGGCCGACCCGTTCGCCTTCCGGACCGAGCTGCCGCCGCAGACGGCGTCGCTCGTGCACGCCTCGTCGTACGCGTGGAACGACGCCGACTACCTCGCCGCGCGCGGGCAGTCGACGCCGCACGCGCAGCCGATGTCGACGTACGAGGTCCACCTCGGCTCGTGGCGGCTGAACCCGCTGGAGGACAACCGCTCGCTGACGTACCTCGAGCTGGCCGACGAGCTGGCGTCCTACGTCGCCGACCTCGGCTTCACGCACGTCGAGCTGCTGCCCGTCATGGCGCACCCGTTCAGCGGGTCGTGGGGCTACCAGGTGACCTCCTACTACGCGCCCACGCCGCGCTTCGGCCCGCCCGACGACTTCCGCGCGTTCGTCGACCGCATGCACGAGCACGGCATCGGCGTGATCCTCGACTGGGTGCCCGCGCACTTCCCGCGCGACGCCTGGGCGCTGGCGCGCTTCGACGGGACGGCGCTGTACGAGCACGAGGACCCGCGCCGCGGCTCGCATCCGGACTGGGGCACGCTCGTCTTCAACTACGGGCGCAACGAGGTCCGCAACTTCCTGCTGGCCAACGCGCTGTTCTGGGCGCGCGAGTTCCACTGCGACGGGATCCGCGTCGATGCCGTGGCGTCGATGCTCTACCGCGACTACTCGCGCAAGGCCGGCGAGTGGGTGCCCAACGAGTTCGGCGGCCGCGAGGACCTGGAAGCGGTGGCGTTCCTCAAGGAGCTCAACGAGGTGCTGCACCGCGACGAGCCGGGCGTCGTCTCGGCGGCCGAGGAGTCGACCGCGTGGCCGGGAGTCTCGCGACCGACGTACCTCGGCGGCCTCGGCTTCGGCTTCAAGTGGAACATGGGCTGGATGCACGACACGCTTGCGTACTTCCAGCAGGATCCGATCCACCGCCGCTACCACCACCACGAGCTGACGTTCTCGCTCGTCTACGCGTTCAGCGAGAACTTCATCCTGCCGCTGTCGCACGACGAGGTCGTGCACGGCAAGGGCTCGCTCATCGACAAGATGCCCGGCGACCGCTGGCAGAAGTTCGCCAACCTGCGCGCGCTGTACGCGCTCATGTGGGCGCACCCCGGCAAGAAGCTGCTGTTCATGGGCCAGGAGTTCGCCCAGGAGGCGGAGTGGAGCCACGCGCGCTCGCTGGACTGGCACCTGCTCGAGCAGGGCGAGCACTCCGGCGTGCAGGCGCTCGTGCGCGACCTCAACCACGTGCTGCGCAGGACGCCGGCGCTCTACGAGGTCGACTTCGAGGGGCGCGGCTTCTACTGGATCGAGCCCAACGACGCCGACGCCAACGTCGTCGCGTTCGCGCGCGCCGGCGAGGACCCGAGCGCCGACGTGATGGTCTGCGTCGCGAACCTCTCGCCGGTGCCGCGGCCCGCCTACCGGCTCGGGCTGCCCCGCTCGTGTCGCTGGGTCGAGGCCCTGAACACCGACTCGTCGTACTACGGCGGCACCGACACCGGCAATCTCGGCGGCATCGACGCCGAGCCGCTGCCGTGGCACGGCCAGCCGTGCTCGGCCGAGGTGATGCTGCCGCCGCTGGGCGTCGTGTGGCTCGTGCCCGAGGAGCGACCGGCGCCGACGCACGGCGCGGGCCCGCCGGGGAGTGCCGGCGCGTAACGCGGCTCGTACGCCGCGCTGGGCTCGTGTTGTGAGCGCGCTGGGCTCGTGTTGTGAGTTACGAAGGTTCAGCCTTCGTAACTCGCACCCCGAGCTACGTCTCGCACCTGCGTCACACCGAGTTCGCCGGCCGCGCCCGTCGCCGCTGTGCGCGACGCGGCCGGGCTCAGCCCCGGCTCCGCCGCACCGTCACGGTCACGACGTCCGACGCTCCCGTCTGAGACCGCGGCGTCAGCGCGATGACGCGGACGCGCTGAAGGTCGGCGGTGATCTGCGTCCAGGCGAGCACCGCGCGACCGGCGCCGTCGATCGCGACGGCAGGCGTGTCGGCCATGCCGAAGGTCGTCCGCGACAGGGCCAGCGGGGCGGAGAGCGGGCCCGCATCGGTCGCGATGGCCACGTGCGCGATCCCGCTGCGGCCGCTGCCATCGGCCTCGGTCCAGCCGACCGCGGCGCTGCCGCCGGCGCCCATCGCGAGGCGACTGATGCCGGGGTGACGGTCGGCGGCGGAGAGGGCGACCGGCGCGAAGAATGGCGCCGCGACCGTGCCGCGCCAGGCCTCCAATCTGACCGGCTCCACGCTGACCGGCGCTGGCTTGGTCAGCGTCACCGTCCGGCCCTGCCCGTCGACGCCGATCGACTCCGGCACGACGAGGTCGCTCGCCACCGTGGATGAGACCGGCGCTCCGAAGCTGCCACCGGGCGCGCGCGACGCCGACCGCAGAAAGCCGCCGCCGGGCCAGACGACGACGGCATGTCCCTGCGGGCCCACGCCGAGGGCGAGGGCGCGAAACTCGATCGAGGCGTCGTCGAGGACGCCGACGTCCGCGAACGACCCATCCCGCTTGCGTACGAGCGTCAGGGGGCGGTGAGCCGCGTCGCGGCCCGCGAACGTAACGTCCCCCGCCTCGCCGATCGCCAACGCCTCCGGCGCGAAGCCGGCAACCGGGAGCGCGGCGAACGCGCCCGGCGCCGTGGCGCCGGTACCCGCCCCGATGACCATGCCAGGGCCCTGCTTCATCATGACCAGCCAGTCACCGGCGCGATTCATCACCACACGCGGCTCGGCGAGCTGATAGGCCCGCCCGGCCGACAGGCGCACCGGCGCGCCGAACGCCCCGCCGGCGGGGCGCACCGTGGCGAAGACGCCGAGCGAATCCAGCGTGCAGACCTTGTTGCAGTCGTGCCCGTGGATCGCCTCCCAGATGACCACGACGTCGCCGGCGCCATCCATCACGACGGCCGTCGAACCCACCGCGGTCCCACCGGCGGCGCGGTTGACGGGCGGCGTGACCGTGGCCGGGCGCCCGAACGACCCGCCCGGCATGCCGATCGCGGCCCGGCCGGCGCCGTCCAGGGTGTTCCACAGCACGGCAGTCTCACCGCTGTCGGCGGCCGCGACCTGCGGGTTGGAGAAGGGCGCCACCGGGTCGGCGGCGGCCGCATCGCTCGCGCACAGCGCGAGGGCAAGACCGGGCGCGCGGCATGCGGCACGCATGGCGCCGAGTCGCCTCATGGTCCGTAGACGACGACAGGCCGCGAATGTGGCGGTGGCGGGACGAATGTTGCGACCCGCGCCGGGCCGTCAGAGCGGCGTCGGTTCAGCCGGGAGGGCGCATGCGTGAGGGCCGCGGAGCGGCGCAGACCGAAGCGCCGCGTATCGCGCTGGCTGACGCGCAGCGTCACCGCGCCGGCGCGCACGAGGCGGCGCGATCGGACCGCGCCGATCCGGACCCGCACCGCGCCCGTCGACGCGAACGCCACCCGCGCGAACGCGGGTGAGCCGGGCACCGCGAGGCTGAGCTGGCCGCGACAGGGACGCTGGCGAGCCTGCATGCAGGGGTTGGCGAACGTCCATGTGCGGCCGCGGCGGCGCGGCCGCAGATCCAGCCGGGTATCGGTGTCGACGCCGGTACTGGAGACGAAGGGCACGCTCTCGCAGTCCGTCGCGATGAGATCCACCACGTCGGCCAGCCGCCAGATGTCGCCCAAGAAGTCGTCGCGCAGAACTCCCCGACGATGTCGCGACCAGAACCGCAGAAGGCGCGGTCTGCTCCGTCGCCGTTGCCGCCGCTGCCGGTCCCGACGCGATCGTTGCCGCGGCTGCCGTGGAGCTGGTCGCGTCCGGGCCCGCCGATGAGTTCGTCGTTGCCGGCGCCGCCGCGCAGGCGGTCGTCGCCGCCGTGGCCCTCGATTCGGTCGGACCCGGGCGTCCCGGCGATGCGGTCGTCGCCACCCCCGCCGAGGACGACCTCGATCGCGTCCAGGCGATCGTGCTCGCCGGCCTCGCCGCCGCCGGGCCTGGGCCCGACGAGGCGCAGGTCGAGGTCACGCTCGCGGGAGCGGTAGTCGACGGTGTCCGTGCCGGCGCCGCCGTCGACCACGTCGAGACGGCGCCGTCGTGGCTCTCGGCAGGCTCGCCGGGCACGATCGCTCCGACACCGAAGAAGCGGTCGTCACCATCACCCCCCGACAGGAGGTCCTCACCGGGCCCGCCGAGAGGGTCGATGCATCTGGACCGTCGGCGAGGGTGTCCGTGCCCGCTCCCCCGACGAGCACGCGCGGCTGACCCGCCGCCGAGGTCGGCCCGAGGCTGCCCGGCAGCGCGCCGTCGTCGCCGTCGTCGCCGTCGAGCCGGTAGCCGACGAGCAGCAGCGAAGCGAGATCACAGCGCGCGGTGTTCGCATCCAGCGCCACGCAGCCGCGCGCGGGCCGCAGCGCTGCGCCGGCGTCGCGGAGGAGCAGGGAGTCGCCGCCGCGCCGCACGGCCACTCGATTGCGCTCGCTGCCCTCGCCGTCGTAGCGCAGCACCTCGCCGCGTTTGTAGTCCATGCAGCGGCAGTCGCTCCAGGCGTCGACGCAGTAGTCGACCTGCTCCAACGCGACGGTCGAGGCGCCAGCGGCGGGGACAGTCAGCAGCGCGGCCGCGAACGCGAGCAGCCAGGGCGCGGCGCGGCGCATGTGCTCCCTCAACGGCATGCGTCGCCCGGAGTTGCGGCCCTCACCCGGACGTCGTCGCGCCCCAATCCTCCGGCTCGACGTCGCCGATCGGCTGGGAGAAGTGCCAGTGGTGGCCCTCGGGGTCGGCGGCGCCGAAGCGCCGCTCGCCGTAGGCCTGGTCGGTCGGCTCCTGGGTGATCAGCGCGCCGGCGGCGCGGGCACGCTCACAGAGCGCGTCGACGTCCTCGAGGTCGCTGACGCCGACGAGCACCGTCGGGCCGCCGAGCTTGTCGGGGTTGCGATACTCCTCGCCGGGGTCGCCGAGGTAGATCACGTCGTCGCCGAGACGCATCTCGGCGTGGTTGACGTCGCCCTGCGGGTCGGTGAAGCGCAGGACCTCCTCGAAGCCGAACGCGCGCGCCAGGAACTCCATCGCGGCGTCGACGTCCTCGTAGAGCAGGTACGGGCTGATGGTCATGGGGCCTCTCCTCGGATGATGCGATCGGGCTTGTCCAGGCGTCCCTCCAGCGTGACGGCTCGCCCGCCGCCGCCTGAGCGCTCGCGCGTTGGCTCGCGCACGTCCGGTTTAGCCCGCGCGCGCTGGTGGTATCCGGCCCGCCGCAACGCCCGGGCTGTGGTCATGGGCGCGGGGCCGGGATTCGTGCTCTGCCCTCGACGGATGCCCGGTTCCGCGCCCGACCAGCGGCGCCCGCGGGGGTGCGTGCGCTACCGGGTGTCCCGCGCGACGAGCCGCTTGACGGCGTCGACCGGCACCGCGAACGCGATCCCGCCGGCGCGCCCCTGGGTGATCACGCCGATGACCCGCCCGCGGTCGTCGAGCAGCGGCCCGCCGGAGTTGCCGGGATTGATCGCTGCGTCGGTCTGCACCACGCCGCGCGTCCGGCCTCCGGCCGGCGCGCCGATGCTGCGCCCCACCGCCGAGACCACGCCCACGCTCAGCGAGCGCGCCAGCCCGAACGGGTTGCCGATGGCGATCGCGGTGTCGCCGACCCTGACGTCGCCCGAGCTGCCGAGCGGCAGCGGCCTGAGCCGGCGGACCTCGGCGCGAGCGACCTTCACGAGCGCCAGGTCGTTGGACGGGTCGCGCGCCACGACGCGCGCCGCGACCGGATCGCGGCCGGCACGCAGCTGCACCGTCGTCGTGCCGCGCCCGGCGACGATGTGCTGGTTGGTCACGACGTGCCCGGCGTCGCCGACGGCGAAGGCGGTGCCGGTGGCGACGCGATCGCCGCGGCTCGGCGCCGCGCGCCGCGGCGGCACGCCCGGCGGGCGGTGGTCGATGAGCACCACGCTCAGCCGCGAACGCCGGTACACGTCGCCCACCGACGGGACGCCGGTCGTGGAACCCGCCGACCCGCCCGCGCGCGGCGTCTCCGGCTCGTCCTCGAACGCCCCGGCGGCCAGGAAGATCGCGGTGACGGCCAGTGCGGACACGAGACCGCCCGCGACGGCGGCTCGCAGCGAAGATCGGCGTGCGGCGTCCAAGCCCGACATTCAACGCGCGACCGCCGGGCCATGCGCCGGGTCGGCGCGCGCCGGGTGCGGCTATCGCCCCGCACGCGCCCTCGTCGTGTGATGCCCGCGCGGACGCGTTACGCCTCGTGTCGCAGGTGGTACCGCCGATCTCCTGACGAGGAGGCCGCCGTGCCCGTCCGGGCGGGCATCTGGAAGGGGATGGTCGCCGGCGCGGGTGGCGTCGCGGTCATGACGCTGGGCGAGAAGCTCGAGCAGCGCCTCACGCGCCGCCCGAGCTCGTTCATGCCCGCCCACACCCTCGAGCGCGTCCTCGGCACCGACCAGCGCCCCGACCGCGAGCGCCAGGCGATGAACCTCGCCATGCACGTCGGGCAGGCGATCCTGCTCGGCGCCTGGCGCGGGCTCATGGCCGAGGGCGGCCTGCGCGGGCCGCGTGCCTCGGCGATGTTCACGGTCATCCGCCTCGCCAACGACCAGACGCTCGAGAGCATCACCGGCCAGGGCGCGACGCCGTGGACGTGGCCGCGCGACGAGCTCGCGGTGGATCTGCTGCACAAGAGCGTCTACGCGTTCACCACCGGCGCCATCGCCGACGCGCTCGCCGCCGATCCGCCCGCCTGGCAGGAGGCGCGCGCCTAGCAGTCGGCCGCCGGTGTCCCGGCACCGGCGCGCATCGCCTCATCATGCCCGCTGCGGTTCCGGCGCCCACCCGTCGTGGCGGGCCCGACCGCCGCCCCCGGCCAGGTTCCCCGCGAGCGGCGGTGGGTACCTTGGCCCGGATGCCCGCCGCCACCACCACCACCCCGGACGTCCTGCCCTGGGAGCGCCGCCTCGGCGCCACCCCGCTGGAGGACGACGCCGTCGAGTTCCGCGTCTGGGCGCTCGGCGCCGAGCACGTCCGCGTGCGCGTCGGCGACGACGAGCACGCGCTCACCCACGTCGGCGGCGGCGTCCACGAGGGCCACGTCGACACCCACGGCGGCGAGGACTACGTCTTCCTGCTCGGCGACGATCCCGCCGGCCTGCCCGACCCCGCCTCCCGTCATCAGCCGCGCGGCCTGCGCGGCCCTTCGCGAATCGTCGACGCGAAGGCGTTCGCCTGGACCGACGCCGACTTCCGCCCGCGGCCGCTCAACGAGCACGTCATCTACGAGCTGCACGTCGGCGCCTTCACTCCCCAGGGCACGTTCGACGCCGCGATCGACTACCTGCCGGGCCTCGCCGAGTTCGGCGTGACGGCGATCGAGGTCATGCCGATCGCCGAGTTTCCCGGCAACCACGGCTGGGGCTACGACGGCGTCTACCTCAGCGCGGCGCAGTCCAGCTACGGCGGACCGCAGGGCTTCCAGCGGCTCGTCGACGCCGCCCACGCCAGCGGCCTGAGCGTGATCCTCGACGTCGTCTACAACCACGTCGGCGCCTCGGGCAACCAGGCGCTCGCGGCGTTCGGGCCCTACTTCACCGACCGCTACTCGACGTTCTGGGGCAACGCCATCAACTACGACGACGAGCACTGCGACCCCGTCCGCGAGTGGGTGCTGCAGTCCGCCGAGGGCTGGGTGGGCGACTTCCACGTCGACGGGCTGCGCCTCGACGCGATCCACGCGATCTACGACACGGGCGCCGTGCCGATCATGGCCCAGCTCGCCGACCGCGTTCACGCCGCGCGCGAGGGCGCCCTCGTCATCGCCGAGTCGGGCCTCAACGACCCGAAGGTCATCCGCCCGCGCGAGCTCGGCGGCTTCGGCCACGACGCGCAGTGGGCCGACGACTTCCACCACGCGCTGCGCGTGCTGCTGACCGGCGACCGCGGCGGCTACTACGAGGAGTTCGGCGCCGTCGCCGACCTCGCCAAGGCCTTCGCGCGGCCCTTCGTCCACGACGGGCAGTACTCGACGTTTCGCAAGCGGCGCTTCGGCGCGCCCGCGCCCGACCGCCCGCCGCGCCAGTTCGTCGTCTTCGACCAGAACCACGACCAGGTCGGCAACCGCGCGTTCGGCGACCGCCTGCCGCGGGAGGCGCGCCCGCTCGCGGCCTTCGTCACGCTGCTGTCGCCGTTCACCCCGATGCTGTTCATGGGCGAGGAGTACGGCGAGCCCGCCCCGTTTCAGTTCTTCTCCGACCACATCGACGAGGAGATCGCCACCGCGACGCGCGACGGGCGCCGGCGCGAGTTCGCCGCCTTCGCCGAGTTCGCCGGCGAGGAGGTCCCCGACCCCCAGGACCCCGCGACGTTCGAGCGCTCCAAGCTCACCCGCGAGCGCGACGAGGCGCTCGCGGACCTCTTCGCCAGACTGTTGCGCGCCCGCCATCGACTGCCCGACGAGGAGACCATGACCGAATTCGACGAGGACGCGCGCTGGCTGGCGGTCGACCGCGGCCCCTACCGGCTGGTGTGCAACTTCGCCGACGCCGAGCAGGCCGTCCCGGTGGCGGCGGGGCACAGCGAGGTCCTGCTGGTCGCGAGCTCCGGCGAGGGCCCGGCGGGCCGCATCGACGACGGTGCGATCACGCTTGCTCCCCGCTCCGGCGCGCTCGTCCGATGAGCACGCAGAACGGCGTCGAGGTCTGGCCGGGCCGGCCGTTTCCGCTCGGCCCTTCGTGGAACGGCCGCGGGACGAACTTCAGCCTGTTCAGCGAGCACGCCGAACGTGTCGAGCTCTGCCTCTTCGACGGCCCCGATGACGCCGAGACGCGCATCGAGATGGTCGAGCGCACGGCCTTCAACTGGCACTGCTACCTGCCCGGCATCGGGCCCGGGCAGCGCTACGGCTACCGCGTCTACGGCCCGTACGAGCCCGAGGAGGGCCACCGCTTCAACCCGTGCAAGCTGCTCATCGACCCCTACGCCAAGGCGATCGAGCTCGAGATCCTCTGGAACGAGGCGAGCACGCTGCCGTACATCCCCGACGACACCGACGTCGCCGACCTCGAGCCCGACGACGAGGACGACGCGCCGGCGATCCCCAAGGGGTTCGTCGTCGACCCGGGCTTCGACTGGGAGGGCGACCGCCTGCTCGCCACCCCGTGGACGGAGACCGTCATCTACGAGACGCACGTCAAGGGCTTCACGAAGCTGCACCCCGAGGTGCGCGAGGATCTGCGCGGAACGTACGCCGGGCTGGCCTCCGAGCCCGCGATCACGTACCTCAAGGACCTCGGCGTCACCGCCGTCGAGCTGCTGCCCGTCCACCACAAGGCCGACGAGCACTTCCTCGTCGATAAGGGCCTGAGCAACTACTGGGGCTACAGCTCGATCGGCTACCTCGCGCCGCATGCCGAGTACGCCGCCACCGGATTCAAGGGCGAGCAGGTGCGCGAGTTCAAGGGCATGGTCAAGGCGCTGCACAAGGCCGGCATCGAGGTGATCCTCGACGTCGTCTACAACCACACCGCCGAGGGCAACCACCTCGGCCCGATGCTGTCCTTCAAGGGCGTCGACAACAAGAGCTACTACCGCCTGGAGCCCGACGACCAGCGCTTCTACATGGACTTCACCGGCACGGGCAACAGCCTCAACCCGGTCCACCCGAGCGTCCTGCGGCTCATCATGGACTCGCTGCGCTACTTCGTCATCGAGTGCCACGTCGACGGCTTTCGCTTCGACCTCGCCAGCGCGCTGGCCCGCGAGCTCTACGACGTCGATCGCCTCAGCGCGTTCTTCGACACGATCCACCAGGACCCGGTGCTCTCGCAGGTCAAGCTCATCGCCGAGCCCTGGGACGTCGGCCCGGGCGGCTACCAGGTGGGGAACTTCCCGGTCCTCTGGACGGAGTGGAACGGGATGTATCGCGACACGATGCGCGACTTCTGGCGCGGCGAGGCGAGCGTCGGGGACTTCGCGCAGCGCCTGACCGCGTCCAGCGATCTCTACAAGGCGGACGGCCGCGAGCCGTTCGCCTCGATCAACTTCATCACCGCCCACGACGGCTTCACGCTCGCCGACCTCGTCTCCTACAACGAGAAGCACAACGAGGCCAACCTCGAGGACAACCAGGACGGCACGGACGACAACCGCTCGTGGAACCACGGCCACGAGGGGCCGGTCGACGACCCGGAGATCATCGCCCTGCGCGAGCGCCAGCAGCGCAACTTCCTCACGACGCTGCTGCTGTCCCAGGGCGTGCCGATGCTGCTCGGCGGCGACGAGTTCTCGCGCTCGCAGGGCGGCAACAACAACGCCTGGTGCCAGGACAACGAGATCTCGTGGTTTCACTGGGACATCGACGAGCACGGCCGGGCGCTGCAGCAGTTCACGAAGCGGCTGATCCGGCTGCGCCACGACCACCCGGTGTTCCGCCGCCGCCACTTCCTCACCGGTGATGCGACCGCCGCCGGCCTCGGGCTGCCCGACGCGTGGTGGTTTCGGCCCGACGGGCGCCGCATGACGCAGCGCGACTGGCAGCAGAACGGGCACGTCATCGGCCTGTTCCTCAACGGCCAGGAGTTCCCCTACCGCGGGCGCCACGGCGAGCAGATCGTCGACGACTCGTTCCTGCTGCTCATCAACGGCCACCACGAGGACATGACGTTCGTGCTCCCGGGCCGCCGCTTCGGCAGGTCCTGGGCGCTGGAGCTCAGCACCGCCGACCCGAACGCGGCGGCGGGCGAGCTGACGACCGGCACGCGCGAGCCGCACGAGGTCAAAGCCCGTTCGGTGACCGTGCTCAAGCGCGTCGATCCGGCGAAGTGAGCGAGCTGCGCGCCACCTACCGGCTGCAGCTCGGGCCGCAGATGCGCTTCGCCGACGTGCAGGCGCTCGTGCCCTACCTGCGGTCGCTGGGCGTCAGCCACCTGTATCTGTCGCCGTCGCTGCAGGCGCGGTCGGGCTCGACGCACGGCTACGACGTCGTCGATCCCACGCGCGTCTCCGACTACCTCGGCGGGGAGGAGGGCCTGCGAGCGTTGGCCGGGGGGGAACTGGGGATCATCCTCGACATCGTCCCCAACCACATGGGCACGGGCGACGAGAACCGCTGGTGGGCCGACGAGCAGGAGCGCCCGCGCGTGTTCGACGTCGATCCCGAGACGGGCCACTACCGACGCTTCTTCGACATCGACGACCTCGCGGGCGTGCGCGTCGAGGATCCCGAGGTCTTCGAGCTGACGCACCGCAAGGTGCTGTCGCTGCTGGCCGACGGCGTCGTCGAGGGCCTGCGGATCGACCATCCCGACGGGCTCGCCGACCCGGCCGGCTACCTCGAGCGGCTGGCCGGCGAAGGCGCATCGCGCATCTGGGTCGAGAAGATCCTGCACCCCGGGGAGGCCCTGCGCGACTGGCCGGTGAGCGGGACCGTCGGCTACGAGTTCCTCAACGACGTGCAGGGCGTGTTCATCGACCCGGCCGGCGAGGCGTGCTTCACGGAGCTCGCCTACGAGCTGACCGGCGAGCAGCGCGGGTTCGACGAGGTCGCGCTCGAGGCGCAGCTCGAGCAGGCGCGCGGGACCTTCGATCGCGAGGTGCAGCGCCTGCGCGCGATCCACGATCCGGGCGATCTCGAGGAGGCGCTCGCGCGCCTGCCGGTCTACCGCACGTACGTGCGCGACGGCGTCTTCGCGGAGGCCGACCGCGCGGCGCTGGCCGCCGCCGGCCGGCCCGAGCTGTTCGACGGCGCGCCGGAGGAGTTCGTCTCGCGATTTCAGCAGACCTCGCCGCCGGTGACGGCGAAGGGCATCGAGGACACGGCGTTCTATCGCTACGCGCGGCTGCTGGCCTTGAACGACGTCGGCGGCGACCCCGGTCGCTGGGGCATCTCCGTCGACGACTTTCACGCCGGCAACCTCGAGCGGGCACGGCGCTTCCCGGAGAACCTGCTCGTCACGCAGACGCACGACACGAAGCGCTCGGGCGACGCGCGCGCCCGCATCGGCGCGCTCAGCGCGATGGCCGAGGGCTGGGCGACGAACGTGCGCCGCTGGTATGAGCTGACCGACGGGCTCGTGCAGGACGGGGCGCCCGACGGGCAGGAGCGCTACTTCATCTTCCAGACCCTCGTCGGCGTGTGGCCGATCAGCTCCGACCGCCTCGAGGGCTACATCGAGAAGGCGCTGCGCGAGGCCAAGCGCAACACGAACTGGGTTCACCAGAACCACGACTGGGAGGAGCGCGTCAAGCGCTTCGCGGTCGCGCTGCTGACATACGAGCCGTTCATCGCAGCCTTCCAGCCGTTCCTCAGAGAGGTCTCGGCAGCCGGCGAGCGCTCGGCGCTGGGCCAGCTGCTGCTCAAGCTCACCGTCCCCGGGGTGCCCGACGTCTACCAGGGCGACGAGCTCGTCGACCTCTCGCTCGTCGATCCCGACAACCGCCGGCCGGTGGACTGGGACGCGCGGCGTGCGGCGCTGGACGCGCTGCAGGGCGGCGCCGCGCCGACGCGCGAGACGATGAAGCTGCACCTCGTCGCGCGCGCACTGGGGCTGCGCGGGCGCCGGCCGGAGGCGTTCGGCGCGGGAGGGGCGTACACGCCGATCGAGGCGGGGCCGGACGTCGTGGCGTTCAGCCGGGGCGACGGCGACGTGGTGGTGATCGTGGCGCTGCGCCCGGAGGCGGCCAGGGCGACGGTCGGTCTGCCGGCCGGCGAGTACCGCGACGTGCTGGACGCAGGGCAGCGGGCGATCGCGGGCGCCGTCTCGGTGGAGCACGTCACCGAGCCGCACGGGCTCGCGCTGCTCGAGCGCGCCTGAGGGAGCGGCGGTCGGTCTCCCAGCCGGTCCGAGTCGCCCGTCAGGCCGGGCCGGCGCCGCCCCGTGCGACCGGGGGGTCCGCCGCGAGCGCCTGCGCGAACCCAAGCGGATCGCCCTCGGCGTGATGGACGCCGAGCGTCTCGGCGAGCCGGGTGAGCGCCGGGCTGCCCGCGAGGATGGTGTGGTGGTCGCGCCCGAGGTCGGCGATCGCGTCCGCCACTGCCGTCAACCGCCGTGGGTCCAGCGCGCAGAGCACGACGACGGCCGGCTGCAGCGCCGCGCTCATGGACGCGACCTGATCGACGGGGGTGTCCGCGCCGAGGTAGGCGATCCGCCAGCCGCGGTCGGCAAGTCCGAGGCCGAAGCAGACGAGGCCGAGCGTGTGGCGCTCGCGAGGCGCACAGGCCAGCAGCGCCAGCGGTCCCGGACCCGACTCCCAGCCCTGCGCCATGGCCAGCAGCCGGCGCTCGATGAGATGGCTGGCGAAGTGCTCCTGGCCGACGCTGAGCTCGCTGCGCTCCCAGCGCGTGCCGATCTCGCCGAGCAGGGGCAGCACGACGTCGCGGATGCCGGCGACGGACCCGCGCCGGAAGGACGCGTCGAGCAGGGTGTCCAAGCGCGTCGCGTCGAACGCCTCCGTCGCGTCGACGAGCGCCTGCAGCAGCTCGGCGGGTTCGACGGGCGCCACGATCTCCCGGGCTGACTCCGCGACCGCGAGGGCCGCGGCCTGCGCCGCCGCCAGGCCGCGGGCCATGTGCGCCTGCATCGAGCGGATGCGCCGCTCGTCCGCCGGCGAGTACAGGCGGTAGCCGCCACCGCTGCGCTCTGGCTGCAGCAACCCGTACCGGCGCTCCCACGCGCGCAGCGTCTCCTCCTGCACCCCGACGAGGCCGGCGAACTCCTTGATCCGCCAGCGGTCCTCGGTCTCGCTCACGACCCCAGTATCGCAGCTTCGACAAACCTTTGACAAACCTTGTGCAAGCTTTGTACAGTACGGGTATGCCGATCCCCATGCCGACTCCCAGCGCCCCCATCTCGACGACGAAGCACGGCGTCACCGCCACCGCCCCCGACGACATCCTCATGAGGCGCATCGCCGCCGGCGACGCCGCCGCCTTCGACGAGCTCTACCGCCGCCACGGCCACCGCGCGCTGATGCTGGCCCGCAAGCTCTGCGCCAGCCGCGAGCTGGCCGAGGAGGTCACGCAGGAGGCGTTCCTCTCACTCTGGCGCGGCGCGTCGGGCTACCGCTCCAGCGCCGGCAGCGTGAGCGCGTGGCTGTCGGGCATGGTGCGCAACCGCGCGATCGACGCGTGGCGGCGGGCCTCCGTGCGCCCGGTCGAGGTCGAGGCGCTCGACGAGGGTCCGGGCCAGCTGCGCGCCGCCGACGCCGAGCCGGCCGCGCCCGACCGCGTGGTCGCGCTATCGCTGATGGCCGAGCTGCCGGCCCCGCAGAAGGAGGCCGTCTTCCTCGCGTACTTCGGCGACATGACCCACTCGGAGATCGCCGGCCACGCCGGTGCGCCGCTGGGAACCGTCAAGGGACGCATCCGCCTCGGCCTCGAGAAGCTGCGCGCGGGACTGGAGGAGGCCGCCACCGCGTCGTCGCGCGTCGCGACCTGCTGAGGGCGGGCGGGCGCCCGAACCTGGGAGCGACGGCCGGCGCCGGCCGACCGTGAGCCCAGGCCCGGGGGTGCTCAGCTGCTCTTCTTGCCGCCCTTGCGGCCGGCCGCGGCCTTCTGCGCCTTCTTGCCGCCCTGACTGGAGTCCGTGTTCCTCTTTCCCGAGCCCGACGCCTTGCCGCCCTTGTTCGAGGAGTCGGGCGAGTTGGCGATCCGGGCCGCGCGCGACTTGCTCATTCCCTTCTTGCGTAGGCCCTCGTACTGCTTGTCGTCCTTGACGCTGGAGCCGTGATCCTTCGCCATGTTCACCTCCTTGACGTCGTCGGTCCGGATACCCACCGGCGTGCCGAAGCCAACGCACGCGTCATACTCGCGCCCCGTGAAACGCTCTCTCCAGCTCGCTCTCGCGGCGACGCTCCTGGCCGCGGCGGTGCTGGCGCCCAGCGCGACCGCCACGCCCGCCGCCGACCTGGCCGCGATGATCCGCGACCACGCCCGTGACGACAAGCTCACGCCGTGCCGGTTCACGAAGAACCAGCTCAACAACGCCCGCACCCAGATCGGCGCCGACATCGACACCTACGGCAAGGGCATCCGCACCGCGATCAACCGCGAGCTGAAGCGCTGGCGCGACGGCAGGTGCAAGGGCAAGCGCGGCGGCGCCAAGCTGCAGATCTCCAAGGTCCGCGGCACGGGCGCGGCGGACAAGGAGTACGTCACGATCCGCAACCTCGCCGGCAAGACCGTCGACCTGCGCAACTACGCGCTGCGTGACAGCACCGACCACGTCCTGAAGCTCCGCTCGACGAAGCTCAAGCGGGGGGCGAGGCTGAAGGTCGTCACGGGCTGTCGCAGCGGACACAAGGCGGCCTTCCGGCGCGGGTCGAGCTACTACGCCTGTCGCTCCCTCGAGGTGTGGGACGACGCGGGCGACCTCGTCGAGCTGCTCGGCCCGGGCGGCGGCCTGCTGTCGCGCAAGCAGTACGGCACGATCGCCCCTGCGCCCGCATGAGCGTCGTCAAGATCAACGCGATCACCGTCCCGCGGGAGCGCTTCGACGACTTCGCGCAGCGCTTCGCCGCGCGCGCCGGCAAGGTGTCGAGCGCCGAGGGCTTCGAGGCCTTCGAGCTGCTGCGCCCCAACGACGACCGCGAGGTCTGCCTCGTCGTCACCCGCTGGCGCTCCGAGGAGGACTTCGAGGGTTGGCTGAACGGCCCGGACTTCAAGGCCGGCCATTCGCAGCACCGCACGGGCGGGCCGGTCGGGACGTCGAGCGAGCTGTGGTCCTTCGACGTGCTCGAGCTCGAGGGGCCGTCCGCATCGGGCTAGTCCGCGGCGGGCCGGCGGGGGCGGCGCTCGCCGCGCTCGCCGTCGCCGGCGCCGCGGGAGCGGCCGTCGTCGGGGCCGCCGCGCCCGCGCCGGTGCCCGGGGCCGCGCCGGACGCCGCGCCGCCGGAGCTGCGGATCGTCGGCGCGCAGGTCAGCCCGCGGCACGCCTACTTCGCCGGGCGCCCGGTGCGCCTGAGCTTCACCGTCGCCGCGCCGGCGCCGGTGTCGCTGCAGGTCGAGGTCGTGCGAGACGCGGCGCCCGAGAGGCCGGTGCTGACGATCGTGCCGCCGCCCGTCGCGCCCGGCGTCGCCCAGCGCGTCGAGTGGGACGGGCTGACGGGTAGCGGCAAGGTGGCGCCCGGCGGCGACTACCGCCTGCGCATCCGCGCCGCCGACGGGCGCGTGCGCCGCGGCGGTCCCTTCACGTTTCGCGCCCATCGCCATCCGATCCGCGGGCCCCACGCCGACCGCGGTGCCGCCGGAGCCTTCGGCGTCGCGCGTAACGGCGGACGCACGCACGAGGGCTTCGACGTCAACGCCGCGTGCGGGACGCCGCTCCTCGCGGCGCGCGGCGGTCGCGTCGTGCGGGCCGGCTATGACCCGGTCCTCTACGGCAACGTGGTGATCATCCGCGGCGACCGCACACAACGCGACTACTGGTACGCGCACCTCGAGCACACGACGCGCCTGAAGGTCGGCGACCACGTCCTCACCGGGCAGCGGATCGGCAGCGTCGGCGACACCGGCAACGCGCGCACGATCGGCTGCCACCTGCACTTCGAGATCCACTCCCGCGGCAGGCCGATCGACCCGGCGCCCGAGCTGCACGCCTGGGACCGCTGGAGCTAGCGAGCGATCGAGCGGGGGCCGTCCCCCCGTGTCCTCGCGTCGGTCGTCCTCACGGGTCGCTGGGGGAGGAGCCACCCCCGAAGCCGCGTGCGGCGTTCGTCGCGTAACTCCCGGCGACCGGTCCGGTCCGGGTCCGCGCCGTCGGTGGGGGTGAGGTCCTCCAGCGTCGCCGGCGCGACGGCGTGCACTCGCGCAGGACCCGCCCCGGTCGGCGGGGCGGGCGCCGGCGGGTGCAGGCCGGCCAGCAGGGGCCGGCGCGATCAGCACGTGGGCGGATGCTGCGGCGCGTGCGCTCGCAGGGCATCGGTCGCACGGTCACGCGGTGTGCGCAGAGCGGGACTCCTGAGCGGTGTTCACGTCGTCGCCGACGTGCTCGTTGAGCCGGCGGAGAATCCGCTTGAGCTCCCGCCAGTCGTCCTCGCCGAGCCGGGACTCCCAGTCGCGCTCGAGCTCAGTGACGGCGCCGCGGATCGTGCGGACCGTCGACATGCCGCGCTCGGTCGCGTAGACCCGCCGCGAGCGCACGTCCTCGGGATCGACGACGCGCTCGATGTAGCCGAGCGCCTCGAGCTGGCCGAGCAGGTAGTTCATCGCCTGCTTGGACATACCGGCGTCGGCGGCCAGCTCGACCGGGCGCCGGCCCTGCGGTCCGGGCCATTTCAGGACCGCGGTGTGGGCTGGGGTGATGTCGTCGAAGCCGTCGTCGTGCAGCGCCTGCACGACCGTGCGGCGGATGCGGTCGACGGGCATGCGCAGTAGCGCGCCGATGAGCGGCAGGCCGATCTCGGAATTCAGTGGGCCGTCGGGCATGGAGTAAAGATACTTGACGCTCACCACGGAATGTGGCAAGCTGAGTAAAGTAATCGTACTCAAGCGCAGGGGGAGCACATGAGCAAGCAGACGTTCGACGCCGGCGGCATGAAGATCCGGTTCCTCATCGAAGGCGCAGAGACGAACGACGCCATCTCGGTCTTCCGCTGTGACTTCCCGGCCGGAGCGCGCATCCCGCTGGCCCACAGCCACGACGGCTTCGACGAGACCGTCGTCGTGCTCGAGGGCGAGATGACGATGGTCGTCGACGGCAAACCCCACACGCTCGGCGCCGGCGAGAGCATCCACGTCCCGCGCGGCGTGGTCCATGGCTTCGCAGTGGAGGAGAGCGCCTCGATTCTCGCGATCTCCACACCCGGGATCTTCAGCGCGCAGTACTTCCAGGACATGGAGGACGCGATGAAGGCCATGGGCGACGGCCCGCCGGACCGCCGGGTGTTCGCGCAGATCATGCTGCGCCACGGCCTCACGCCTGTCATCCCCGCCGCCGCCTGACCCCGCCGGCCGCTCGGCGGCACCCGGATGGGCGCGATCAGCCTGAGCTGGAATCTCGCCTAGAACCCCGGATAGCGCTCAGGCGACCGCGGGCGCTCGCGCTGGCGGCGGCAGAGCACGCAGACGACGTCTGACTCCTCGGGTTCGGCGGCCTGCACGTCGGCGTACTCGTGGCGGCGCTCGCCGGAGAACCAGACGTGGCCGCAGTCGTCGCAGACGCGCTCGTTGGGGTCCGGCCAGCCGTCGGGGCGGGGCGCCGGGCCGGCCCGGCTCATCGGCTCGAGGACGCCCGCGCCGCGCCCTGGCGCGGGGAAAGGTCGCCGCTGGCGACCTTGAAGGCGATCGTGTCGAGGTAGTCGCGCTTGCCGTCGCGCGTCTTCTTCGCGGCCTGGCCCGGCGTGACGCGCAGCTCGCCGAGCTCGCGCGCGGCCGCGGGGTCGAAGCAGCGCGCCTCGAGCCACTTCGCCGTCTGCTCGTCGTCGAAGCCGGCGTCGGTCCAGGCCTTCGCGGCGTCGGCGGGATCGCCGACGCGCTCGGCCAGCTCGTCGAAGCGCGTGATCGTCTCCGCGGTCGTCCTGGACTGTCCCCAATGGGTCGGCATCGATCAGCATGGTCCCCGATTTCGCGCGGCATTGGTAGCCGCGCGCCGACCTGGTCGGCCGATTGCGGCGATGCGCCACTCGACGCGCGATCATCCGGCAATGTCCTATCAGGCCGACCTCGCGCGCTGGTTCGCCCAGCTGCACGCAGGAGCGCAGCCGCTGCTGATGCCCAACCCCTGGGACCTGGGGTCGGCGCGGCTGCTGCGCGAGCTGGGCTTCCAGGCGCTGGCGACGACGAGCAGCGGGTTCGCCGCCACGCTCGGCCGCCGCGACGGATCGGTCACCCGCGACGAGGCGCTGGCGCACGGCGCCGCGCTCGCCGCGGGCAGCGACCTGCCGGTGTCGGCGGACCTCGAGAACGGCTTCGCCGACGACCCCGCGGGCGTCGCCGAGACCGTGGGCCTGGCGATCGAGGCCGGCCTCGTCGGCTGCTCGGTCGAGGACTACACGGGGGATGCGGCCGGGCCGATGTACTGCATGGAGCATGCGGTGGCGCGGATCGCCGCCGCGGCGGAGGCGGCGCATGGGGGAAGGGTCCACCTCGTGCTCACCGCGCGCGCCGAGAACCACATCCGCGGCAACCCCGATCTCGACGACACGATCGCGCGGCTGCGCGCCTACGGCGAGGCCGGCGCCGACGTGCTCTACGCCCCGGGGCTGACACGGATCGAGGACATCCGCCGCGTCGTCGCCGAGGTGGGACGCCCGGTCAACGTGCTCACGGTCCCGGGCATCCCGCCGGTGCGCGAGCTGGCCGCCGCCGGTGTCGCGCGGATCTCGACCGGCGGGACCGTGGCGATGGCGGCCGTCGATGCCGTCGCGCGCGCCGCGCGCGAGCTGCGCGAGGACGGCACGTACGGCTTTCTGGACCAGGCCGCCGCGGGCTCGGCCCTGGCGCGCCGCGCGTTCACGGGCGAGGACACGCCCAGCCCGTAGCGCCGCGTCCGGAGGAGATCCCAGCCGGGGGCGGCAGCTGCGACTACCATTCGGCCCACTACACGCGCGCGACGGCGGGGGATCGCCGCGCGGCGCATCATCCGCTCTTGACGCAGGAGGAGAACAGATGGCCTTTGAGGTTGGAGACCGTGTCTACGCAGAGAAGTCCGGGCGCCGCCGGCGCACCGCGCGCCAGCCGATGCGGCCCGGCCGCCACGGCGTCGTCGTGAAGGTGCTGCGCGGCGACCCCAACCCGCGGTATGAGATCAAGTGGGACGAGGGCGTCACGACGGTCTTCTCGCCCAGCGGCGCCTCTCTGCACGCCGACGACAGCTACGTCGCGCCGGAGACCTCGCAGCCGAGCTAGGGCGTGGACGCGGCCGGCCCGGCTCCGCCGCCGGTCGTTCAGGGCGCGTCGTCGCCGGCGTACGCGTCGCGCACCGCGGCGAGCGACGGCTTGGGCTTGCCGGCGAAGTCGTAGAGGCCCTTCTCGTTGAGGCCGGGCGTGAGCGTCAGGTCGGACCGCTGCTCGAGCACGGAGCCGCCGCGGAAGTCCGGTCGCAGCGCGTAGTCGCGCAGGTTCCAGACGATCGTCCCGCTCAGGCCCGGCGCATCGCGCAGCTCGCGCAGGCGCCGGCCCAGCAGGCCGGCCTGGTGGTCCAGCCCGCCGAAGCCCGTGCCGGCGATCCGGGCGGTGCCCCCGGCGCCGAGCTCGGTGACGACGATCGGCTTGTCGCCATACAGGCCGGCCAGCCGCGAGAGGCGCTCCCGCGTCATCGCCGCCTGATCCGCCGCGGCGAGGTCCAGCCCCTCGTACCAGCCGACGTAGTCGGTCACGCCGATCGCGTCGAGCTCGGCGAAGACGCCGGGGCGGTTGGGCAGCACGCGTCCCCAGAGATCGGCGGCGACCGGCCGCGTGTCGTCGAGCTCGCGCAGCCCCCGCGCGGCCTGGCGGATGTACTCCCGCTGCCCCGGCTGCCCGTTGCCCGCGACCTCGTTGGTCAGCGTCCACGCGAGGATCGACGGGTGCGCCTGGCCGGCCTCGGCGACGCGCAGCGCGCGGGCCCGCGCCGCCGCGATCTCGGCCGGCGTGTCCGCACGCCAGCGCCCGCCCGGCTCCCAGGGCCCGACCTCCTGCCAGACGAGGATGCCGGCGGCGTCCAGCCGCGCGAGCATGCTGTCGGCGAGCGGCAGCTGCGACCGCGTGGCGTTGGCGCCCGTGGCCCGCAGATCGCCGACGATCCGCGCCTCGTCGCCGGCGGTGAGCGCGTCGCCGTGGTCGCGCGCGTCCGGCGGCAGCGCCACGCCGCGCAGCACGAGCGGCGCGCCGTTGAGCTGCAGCTCGCCCGCCTGCCAGCCGATCTCGCGCAGGCCGATCTGCCGGCGCAGCGTCGCCTCGCCCGGGACGACGATGCGCAGCTCGTAGAGCTCGGGGTCCTGCGGCGACCACAGTCGCGGATCGTCGATCTCGGCCGAGGCGGTCAGCGCCCGCGACGTGCCGGCGCCCACGCCGGCCGGGCCGAAGTCCAGCGCGCGCACCGTGCGCCCGTCGCGCGAGATGGCGCCGCGGACGCGCAGCGTCCGCGCCTCGCTGCGATTTCGCACGCGCACGCCGATCGCGACGCGTGCGCGCCGGCCGCCGCCCCCGAGTCGCGTGCTGACCGTCGGCGCGCCGAGCTCGCTGCGCCCGAGCCGCATGAGCGTCACGGGCCGGTTCAGGCCGCCGTAGTTGAACCATGCGCGCGCCCAGCCGCTGTCGGCCTGGCGGCGCGGCTCGCGCCAGTCGACGCGCACCGCGACCGTGTGCGAGCCCGGAGTCAGGGTCATCCGCGCGGTGAACGGCTCGTAGGCGCCGATGTGCCGGCGCACCTGCCTGCCGTCCACATACACGGTCGCCTGGTGGTGCGCGGACTCGAAGCGCAGCGCGTAGCGCCCCGCGACCGGCGCCTGGATCTCGCGCGCGAACCAGCCGACGGAGCCCGCGTAGGCGCGCCGCCCGGCGGCGCCGGCGTAGGCCCCGGCGTTGGGCGAGTAGGGAACCTGCACGGGGCGGCCTTGCCAGTCCGCGGTCGCCCAGCCGCCGTCGCGGCCGCGGTCGTCGGGATCGTCGCGGTAGCGCCAGTCGCGCAGGCGCACCATCGCGCTGCCGGCAGGGCCGTCGCCAACCTGGGCGAGCGCGGCGGCCGTGCCTTCGCGGGCCTCATCGCGCGCGGGATCCTCGCCCGGCAGCGCGAGGACCAGCGCGACCGCGCAGGCGACGACGACGAGCAGCGCGGCTGGAAGGAGGCGGCGGAGCATCCCTGGTGCAACGCGAGGGTAGATGGTCGGTCGCGCAGCGGCGGACGATCAGGCGCGGCGGCGGCCTGCGCACGCGGGACGGCCTGCGAACGGGACGGACGGTCTAGTGCATCGTCCCGTAAGTCGGTTTGCCCTTCAGCGCCCGACCCAAGGGTGAAGGGACGTGGGGGACGGTGCACTAGGATCGCCGCGGGCCCGCCCGGCTCCTCCCCGTGACCCCGCGCATCCTCATCCTCTCGTGGGAGTACCCGCCGATCGTGGCGGGCGGCCTCGCGCGCCATGTGCACAAGCTCTCCGAGGCGCTCGTCGCGCACGGCGTCGAGATCCACGTGCTCACGCGCGGTGGACGCGACGGCGCCGCGCCCGAGGCGCAGCTGCGCGGCGGCGTGCACATCCACCGCGTCGCCGAGTCGCCGATGCCGCAGGACCTCGACGCGTTCGTGGCCTGGGTCGAAGGGATGAACTCGCACATGCACGCAGCCGGGCGCCGCCTCGGCAAGCGGCTGAGGTTCGACGTCGTCCACGGTCACGACTGGCTCGTCGCCGGCGCGGCCGCGGGGCTGGCCGAGCGGCTGCGCTGCCCGTACCTGACGACGATCCACGCGACGGAGTACGGCCGCCATCAGGGCTGGGTCGACAAGCACCCGCAGTCCCACATCCACGGCATCGAGACTCAGATGGCCGGCCGCGCCGACCACGTCATCACGTGCTCGCACTACATGCGCGGTCACGTCGCCGACGTCTTCGAGATCGACGAGCGCCGTGTCACGGTGATCCCCAACGGGATCGACCCCGCCGACCTGCAGCCCGTCGGCGACCTCGGCGAGCTGCGCGCGCGTTTCGCGGCGCCCGGAGAGCGCCTCGTGCTGCTCGTCGGCCGGCTCGTCTACGAGAAGGGCTTTCAGATCGCGCTGGACGCGCTGCCGCAGGTCATCCGCCGCCCCGGAAAGGTGCGGTTCCTCGTGGCCGGCTCGGGCACCCACGAGGCGGAGCTCGAGAAGCAGGCGCGCCGCCTGGGCCTGATGCGCCACGGCACGTTCATGGGCTGGATCGGCGACGACGTCCTGCACTCGCTGTACCGGATCGCCGACCTCTGCGTGGTGCCGAGCATCTACGAGCCGTTCGGGCTCGTCGCCCTGGAGGCGATGGCCAGCGGCTGCCCGTGCATCGTGGCCGACACGGGCGGCCTGCGCGAGGTCGTGCCCGACAACGACGCCGGCCTGCGCTTTCGCTCGCGCGACCCGCGGGCGCTCGCGCGGATGATGCAGCGCGTGCTGACCGACGACGGCCTGCGCGAGCGGCTCGTCGCCGAGGCGTCGGCGCACGTGCTGCGCTTCGACTGGGCCGACGTGGCCGAGCAGACGGCGGCGGTCTACGCGGCGCTGGGCGCAGGCGCTGCGGGCGCCGACGCGGCGGCGAGCGCCGGGCGGCCGGCCTGAGCCCGGGTCAGGAGCCCGAGGGCGGGCGCCGGCTGGCCCAGCGATTGCGCATCTCGTCGTCGCTCTGCTTGTCGCCGCGGCCGGAGACGATCGAGACGACGATGAGGCCGGTCACGATCGCGGGGATGAGGATCCCGTAGGTGAAGAGCAGGCCGACGGTGTCGGTCCAGATCCCACGGGCGGCCGCGTCCGCGGCGGCGATGGTCGCAACGAGCATGTGCCCGCAAGCATATCCGGGCGACCCCTCGGCGCGACGCGCCGAGGCCCGCCGGCGGACCGGCGGCGGTCAGCCTGCCGGGGGGACGACCGAGGCGCCGATCCAGCTCAGGTAGTCGGGCGATCCGCCGGTGACGTCGAGCACGACGAGCTCGAAGGTGTCGTACGGATGCAGCTCGCGCAGCGCGGCGTCGACGCCCGCGATCGCGGCGCGCGTGGTCTTGATGACGAGCAGCGCCTCGTCGTCGTGCTCGACGGCGCCCTTCCAGCGATAGACCGACTCGACGCTCGCCACGATGTTCACACAGGCCACGAGCTCGCGCTCGACGAGGCCCTCGGCGATCGGTCGCGCCCGGTCGGGCGGCGTCGTGACCAGGCAGACGACGGCGTTCGTCGCGCCGGTCATGGCCGGTAGAGCGTCCGCACCGTGTCGAGCGTAGCTGCGTGCTGCGTCCGGTTCCGCAGAAACTGCATCTCTGAGGGAGTGGGTTCGGTGTTCGGTGCAGCCGTGCGCGACCCCGATCAGGTGGTCGTTGGCACCACTGCCCGTATAGCGGGCGTTTCGTGCCATTGAGGTCCATCCCCGCCTTCGAACGCCGGGCCGGCGCGCCGTACCATCGCGAGCATGGCCTCCGCCACCGAGGCGCTCAGCGACGCGGTCCTCGCGATCGCGGCCGAGCACGCCGTCGAGCCCGTCCTGCAGAAGCTCGTGGACGCGGCGCGGGAGCTGGCCGGGGCCCGGTACGCGGCGATCGGCGTGCCCGACGGCGACGGCGGCTTCGGGCGCTTCATCACGTCGGGCATGAGCGACCGGTTGATCGCCTCGCTCGGCGAGCTGCCGCGCCAGCACGGGCTGCTGGGCGCGATGCTCGTGTCGCCCGAGCCCTACCGCACGGCGGACGTCCGCGCCGACCCGCGCTTTCGCGGCTGGTGGCCCGCCGCCCACCCGTCGATGAGCTCGTTTCTCGGCGTGCCGATCGTCTCCGGCCGCGGCGACGTCGTGGGCGCGTTCTACCTCACCGACAAGGTGGACGCGCCCGAGTTCTCAGATGACGATCAGACGCTCATCGAGACCTTCGCCGCCCACGCGGCGCTGGCGCTGGAGAACGCGCGCCTGCACGAGCGCTCGCGGGAGCTGAGCATCGTCGAGGAGCGCAATCGCCTGGCGCGCGAGCTGCACGACGCGGTCACGCAGAAGCTCTTCGGCGTGGTGCTCGCGGCCGAGTCGGGCGCGGCGCTGCTCGAGCGCGACCGCGACGGCGCGCAGGCGCAGCTCGCGCTCGTGCGCGAGCTCGCGCGGGAGGCGATGGAGGAGCTGCGCTCGGTGATCGTGCATCTGCGCCCGGCGGCGCTGGCGTCGCAGGGGGTCGCCGAAGCGCTCGGCAAGCATGTCGAGGTGCTGCGCCGCGTGCACGGCCGCGACATCGGGCTGACGGTCGAGGGCAACGCGACGGTGGCGGCGGCGATCGAGGGCGACGTGTTCCGGATCGCCCAGGAGGCGCTGCACAACGCGCTGCGCCACGCCGGCGGCGACGCACGGATCGACGTCGCACTGCGCTGCGATGGCGCCGGCGGCGTGGAGCTCGTCGTGCGCGACGACGGCGCCGGCTTCGAGCCCGCCGCCCACGGTCTGCGTTCGCGCTCGCTCGGCCTGACGACGATGGCCGAGCGGGCGCGCGCGGCCGGTGGCGCGCTGACGATCGACGCTGCACCCGGGGCGGGCACCACGGTGCGTCTCGAGGTGCGCACCGCGTGATCCGCGTCCTCATCGCCGACGACCACGCGGTCGTGCGCCAGGGCCTGCGGACGTTCCTCGAGCTGCAGGAGGACATCGAGGTCGTCGGCGAGGCCGCCGACGGCGAGTCGGCCCTGGCCGCGGCGGCCGCCCTGGAGCCCGACGTCGTGCTCATGGACCTCGTCATGCCGGGGATCGGCGGCGTCGGCGCCATCGAGGCGCTGCGCGCGAGCGGCTCGGCGGCGCGCGTCATCGTCCTCACGAGCTTCCTCGACGAGGACAAGGTGCTGCCCGCCGTTCGCGCCGGTGCGGCCGGCTACCTCCTCAAGGATGTCCAGCCGGCGGACCTCGTCGCGGCGATTCGTACGGTCGACGGCGGCGACGCGCTGCTGCATCCGGCGGTCGCGGCGCGCGTCCTGCGCGAGCTGACGGCCGACGGCAGCCGCCGCGCGGCGGCCGATTCACTGACCGCTCGCGAGCGCCAGGTCCTCGCGCTCGTCGCCCGCGGGCGGGCGAACAAGGCGATCGCGCTGGACCTCGGCGTCGCCGAGAAGACCGTCAAGACGCACGTCGGCAACATCCTCGCCAAGCTCGGCCTCTCGGACCGCACGCAGGCGGCGCTGTACGCCGTCCGCGAGGGCCTCGCGGAGGTCCGACCGCCCGCCGCGTGATCGTTGGTCCGCAAGACGATCTGTCAGCGGACGATCTTGGTAGCCTCAAGGCATGGCAACCGTGAGCGAGCCGCGTACTGCGAACGACCTCATGATGCTGCTGTCGCAGGCCAGCCATCGCCTCTCGTGCGAGCTGACCGCAGCGCTCGAGGAGGTCGGCATCTCGCCGCGCGCCAACTGCGTGCTGACGACCGCGCTCCGCGGCGAGCTCACCCAGGGCCACCTCGCCGACCTGTGCCAGCTCGACAAGACCACGATGGTCGTCACGATCGACGAGCTCGAGCGCGCGGGCCTCGCGGAGCGCCTGCCGTCGAAGACCGATCGGCGCGCCCGGATCATCGCGGTCACGCCCGCCGGCGAGCGCATCGTCGATGCCGCCCGTCGGATCGTCGCCGACGTCTACGAGGACGTGCTCGGAACGCTGCCCGCGCGCGAGCGCGACGCGCTCCTCAGCGGGCTCGCCACGCTCGTCGGCGAGGGCGGCCGGCTCTCGCAGCCCGCGCAGTGCGACCAGGTCGTGCGCAGGCCCCGCGCGGCATCATCCACTACGAAATAGTTCCGAACTAGACGTTCTGCTACGGTTCCACCTGTGGTTCAACCGACCCGGGAGGCGACCGTGCAGACCGACACCGAGAGCGACGCGACGACCCGCGACACCCGTTGGCAGGCGCTCGTCGTCCTGTGCGCGGGCATGCTCATGATCATCCTCGACGGCACGATCGTGAACGTCGCGCTGCCCGCGATCCAGGACGACCTCGGCTTCTCGCAGTCGTCGCTCGCGTGGGTCGTCAACGCGTATCTCGTCGCGTTCGGCGGGCTGCTGCTGCTGGCCGGCCGGCTCGGCGACCTCATCGGCCGGCGCAGGATCTTCCTCGTCGGCCTGACCGTCTTCACGGGCGCCTCGCTGCTGTGCGGGCTCGCACCGAGCGCCGAGACGCTTGTCGCGGCCCGCTTCCTGCAGGGCATCGGCGGCGCGCTCACCTCGGCCGTCATCCTCGGGATGATCGTGACGATGTTCCCACTGCCCGGTGAGCAGGCCAAGGCGATCGGGATCTACAGCTTCGTCGCGTCCGCGGGCGCATCGATCGGGCTGCTCGCCGGCGGCGTCATCACCGACGCGCTGAGCTGGCACTGGATCTTCTTCGTGAACCTGCCGTTCGGCGTCGCCGCCGCGGTGCTCGCCCGGCGGCTGCTCGACAAGGATCCGGGCATCGGGCTGGCCGCCGGCGCCGACCTGCCGGGCGCCGCGCTCGTGACGAGCGGTCTGATGCTCGGCGTCTACACGATCGTCGCCGCGGCCGACAACGGCTGGACCTCGGCGAGCACGCTCGGCTTCGGCGCGCTCTCGCTCGCGCTGCTGGCGGGCTTCGTCGTGCGCCAGCTGCTCGCCCGCACGCCGCTGCTGGCGCTGCGGATCTTCCGCTCGCGCAACGTGGCCGGCGCGAACGCCGTCCAGATGCTGATGATCGCCGGCCTGTTCGGGATGTTCTTCCTCGGGACGCTGTACCTGCAGCGCGTGCTCGGCTTCGGCGCCGTCGAGATCGGCCTGGCCTTCCTGCCGGTCTCGCTCGGCATCGGCGTCATGTCGTTCGCGGTCGCGCCGCGGCTCGTCTTGCGCCTCGGCGGGCGGGCGGTGCTGATCGGCGGCCTCGTGCTCGTCGCCGCCGGCCTGCTGCTGCTGACCGGCGTGCCGGTGAACGGCAGCTACGTCGCCGACATGATGCCCGCGCTGACGTTGTTCGGGATCGGCGCCGGGCTGGCGTTCCCGGCGCTCATGACGCTGGCCATGTCCGGCGCCACGGCGAGCGACTCGGGCCTGGCCTCGGGCCTCGTCAACACGACCCAGCAGGTCGGCGCGGCGATCGGCCTGGCGGTGCTCGCCACGCTGGCCACCTCGCGCAGCGACGAGCTGCGCGCGGCCGGCGACAGCACGGCGGCGGCGCTGACGGGCGGCTACCAGCTGGCCTTCGGCATCGGCGCGGCGCTCGTCGGCGTCGCGATCGTCATCGCGACATTCGTCCTGCGCTCGCCCGCGGCCGGCGCCGCGGCCGCCGAGCAACGCGAGCCGGTCGCGGCCGGGGAGGGCGTCCCCTATCCCGAGGCGGCCTGACGACGGGCGAGGGTCCTAGGACCAATTGCCGATGGTGCTCTCGGCGGCGGCGGACGTAGCGTCGCCGCCATGAGCACACCGACACCGAGCCAGGCCGTGCGGCGCGAGCTGCTCGTCCGCTCGCAGGTCACCGAGACGACGCACCGCTTCGGCGCCGTCGAGTTCCGGCTCGGCCGCCGCGAGCTCGGCCACCTGCACGACGACCGCATGGCCGATCTCCCGTTTCCCCGCCGCGTCCGCGACGAGCGCGACCGCGACCGAGCACAGCAGGCGGCGGCGGCATGAGCCCGACCGCGATCATCACCGGCGCCTCGCGCGGCCTCGGGCTCGCGCTGGCCGACGCGCTCGCCGACCGCGGCTGGCGCCTCGTCATCGACGCGCGCCACGAGGACGAGCTCGAGGCCGCCCGCGCGCAGCTCGCCGACCGCGCGGAGGTCGTCGCCCTCGCCGGCGACGTCGCCGATGCCTGGCACCGCGGCCGGCTGCTGTGGCTCGCGGGCGAGCGCATCGACCTGCTCGTCAACAACGCCAGCACGCTCGGTGCGTCGCCGCTGCCGGCGCTCGCCGACCTCCCGCTCCACGTCCTGCAACGCACCTTCGAGGTCAACGTGCTGGCCCCGCTGGCGCTCGTCCAGCTCGCGCTGCCGCGGATGGCGGCCGGCGCGCGGATCGTCAACGTCACCTCCGACGCCGCCGTGGAGGCCTACGAGGGCTGGGGCGGCTACGGCGCGTCGAAGGCCGCGCTCGAGCAGCTCTCCCGCGTGCTCGCCGCCGAGCGGCCGGACCTGCGCGTCTACGCCGTCGATCCCGGCGACATGAACACGCGCATGCACCAGGAGGCGTTCCCCGGCGAGGACATCTCCGACCGGCCGCCGCCGCGCGACAGCGTCCCGGGCCTGCTGGCCCTCGTCGAGGGCGACGTGCCGAGCGGGCGCCACCGCGCGGCCGACCTCGCCGCAGCGGCCCCGGCCTAATGGACGCGTCGCTCGAGATCGCGCCCGTGCGCCGCGAGGCGCACGAGCCGCCGGAGGCGCGCGGCCTCGCGCGCGATGCGGTGCGGATGCTCGTCGCCACGGGCGATCGGCTGACGCACGCCCGTGCCCGGGACCTGCCGGAGCACCTGCGCGCCGGCGACGTCGTGGTCGTCAACCGCTCGGCGACCCTGCCCGCCGCGCTCCCGGCGCAGCGCGCCGACGGCACGCCGCTGCGCCTGCACCTCTCCACGCGCGACGGCGGGGAGCGGCGCTGGGTGGTCGAGCTGCGCGCCGGCGCCGAGCGCTTCGCCGGCGCCCGCGCCGGCGAGCGGCTGGCGCTGCCCGGCGGCGCGCGGGCGACGCTGCTGGCGCCCTACCTCCCGGGGGCGCGGCTGTGGCTCGCCGAGCTCGACACCGGCTGGACGCCGCTGCTGGACTACCTCGCCGAGCACGGCGCGCCGATCCGCTACGGCTACGTCGCGCGCGACTGGCCGCTCGCCGACTACCAGACGATGTTCGCGACGCAGCCCGGCAGCGCCGAGATGCCGAGCGCCGGCCGCCCGTTCACGCCGCAGCTCGCGAGCGCCCTGGCCGCCCGCCGGATCGCGATCGCCGCGCTCACCCTGCACGCCGGCGTGTCGTCGCAGGAGGCCGGTGAGCTGCCCTACCCCGAGCGCTTCTCCGTCCCGCGCGCCACCGCCCGCGCGATCAACGCAGCACGCGCCGCGGGCGGTCGCGTCGTCGCGGTCGGGACGACCGTCGTGCGCGCGCTGGAGACCGTCGCCCGCCACGACGGGACCGTCGCGCGCGGCTCGGGCTGGACGCGCCACGTCGTGACGCCCGAGGTGGGCGTGCGCGCCGTCGACGGGCTCCTCACCGGCTGGCACGAGCCCGAAGCGACGCACCTGCTCATGCTCGAGGCCGTCGGCGGGCGCACGCTCGTCGAGGACTCCTACCGCGCGGCGCTGGAGCACGGCTACCTGTGGCACGAGTTCGGCGACGTGCACCTCCTGCTGCCATGAGCTCGTCCTGCGCGGCCCAGCCGAGGCCGCGATCGCGTCGCGCGCGGCGATCGGCAGGATCCTGCCGCTCACCCGAGGGCGCGGACGCATAACCTGCGCGGATGCGCCTGACGACCTTCCTGCCGCCCGGCTCCGACAAGCCCCGCGCCGGCCAGATCCGCGACGACGAGGTGATCTCGTTCGTCCTCAAGCGCGAGACCGTCCTCGAACGCCTGCGCACGAGCGACTTCGACCAGGCGCTCGGCGAGCCCTATCCGGTCTCCGACGTGACGCTGCTGGCGCCGGTGCCGCGGCCGCGCGCGATCTTCGGCATCGGCCTGAACTACGCGGCGCACGCCGCGGAGACCGGCCAGGAGCTGCCCGAGTTCCCGATCGTCTTCATGAAGCTGCCGAGCTCGAGCGCCCCGCCCAACGGCGCCGTCACCTGCCCGGACGTCGTCAAGCGGCTGGACTACGAGGGCGAGCTCGCCGTCGTCATCGGCGAGGGCGGCACGATCGCCGGCTACGCGGTCGCCAACGACGTCAGCGCGCGCGACCTGCAGCGCCGCGAGCCGCAGTGGACGCGCGCGAAGGGCGCCGACGGCTTCTGCCCCTGGGGCCCCTGGATCACGACCGCCGACGAGGTGCCCGATCCGCAGGCCCTGCAGATCACGACGCACGTCAACGGCGAGCTGCGCCAGGACTCGTCGACAAGCGACCTCGTCTTCGGCCCGCAGCAGATCGTCGACTTCATCTCGGAGACCTGCACGCTGGAGGCCGGCGACCTGATCCTCACCGGCACGCCGAGCGGCGTCGGCATGTCGATGGACCCGCGCCGGTTCCTCGCATCCGGCGACGTCGTCCGCATCGAGATCGAGTCGCTGGGCGCGATCGAGCATGCGATCGCCTAGCGTCGACCGGTCCCGGCTGGACCCGCAGCTGAGCGAGCGGCTCGGCGAGCTCTCCGACCTCGGTCACGCCGGCCAGGTGCTGGCGTGGGATCAGCAGGTGATGATGCCCCCCGCCGGCGGGCCCACCCGCGGCGAGGCGATGGCGACGATCAGCCGCCTGTACCACGACCGGCTCGTCGCCCCCGAGCTGGGCGCCCTGCTCGACGCGGCCGCCGACGCCGAGCCGCTGATGGCGCGAGCGATCCGCCGCGACCACGACGTCGCGCGGCGCGTGCCGGGCGAGCTGACCGCGGAGATGTCGCGCGCCGGCTCGGAGGGCTACGCCGCCTGGCTGCAGGCGCGCGAGGACAACGACTACGCGACGTTCGAGCCCGCGCTGCGGCGCAACATCGAGCTCGTGCGCCGCTACTCGGAGTGCTTCCCGGATGCCGCGCACCCGTACGACCCGCTGCTGGACCGCTACGAGCCGGGCACGACCGCGGCGCAGGTGACCGCGCTGTTCGTCCGCCTGCGCGACGGCCTCGTGCCGCTGATCTCGCAGATCGCGATGCGGCCCGCCCGCCAGGCGTTCGGCGGCGACTTCCCGGTCGCCGCCCAGCGCGAGATCGGCCTGGAGATCGTCCAGTCGATGGGCTTCGACACCGAGGCCTGGCGGCTGGACGACGCGGTCCATCCGTTCGCCGCCTCGCCGGCGCGCAGCGACGTGCGCGTCACGTCGCGCTTCGACGAGCACAGCCTGAGCGGCCTGTTCGCGCTCATGCACGAGGTCGGCCACGGCCTCTACGAGCACGGCATCGACCCGGCGCTGGAGCGCACGACGCTCTGCAGCGGCGTGTCGCTGGGCGTGCACGAGTCGCAGAGCCGGCTGTGGGAGAACCTCGTCGGCCGCAGCCCCGAGTTCTGGACGCATTGGCTGCCGCGCATGCGCGACCGCTTCCCGCTCACGCTGCGCGACGTCGACGTCGACGCGTTCATCCGCATGGTCAACATCGTGCGCCCGACGCTCATCCGCGTCGAGGCCGACGAGGTGACCTACTCGCTGCACGTCATCCTGCGCTACGAGCTCGAGCTCGCGCTCGTCGAGGGCTCGCTCGATGCCGCCGACCTGCCGGCGGCGTGGGCGGCGAAGATGAAGCAGTTCCTCGGCGTCGACGTGCCCGACGACCTCAGCGGCGTCCTGCAGGACATCCACTGGTCCGAGGGGATCATCGGCTACTTCCCGACGTACGCGATCGGCAACGTCCTCGCGGCGCAGCTGTGGCGCGCGGCACACGCCGACATCCCGGAGCTGAGCGAGGAGATCGGCCGCGGCGAGCTGGGGTCGCTGCGCGTGTGGCTGCGCGAGAAGATCCACCGCCATGGACGCCTGCTGACCCCGCTCGAGCTCGTCGAGCAGGCGGTCGGAGGGCCGCTCGATCCCGAGCCGATGCTCGAGCACCTGCGCGCCAAGTACCGCGCGCTCTACGGCCTGTAGCGCGCCGCGAGAACGGCGTTTACGATCGCCGCAAGCGGCGACCTCCCGGCGACGCTGCTAGTGCTGCTCGAGCACCCGGTCGATGAGGCCGTATTCGACGGCCTCCTCGGGCTTGAAGAAGCGATCGCGCTCCATGTCGTTGCGGACGCGCTCCTCGCTCTGGCCGGTGTGGTGGGCGTAGATCTCGTCCATCCGCTTGCGCGTCTTGAGGATCTCGTTCATGTGGATCTCGATGTCCGTCGACTGGCCGTCGAAGCCGGCCGACGGCTGGTGGATCAGCACGCGGCTGTTGGGCAGCGAGAAGCGCTTGCCCTTCGCGCCGGCGGTCAGCAGCAGCGAGCCCATCGACATCGCGACGCCCATGCACATCGTCTGGATGTCGGGCTTGACGAAGTTCATCGTGTCGTAGATCGCCAGGCCGGCGTAGATCGACCCGCCGGGCGAGTTGATGTAGAGCGAGATGTCCTTCTCCGGATCCTCGGACTCCAGGTGCAGCAGCTGGGCGACGATGAGGTTGGCCACCTGATCGTTGATCGGCGTGCCGAGGAAGATGATGCGCTCGTTGAGCAGGCGCGAGTAGATGTCGTACTCGCGCTCGCCGCGCGCGCTGCGCTGAACGACCGAGGGGATCAGAGGCATGCGCGCATCCTAGTCACCGGCCGGGGGGCGTCCGCGTGGTCAACTGCATCACTGAGGGTGTGACGCGCTTGGTGCGAGCGGTTCTGCCGGGTTCGGCGGGGGCCTGGTCGACTTGTGCACCCCCGAGGAGCATGACTCGACCAGGCCTCAGCACGTGACGTCGCCGGAGGATGACCTGGGCGCGTTATGCATGTGGGACATGCATAACGCGCACAGGCCCTGATCCGCCCCCGGCCCCGGCCGCGACGTCGCCGCCCCAGCCGACTCGCACCCTTCGATGATGCGGTTTGCGGCGAACAGCGCCGACCGCCCGACCACTAGCCTGGAGTGGGTGCCCAATGCGCTCAGCATCCGCGGTCTGACGAAGCGCTACGACGCGCACCGCGCCGGCCGGCCATGGCCGCTGCGCCGTGCCGACGCGCCGGCCGACACGGGCGGGTTCCTCGCGGTCGAGGACTTCGACCTCGAGATCGAGGCCGGCAGCTTCTTCGGGCTGCTCGGGCCCAACGGCGCCGGCAAGACCACGCTCATCAGCGCCGTGTGCAACCTGATCCGGGTCACGAGCGGCGAGATCGACATCTTCGGCGAGCCGCACGACACGATGGCCGCGCGGCGGATGGTCGGCCTCGCCGAGCAGGACGTCAACCTCGACCGCTTCCTCGACGTCGAGGAGACGCTGCTCTACCACGGCGGCTACTTCGGGATGAAGCGCCCCGAGGCGCGGCGCCGCGCGACCGAGATGATGGATGTCTTCGACCTGCGCGCGAAGGCGGGCGTGCGGGCGCCGAAGCTGTCGGGCGGCATGCGCCGCAGGCTGCTTCTCGCGCGCGCCCTCATGCACGAGCCGCGCCTGGTCATCCTCGACGAGCCGACCGCGGGCGTGGACTTCGAGCTGCGCCTGGAGCTGTGGCGCTACATCCACCGCCTGCACGACGAGGGCACGACGATCCTGCTGACGACGCACTACCTCGAGGAGGCCGACGAGCTCTGCGAGGAGATCGCCCTCATCCGCGGCGGGCATCTGATCGCCCGCGATTCGGCCGACGGGCTGCGCGCGGCCTACGGCGTCGACTCGCTCGCCGATGCCTATGTGCGGGCGATGGGCGCCGCTCCTGCAGGTACCTGACCGGCGCGACTTCTATCTTTAGGGTACGTTTCGGTTACCTCCACCAGGGTACGGTCGGGGTTGGATCCAGTATCCGCGACAGGGATCGGTGGGCGCGGATACAACACAAGTGGGAGGGAACACCGCATGACCCGTAAGAAGCTCGGGGCATTTGCGCTCGTTATCGGCAGCCTCATCATCTTTGCTCTGCCGGCCGGCTCGTTCGGCAGCTCCAGTGCCGAATTGAAGGCTGCGCGCGAAGCGCTAGCGAAGGCGGGTCAGCAGTTGCAGGCCGGTCTCGAGAGCACCGTCCAGAAGACCGGCGACGCCACGGCCGGCATCGTCAACAAGACCAAGGCCGGTCTCCGGAAGGCCACGAGCTCGAAGTCGCGTGCAACCGCGACCGACCCGGCGGTCCAGCCGCCGACGCACGGCACGAACCCGCACGGTCAGGGCACCGTAGCCGTCGTCGACATCGACCCGAGCTCCGAGCGTCCGCTGGCCGCCGACCCCGACGGCGGCGACTCCGGCGAGGACGTCGTCGTGGGCCGCGCCCGCGGCGAGCGCAACGCCGACGGCACGTACCACGGGCACATCTCGGTGCTCGGCCTCTTCGGCAACGACGTCATCCCGATCGACACGGCCCAGGGCGAGACGAAGGACGGACCGCTCGATTCACTGCAGACGGGCCTGCTCGACCCGCTGTGCACCTCGACGAACCAGGCGGTCTGCCTCACCGTGCTGCGCGCTCACTCCGAGACGACGGCAGCCGGCTCCGTCAACGACTTCGCCGTCGCACGGGCATCGCTGCTCGGCCTCGGCGTCGGCGCGGCGGACAGCCAGGGCGTCATCGCCACGCAGCAGCCCTGCCAGGCGGCGGCCGGCGCGGCCAACACGGCGAACGTGGCGACGAGCACCGGCACGCTCGCGCAGGTCGCGCGCTCCAGCAGCACGTCGCGGTCCTGCCGCGGCGCGGCTCCGGTCGTGACGAACACCTCCGAGGTCGTCGGCCTCGGCGGCACGGGCGTCCCGCTGCCGGCCGCCGGTTGCGCGAACGGCACGCCGGACACGCAGTCCGGCCTGCCCGGCCTGCTGCCGATCATCTGCAACGCAGAGGAGATGGTGGGCGACAACGCCGCCGTGCGTGAGGCGCTCGACGTCTTCGCGCTGCAGGTCGGCACGAACTCGCTGCTGAAGGAGACGACGGCGGCATCCGAGTCGCTGAGCGTCGCCCCCGAGGCGGGCGCCCAGTGCAGCGACGCCATCGACAACGACGGCGACGGCGTCATCGACACCGCCGATCCGGGCTGCCACACCGACGGCAACGCGGGCAACCCGGCCTCGTTCGATGCGAACGACAACGACGAGACCAACGCCGCCACCGGCGGCTCGGGTAACACGGGCGGCGGCAGCGGCAACGACGGCTCCGGCGCGACCTCGTGCAGTGCGCCGACGGCCGCGACAACGACGGCGACGGCGTCATCGACGAGGACGATCCGGGCTGCCACACCGATGGCAACGCGAACAACCCGGATTCCTACGACGCGAGCGACGACTCCGAGGGCGGCGGCGCAGGTGCCGGCGGCTCGGGGAACCTCGATTCGAGTGAGCTGCCGTTCACGGGTACCGACATCATCGGCATCTCGCTGGCCGGTCTGCTCGTCCTGGCGGGCGGCCTGCTGCTGCGCCGCCGGGAGGATGTGCGTACCGTCCGGTAGATGCGGCAACGCATCACCGCAGCGCTGACACGGCGCCGCTTCGGCGGCGCCGTGTTGCTGTTGGCGGGCATCATCGTCGCGGCGCTCGTGCTGTGGCCGAACGGGACCGAGAAGACCGCGACGAAGCCGCTGCCGATCCGGATCGTCTCCGTCCCTCCGCTCGGGCTCGGCTTCGCGCATCCGCGCGAGTGGAAGCGCGTCGTCAGCGGCGAGACGATCCGCGTCACGAGCCCGGACGGCTCGCTCATCCTCATCTTCTCCTCGCCGTTCGACCGCCCCGGCGCCGACTTTGCGAAGTCCGAGGCCAAGAGCACGCTGCTCGAGCGGTTCGCGCCGGCGAAGATCGTCCACGAGGGGCGCTCGCCGCTCGGGCGGGCCGGCGACGTGCAGAGCTTCGAGCTCACCGGCGAGCGCGGCGAGGACCTGATCCGGGCGCTGGTCTACGTGACCGCCAACCAGTGGCGCACGTACGTCGTCACGATGCTCACAGGTGAGAACCCGTCGAAGCGCAGGCTCACCGAGGCCCGGCGGATCCTTTCCACCGTGAGCTTCAGCAAGCCGCGCAAGATCTAGCGCTCGCCGACCTTCTAGCCTCGAAGCGGTGACCGCACTGCTCGATCGCCACCGCGGCCTGCTCGCGCTGGCCGGACGCGAGACCGACCGCGTGCTCAAGCTCTGGTCGCAGACGATCGCCGCGCCGGTGCTCGCATCGTTTCTCTTCATCCTCGTCTTCGGGCTGTCGCTGGGCGGGCGCATCCGCCAGATCGACGGCGTCGAGTACGACGTCTTCATCGTGCCGGGGCTGATCGCCATGGCGATGGCGCAGGCGGCGTACTCCAACAACTCGTCGTCGGTCTTCCAGTCGCGCTCGGACCGCTACATCAACGACGTCCTGTCGGCCCCGATGCGCTCGTGGGAGGTCAACCTCGGCCTGTCGATCGGCGGCATCGTGCGCGCGACGGCGATCGGCGGCGCACTGTTCGTGCTCGCGCTCGCCGTGACGGACGTGCCGGTCCGCCAGCCGTTCGTGCTGCTGCTGGCGGTGGTCATCCTGCTCGTGCTGTTCGCGGCGCTGGGGGTCGTCGTCGGGGTATACGCCGAGACGTGGGACCAGGCCGGCTTCGTCAACAACATCGTGATCCTGCCGCTGAGCTTCCTCGGCGGGGTGTTCTACTCGGTCGACCTGCTCCCGTCGCCCTGGCAGGAGGTCAGCCACGTCAACCCGATCTTCTTTCTCATCAACGCGGTCCGCTACGGCTTCCTGGGCACGAGCGACGTGCCCGTCGGCCTCGCGCTCGGCGTCACGGCGGCGCTGGCATTGGCGTGCGTCGCGTGGAGCGTGACGATGTTCCGCTCCGGTCGCCGGCTGAAAGCATAGGCGCGGCCGCGATGCGCGCCGGGCCGAGGCTCTGCCTCGCCGTCTTCGCCCTGCTGATGCTCGGCCCGGTCTCGCCGGCCGCCGGCGCAACCCTGCGCTTCTTCCACTCGCCATCGGGCAACATCGACTGCCTCGTCAGCGCGGGGTACGCCCGCTGCGACATCCGCGCGCGCACGTTCAAGACGCCCAAGCGGCCGGCCACCTGCGAGCTGGACTGGGGATCCGCCGTCAGCGTCGGGGCGACGAACCGGCGCAGCGCCTTCGCCTGCGTCGGCGACACCGTGCGCGCGCCGAACGCGCGGTCGCTGGCCTACGGCCGGTCGCTCAGCGTCGGCCGCGTGCGCTGCACGTCGCGCGTCGACGGCATCCGCTGCACGAACCGCTTCGGTCGCGGCTTTCTCGTCGGGCGGACGGCCTATCGCCTCTTCTGAGAGGGTGAAGGCCGCATGTTCGCGCTGAACCTGCCGAACCTCCTGACGGTGGTCAGGATCATGCTCGTGCCCGTGCTCGTCGTCGTGTTGCTCGGCGAGAGCGAGAACGGCGACCTCTGGGCGGCGATCGTGTTCGCGCTGGCGTCGGCGACCGACGCGATGGACGGCTACCTCGCGCGCACGCGCAACGCGATCACGTCGTTCGGCAAGCTCATGGACCCGATCGCCGACAAGCTGCTGATCATCGCGGCGCTCGTCGCCCTCGTCTCGCTCGATCGCCTGGCGGCCTGGGTGGCGATGGTGATCATCGCGCGCGAGCTGTCGGTCACGGTGACGCGCATGCAGGCCACCCAGCACGGCGTGATCATCGCGTCGAACTGGTGGGGCAAGGCGAAGACGATCGTCCAGGTGGCGGCGATCTTCTTTCTCATCGCCGCCGGCGACCCGTCGCCGGCCTGGGTCGACGGGCTCGTCTACGGAGCGGTCGCGATCACGATCGTCAGCGGCGTGGACTACTTCTTCGGGCTGCGACGGGTGCTGCGCGAGGCCGACGCGCGGCGCGACGCCGCGAGTGCCGCGGCGGCGTCGGCGCCGACGAAGCCGACCGCCTCGTAGGGCAAGGAGCGCGGACCGGCGCCTCAGCGCCCGGCGGCGTCGAGCCAGTCGCGCATCGACATGTGATGCAGCGCGTGCTCGCCGGTCGCGAGCTCGTGGCGCAACTCGCCGAGCAGGCCGAAGCGCTCGGCGACGACGTTGTGCTGGTGGATCGTCTCGAGGTTCTCCTGCCGTGCGCTGACGAAGTGGCCGTCGCTCAGGTCGGTGAGCTGCCCGACGACGCCGCCGATCATCTCGCGCACGCAGTCCTCGACGAAGCGCGGGCGGCGGTGCGCCTTCTCGACGACGGCACCCTCGTCGCTTCGCTTCATCAGCTCGTAGATCTCGGAGGACATCGAGCCCTCGACGATGTCCAGCAGCGTCCGGGCGTCGATCTCCTTGCCGCAGCTCTCCGGCATGCCGATGTGCAGCGTTCCCAGGCCGCGCTGGTTGTGCGTGGCGACGGGCACGTGGTCGAAGATCCGCGCGACCTCGTCCTCGCTGAAGCCGTCGTCGAGCAGGCGCCGGCGCGACGTGCCCATGACGAGCTGCTGCGCGCAGGGGCACGCGGTCAGACCCTGCGCCGCGACGCCGACGAGCCGGCGCGTGCCGGCGGCGGAGGCGACGGCGACGCCGAAGAGGGTGTAGATCTCCTGCGTCGGGATCCCCGAGACGGGCGCCGGCTTGTGCTCCGGATAGCGGGCGGCGACCGTGACCTCGGCGCGCGCGGCGTTCTGGCGCTCGCGCACGAGCTCGGCGATGCGGGTCGCCAGCGCCTCGGCCTTGAACGTCGCCTCGCCGAGCACGACCTCGCCGATGACCTCGTTGACGACCTCCTCGAAGCGCGACATGTGCGCGCCCTTCTGCTGAGCGCCGAGGTCGACGAAGCACTGCAGCCGCGCCGAGAAGAGCTGCTCCTGCCCGTTCTGGCGGATGCGCACGATCTTCTCGATTTCGGTCACTCCGACGCGCGAGAGGCTGACGCGCAGGCTGGGGGCCTGCGCTTGGACGTCGGGGGCCCGGGAGCTGAGGCTCTGCGGCATCGAGCCAGCGTATCGAGCGATCCCGGAGAAACGCATTTGCGGCGCGCGAATCATGTGCTATCACTCACAAGCCCTCTCTCGCATCGGTGACGAGGGACGGGCGCGCACGAATGCGGCATCGAGGTCCGAGGGGGGCCGAACGATCAAGAATGAAGTTCTGCTGGCGGACGAGGCTCCGATCCACGAGCTGGACGAGCTTCGCGGCCTCATCTCAGACGGTCACGAACGCGGCTTTCTGACCTTTGACGACATCGCCACCGCCTTGGAGGAGGTTGAGGTCACCAAGGAGCAGGTCCAGGAGCTGCACGCCTATCTCTCCGAACAGGGCATCGACGTCGTCGGCGCCGACGGTCGCCAGGTCTCCTCGGAGGGGGCCCGTGTCGAGGCCGCCGCGCAGGCGCGCAAGGACGGGGCCGCGGGCGGCAACCCGGACGCGCCGAAGAAGCCCGAGCTCGACCTCACCGTCGAGCCGTCGCTGGACTCGCTGCGCCTGTACCTGCGCTCGATCGGGCGCGTGCCGCTGCTGACCGCCGACCTCGAGATCTCGCTCGCGAAGCGCATCGAGCGCGGCGACATGGACGCCAAGCAGCACATGGTCGAGGCGAACCTGCGGCTGGTCGTCTCGATCGCCAAGGGCTATCTCGGCCGCGGGCTGACGTTCCTGGACCTGATCCAGGAGGGGTCGCTCGGTCTGATCCGCGCCGTCGAGAAGTTCGACTACCGCCGCGGCTACAAGTTCTCGACGTACGCGACGTGGTGGATCCGCCAGGCCGTCACGCGGGCGATCGCCGACAAGGGCCGCACGATCCGCATCCCGGTGCACATGGTCGAGAAGCTCAACAAGGTCGTGCAGGTGGAGCGCCAGCTCGTGCAGTCCCTGGGCCGCGAGCCGACGCCCGAGGAGATCGCCGACAACCTCGAGTGCACGCCGCGCGAGGTGCGCGACATCCTGCGCATGTCCCAGCAGCCGATCTCGCTGGAGCGGCCCGTCGGCGAGGAGGACGAGTCCGAGCTCGGCGACTTCGTCGAGGACGAGACGGCGGTCTCCCCGTTCGACCAGGCGTCCGACAACCTGCGCTGCGAGAACGTGCGCCGCGCCCTGGCGGCGCTGCCCCAGCGCGAGCGCGAGGTCATCGAGATGCGCTTCGGCCTGACCGGCGGGCGGCCGCGGACGCTCGAGGAGGTCGGTCGCGCGTTCAACGTCACGCGCGAGCGGATCCGCCAGATCGAGAACCACACGCTCAAGAAGCTCGAGTCGCTGCCGGAGGCGCAGACGCTGCGCGACGCGTCCTGAGCCGGCGCGCGGGCGCGCGCGTATGGGTTGGCATGCGGTTCGTCGTGGTCGTGGTCGTGGTCGTGGCTGTGGCAGCGGTGTGCGCCGGTGCGGCATTGGCGGGCTGCGGCTCGTCGGACGATGAGCGGTCGGCGCCGCGTGAGCCGGCGGCGGCGCGGGACAGGACCGTGCAGCGGCCGGCGGCGGGCTCGGACGCCAGCACGCCTCCGGCGCAGACGACCGTCCTGCGCGGGACGTACACGCGTCTGAACGGGATCCGCGACGACCTCTCGCGTTACCGCGGCGACATCGTGCTCGTGGTCAACACCGCGACCGAGTGCGGCTTCACGCCGCAGTTCGAGGGGCTGGAGGCGCTCTACCGCAAGCGTCGAGACGAGGGCCTCGTCGTACTCGGCTTCCCGGCCAACGACTTCGCCCAGGAGACGCGCTCGGACGACGAGATCGCCGAGTTCTGCAAGGCCAACTACGGCGTCACGTTCCCGATGTTCTCAAAGACCGCCGTCACCGGCGAGAACGCGAACCCGCTGTTTGCTTCGCTGACGAAGGCGGCCGGGGCGCCGGAGTGGAACTTCAACAAGTACCTGCTCGACCGCAGCGGCCGGGTCGTCGCGCGGTTCGGCTCGGCGACCGAGCCGGGTGGCCCGGAGCTGGGGGAGCGGATCGACGCCGTGCTGTGATGCTGTCCGTACCAGAACGTATGTTCTGGTAGGTGGACGGACGCATCCCCCCAAGGACGCAGGGCGACATCGGCGAGTGGTCAGCGATCGGCTGGCTCATCGATCACGGTGCGAAGGTGTTCCTGCCGCTGGGTCACAGTGCCGATGTCGACCTCGTCGCCGACCTCGGCGGCGAGCTCGTCAGCGTCCAGGTCAAGACTTCCACGGTGCGCCGCGAGGATCGGTACGAGGTGACGCTCGCCACCCGCGGCGGCAATCGCAGCTGGAGCGGACTCGTCAAGCATTTCGACTCGGAGCGTTGCGACTATCTGTTCGTTCATGTGGGTGATGGCCGGCGCTGGTTCATCCCGTCCGAGGCCGTGGAGGGCGGTACCGGGGTCCTGCTCGGCGGACCGAAGTACGACATGTACGAGGTCGAGCCGGACCGTCCGCTGACCGTTCTGGCGAACGGCCGCATCGGTACACTGGCCCGCCCCGGCGGGGTTCCGGAGCGGTCAAACGGGCGTGGCTGTAAACCACGTGGCTCTGCCTTCGCAGGTTCGAATCCTGCCCCCGCCACTCGCCTTGCGACGGCGCCGATTTCGACAGCTGACGCGGCGCCGTCGACGCTGCTTGGCGAGGACCCGCCGACCTGACAGGATCCAGCGCGTCCCCGAGCCGAAGGAGTCGACATGGAATCCTCCGCGCCCGCGCGCGTCCTCGTCGTCGCACACCGGACCGCCGCCACGCCCGCGCTGCTCGACGCCGTGGCCGCGCGCGCCGCCGCCGGCCCGGCGACGTTCACCCTGCTCGTGCCGCGCGCGCCGCACGGCCTGCACCGGGTCATGGATCCCGAGGACACCGACGACAGCGAGGCGCAGGCGGTGCTCGAGCTCGCCCTGCCGCTGCTCGAGGAGGCGGCCGGGGCGCCCGTCGAGGGCAAGACCGGCGACCCCAATCCCGTCGACGCGATCAACGATGCCGTCAACATCGACGGCTACGACGAGATCATCATCTCCACATTGCCGGCCCGCGTGTCGCGCTGGATGCACCTGAACCTCCCGAGCAAGCTCACGCCGCTCGGCCTGCCGATCACGACGGTGACGGCGAAGAGCCCCCGCTCGCGCGCCGCCCGCGCATAGCCCGGGACGGCCGCGTCTCAGCCCAGCGCGTCGCGCAGCGCCCGCTCGGTCGACCAGAACGCCATCTCGTCCCACGGCAGCTCGCGCTCCGTAAAGGCGCGCACCTCCGAGGCCTCGGAGGTCTCGTGGCCGATGCCGAGCGCGCGCGCGTGAAACACGACGAGCACCGAACGCGTGTCGGCGCGCGAGTAGACGCCGACAAGGTCACCGAGCTCGATCTCCATCTCGAGCTCCTCGCGCGTCTCGCGAACGGCCGCGTCCTCGACCGACTCGCCGAGCTCGACGTAGCCGCCCGGAAACGTCCAGCGGCCCGCACCCTCGTGCAGCGTGCGGCGCAGCAGCCAGATCCGCCCGCCGTCGTCGCGGGGGATCGCGGCGGCGACCGGCTCCGGGCTCCAGAGCGCGTGGTAGCCGCAGGCGTCGCAGCGCAGCTCACGCGGGAACGTGACCTGCGCCGGCTGCGCGCAGCGCGGGCAGAAACGGACGTTCTCGAGCGCCGGGTTGAGGCTTGCCATGCGCGCGTGACGCTAGCGCGGAGGAGGATGTGCGAGCGGTTCGCTCAAGTCGCGATGCTCCCGGGCGCTACGCTTTCGCGTCTCGCCCTCCTAGCTCAGTTGGTAGAGCACTTCCATGGTAAGGAAGGGGTCATCGGTTCGAGTCCGATGGAGGGCTTGCGCCGGATCGCCGGCGATGACGCCCGGGGGACGACGACGGCGGCGGTGGCAACGCCCACCCCGACGCGCGTTCGCGTAGCCGGTGAAGGTTTCGCCTCCGCCGGTGCGCGCTCCCGTAGCGTGGCGCCATGCGCCGCGTCCTGCTCGCCGTCGCCGCCTGTCTCGTGCTGGTGCTCGTCGCCGGGCAGCTGCTCCTGCCAGGCGTCGCGGAGCGCAAGCTGCGATCCGATCTGGAGGGCCACGGCTCGCGCGTGCGCGTCGAGGTCGAGGCCTTCCCGGCGGTCAAGCTGCTCTTCCAGCGGGCGGATCGCGTGACGGTCGACGTGTCGGACTACCGCTCGGGCGGTGCGGGCGAGGGCACGTCGCTGCCCGATCTGCTGGCGCGCACGAAGGCCACGAAGAAGCTCGACGTCCACGTCCGCGTGCTCGAGGATCGGCTGCTGCGCATGCAGGGCGTGCGGCTGCGCAAGGACGGCGACGCGCTGGTGGCCGAGGTCGCGCTGCGGACCGCCGACGTCGATGCTGCGCTGCCCGCGCGGCTGCGCGTCACCGGCGATGCGGATCGCCACGGCATCTCGGTCGCGGGCGTCACGAGTGTGTTCGGACAGGAGCTGCGTGCGCAGGCGCGCATCGTCGTCGACGACACCGGCGCGATCGTGCTGCGCCCCGTGGGCATCGCGCTGGCCGAGTTTCTGTCCGTCCCGATCTTCTCCGACAACCGGATCGCCGTCGAGGCGATCGGCGCCCGGCCGACGGCCGACGGCTTCGCCGTCACCGCGCGCGGCCACCTGCGCGGCTGAGACGACGCGCGCGACCGCTACGCCTGGTCGCGGCGCAGGAGGAAGAAGATCCCGATGAACGAGACGACCACGAAGATCACGAGCGCGAGCGCGACGCGGCCGGCCGAGATCGCGAAGTAGTCCGGGCCGAAGGCGCTGACCTTCGCGTACGCTGGGCTGGACGCGATGCGGTCGTTGAGGTCGATCGCCGACCCCAGCCCGGCGTAGGACCACTTCGCCACCACCGCGTTGGACAGCGTCTGCAGCGGCGTGCTCATCGTCGCGATCGCGACGATCGAGCCGCCGAAGAAGAGCTGCGGGACGAGCACGAGCGGGATGAAGCTCGTCGCCTGGTCCTGCGTGCGCACCGCCGCCGACATGAGCAGGCCCATCGCCACCGACGCGAAGCACGTCAGGATGAGCAGGCCGACGATCGCCGCGTACGTGCCGGGACCCTCGTGCAGGCGGTGAAAGAAGAACACGACGGCCGCGAGCACGAGCGTCTGCAGCGTCGCGAGCGCGAACAGCACCGCCGCCTTGGAGAGCAGGTAGGCGCCGGTCCGCACTCCGACCGCGGCCTCGCGCACGTAGACCGACTTCTCCTTGATGATCTCCCGGGCGCCGTCGATCGAGCCGAACCAGATCGTCATCGTCACGACGAGGAACAGGACCGTGACCGCGTTGCCCGCGTCGGTGGCCGCCGCGAAGACGTCGACCTTGTAGAGGCCGACGATCGCCAGCGCCAGCAGCGGCACCTGCGCGAGCAGGATGATGAGGTTGCGCCGGTCGCGCTGGAACAGCTTCACGTAGCGCTGCGTCAGGACGTAGGCCTGGCGCCACAGCGACCCGCGGCGCTGCCGCCGCGCCGCCGGATCGGGCACCGTCATCGGCGCGGCCTGCTCGGCCACGACGGGCTGGTTGCCCTCCTGCTCGCGCTTGCGCTGCCATTCCTCGGCCGGCCGGCGGTCGAGCTGGGCGTAGATCTCGTCGTAGGTGTCGGCGCCGAAGAACGTCATCGCGTCGTCGGGGGAGCCGTCGAAGCACATCCGCCCGCCGCGGCCCATCACGATGATCCGGCTGCAGAGGTCCAGGCTCTTCGTCGCGTGCGTGACGACCACGACGGCGCGCGAGTCGTCGGCGAGGCCGCGCAGCAGCCCCATCATGCGCGACTCGAGACCCGGATCCAGACCGGTCGTGGGCTCGTCGAGGAACAGCAGGCTCGGCCGGCTGAGCAGCTCGGCGGCGAGCCCGACGCGCTTGCGCTGCCCGCCCGAGAGCGAGCCGATGCGCGTGTCGCTGTGCTCGACGAGCTCGAGCTCCTCCAGCGCGCGGTCGACCGTGGCGTCGTACTCGGCGTCGCTCGTGTCGTGCGGCAGGCGCAGGCGGGCGGCGTAGTCCAGCGCCTCGACGACCGTCAGATTGGCGTGCACGACCTCGTCCTGGGGCAGGTAGCCGATGTCCGTCAGGCGGTTGGCGAGCGGCTCGCCGTTGACGGTGATCGTGCCCTCCGAGGGCGAGCTGACGCCGGCCAGCGCCTTCATGAGCGTCGACTTGCCCGAGCCGCTCTCGCCGATGATCGCCACGAGCTCGCCGGGCTCGATCGACAGCGCCGTCGGCTGCAGGATGACCTTCTCCTTGACGCGCACGCCGAGCCCTTCGGCGTCGAGGCGGACCGCGCCCTGCTCGGCCCGCGCGACGAAGCCGTCGCCGTCGAAGATCAGGCGGTAGGGGCCGATGCCGATCTCCGAGCCGGTGTCGACCGCGGCGCGCCGCGTGAGCTGCCCGTCGAGCCGCGTGCCGTTGCGCGAGGCGAGGTCGCGCACCTCGATGCGTCCGTCCGTGCGCAGCACCTCGGCGTGGAAGCGCGAGACGTTGGGGTCGTCGAGCACGACGTCGTTGGTCTCGTCGCGGCCGATCGTCAGCCGCTCCCCCGGAAACCGGACGACGTGCGTCGCGACGACCGACGGCTGCCCGGGCGCCGCGAAGCGCGTCTCCTGGCCGGTCAGGAAGCGCAGCGCCTCCCCGCCGACGACGACGGTGTCGCCGTTGACGAGCCAGCGCGACTCGCCGCGGAAGCGCTCGCCGTTGAGCTGGGTGCCGTTGCGCGAGGAGAGGTCGACGATCCAGTAGCCGCCGTCGACGGGTTTGATCTGGGCGTGATGGCGCGACACCGCGCTGCTGGCGATCGCGACGTCGCTCTCGGGCAGGCGGCCGATCTGCAGCCCGGCCTCCGGCAGCGGGATGCGCCGCCCGTGGTACAGCACGACCGCCGATGCCGGACCCGCGCTCCCGCGCGCGCCGGCGCCGGCACCGGCGCTGCCGTTCGCGCGCCCTCCGCGCGCGTCGCTGGCGGCGGGCTCGGCCTGGTCGGTCCGGCGGGGAGCGCGCGGCCGCCGGTCGCGCTTCACCGGCGGGCGATCGTCACGGGTGGGCAGGACGGGCCGCTCGGGGTCTCCTTGACCGCCTGGCCCTGCGCGTCGCGCAGCGCGACCGTCAGCGCGCTCGACGTCACCTGGACCTGGGCATAGCTGTAGGCGTCCAGCGCGGCGCAGCGCATCCCGAGGCCGGCCGGGCGCGGCGCCTTGAGGAACCGGCGGATCGCCTCCGAGGCGCCGGGCGTGCCGGTCTTCAGGTCGGTGTCGACGGCGAAGGTCTTCAGCGCGACCGGGCCGGTGACGAAGTCCACGAAGCCCGTGTCGATCGACGCTCCCTCCTCGGGGAAGGTGCCCAGGCGCACGTTGTTGATCATGTTCGCGTGGAAGTCCGTCGTCAGGAAGACGACGTTGCGCACGCGCGTGCGCAGGAAGCTCAGCAGCGCGACGCGGTCGGCGTTGTAGCCCTCCCAGCGATCGAACGGGTCGAAGAACGTCTGCTGGATCGGGACCGCGTTGACGACGACCTTGAACGTCGCCGTCGAGCGGCCGATCGCGGTCTGGAAGGCCTGCATCTGCGCCCGGCCCAGCAGCGTGCGCGACGGGTCGTCGATGACCGCCTTGCACGCGTCGGAGGCGATCGCGAGCGCCTGCGGCGGCAGGCCGATCTGCGGGCCGAGGACGTCGCGCAGGCGCTGCGGGATCGTCGGCAACGGGTCCGGTCGGCCGGTCGCGGGATTCGTGCAGGCCGGGCTCAGGGACGCCGGAGCGCTGCGAAACGCCCGCTCGTCGAGGAAGAACAGCTCGAGGTTGCGGCCCCAGCGCACGCGGCTGTACAGGCCGGTCGCCGGCTTGTAGCGGACCGGGTTGTAGTCCACGAACGACTTCCTGCCGGCCTCGAACAGCGCCTCGCCGTGCTGCGGGCGGTTGAAGTTGTCGACGAACTCGTGGTCGTCCCACATGTTGTAGAGCGAGGTCCGGCCGCGCAGCGCGCGCAGGTTCGCGTAGGAGAGGTTGAGGCGGTACTTCGCCCACTTGTCGGTCAGGCTCAGCGCAGGTGGCACGCCGGCGACGGCGCTGTCGGAGTACATGATGTCGCCGAGGTTGACGTTGAAGTCGTTGCCGGCGCCGGCCATCCGTCCGTAGGCCTCGAAGTTGTTGTACGCCGGGCGGCCGGTCGCCGGGTCGATCGTGCCGTCGGCGTCGCCGCTGAGCGCAAAGCGCAGCGGGGCGATCGACGTCGCGCGCGGGGCGGTCTCGAACCGCCCCAGGCGGCTGCTCGTGGCGCCCCGGCAGAAGCGGTAGAAGTAGCGCGTGCCCGGGCGCAGGGTGCTGATCGCGACGCGCACGGTGTTGTCGGCGGCGGGCGTGGCGAAGGCGACGCGGCGCAGCAGGCCCGGCCGCGGCGCGGGTGCGGAGCAGCCGACGTGTGCGAGCGTGCGCGAGACCTTCAGGCGAACCGGGCCGCTGGCCTGGGCGCGCGTCCAGAACAGCGCCGCCGTCGGCCTGACCTCGCCGACGGAGACGCCGTAGGGAAAGCCGGCCGGCTCGGCGGATGCGGCCGCGGGCGACCCCAGCCCCGCGGCGAGTGCCATCAGACCTGCACACGCGACCCTCTGCGACGACACGGCGACTCCCTTGGCGGCTTGCGCCAACACTACGCCTGCCCGTCTGCGCCGCGCAAGCGCGCCGGCGGGGTCAATAGCCGCCGGCATCGGGGGACGCCCGACCGACCTGCTCGCCGTCGGCGGAGACCGCGAACCAGGTGTTGAACACGCCCTGCCCGTTCGTCTCTCCGGGCTTGGCGTCGGCGTCGGTCGTGTAGAGCGGGTGGCCGCCGTAGACGAGCTGGCGCAGCCTCGAGCCGCGCCGCGCGACCGTCGTCAGCTTGCGCGCGACGACGCCGGGCCCGGCCTTCGGCGTGGTATCGGTGACAAGCGCGGGCGGCCAGATCCGCACGCAGGGCCCGTAGCACGAGCTCTTGGCGCCGGCGTCCTCGAGGAACAGGTAGAGCGTGCGGTCCTGGGCGTCCACGAGGATGCGTCCGAGCTTGCTGTTGCGCAGCTTGACCGCGGCCGCGCGTGACGTCGTGCCGGAGCTGCGCTCGCCCGACGGCGACCGCGCCACCGCGCTCAGGACGAGAAATCCGACGACCGCGGCGGCGATCGCTGCCGGCACCGCCAGCTGCGGGCCCGACAGCCGCGCGCGGGCGCCGCGCGTCACGTCGGGGTCAACGGCGGGTGCAGGGCGCAGACCAGCGAAGGGGCGCGTGCCGGCGACGGCCTCGCCAGCGCGACCGTGAAGACCTCCGTGCCGCCGCCCGAGCCGGACGACGCCGTCTCGTTCTTCGGCGCTGTCGCCTTGTCGGCGACGACCGGTCCGCACAACGCCGGCGCGGTGGACTCGCCGGTGAGGCTGCGATCGATGTCGCTGCGCTCGAGGACGCCGTCGTAGACGCCGTTCTTGTTGTAGTCGATGCCGTGCACCACGACGACGGCGTTGTTCTTGCGCAGGTAGGAGGCGATGATCGGGGTGACCGTCATCGTGCGCTCGTAGCCGATGTCGGCGGTGTTCGGATACCGGCTGAAGGCGAGGAGGCTCTTCTCGGGGGTCGTGTCGCCGGAGGTCGTCATCGCCAGGACCGGGGGCCCGTAGAAGGGCCCGCCCTGATGGGTGGCGAGCGACAGGTGGCCGTTGTGCTTCGAGGCGGCCGCGGCCGTCGGGCAGGTCCCCTTGGCGCCCGCGTGAATGTGCAGCGCGTGCGGTGCGCCGGCGAGCAGCTGGGCGCTGGTCATCGTGACCGTCAGCCGGCGTCCGTCGAGGCGCATGACCGCATTGCCGCTGCCCTCGACCTTGTTGGTCGGCACCGGCCCGAGCTTGCCCGAGACGAGCTGGCCGAGCTCCTTGGGCTTCTCCTTCTCGCCCGAGCCGCCGAGCACGATGGCGGCGACGACGATGCCGAGCAGCAGCGCGAGGAGCGCGCCGAGCGGCCTGGCGCGCTCGCGCACCCAGCCCCCCGGCGCCGGCGCTCCCGTCGTCACGAACGCGGCGCGGCTCGCGAGGCGCCCGGGGCGGGCGTGGTGCGCGCGGCTCGCCCGCGGCAGCGCCGGTGCTCGCGGCGGCGGCGGGCTCGTCCGCAGCCGCGGCCTTGCCACGCGGCGGCGGCGGAGGCGTGGGCGGCGGCGGGGGCGTAGCCACCGGAACGGTGAAGCCCTCCGCACGCGTCGCGTCGAGGTCCGCATCGGACGCCGCGGCCGTGCCTTCGCCGACAGCGCCGGCAGCGCCCGCCTCGGCGGCGCGCGAACGCGAGCGCGAGCGCTCCTGCTGGGCGATCGCGTCGCGCGTCACCTCGGCGAGGGCGCCCGCCGTCGCGTAGCGGTGGCCGGGGTCCTTCGCCGTGGCGCGGGCGATGATGTCGTCGAAGGAGGCGCTCAGCTCGGGGCGGATCGTGCGCGGCAGCGGCGGCGGGTCCGTGACGTGCGCCCACAGCTTGGCCATGTCGCTGTCCTTCTCGTACGCCACGCGGCCGGTCAGCATCTCGAACAGCACGCAGCCCAGCGAGTAGACGTCGGCGCGGCGGTCGACGTCATGGCCCTGGATCTGCTCGGGCGCCACGTAGTCCGGCGTGCCGACCCAGCCGCCCTCGCGCGTCAGCGCCGCGTCGGCCGTGCCCAGCCGCTTCGTCAGCCCGAAGTCGGTGAGATAGGCGTGCGGCTTGCCGTCCCGCTCGCCCGAGATGAGGATGTTGGCCGGCTTGACGTCGCGGTGGACGAGGCCCTTCGCGTGGGCGGCGTCGAGCGCACCGGCGACCTGCGTGACGATGCTCGCGACCCGCTCGAGGTCCATCGGGCCGCGGTCGATGACGGCGCGGAGGTTCGTGCCGGGCACGAAGCGCATCGCCAGGTAGAGGATCCCCTCGAACTCCCCGCCGCGGTGGATCGGGACGATGTTCGGGTGCTCGAGCGATGCCGCCAGGCGGCACTCACCCTTGAAGCGCGCGACCGCGGTCTCGTTCTGGGTGTGCTCCGGCGCGATGATCTTCAGCGCGACCTGGCGATCGAGATCGGGATCGACGGCCTTGTACACGACGCCCATGCCGCCCCGGTCCAGCACCTTCTCGATCCGGTATCCGGCGAACATCGCGCCGGGCTCGAGCTGTGACATTGGGCGCTCGGGAACGTCGGCCAAACTGAGTCACCTGGGCTGAGTCGCGGGTTGTCGATCGGATTGCGGCGATCGGTCGAGGCGATCGTAGATCGCGCCGCATGCCCGGCGCAACCGACGTTCCGGGCGCTGTCGCCGCCCCGGGCGCGCCGCTCAGGCCGAGCGTCGCGCGCGGCCGCGTCGCGTCGGCTCGCGCGTCACGAAGTCGGTGTAGCGGCCGAGGAACACGGCGAGCAGCTCGTTCGTGGCCGCCAGCGCCTGCGCGGACTCGTGCAGGCTCTCGGTCCCGGCCGGCGTCAGCTCGTACGTGCGCCGATCGGGCCCGCTGCTGGACTTCTCCCAGACCGAGCGCACGAGGCCGTCGTTCTCCAGCGAGCGCAGCGCGCGGTACAGCCGGCCGGGGTCGTCGCGGTTGAAGCCCATCGGGCGCAGCCGCTCCAGCAGGTCGTAGCCGTGCGCCGGGCGTTCGCGCAACAGCAGCAGCAGGCACGGCCGCAGGAAGTTCTTCGGCAGGATCTGCGCGGGTGTCTGATCGGAGGCGATGGCCGTCTTCGTCGCGGCAACCGCCCGGGTGGCCGACCGCCGCGCGCCAATCATGCCATCCGCACGCGCCTCAGCAGCCGCTCCCGTCGACCGCGCAGGTGTCGTCGCTCGTGTCCGCGGCGACGGCCGCTGCCGGCGCCGGGCCGGCGGCCCGGCGGCCCTCGCGCAGCAGCTCGAGCAGCTGCGCCGGCGGATGCGCACCGGAGGCGCCGATCGCCCGGTCGACGACGAAGAACGGCACGGCGCTGATCCCGAGACGGGCCGCGGTGCGCTCGTCGTCGCGGACCTCTGCGGTGTAGCGGTCGGAGGCGAGGACGTCGCGCACCTCCTCGGCGGGCAGGCCGGCCTCGACCGCGAGCCGCTCGAGCGTCGCGTGATCGGAGATCAGCTCGCCCTCGGTGAGATAGGCGCGCATGATGCGCTCCTGCATCGCGTCCTGCGCCCCGTGGGCGGCGGCGAGATGCACGATGCGGTGGGCGTCGAACGTGTTGGCGCCGCGGGCGATGTCGAAGCGGAACTCGAGGCTCTCGCCGGCGGCGGTCTGCGTCATGCGGTCGTTCATCGCGAGCGCCTCCTCGCGCGTCATGCCGTACTTCCTGGCGAGGTGCGTGGCCGCGTCGTGCTCGCGCTGCGGCGGGGCGTGCGGGTCGAGCTCGAAGCTGCGCCACGTGACCGTCACCTCGTCGCGGTGCTCGTAGCCGGCGAGCGCGGCCTCGAACCGGCGCTTTCCGACGTAGCACCACGGACAGGCGATGTCGGACCAGATCTCGACGTGCATGCGGTCCTCCTCGGGAGCGAAGACAGGGGCGAAGGCCTGCGCTGCAGGCTAGCGCCGGCGCCGCGCGGCCTCGCTTGGCGCGCGCGCTCGGCGGGTATCCATCCGAGCATGGAGACGGTCGCCCTCATCGTCATGCTCGTGGTGATCGGGCTCGTGGTCGGATGGGTCCTGATGCGCTTCCGCCAGCGTGAGCGCGACCGCGACCTGCGCCGCTCGAAGCTCGACGCGGTGTCGGAGGGTCACCGCGAGATGGCCGAGGCGAACGCCGGCTCGCTGGACGGGCTGCGCGACCAGGCGCTCGAGCATCGCCAGGCGGCCGTCGATCACACGCGCAAGGCCGAGCAGCTCGAGGAACGCATCGGTCAGAAGGAGCGCCAGGCGGCATTCCACGAGGACCGCGCGCTGGAGACCCGGCACGAGCGCGAACAGGTCTGAGCCGGCGCCCGAGTAGGGTCCTGTCCCCGTGACGCTCACCGGCCTTGCCTACGTGATCATCGGCGCCTTCGTCGCCGCTGCGCACCACTACTTCTCGCGCGTCGGCTCGCTGGAAGGCGTGCTCTCGGCGATCATCGCGATCCTGACGTGGCCGCTGCTGCTGCTCGGGGTCGAGATCCGCATCACCTGATCGCGCCGCGGCGCGCGACGGCGCTCAGAGCCCGGCGTGCTCGGCGAGCCACGCCGTCTGCCACGCGCGCTCGCGCTCGACCGCGCCCAGGTCGTCCTGCGCGAAGGCGGCGGCGTGCGCCGCGATGAAGCCGTTGACGGCGGCGTGGGTCGGCGCGGTGGCCGGCTGCGCGCGAGCGCCGAGCACATGGCGCGCGGCGTCGCCTGCGTAGCCCAGCGCACGCGCCTCGTCGCGATCGAGGGCGCCAAGCAGCGTGCCGTCGGCAGCCACGGCCGCGATCTGCGCGGCGCTCGCGGCCGCGGCGAGCGCGGCATGCGCCGGGTCACCGGGCGTGAGGAGGAGCAGCGCGGCGTCCCGGGCGCGCAGCGTGCATGCCTCCGCGAAGGCGGCCATGAACGCCGCGTCCCACGCCGCCACGCGCTCGACGAGCCGGCCCCGCTCAGCGATGAGCTTGCCGCAGTCCACGCGCACGTCGCCGTCGAGCTCGATGCGCCACAGCTCGGCGTCCATCCACTCGACCAGGTCCTGGGCGCGGCAGGCGTGGATCCGCGCCGCGCAGGCGCGGCGGTCGCCCGGCCCCACCTCCAGCCATTCGCCGGGCGCCGGCCACGGCACGCACGAGAAGGGCCCGATCCGTCCCTCGCGCAGGAACTTGTAGGCGATCACGCCGGACGCTCCGCCCGCCACGCCCGGAACATCGTGAGCAGGGGCGCCGCCTGCTCCTCGGCCGGCCGCTCGTCGGCGAGCCTGCGCAGCAGCCCGATCGTGCTGCGCATCTGCTCGGTGTAGTTCGAGCAACCGCGGCAGATCACGAGATGGCGCTCGACGTCGGCCCTCGCCGCGGGCTCCAGCGCGCCGTCGAGGTAGTCCGTCAGGACCTCGACGAACTCCTGGCAGGTCAGATGCTCGACATCGGCGCTCATGGCGTCGCTCCCTGGGCAAGGTAGGTCTCGAGTGCGGCGCGCACCTTGCTGCGCGCGCGATGCAGCAGGATGCGCTGGTTTCCGTCGCTGATGTCGAGCGCCGCGCAGACCTCGTCGGGCGACCAGCCCTCGATGTCGCGCAGGACGAGCACCTCGGCCTGGCGCGGCGGCAGGGTGTCGATCGCCGCATGCACCTGGTCCAGCGTCTCGCGCCCGAGCAGGCGCTCGTCGGGGAGCACGCTCCAGTCGGCCGGCGCGGCGGCCCAGTGGCCGGCCCAGCGATGGCTCTCGTCGCGGAAGCGGTCGGCGTCGACGGCCGCGTCCTCGTCCTCGCCGTCGGCGGCCAGCGCGGAGAACGGCGCGCTGCGACGCTCGCGTACCGCGCGCGTGCGGGCACGGTTGCTGAGGATCTGGAAGATCCACGTCTTCAGCGAGGCGCGGCCCTCGAAGCGGTCGATGCCGTTGAGCACGGCCAGCCAGGTCTCCTGGACGACCTCCTCGGCGACGGCGCGGTCGCGCACGAACGTGCGGGCGAGGCGCAGCAGCGCGGCGCCGTGGCGGGCGACGAGCGCGACGAACGCGGCCTCGTCGCCCCGCCGCAGCGCCGCGACGAGGGCGCGCTCGTCCTCGTTGTCCGGTCGGCGCCCGGCCGGAATCGCGACTGGCTGCACGAGCGAGAGTCTCTGCGTTGCCGTCAGCCGTTACAACCCGGCGCTCCCTGGTCGGGCTGCCCCCGTACGCCGTTGCCGGCGATCCGCGTAACGAGCCGGCCACGCGGTGAGACCGAACCGGCGAATGGCACGGTCCGGGCGCGACGCCGTCGACGAGCTGCCGGCGCCGCGGCTGACGTGCCGCCAGGTCGTCGAGCTGCTGTCCGACTACCTGGAGGAGACGCTGCGCGAGCGCGAGCGCGAGCGCGTGCGGGCGCATCTGGCGACATGCCCGGACTGCCTCGCCTACCTCGACCAGATGCGCGCGACGATCGGCACCCTCGGCCGCCTGCGCGAGCACGACGTCCCGCCCCCGCTGCTCGCGCGGCTGGTCGCCGCGTTCCGCGGCTGGCGCGGCGCGTGACGCGCGAGGAGGCGCCGACTCCTTGTACGATCGCCCGATCGTGACCACCGAACGGCGCCGTTCATGCATCGCCGCAGGGCTCGCGCTGGGGCTCGTCTGCGCGCTCCTCACGGCCGCATCGCCGGCCCGGGCCGCTCCGGCCACCCGCGATGTGCTCGTGGTCGGCAACAACTGGGACGGCACGGCAGACGTCGTCGATCCCCGCGCGCTCAAGGTCCTCACGCGGCTGAACATCGTCCCCGACCTCGCCGAGCGCCGGGCCGACATCGCCGGTGATCCCGTGGCGCTCGGGTTCTTCAATGCCAACAACCTGCTCATCGGCGAGGGCCACGTGCAGTACGTCGACGACGCGTTCACCTCCCCCGACGGGCGTCGCCTCTACGTCTCGCGGCCGAGCCTCGCCGACGTGATCGCGCTGGACCTCGGCACGCGGCAGATCGCGTGGCGGGTGAAGGTCGACGGCTATCGCTCCGACCACATGGCGCTCTCGCCGGACGGCACGCGGCTGCTCGTGTCCGCCTCGACCGCCGCGAAGGTCCAGGTCATCGACACCGCCCGCGGCGTGATCGTCGGCGAGTTCGCGTCGGGCGATCAGCCGCACGAGAACAACTACTCGCGCGACGGCACGCGGATCTTCCACGCGAGCATCGGCAGCGTCTACACGCCGCTCGACACGCCCGCGCTCGACGCGACGAAGGGCAGGCGCTTCTTTGAGATCGTCGACGCGCGCACGTACGAGATCCTCGAGCGCATCGACGTCGGCAAGGCGCTCGCCGACAACGGCTACGCCGGCATGAGCTCCGCGGTGCGGCCGATGGTGCTCTCGCCCGACGAGCGCTTCGCCTACCTGCAGCTCTCCTTCCTGCACGGCTTCGTCGAGTTCGACCTGAAGTCGGGCAAGCCGGTGCGGATCGCCGGCCTGCCCCTGTCCGCGGCGGCGAAGACGTTGCCGCGCGAGACGTACCTGCTGGACTCCGCGCACCACGGGATCGCGATGAACCCGGACGGCACGAAGCTCTGCGTCGCCGGCACGATGTCCGACTACGCGGCGATCGTGCGCCGCGACGACTTCTCCTACAAGGTGCTCGACTCCGGCCGCAGGCCGTACTGGGCGACGAACTCCGCCGACGGCAGGCTCTGCTTCGTCTCGGCCAGCGGCGACGACAAGGTGACGGTCATCTCCTACGCCGAGGAGCGCGTCGTCGCGACGATCCCGGTGGGAGACCACCCGCAGCGCATGCGCGCAGGCGTCATGCGCTCGGAGTACCTGCCCGCGCCCGACGACGCGGTCGCACCTCGCATCACGCGTGCGCGGGTCCTGCGCACGAAGGCCGGGCGGGTGCTGGCGCTGCGCCTCAGCGAGGACGCACGGCTGCGGATCGCCGTGCAGCGCCCGCGCGGCGGGCGCTGGAAGGACGTGCGCGTCGTCACGCGCGGCGTGGCCGCGGGCAGCCGCCGCGTGGCGCTCGGACGCCTGCGCCCGGCCGGCCGCTACCGGCTTGCGATCAGCGCCACCGACGAGACCGGCAACGACTCCGCGCGGCGCCTCGTGCGCTTCCGGATTCGCGGCTGACGCCGCACGCGGGCACCCCCGCGCGAAACGTGCGAGGGTGCGCGCCGTGATCCTCGGCGTCAACGCCCCGCCGACGGGCTGGCACGACCCGGCGGCCTGCCTCGTCGCCGAGGACGGCACGCTGCTCGCGTTCTGCGAGGAGGAGCGTCTCAGCCGCGCCAAGCACGCCGAGCGCAGCGGCCCGCTGCGCGCGGTCGCGCACTGCCTCGAGCAGGCGGGCGCGTCGCAGGGCGACGTCGAGCTCGTCGCGATCGGCTGGGACGTGCCGCTGTCCGCGTCGCTGTACGGCGTGCAATGGCACCTCGAGGACACGCCTGCCTGGCTGAAGCGCTACCTCGGCTTCGAGTGCTCGCTGCAGGACATGCCCGAGCTGCGCTTCGTCGGCCACCACCTCGCGCACGCGACGATCGCCTTCGAGGCGTCGGACTTCGACGAGGCCGCCGTGCTCGTCATCGACGGCAACGGCGACGACGAGAGCATCTCGATCTACCGCGCCGAGCGCGACCGCCCGCTCGTGCGAAAGCGCGTGTGGCCACGCTCGCACTCGCTGGGCTACATGTACGACGCGGCCTGTCGCTTCGTCGGCTTCGGCCCGCTGCAGGCGGGCAAGCTCATGGGGCTGTCGGCCTACGGGCGCGCCGCGGGAATCGAGCCCTGGGAGCTGCTGCCCGGCGCCGTGCCCGCCGCGCCGGCCGGCGTCGACGACGGCGACGGCTTCAACCGCTACCTGCACGCCTGGACCGCCGTGATCGATCGCTTCGCCGCGGGCCGGCGGGTCGCCCGCACGCGCGACGAGCTGCAGCTCGACCCGCTCGCCGTGCGCGTCGCGGTCTCCGCCCAGGAGGCGATCGAGGGAGCGGTGCTCGGGCTCGCGGCGCTGGCGCGCGAGCTGACGGGCAGCGAGAACCTCTGCCTCGCGGGTGGCGTCGCGCTGAACTGCAAGGCCAACGGGCTGCTGCCGGGGCCGGTGTTCGCGCCCCCGATACCGCATGACGCCGGCACCGCGCTGGGCGCCGCGTGGCACGTGGCCACGCCGCGCCGGCGCCACGCCGAGGGTCGCATCTCGGCGTACCTCGGTCCGTCACCGGGCGGCGCCGCGCAGGCCAACGGCGCGCTGGACGGCCTGCACCGCGAGCCGCTCTCGCTCGAGCGCGTCTGCGCGGCGCTGCAGGGCGGCCGGATCGGCGCGATCGTCGAGGGCCCGGGAGAGGTCGGGCCGCGCGCGCTCGGGCACCGCTCGATCGTCGCGGACCCGAGCACGCCGCAGATGCACGACCGCCTCAACACCCTCAAGGGCCGCGAGCCGTGGCGGCCGTTCGGCGCGGCGGCCCTGCGCTCGCACGCGGACGCGCTGTGGCAGCCGCGACCGCGGCTGTCGGACTACATGCTCGCCGGGACCCCGGTCTCCGACGCGGGCCGCGAGCAGCTGCCGGCCGCGGTGCACGTCGACGGCACGACGCGCCCGCAGGAGCTCGACCCGGAGTCGGGCGACGTGCTGCCCGCGCTGCTGCGCGAGTGGGGCGAGCGGGCCGGTGGCGCGCTCATCAACACATCCTTCAACGGCCGCGGCGAGCCCATCGTCTCGAGCGTGGCGGACGCGGCAGGCGCGTTCCGGCGGCTCGGGCTGGACTTCCTCGTGCTCGACGACGAGCTCATCGGCCACGACGCGGCGTGGTGGCGCCCCGCGTGAGCGCGACCGCCGACGCGGTCGCGGGCGCGAGGCCCGACCGGCCGGCGACCGGCCCGCGTCAGCCGCGCGTCCCGTCGAAGCGCTGGAGGCCGTCGTCGGGAACCGGCTCCCACGTCGCGGCCGACGCGAGGTGCTGGCGGAGGCTCGGGCGCACGCCGGGGTCGCCGTCGAAGGCCGACATCCGTACGGCCCCGTAGATCTTCGTCTCGGGGTCGCGGCTGCCGAGATGGGCGCCGCAGACCCGGCAGAAGCACTTCTCCATCCCGCCGTCGGGATGGCGCCAGCCCTGCACCAGCTCCTCGCCCTGCACGAAGCGCAGCGCGGTTCCGTCGACATAGGCCTGCGCCGACGCCGCGGTGCCGGTGCGGCGCTGGCAGCGCGTGCAGTGGCAGTAGCCCGCGACCTGCGGTGCGACGCTCAGCTCGAAGCGCACGGCGCCGCACAGGCAGCCGCCGCTGAGGGGCGGATCGCTCACGCCCCGTGGCACTTCTTGTACTTCCTGCCGCTGCCGCAGAAGCACGGATCGTTGCGGGCCGGCGTCTCGCCCACGACGCGCGGCGGCTGCGGCGCGAACGTCGGCTCGGGCAGCTTGTTGATGCGCATGACGGCCTTGTCGATCGCGCGCCAGCCGGCGGGGTTGGAGTGGCGCGCGTGCGCGATGCGCTCGGTGTTGACGATCTTCGCCGCGGCCTGGTGCGGCGCGCAGAGCGACTCCTTGGCGTCCTCGAGGCTCGAGGGGTAGCCGAACGCCTGCCCCTGACATGCCGGGCAGTCCTCGACGACGGGCTCGACGGCCTTGAGGACGACGTTCGAGCGGTCCAGGGCGACCGCCCCGAAGGCGTGCTGGACGAGGTCGGTCAGGGCGCCGAGGCCGACGGGGCTCCAGCTCCGGCGGGCCTGGAGCGAGGGGTGCGAGAACGCGCCGTGGTCGGCGTCGACGTCGGCCAGCAGGCGCGGCGTCTCGCCGCGGGCGGCGCGGCGCGGATAGTCGCCGGCGATGAGCTCGTCCTCGCGGTCGAGGGCCGCCGCCATGACCGTTCCCGCGTAGCGGCCGACCGCCGCCGCCATGTCGCCGTCGTGCTCCTGCATCGCCGCGCGCACGGCGGAGACCGGTGAGGTACAGATCGACCTCGAGCACCTCGTCGTCGACGGTGACCGCGGTCCAGGCCTCGCCGCGGTCCGGGATCCAGCCGAGCGGATCGGCGGTGATGACGAAGCAGCGCAGCCACAGCTGCTTGCGCTCCGGATAGATCTCGAGATCCGGCGGCCAGTCCAGGCGCAGCTCGATGAGCGCGAACTCCTCCTCCGGTGCGGCGACGAGGAGGGCTTCGGGATCGAGGTTCTGGGGAGCGGGCTGGGTCGCCATGGCTGCTTCTGAGGCTAATGCACGCGAGGGAGCTCAGCGCGCCCGGCGTAACGCACGCCCGGATGGCGCGACGGAACCCGCCCGCCCGCCCGCCGCCGCCCAGGAGGAGAAGGAGTCCCAGCATGGCCGACCTGACCGAGATCGACGAGCAGCTCTGCGAGAGCTCGCAGTGGGACTTCTCCGACCTGCGCGCGCTCTACGTCAACTGCACGCTCAAGCGCTCGCCGGAGGTCTCCAACACGCAGGGCCTCGCGGACCGCTCGATCGCGATCATGCAGCGAAACGGCGTGACGGTGGACGTCATCCGCGCCGTCGACCGCGACATCGCGACCGGCGTCTATCCCGACATGACCGAGCACGGCTGGGAGGCCGACGAGTGGCCCGCGATCCACGAGCAGGTCATGGCGGCCGACATCCTCGTGCTGCTGTCGCCGATCTGGCTGGGCGAGAAGTCCTCGGTCTGCACGCAGGTCATCGAGCGGCTCTACGGCAACAGCCACCTGCTCAACGAGGCCGGGCAGTACGCGTACTACGGCCGTGCCGGCGGCTGCATCATCACCGGCAACGAGGACGGCGCGAAGCACTGCGCGATGAACATCCTCTACTCGCTGCAGCACCTCGGCTACACGATCCCGCCGCAGGCCGATTCGGGCTGGCTCGGCGAGGCAGGACCCGGGCCGAGCTACCTCGACGAGGGCTCGGGCGGTCCCGACAACGACTTCACGAACCGCAACACGGCGTTTCTGACGTGGAACCTGCTGCACGTCGCGCGGATGCTGAAGGACGCCGGCGGCGTTCCCGCGCACGGCAACAATCGCCGGCAATGGGACGCCGGGTGTCGCTTCGACTACCCGAATCCCGAGCACCGCGCCTAAGTGTGTCGGAGGACATTCCCCGGCCGCGGAATCACCATCTGGACGGCTCCCAGCCAGCTCTCAGGATCCGGGCCTAGGCTGGCGCCATGTCCCGAGATCCCTTGAAGACGCGGCTCAGCCGCCGCCAGGCGCTGGGCGCCCTGGGCACGATCAGCCTGGGCGGCCTGCTGGCCGCGTGCGGCGACGATGGTGACGGCGGGAGCGCCGCCGTGCAGACCACCGACGGCACGACGACGACGGTCGAGCCGAAGACGACGACGTCCGGCACGACCGGTGCGATGTTCGAGGACGCCGCGAGCTGCACGGTCACGCCGGCGGAGACCGAGGGCCCGTACTACTTCGACGCCGACAAGATCCGCAGCGACATCCGCGAGGACCGCACAGGGCACGCGGCTGCGCCTGGCGCTGCGCGTGCGCGACGCCGGATCCTGCGAGCCGATCCCCGATGCGGTGGTGGACATCTGGCATGCCGACGGCGGCGGCGCCTATTCGGGCTTCGACGGCGGGGCCGGCACCGGCGCGCCCGGTCGACGCGGCGGCGGAGGAGGCGGGGCCCAGACCGACACGCGCTACCTGCGCGGCGCGCAGGTCACGAACAAGGACGGGATCGTCGAGTTCACGACGATCTACCCGGGCTGGTACCAGGGTCGCACCGTGCACATCCACGCCAAGGTCCACCTCGGCACGACCACCGTCCTGACGACGCAGCTGTACTTCGACGACGCGCTGTCGGACGAGGTGCTCGCCACGAGCCCGTACTCCGACCGCGGCGCGCGCGATCAGCGCAACGAGTCCGACGGGATCTTCGAGGAGGCGCTCGTGCTGACGACGAAGACCGACGGCGGCGGCGTCCGGGGCGTCATGACCTTCGACGTGCGGCGCACGTAGCGCGGGCGGCTACTCGGCCTGACGGCCGAGGATGACGGCGAAGCGCTCGACGCGCCTGCGCTCGTCGTCCGACAGCGAGTCCGGTCGCCTCGACGAGCAGCGTCATCGGCCCGCGCTTGTGCGCCCAGTCGCGCGCCGCGGTCGCCGAACGAGCCGGCGATCCAGACGAGCGGCTTGGCGGCGGCGTAGGCCATGACCGTCGCCTCCTGCTGTTCGCTCGTCGATTCGGCGCGCAGCACCGGCACCGTGACCATGTCCAGGTCGTGCGCGAGGGCGGTGATCGCATCCAGCCCGCCGTCGTCGGCGAGCACCGCGAGCTCGCCCTCCTCGAGCATCGCCGCCACCCACCCGTCGGGGGCGGCGGCGAGCACTCCGGGAGCGCAGGCGAGGCGAAAGAGCGGGTCGGCCACGACCGCCACGCTACAGCCTCGGCCGGCTCACGAGCGCCCGACGGCGCGGCTGCGCGGCCGCGGCGCTCGGCCCCGCGCCGGCTCAGGCGCTGTCGGGGAACACGACGACGGGGCGCACCTCGACCGAGCCGTACTCGATGTTCGGCATCTGCGCCGCCAGGCCCTCCGCCGCGGCCTGGTCCTCGACGTCGATGACGTAGTAGCCGCCCAGCATCTCCTGCGTGTCGACGGCCGCGCCATCGGTCTTCTCGATCGTGCCGTTGCGAGACGCGCACGGTCGTCGCCTGCGCGGCATCCTCGAGCGGCGCGCCGGAGACCATCGCGCCCGACGCGACCAGCGCGTTCGTGTAGTTCGTCCACGCCGCGAACACCGCCTCCTGCTCGTCGGGCCCGGGGGCGTTGGCGGGGTCGCCGTAGATCAGGAGCATGAACTGGGCCATACGTTGCACCTCGTCGTCTCGGGCCGGCGGGTCCGGCTTCGTAGAGGTCGTTACCCGATTCGCAGAATTCGCCGAGCCGGCGCGCTCAGGCGACGCCCGGATCCTCTCGCACCGACCGAGGCGCGGCGACGAGGTGATCGCATGACTCCGATCGCAGGACCGTCCCACGAACCGGTGACGCGGCGCCATGCCGTCGGCGTCGTCGTGCGTGCTCATCCCGGCGAAGACCGAGGGGCCCTCGGACCCGGCGCTGGGCGCGGCCTGCGCGCGTTCAGGGACGCGATCGGCGGGGTGCGTGCGGCCGACGACGCGGATGCACTCGGCGGCGGGCGCGACGCAGCGCGCACACGACCGGTCCTCCGCCTCGGCGTAGGCGCGGCGTCGGCGTCGGCGTCGGGCTGCGTGAGCGCGCGGCGGACGGCGGCCTGCGCGGGCGGCGCCGGCGGCTCGGCAGTGGCCAGGACGTGGCGCAGCTCGCGCAACAGATCCTCGTCCGGATCACGCGCCGGCCGGCGGCGCGGGCTCACGCGTAGAGCGCGGCGGGGTCGAGGCGGTCGCGGTCGGCGGCCGGATACACCCCCGAAGCCCAGTTCTCGAAGACGCCCGCGGACTCGAGCTCGCGCACGGCGGCAGCGATCTGCGGCTCGTCGATCTGCGGGTAGTCGGGATGCAGCACGCCGAACAGCTCGCTGACGCTGCGCGATCCGTCGGCGAGCTGCACGAGCCGCTGGATCGCGCCATCGGGATCGGCGATCGTGTGCACCGAGCCGCTGCCGACGATGTGCAGCAGGCCGTCGCCGCGCAGCAACGGCGCGGTGAACTTCATGCGGGGGCGGGGTGCGGGCGGCATGGCTGCTCCTTCGTCTGCGCTGCGGGCAACACAACCCAAGAGCGCGGCGGGCCGCCGCAGATACATCGCGAGGCGCGGCCGGGGAGCGAGCTCAGGACAGCCGGCAGCCCTCCGCGGCCACGACCTCCGCGCGCATGTTGCGCGCCATCATCCGCAGCGCCGCGTCGGCGAGGTCATCGTGGATCCCGGCGACCGCATCGCACGGCACGGCGACGCTGAAGTGGCGCACGTAGGCGTCCAGGGCCGAATAGAGGATGCACTGCTCGGTCACCTGGCCGATGAGCACGACCCGGTCGATCTCCTGCTCGCGCAGCAGGTACTCGAGCTGGGTCTCGTAGAAGATCGAATGGCGCGCCTTGGAGATGAACCACGTGCCCTCCTCGGGTGCGATCGGCTCGACGAGGTCGCGTGCCTTCCCCGCGATGGCGCGCTCGACGATCTCCGGCCGGCCCGCGCTCCAGTCGCCGTAGTTGTCGTTGACGTAGACGACGGGAACGTCCTCGGCCGCCGCCCGCTCGACCAGCTCGCGCATCGCCGGCAGCGCCGCGCGGACGTTCGCGACGAGGATCTCGGCGTCCTCGTGGTCGTACTCGTTGAGCATGTCGACGACGATCAGCGCGCTCTTCATCGCGCGGTGCAGTACCCGCTCTGCCTCGGGACAGACCCTGCGTGGCGGGGAGTTGATCGAAGGCGGACGGATCGCGCGCGGCGGCGCGCCGGATCGCTCAGCGTTCTCTCAGGCGCTGCCCACGTCGAGCCCAGCGCGGGAGGCGAAGGTGGTCGCCATGACCACCACCGCGACACCCGAAGACAGGCGCGCTCTGGCGCAGGAGGCGCGCCGGGCGCGCGCGGCGCACATCATCGGTCTGCGCCGGCGGGTCGTGGCGACGGCGCTCGCGACCTTGGTCCTGGCCACCGCCGTCGTGGCGTGGGACGGCCCGATGGGCGCCGCGCCGACATCCACGTCGAGCTCGACGGCGGCCTCCGGCGGCGTCCTCGCCGAGGAGGAGCCGGTGCGCGGCGATCCGGCCGACGCCTCGGCCGACGACCCCGTGCAGTCGTCCGGCTCGGCCTCCTCTGACGCCGCATCCTCCGCTGACGTCGTCACGACGCGGCAGTCGTAGCGCGCGTGGCCATGTCCGGGCACTTCTTCTGGATCGTCAGCCGCGGCTCCGGGATCGCCGCCCTGCTGCTCAGCAGCGCGGCCGTGGCGCTCGGCCTCATGATGAGCGGCCGCCTGGCCAGGGCGCGCGCGAAGGACCTGCGCCCGCTGCACGAGACGCTGTCGCTGGCGACGATCGCGGCGCTCGTCCTGCACGCCGGCGCGCTGCTCGGCGACGGCTACCTCCGCCCGAGCCTCGCCGACGTCACGGTCCCGTTCGTCTTCGTCTACGAGCCGCTGTGGACCGGGATCGGCATCGTCGCCGGCTGGCTGCTCGTCGTGCTGGGCCTCTCGTTCTACGTGCGGGCGCGGATCGGCGTGCGGCGCTGGCGCGCGCTGCACCGGTTCACGGCGCTCGCGTGGGCGATGGCGATCGGCCACAGCCTGGGGTCCGGCACCGACGCCGACGAGTGGTGGTTTCTCGCCGCGTGCGGCCTCGTGATCCTTCCGACGCTCGGTCTGCTGGCGAGCGTGCTCTTCGCCAATTCTCAGGTTGTTCATACGCCGGACAGAGGTCCCTCACCGAGGATCGGCCCATGACGACGATCAGCGGTGTCAAGGCCGGTCGCATCGAGGCGTTCGCATGCTTCGGCTCCACGGTGAGCATCCGCGCCGAAGGGCCGGAGCCCGCGCTGCTCGTCGCTGTCGCCCGTGCGCGGGCAGTGGCGCTCGAGGTGCAGCGCCGGCTGAGCCGCTTCGATCCCGACAGCGAGCTGTGCCGCCTCAACGCCGACCCGCGTGAGCGCGTGCCGGCGAGCGTGCTGATGCGCCGCTTCGGCGTCGCGGTGGCGGTGGCCGGCGAGCAGTCGGGCGGGCTCGTCGACGCGACATGCCTGCCGGCCGTCGAGGCCGCCGGCTACTGGCGGGACTGGGATCCCGGCGCGGAGTTCGCCGCCGGCCCGCCGCCGGCGCCTGCGTGCGGCCGGCAGGCGTGGCGGGCGGTCCGGGTCGACGGCGACGCGCTCGTGCGCCCGATCGGCGTGCGCCTCGACAGCGGCGGGCTCGGCAAGGGCCTCGCCGCCGATCTGATGGCCGGAGCGCTGACGGGCCTGGACGCGTGGATCGTCGACTGCGGCGGCGATCTGCGCGTCGGCGGTCGCGCAGGACGCACGCGCACGATCCAGGCGCGCGACCCGTTCGACGCCGGTGCCGGCGCCGCGCCTGTTGCACGCATTTCACGTCGGCCGCGCCGCGGTGGCGACGAGCGGCACCACGCGCCGGCGCTGGCGCGACGGCCATCACCTCATCGATCCCCGGACCGGGCGCCCGGCTGAGACGGGCGTGTTGCAGGTCACCGCGGTCGCGCCGACCGGCCTGCAGGCCGAGGTCCTCGCGAAGACGGCGCTCCTTGCCGGTCCCGAGCGCGCCGCGCGGGTGCTGCGCGACGGCGGCGTGATCGTCCTCGAGGGCGGAGTCGTCGAGATCGTCCCGCCCGTCGCCAACCCTGTCTCCCCCTGCACCGCGACCTCCCCCCGAACGCGAACGCGAAGGAACCCCGATGAGCACATCACTGCTGCGTCCACCCGAACGCCCTGACCTCTGGTCCTCCGACGAGGACCGATCCGCGCCGCGCGCTCCCGGCCCCGGTGGGCCCGGAGACGGCGGCGGCGGCGGCGGCCGTCCACCCGCCGCCGGGGGCCGGTCGCCTCGCCGCGCCCCGCTCGCGTTGCTGCTCGTGCTGAGCGCGATGCTCGGCGGGGGCGCCGGCGTGGGCATCCTCGCCGCGACCGGCGTCATCGGCGCGGACGGCGGCGGCACGACGATCGTCCAAGGCGAGTCGGCGGCCTTGTCGGGCGACGGGGCCGACGGCCGGCTGGATGCCGAGGCGCTGTACGCGAGCACGTCAGCGGGCGTCGTCGACATCAAGGCCACGGGCGTCTCGTCCGCCAGCGAGCAGCCGTCGCCGTTCGGCGGAACGCCGCAGGCGTCGCCGTCCACGGCGTCCGGGACGGGCTTCGTGATCGACCGGGACGGCCACATCGTCACCGCGTCGCACGTCGTCGACGGCGCATCCACGATCACGATCACCTTCGAAGACGGCATGACCCGCACCGCGACGCTGCTCGGCCAGGACGACGCGACCGATGTCGCCGTGCTGAAGATCGATGCCGACGACGTGACCCTCCACCCGCTCGAGCTCGCCGGTTCCGCGTCGCTCGACGTCGGCGACGAGGTCGCGGCGATCGGCGACCCCTTCGGCTACGCACGCAGCATCAGCACCGGCATCGTGTCGGGCGTCGACCGCACGATCGAGGCCCCCAACGGCTTCACCGTCGCCCATGCGATCCAGACCGACGCCGCCCTCAACCCGGGCAACTCCGGCGGTCCGCTGCTCAACGCCGCCGGCGAGGTCGTCGGCATCGCCGACCAGATCGCGACGGGCGGCTCGCAGCAGAATGCCGGCGTCGGCTTCGCCATCCCGATCGACCTGGTCACCTCGGAGCTCGCGAAGCTCAAGGCCGGGCAGAAGGTCACGCACGCCTACATCGGCGTTGCCACCTCCGCCGCCTCCACGAGCACGCGCGGAGCGGTCATCGGCACCCTGACCCCTGGCGGCCCGGCGGCCGAGGCCGGCCTGCGCGCGGGCGACGTCGTGACGAAGCTCGGCGGCGCGACGATCACGGACGCCAACGACCTCGTCGCCGCGATCGCCGATCACGAGCCCGGCGATCGGGTCGAGATCCGCGCCAAGCGTGGCTCGGAGAGCGTCGAGATGGCGGTGACGCTGGGTACGCAGCCGGCGCGGAGCAGCGCGAGCGGGTAGCGGATCGACCGGCGATCAGCTGCTCGTCAGCCAAGACGTCGCGACCTGACCGTGTGTCACGCAACGGTGAGGGCGTGGCCGCCTGAGCAGACGCCGTCGGGGTCGTAGCGGGCCTTGACGGCGCGCAGGCGCGCGAGCGTGTCGGTGTCGTAGAGCCTGTCGAGCTCGGTCGGGCGATCGGCGAAGTTCAGGTAGCAGCTACCGGTCGACCAGGGCTCGAGCGCAGCACAGATCGCGTCGATCTGGCGGTGTATGCCGCTCGCCATCTCCGGTGCCATCGCCATGCCGATGCCGAGGAAGACGAACTCTCCCTCGACATGTGAGCGCGCACCGGCTCCCGGGGGTGGCGCGGCGAGCGCACCGCCGGCGTGACGCAGTTCCGCGAGCAGCAAGCCTGACCCGGACTGGGGTCCTGCGGCGTCGACGAAGGTCTCGCAGCGCGGCAACCAGCTCGGCACCTTCCGCCGGCGCGCCCGCGTAGCAGGCGCCGAGCGTCAGCAGCGGCCGGTCGCGCAGGACCTCGGGCACCATCGGCAGCGGCGGAGGTGCAGGAACCTGGCGATCGAGGTGACCTCGTCAGGCACGTCCCTCGTCCAGTCATGCCAGCTCTGGATGATCTCTCCGGCCCGCTCGTCCGCCGGGTAGATGACGCTTCCGGCGAACACCTCCGAAAGCTCGACCAGGTCGAACGTCATCGCGGTGACGACACCGTAGTTGCCGCCGCCCCCGCGCAGCGCCCAGAAGAGCTCCGGCTCGGTGCGGGCGTCGACGCACCTCAGTTCGCCGTCTGCGGTCACGAGCTCGACGGCGCGGACGCTGTTGCACGCGAGGCCGTGGCGGCGGGCAAGCCAGCCCATGCCCCCTCCGAGCGTGTAGCCGACGACGCCGACGTCGGGCGCGGAGCCCGCGAGCGTCGTGAGGCCATGCTCCCCGGCGGCGTTGCCCGCGTCACGCCAGATGACCCCTGCCTCGAAACGCCCGATGCCGGTCTCGCGCTCCACGTCGATCCCGGCCATGCGGTCCATCCGAACGAGGATGGTGTCCTCGAGCGTCGAGCGAGCGCCCGCGCCGTGGCCCTGTGCCCTGCGCGGCGATCCGTAGCCCGTTGTCGCGCGCCACGGCAACCGCGGCAGCGACGTCGTCGACGTTCGCCGGGAAGATGACCGCGGCCGGGCGCTGATCCACCGCGAGATTCCAGGCCGAGCGGGCCAGATCCCAATCGGCGTCGCCTGAGGCGACAACCGTCCCCGTGAACCGGGTCGAGTCAATCTGAAGCATGCGGTCTGCTCGCTCAGAACCAACGTACGCGCGGCATCTCGGGCCCAAGCACTAGCACGCTCGCCACGGGCAGGGCAAGGGCCGGGCACCGAGAATCATGACGCCATCTTCGTCGAGCGGCGGCGCGGCGAAGCGGTCGGGTGGCCGCGGCGGGGTCGGGCGGCTACGCTGCCGTGCGTGTCCGGAGAATGGCTTGGCACCGACGTCCCGCTGCATGCTCATCACGAGCGCCCCGGAGGCATGGGCCTGCACATCTGCGCGGTCGTGCAGCGCGGATCGGGGTCCCCCAGCGAGCACGTCGAGATCGTCAACGACAGCGCCGAGCCGGTGCCCGTGACCGGGCTCGAGCTGACCGACTGCGCGGGCCAGCAGCACGAGCACGTCTACACGTTTCCGCAGGGCGAGCTCGCCGCCGGACAGACCGCCTACGTCTACAGCGGGAAGGGCAGGAGCCAGCGCACGCGCAGCGGCGACCTGATCCTGTACGCCGGCCTGCCGGCGTACGTCTGGAAGGACGACTCGCATGTCGCGTACCTGCGCCACCCGGACGGCAGGATCATCGACACGATGCACGCCGGGCGCCCGCCGCGCCACCCCGACGGCCACTAGCCGATAGCCGTACGGCTCGGGGCACGCGCCGCGCCGCGCCCACGACGACAGGAGCCCGGCCGTGGGCCGGGCTCCTGGTTCGCGCGCCGGCGCAGGGCAGGGAACTACGGGCGGTCGAACTCCTCGACGGAGGTTGCCTCGAAGTCCGCGTCGACGAGCACGACGACCTCGGTGCCGTCGGCCTTGCGGACGTGGGCGTGGTAGGTGGCGCCGTGGCCCCCCTTCTCGGTGCGCAGGACGGTCCCGCCGGGGACCTTCTCGAGCGCTGCGGCCTTGACCTTGGCGGCCGTGTCGCCGGTCAGCGTCTCCTGATCGCCGCGCGGGCCGCCGCGGTGACCGGGGCCGCCGCGGCCGCCCGCCGGGCGGGTCTGGACGGACGTCGCCTCGAAGCTCGAGTTGACGAGCACCTCGACCTCGGTGCCGTCGGCCTTGCGGACGTGCGCGTGGTAGGCCGCATTGCCCGGGCCCGCCCTTCTCGGTGCGCAGGACGGTGCCGCCGGGGACCTTCTCGAGCGCCGCGGCCTTGACCTTCGCCGCCGTGGTGCCGGTCAGGGCCTCACCGCGCGGGCCGCCGCGGCCGCCCGGACCGCCGCGGCCGCCGGCCCGGCCGGTCTGGACCGTCGTCGCCTCGAAGCTCGCGTTGACGAGCACCACGACCTCGGTGCCGTCGGCCCTGCGCAGGTGCGCGTGGTACTTCATGCTGTACGGCCCGCCGGCCTCGACCTCGAGCACGGTGGCGCCGGGCACCTTCTCCAGCGCGGCGGCCTTGACCCTGTCGGCGGTGTCGCCGGTCAGCGCCGTGTCCTGGACGCGCTGCTTGGCGGTCGAGGACGACGTCGAGCTGCTGTTGGTGGCCGCGCCGGCGAGCGCGGCGCCGCTCGCGGCGAGCGCCGAGACCGTGGCGATCGCCGTGAGCGTCTTTCGTGACGATGCGAGCATTTCGGGGGGATTCCTCCTGTCGATGTGTTCCGTGGTCAGACGATCGACGGCGAAGCTGGGAGAACCTCCCGGTGAACCTGGGAATTCGCCGAGCGTCACGGCAGCCGGGCGCGCGGGGCGGCTGCGGGAACGCGCGTCGCGGCCTCGTGACGCGCCCAGTGCGATATCCGCACCCGGCGCGCCCGACCGCCTCGGAGGACGGGCCGCGCCTCGGTGAGCGGGCGCGATCCGCTCGGGGAATCCGCTGGGCGCCCGCGACACGACATCATTGAGCCATGCACGTCCGCCACGCCGACCCTGCTCGCGACGCGGCCGCCTGCGCCGCGATCTACGCGCCGTACGTCGCCGACTCGTGCGTCTCCTTCGAGGACGTCCCGCCGACGGCGCAGCAGTTCGAGGCCCAGATCGCCGCCACGAGCGAGCACTACCCCTGGCTCGTGCTCGAGGACGCGGGTGCGGGCGCGGTGGTCGGCTACGCCTACGCCGCGCAGCACCGCGCCCGCGCCGCCTACCGCTGGGCGGTCGACGTCGGCATCTACGTCGACCCCGCCCGTCACCGCAGCGGCGCGGGCCGCACGCTCTACGAGGCCCTGCTGGAGCTGCTGCGCCGCCAGCGCCTGCACAGCGCCTGCGCCGGCATCACCGTGCCCAACGACGCCAGCATCGGCCTGCACCGCGCGCTGGGCTTCGAGCACGTCGGCACGTACCGTGCGATCGGCTGGAAGGCGGGCGGGTGGCGCGACGTCTCGTGGTGGCAGCTGTCGCTCGCGCCGGAGGAGCAGGGCGCCCACGCGCCGCCCGAGCCGCTCGGCCCGCAGCGGTTGTGAGCGAACGGCAGCCCGTCTGCGTCGGGCTGGACGTCGGCACCGGCAGCGCGCGAGCGCTTGCCGTCGCGGCCGACGGAACCGTCGTCGGCCGCGGCGCGCATCCGCTGCACAGCCGGCGCGAGGCCGGGCGTCACGAGCAGGACCCGGCGAGCTGGTGGGAGGCGGCCGCCGCTGCCTGCCGGGCGGCGCTGGAGGGCCTGGCCGCCGGTCGCGTCGCCGCGGTGGCGACCTGCGCGACCTCGGGCACGGTCGTGCTCGTCGACGCCGACGGCAGCGCGAGCGGCGCCGCGCTGATGTACGACGACGGGCGTGCCGTCTCCCAGGCCCGGCGCCTGGACCTGCCGGTGTCCTGGGCGCTGCCGAAGGTCCACTGGCTGCTCGAGGAGGATGCGGCCGCGGGCCGCAACGGCGTGCGGCTCGCCCACCAGGCCGACGTCATCACCCGCGCTCTGGCCGGCCACCCCGTGGCGGCCGACGCCAGCCACGCGCTCAAGAGCGGCTACGACGCCGCGATCGGCGCCTGGCCCGCGGAGCTCGCGCGTGAGCTGGGCGACCTGCTGCCGGAGGTCGCTGCGCCCGCCACCCCGCTCGGCGAGGTCTGCCCGGCCGCTGCCGCGCAGACCGGCCTTCCCGTCGGCACACCCGTCATCGCCGGCATGACCGACGGCTGCGCCGCGCAGATCGCCGCCGGCGCCCTGCGCCCCGGCGACTGCAACGCGGTGCTCGGCACGACGCTCGTGCTCAAGGGCTGCGCGCCGCAACCGATCGAGGACCGCGTCCACGGCGTCTACTCACACCGTGCCCCCGACCACGGCGGCGGCTGGCTGCCCGGCGGCGCGTCGAGCAGCGGCGCGGGCGTCCTCACCGCCACGTTCCCCGGACGCGACCTGGACGCCCTCGGCGAGCTCGCCGCCGCGCACGAGCACACGCGCGTGCTGAGCTATCCGCTCGTCTCGCGCGGCGAGCGCTTTCCGTTCGCCGCGCCCGACGCCGAGGCGTTCACGATCGGCGATCCGGCCGGCGACGGCGAGGCGGCCGCCGCGCTCATGCAGGGTCTCGCCCTCGTCGAGCGGCTGTGCCTCGAGCAGCTCACGGCGCTCGGCGCTCCGATCGGCGGCGAGCTCAGCCTGACCGGCGGTGCGACGCGCAACCGCCGCTGGTGTCAGCTGCGCGCCGATGCGCTCGGTCGCCCGGCCCGCCTGCCCGAGCAGACCGAGTCGGCCTTCGGCATGGCCATCCTCGCCATGGCGGCGAGCACCGGCGAGCCGGTCGCCGTCGCCGCGCGGCGCATGTCGCGCACCCACGCGGTCTTCGAGCCGCGCGCGGCGATGCGGGGGCACCTCGACGAGCAGTACGAGCGCCTCACCGACGAGCTGCTCCGACGCGGCTGGCTGCCCGCGCGCCACCCCTGAGCGCACGCGGCGACCAGCGGTTCTGGACGCCGCCGTCGTCCGCGACGGCCTGAACGTCCAGGGGACGAGATCGACCACGCGTCCAGGCTGCGTCCAGATCCGTGGACGAGCGGTGCGCCGTTCGTCCAAACGGCCTCGCCGCGCTGCTAGACCAAGCGTCGACCGCCCGACGTGGGTCGTGTGTTCCAGCGCCCCGCACGCCCGCTCGCCGCGCTTGTCGCAACGCTCGCCATCGCCGCCGCCTCCGCCGCTCCGGCGCAGGCCGCGAACGACCCGATGCTCGACCAGCAGTGGGGCCTGACCAACGCCGCCACCGGCGCCCCCGAGGCCTGGACGCAGTCCGTCGGAAACGGCGTCCTCGTGGCCGTCCTCGACAGCGGCGTCCAGCTCAACCACCCAGATCTCGCCAGGAGCCTCTGGCGCAACACCGCCGAGACCCCCGGCAACGGCGTCGACGACGACCGCAACGGCTACGTCGACGACGTCTTCGGCGCGAACATCAAGCAGCTCAACGGCAACGTCGAGGACGACAACGGCCACGGCACCCACGTCGCGGGCATCGTCGCCGCGCAGGCCGGCAACGAGACCGGCGGCTCGGGCATCGCCCCCGGCGCGCGCATCATGCCCGTCAAGGTGCTCGACGCCAACCGCGCCGGCGACTCCGCGCAGCTGGCCAAGGGCATCCGCTACGCCGTCGACGAGGGCGCCAGGATCCTCAACGTCTCGATCAACGGCGACGGCACGAGCGGCGACCTCGACGCGGCGCTGGCGTACGCCGGGCAGAAGGGCGCGACAATCGTCGCGTCCGCCGGAAACAACAGCCGCGACCTCGACCTCACGCCGTCCTACCCCGCCTCCTCGACGGACCCCGCCGTGCTGACCGTGACCGCGACCGAGGAGACCGGCGGCCTGCTCTCGATCGCCAACCGCGGCCTGCGTTCGGTCGATCTCGCCGCGCCCGGCGGCACCATCCTGTCGACCGCGCGTGGCTCGGGCTACGAGCTGCGCGTCGGCACCTCGATGGCCGCTCCCTTCGTCTCCGGCTCGCTGGCGCTGCTCGCCGCCGCCCGCAGCGACCTCTCCCAGCCGGCGCTGCGCGCGGCCCTCGTGCAGAGCGCGCCACGGCCCAAGCTGCTGGCCGGGCTGCTGGGCTGGGGCGCCCTCAACGTCGCCACCGCGTTGCACGCCGTCCTTCCGGGCGACATGTGGCGCGCGTCGCCGACCGGCGCCAGCGCCGCCGCCGAGGCGATCGCCCTCGAGATCAGCGCCAAGCGGCGCATCCGTGCCGGCCGTGCGGTCACCGTGCGCTGGACGGCCACGGGCGCCGCCGAGCGCGTCGTGAGCTGGCGCGTCTCGCTCAACGGCAAGCGCATCAAGACGCTGCCGGGTACGAAGTCGCAGCTGCGCAAGCGCGTGAGGAAGGCCGGAACGCACCGCTGGAAGGTCGTCGGCGTCGACGCTGCGGGCGAGCGGGTCGTCTCGGCGGTGCGCACGTTCGAGGTCCTGCGCCGCCGCTGACCCGCGGGCGGTTCGCTGCGCCGGGACAATCCGCACGCGGCGACATGCGCGCACACCGCGGCGACGAGCTCGGGCCGCTCACGCGTGACGCTGACGACCCGGTCCTGGTCGGTTCATGTGTCGCGCGCGCGCGAGGGCGCGCGCTGCGGCACGCTCGCCCGTGGCCCAGCGGCCCGCGCTATCCTCTCGGACAGACCTGCTCGCCGCAGGTCCTTTTTCTGTCCTCTCGCCGTCACGGAGCGCCTACATGGCCCGCGGAGACGTGCGTATCGCTGTGACTCTCGCCTGCGAGACTTGCAAGCGGCGCAACTACCAGACGAATAAGTCCAAGCGCAACAACCCGGATCGCATCTCCCTGCGCAAATACTGCAAGTGGTGCAAGGAGCACACGAGCCACCGGGAGACCCGGTAGCGCTCAGGACCCCCCGCATCCCATGGCACGTAAACGCCAGCGCGCTCGAGACCGCAAGCAGAAGCTGCACCGGGAGAACATCCCGGGCTCGCTCGATCACGCCTCCGGCGAGGTCGAGGAGGTCGAGGCGGCCATCGTCGCCGGCGCCGACGGCGTTGCGGTCGAGCCGGATCCCGAGGACGTTGCGGACGAGGCGGTCGATGGGGTCGAGCCTGAGGACGAGCCCGAGCCCGAGCCCGAGCCGGATGCGGTCGAGCCCGAGCCCGAGCCCGATCCCGATGCGGTCGAGCCCGAACCCGAGCCCGAGCCCGCGGACGTCGAGCCCGGGCCGGTCGCTGCCCTCGAGCCCGCGTCCAAGCGCCGGCGCGGTCGTCGCAGGCGCGGCGCCGCGGCCGAGCCCGTGGAGCCTGTCGAGCCCGAGGCGGTCGACGACGACATCCTCGACGACGAGGACCTCGTCGCCGCCGACGACGACGACGAAGCGTCGTACGCCGATGCCGACGCGGCCGAGGTCGAGCATGATCGGCTCGGCAAGGGCGCAGGCGACCTCGCCGTCACGCCGGACGCACACCGGCCTGTCGGCTTTCGCATCACCACCTTCATCCGCGCCTGCTGGGCCGAGCTTCAGCGCGTGGACTGGCCCGACAGGCGCCAGGTCGGACAGGCCACCGCCGTCGTCCTCGGTTTCGTCGTCGTCGCGGGAGCCTTCCTTGGGCTCGCCGACGTCATAGCGCAGAGAATCGTCGACTTCATCCTCTAGCTCCTTGAACTCCGAACTTCTAAGGCACTTCTAAGGCACGCATGTTTCGCTGGTACGTCGTAAACACCTATTCAGGCCACGAGAACAAGGTCAAGCAGAACCTCGAGCACCGCGTGGTCTCCTTGAACCAGAAGCGCAACGTCCGCCAGGTCGTCGTGCCGACCGAGTCCGTGTCCGAGATGAAGGACAACCAGAAGATCACGGTCGAGAAGCGCACGATGCCCGGCTACGTGCTCGTCAACATGGAGCTCAACGAGGACTCGTGGGGCCTGGTCAAGGGAACTCCCGGCGTCACCGGCTTCGTCGGCGCGTCCAACGAGCCCGTCCCGCTCACGCAGGCCGAGGTCGATCGCCTGCTGCACCGTGAGGTCGCGGTACGCGAGCGCAAGAAGGCGACGTTCGCGATCGGCGAGACCGTCAAGGTCATCTCCGGGCCGCTGTCGGACTTCTCCGGCGAGATCTCCGAGATGAACGAGGACGCCTCCCGCCTCAAGGTGCTTGTGTCAATCTTCGGTCGCGAGACGCCGGTCGAAGTCGGTTTCGACCAGGTCAAGAAGATCTAGAGGCGCGTACACGGTTATGGCAAAAAAGGTTCTCACTCAGATCAAGCTGCAGGCCACGGGCGGCCAGGCGAGCCCGGCACCGCCGGTCGGCCCGGCGCTCGGTCAGCACGGCATCAACATCATGGAGTTCTGCAAGGCGTTCAACGCGCAGACCCAGGCCGACACCGGCACGACGATCCCGGTCGTCATCACGGTCTACGAAGACCGCTCGTTCACGTTCGTCACCAAGACGCCGCCGGCCGCCGTGCTCATCAAGCAGGCGATCGGCATCGACAGCGGCTCCGGCGAGCCGCACCGCGTGAAGGTCGGCACGATCAGCGCCGCCCAGGTGCGTGAGATCGCCGAGCGCAAGTTCGACGACCTCAACGCCAACGACCTCGACCAGGCGTCGAAGATCATCGCCGGCACGGCACGGAGCATGGGAGTCGACGTTGTCTAAGCACGGAAAGACCTTTCTCGAGGCACGCAGCCAGGTCGATCGCGAGCGCGAGCACACGCCCGCCGAGGCGATGGCGCTCATCAAGTCGCTGCCGGGCCCGAAGTTCAACGAGACCGTCGAGGTCCACGTCCGCACGGGCCTGAACGTCCGTCACGCCGACGAGCAGCTGCGCGGAACCGTCGCGCTGCCCAACGGCCTCGGCAAGGAGGTCACGATCGCCGTCTTCGCCCAGGGCGACAAGGCCAAGGAGGCCGAGGAGGCCGGTGCGGACATCGTCGGCGCCGAGGACCTCGCCAAGCGCATCGAAGAGGGCTTCACCGACTTCGACGTCGCGATCGCCACGCCGGACCTCATGCCCGTCGTCGGTCGCCTCGGCCGGGTGCTCGGCCCGCAGGGCAAGATGCCCAACCCGAAGGTCGGCACCGTGACGATGAACCTCACGCAGGCCATCACCGAGGCGAAGGCCGGCAAGATCGAGTACCGCACCGATCGCACCGCGATCGTCCACCTTCCGATCGGCAAGAAGGAGTTCACCGAGCGCCAGCTGCTCGAGAACTACGCCGCGATCATCGAAGAGCTGATCCGCGCCAAGCCGTCAGCCGCAAAGGGTCGCTACCTGCGCACGATCACCCTGGCTTCCACCATGGGCCCAGGCGTCAAGGTCGACCCGTCCCGCACCCGTGACATCCTCGAGGAGGCCGCTCCGGCCCCGTCCGCTTGAGCGTCCCCCTCTGAGGCCACCGCAGACCCCGGGCTGCCGCACACGCGGCAGAGGTCCCGGCGAGGAGGCAGATGAACCGAGAGCAGAAATCCGCGGTGATCGAGGAGATCGCCGCACAGATCAGTGAGTCCGAAGCGGTCTACGCGGTCGATTACCGCGGGATCACGGTCGCCCAGGCGGCTGAGCTGCGCGGCAAGCTGCGCGAGGCCGACGCCACGCTGCGCATCGTCAAGAACACCCTGACGATCCGCGCGGCCGATCGGGCCGGGGTCGAGGCGCTCAAGCCGATGCTCGAGGGCCCGACCGCGCTGACGTTCGCCAACGGCGACGCGGCCGCGGCGGCGAAGGCCGTCTTCGACTACGCCCGTGCCACCGGCCTGCTGCCGTTCAAGGGCGGCACGCTCAACGGCGAGGGCCTCGCGCCCGAGCAGGTGCAGTCGATCGCACGGCTGCCCACCCGCGACGTCCTCAACGCCCAGTTCGTGAACATCGTCGCGTCGCCGCTGACCGGCCTCGTGACGAGCCTCTCGAACCTCATCAGCGGCCTGGCCCGCCAGCTCAGCCAGGTCGCCGAGCAGAAGGCCGCCGACGCGCCGGCGGCCGCGCCCGAGGCCGAAGCACCGACTGCAGAGCCCGAGGCCGCCGCCGAGCCGGCGACCGGCGACACCCCATCTGACACTGACGAAGAGAAGGAGTAACCCATGGCCCAGTCCACAGCGGAATGGATCGACGAGCTCAAGAGCATCTCCGTGCTCGAGCTGAGCGAGCGCATCAAGGCGCTCGAGGAGGAGTTCGGCGTCTCGGCGCAGGCCGCGGCCGCGCCCGCAGCCGCCGGTGGTGGTGGCGGCGACGCCGCTCCCGCCGAGGAGGAGCAGTCCGCGTTCGACGTCGTGATCACGGCCGCCGGTGACAAGAAGATCCAGGTCATCAAGGTCGTCCGCGCCGCCACGAGCCTCGGCCTCAAGGAGGCCAAGGCGCTCGTCGACGAGGCCCCCAAGGCCGTCCGCGAGGGCGTCGACAAGGACGAGGCCGAGAAGCTCAAGCAGGAGCTCGAAGAGGCCGGCGCGAGCGTCGAGATCAAGTAGCTCCGTCACTCGACGAAACCGATAGTCCACGAAGGGCGCCTTCCGGCGCCCTTCGTCGTTGTGGGCGCGCACATCATCTGCACAGGTCCTCCACACGCGTTCGTCATCCTGTCGCTCGTGCCCGACGCACTCCTCGCCGCCGGGCTGCGCAAGACCTACCGCGCAGCCGTAGCCCTCGACGGCGTCGATCTTCGCGTCGGTGCCGGCGAGCTCGTCGGGCTGCTGGGGCCCAACGGCGCCGGCAAGTCGACGCTGACGAAGATCGCCTGCGGCCTCGTGCGTCCCACCGCCGGGCAGGTCACCGTGCTCGGCCATCCGGGCGGCAGCACGGCCGCCCGCGCCCGCACCGGCTATCTCGCCGAGCTGTTTCGCTTTCCCGGCTGGGCCACGGCCGACGAGGTCCTCGCGCTGCACCAGCGCCTCGCGCGCTCCGACGGCGGCGCGCCCGAGCGTGCGGAGCTGCTCGCGCTCGTCGGCCTGAGCGACGCCACGCGCAAGCGCGTCGAGGCGATGTCGAAGGGGATGCAGCAGCGCCTCGGCATCGCGCAGGCGCTCATCGGCGAGCCGGGTCTCGTGCTGCTCGACGAGCCGACGAGCGCGCTCGATCCGGCCGGCCGGCGCACCGTGCGCGAGCTGCTCGAGGAGCTGCGCGGCCGCGGGGTCGCGGTGCTGCTGAACTCGCACCTGCTCAGCGAGGTCGAGCTCGTCTGCGACCGCGTGGTCATCGTCGATCACGGCCGCACGATCGCCGAGGGGACGCCGCAGGATCTGGCGTCGTCCGGCGGCGTCGAGATCGAGACGGGGGCAGGGGTGCAGCGCTTTCCGGACGCGGACCGCGACGGGGTGCCGGCGCTCGTCGCCCGCATGGTCGCCGAGGGCGAGGAGATCTACGGCGTTCGCGTGGTCACCGGCACGCTCGAGGACGCCTACCTGCAGCTCGTCGGAAAGGACGCGCGATGAGGCTCGTGCTGGACGACCTGAAGACGATCGGCGGCTACGCGCTGCGCGAAGCGGTGCGCCGCAAGGTCCTGCTCGTCGTCGTCGTGTTGACGGTCGCGTTCCTCGCGCTGTTTGCGTTCGGCAGCTACCAGGCCTTCGAGGAGGTCTCGCAGGTGGGCGCCGGCGGCGGCGACGGCGGGCTTGGCAGCGAGCTCGAGGAGGAGGTGCTGACCGGGTCGACCCTGCTCGGCCTGGCGATGTTCGTCACGCTCTTCCTCGGCACCGTGCTCGCGGTCTTCGTGACGCTCAACGCCGTCCGCGGCGACGCCGAGCGCGGCCTGCTGCAGCCGCTCGTCGTGCGTCCGGTCGGCCGCACGACGCTGCTGCTCGCCCGCTTCCTCGCGGCCGCGGCCGTCTGCGTGGTCTACGTCCAGATCGTCTACTGGTCGTCGGTCCTGCTGACCCAGACCACCGGTGGCTACTACCCCGGCAACGCGATCGCGGGAGCGTTGGCGCTGGCCGCGGCGGTCACGATCATCGTCGCCATCGCGCTGCTGGGCACGACGCTGCTGTCGTCCACGGCCAACGGCATCGCGATCTTCATGGTCTTCGGGGCCGGCCTGGCGGCCGGCCTCATCGGCCAGATCGGCACGGCGCTGAGCTCGCACACGCTCGAGCAGATCAGCTCGATCGCCACGTGGGCACTGCCGTTCGAGGCGCTCTACCAGGACGGGCTGCACGCGCTGACGGCCGACATCGACGGCGTGACGGGCGTGATCGTCCAGCTCGGCCCGTTCGGCGGCTCGCACGATGCCGGGCCGCTGCTGTACCCGTTCGCGCTGGCCTATCTGCTGGCCGCGGGGTGGCTGGCCGACCGCGCGTTCCGGCGCGCGGATCTGTAGCCCTACTCGGCGTCCTCCTCGAGCGTGTCCGGATACGCGACGATCTCGACCTGGGCGCCGCCGGGCGCCTCGAGGTAGAACGAGCGGCTCGCGTCGCGGTGCACGGCGATCTGCGCGCCGTGCTCGGCCGCGAGGCGCTGGAGCTCCCCGGCCGAGACCTTGAACGCGAGGTGGTGCGGGTGCTGTTCGGCCATGACGAACGCGAGCTTCGCGCCGCCGGCCTCGAGCAGACCCCAGGTGTCGTCGGCGTAGAGGACGCGGGCTCCCGGCACGGTTCGCTGCCACCACGCCAGCGCGGCGGCGATGTCCGCAACGGGCTGCGCGACGTGGTCGAACTGCACGAACGGCACATTACGCGCTACCCTGCGCGAGTCGACCGATAGCCGTAGCCGCCTTCAGCACGGTTTTGCGCCCACATAGCGCAGACTTGAGGCGGGGTCCGTGAGCGTCGACAGCCCCCCGGCGGGGGCCGCACTTTGCTGTGCTATCCTGGCGAGTCCGCGCCTTGCAGGCCGATGGCCGCGGCGCTGCCCCCCGATGATCGCCCTCTCCGACCCCTTGAGGAGTCGCCGCCTTGCCCCTTGTTGACGCCCCCCGGACGCGCCGGACCTTCGCGCGTCTGAACCGAGTTCAAGATGTCCCGAACCTCATCGACATCCAGCGCCGCTCGTTTGCGTGGCTGACCGATCCTGAGAAGGGTGGTCTGCGCGAGACCATCTCGGACATCTCGCCGATCGAGGACTACACCGGAAACCTCGCCGTCGACTTCGGCGAGTTCCACTTCGACGATCCGGTCGCATCGATCGAGGAGTGCCGCGAGAAGGACCTCACGTACGCCCGCCCGCTGACCGTCACCGTCGCGTTCGTCAACCGCGAGACCGGTGAGATCCGCGAGCAGTCCGTGTTCATGGGCGACTTCCCCTGGATGACCGAGCGGGGCACGTTCATCATCAACGGGACCGAGCGCGTCGTCGTCACGCAGCTGGTCCGTTCGCCCGGCGCCTACCTCATGGAGGCCAAGGACCGCGAGAAGCAGGTCTTCATCGCGAACCTCATGCCGGCCCGCGGCTCGTGGCTCGAGCTCGAGATCGACAAGAAGGGCAAGGTCTTCGTCCGCATCGACCGCAAGCGCAAGCTGCCGGTCACCGTCCTGCTGCGCGCGATGGGCTACGCGACCGACGAGGAGATCATCAACCTCTTCGACAACAGCCTCTACATCCGCAACACGATCGAGGCCGACACCGAGCCGACGAAGACCGAGGAGGGCGCGCTCGTCGAGCTCTTCAAGAAGCAGCGCCCCGGCGAGCCGCCGAGCGTCGACAACGCGCGCGCGCTGCTGCACCAGCTCTTCTTCGATCCCAAGCGCTACGACCTCACGCGCGTCGGTCGCTACAAGCTCAACGCGCGCCTGGGCCTCGACATCGACCTCGAGACCCGCACGCTGACGCACGACGACATCCTCGCCCTCGTCAAGGAGCTCGTCTCCCTGCCGCGGATCCTCGGGATGCCCGAGGAGCCCGACGTCGAGATCAAGGACTACGCCGCCGAGGCGCAGACCTACCCGCGCGAGGCCGTCGGCGAGCACCTCGACGAGTACGAGCACTTCGGCAACCGCCGTCTGCGGACCGTCGGCGAGCTCATCCAGGAGGCCTTCCGCATCGGCCTGTACCGGATGGAGCGCGTCGTGCGCGAGCGCCTCACCACCGAGGACGCCGACACGATCACCCCGCAGACGATCATCAACATCCGCCCGGTCGTGGCCGCGCAGAAGGAGTTCTTCGGCTCCTCGCAGCTCAGCCAGTTCATGGACCAGACGAACTCGCTGGCCGGCCTGCGCCATCGCCGCCGCCTGAGCGCGCTCGGCGCCGGCGGCCTCACGCGCGAGCGCGCGCCGATCGAGGTGCGCGACGTGCACCCGACCCATTACGGGCGCATGTGCCCGATCGAGACGCCGGAGGGACCGAACATCGGCCTGATCGGCTCGCTGTCGAGCTACGCCGAGGTCTCCGAGCACGGCTTCGTCACGACCCCCTACCGGGTCGTGGAGGGCGGCGTCATCACCGGCGAGGTCGTCCACTACGACGCCACGCAGGAGGAAGAGCTCAAGATCGCCCAGGCCAACCACCCCGTCGACGAGAACGGCAAGCTGCTCGGCGACGAGGCCGTCTGCCGGACGCTCGCGGGCCAGTACGTCACGGTCGACCCCAGCGAGGTCGACCTGATGGACGTCTCGCCCGAGCAGATCTGGTCGGTCACCACCGCGATGGTCCCGTTCCTCGAGCACGACGACGCCAACCGCGCGCTGATGGGCTCGAACATGCAGGCCCAGGCGGTGCCGCTGCTGAAGACCGATGCCCCGATCGTGGGCACCGGCATGGAGCGCCGCGCGGCGCTCGACAGCGGCGACGTGCTGCTGGCCAAGGATGCCGGCACGGTCTCCTACGTGGACGCGACGCGCATCGAGGTGACTCGCGCAGACGGCGGCAAGGACGAGTACGACCTCGACAAGTACCGCCGCTCCAACCAGGGCACGCTCATCCATCAGAAGCCGATGGTCGGCGCCGGGCAGGCCGTCGAGGCCGGCGAGATGCTCGCCGACGGCTCGGCGACCGATCACGGCGAGATGGCGCTCGGCAAGAACCTGAAGATCGCCTTCATGTCCTGGGAGGGCTACAACTTCGAGGACGCGATCATCCTCTCCAAGCGCCTCGTCAAGGACGACGAGCTCACCTCGATCCACATCGAGGAGTACGAGATCGACGCCCGCACGACGAAGCTCGGCGACGAGGAGATCACCCGCGACATCCCGAACCGCTCGGAGGAGTCGCTGCGCAACCTCGACGACCGCGGCATCGTCCGCGTCGGCGCCGAGGTCGGCTCGGGCGACCTGCTCGTCGGCAAGGTCACGCCCAAGGGCGAGACCGAGCTCACCGCCGAGGAGAAGCTCATCCGCGCGATCTTCAAGGAGAAGGCGCGTGAGGTGCGCGACACCTCGCTGAAGGTGCCCCACGGCGAGGGCGGCGTCGTCATCGACGTCATGACCTTCAGCCGCGACCAGGGCGACGACCTGCCGCCGGGCGTCAACCACCTCGTGCGCGTGTTCGTCGCCAAGAAGCGCAAGATCTCCGAGGGCGACAAGCTCGCCGGGCGCCACGGCAACAAGGGCGTCATCTCGAAGATCGTCGACGAGGCCGACATGCCGTTCATGGAGGACGGCACGCCGGTCGACGTCATCCTCAACCCGCTCGGCGTGCCGAGCCGGATGAACGTCGGCCAGCTGCTGGAGACCCACCTCGGGTGGGCCGCCGCCGAGGGCTGGTACGACGACGGCACCGAGGCGTACAAGATCGCCCAGAGCCAGCGCACCGCCGACGGCCGTCCGGGCAAGGTCTACACCGCCACCCCGGTGTTCGACGGCGCCTCGGTCGCGGACGTCGACAACGCCCTGGTCAAGTGGCAGGACGAGCACAAGGGCCGCATCCGGATGGACATCGACAAGTCCAAGACCGCCGGGCATCCGCGCCTCGGGCAAGTTCACGCTCTACAACGGGCGCACCGGCGAGCCGTTCGAGCAGCAGGTGACGGTCGGCTACATGTACATCCTCAAGCTCCTGCACCTCGTCGACGACAAGATCCACGCCCGCTCGACGGGCCCCTACTCGCTCGTCACGCAGCAGCCCCTGGGCGGCAAGGCCCAGTTCGGCGGCCAGCGCTTCGGCGAGATGGAGGTCTGGGCGCTGGAGGCCTACGGCGCGGCGTACACGCTGCAGGAGATGCTCACGATCAAGTCCGACGACACGGTCGGCCGCGTGAAGGCCTACGAGGCGATCGTCAAGGGCGAGAACATCGCCGAGCCGTCGATCCCGGAGTCCTTCAAGGTGCTCCTCAAGGAGATGCAGTCGCTGGCGCTCGACGTCAACGTCGTCTCCGAGGAGGGCGCCCGCGCCGAGATGCGCGACGAGGACGACGACCTGCTGCGCGCGGCCGAGGAGCTCGGCATCGACCTCTCGGGCGTGCGCGCCGCGGGCAACGGCGGCCAGACGGTGCAGCCCGAGGCCGAGCCGCTCGGCGAGCAGGACGCGCCGATCGACGTCGCGGCGACGCCGCCGACGAGGGCGTCGAGGAGGTCGCCCACGCCGACGCGCTCGTGCCGCCGGCTCGACGACGACGACGCGGACGCCGACATCGCCGGGATCGAGATCGACGCCGAAGCACCCGCGGAGACGTGATCGCGGCGCAGCACCGCGAGCACGCCACGACACCGCTTCCGGCGGGGGGTCGACGGACCTCCCGCCTCACCACTGACGTAAGGACTCACCTTGATCGACATCAATAACTTCGACGCCATCGAGATCGGCCTCGCCTCTTCGAAGCAGATCCGTGGCTGGAGCTCCGGCGAGGTCACCAAGCCCGAGACGATCAACTACCGCACCCTGAAGCCCGAGAAGGACGGCCTGTTCTGCGAGCGCATCTTCGGTCCGACGAAGGACTGGGAGTGCTACTGCGGCAAGTACAAGCGCGTCCGCTACAAGGGCATCGTCTGCGAGCGCTGCGGTGTCGAGGTGACGCGCTCGAAGGTCCGCCGCGAGCGCATGGGGCACATCGACCTCGCCGCTCCGGTCAGCCACATCTGGTTCTTCAAGGGCGTCCCGTCGCGCATCGGCTACCTGCTCGACATGGCTCCCAAGGAGCTCGAGAAGGTCCTGTACTTCGCCGCGTCGATCGTGACGTGGGTCGACGACGAGGCGCGCGAGCGCGACACGGCCGACCTCGAGGTCAAGGTCAACGAGGTGCTCGACGCCTACGCCGCCGAGCGCGAGGAGCGCGTCCTCGAGCTCAAGGAGCAGCAGGCGCGCCGCGAGTATCTCGAGTACCTCGACAGCGGCGCCCAGAAGGACTTCGACGACGAGGACCACCTCTGGGCCGAGGCGCTGGACATCGACGTCAAGAAGCTCGACGACGACGAGCGCGCGAAGATGCTCAAGGACCTGCGCAAGACCTTCGAGTCCGACATCGCCGACACCGAGGCCTACATCGAGGACGCCGCCGAGCGCATGCGCCAGGTGTGGCAGCTCTTCAAGGACATGGAGCCCAAGAAGATCGAGCACGACGAGACGATCTTCCGCGAGCTCAAGGAGCGCTTCGGCTCCCCCTACGGCTTCGGCGAGTACTTCCGCGGCGGCATGGGCGCCGAGGCGATCCGCGACCTGCTCCAGCAGGTCGACCTCGAGGACGAGTCCGAGGAGCTCGGCGAGCTCGTGCGCACCGGCAAGGGCCAGAAGCAGGCCCGCGCGGTCAAGCGCCTGAAGGTCGTCACCGCGTTCATCTCGTCCGGCAACCGCCCGGAGCAGATGATCCTCGAGGCCGTGCCGGTCATCCCGCCGGAGCTGCGCCCGATGGTCCAGCTCGACGGCGGCCGCTTCGCGACCTCCGACCTCAACGACCTGTACCGCCGGGTCATCAACCGCAACAACCGGCTCAAGAGGCTGCTCGACCTCGGCGCGCCCGAGATCATCGTCAACAACGAGAAGCGGATGCTGCAGGAGGCCGTCGACGCGCTGTTCGACAACGGCCGCCGCGGGCGTCCGGTCACGGGTCCGGGCAACCGGCCGCTGAAGTCCCTGAGCGACATGCTCAAGGGCAAGCAGGGCCGCTTCCGCCAGAACCTGCTCGGCAAGCGCGTGGACTACTCGGGCCGCTCGGTCATCGTGGCCGGCCCGTACCTGAAGCTGCACCAGTGCGGGCTGCCCAAGCTCATGGCGCTGGAGCTCTTCAAGCCGTTCATCATGGCCCAGCTCGTCGAGCGCAAGGCGGCGCAGAACATCAAGGCCGCCAAGAAGATGGTCGACTCGATGATCCCCGAGGTCTGGGACGTCCTCGAGCAGGTCATCCACGAGCACCCGGTCCTGCTCAACCGCGCGCCGACGCTGCATCGCCTGGGCATCCAGGCCTTCGAGCCGGTGCTCGTCGAGGGCAAGGCGATCCAGGTCCACCCGCTCGTCTGCCACGCGTTCAACGCCGACTTCGACGGCGACCAGATGGCGGTCCACCTGCCGCTCTCGGCCGAGGCGCAGGCGGAGGCCCGCATCCTCATGCTGTCGTCGAACAACATCCTGTCGCCGGCGCACGGCCAGCCGCTGGCCACGCCGACCCAGGACATGATCCTCGGCGCCTACTACCTGACCTACGGTCCCGAGTCCGACGAGCTCTCACAGGTCGACCGCGCGACGTACGAGCCGCGGCCGCACGTGTTCCGGACCGCCCAGGAGGCCGAGCTCTCCTACGAGCTGGGCGGCGTGAAGCTGCACGACCTGGCCGAGTTCCGCCCGCTCGGGCGCGAGGGCGGCCACGTCCTCACGACCGTCGGCCGGATCATCTACAACGACCGCATCGAGCGGGCGCTGCTGGAGGCGATGGGCGACGAGTTCGACCCGACGCAGTACGAGTTCGTCAACAAGTCGATGAAGAAGCGCGACACGACCGAGCTCGTCGACCAGCTCGTGCAGACCTACGGCGCGACGACGATCTCGCAGGTGCTCGACGCCTTCAAGGACCTCGGCTTCGAGTTCTCCACGAAGGCCGGCATCACGATCTCCAAGAACGACGTCGTGATCCCGCCGACCAAGGGCGCGATCGTCAAGTCCTACGAGGAGAAGGTCGCCGAGCTGCACGGCCAGTACGACATGGGCCTCATCACGCAGGAGGAGCGCCACGAGGCGGTCGTCGAGCAGTGGAACGCGTGCACCGAGGAGGTCGCGGAGGCGATGGTCCAGAACCTCGACGTCCTGAACCCGATCTTCATGATGGCCAACTCGGGCGCCCGTGGCTCGTTCAAGCAGATCCGCCAGCTGGCGGGCATGCGCGGCCTCATGGCCAACCCGAAGGGCGACATCATCGAGCGCCCGGTGAAGGCGAACTTCATGGAGGGCCTCGACGTCCTCGAGTACTTCACCTCCACCCACGGCGCGCGCAAGGGACTGGCCGACACCGCCCTGCGCACCGCGGACTCGGGCTACCTGACGCGCCGTCTGGTCGACGTGGCGCAGGACGTCATCATCCGCGAGCCCGACTGCGGCACCGAGGAGTTCATCGAGCTGCCGCTGCTCAAGGACGACGGGTCGCTCAACGACAACCTGCTCGGGCGCTTCGCGGCGGCCGAGATCGCGACGAAGCGCGGTCGCGTGATCGTCGCCAAGGGCGCCGAGATCGACCGTCCCGAGATCGCGGACCTGCTCGAGAGCCAGGATCAGCTGAAGACCGACAACCACGGTCACGTGAAGATCGCGGTCCGCTCGGTGCTCAAGTGCGAGGCCCAGAGCGGCGTGTGCCAGGCCTGCTACGGCCGCTCGATGGCGTCCGGCAAGACCGCGCAGATCGGTGACGCGGTGGGCATCATCGCCGCCCAGTCGATCGGCGAGCCGGGCACGCAGCTGACGATGCGGACGTTCCACACCGGCGGCGTCGCCGGCGCGGACATCACGCACGGCCTGCCGCGTGTCGTGGAGCTCTTCGAGGCCCGCAAGCCCAAGGGCCTGGCGAAGATCGCCGAGCAGGACGGCACCGTGACGATCGAGGACTCCGACAAGGCGCTGACCGTCGTCATCACCGACGACGCCGGCGAGGAGCACCGCCACACGTTCCCGCGCCGCACGCGGCTGTTCGTCGAGAACGACCAGCGCGTCGAGGCCGGCACGCAGCTCAACGAGGGGTCGCTGTACCCGCACGAGCTGCTGGCGATCCGCGGGCGCACGGAGACCGAGCAGTACCTCGTCAAGGAGGTACAGGAGGTCTACGTGTCCCAGGGCGTGGACATCAACGACAAGCACATCGAGCTCATCGCGCGCCAGATGCTCAAGAAGGTGCGCGTCGACCAGAAGGGCGACACGGACTACCTCCCGGGGCAGTTCGTCGACCGCTTCGAGTTCGCGAAGATCAACAACGAGATCATCCGCAAGAAGGGCGAGGCCGCGCAGTTCGAGGACATCATCCTCGGCATCACGAAGGCCTCGCTGAACACGGACTCGTTCCTCTCGGCGGCCTCCTTCCAGGAGACCACGAAGGTCCTGACCGACGCGGCGCTCGAGGGCAAGATCGATCGCCTCAACGGTCTCAAGGAGAACGTGATCATCGGCAAGCTCATCCCGGCGGCGACCGGTCTGAAGCGCTACCGGCGCATCGAGATCGAGCCGTCCGAGCCGCTGCCGCGCGCGATGGACGACGTCGGCCTGCTCGACCAGGACGAGATCGCCGCCGAGCTCGGGCTCGGCGACGGCGACGGCCTGGGCGGCTTCGGCTCCGCCTTCAACGAGGACATCGCCTCGCTGGAGGAGATCGGCACGGGCGGTGGCGACACCGGCTTCGCCGAGGAGCTCGCCGACCTCGACGTGCCCG
>CAVVAG010000019.1:0-14028 GCA_963746165.1 uncultured Actinomycetes bacterium | reverse complement strand
CTCGACGTGCCCGACGACTCCTCGCGGCACTTCGCGCTCAAGCGACACCGCCGGGCCAGCGCGGCCGGCGGTGTCGTTTGTCGTTCTTGCCTACCTGCTCGGGCGGCCGGCACCATCCTGTCGCGTAGCCCGCGGGCGCGCGCGTCAAGCTCGCCACTCGCGGCGCCGATCTGTCCTCGTGTGCAACGCCACCGCTGCCGCCGGCTCGTCGCCCTGACGCTGCTCGTCGCGGTCGCGTTCACGGGTCCCGGCGATCCGCGTCCGGCGCCGCCGGCGCGGGCGGCGTCGGCCGGGCAGTCGCTCGAGGCTCCGGCCCACGCGGCCGCGGCACGTGCGCGGGCGCAGGCACGTCGCGCCGCCACGCGGCGCGCGGAGGCCCGGCGGCTGCGGCGCTCGAGCACCGTGAAGGGCGCGCTGCGCCGCGCCTGGCTGTCGCACGCGATCAGCCGCCGCCGCTACGCGTCGCTGCGGCGCACGTGGTGGCGAGCGCGGCGCGACGTGGCGCGGCTGAGCGGCACGCGGCGGGCCGAGCTCGCGGCGGTCCTGGGCATGACCGAGCGCCTGGCACGTTCGCGCCTGCTCACCGCCAGCCGGCTGGAGCCGGTCTTCCTCACGATCCGCCGCAACCGAGAGTTCTGGACCACGCACGCCCTGCCCGCGCCACGCTCGCGGCTGAGCTTCCGCGGCGACCCCGTGATCTTCGAGTACTACGCCGGCCGTGGGCTGGCGATCCAGCCGCTGGCGAGCTTCGGGCGCGCCAACGCGCTGGCGTCGGCGTGCCTGCGGGCACGCTCCGAGCACCGCTGCCGCCCGGCCGCGCTGCGCCGGCTGCTGAACCGGATGGTCGCGCTGGCGAGCGAGCGCGGGGGCTTTCTCGCCTGGGAGCACTTCTTCGCGTTCGGCAGCGGCGCGCCGCCGTGGATCAGCGCGATGACGCAGGCGACGGGCGCGCAGGCGCTGGCCCGCGGCACCCGCGCGCTCGCAGACAAGCGCTACGAGCGCGCCGCGCGGCGCGCGCTCGGCGCCTTCGACGCGCCGACGCCGCTGGGCGTGGCGGTGGGAGCGCGCTACACGATGTACTCCTTCGCGCCGGACCTGCGGATCCTCAACGGCGAGCTGCAGACGCTCATCGGGCTGCGCGACGTCGCGCGGATCTCGGGCAGCGCGGCCGCGCGGCGGCTGTTCTCGGCCGGGGAGCCGGCGGCGCGGCGGGCGGTGCGCGGCTTCGACACCGGCGCCTGGTCGCTGTACAGCGCCGGCGGCAGGGAGTCGACGCTGAGCTACCACCGCCTCGTGGCGGGCTTCCTGGGTGGGCTGTGCCGGCGCACGGGGGCGCGGACCTACTGCGCGACGGGGGAGCGCTTCGCGCGCTACGTGCGCGAGCCGCCGCGAGTGCGCGTGCGTACCCTGCGCAAGGTGCGGGTTCGCCGGCGCGCCACGATTCGCTTCACGCTGTCGAAGATCTCCGACGTGACGCTGCAGGTGCGCGACCGGCGCGGACGCGTCGAGGTGTCACGCGGGCTGCGGGCGTTGGCGCACGGGCGCCACAGCGTCGCGTGGGTGCCGCGGCGGGCGGGCCGTCACCGCCTGCGGATCGTGGCGATCGGGCCGGCGCGGACGCGCGCGGTGCTGCGCCGGACGCTGACCGTGCGGACGGCGAGCAGGAAGCGCGAGGCGAAGCACGGCAGGCGCGCGCCGCCGGGTCGCGCGCGGGCCGCGGCGCGCCGCTGAGCTTCCCGGCGTGCGGATGCGGTCGCGTGCGGGGCTACGTGACGGGGGCGGGCGCCGGGGCGCCGTAGGCGGCGAGCGCCGCGGCGACCGCCGCCTGCTCGTCCTCGTCGAGCACCCGCGGGGTGCCGCACGCGCAGGCGTGCACGTAGACGCCGCAGGCCCATTCGAGCAGCTGGGTGGCGGCGACCGCAGCGCCGACGTCGGCGCCGTGCGTGACCGCGCCGTGTCCGCTCAGCAGGACGGCGCTGCGCCCGCGCAGTCCTTCGACGACGGCCGCGGCGAGGGCGTCGGTCCCGAAGGTGGCGTACGGCGCGACGCGGATGGCGCCGCCGAGGGTCAGCAGCGTGTAGTGGATGCAGGGCAGCTCGCCGGCGACGCACGCGACCGCCGTCGCCATCGGCGGGTGCGTGTGCACGACTGCGCCGGCGTCGGAGTTGCGATAGACCGCGAGGTGCAGGGGCAGCTCGGACGTCGGCAGCAGCGGTCCGTCGACGAGCTCGCCGTCGAGGTCGACGACCGCCAGCCCGTCGGCCGTGAGCGTGTCGAGTCGTGCGCCCGTCGGCGTGACGAGCACGAGATCGCCGCAGCGCGCGCTGACGTTGCCGGCCGACCCGAGCACGAGCCCGCTCGCCGCCAGCTCCCGGCACGCCGCCACCAGCTCCGAGCGGAGCCCGTCGATCCCCTCAGTCACAGGTGCCTCCCGGCAACCGGCTGTCTCCTCGTGCACGATCCACCATCCGTCTATCGGCGCCAGGCGTCCCGCCCTTGACCGTCGCACAGATGGTCCCGACCGGGCGGCGCCCGCGCAAGAGCGGAGAAGCGATCTCCCAGCGGCGTACGCCAGGGGGTCACGTCACGTTTCTCGCTTCATCCGCGCACAACGTGACACACCCCCCGGGTCCGCCGTGGCGAACACAGACGCGGTCGGCTCCGTCAGGAACCCGCCGCGAACGCCGCCGCGAACCGCTCACCCTCGCCGGCGGCCGCCTCGACGACGCTCCGCGCGGGCCGACACGTCCGCACCCGCCACGGCCCCACCGCCCGATCGACCCGCAGCACCGCGCCCGCGCGATCGAGCCACACGAGGTCCAGCGCGAAGCGCATACCGATCGTGTGCACCGACCGGCAGCGCTCGAACAGCAACGCGTGCCCGGGCGGCAGCTCCTCCGCGTCGAGGTGCGCGAGGCCGCGGCGGCGCGCCCGGCGGTCGCCGGCGACGAGCAACGTCAGATCACGCGGCAGCGGGCGGCGCTCCAGCGCGGTGAAGCGGCCGGCCGGCGTCATCGCTCGTGGGCGGTGCCCGCCGCCCACGCCCGGAGCTCGTCGGCGTGCACGGTGCTCAGCCCGACCGCGGGCGTGGTCGTGACAAGCAGCGTCGGCGCGCCCCGGGCCGCCGCCCACGTACGGCAGGCGTCGTCGTGGGCGTCGTCGATCCACGCGAGCGGGCGCCGGGCTCCGGCGTACCCGTCGATCGCAGCGAGCTTCCAATGGGCGTGGCCGCGACCTGGATTTCTCGGAAAGGAGAGAAATGGCAGCCCTGCGGGTAGTGCCAGCGCGTGGGGCAGATGCTCATCGGCCTTCTCCTCCCATCCGCTGCACCACACGAGATCGAAGGCCTGCGCGAGCGCGAGCAGGTGGATCCCGGCCCCGGACGAAAGGAAATGGATGATCCCGTCCACGTTGTGGAAGCCTCCCGCTGGACGGTCGTCCGAGTCGAACCCCCAGAGTGAGATGACGCCGTCGATGTCAACGAAGAGCAGCGGTTTGTCCTGCATTTGCGGCACCTTTGCAAAGAAACTGCATCCTCGGCGCGCCTCGCCGAGTATCGCGGTAGCCTCCTTGGAGCACGCTTTGCGCGTCAAGCAAGTCCACCGGGCTGTCGATGGTAGGGGTGTCGCCCGGCGCCGTGACTCTTGCTCGACGTGCGCGCTGCGCTGCCCTACATGAGCCTTTATCTCGGAATCCTCATAGCCCTGCTCTGCGCGTTCGCGTCGAACCTGGCCTTCCTCTACAAGCACCGCGGCTGCAGCACGGCCTGCACGGTCGACATCCGCCACCCGCTGCGCACGGCCGGCTCGCTGTGGAGCCAGCGCTGGTTCGCCATCGGCATGGGCGTCGGCCTCGTCGCCTGGCTGCTGCACGTCGCCGCGATCTCGCTGGCCCCGCTGTCCGTCGTGCAGGCGGTGCTCTCCGGTGGCCTCGTGCTGCTGGCCGTGATGGCCGACCGGCTCTTCGGCTTCAGCATCGGCCCGCGCCAGTGGTGGGGCCTGGGGATGACCTGCGTCGGGCTGATCCTGCTGGCGATCACGCTGCCCAAGACGCACGGCGCACACTCGAGCTTCTCGTCGACCGCGATGATCGCCTTCGAGGCCGGCCTCTTCGGCCTCGGCGCACTGTTCATCATGGGCAAGCGCCTCGGCGGGCCCGCCGAGCACCACGGGATCATGCTCGCCGCCGCCGCGGGAATCCTCTTCGGCGTCTGCAACCTCGCGGTCAAGGCGCTGACCGGCGTCATCGGCGACAGCGGCGTCGTCGGCGTCGTCCTCAGCCCCTGGACCTGGGTCGCGCTGAGCGCCTCGGCCGCCGCCTTCTATGCATCCGCGCGCTCGCTGCAGGACGGCGACGCGGTCCCGGTCATCGCGATCACCGGCACCGCGGCCAACATCGCGACGATCGCCGGCGGGATCATCGTCTTCGGCGATCCGCTGCCCAACAACGCACTCGGGATCGCGCTGCAGGCGCTGGCCTTCGTGCTCGTGATCGTGGCCTCGGCGCTGACGCCCGCACCGGTCCGCGCCGCGCGCGTCGCGTCGGGCAGCGCGGCGGCGCCGGCCGGCGCATAGCCGGAACCCGGCTTTCAGTCCAGGTCGAGCAGGTACTCCGCGAGCTCGAGGCCCAGCTCGCCCGACGTCTCGAGCTCGCCGGTGGAGCGCCAGCCCTCGCGCTCGTAGAACGCGCGCGCCCGCTGGTGTCCGGCGGCGACGAGCAACCGCCCCTGCGAGAAGCCTCGCTGCCTCATGTCCGCCGCGCCGATGGCGTTGAGCTCCGCGGCCAGGCCGCTGCCCCAGTACTCCTCGCGCACGAAGAGCTGTGTGAGCAGCGCGACGTCGCTGCGCGGCGCGTCGGCCTCGTCGCGATCCGGACGCAGGCTGATGTGCCCGGCCGGCCGCGGGCCGTCGGAGGCGATGTGCGCCCACGAGCCGTCGTGCGGGAAACGCTGCAGCAGGCCGATGAGCATCTCGGTGCGGCCGGGCGGATTCCACCCGACCGGCGTCCAGCCGCGGTAGGTCGACAGGCCGGCGACGAGGCTGTCGGCGATCGTGCCGAGGTCGGCGGTGGTGGCCGGCCGGATCGTGAAGCGCCCGCTCACCGGGGGCTCCCGCTGTGGTCTTCGGCATCGTGCAGCACGGCGCCGACATTAGTGGGCTTCGGCGAGGCTGCGTGCCTCGCCGGCGCACCGCGGTCGCGCAACGGTCACACTGCGCCCATGCGGGGACCAGTTGCGATCGTGGCCGTCCTCGCGCTGGCCCTTGCCGTCCTGCTCGCGCCCACGGCGTCCGCGCAGACGAAGGCCAAGGCGCCGACCGTCAAGCCCAAGCCGGCCAAGCCGAAGGCGCCGCCTGCGTCGAGCCGGGGGCTGGAGACCATCCTGCAGGACGACGGCCTGCTGCTCTACCGACCGCAGGCCGAGGTCGAGGCCGCCGTCGCGCGGATGCGCGAGCTGGGCGTCGACCGCGTGCGCATCACCGCGAGCTGGTCCTCGCTGACCCGTGCGCCGGAGGAGGAGACCAGGCCCGAGGGCTTCGACGCCGCCGACCCCGCCGCCTACGAGCAGGCGCGCTGGACCGGCCTGGACACCGCGATCCGCGCGATCCGCGCGGCCGGCATGAAGGCGCTCGTCGACATCGGCTTCTGGGCGCCGCACTGGGCGACCGACGATCCGCCGGGCCCGCGGGCGCGCTCGAACATCGACCCGCAGGCCTACGCCGACTTCGCCACCGCGGTCGCGCTGCGCTATTCGGGGGCGTTCACAGCGCCGGCCACGGCGGGGGCGCCCGCACCGGAGCCGACCGAGGACGCGAGCCTCATCGCCGGTCTCATCCAGCCGATCGTCCCCTTCCCGCTGCCCGACCCGCCGCTGTCGCTGCCGCCGGGCCAGGCGCGCGCGGCCCAGGCCGCGCCCGCCGCCGCACCCGTCGCGGCCGGTCCGCTGCCGAGCGTCGACCGCTTCATCATCTGGAACGAGCCCAACCACCAGGGCCTGCTGCTGCCGCAGTGGAAGGGCGACGGGCGGACGCCGGCCAGCCCGGCCGTCTACCGCGCGATGGTGCGCGCGGGCTACGCGGCCGTCAAGGCCGTGCGGCGCACCGCCACCGTCCTCATCGGCAACACGTCGAGCACGGGCGGCGGCCGCGGCACGGGCCCCGTCGCGCCGCTGGAGTTCCTGCGCGAGCTCGCCTGCGTCGACGCGACGTTCACGCCGCGCTCCGACGGCGACTGCGCCGGCTTCACGCAGGTGCCCGGCGACGGCTGGGCGCACCATCCGTATTCCCAGAACGAGCGGCCCGAGCGGGTCTCGGACCCGAAGAAGGAGCCCGGCGACCTGCGCCTCGCCGACACGCCGGTGCTGGCCAAGGCGCTCGACCGGCTCGTCAGGATGGGCCGCCTGGCAGCGGGCAACCGCCGCATCCACCTCACCGAGTTCGGCTACGAGACGAAGGGCATCCCCGGTCGGCCGCGGGTCAACGAGACCCAGCAGGCGCGCTGGATGACCTGGGCGGAGTACATCGCCGATCGCGTGCCGGCCGTGCGCTCCTTCGCCCAGTTTTTGCTGCGCGACCAACCGCCGTCGCCGGTCCGCGTCTCACAGAGCGACAAGCGCCCGTTCGGCGAGTACTCCACCGGCCTGCTGCATGTGGACGGCTCGGAGAAGGTCGTCGCCCGCACGTTCCTGGCCGGCCTGTTCGCACAGCGCCGGCCCAAGGGCAGGGTGCTGCTCTACGGGCGCCTGCGACTCGGGGCCGGCCGCAGGATCATCATCCTGCAGACACAGGTCCGGGGCGGGCCGTGGAAGCGACTCGGTCGGCTGGCCATCGACGGCCGCGACTCCTTCCAGCGCACGATCGCCCACAGGCCCGGGGCGTCGTACCGGATCACATACCCGGCCGCGGGCGGCAAGCGCCGCACCGGCCTGGCGATCAAGCCCGTCTCCGCCGCCCGGTGAGGCGAGGCGAGGGTTGCTAGCATCACCGCCCGCATGCCTACGACTTCCCAGCTCGTCCGCAAGGGCCGCAAGGTGCCCAAGAAGAAGCTCGCCACTCCCGGTCTGAAGTCCGGCAAGGGGCGCAAGAAGAAGGTCGCTGCTCCGCAGCGCCGCGGTGTCTGCACGCGCGTCTACACGACGACGCCGAAGAAGCCGAACTCCGCGCTGCGCAAGGTCGCGCGTGTGCGGATCACCGGGTCGATCGAGGTCACCGCCTACATCCCCGGTGAGGGCCACAACCTTCAGGAGCACTCCGTCGTGCTCGTCCGCGGCGGCCGCGTCAAGGACCTGCCGGGCGTGCGCTACAAGGTCGTCCGCGGGACGCTGGACGCCGCCGGCGTGAGCGACCGCAAGAAGGCCCGCAGCTCCTACGGCGTGAAGAAGAAGTAAGTGGTGCGTCCCATGAATCCGCACCCGTTCGGACGGCCGCCGATCACCACCTTCGATCCTGCGTCCTTGCCAGTCGGCGCCGGCAACCGTCCGATCCGGTCACGGACCTACGGGACGAACGACTGATGCCGCGCCGCTCTGCCGCCACGATCCGGCCGATCGAGCCGGACCCCCTTCACCGCTCGCGCATCGTCCAGCAGGTCATCAACCGCGTGATGCTCGACGGCAAGAAGTCCGTCGCCGAGAAGATCGTCTACGACGCCCTCGCGATCATCGGCGAGCGCACCGGCAAGGACCCGGTCGAGCAGCTCGAGCTGTCGATCAAGGCCCTGACCCCGGTGCTCGAGGTCCGCTCTCGCCGTGTCGGCGGCGCGACCTACCAGGTGCCGGTCGAGGTCCCCTCGCGCCGCGCCCGCACGCTCGCCGTGCGCTGGCTCGTCGAGTTCGCCCGCCAGCGTCGCGAGCGCACGATGGCCCAGCGGCTGGCCAACGAGCTGATGGACGTCCAGTCCCAGCAGGGCGGCGCCTACAAGCGCAAGGACGACATCTACCGCATGGCCCAGGCCAACAAGGCCTTCGCCCACTACCGCTGGTAGCACCGCCGCGCGGCGCCCGCGCCGCGCCCGCTGGATCGCTCGTTGCCGCGCGCCCGTTGTCGCGCTGCGACGCTACTTGCGTGCCCCTGATCGGTTGCAACGTCCCATGAGGCTTCGCGTCGCCACGATCGTCTGCGGCCTGGTGTTCGTGCTGGCGCCGGTCGGCCTCGCCGCGACGGCCCAGGCGGCATCCAAGGCCCCGCGCCTGACGGGCCTGCGCTGCGTGCCGGTCACCGCGAAGGCGTGCAAGAAGGGCGTGCGCGTCGCGGTCGGCAAGCAGATCCAGCTGCAGGGTCGCGGGTTGAAGCGCAACATGCGCGTGACGTTTCGCTGGTCCAAGGGCGCACTGGCGACGAAGCTCGCCCGCTCGCGCGGCGGCTGGACCGTGCGCGTGCCGGCCGGCACCGCGCTCGGCACGGTCGGCGTGACGGTGCGCGATCGCGCCGGCCGGCGCTCGAACAAGCGCAACATCCGGGTGGTGGCGCTCGCGCCGCTGCCGTCGGCGTTCGCCGCGAAGCCGGGCGCGCTCCCGTCGGCGTTCGCCGGCCACGGCATGTGGATCTGGTACGTCAACAAGAGCGAGGGCGGCAACCTCGATGCGATCGCCGCGCGCGCCAAGGCCGCCGGGATGAGCACGGTCTTCGTCAAGAGCGCCGACGGCGGCGACGTCTGGGAGCAGTTCTCGCCCCAGCTCGTCGCGGACCTGCACGCCCGCGGGCTGCGCGCCTGCGCCTGGCAGTTCGTCTACGGCGCCGACCCGCAGGCCGAGGCGAGCGCCGCCGCGGCATCGATCGCCGCCGGCGCGGACTGCTTCGTCATCGACGCCGAGACGAAGTACGAGGGCCGCTATGCCTCCGCCCAGCGCTACCTCGCCGCGCTGCGCGGCGCGATCGGCCCGAGCTACCCGCTCGGCTTCACGTCCTTTCCCTACGTCGACTACCACCCGCGGCTGCCCTACTCGGTCTTCCTCGGCCCGGGCGGCGCGCAGGCCAACCTGCCGCAGGTCTACTGGAAGGCGATCGGCGGCTCGGTCGACGCCGTCAGCGCCAAGACCGTCGCCAACAACCGCATCTACGGCACGCCGATCGCGCCGCTCGGCCAGTCCTACGACGCGCCGAAGGCCGACGACCTGCGCCGCTTCCGCGCGCTGTGGGCCGGCTACGGCGCGGGCGGCATGTCGTGGTGGAGCTGGCAGGCCACCGCCGACGCGGCGTGGTCGGTGCTGACCGAGCCGGCGCCGGCGCCCGTCGTCCCGTCCGATCCCGGCTGGCCGGCGCTGGACCAGGGCTCCACGGGAGACCAGGTGATCTGGCTGCAGCAGCACCTGGCGTCGGTCGAGCCGTCGGTGGCCGTGGACGCGAAGTTCACCGCCGCGACGAAGGCCGCGCTGCAGGCCTTCCAGTCCTCCCGCGGGCTGGCTCCCTCGGGGGAGACGGATGCCGCGACGTGGCAGGCGCTGCTGACGGTGCCGCTGCGCGTGATGGACTGGACCGCCGTCAGGTAGCGGCTGTCGCGGCGACCGCAGCCTGAGCGCCGGCGTGGGGGTAGTCGAGTAAACGTCGGTATGCCAGACGTTTTGTCGACGACCCCCCGTCGGGGTGGTATGCGCAATCAACCGCAAAGCCCGCTCCCGCTCCCGCGCGTGCGCACGCGCCGGCGTCCGCGCGCGCGAGGTGAGGCTGACCACCTTCCCTCAGTGATGCCGCTACCCACGCCGGCGCCCATTCCGACGTGGGGCGCCGCCCAACCCGTCGACTCAATCCGACGCGGGGCGCCGCCCCACCGACCCCACCGCCGCCAGCAACCCGCCCGCCACGACCAGCAGCGCCCCGCCGGCGATCTCCAATCCCAGCCCCGCGCCCGCGCGCGCACGCGCGTCCTCGTAGGCCAGGGCCTCCGGCAGCCGGCCCTCCCCACGCGTGTCGGGGAGATCGACGGCCAGCGCCACCGCGAGCGCAACGGCCCCGAGCGTCACCAACGCCACCCCCGCGGCACGGCCGGCGCCCCGCAGCCCGACGCCCGTCAGCACCAGCGCGAACAGCGCGACGACGAGCAGCGCGTAGCCGTGATTCTCCCCGCCGGTCGCGTCACGCTTGACGACTTCCAGCGAGCCGACGGTGACCTCGAAGACCGTCGAGAACTCGGCGGCCACGAGCAGCGCGACCGCGGCGATCGCAAGCGCCGCGGCGAACCGCCGCAGGTTCACGAAATCCCAGTGCTGGCGAAGGGGCCTTTGCTATAGTCGTCGATCGTTCCCTGGGCCGATGTGCTCATACGCGGCCGCCTTGGGACGCAGTGCGCACCACGATGGATTTCTCGACCACATAGCGCGCCGGGCCTGACAACGATCAGCCGTGCGCGCGGGCCCGAGGGGCCCGCTTTTTTTGGTCGAGACTCAAGAGAAGAGACAAGAGACAAGATGCCACGCACACACTCGCTCGAGAAGACCCGGAACATCGGGATCATGGCGCACATCGACGCCGGCAAGACGACCACCACCGAACGCATCCTGTACTACACGGGACGCACCTACAAGATCGGTGAGGTCCACGAAGGCGCCGCCACGATGGACTGGATGGAGCAGGAGCAGGAGCGCGGAATCACGATCACGTCGGCCGCGACGACCTGCGAGTGGCGCGAGCATCGCATCAACATCATCGACACGCCGGGCCACGTCGACTTCACCGTCGAGGTCGAGCGCTCGCTGCGCGTGCTCGACGGCGCGATCGCGCTCTTCGACTCCGTCGCCGGCGTCGAGCCGCAGTCCGAGACCGTCTGGCGCCAGGCCGACAAGTACGCCGTCCCGCGCATCGCGTTCATCAACAAGATGGACCGCATCGGCGCGGACTTCGAGGGCTCGCTGAAGACGATGGCGACCCGCCTGGGCGCGAACGCCGTACCCGTGCAGATTCCGATCGGCGCCGAGTCCGAGTTCAAGGGCATCATCGACCTGCTGGAGATGAAGGCGATCGTCTACCTCGACGATCTCGGCAAGGACCAGGACGTCATCGACATCCCGGCCGACTTCGCCGACGCCGCCGAGGCCGGCCGCGAGCGGCTGCTCAGCCAGCTCGCCGACCTCGACGACGAGATCGCCGAGCTGTACCTCGCCGAGGAGCCCGTCCCCACGGATCTGATCAAGGCGGCGCTGCGCAAGGCGACGCTCGCGATCGACATCACGCCGGTCTTCTGCGGCTCCGCCTTCAAGAACAAGGGCGTCCAGCCGCTGCTGGACGCGGTGCTCGACTACCTGCCCTCGCCGCTGGAGGTCAAGCCGATCGAGGGCCACCTTGTCGACAAGCACGGCGAGTCCACCGGCGAGATCATCCTCGAGCCCAACGACGACGATCCGTTCACGTCGCTGGCCTTCAAGATCATGGCGGACCCGTTCGTCGGCAAGCTCACGTACTTCCGCGTCTACTCCGGCAAGCTCTCGGCGGGGTCGAAGATCCTCAACGTCTCGACCGGCCGTCAGGAGCGCGTCGGGCGCCTGCTCGTCATGCATGCCAACGATCGCGAGGAGGTCGACGCGGTCTACGCGGGCGACATCGCCGCGGCGGTGGGCATCAAGCAGATCGTCACCGGCGACACCCTCTGCGACCCCACCCGGCCCGTGAAGCTCGAGATGATCGACTTCCCCGAGCCCGTCATCAAGGTCGCGGTCGAGCCCAAGACCAAGGCCGACCAGCAGAAGATGTCGGTCGCGCTCGCGCGCCTCGCCGAGGAGGACCCGACGTTCCAGGTCCAGACGAACGAGGAGACCGGCCAGACCGAGATCTCCGGCATGGGCGAGCTGCACCTCGAGATCCTCGTCGACCGTATGAAGCGCGAGTACAAGGTCGAGGCCAACGTCGGCCGTCCGCAGGTCTCCTACCGCGAGACGATCCGCGGCACCGCCGAGAAGGTCGAGGGGCGCTTCGTCAAGCAGACCGGCGGCTCGGGCCAGTTCGGCATCGTCTACATCAACATCGAGCCGGCTCCGGGCGAGGGCTTCGACTTCGTCTCGAAGATCCGCGGAGGCTCCGTGCCGAGCGAGTTCATCCCCGCCGTCGAGAAGGGCGTCGAGGAGGCGCTGACGACCGGCGTGAAGGCCGGCTACCCGATGGTCGACGTCCGCGTGACGCTCGTCGACGGCAAGTACCACGACACGGACTCCTCGGAGATCGCGTTCAAGGTCGCCGGCTCGCTAGCCTTCAAGGAAGCCGCACGACGCGCCAAGCCCGTTCTGCTCGAGCCGGTGTTCGCCGTCGAGGTCGTGACCCCCGAGGACTTCCTCGGCGAGGTCATCGGCGATCTCAACAGACGACGCGGACGGATCGAGGGCCAGGAACGGCGCGGCAACGCGCTTGCGGTGACCGGTCGCGTCCCGCTGAGCGAGATGTTCGGGTACGTGAACGACCTGCGCTCCAACACGCAGGGCAGGGCCAGCTACACGATGCAGTTCGACGGATACGAGGAAGTGCCGCCGAACATCGCCGAGAAGCTCGTGGAGCACCGGTTGGGCGAGTCGCAAGCCGCCTGATCGCACCAGATTCGGTAGTTTCATCCAGTTCATTCGACAGACCCTGAGGAGCGAATAGAAAGTGGCAAAGGAGAAGTTCGAGCGCGACAAGCCGCACGTCAACGTCGGCACGATCGGTCACATCGACCACGGCAAGACGACGCTGACGGCAGCCATCACGACCGTGCTCGCCGAGCATGGTGGTGGCGAGGCGCGCAGCTTCGCCGAGATCGACAACGCGCCCGAGGAGAAGGCGCGCGGAATAACGATCGCCACCTCGCACGTCGAGTACCAGACCGACAACCGGCACTACGCCCACGTCGACTGCCCCGGGCACGCGGACTACATCAAGAACATGATCACCGGAGCGGCGCAGATGGACGGCGCGATCCTCGTGGTGTCGGCCGCCGACGGCCCGATGCCCCAGACGCGCGAGCACATCCTGCTCGCCCGCCAGGTCGGCGTGCCGTACATCGTCGTGTTCCTCAACAAGGCCGACCTCGTCGACGACGAGGAGCTGCTCGAGCTCGTCGAGCTCGAGGTGCGCGAGCTGCTGACCTCCTACGACTTCCCAGGCGACGACATCCCGTTCGTCATCGGCTCCGCGACCCAGGCCCTCGAGGGCGACGCGGACGCGAAGGCGAAGATCATGGAGCTCGCCGAGGCGCTGGACACGTACATCCCCGAGCCCGAGCGTGCGCTCGACAAGCCCTTCCTGATGCCGGTCGAGGACGTCTTCTCGATCACCGGCCGCGGCACCGTCGCAACCGGCCGCATCGAGCAGGGCATCGTGCACACCGGCGACCAGGTCGAGATCGTCGGCATCCGCCCGCAGTCGTCGACGACCGTCGTCACCGGCGTCGAGATGTTCCGCAAGATCCTCGACGAGGGTCGCGCGGGCGACAACGTCGGCTGCCTGCTGCGTGGCACCAAGCGCGAGGACATCGAGCGCGGCCAGGTGCTGTGCAAGCCGAAGTCGATCACGCCGCACACGAAGTTCAAGTCCGAGGTCTACGTCCTGAAGAAGGAGGAGGGTGGCCGTCACACGCCGTTCTTCACGGGCTACCGGCCGCAGTTCTACTTCCGCACGACCGACGTGACCGGCTCCGCGCACCTCCCCGAGGGCGTCGAGATGGTCATGCCGGGCGACAACGTCACGATGCAGATCGACCTGATCCAGCCGATCGCCATGGATCCGGGGCTGCGCTTCGCCATTCGCGAAGGCGGCCGCACCGTTGGCTCCGGCGTCGTGACGGAGATCATCGAGTAAGGAGCACGCGAGGTTCTTCGAGCAGCATGAAGGGGCGGGTCGGGCACTCCGGCTCCGCCCCTTCTTGCCGCTTTCCGACACGCACGCACGCACCCACACCATGGCTACCACCACAGAGAACAAGATCCGCATCCGCCTGAAGGCGTATGACCACTCGGCGATCGAGACGGCCGCCAAGGAGATCGTCGACACCGCGACGCGGACCGGTGCAACCGTTTCTGGGCCGGTGCCGTTGCCGACCGAGAAGAACGTGTACTGCGTGATTCGCTCGCCGTTC
>CAVVAG010000018.1:0-406208 GCA_963746165.1 uncultured Actinomycetes bacterium | reverse complement strand
TACCGAAGACCCTGCAAATCGCAGGGTCTTCGTCGTTTCGGGGGCGTGCGCGCCCGTCAATGCGCCAGTCGAGCCGCCGGCCGCCGCGAAACCCGCCGGGCGCCTACCTGACGGCTGTGACGCCGGCGTGGCCCGGCGCGGCGGGCGCGTCCGTCAGGGCTTGAGGCCCTTGAGGTTCTTGCGCGCCCGATTGGCGGCCTTGACGAAGTCCTTCCACGTGGGCGGGTTGTTGTCGTCGTACACGGGCGCTCCCTCCTCGTCGTGCGCGTCGGCGGCGGGCTGGTATCGCGGCGGCGCCTGCCTGACTTTGGAGGGGTCGTACGGCATGACGTACGCGTACCACACCCTCGCGTCGGTGACAACCTCCTGAGCGCGAGCGGCGCGGCCACTCCGATCCCTATCTGGCTGGTGTCAGTTGCTGCCGCACGACTTCGCCGGCGCTCGAGCCAGGGTGGAGATCGTGCATTTCAGCCTGCGCAGCGAATCCCTGCGCGTCCGCGGCAAGGTCGGCGCAGTGGCGGCGCGCCGGCGGTTCAGGCCGACTGGTGCACCGCGTGCGTCGCAGCGGCGCCGGCCGGCCTCGTCACGCGAACCTCCGGCGACACCAGCCCCGGAGGCAGCACCGGCCCGGGGGAGAGGGCTCGGCCGGGCGCGATCCATTCAGCCCGCCGGGCGAGCTCCACCGCGCGCCTGAAGCGCGAATACGTGAACCCGAGCTGGTCCTGCAGGACCGCGCGCCCGATGCGACCGACCTGCAGCACCTCGGCGGTGATCAACAGCGCGTCCTGCTCCGTGGACGGCCCCTGCTCGTCGGGAGCGACCGGTTGCGCGAGGGCGGTGCCCTCAGCCGTGAAGTGCGCGCTGCGCAGCTCCGCGAGCGCGGCGGCGTGCTCGGCGCAGAACGTGCCGAAGCGGCCGTGGCCGGCGGGCTGCTTGCAGCCCGCGCCTGATCGACAGATGCTCATCCTGATGCCTACTGCCCGATTCCAGGCGCGGCCGTAGCGTCCGAATTGTGAGAATTTCCGCGTGTTATCTCATAAACCAGAAAATCGATGCATCGCTGAGGGCTCAGATCGCCCGGGCAGGCCCGGAGCCGACGCGAGCCGCGCCGTCGGCCGCCGCGGGAGTTCACGCCACCTGGCTTCGGCGAGCGCTTCGCGGCCGGCGTCCGTGATCGACCAGCGGTCGCTCGCGTACGCGGTCTCGGCCAGCAGGCCCTGCTTGCGCAGCTTGACCGTCAACCGGCAGACGTCGTCCTCGGTCCACCCGGTCTGCACCTGCGGCGCGATGACCTCGTCGCTCACCGAGCGCTGGTCGAGGACGATCTCGAGGATGCGCTTCTGCGTCTCGTCGAGCAAGAGCGATCAGCCGCCGTTCGCGCGCCGCTCGTAGGCACGGCGCTCGGCCGCAGCCAGCTGGTCGGCCTTCTTGCGCTTCTCCTTGGCGACCTTGTGGGCGGCGAGATTGCGCTGCGCCGTGGCCTCCAGCGCCGCCTTGTGCGCGGCCTTGACGGGTCCTGACTGATCGCTGGGCATGGTGCCTCACTCTCCTCGCGGGGACCTACAGCCTACGCCGCGTCAGAACGGAGCAGCTCCTTCTCGGGAACGACGTAGTAGCGCTTGCCCTTGGGCTTGGGGATCGCGGTCACGTTGCGACGCGTCGCGACGACCGGCAGGGTGCGGTCGAGGTCGCCGCCGTGGCCCACGACCCAGGCCGCCACCGCCTCCGGGTCCGCCCCGGCCTCGACGACCTTCTCCTCCATGATGATGACCGTGCCCTTCGGAGACCAGATGAACGGTGCCGTGGGGAGGTCGGACAGCAGCTTGCGGATCTCGTCGTCGCTCATGCGGGCGAGGATAGTCAGAACTCAGAACTGCGTGAGCGACAGCATGTTCGCGTCGGGGTCCTTGAGCCACGCCACCTGCGCGCCGCCCGGCGAGCGCCAGACGCCCAGCTCGTCCTGATCGACGCCCTCGATGCGCTCGAAGACGACGCCCGCGGCGGTCAGGCCGGCCACCGTGGCGGCGATGTCCTCGACGCTCCAGCCGAGGACGGTGAACGGAACGGGCGTGAGCTGCTCGACGGCGATCAGGCGCAGCAGCACGCCGTTGGCGCGAAACGCGCACGCGACAGGGCTGGATCCCTCGAGCTTCAGCCCGAGCGTCTTCTCGTAGAAGGGCCGCGCCTTCGCCATGTCCTTCGTCGGGACGAACGCGATGAGGTCGGCCTCGGCGAGCGAGACCGCCGGCGCGCGTGCCCCCTCGAGCTCACGATCGGGAACGATGAAGAACTGCAGGTCGAGCTCGGTCGCCTCGGGTGGCGCGAACATCGGCGGCACGCGCTTGGGCCAGCCCTTCACGCCGCGCACCCACGCCTCGACCTCGCCCGGATCGCCGCCGGCGGCGACGACCGCGGCGATCGGCACCGCGCACATGTTCGGCGGGATCGGGATCGCGATGTCCGTCGGCGCCGGGATCGACGCCAGCAGCGCGCGGATCTCCTCGCCGTCCATCAGCCCTGCGAGCTCCCCGGCTGCCAGAGCGGCTCCTCGCCGTCGTTGGCCCCGCGGCTGAGGATGAACAGCAGGTCCGAGAGACGGTTGAGGTAGCGCACGACCTCGGGGTTGGCGTCCTCGACGAGCAGCGCGCGGCGCTCGGCACGGCGGCAGACCGTGCGGCAGACGTGCAGCTGCGCGGCCGCGGCCGTGCCGCCGGGCAGGACGAAGGAGCGCAGCGGCTCGAGCGTCGCGTTGACCTCGTCGCAGGCGCGCTCCAGCCAGGTGATCTGCTCGCCCTGTACGCGCAGGCGCTCGCGCGTGGCGTCCGGGTCGACGGGAACCGAGAGGTCGGCGCCGACGTCGAAGAGGTCGTTCTGGATGCGCCGCAGCCAGGCGGAGTACTCCGCGGGCATCCCGGCGATGGTGAGCGCGACGCCGATGTGCGAGTTGAGCTCGTCGACGTCGCCGTAGGCCTCGATGCGCGGGTGCGTCTTGGGCACGCGGCTCATGTCGCCGAGGTGCGTCTCACCGCCGTCGCCGAGCTTCGTGTAGATGCGGGTGAGGTTGACGGTCATGGCACCTGCCAACGCTACAGTGCGCGCGCGATGCCGCCGCCGCCCGCCCGCCCGTCTCGCGCTCGCGCTCTGCCTCGTGATCGCGCTCGCCGGGCTGACCGGTTGCGGCGGCTCGTCGACCGAGACGAGCGACGAGATCCTGCTCACGGTCACGCGCGACCTCGGGCGACAGGCGCTGGTCGACGCCGCCGTCGAGCGAGCGCCGGCCGGCGGCGGGCTGTCGCGGATCCTGCAGCCCTACGGCACGCCGCGCGCCCGCGAGAGCCTGTTCGTCAACGGCATCCTGGCCGACGAGCCCGCGGCGAAGGTGCAGGTGCACGGCGGCGACCGCGTCTGGCTGGACCAGCACGGCCCGACCGTCGCACCGCGGATCCCGGCCGTCGTCGGCTCGTTCCCCGAGCCCTTCGTCCATGGCATCGACGGCAAGCGCCTGCCGGTCCGCGTCGAGTGCGACGACCCGCGCAGCGGCTCGTGCGCCGCGGTGGCCGAGAAGCTCGTCGCGCTCGGCGTCGTCGCGGGGCGCAGCATCATCAGCCGCAGCGCGGCCGACGAGTCGCTGCGCGTCCTCGTCGGGCCGTGGAAGCGCCTGCGCGGCAACGACCTCGAGGCCGACAGCATCGATGGCGGCCCGCGCTCCAGCGGTGTCTTCGCGCGCTTCGACGCGGCCGGCGACGAGCTCACGGTGCTCGACCCGTCCGGCCGCCCTGCGCGGACGTTCGGCGCCGGCACCGGCTTCATCGCCACGACGAGCCGGCCCGAGCGCCAGCCGGTGTGGTTCGTCACGGGGACCGACGACGCGGGGGTGGCCGCCGCGACGCGGGCGTTCGACCAATCGGTGCTCGCCGATCGGTTCGCGCTGGCGATCTCGCGCGACCTCCCGGTCGCCGTCCCGCTGCCCTGACCTGAGCGTTGACTGACGAATCAGGTACCGTCCTCGCCGCATGAAGGTCGGTGTTCCCAAGGAGACTGCCGCAGGCGAGACGCGCGTCGCGCTCGTCCCCGAGATCGTGCGCAAGCTCGCTGCGAAGGACTTCGAGGTCGTCGTGCAATCGGGCGCCGGCGAGGGCTCGATGCTGGCCGACGCCGTCTACGAGGAAGCCGGCGCGACGATCTCCGACGACGTCTGGACCGCCGACGTCGTCGTGAAGGTCGCGGCGCCGTCGGACGACGAGATCGGCAAGCTCGGCGACGACACCGTCCTGATCGGCTTCCTCGGCCCGCTTTCGAACCCGAAGACGACGCAGGCGCTCGCCGACGCCGGCACGACCGTCGTTCGCGATGGAGGCGATCCCGCGGATCTCGCGCGCGCAGTCGATGGACGCGCTGTCCTCGCAGTCAAACGTCGCCGGCTACAAGTCCGTCCTCGTCGCGACGAACCATCTCGGCCGCTTCCTGCCGATGATGATGACCGCCGCCGGCACGGTTCCGCCCGCGAAGGTGCTCGTCCTCGGCGCGGGCGTCGCGGGCCTGCAGGCGATCGCGACGGCCCGCCGTCTGGGCGCCCAGGTCACCGGCTACGACGTGCGCGCGGCCGTCGCCGAGCAGGTCCAGTCTCTGGGCGCGCAGTTCCTCGAGCTCGAGGCCGGCAAGGGCGCCGAGGGCGAGGGCGGGTACGCGCGCGAGCTGACCGACGAGGAGAAGCAGGCCCAGCAGCAGGAGCTGGCGGACAAGATCGCGACCTTCGACGTCGTCATCACGACGGCGCTCGTGCCCGGCCGGCCGGCCCCGCGCCTGGTCACCGCCGAGAGCGTGAAGAAGATGAAGGCCGGCAGCGTCATCGTCGACCTCGCGGGCGAGACCGGCGGCAACTGCGAGCTCACCGAGCCCGGCGAGACCGTCGTCAAGCACGACGTCACGATCGTGTCTCCCCTGAACCTGCCGGCGTCGATGGCCGAGCACTCCTCGTCGCTGTACGCGCGCAACGTCTCCTCGCTGCTCGAGCTGCTCGTCGGCGAGGACGGCGCGCTGAACCTCGACTTCGACGACGAGATCATCGCCGGCGCCTGCATCACGCGCGACGGCGAGATCGTCCACGCGGGCGCCAAGAAGACCGTCGAGGGACAGACGCCGACGGTGGCCGAGGCCGCGCCCAAGGCCGAGGACCCCGAGCCCAGGGCCGAGGACGCCCGAGCCCGAGCCCGAGCCCGAGCCCGAGGAGGAGGACGCATGACCAGCACGGTGCTCACGAACCTCGCGATCCTCGTGCTCGCGGCGTTCGTCGGCTTCCAGGTCATCTCGAAGGTGCCCAACACGCTGCACACGCCGCTCATGTCGGGCACGAACGCGATCCACGGCATCGTGCTGCTCGGCGGCCTCGTGGCCATCGCCCACGCCGACGGCTTCCTCAGCCGCCTGCTCATCGTCATCGCGATCGCGTTCGGCACGATCAACGTCGTCGGCGGCTTTCTCGTGACCGACCGCATGCTGAGCATGTTCAAGAAGAAGCCCGAGCCGGCCGCCTCGCCGGAGGACGGCGAGAAATGACGGCCGCCGGGACCGCCTTCTTCCAGGAGGTCGACTTCATCACCGCGGCGTACATCGTCGCGTTCTCCATGTTCATCATGGGCCTGGCGAAGCTCACGAGCCCGACGACCGCCGTGCAGGGCAACAAGATCGCGGCCGTTGGCATGGGCGTGGCGGTCGTCGCGACGCTGCTGAATCCCGAGCTCGACGCCGCGGACTTCGCGCTGATCGCCGTCGGTCTGATCATCGGAACGGTCATCGGCGTGCCGAGCGCGCGGCAGGTGAAGATGACCGCGATGCCCCAGATGGTGGCGCTGTTCAACGGCGTCGGCGGCGGCGCGGTCGCGCTCATCGCTTGGGCGGAGTTCCGCGAGCTCGGCGGCGACCTGAGCACCGACCTCGACGTCGGCATCCCGCTCGTCTTCGCCGCGATCATCGGCTCGATCTCCTTCTGGGGCTCGAACATCGCCTTCGCCAAGCTGCAGGCGCTGATCTCCGGCAGCCCCGTGAAGATCCCAGGCGGGCTGTTCGTGAACATCGCCCTGCTGGGCACCGCGATCGCCGCGGGGGTCGCGATCCTCCTCGGCTCCGAGAGCGAGGGCCTGTTCGTCCTCATCCTCGTCGCGTCGGCGGCGCTCGGCAACCTCGCCGTTCTGCCGATCGGCGGCGCCGACATGCCTGTCGTCATCTCGACGCTGAACGCCTTCACGGGCCTGAGCGCCGCGGCCGCCGGCATCGCGCTGAACAACTACGCGCTGATCGTCGCCGGCATGATCGTCGGCGCCTCGGGCACGATCCTCACCGACCAGATGGCCAAGGCCATGAACCGCTCGATCGGCTCGGTGCTGCTCGGCGGCTTCGGCGGCGAGGCGCCCGCGGTCGAGGGCGGGGGCGGCGAGACCGGCGGCACGGTGCGCTCGACGAGCGCGGCCGACGTGGCGATCCTGCTCGCCTACGCGCGCCAGGTCGTCGTGGTGCCCGGCTACGGGATGGCGGTCGCGCAGGCCCAGCACGCGGTGCGCGAGATGGCCAAGGCCCTGGAGAAGAAGGGCATCGAGGTCAAGTACGCGATCCATCCGGTCGCCGGCCGCATGCCCGGCCACATGAACGTCCTGCTCGCCGAGGCCGACGTGCCCTACGACCAGCTGCGCGAGATGGACGACATCAACCCGGAGTTCGGCCGCACGGACGTGTCGCTCGTCATCGGCGCCAACGACGTCACGAACCCCGACGCCCGGCTGAAGTCCGACTCGCCGATCTACGGCATGCCGATCCTCAACGTCGACGAGTCCAAGCAGGTCATCGTGCTCAAGCGCTCGATGGCGTCGGGCTTCGCCGGCATCGAGAACCCGCTCTTCTACAACGACAAGACGCAGATGCTCTTCGGCGACGCGAAGTCCAGCGTCGCGGAGATCACGTCCGAGCTCGGCCAGCTGTAGCGACAGACTTCATGCCGGCCGAGCAGCCGGGTGTGGCACCCGGGCCTCCCGCCCGGAACACACGTCGAGAAGCCAACGTCGATCCGGGTGTGGCGCCCGGGCTCCCGGCCCCGGCGACCCGGCTCGCCGCATGGCAGGGCGCGCGGTCAGCGTGGCGCGAAGCTGTTCGCTACGAGCGGTTTCGCGTCGCGCTTGCGCCCGAGGCCGGGATCCCTCCGCTCCGCGGCCAGCCACGCGAACGGCATTTTCAAAGCTGCAGGTTCTGCTGGCCGAGAAGCCGCCGCCGACATCCCTCAACCAGGAATGCGAACGCAGCGCACGCCGATCCGGGTGTGGCGCCCGGGCTCCCGACCCCGGAGCATCGGTGGGGAGAGCCAACGCCCACGGCAGCGGAGCACGTGACGTGTGTTCCGGGGCGGGAGGCCCGGGTAGCACACCCGGCTGCTCGGCCTGCCAGGAACTCCGCCCACAACGACGAGCGGCCCCCCGGATTCGCGTATGGCCTGTTCGGCCGGGCGCGAGGAGGGCCGTCGCCTCTGTCGTCGTGGCTGGCTCAGCGCTTGAGCTTGAGCTTCGTGTTCTCGGAATCCTGGTTCTTCCAAACGTCGACGGCGATCGTGCCGACCGACATCTTGGCGTCCTTGACCTTGCCCAGCGCGCGCTGCGCGGCACGGGAGACGCGGACGGTGACCGTGAGCTTGCCGGCCTTGCGGTAGCCGAGGACGATCTGCGGGATCTTGATGAGCTTCTTGGAGACCTTGACGGCCTTCTGACCCTTCTTCGCGTTGACCGTCGCGCCGGGGCGCACGTTGCTCTTGATCGCGACGACGCCGGGCTCGTTGGTCTTGATCTCGAGCTTCATCCTGCCGGTGCTGCCGACCTGCTTGAGCTTGGAGAGGACCTTGACCGTCGAGCGCGGCGCGCTCGCGTCGAGGAGGACCTGGCCGTTGGGACCGACGCTGCCGCCGGAGAGGACGATCGGGCCGCCGGCGTTGGGGCCGCCGAAGCCGGGCGTGCCGGGCGCTGCGCTGCTGTTGGCGAACAGCGTGCCGAGGAGGGTGCCGAGAACGTCGTCGGGGAGCGCGCCGCCGCCGCCGCCGAGGATGCCGCCGAGGGTCTCGTCGAGCCTTCCCGCGACCGTGTCCTGGACACCGCCGATGACGCCGCCGACGGTGCCGGTCACGCCGGTGATGACGCCGCCGGTGCCGGGGAGGAGGCCGTTGACGACACCGCCGAGCGTGGCGCCGGTGCCGGTGACGAGCGATCCGGCGTTGGGCACGACGCCGTCCAGCAGCCCGGCCTGCGCCGGTGACGCGGCGACCGCGGTTCCGGCGCTGAGCGCACCGATGGTGAGAAGCGCGGTGACGCGGCGCGAGCGAAGAGTGGCCATGTGGTCTATTCGGCCAGAGGGTGGGATTCCTTGAGTGAGATCTATATGGGCGGCCGCTGCTTGGCCCGGCGGGCGCGCGCGAGCGCCCTGCGAGACTGAACGGCGCATGATCGACCGCGCCGACGCCCTCACCGCCCTCGCCGAGGAGCAGTTCGACCTCGTCGTCGTCGGCGGCGGGATCACCGGCGCCGGTGTGGCTCTCGACGCCTCCACGCGCGGCTACAGCGTCGCGCTCGTCGAGCGCGCGGACTTCGCCGCCGGGACGTCGAGTCGCTCCTCCAAGCTCGTCCACGGAGGGCTGCGCTACCTGCAGAACTTCGATCTCGGGCTCGTCCGCGAGGCGCTGCTCGAGCGCCAGCTCATGGTCGCGCTGGCGCCGCACCTCGTCCATCCGCTGCCGCTCGTCGTCGCCGCCTTCGACGGCGCGTCGCCCAGCCGCAAGATCGGCGTCGGGCTGAACCTCTACGACGTGATGTCGGTGGAGCGCCGGGGCCGATCCCGGCCGCGGCCGCGGCGGGGACGGCACACGGCGCCGAGCGGGGAGCTCGGCAACGACTTCGCCGCGTGGAGCCCGGAGCGCCATCGCGTGATCTCCGGCGAGGAGGTGCTCGAGATGATCCCGGCGCTGGCGCCGCGCGATCCGACATCCGGCTACCTGTTCTACGACTGCCAGACCGACGACGTGCGGCTCGTCTTGACGGTGCTCGGCGAGGCCGAGCGCTTCGGCACGGTCTGCGCCAACCGGCTCGACGTGTCCGAGCTCGTGCGCGACGACGCCGGCCGCGCGGCGGGCGTGCGCGTGCACGATGCGCTGGGCGGCGAGGAGTTCGTCGTGCGGGCCTCCAACGTGGTCAACGCCACCGGCGTCTGGGCCGATCGCCTGCGCCCCGGCGAGCTGCACGACGAGGCCGAGGTCCCGCGCATCCGGCCCAGCCGCGGCACCCACATCACGCTGCGCCACGAGGACCTGCCGCTCGTCGGCGGCGGCGCGATCGTCCCCGCCGGGGGCGGCCGCACGATCTTCGCCCTGCCGTGGCTCGGGCGCACGCTGCTCGGGACCACCGACAACGACTACGAAGGCGATCTCGACTCCAGCCACCATGTGCCGCCCTCCGACGAGGACGTCGCCTACCTGCTCGATGCGACGAACGAGTACTTCGGCACGGCGCTCGGCGCCGGCGACCTCACCGGCGCCTACGCCGGCGTGCGCCCGCTGATCACCTCCGGCGACCCGAAGAAGTCCGTCGACATCTCGCGCAAGGCCGAGCTGTACGAGACGTCGAGCGGCATGGTCACGATCACCGGCGGCAAGCTGACGACCTGGCGGCGCATGGCGAAGATGACCGTGGACCGCCTCGTGGAGCGCGAGGCGCGCGACGCGCCGTGCCGCACGCACGAGATCCCGCTCGGCGCGTCGGTCGATCCGACGGCGCTGCCGCGTGTCGAGGGCGTTCCCGGGGCGGCCTACGCGGCCCTCGCCGGCCGCTACGGCCATGCGGCGCACGACGTGCTCGCGGTCGCGCGGGAGCGCACCGAGCTCGCCACGGCGATCGTCTCGGGGCTGCCCGACCTGCTCGCCGAAGTCGCGTTCGCCGCGCGCCTCGAGCAGGCGCAGTCGATCGGCGACGTGCTGCTGCGGCGCACCCGCCTGGGCCTGCTCGCGGGACGCGATCTCGCGGCGGGCGGGCCGGCCGTGCAGCGCGTCGGCGCGACGCTCGCGGCCGAGCTGGGCTGGGACGAAGTGCGGCTGCGGGCCGAGCTCGATGCGTGGGCACGGGAGTCGCGCGCCGAAGGCGTCGTCGGCACCGCGTAACTTTGCGGACCCTCGCCGGTTGCAACGCCCCGATGCGCCGACCTCTCCTCCTCATCTCCCTGCTCGCCGCGCTCGCGCTCTCGCCGGCTGCGCCCGCGCAGGCCGGCTTCTTCGAGGGAGACGCGATCGACGGGCCGAGCGCCGGCATCCGCGCGCTCGGCGATCTGGACCTCGCGCGCGACGGCACGGGGGCGCTCGCGTACGTCAAGGAGGCCGACGGCGCCGATCACGTCTTCGCGTCGCGCTTCGAGGGCGGCGTGTTCCAGCCGCCCGAGCGCCTCGACGCGCCGCTGGCCGGCGCAAGCTCCGAGCCCGTCGTCGGCGCCTCCGACGGCGGCCGGCTCGTGGTCGTGTTCGTCAGCGGCGGGATCGTGCACGGCGCCGTTCGGGTCAGCGGCGGGGGCTGGTCGGCGCCCACGGCGCTCGGCAGCGGCTCGGATCCCGCCGTCGATCTCTCGATCAACGGCACCGCCTATGCGAGCTTCACGGCGGGCGGCGACGTGCGCGTGGCGCGGCTGGATCGGCGCTCGAACGCATGGGCGCTGCTCGGGCAGCCCGCCGACGTCGATCCCGCGCGGCTGGCGGGCGTGGCCGGCGGTCGCTCGCGCGTGGCGATCTCGGCCGACGGCGTCGGCGTCGTGACGTGGGGGGAGGCCGGCCACGTGTACGCGCGCAAGATGTTCGGCGACGTGCTGTCCAACGCCCCGCAGGATCTGACCCCGGCGACGTTCGAGGATCGCGTCGCCGTCGAGTCCGACCTGCCCGACATCGACGCAGAGGACGACTCGAGCTACGCGTGGGTCGTCTTTCGCCAGCGCTTCGCCGACGGCGGCACGCGCATCCTCGCCCGCCGCCAGCGCGGAACCGGCTTCGACCCGCCGGTCGCCGTCGACGAGCCCGGCGGGGAGCCCGTCGGCACGCCGCGGATCGACCTCAACGGCCGTGGCGTCGCCGTCGCGGTGACGACCGGCACGCAGAGCGGGCAGCCGATGATGGCGATCACCGACCGCGACCTCTTCGGGGCGGGCGGGCGGCTGTTCGTGCCGAGCGTCGTGGCGCCGGCCGTGGTGCCGGCGATCGCCGACAACAACGACGGGCTGATCGGCGCGGTGCTGGCCGGCGCCGGCGAGGCGCCCCATGTCCGCGTGCGCACGATCGAGGACAACAAGCTCGGCCCGGAGCGCACCCTGTCTCGCCCGGAGCTCGGCGCCGTGGTTCCCGGGCTCGGCTTCGACGTCGCCGCCGACCGCGCGAGCGGCGCCGTCGTCGCCTGGGTGCAGGGCGGCCCCGAGGACCGCCGCATCGTCGCGGGCTTCCTCGACCGCCCGCCGGGCTTCTTCGCCGGCTACACGTCGCAGGGCTGCTGTCAGCCGGCGCTCGCGCGCCTGAGCTGGCAGCCGTCGTTCAACCTCTGGGGGCCGGTGCGCTACGTCGTCGCCGTCGATGGCAAGCCGGTGGGGGAGACGAGCGAGACGAGCATGCGGCTCACGACGGCGCTGCGTGCGGGCACGCATCGGTGGCAGGTCTTCGCGCTCGACGCGCGCGGCCAGGGCAAGCGCACGCGCAGCCGCACGATGCGCGTCGATGCGAGCGCTCCGGCGCTCCGTGTGGGCTACAAGCGCAAGGGGCGCGTCGTGACCCTGTCGGTGCGGGCACGCGACATCGGCGTGCCCGGCCGCACGGCGACCGGGGTGGGCTCGATCGTCATCTCGTGGGGCGACCGCACGAAGGGCGCCCGCGGCACCACGTCCGTGCGCGCCTCACATCGCTACGGGCGCGGCGGCAGCTACCCGCTGCAGATCACCGCGACCGACCGCGCGGGCAACCAGCGCGTGTCGGTTCGCGCGGTGCGCGTGCGCTGACGGGCGCGAGGACTCGCTCGTGCGCGCTCACGACGTCGCCGCCGCGGGCCGCACGCTGGCGCTCGGCGCGCGGCCGTGGCTGATGGGGATCGTCAACGCCTCGCCCGACTCTTTCTCCGACGCCGGCGCGTACCCCGCCCTCGACGCCCGCGTCCGGCTGGCGCGCGAGCTCGTGGCCGCGGGCGCCGACATCCTCGACGTCGGCGGCGAGTCGGGCATCACGCGGCGCCCGGCGGTGGCGGTCGAGGAGGAGATCGAGCGCGTCGTGCCGGTCGTCGCGCGGCTGGCCGGGGAGTTGGGCGCGGTGGTGTCGGTCGACACATACAAGCCGGCGGTCGCCGCCGCGGCGATCGCGGCGGGCGCCGTGATCGTCAACGACGTCAGCGGGCTGCGCGACCCCGAGCTGGCCGAAGTCTGCGCCGCGACCGGGGCGGCGCTCGTGCTCATGCACACGCGCGCGGCGCCCAAGCAGCGCCTGCAGGATCCGGGCCTGTACGACGACGTGACCGCAGACGTCGTGACGTTCCTGCGCGAGCGAATGGCGCTCGCCGGGGCGCGCGGCGTTCGCGAGGACCAGCTGATCCTCGACCCGGGGCCGGATTTCGCCAAGACGCCCGCGCAGACGATCGAGGTGCTCAGCCGCCTGGAGGAGCTGCACGCCCTTGGCCGCCCGCTGCTGCTGGCGGTCTCGCGCAAGGACTTCGTGGGCGCGCTGACCGGCCGCGCCCCGCGCGAGCGGGGCGCCGGCACGCTCGCCGCGATCGGCTGCGGCGTCGACGCCGGGGCGCAGATCCTGCGCGTCCACGACGTCGCCGCGGCGGCGGACTTCCTGGCCGTGCGGGGGGCGCTGCGGGGCGAGCTCGCCGTCGATCCGGCGCTCGCGCTGAGCGACGAGATCCGCCACAGCCGCTGACGCCGGCCGGCGTCCGCGCTAACGTCTGAGTCACACGAGTCGCCTGCCGCTGTCCAACGCGGCCGGACGCCCCCCGACGCCCCACGAGGAGAAGCACATGTCCGTCATCTCTCGCTCCGCTCTGGAGTCCAGCACCCTCGCCGACCTGCACGAGATCGCCTCCGAGCTCGGTCTCGACGGCTTCCGCCGCCTGCGCAAGGGCGATCTCGTCGATGCGATCGTCGAGCGCCAGGGCGCCAACGGCGACGAGCCCGACGCCGGCGAGGAGGTCACGGCGATCGCCGACGCCGACGCCGACGCCGACGCCGATGCCGACGAGAAGCCCGCACGCCGCTCACGTCGCGGTGGCCGTGGCCGTGGCCGCGCCCGCGATCGCGACCCGGGCGACATCGTCGTCGGCGAGGAGGACGCCGCGGACAACGCTGCGGAGGCGACGGCCGAGCCCGCCGCCGCTTCGAGCCGCGGCAGCAGCCGCGAGCGCGGTGACCGTGACCGTGGCGAGCGCGGCGGCCGCGAGCGCGGCGGCCGAGGGCGCGACCGCGATCGAGAACGCGACCGCGACTTCGACCGTGACAGCGACGACCGCGGTGCCCCCGCCGAGGAGCGCGCCGCCACCGGCACCGTCGAGCTGCTCCCCAACGGCTCGGGCTTCGTCCGCGTGTCGCCGCCGGACCCCTCCGACGACGACGTGTACATCTCCGGCGCCCAGGTGCGCCGCTGCGAGCTCGTCTCGGGCGACGAGGTCGCCGGCCCCGTGCGCGCGCCGCGCCGCTCGGAGCGCTACCCGTCCCTGATCCGCGTCGACACGATCAACGGCCGCGCGGCCGACGAGGTCGCCGAGGGCACCAAGTACGACGATCTCACCTGCGGCTGGGCGACCGAGCGCATCGCGCTCGACGACGCCGACGCGACGCTGAAGGCGATCGAGTGGCTCACGCCGTTCGGCCGCGGCTCGCGCGTGGTCGTCACCGGCGGCCCCCGCGCCGGCAAGACCGAGGCGCTGCGCCGCCTGGCCGCCGCGCTCGGCACGCAGAAGGACCTCGAGGTCAGCGTCGTGCTCGCCGGCGTGCGCCCGGAGGAGATCGGCGACTGGAAGCTCGGCGAGCTTCAGCCGGTCGTCGAGCTCGGCCTCAGCGCCGCGCCCGACGCGCAGGCCCAGGCGATCGAGCGCGCGATCGAGACCGGTCGCCGCGTCGCCGCGCGCGGCGGGCACGCCGTGATCCTCATCGACACGCTCGAGCACGTGCCCGCGCCGCTCGCGCGACGCATCCTCGCCGCCGCCCGGAACATCATCGACGGCGGCTCGCTGACGATCATCGCGACCGCGCCGGCGCCGCTCGGCGGCGAGACGACCGTCATCGCGTTGGACGCCGAGCTCACCGCCAGCGGGCGCATCCCGGCGATCGACCTGCCCGCCAGCGCGACGCTGCGCGCCGAGCTGCTCGTCGGGGCCAAGGGCGCCGAGGCGATCGCGCAGGCGCGCGCCGCCGCACTGCAGGGCTGAGCCGGGGGCGGTGCGGCGCCTACGCGCCGAGCTCGTCGAACCCGAGCTGGCCGGTCGGCGGGCGCCCCTCGCGGCGCACGCCGGTCCGGGCCCAGTGCTCGTTGATCTCGGAGGCCTTGACGTGGCGCCACGTGATCCCGCGCTCGATCGGGGCGACCTCGAAGCCGCCGGCGGCGGCAACTCCGCGCACGGTGGCGTGGAAGATCCGCCCGCGCTTGTTGACGAGGACGAGGTCTCCGGGCTGGATCGCGCGCGTACGCATCGGGCCGGACATGCTGCCCGACGGACCGGACGGCGGAGGCGAGCCGACGTCAGCGGGGCACGTAGGCGACCCGGTCCCACGAGGGCTCGGGCGAGAGCTCGATCGCCTCGCCGGCGCGGTCGGGCTGGACGTAGCCGAAGGTGTGCGTGTCGACGCAGAACGCGATGTCGAGCTCGCCCTCCTTCACGCGCTGGTCAAGCCAGGCGGAGCGGAAGACGAGGCGCCGCAGCCAGTGCACGAGCGAGCGGTCCGACGGGCCGCAGAGCTCGGGCCAGCAGTCGTTGACGTGCTCGCCCAGGCCCGACGCCGGGGCCTGGATCTCGCCGTTGACGGCGAGGTTGACGAGGTCGTCGAGCTCGTTCTCGCCCAGACGGCCGTGCACGAAGCCGAGCTTGAGCGCGGCCTGCTCGCAGCGCTCGCTGAAGTCGCGCTCGTTGAAGGTGAAGCGCAGCTCCCCGTACTCCAGGACGAAGTCCTCCCCCGAGTCGTAGTTGCCGCGTCGTTGTGTCTCGTCCATGACGCGTCGGCATCGTAGGCGCGAGTCCTGCCCCCGAGGACGGGTGCACGTGAAGTTGCACCCCCGCCGCCGCGCAGCCCGTGGATGGCCCGGCCGGGCGAGCGCGGGAGCCGCTCCGGCGTGCGCTCCTCGCGATTTCGGCCATATGCAGCACGAAAGCGTCAAGACCCCTGCGGGCCGGACGACCGTTCTGCGCGGCCGGGCGCGCGCTTCGCGCACCGGGGGGCGAATCTTCGCCATCTCGCAACTTGTGAAGGTATGAACGACGACGCCTCCACGATCCTGCTGGTCGAGGACGACAGCGCCACGCGCACGTTCCTTGCCGACAACCTCTCCGCCGACGGCTACGACCTGCTCGTCGCCGACTGCGCATCGATCGGGCTGAGCCTGCTGGAACGCAAGTTCCCCGACCTCGCGCTCGTCGACGTCGGCCTGCCCGACGGCAGCGGCTTCGATCTTCTGCGCCGCGTGCGCAGCGCCGACGGGGTCGCGAGCCGCGTCGATCCCGACATGCCGCTCATGGTCATCAGCGGCCGGGCGACCGAGCTCGATCGCGTGCGCGGCTTCGATCGCGGGGCAGATGACTACGTGTGCAAGCCGTTCTCCTATCCGGAGCTGCGCGGGCGCGTCGCCGCGCTGTTGCGTCGCTGCGACCGGCGCCCGTCGCACGGACGGCTGCGGGCGGGGCCGCTCGAGGTCGACCCGCCGTCGCGGGAGGTGCGCCTGCACGGCGAGCGCGTGGCGCTCTCGCAGAAGGAGTTCGCGCTGCTGCGGACGCTCGTGTCGCAGCCGACCCGGGTGTTCACCAAGGAGGAGCTGCTCCGCACGATCTGGGGCTACCGCTCGATCGGCTCCACGCGCACGCTGGACTCCCATGCCTGCCGGCTGCGCCACAAGCTCGGCGCCCACGGCGACCGCTACGTCATCAACGTCTGGGGCGTGGGCTACCGGCTCGTGGACGCGCCGCCGGCGGCGGCGGGCGCCGTCCAGCTGCGGCTCACCGCCTGAGCGGGGCCGCTGTGCCGACCGCGTCGTGCGCAGCAACGAGGGTGCTGGGCGTGCGATTGACCGGACTTCACTCGCGGCGTAGTGTCGGCATCCCACCCTCTGAAAGGACGGCCTCATGCCTGAGAGCAACGCCGAGCTCCTGCGTACCGGGTACGACGCATTCGCGGAGGGTGACGTTCCGGCTGTCCTTGCCATCTTCTCGCCGGACATCCAGTGGCATGTACCCGGCCGCAACCTGACCTCGGGTGACTACACCGGTCACGACGAGGTCGTCGGGTTCTTTCAGAAACTCGGCGAGCTGTCGGATGGCACGTTCAGCCTCGACGTGCACGACGTTCTCGACAACGGCAAGGACAAGGGCGTCGTCCTGGTGACCGAGCACGCGACGCGAAACGGCAAGACGCTCGCGGTCGAGGCGGTGCATGTGTGGCACATCGAGGACGGCCTCGCGACGCGCTTCCAGGCGTTCCAGCACGACGATCACGACAACGACGCCTTCTGGTCGTAGACGGGCCGCACGCGCGGCCGGCGGGGTCGCGCGACAGGACGTGGCAGAACATGCGCAGGGAGGGGGCGAACTTCCGGCCGCCGCTGCCTGAGTACATACGCATGGACACGAGCATCCTCTCCTGGGCGCTTTCGGCGAGCGGCTTCGCGCTCGCGGCGGCAGCGGGGCTCGAGCTGCGCCGCCGCCGCGAGATGGTCGCGCGCGCGTGCCACGAGCTGCGCGGGCCGCTGACCGCGGTCAGGCTCAGCCTGGCGACGATGGAGCGCCGCCGGGAGGCACCCTCCGAGCGCCTGGCCACGCTCGACCACGAGCTGCGGCGCGCGGGCCTCGCCCTCGACGACTTCGCTGCGGCCCGCAGCGGCCGGCGGATCGTCGATCGCGAGGAGCCCGTCGAGGTGGCCGAGCTGCTCGAGGAGCAGTTCCACAGCTGGACGGCGGTCGCGGGCGCGTTCGACAGCGTCGTCGTGCTCGGCGAGCTGCTGTCGGGGGCGATGATCGTCGGCGACAGGCTGCGGCTCGCGCAGGCGATCTCCAACCTCGTCGCGAACGCGCTCGAGCACGCGCCGGGGCGCGTCGAGCTGACGGCGCGGCTCGTCGGGCCGCGGCATGTGCGCGTCGAGCTCATCGACGAGGGACCGCGGCCTGCCGATCCCGCTCGCGCAGCTGACCCGGCGCGCCCGCGGCGGTCGCGGTCGCGGCGGACGCGGCCGTGGCCTGGCGATCGCCGCGCAGATCGCCGAGCGCCATCGCGGGCGGCTCGTCGCGGCCCCCGCGCAGCAGGGGACGCGGATCGGCATCGAGCTGCCGCTCGTGCGGCGCGCGGCGCCGTGAGCCGGCGCCGGCGCGCGGCGCTCCTGGCCGGCCTCGCGCTCGCCCTCGGCGGGCTCGCGGCGTTCAACGTCGCCGGGCGCGAGGCGGCGCTGGAACGGCGCGTCGGCGGGCTCGTCGACGTCGTCGTCGCGCGCGAGCCGATCGCCGCCGGTGAGCGGCTGACCACGCGGTCGCTGGCGATCCGCAGCGTGCCGGCGCGCTTCGCGCCGCAGGGCACGACCGGCTCGCCGCACGCCTTCGTCGGCCGGCGCGCCGCGGTCGACATCCCCGCCGACGCCGACCTGAACGCGGGCATGATCGTGCACGACGACGCCGGGCCGGTGGGGCCGGACGTGGGCCGCGGCGAGCGCATCGCGGAGATCGTCGCGCTGGGGTCACCGGAGCTCGTCATCCCGGGCAGCCGCGTCGACGTGCTCGTCACGCCGGAGCCGGCGGGCGGGGGCTCGGGCGAGGCGGTGCTCGCTCTCGAGGACGTCGAGGTCATCGCCGCGACGGGGGTGGGCGCCGACGACGCGCCGGCATCCAAGACCGCGCCCGGGCCGCGCGTGGCGGCGTCGCTGCGCGTGACGCTGCGCCAGGCGGTCTACCTCGCGGCGGCGCAGGACTTCGCGCGCGAGCTGCGACTGCTGCCGCGGGCCGAGCGGCGACCGGGAGCGGGGGCGGGCCGGGCTGCGGTCGGGCGCCGGGCTGCCGTGATCCGACACGCCGCAGGGGCGAGTCGGCGGCCCCTCGCGCCCTTGTACGGACATGGAGACCGACAGCGCCTACGACGACGCCCTCGACTCCCTCGCCGGTGCGCTGCGCGACCGCCTGCTGCTCGAAGCCGCCGCCGGGAGCGCCGAGGGAGACCTGCACGAGCGCATCCGCGAGCTCGTCGACCGGGAGGCCGGCCTGCTCGACGACCACGCCCGCGAGCGGCTCGCCGCGCGGATCGCGGAGCGCTCGTTCGGGCTCGGGCCGCTCGAGTCCCTGCTCGCGGATCCGTCGGTCGACGAGGTCATGGTCAACGGGCCGCACGAGGTGTGGATCGAGCGCGACGGCCGCATCGAGCCGACCGGCGTGTCGTTCGACGGCGAGGCCGACCTGCGCCACGCGATCGAGCGGATCCTCGCGCCGCTCGGCCGCCGCGTCGACGAGGCCGAGCCGCTCTGCGACGCGCGACTGCCCGACGGGTCGCGTGTCAACGTCGTCGTCGCGCCTCTCGCGCTCGACGGCCCGGTCCTGACGATCCGCCGGTTCAGGCCGCGCGGCTTCGGCCCGGACGATCTCGTCGCGAACGGCACCTGGGCTGCGCCGCTGCGCGACCTGCTGCAGTGCGCGGTGCTCGCTCGCTGCAACGTCCTCGTCAGCGGCGGCACCGGCTCGGGCAAGACGACGACGCTCAACGCGCTGACGGAGTTCATCGGCGACGGCGAGCGGATCGTGACGATCGAGGACGCAGCCGAGCTGCGGCTGCGCCACGCGCACGTCGTCCGGCTCGAGGCGCGACCGGCCTCGCTGGAGGGACGCGGCGAGGTGACCGTGCGCCGGCTGGTGCGCAACGCCCTGCGCATGCGTCCCGACCGGATCGTCGTGGGGGAGGTGCGCGGCGCCGAGGCCCTGGACATGCTCAGCGCGATGTCCAGCGGCCACGACGGCTCGCTTTCGACCGTGCACGCCGGCTCGCCGGAGGAGGCGCTGCGGCGCGTGGAGACGCTCGCACTCATGGCCGGGCTCGGGCTGCCCCACCAGGCGATCCGCGCGCAGGTCGCCGGCGCGCTGGACCTCGTCGTCCACCAGGCGCGGACGGCGGACGGGGAGCGCCGCGTCGTCGCCGTCAGCGAGGTCGTGCGGGTCGCCGGCGGCGCGGCCACGCGCGAGCTCTACGCGCTGCGCGACGGCCGCCCGACCTGGCGGGCGCCGCTCGGCGACGGCCTCGCGGCTCGGCTGGCGGCGGCACGACCGCAGTCGCGCGCGGCGTGAGCCCGGCCGTCGCGCTCGCCGGGCTCGCCGGCGCGGCTGCGCTGCTCGCGGCGTGGGAGGCGATCGCGGCGGCCGAGCAGGAGCGCGTCCTGCACGCCGCCGCGCGCTGGTGCGCGCCCGTGCTCGAGATGCTGCGCGCCGGCCGCGAGCCGACGAGCCCGGAGCGCCGCCGCCTGCTCGCGCTCGGCACGCTCGCGCTGCTCGGAGCGGGCTGGCTGGTGGCCGGGCCGTGGGCTGGCCTCGTCGTCGCGAGCACCGCGCCGTGGGCGGCGCGCGTCGTCGTGCGAACGCGTCAGCGCAGGCGTGCCGCCGCGATCGTCGCGGGCGCGCCGGCGATCGCGCGCGCGCTGGCCGACGCGCTCGCGGCCGGTCACTCCGTACGCGGCGCGCTCACCGCCGCGGCCCGCGACGGTTCGGTCGGCGGGCCGGCGGGGGAGGAGATGCGCCGTGTGGCGGCCGCGCTCGAGCTCGGCGATCGGACCGAGGACGTGCTGCGGGGGCTGGCGCGGCGCACCGGCACCGGTGCGCTGGACACGCTCGTGGCGGCGGTCCTGCTGCAGCGCGACGCGGGCGGCGACCTCGCGGGGCTGCTGCGTGATCTCGCCGCCGCGCTGGAGGAGCGGGGCCGCGTGGTCGCCGACGCACGGTCTGCGACGGCGCAGGCGCGCTTCACGGCGCGGCTCGTCGTCGCGCTGCCCGTCGCAGGCGTCGCGCTCGGCGAGCTCGGGCAGCGTGGCTTCGTCGCCCAGCTGGCGTCCGAGCCGCTGACGGCGGCGATGGTGCTGGCCGCGCTCGGGCTGCAGGGCGTTGCCTTCGTCTGCGTCGCCCGGATCGCGCGCGTGGGCGCGGTGCCGTGAGCGCGGCGGTCCTCCTCGCGACGGTCGCGGCGATCAGCGCGGCGGTCGCGATCGGCGATCTCCTGACGGCGCCGCGACGGCCGCGCGCGGAGTCGCCGGCGCCTCGGATCGGCCATCTGGCGGGGATGACCGTGCTGCTGGCCCGCATCGGACGGCCCGCCGCGCGCCGTGCCGCGCCGCGCGATCTCGGCGCCCGCCTGGCCGCCGCCGGCACGCCGCTCGGGCTCGGCCCGGGCGACGTGATCGCACTGAAGGGCGCGGGCGCCGTCGGGGCGCTGCTCTGCGCGTTCACGCTGCACGGCCTGCTGCCGGGGCGGCTCGGCCTCGTCGCGCTGGTGGCCGCCCCGGCGGCGGGCTACGTCGCTCCCGAGATCGTGCTCGCCCGGCGCGCCCGCGCGCGCGAGCGCCGCGTCGCCGACGAGATCGCCGACGTGCTGGACCTGCTGCGCGTCGCGGTCGGTGCCGGCCTGCCGGTCGGCCGCGCGATCGGCGAGGTCGGGCGCCGGATGCGCGGCGTCCTCGCCGGGGAGCTCGCCGCCGCCTCCCTGCGGCTCGAGCTCGGCGCGCCGCGCAGCGACGTCCTGCGTGAGCTCGTCGCGCGCTGTCCGGGCGCGGGCGTGGCGACCCTCGCGGCCGCGATCGCGCGCTCCGACCGGCACGGTACGCCGCTGGCGCCCGCGCTCACCGCGCTCGCTGCCGAGGCGCGCGCCGAGCAGAGCCGCCGGCTGCGCGACGACGCCGCGCGCGCCGCACCGAAGATCCAGCTCGTCGTGGCGCTCGTGCTCGTCCCCGCCGTCATGCTGCTCGTGGGTGCCGCGCTCGTGCAGGGCCTGCGCTGACCGGGCGGCACCGGACGCGGCCGGCGCCGACCCGTCGCGGCCTCGGACCCGGCGCGGCCTCCCACCGCGTCCCACGCGCCGCCCCACGGAGCCCCACCGCCATGCACATCGACCGGCGGAATCCTTCCCGGGCTGCAAGAACACGCCCGGTCCGGGGTTCTGCAACCGCGTGCCCGGGATCTGGACGAAACGAGGAGCGGCGGTGGCCGTGGCGAAAACCCCTGCTCAGGCCGAGATTTTGCGCGGCCGTGTGGGCCGCTGAGGTCTCATAGTGGGTGAAAGCGTGCAAATTGAGTTGCGAAGTGGGAGAAGGTGGGATACCTTCGCCGCAGCGAGCCGGGATGGAGGGGCTCCTCCCACCCCTCCATCCCGGCTCCGACTCCTTCACGGCGCACCCTCTCAATGGCCTTCCGCGGAACCTTCGACCACACGCTCGATGCGAAGAACCGCCTCACCGTCCCAGCTCGCTTTCGCTCTGAGCTCTCCGGTGGCGTCGTTCTCGCCAAGGGCCTCGAGCGCTGCGTCGCCGTCTGGACGCCCGCAGCCTACGACGCCTACACGGCCGCCGCGCTCGCCGACTTCCATCCGCTCTCCAAGGAAGCCCAGAAGCTCACGCGCTTCTTCAGCGCCAACTCCCTGGACACCGAGCTCGACGGGGCCGGCCGGATCATGCTGCCGGCCTTCCTGCTCGAGCACGCGAAGCTCGCCAAGGACGTTGTCGTGACCGGCTCCGGCGACGCGCTGGAGATCTGGGACCGCGCCACGTGGGCGGACTACAACGATGTGCTCGCATCCGATGTCGACGAGATCACCTCATCCCTTGGCAACACTGCTTGACATGACCATTCCCCACGTGCCGGTGCTGGCCGGCGAGGCGATCGAGCTGCTCGACCCGCAGCCCGGCCAGACCGTCGTGGACTGCACGTTCGGCGCGGGGGGCCACGCGCGGCTGCTCGGCGAGCGGATCGGCGCGAGCGGCACGCTCGTCGCGATCGACCGCGACCCGGTCGCGGCCGAGCGGTTCGCCGATCTGGCGGGCGAGCTGAGCTGCACGTCGCGCTTCATCCGCGCCTCCTTCGTCGAGGGACTCGAGCAGCTGCGCGACGAGGGCGTGCGGGCCGACGTCGTCCTCATGGACCTCGGCATGTCCTCGATGCAGATCGACACGTGGCAGCGCGGCTTCTCCTACTCCTACGACGCGCCGCTGGACATGCGGATGGACCCGGGCCTCCAGCGGTCCGCCCACGAGCTCGTCAACGAGTCCGAGCCGCGTCACCTCGAGACGATCTTCCGCGAGCTCGGCGAGGAGCGCTACGCCCGGCCGATCGCCCGCGCGATCGTGCGCGCCCGTCAGAAGGCCGCGATCGACTCCACGATCGCGCTCGTCGACGTCATCACCCGCGCCGTGCCGGCACCCGCCCGCTTCGCCGGTGGGCACCCCGCCAAGCGCGTCTTCCAGGCGCTGCGGATCGCGGTCAACGACGAGCTCGGCCAGCTCGACGCGGCGCTGCCGCTGGCGTGGGACGTGCTGCGCATCGGCGGCAGGTTCGGCGCGATCTCGTTTCACTCGCTCGAGGACCGGCGCGTGAAGCGCTTCCTCGTCGCGCGGGCTCAGGGCTGCATCTGCCCGCCGGACCTGCCGATCTGCGCCTGCGGCCGCGAGCCCGAGGGCGAGCTCGTCAGCCGTCGTGCGATCGCGCCCAGCCCGGGCGAGGTCGCCGCCAACCCGCGTGCGCGCTCAGCGCGCCTGCGCGTCGCCTCGAAGCTACGAGAGGATCACGAATGAGCCGCTCTGCCTCCGCACGGACGCACCACGCCCAGGAGCGCGCCGTGCGCCGACCGCACCCGCACGGCGTGCCCCATGCCCGACGGATGTCCGGCCCCGCCCATCCCGCGACGCGCGCCACCCAGCCGGCGCAGGCCTACCGGGCCGCCCCCGAATACGGACCTCGCCGCCAGCGAACCCCGGCCCGCCCGCCGCTGCGGCTCGCGGCCGGCGGCGCGGCGATCGCGCTGCGCGTCGCCGACTCGGCGGTCAACGCCTCCGGCAGCCGCACGATGGACCGCGTCGTGCGCAGCCGCGCCTGGGTCGTGATCATCGGGCTCGGCCTGATCGGGATCGTCGCGATGCAGGTCTCCCTGCTCAAGCTCAACTCCGGCATCGGGCGCGCGGTCGACACGGCGGCGACGCTCGAGCGCAGCAACGCCTCGATGAAGGCGCAGATCTCCGAGCTCAGCTCCGGTGACCGCATCCAGTCGATCGCGGGCCAGCGCGGCTTCGTCATGCCCGAGCCGGCCGACGTCACCTACCTGCGGGCAGGCGACAAGCGCTCCGACGGCGTTCGCGCCGCGCGCCGCATGCGCGCCGCCGACCCGGCGATCGCCGGTCCCGCCGGCGCGGTGTCCGCGGCCAAGGCGCCGGAGTCGCTGACGGGGGCGGCGGAGGCGGCGGGCATCCCGGAGGCGCCGGCGACCGCATCCGCCGCGCCGCCGGTCACGCCGGTCACGCCGCCCGCGACGCCGCCCGGGACGCAGACGCCGGCGCCGACGACCGCGGCGACCACACCGCCGGCCACGGCCACAGCGGCCGGCGCCGTCAGCGCCGCGCCGGCACCCACGGCCACCGCGTCAGGCGGGGTGACGACGCCATAGTCGGCCTCACCGAACGGCGGATCGGGCTGCTGTTCGCGATCTTCCTGGCATTGCTGCTGATCGCGGCGTCGCGCGCCGCCTGGCTGGGCGTCGTCAAGGGCGAGTCGTTGCAGGCGGTCGCCGCCACGCAGCAGGTCGACGTGCTGAAGGTCCCGGCCCGGCGCGGCGCGATCATCGACCGCAACGGCATCGAGCTGGCGGTCTCCGAGCCGGCCGACGACATCGCGGCCACGCCGTACCTGATCAAGAAGCCGTTGCTCGTCGCACGGCGGCTCGCGCCGCTGCTGGATACGACGCAGGGCAGGCTGCTGGCGAAGTTCGAGCGGCGCGGCGGCTTCGTGTACCTCGCGCGCAACGTCCCGGGCACGAGCTCGGCGAAGATCAAGAAGCTCGACATCCCCGGGCTGCAGTTCATCCCCAGCACGTCGCGTGCGTACCCGCGCAAGTGGATGGCGTCGCAGGTGCTCGGCTGGGTGGGCACCGACGGCGACGGGCTCGCCGGGCTCGAATACGCCAAGGACGCGGTGCTGCGCGGCAGCGACGGCGAGCGCCGCATCGTCAAGGATCTGCGCGGCGAGCCGATCGTGCTGCAGGAGACCAAGCGCGCGGAGCCCGGCAGGGACCTGCGCCTGACGCTCGACGCCGAGCTGCAGGGCAAGGTCGAGACCGTCCTCGCCGAAGTCGGCCTGAAGTGGCGCCCCAAGGGCGCGACCGCGCTCGTCATGGACCCGTACTCCAACACGATCCTCGCGCTCGCGAACTGGCCGCGCGTCGACGCCAACGACAGCGGCGGCGCGCCTGCGTACGCGGCCCAGAACCGCGCCGTCGGCTTCAACTACGAGCCGGGGTCCACGTTCAAGCCCTTCACGGTCGCCGGTGCGCTGGAGGAGAAGGTCGTCACGCCCGAGGACGTCTTCCACCTGCCGCCGACGATCGACGTCGCCGACCGCACGATCAAGGAAGCCCACGTTCGCGACACCGTCGACCTGTCGACGACCCAGATCCTCGCGCAGTCCAGCAACGTCGGGACCGTGCGCATCGGCCTGCGGCTCGGCGCGACGCGCTTTGACCAGTGGGTGCGGCGCTTCGGGTTCGGCCGCAGGACGGGCATCGAGCTCGCCGGCGAGGAGTCCGGTCAGGTGCTCGAGCGGTCGCGGTACTCCGGCTCGTCGATGGGCAACCTGCCGATCGGGCAGGGCGAGTCGGTCACGCCGCTGCAGCTCGCGACCGCTTACTCCGCCATCGCCAACGGCGGGATCCTGCGCCGGCCGCGCCTGATCTCGCAGATCGGGGGCGAGCGCACCGCGATGCCGCGCGGCAGGCGCGTGATCTCCCCGCAGACCGCTGCGCGGCTGCGCACGATGCTCGAGGGCGTCGTCGAGGCGGGCGGCAGCGCGAGCGAGGTCTCGATCCCGGGCTATTCGCTGGCCGGCAAGACCGGTACGGCCAACAAGATCGACCGCAAGACCGGCGAGTACTCCAAGACGCGCTTCATCGGCTCGTTCGTCGGCTTCGCCCCGGCGCGCAAGCCCAAGCTGCTCGTGACGGTCATGGTCGACGAGCCCCAGGGCGACATCTACGGCGCCAAGGTCGCGGCGCCGGCGTTCCAGGAGATCATGCGCTTCGCGCTGCCGTACCTCGGCGTCGCGCCGCGCGGTTGACCCGCGCCGGCCCGTCCGGCAACTATCCTGGCGCCATCCGGCGAGCGAGCCTTCCGACGATGATCTCCGTGACCTGCCTCGGGCCCCGTCGATGACGCTGCGCGATGTCTTCGGCGCTGCCGCCGCGGACGCTCCGGACGTCGAGGTCGGCGCGCTCGCCTACGACAACCGCCGGGTCGTGCCCGGCACGGTCTTCTTCTGCGTGCGCGGCTTTCGTCGCGACGGCCACGACTACGCCGGCGACGCGATCGCGCGCGGCGCCGTCGCGCTCGTCGTCGACCATCCGCTGGCGCTCGGCGTGCCCGAGATCGTCGTCGAGGACGTCCGCGCGGCGATGGCGCCCGCCGCCGCCCGGCTGCACGGCGACCCGACGGCGAGCCTGCGCACGATCGGCATCACCGGCACGAACGGCAAGACGACGAGCGCCTACCTCGTCCGCGCGCTGCTGGAGGCGGCGGGCGAGTCCACCGGCCTGCTTGGCACGGTCACCTCGGTCGTCGGCGGCGCCGAGCGCGCGGTGTCGCGCACGACCCCGGAGGCGATCGACCTGCAGGCGACGTTCGCCGCGATGCGCGACGCGGGCGACACGCACTGCGCGATGGAGGTCTCCAGCCATGCGCTCGCGCTCGGCCGCGCCGACGCGATCCACTGGGCGGCCGCGATCTTCACGAACCTCACGCAGGACCACCTCGACTTCCATCCCACGATGGCGGACTACTTCGCCGCCAAGTGCAGGCTCTTTCGCGAGGGCAGGCCGCAGGCGGCGGTCGTCAACGTCGACGATCCGTGGGGAGCGCGGCTCGCCGCCGAGCTGCGCGCGGCGGGCACGCAGGGGCCCGCCGAGCTCGTCACGATCGGCATCGACTCGCCCGACGCGCAGCTGCGCGCGACCGCCATCGAGAGCAGCTTTGCCGGCTCGGCGTTCCGGGCCGGCGGCCTCGAGCTGCGCTCGCCGCTGCCCGGGCGCTTCAACGTCATGAACGTGCTGGGCGCGGTGGCGGCGGTGCGCGCGCTCGGCGTCGACGACGCCACGATCGTGGCCGCCCTGCCCGAGGCCGGGCGCGTCCCGGGCCGCTTCGAGCCCGTCGACGAGGGCCAGGACTTCGCCGTCCTCGTCGACTACGCGCACACCCCGGACTCGCTGGAGAACGTGCTGACCGCCGCGCGGCCGCTGGCCGAGGGCCGGGTGCTCTGCGTCTTCGGCTGCGGCGGCGACCGCGACCGCGGCAAGCGCCCGCAGATGGGCGAGATCTCGGCGCGCCTGGCCGACCACACGATCGTCACCTCCGACAACCCGCGCTCGGAGGATCCGGACGCGATCGTCGAGGCGATCCTCGCGGGCGTCGCCGATCGCGGCGCGAACGTGGAGGCGATCGTCGACCGCCACGCCGCGATCGAGCGCGCGGTGGCGATGGCCGGCGCGGGCGACGTGGTCGTGATCGCCGGCAAGGGCCACGAGCAGGGCCAGGAGTTCGAGGCCGGCCGCAAGGTGCCCTTCGACGATGTCGGCGTCGCGCGGGAGGCACTGCGTGCGCGACTGGTCGCCTGAGCTCGTCGCCGAGGCCGCGGGCGTCCATCTCGCGCGCCCCGCGACGGTTGCACCCGACGGAGCGCCGGGCCCGTCGCGCGTGAGCATCGACTCACGCGACGTTCGTCCCGGCGATCTCTTCGTGGGCCTGCCGGGAGCCAACGTCGACGGTGGTCGCTACGCCGCCGCAGCGCTGGCCGCCGGCGCGTGGGGCGCGCTCGTGGCGCCGGAGTACGCGCGCGACGACGTGCGCGAGCAGGCCGGGGTGCTGCTCACGAGCGAGGACCCGCTGGCGGGGCTGCAGGCGCTCGCGCGCTCGTGGCGCCGGGCGCTCGCGGCCCAGGTGATCGCGATCACGGGCTCGACGGGAAAGACCTCGACGAAGGACCTGCTCGCCGCGATGGTCGCCCAGGGCCGTCGCGTCGCCGCCACGCAGCAGAACCTCAACACGGAGATCGGCCTGCCGCTGACGATCCTCGCCGCGCCGCCCGGCAGCGAGGTGCTCGTGCTCGAGATGGCCATGCGCGGCGCCGGCCAGATCGCCGAGCTGACCGCGATCGCCGAGCCCGACGTCGGCGTGATCGTGAACATCGGGCCGGTCCACCTCGAGCTGCTCGGCTCGCTGGAGGCCATCGCCGCCGCGAAGGCGGAGCTGCTCGCCGACCTGCGGCCGGGGGCGACCGCCGTGCTGCCCGCCGGCGAGCCGCTGCTGGCGGCGCACCTGCGCGAGGACCTGCACACGGTGACGTTCGGGCCGGGTGGCGACGTCGCGGAGATCCCGGACGCGCTCGAGCTGCCGTTCACGTCCGGGCACATGCGCTCCAACGCCCTCGCCGCGCTCGCCGCCGCCCGGGCGGTCGGCGTGGAGCCGCGCGGGCGCCTGGACGTGGCGCTCAGCGCGCTGCGCGGACAGCGCATCGAGCTGCCCGGGCCGGTGCTCGTCATCGACGACTGCTACAACGCCAACCCGATGTCGATGCGCGCCGCCCTCGACGATCTCGCCGCGTCCGCACCCGCGCGGCGCGTGGCGGTGCTCGGCGACATGCTCGAGCTGGGCCCCGACGAGGCGCGCTTCCACACCCAGATCGGCGCGCACGCCGGCAGCAGCGGCGTCGACGTGCTCGTGACGGTGGGACCGCTCGCGGCGGCGATGGCGGCCGGCTACGGCGATGCCGGCGAGCATCACGCGACCCCCGACGCGGCATCGGCCGCGGCGCTCGTCGCGGGGCTCGTCGCGCCGGGCGACACCGTGCTCGTCAAGGGCTCGCGCGGCGTCGGGCTCGAGGTCGTCGCGCAGGGCCTGCGCGCCGCGGCGGGGGTGTAGGCCCGTGGGCGAGGTCCTCATCGCCGGCACCGCGGCGCTGCTCATCTGCATCTTCCTGTCGCCGACGTTCATCGCCTTCCTGCAGCGCCGCGAGTTCGGCCAGTTCATCCGCGAGGAGGGGCCCGCCAAGCACCACGTCAAGGCGGGCACGCCGACGATGGGCGGGATCATCATCGTCTTCTCGATCTCGATCCCCTTCCTGATCCTGTCGGAGTACGACTGGCGCGCGGTGGGGGTCTTCGGGGCGCTCGTCGGCTGCGCGCTGCTGGGCTTCGCCGACGACTACACGAAGATCGTGCGGCGACGCTCGCTGGGCCTCAGCGCGCGGATGAAGCTCGGGATCACGATCCTCATCTCGATCGGGCTGTGGTGGATCGCCACGGAGAAGGCGGGCCTGCAGCAGACGCTGCGCCTGCGCGTCGTCGACTACCAGATCGATCTCAGCTTCCTCGCGGGCGTGCCGTTCCTGGCGATGATCTACATCGTCGTCGCGGGCACCACGAGCGCGGTGAACCTCACCGACGGCCTCGACGGGCTCGCCGCCGGCTGCGCGGCGATCGTGGCGCTGGCGTACATCGGGATCACGTTCATCACGACGGGCCAGCAGGACCTCGCGATCCTGTCGGCGTGCGTCGTCGGCGGCTGCGTCGGGTTTCTCTGGTTCAACGCCTTCCCGGCGACGATCTTCATGGGCGACACCGGCTCGCTCGCGCTGGGTGGCGCGATCGCCGGCCTGGCCGTGATGACGAAGACCGAGATCCTGCTGATCCTGCTGGGCGGCATCTTCGTCGTCGAGGCGCTCAGCGTGATGATCCAGGTCTTCTCCTTTCAGACCTTCCGCAAGCGGCCCTTGCTCATGGCGCCGATCCACCACCACTTCGAGCTGCTGGGCTGGTCGGAGACGAAGATCATCCTGCGCTTCTGGATCATCGCGGCGATCTGCAGCGCGATCGGCTTCACGCTGTACCAAGCCTCGATCGCATAGGCCTCGTGGCCGGCGAACCGCGACCGTCGCTGCCACCGGGCCCGTGGCTCGTCGTCGGCCTCGCGCGGTCGGGCGTGGCGGCGGCGCGCGCGCTGCTGGCGCGCGGCGAGCGCGTCGTGGGCGTCGACAGCGGATCGCGCGCGCCGGCGTCGCTGCCCGCGGGCCTCGAGGTGCACCTCGACACCGACGGGCTGGCCCTTCTCGCGCATGCGCGCGCCGTGGTGAAGTCGCCCGGGGTGCCACGGGAGGCGGCGGTGATCGCCGCCGCGCGCGAGCGCGGCGTGCCGGTGCTCGGCGAGCTCGAGCTCGGCTGGCGGCTCGTGCCCAACGCGTTCATCGCCGTGACCGGGACGAACGGCAAGACGACGACCGTCGAGCTGCTCGGCCACATCCACCGCGAGGCGGGCGTGCCGGTGGCGGTCGCCGGCAACGTCGGCACGGCCCTGAGCGCGATCGTCGGGCAGGTGTCACCGCAGACGATCGTGGTCTGCGAGGCGAGCTCCTTCCAACTCGAGGACACGGTCGCCTTCGCCCCGGAGGGGGCGGTCCTGCTCAACGTCCAATCCGACCACCTCGACCGTCACGGCACGCTGGAGGACTACCTCTCGGCGAAGCTGCGGATCTTCGCGCGCCAGGGCAACGACGACGTCGCGGTCGCGCCGTACGGCCTGCCGGTCGAGGATCTCGGCGGGTGCGCGCGGCGGGTGCCGTTCGGTCCCGGCGGCGAGCTCGACGACCGCGCGGGCCATCTGTGGTGGGACGGCGAGCCGCTCGTCGCCCACGAGGAGATCCGCCTGCGGGGCGCGCACAACCGCGCCAACGCCGCGGCCGCGGCGGCGATCGCGCTCGCGCGCGGGATCGATCGCGACGCCGTGCGCGCCGGCCTGCGGGCCTTCGCCGGCGTGGAGCACCGCCTCGAGGAGGTCGCGCGCGTCGACGACGTGCTGTTCGTCAACGACTCCAAGGCGACGAACGTCGCCTCCACGCAGGTCGCGCTGGCGAGCTTCGCCGGCGCGCGGGTCCACCTCATCCTCGGCGGCCAGGGCAAGGGGCAGGACTTCGCGCCGCTGCGTGGCCGCGCACACGCGATCTACCTCATCGGCGAGGACGCCGGGCGGATCGGCCGCGAGGCGGGCGGGCAGCCGTGCGGCGACCCTCGCGGTCGCGGTCGCGCGCGCGCGCGGTGCGGCCTCCCCCGGGGACGTCATCCTGCTCTCCCCGGCCTGCGCGAGCTTCGACCAGTTCACGGACTTCGAAGCGCGCGGCCGCGCGTTCTGCGAGCTGGTGCAGTCGCTGACGGGAACCTCGCGGTCACCCGAGGTGTAGTGCTTGCGGTGGTGCATCCGCCACCTCACAGCGAAGCCGTCCTGCTCACCCGCGCCTGCGGGGGAGATCTCGACGCCTATGAGCAGCTCGTCCGCCTTCACCAGCACCTCGCCTTTCGCACCGCGCTCGTGCTGACGCGCGATGGCGCGGATGCCGAGGAGGCCGCGCAGGACGCGTTCGTCAAGGCCTGGCGCGCGCTGCACCGCTTCGATCGATCGCGGCCGTTTCGGCCGTGGCTGCTGGCGATCGTCGCCAACGAGGCACGCAACCGGCGGCGGTCCGCGGGGCGGCGCGAGCTGCTGACGGCGCGGGCGGTGAACGAGTCGGGCACCGCGTCCGGCCATGACTCGCCCGGCCCCGCGTCACCGGAATCCACGGTGCTCGTCGCGGAGCGCGACGCCGCGCTGGCGGTCGCGCTCGAGCGCCTCGACGACCGCGACCGCCAGGTGATCGCCTGCCGGTACCTGCTCGAGCTCAGCGAGGCGGAGACCGCCGCGGCGCTGGGCTGCCGCGCCGGGACCGTGAAGTCGCGCCTGTCGCGCGCGCTCGCGCGGCTGCGCGCGCTGCCGGAGATCGGAGCCCTCGATGGCTGATCTGCATGACGCCCTGACGCGGCTGGCGGCCGGGGCGCAGTGGCCGCAGACGCCCGATCTCGCAGCGCCCGTGCGCGCGGCGATCGAGGCGCAGCCGGCCGCGGGGCGCCCGATGGCGCCGGCGCTCGCGGCGTCCACTGCTCGCGGCGCTGCTCGCGCTGCTCGTCGGCGGCGGCGCACTCGGGGCGACGGGTGCAGGCGCCGGGCTGCTCGAGCGGCTCGGGCTGAGGAACGCGAGCGTGACGAAGGTGCGTGAGCTGCCGCGGACCGGCCTTGGCGAGCAGCTTCGCCTCGGCGAGCGGACGACGCCGGCCGCGGCCCGGCGGGCGGCGGGCGCGGCGTTGCTGCGGCCGGCCGCGCTCGGAAGGCCGCGGGAGATCTATCTCGACGACGGCGTCGTGACGTTCCTCTACCGTGCACGCTCGGCCCGGCCGATCCTCTTCACCCAGGTGCCGGGCGGCGCCGGGCGCTACGTCGAGAAGTTCGTCACGCGAGACACCCGACGCGTGCGGGTCGGCGGCGCCCCCGGGCTGCTGCTCACAGGACCGCACGCGGTGCTCTTCGCCCCGAGCGACGGCGGCGAGATGCGCGTGCAGCAGCCGCGCCTGGCGAAGAACACCCTGATGTGGGAGCGCGACGGGCGGCTGCTGCGCATCGAGGCCGAGCAGCCGCTGGGCGAGCTGCTGCGCATCGCGCGCTCGGTGCGCCCGGGCTAGAAGGCGCGGATCAGGCGGACCGATCGCTCCGGCCCCGTCCATCCGGTTCTGACGCGGCGGCGTCGCTCAGTCGGCGCGTCCTGCGCCCTCATATCCGCGCGGGTGCAGCACGAACATCTCGGTGGCGAGGTCGGCCTCGGTGTCGATGCCGCTGATGAAGGCGCGCACCTTGCGCCCGGTGAGCCGTTCGATCGGCTCGCAGAACGAGTCGATCTCGGCGTACTGAAACAGCAGGCGCAGGTCGCGCAGGCGCTGGTGCTCGCCGAGACGTCGCAGCGTCCGCTCGGCCGGGGTGAAGGTCTCCTCGAGCGTGACCACGAGCACGTCCGATCCGGCCCAGTCGGTGCGCGTCTTCGTCGGGCCGCGTCCGAACTGCTCCTTGTAGAGCCGCACCATCTCGTTGGAGATGGAGCTGAGGATGTGCTGGGGCGCGCCATCGCGCTCGGTGTTGGACGCTTCCAGGGTCATCGGGGGGGGGGGTCCTCTCGAAGAAGTGTGGACCCGACTCCAGCTGCGACCGCGGCGCGTTCGGTGCTGACCTCGAGCGGTGATGCATGCGCCGCGTGCACCGCTTCACCGGGAAGCCTTGCCCGCGAGGACGCTGCGCACGGCCTACCCGCTGCGCCGCACGTTCATCAAAGTTACAGGCCGCCAGCGCGCCCGTCGACCTGCGGCCCGGCCGGACGCCGCCGCCGACGCGCCGGCCGTTCTGCGCCAGGCGGTCGCGGGTAGCCCGCGCCCGTGGCCACCAACGAACGGCTCATGCGCGTCGCGCCGGCCGCGATCTGGGGTGCGCTCGCCGAGCCGGCGACGTACGGCGACTGGGTCGTGGGCTCCAGGCGGATCCGCGACGCCGACAACGGGTGGCCCGCACCCGGCACGCGCTTTCACCATACGATCGGCGTCGGGCCGCTCAGCGTGAACGACCACACCGAGGCGCTCGAGGCCGACCCCCCGCGGCTGCTGCGGATGCGCGCGAAGGCACGCCCCTTCGGCACCGCGCAGGTGACGCTCGAGCTGACGCCCAGCGGCGGCGACACGTTCGTACGGATGACCGAGAACCCCGACGGTCTCGCCTCGGTCCTGGCCCTCAACCCGCTCGTGCACGTGTTGACGAAGGTCCGCAACGCCGAGTCGCTCAAGCGCCTCGAGCAGGTCGCCCGGCACCGGGCCGCCGGCTGAACGTGGCGGCGTACGGCGAGTGCCAGGTCGCCGAGATCGCCGCACGGCCTCAGGCATGCTTCGACGCCCTGACGGACTTCGAGCGGCTGCCCGAGTGGCAGGGCGCGGTGCGTGACGTCGAGGTGCTCGAACGCGACGAGCAGGGCCGCGGAGCGATCGTCGAGTACGTCGTCGACGCTCGCCTGAAGACGGTGCGCTACCGGCTGCGCCAGATCTACGACGAGCCCGACCGGCTCGCCAGCGAGTACCTCGGCGGCGACTTTCGCGACTTCTGCGGCGAGTGGCGCTTCCAGCCGCTGGACGAGGGGCGCCGCACGCGCGTCGAGCTCGACCTGCGCATCGATCCCGGACGCTTCGTGCCGGGCCTCGTGCGCCGCGCGATCGCCGACGCCGTCATGCGCCGCGCGCTGGCCGACCTCAAGGCACACCTCGAGCGCTGAGCGGGTACGGCGGGCGCAGCGTCCAGCTCACGAGACCACGAGGAGACCAGCCATGGCCGAGCCCGTTCCCGCCGGAAGCGATGTCAGCGCAGGCACCTACGTGTGCACGAGCTGCGGCTACGAGCTCGGCGTGCAGTCCACGCAGAGCGTGCCCCCCTGCCCGCAGTGCTCCAACGGAGAGTGGCGCACCGCGAGCGGTGGCGACTCGGTGGACGACCCGTACCCGGGGCGGTAGGCGAGGGTCGTGAGCGCGGGCGTCCGAGGATGCCGTCGGCGAGCGCCGGCCACCGACCCGGCATCGCCGCACACGACGCGACAGCGCACGTGAAGGCGCGCAGGCCACCCCCTGTGAGAGGGTCCGCGCATCATGAGGAACCTGCTGCTCGTCGTCGTCGTCCTATTGGTCATCGTCGCCGGCGTCTGGGCCGCCGCGAACTTCGGCTTCGACCAGACGAAGGTCAAGGCCGACACCGTCTACGGGACCATCGACGAGATCGTGGTCAAGATCGACAACGGGGATGTCGACCTGGTCCCGGCGTTCAAGCTCATCCAGCTGCGCGAGACCCAGCACTGGGTCCTCTCCAAGCCCGAGCTCGAACGGACGCGCAAGGACGGCGTCCTCACGATCGAGAGCAGGTGCGCCGCCGAAGCGGTGATCCTGAAGTGCTACTCGGACCTGCGGATCGCGGTGCCGCCGGGCGTGAAGGTCACGGTCGAGGCCGACTCGGGCGACGTCGACCTGCGCGGCACCGATGTCAGCAGCGTGCACGCCGAAACCGACTCCGGTGACATCGAGATGGACCTCGCGGGGCGCCAGCGCCTCGTGTTCGCCAGCAGCGACTCCGGCGATCTCGACGTCGTCGCCCGAGCGGCGCGCGCCATCGACGCGCAGACCGATTCGGGCGACGTGACCGTGGACACCGGCGGGCTGCCGCGCCGCGTCGTCGCCGGCACCGACTCGGGCGACGTCGAGGTCGCCGTGCCGCGGGGCGCCTACCGCATCGCGGCGCTCTCGGACTCCGGCGAGAGCCGGGTCAGCGGGCTGCGCCGCGACAACCGCGCGCTGCACTCGGTCCACGCGCGGACGAACTCCGGCGACGTCGCCGTGCGCGCACGCTGAACCGCTACTTCAGCTCGTCCTCCGGCACCACGTAGTAGTGCTTGCTGGCGGCCTTGGGCCGCATGTCGAAGCCCTGCCGCGCGCGGACCCCGAAGGTCTTGTCGGGGAAGCCGCCGTGCTCGCGCACCCAGGCCAGAACCTCGTCGGGATCCCCGCCGGCGTCGACGACCTTGTCCTGCATGATCGCGACGGTCCCCGAGGGGTTGCCGAGAAAGAGCGCCGGCTGGATGTCGGCGAGCAGTGCCTTGATCGGATCCTTCTTTTTCTTGCCCACGGCGCGCGAGGATAGCGGTCGGGGGCGCCGTCGGCAGCGGCAGCTTGGATGAGAGAGCCGGCAGCTCATCGCGATCAATCGCCGCGGGCGGAACGCAGCGCCGGGTACAGCGCCACGAAGCGCTCGCGGGCCTCGCGGTAGGGCTCGATCCAGGCCGTGACCGGCTCGACGATCTCGCCCGGCCGCACGCAGGCGGCGACGGCCTCGTGGACGTCGGCGAACGTGCCGGCGGCCACGCCGCCGAGCAGGGCCGCGCCGAACGACGCGCCCTCCTCGACCGCCACGCGCTGCAGTGGCAGCTCGAGCACCGACGCCAGGATCGCCGTCCACAACAGGCTGCGCGCGCCGCCGCCCGAGACGCGCCCGAGGCTCGGCGGCGCGGCGTTCTCGCCCACGAGGTCCAGGCCGTCACGCAGGCCGAACGCGACGCCCTCGAGGACGGCGCGCGTGAGCGCGCCCCGGTCGTGGCGCAGCGACAAACCGCTGAACGCGCCGCGCGCGCCGGGATCGGCGTGCGGCGTGCGCTCGCCTGCCAGGTACGGCAGGAACGTGAGGCCCTCGACCCCCGGCTCCCAGGCGCGCGCCTCCTCGATCAGCGTCGCAATCGCCGGGCCGCCGCCGCCGCCGCCCGGTCCGGCCATGGCGTCGGCGAGCCACCGCAGCGAGCCCGCGGCCGAGAGCATCACACCCATGCTGTGCCAGCCGCCGGGCACCGCGTGGCAGAACGCATGCACGCGCGCCTCGGGGTCGGCCGCGAACGTGTCGGCGGCGGCGAACACCACGCCGGAGGTGCCGAGCACGACGGAGACCGGCCCGGGCCGGTCGATGCCCACGCCGAGCGCGCCCGCTGCCTGGTCGCCGGCGCCTGCGGCGACGGGGACGCCGCGGGCCGTCATGCCGCTCACGGCAGGCGACTCGAGCGCTCTCGGCACCCAGGTGGGGTCCACGTCGAGCGCCGCGAGCATCTCCTCGCTCCAGCGCCTTCGCGCGACGTCGAACAGCAGCGTCCCCGATGCGTCGGCGACATCGGTCGCGTGCTCGCCGCACAACCGCAGGCGCACGTAGTCCTTGGGCAGCATCACGCGATCGATGCGCGCGTACACCTCCGGCTCGTGGCGCGCGATCCAGCGCAGCTTGGGCGCCGTGAAGCCCGTCAGCGCGCGGTTGCCGGTCAGCGCGACGAGGCGCTCCAATCCGATCGTCCGCTCGATCTCCGCGCACTCGGCGCCGGTGCGCCCGTCGTTCCAGAGCATCGCCGGGCGCAGCACGCGACCGGCCGCGTCGAGCGCGACGAGACCGTGCATCTGCCCGGTCAGGCCGATCGCGCCGATCGTGCCCGCCTCGCCGAGCTGCGCGAGCACCGCCTGCGCCCCCGCCCACCAGTCCGCGGGATCCTGCTCGGCCCAGCCCGGCCGCGGGGTGCTGAGCCGGTGCGCGACCTCCGCACGCGCGACCACGGCGCCATCCTCCGCCGAGACGAGCAGCCCCTTGACCGACGACGTGCCGACGTCGAGGCCGGCGAGCAGCGTCACCTACGCACCCAGTGCCGCGTACACGAGCTCGTACGCGCGGATCGCGTCCTTGCGCGACTGTGCCTCGCGCAGCGCGGCGTCGTCGATCCGCGTCGCGGCGCCGTCGATGAAACGCCACTGCAGCACGCTGCGCCGCACGACCTCGACGGCGTCCTCGGTGTACGGGTACAGATCGAAGCCGAGGCGCTCTCCACGGTCGCCGTAGCCCGCGCGGCGCAGCTCGACAGCGAGCTCGAGCGTCTCCATGAACGCCGTCGCGCCGACCATGTTGTCGTCGTCGAACGTGCCCCACCCGGAGTTGGCGTGCTGGTGGCCGAGCAGCCCCTCGGCGTCCAGCAGCGCCGCGTACTCCGCGAGGTTCTCGCCGTTCATGATCAGGTGCTGCCAGTCCATGTTGACCTGCACGTTGGTGATGCCGCGGGCGCGCAGCGAGTGGATGACGTGCAGCGTCATGCCCACGTTGCCCATGTGGATCTTCATCGCCGGCTCGGAGTTCTTGTGCTCGAGCAGGAGGATCTGGTCGTAGCCGGCGAGTGTCTCGGCAGCGGCCGCCATGCCGTCGATCAGCCCCGCCCAGGCCTGGCGGTAGGGCGTCTGGAAGGGGTAGTTGTAGCCCTCGATCCCAGGCCAGACGATCATCCGCGCGCCCAGCCTGCCCGCGAACTCGGCGCAGGCGACGGTCTCGGCGACGGCGTCGGCGCGGATCGCCTCGTCCGGCGATGACAGGCCGCCGCGGGCGAAGCGGTTGTCGAGGTGCATGCCGCTGGCGATCGCGTAGATGCCGTGCCCGCCGAGCGCCTCGCGAACCTCGTCGAGGTTGTCGTCGCAGAGCTCCTGCGGATAGTGGAACTCGTAGTCGTCGATCAGGCCCTCGAGGCCGGCGACGGCGGTTCGCACATAGTCGGCGGTGCGGCGGCCGGCCAGCTCGGGCTTGTAGCCGGCTGGGTTGAACCGGGTCACCATCGGGCCCATCGCCCAGATGCCGAGGCTCGTCTTCATGTTCCCTCCTCCTCTTCGGTCAAGTCGATGACGGCGGCGGTGCGCGCGCTGCGCCGGGCGGCCTCGATGACGCGCAGCCCCGCGACGCTGTCGCGCGGGTCGACGGGCATGGGCGTGCCCTCGCGCAACGCGTCGCGCACGCCTGCGTAGAAGCGCTCGTAGGCGCCCGGCTCGATCGGCATCCAGCGCTCGCCGCCGTCCTCGTCGGCGTAGCGCGCGGGCTCGCCCTCGCCCCAGTTCGCGTCGCCCGGCCGCAGCTCCATGGCGAGCTGGTCCTCCTGCGGGTCCAGGCCCGGCGTCTCGATCCCCGCCCGCGTGCCGCTGACGCGCAGCGTGCGCCCGCCGACCGGCGCGAGCGCGCTCATCCACAGATGCGAGCGCACGCCGCCGTCGTGCTCGAGCGCGACGAAGACGTCGTCGTCGACGGCCGCGCCGGGCCGCCGCGCGTCGATCTCCGCGTAGACCCGCCGGGGGAAGCCGAACAGCGTCAGCGCCTGGTCGACGAGGTGCGCCCCGAGGTCGAGCAGCAGCCCGCCACCTTCCTCGGCCGCCGCCTGCTCGCGCCACGCCTCCGGGTCGACCTGCGGGCGAAAGCGCTCGTAGCGCGACTCGAAGCGGGTGACGGCGCCCAGCGTGCCCGACTCTACGACCCGCTGCACCGTCAGGAAGTCGCCGTCCCAGCGGCGGTTCTGGAAGACCGTGAACGGAACGCGCGCGGCCGCGAACGCGTCGACGATGTCGGCCGCCGGGGCGGCGTCGGCGGCCAGCGGCTTGTCCATGACGACCGCGATTCCACGCGCGAGGGCGGCCTGTGCGACCGGGATGTGCAGGCGGTTGGGCGTCGCGACGACGAGCACGTGCAGGTCGGGGATGTCGCGCAGCAGCGTGTCGGCGTCGGGCTTGACGGCGAGGCCGTGATAGGCCGCGCGAGCCCGCGCGGCGCGGCCCTCGTCGGAGGTCGTCACCGCCACGAGCGACAACCCCTCGGTCGAAGCCACGAGCGGCGCGTGGAAGACCTCGCCGGCGAGGCCGTAGCCGGCGATCGCCACGCGCAGCGAGCCCGAGCCGCTCATGCGAGCGTCACGGCGCGGCCTTCCTCAGCCGAGCGGTACAGCGCCTCGATCGTGCGGGCCTGGCCGAGCGCGTCCTCGCGCGCCAGCAGCGGCGCCCGCTCGCCGGCGATCGCGGCGGCCATGTCGTCGAGCTCGCGCGCGTACGAGTCGGCGGGGTCGATCGCGACGATCTCGCGCGTGAAGCCGCGCTCGACGACGATCTTCGGGTCGTTGGCGTGCCACGGGTCGGCCAGCAGGAGCCGTCCCTCCGTGCCGACGACCTCGAGGTCATGGCGGGAATAGACGTCCAGGCCGCAGTCGATGACCCCGAGGAGGTCGCCGGGGAAGCGCAGCAGCCCGCTCAGGCGCAGATCGACGCCGGTCGGGCCGATCACGGCCTGCGCCGACACGCTGACCGGCTCGTCGCCCGCGACGAGCCGCGCGCCGCTGACGCAATAGCAGCCGACGTCCATGAGGCCGCCCCCGTCGAGCGCCGGGTCCAGGCGCACGTCGACGTCGGCGGCGAGGACGAACGAGAAGCACGCGCGGACAAGCCGCAGCGCTCCGATCGTGCCCTCGTCGAGCAGCTCGCGCAGGCGCTGGGTCTGCGGGTGGTGGCGCCACATGAACGCCTCGCTCAACACGAGCCCCTGCTTCTCGGCGACGTCGAAGGCGCGCGCGACCTGCTCCGGCCGGCGGTCCATCGGCTTCTCGCAGAGCACGTGCTTGCCGGCGCGCAGTGCCTGGATCGACCACTCGACGTGCATCGAGTTCGGCAGCGGGATGTAGATCGCGTCGACGCCGGGGTCGGCGAGCAGCGCCTCGTAGGAGCCGTGCGCGCGCGGGATACCGTGGCCGTCGGCGAACGCCTGCGCGGTCGCCGGAGTGCGGCTGGCCACCGCCACGATGTCGGCGAGATCGGTCTTCGACGCGCCCTCGACGAGTCGCGCACCGATCCGCGCCGTCGACAGGATCCCCCAGCGGACAGGTGTTCCGTCGGCCGCTAGCCCCACGAGCCCTCGCTCATGGGGCGAAACGTCGTCGTCATGAGCCGCATGCTGCGCGGGCGGGTGAGCGCGAACATGACGACCTCGGCAACGTCGTCGCCGCTCATCATCCCGTCGAGCTCGGGCATGCCCTCTGTGCGCCCGGCGCCGATCGCGAAGTCCGTCGCCACGCCGCCGGGGCAGATGTTCGCGCAGCGCACGCCATGCTCGCGCAGCTCGATGTCCAGCGATCGCACGAAGCCGACCTGCCCGAACTTCGAGGCGTTGTAGACCGCCTCGCCGGGGAAGGCGTTGACACCCGCGACGGACGCCAGCGAGATGAAGTCCCCGCCGCCCTCGGCGGCGATGAGATGCGGCAGCGTCGCGCGCGCCGTGTACAGCACGCCCTTGAGGTTCACGTCGATCATGGCCTCGAGCTGCTCGGGATCGAGCTCGAGAAACGGCCCGTACGCGCCCACGCCGGCGTTGGCGACGACGATGTCCAGGCCGCCGTGTGCCTCGACCGTCGCCGCCACGAGCGCGTCGACCTGCGCGGGATCGCGGACGTCGGTGGGGGGAGACACCGCACCCGCGATCCCGAGGTCGTCGCCGGAGCGCGACCCGAGGCCGAGCGCGACACCGGCCTCCGCCAGCCGGCGCGCCACCGCGGCGCCGATGCCGCGGCTGGCGCCGGTGACGAGCGCGACCTTTCCCGTGAGGGAGCCGTCCGTGGCCGCGGTCATGCTCTGCCCGATTGCTCGCGCCCGCGGCGCGAGAAGGAGTCGACGGCGACCGCTAGCAGCAGCACGAGGCCGGTGACGACGAACTTCGTCCCCGAGCTCAGGCCGAGCAGGCCGAGGCCGTTGTCGATGCTGGCGATGACGAGCGCGCCCAGCAGCGCGGACTTGATGTGCCCGCGCCCGCCGAACAGCGAGGTCCCGCCGATCACCGCGGCGGCGATCGAGTACAGCAGGATCGCACCGCCGCCGGCGTTCGTGTCGACCGAGCGCAGGCGCGAGGCCAGAACGATGCCGCCCACGACCGCCATCAGCGAGGCGATCGCGAAGCAGGCGATCTTGATCCGGTCGACGTCGATGCCGGCCCGCCGCGCCGCCTCGGCGTTGCCGCCGACGGCGTAGACGTGGCGCCCGAAGCGCGTGCGCCGCAGGATGTAGGTCCAGAAGACGAGCAGCACGCCGACGAGCACCGCCACGTACGGCAGGCCGCGGTCCTGGTTGACGACGTAGACGACCGCGGCCAGCGCCAGGAGCAGCCCGGCGACCCGCAGGCCGACGATCAGCAGCGGGTCGTTGGACAGCCCGGCGGCTCGCGCGCTTGCGCAGGCCCCACAGCTGGACGCCGGCGTACGGCCGACGGCGAGCAGCATGAGCGCCACGACGTCGCCTTCGGGACGAAGTCGTTGGCGAAGCCGATGATGAGGTCGTCCTGCAGCACGACCGTGCCGCGGCTGCCGATCAACAGCAGCACGACGCCGTTCCAGGCGAGCAGCCCGGCGAGCGTCACGACGAACGACGGGATCCCGATCTTCGTGATGATCAGCCCGTGGAGCGATGCCGATCGCCACGCCGCGTGGCGAGGACGACGGCGATCGCCACGCCGGCCGGCACGGCCGAGCCGTCGGGCAGCAGCAGCAGCGCGGTGATGACGCCGCCGACGCCCGACACGTAGCCGACGGAGAGGTCGATCTCGCCGAGCAGCAGGACGAACACGATGCCCATGGCGACGAGCGCGAACGGGGCGCCCTGGACCATGAGGTTGACGAAGTTGCCGGCGGTCAGGAAGCGGTCGTTCTGGACCTGGAAGACGATCGCGATGATGATCAGGCCGATGATGATCGGCAGGCTGCCGAGCTCGCCGCCGCGGACGTTCTCGGCCCAGCGCCGCGCGTAGGCGCCGATCGTCGCGCGTCGGCGCGGCGGCGGGAGTGGGGAGGGGCGGGGTTATGGCGCTCATAGCTGGACCTCGCACCTCCGCGTCCTCCTGGCCGGGGACCGTGCTGAGCTTGCCGGCCGTGATCGCCTCGACGACCTCGCGCTGGTTCGTGTCCTTCGTCTCGAAGCGGGCGACGTCCTGGCCCAGGCGCAGGACCGTGATGTGGTCGGCGACCTCGAAGATGTCGTGCAGGTTGTGCGAGACGAGCATGACCGCGAGGCCCTGGTCGGCCAGGCGCCGGACGAGATCGAGGACCTGCCGTGTCTGCGCGACGCCGAGCGCCGCGGTGGGCTCGTCGAGGATCACGAGGCGCGAGTTCCACATGACGGCCTTGGCGACCGCGATCGACTGACGCTGGCCGCCGGACAGGCCCGCCACCGTCTGGCGCACCGAGCGGATCGTGGTCACCGAAAGTCCCTTCAGCGTCTCACTGCAACGCTGCTCCATCCTCGTCTCGTCGAGCGCGTGAAACGGCGTGAGCTCCTCGCGGCCGAGGTACATGTTCTGTACCACGTCGAGGTTGTCGGCGAGCGCCAGATCCTGGTAGACGACCTCGATGCCGAGGGCGGCCGAGTCCTTCGGGCCGCCGATCGAGACGGGCTTGCCCTCCCACAGGATCTCGCCGCTGTCGATCGGATAGATGCCCGCGATGCACTTGATCGTCACGGACTTCCCGGCGCCGTTGTCGCCGACGAGCGCCGTCACCTCACCCTCGCGGACGTCGAAGTTCACCTCGTGCAATGCCTGGACGGCGCCGAAGCGCTTGGAGACTCCCTTGAGCTCCAGGATCGGCACCGCGCCGGAGGGCCGCTGACGCGGCCCTCCAACGTCGGTGGACGTGGTCATGTCAGCCCGATCGCCTTGCACTTCGTGGCGAGCTTGCCCGCGCAGATCTCCGTCTGCTTGGGGAAGTCGGCCTCGCCGAGGTACTCCTTGATGTTGTCCTTCGTGACGGGCACCGGCTCTAGCAGGATCGCCGGGACGTCCTTCGTCTCGTTGTTGACGCTGTCGTCTACGCCCGTCGGCTCCTCGCCCTTGGCGAGCGAGACGGCCAGCGCGGCGGCCGCGTCGGCTTCCTTCTTGATCGCCTTGTAGACGGTCATGCACTGATCGCCGTTGACGATGTTCTGGATGCCCTGCAGCGTCGCGTCCTGGCCGGTGACCGGGATCTGCTTGAGCTTGCGCTGCTTGAGGGCGGAGATGGCCGCGTTGCCGAGGCCGTCGTTGGCCGCGAGCACGCCGTCGACCTTGTTCGACGACTTCTGCAGCATCTGCTCGAAGATCGTCAGCGCCTTCTGGTTGTCCCAGTCGGGCACGGACTGATCGGCGACCTCGGTCCACTCACCGGACGTGAACTTCGGGTTGATCACCGAGTCGTAGCCCGCCTTGAAGAGCGTGGCGTTGTTGTCGGTGGGGGAGCCGTTGAGCACGGCGACCGCGGGCTTGCCGCTGGCGCCCTCGAGGCAGTCGACGAGACCCTGGCCCTGCAGCTTGCCGACCTGCTCGTTGTCGAAGGAGACGTAGTAGTCCGAGTCGCCCTTGAGCGTGAGGCGGTCGTAGTCGATCACCTTGACGCCCTGCGACTTCGCGTTGGCGGCGATCGCCGCGCCGCTGCCGGAGTCGAGGTTGACCATGAGCAGCACCTTCGCGCCGTTCGTGATCGCCTGCTCGGCCTGCTGCTGTTGCGCGGACTTGTCGCCCTCGGCATTCTGGATGGTGGCCTCGACGCCGGCCTTGTCGAAGGCGGCCTTCAGGAACGGCCGGTCGACCGTCTCCCAGCGCACCGACGACTTGGAGTCGGGCAGCAGGACGGCGACCTTGCCGGCCTTCGCCCCGTCCGAGGACGAGCTCGCGCTGCCGCCGCCGTCGTCGTCGTCGTCGCCGCAACCTGCGGCGACGAGCGCCAGTGCCGCAACGCCGGCCGTCATCGTCATCGGCAGTGCGCGCCGACGGCTTGCATGCATGACCCTCATCTGTGTGCCTCTCCTCGTTGCTTTTGGCTGTTGTCGTCGTGGACCGTCCGTGCCGCCGACGGGGCTGCGACGTCCGATTGCCGCGCCGCCAGCTCGAGCGCGCCGAGCACCTCTGCGCGCTCGCCCAGGACTCCGCGGGTGATGCGCACGTCCGCCGCCGCCGATGGGATGGCGTAGCGGTGGACGGCTTCCTGCAGTGGGTCGAGCAGGACGTCGCCCGCCGCGCTGACCGCGCCGCCGACGATGACCAGCTCTGGGTTGAAGGCGTTGACGATGGCCGCCACCGAGCGGCCCAGGATGCGCCCGGCGTCCGCGATCGCGCGGCGGGCGCCGGAGTCGCCGTCGGCGACGAGCGCCATGACCTCATCGAGCGTGATGGCGTCGCCGTGGCTCGAGCGCAGCAGCGCCGTGATCGCGCGCCCGCCGGCCATCATCTCCAGGCAGCCGCGGTTTCCGCAGCGGCAGATCGGACCGCTCTCGTCGACGAGCACGTGACCGAGCTCGCCGGCCGTTCCGCCGGAGCCGCGGTACAGCTCGCCGCCGAGGATCAGGCCGGCCCCGACGCCGCCGGAGACCATGAGGTACATCGCGTCACGGGCGCCGATGCCGGCGCCGAGCGTGACCTCCGCCAGCGCACCGAGGTTGGCGTCGTTGTCGAGATGGACGCGCAGCCCGAGCCGCGCCTGGAGCTCCTCGACCGGCCGCACGCCGGCCCAGCCGGGCAGGATCTTGCCGGTGTGGACGGTGCCGGCCGCGAGGTCGATCGGTCCCGACAGGCCGACGCCGGCGCCGATGATGCGGTCGCTCTCGACGCCCGCGGCGGCGATGACCTGGTCCGCCAGCTCGACGGCGACGTCGAGCGCGCGGGTGGCGGACACGTCGACGTCCAGCGCCTGCGTGCGCTCGGCGAGGATCGTGCGCGACAGGTCGGCGATCGCCACGTGGACCTGGTCGTGGCCGAAGTCGATGCCGAGCACGAGGCCGGCGGAGCGGTCGAGCGTCAGCAGCGTGGGCGGCCGGCCCTGCTGGGGCGCCCGGCTGTCGGCGTGCGACTCATGCTCTACGACGAGGCCGCCGGCCTGCAGCTCGGAGACGAGCGTCGAGACCGTCGACCGCGAGAGGCCCGTGACACGGGCGAGATCGGCCCGGCTCGCGCTCCCGCGACGACGCAGCGCATCGAGCAGCTCGCGTCGATTGCGCTCGCGGAGCGACTCGAGGGAGCCTGATCCGGCGGGTGACATCGAGGCCACTGTGCCTGACACTCGCGGGGTTTGTCAAGACTCTGGCAGAAGTTAGCCCCGAATCGTCTGACTTTGTCCAGGTTCTGACGGTTAGGCCGGGCCTCCGCGAGCTGCCGACGCCCGGCATCAGCCAAAGCGCCGCAGGGTCAGTCGCACGCGGCCGCTGCGCGACCATCCGACGAGGGCGTAAGGCCCCGCGGTGGAGATCGCGCGGTTCGTGGGGTTGCTGTGATAGGGCTCGGGGGGAGGGCCCGGGGGCTCTGCCGTCCTGCGGAACGTCCCGTCGCCGCCGGCGAGGGCCGCGCCGAACCCGCGACTGCCGCTCCAGAGCACGAGCACGCGGCCGCGGCTCAGGGTCGCGGCGATCGGCTCGGCGGCGGCTTTCGAGGTGAGCGTCTGCAGTGCGCCGGGCGCGCCGCCTTCCCGCAGCACGACCGCCTTGACGGGGGCCAGCCGGCTGAACGGGCTCGGTCCGGACTTCAGCGAGAAGACCAGAGCAGCCGAATCCGGGCGCAAGGGCGCGATCGAGGGCCCGAACGCTCGCCCGGGATGCTCGAGCGCCGGCACGGCGAGCGCGATCGGCCGCCCGGTGGGCTCCAGCCGCGCTGCCACCGGCTGGCCGGAGCACCCGGCGTCCCCGCAGCGGCCGGACATCGTGGCCGCGACGAACGGACGGCCATCGCCGTCACGCGACGCCGTAACGCGCGGATCGCTGATCGCCGCGCCGCCGAACGCGGCAAGCGGGCCGAAGTGCCCCTGGTGGACGCCCTGCGCCGCGACCACGCCGTTCGGGCCTTCGAAGACCGCGGTTGCATACCCGCGATCGTCGACGCCAGCGCCCGGATGGGCCGGGCCGTGGCGCCGAACGAGCCCTCGCCGAGGAACTGCGGCGTCAGCGCCGGCGTCCCGTCGGCGCGCAGGGTGAAGGCCCGGACGCGGTTCTTGCGGGTCTTGGCCACGAACTCGCTCTCGATCAGAAACCAGCCGCCGCGGGGGTCGGCCTGCACCGCGAGATCGTTGATCGCCGAACCGGTCTCGGAGACGAGTCGGCGCGTCGTGAGGCGGCGCCCCGCGTGGCTTCGGACGGCGACGCTGGATCCCGTCGCGCGCCTCCCAGGCCACGAGCGCGGCTCCCCCACGGCCGGCCGCGACCACCGACGTGATCGCTGCCCATGCGCCCAGGCGCTGCGGGCGGTTGAAGCGCCCGCGCCGGTCGCCCGTCACGGCGTAGATGGCACCGCCCTTGGCGAATGACGCGACGCTCGTGCCATCTGCGGCGACCGCGACCCGCGGCACCGGCTCGTCGAACCGGGCCGTGCCGGCGGCGTGGCTCCAGGCCGCGACCAGTCGGCGGCGGGCGCGGCGGGGGCGGAGGCGAGGAGCGCCAGCGCGATGGTTGAGAGCAACAGCGTTCGCATACGACCACAACGGCGCACGAGGACGCCGAGTTTGCGCTCGGGTGGACGTCGTCAGCCGTCGTCGGAGCCGTCGGGCGGAGCGTGGTGGACGAGTGCGGCGGCGAGGAAGCGGTAGGTCCATTCCTCGGCGAGCTTGCGCGAGTCTGCGAAGACGATCGGGACCGCGGGGTAGCGCACCTGCAGTCGCGCGACGAGCTCGAGCAGCCAACCGGGCTGAACATGCTCGTCCTTGAGCAGCGCGCCGTAGCGTCCCTCCACGACCACCGCGGCGGCCGGCACGGTCGCGAGGTCGGCGATCGCGTAGTTCAGGGCGCCGTCGACGAGCGCCTTGGTGAGGTCCTCCAGCGTCTTGCGCTCGACGACGGCGAGCAGCGTGTCGCCAGCGCGGACGGCGTAGTCGCCGACCCGCAGGGCGTCGCGCTCACGCTCGACGGGGCGTCCGGCGAAACGGTAGGGATAGCGCTCCCGCGTGTCGACGGTGATCGTCAACGCCTCGAGGTCGGAGGCGCGGCGGGTCGGGACGCGCTGTCCGGGCCGCGCGCGGCGCGCGGTCCGCGCGGTCTGCCAGAAGATCATCGGCCTGCCGCCCGGGCGGCCCGGGTTGGGCTGCGTGAAGACGATCTGCGAGCGGTTCTCGCGCGCGCGGTCCAGCACGAGGTCGATAGCGGCACCACGGCGCCGACACTGCCTCACGGCGACCCGCTCGAGGACCTCGGCGTCCGCCGGCCAGCGCTCGAGCGGGTGGCAGTACACGCGCGCCGTCGCGGGCCAGCGAGCTCGCGCCTTGAGCAGGATGCCGCCATCCAGTGGCACGCTGAGCAGGAACGGCAGCGTGCTGTCGGGCTCGGGGTTGCGAGCGACGACGAAGCTCGCCTCAAGATCGGCCATGAGGCCCGCCAGCGTAGCTTCCGTAGCGGCGCGCGCGATCAGCGGCGGCGTCCGGATGACCGCGCCCGGCCCGACCCGCGGCGGTGTGGCGGATGGTTCGCGTCCAGCGCGACTGATTCGCCACACGGGTGGGGCAGGTGGGCGCTGCGCTGGCTGACCGCAACTACCCGGCGTGTGCGGAGCGGTCAGCGGGTGCCGCGCGAGTAGTCGCGCCGGTCGATGTCGCGACCGATCGTGCTGGGGATCTCCGCGCCGGGGGCGTCGCCGCTGGTGGCGTTGTACGGGCGCTGGTTGATCGCGCTGCCCGTGCGCGTGTAGTAGCCATGGGAGATCGCGAAGAAGAACAGCACGAGGAACGTCAGGAAGACCCACATGCCGTTCCCGAGCCCGAGAGCGATTGGCAGCTGCATCGAAGGTCATCGTGGCATCCCGCCGCTCCCGCACGCGTGAGTTGGGACACACAGCCCGCGGGCGCGCCGAATGTTGAGCCGGCCGTCGCAGGCGAGGACTCGCGGGCCGGGCGTCGAACGCTGACCGGATGGCCTCTGCCGCCCGGCCGATCCGCTCTTCCGCCGCGCCCGCATCGCGGCGCAGGCCCAAGCCGGTCGAGTACAACATCCTCTTCACGGCGACGCTGTGCCTGCTCGCCGCCGGCGCGGTCATGGTCTACAGCGCGTCGTCGGCGCGCACGCTGCTCGAGGGCCAGGGCGACGGGACCATGTACCTCGTCAAGTACCTGGGGTTCGGCGCTGTCGGGCTCGTCGTCCTGCAGATCCTCGCCCGCGGCGGCCTGGAGATGCTGCCGCGCCTGACGCCGGCGCTGCTGGCCGTCTCGTTTCTCATGCTGATCGCCGTGAAGATCCCGGGGATCGGCGTCGAGCTCAACGGCGCGCGGCGCTGGCTCGGCGCCGGTCCGCTGCAGTTCCAGCCGTCGGAGCTCATGAAGCTCGCGCTCGTGCTGTATGCCGCCGGCCTGCTCGCGACGACGCCCTCGCGCCTGAAGAGCCTCAGGGGCGTCAGCGGGCCGCTGCTGCTCGTCGCCGGCGCGGCGATCCTGCTGATCGCCTCGCAGCCGGACCTCGGCACCGCGCTGGTGATCGCCTTCACGCTCGGCGCGCTGCTGCTCGTCGCCGGGGTCCCGATCGGGCTGCTCGGCAGGATCGCCGGCGCCGGCGCGGCGCTCGTGCTGGTCTTCATCCTCGTCGAGCCCTACCGCGCCGCGCGGCTGACGGCGTTCATCAACCCGTGGGCGCACGCCGACTCGGTCGGCTTTCAGTCCGTCCAGGGTCAGATCGCGCTCGGCTCGGGCGGCTTGTTCGGCGTCGGCCTCGGAGAGTCGGTGCAGAAGGTCTTCTACCTGCCCGAGGCACACACGGACTTCATCCTGGCGGTCATCGGCGAGGAGCTCGGGATCGCCGGGATCTGCGGCCTGCTGTTCCTCTACGGGCTGATCGGCTACGCGGGCCTGCGCACGGCCAAGGCGGCGGCCACGCGCTACACGCAGCTGCTCGCCGCCGGCCTGACCGGGCTGATCATGTGCCAGGCGCTGCTGAACATCTTCGCGGTGCTCGGGATCGCGCCGCTGACCGGCGTCCCGCTGCCGTTCATCTCCTCGGGATCGAGCTCGCTGCTGACGCTCATGGCGACGATGGGCCTGCTGCTGAACGTCGCCGCGCGCAACACCAGCCACCTCGCCGCGCTGCCTCACCGAGCCGAAGATCACGGCGATGCGCGAGGATCACGCCGTGCTGAGAGTGGTGATCGCGGCGGGCGGGACGGCCGGGCACGTCGTGCCGGCGCTGGCGGTCGCCGATCGGCTGAGGGCCGCCGGGGCTGACGTCACCTTCGTCGGCGGCGAGCGGGCCGAGGCCGAGCTCGTGCCGGCCGCCGGCTACGAGCTGCGGGCGATCCGCGTCGAGGGGCTGAGCCGTACGAACCCGTTGCGCGCCGCGCGGGCGATGCTGCGGGCGGGCGCGGCGGTGGGCGCGGCCGGCCGGATTCTCGCCGAGCTGCGCCCGGCGGCGGTGCTCGGCGGCGGCGGCTACGTGGCGGGTCCGGTGGGGCTGGCGGCGCTCGCGCGCCGTGTCCCGCTCGTGCTGACGGAAGCCGACAGCCATCTCGGGATCACGAACCGGCTGCTGGCCCCGCGGGCGCGGCGCGTCTGCCTGGCGTTCCCGATCGAGGGGCGCGAGGGCCCGCGCTATGTCGTGACGGGGCGGCCGGTGCCGCCGCCGGAGACCGACGTCGCCGCCGCGCGCGCGCGTTTCGGGATCGATCCGCAGGACACCTGCGTGCTCGTCTTCGGCGGCTCGCTCGGCGCGCGGACGATCAACGAGGCCGCCGTCGAGGCGTTTCGCGCGGCGCCGTTTGCAGTACTGCACGCGGCCGGGACGCGCGACCACGCTGCCCTCGCGCCGCGCGTCGAGGGCGCGCACTACGACCTGCGACCGTACATCGAGGACTTCGGGGCGGCGCTCGCCGCCTGCGATCTGTGCGTCGCGCGGGCCGGGGGATCGATCTTCGAGATCGCCGCGGCGGGCAAGCCGGCGATCCTCGTGCCCTACCCGCACGCCAGCGCCGACCACCAGACCGCCAACGCCCGCTGGATGGCCGACGCGGGCGCGGCGATCGTCGTGCCCGATGCCGAGCTGACGCCGGCGCGCCTGGGCACCGAGGTCGGCGGCCTGCTCGGCGATCCGTCGGCCTTGGCGGCGATGGCGAGCGCGTCGGCCGCGCTCGCGCGGCCCGATGCGGCGCAGGCCGTCGCGGACGCGGTGCTCGCGGCAGCCGCCGCGGGAGCAGGCGCCGCCCGGGGCCGGGATCGTCCGCGATGAGCGGTGATGCGGCACCGGAGTGGGCGGGCCGGCGCCTGCACTTCGTCGGCATCGGCGGCGCCGGGATGAGCGGCCTCGCGCTGATCGCCGACGCGCTGGGCGCCACCGTCACCGGCTCCGATCGGGCAAGCTCGCCCTATCTCGAGCGCGTGCTCGCGGCGGGCATCTCGGCGGTCGTCGGGCACGACGCGCACAACGTCCCCGCCGGAGACGACGTCGAGCTGGTCGTGTCGACGGCGATCGGCGGCGTCAACCCCGAGCGCGCGGCGGCGCGCGAGCGCGGCCTGCGCGAGATCCACCGCGGCGCGCTGCTCGGCGAGCTCAGCCGCCTGCGGCGGACGATCGCGATCGCCGGCACCCACGGCAAGACGACCACGTGTTCGATGGCGGCGCACGCGCTGCTGGCGCTCGGCTGGGATCCGACGTTCGTCATCGGCGGCGATCTGCGCCGCCCGGCGGATGCGGCCCGGCCCGCCGGCCGGACGAACGCCGCGTCCGGGTCCGGCGAGTGGCTCGTCGTCGAGGCGGACGAGTCCGATCGCTCGTTCCTCGAGCTTGCGCCGGAGGTCGCGGTGGTGACGAACATCGAGCTCGATCACCACACGACCTACGCCTCGCACGGGGAGGTCGAGCGCGCGTTCGCGCAGTTCCTGCGCAACGGGCTGCGCAGCGTCGTCGCCGATTCGCCGGAAGCCGAGGCGTTCCTCGATCGTGTCGGGATCGAGGAGTCGGCGTTCTTCGGAGCTTCGGACATCGAGCTGCGGGCGGGCGGCTCGCGCTTCGTGTGGGCGGGGCAGCCCGTCGCGCTGGCGGTGCCGGGCGCGCACAACGTCGCCAACGCCGCCGCCGCGCTCACCGCGTGCGTGATCGCCGGCGCGCGGCCGGCCGAGCTCGCCGGCACGCTCGCGGACTTCGCGGGGGCCGGGCGGCGCTTCGAGCGGCTCGGCGCCGCCGCCGGGTCGGGCGCGCTCGTCGTCGACGACTACGCGCACCATCCGACCGAGCTGCGGGCCACGATCGCCGCGGCACGAACCCTCCAGGAGGGGGCGGGACGGGTCGTGGCCGTCTTCCAGCCGCACCTGTTCTCGCGGACGCAGCTGCTGGCGCGCGAGTTCGGCGCCGCGCTGGCGCAGGCCGACGCGGCGGTCGTGCTCGACGTCTACCCGTCACGGGAGCGGGCGGAGGACTTTCCCGGGGTGAGCGGGAGGCTCGTCGCGGAGTCCGCGGCCGACGCCGCGCATGGGCGGCCGGTGGCGTGGGCGCCCGGTTTCGACGAAGCGCAGCGCGTGCTGGGGCTGTGGCTGAGGCCGAAGGATGTGTGTCTTGTCATGGGCGCAGGCGACATCGACGAGCTGGGACGGCGTCTCGTAGCCTCGTCCAACTGCAACGAAAGCACCTGCAAAGAGCCACCTTCAGGAGGTCAAGTCTGAGTGTCAAGTTGAGGGTGATATTGCGCCAAACGTATCTACCTCAAGCGCAGGTTGAGGGCGAGGCAGGGGCTACCAGCGGTGCCCCACGAACACCGGCTCCGGCACGAGCGTCACGCCGAATGCCGCGTGGACGCCATCGGCGATCTCGCGCGCGAGATCGACGAGCTCGGCCGCCGTGCCCGCGCCCCGGTTCGTCAGGGCGAGCGTGTGCTTCGACGAGATCGCGATCCCGGCCCGACTGCCGTAGCCCCGACGGAAGCCCGCGCGCTCGATGAGCCAGGCGGCCGACGTCTTGACGGCGCGCGGCTCGACCGGCCAGCCCGGCGGCTTCGCGTCTGGCCCGAGGCGCTCGGCGGCCCGCTGGGCGAACGCCTCGAAGTCCCGCGCGCGAAGGATCGGGTTCGTGAAGAACGAGCCGGCGCTGACCGTGTCGGGATCGCCGGGATCGAGGACCATGCCCTTGCCGCGGCGCAGCGCGAGCACCGCCTCGCGCACGTCGGCGACCGGTGCCCTGGCGTGAAGCCCCACGTCCAGCCGGGCGGCGAGCTCGGCGTAGCGGATCGGCTCTGACATCCCGGTCGGCTCGAGCGCGAAGCTCACGCCGAGCACGATCCAGCGATCCGGATCGCGCTTGAACACGCTCGAGCGGTAGTCGAACAGGCACTCCTCCGTCTCGAGCGCGTGCAGCTCGCCGCTCGCACGGTCGAGGGCGCGAACGGCGACGATGACGTCTGCGACCTCCTGACCGTAGGCGCCGACGTTCTGGATCGGCGTCGCACCCACGCTGCCGGGGATCCCCGACAGCGCCTCGACGCCGGCCAGCCCGTCGGCGACACAGGCCGCGACGAGCGCATCCCAGCTCTCGCCCGCCGCCACGTCGAGCCGGATGCGCCCATCGGCCATGCGAGCGCGCTCGACGCCGCGCGTCAGCACCCGCAGGACGGTCCCGCCGAACCCCGCGTCGGCGACGACGACGTTGCTGCCGCCGGCGAGCAGCAGCAGCGGCTCCGCCTCGGAGCCCGCCGCATCGGCCGTGCGCACCGCCTCGAGCAGCGCCTGGTCGTCGTCGATCGAGACGAGCCGCTCGGCGGGACCGCCGAGGCGCAGGGTCGTCAGCTCGGAGAGGGGCGGCGAGGCCATCGCGCGAGCACGCTAGTGGGTCCTCTCGTGGCGGCGGCGCCGCTGCGAGAAGCCCCACCGCCGGTTCGTCCGGCGCCGCCGCGCGAGGCAGGGTCCTCCCGCGGCGCGGCGAAGACGGCAGCGATGGCCCCGTTCGCCCGCCGCCGAACGCGCGTGGTCCTCGGCATCGCCGTGCTCCTTGCGGTGCTGACTCCGCTCGCGATGTGGACTCGCAACAGCTCGCTCGTCCGTGTGGAGGAGGTCTCGGTGAGCGGGATCGACGGCTCGCAGGCCGCCCCCGTCAAGCGGGCGCTCGAAGCCGCCGCGCGCGACATGACCACCCTGCACGTGCGCGAGGAGGCGCTGCTCGGCGCCGTCGCCGCGTATCCCGTCGTGCGCAGCCTGCGCACCGACACCGACTTCCCGCACGGGCTGCGGATCGTCGTCAACGCCTACGAGCCGGTGGCGGCGATACGCACCGGAGGCGGGCTGACCGCCGTCGCCGCCGACGGCACCCTGCTGCGCGGAAGCTCGATCCGCAGACTGCCCGTCGTCGAGATCCGCGGCCGCCGTGGCAGCGCCCGCCTGCGCCGCGGCGAGGCGCTCGCCGCCGTGCGGCTGCTGGCCGCGGCCCCACGCGCGCTGCGCGGCCGTGTCGCGCGCGTGTACCGAGGGCCGCGCGGCCTGACAACGACGATGCAGGACGGGCCGAAGCTCTACTTCGGCGGCGCCGCCCGGCCCGACGCCCAGTGGCGCTCGGCTGCGCAAGTGCTCGGCAGCAGCACCTCGCGCGGCGCAGCGTACGTCGACCTGCGCTTCCCGGAGAAGCCCGTGGCCGGGGGCCTGCGGCCGAGAGGAGAAGAGTCTCAACCTCCACTTTAGCTTTAGTGCACCGAAATGGGGATTCTCGTGCTTGGGTCGAGAGTCAGCGGTTTTGCAACTGTTCTTGCGGCTGTAGACTTCGCGTTGACACGAGTTCCGGCCCGTGCGTACTGTGGTTTCCCCGGAACCGGGTTGCGGGAGCCAAATCCCTCAACAATTACTCAAGGGTCGGACGTCTCCTCATGGAATCCAGCAGCAGCTATCTCGCGGTCATCAAGGTCGTCGGCGTCGGCGGCGGTGGTACGAACGCGGTCAACCGGATGGTCGACGCAGGTCTGCGTGGCGTGGAGTTCATCTCGGCCAACACGGATGCCCAGGCGCTGCAGATGACGGATGCCGACATCAAGCTCAACATCGGGCACGATCTGACGAAGGGTCTCGGCGCCGGCGCCAACCCGGAGATCGGCTTCGGCGCGGCCGCAGAGTCGCGCGACGACATCAAGGAGGCGCTGAAGGGCGCCGACATGGTCTTCGTCACCGCGGGCGAGGGCGGCGGCACCGGCACGGGCGCCGCCCCGGTCATCGCCGAGATCGCCAAGAACGAGATCGGCGCGCTGACGGTCGGCGTCGTCACCAAGCCCTTCGAGTTCGAGGGCAGCCAGCGGACACGTCAGGCCGAGGAGGGCATCGAGCGCCTGCGCGAGGTCGTCGACACGCTCATCGTCATTCCCAACGAGAAGCTGCTGTCGGTCGTCGAGCGGCGCACGACGATGCTCGACGCGTTCCGCGAGGCCGACAACGTCCTGCGCCAGGGCGTCCAGGGCATCACCGACCTCATCACGATCCCCGGCCTGATCAACCTCGACTTCGCCGACGTGCGCACGATCATGCAGGACGCCGGCTCGGCGCTCATGGGCATCGGCACGTCCAACGGCGAGAACCGCGCCGCCGACGCGGCGCGCATCGCGATCTCCAGCCCGCTCATCGAGGAGGACGTCGAGGGCGCGACCGGCATCCTGCTGAACATGACCGGTGGTCGCGACCTCGGCCTGTTCGAGGTCAACGAGGCCGCCGAGATCGTCCGCGAGGCCGCGGCGCCCAACGCGAACATCATCTTCGGCGCGGTCATCGACGAGAACCAGGGCGACGAGGTCCGCGTCACCGTCATCGCCACGGGCTTCGACCACGGCCGCGCCCGGCCGCGCACCGCCCGCGAGGAGACGCGTCAGAGCGTCAGTCGCCTGGACCGCAACCCGCGCATCGACGACCGTCAGCGCTCGTCGCTCGAGATCCCGGACGACGAGATCGAGATCCCGCCGTTCCTGCGCTGATCGTCTGAGTCCCGCTCTGCGCCAGGGTCGCCGGACCGCGGCCGGCCCCGGCGGCGGCCCCGGCCCGTGCGCGCAACCTCGCGCAGCGGCGCCTGTTGCAGAGAGATGCGCAAGGCCACGTCGATCGCAGCGGTGGCATGTGTCCTGGGTGGGTGCAGCTCCGCCCCCGAGCGCGAGCGCGGGGTCGCCACCATGCTGCAGGGCGACGCGCGGAGCGTCGCCGCGCCCGGCGCGACATGGGAGGTGCGCGCCCAGGCGCTCGTCCGTCCGGACGCCGGGCGACCGCTGGCGGATCCGTGGCCCGAGCTCGTCTCCGCGGTCCCGGGGCAGCGCCTGCTGTTCCGGCGGCGCAGCAGCCGCCGGCGGTTTGCGTGCCAGCTGCTCGGCGAGACGTTCACGCGCACCCTCACCGCCGACGGTGACGCCTCGGCGCCCGTGGTGTCCGGCAGGCGCTGGGCGGTGGTGACCGTCGAGCGCATCCCCGGTGGCCTGCGCGGCTACGAGATGACGCTGCTGGTCGGCGACGTGCGCACCGGGCGGCTGCTGCGGCGCCTGCGCGTGGCGAGGGCGGACTTCCTCGAGCCGGGAGATGTGGCGATCTCGCCGCGCGGCGACGTCGCCGTCAGCTGGTTTCGCCCGCGTCCGGAGCGCAACGGGACGAGCTACGGACCGGATGCGGTGGTGTCCGTGCTCGAGGCGGGGCGCCGCCGGCTGTCGCGCCCCGAGGTGGTGACCCGCGACGCGGCCGTCGGCGGCTTTCTGTCCTACTACGGATCGCTCATGGCGTTCGGCCGCGAGGGCGATCTCGTCATCGCCGAGCAGGACTTCGAGACCCGTGTCCGGGTCCGCCCTCCGTGCGGAAGGCTCGGCGCCGCGCGGCGCGTCACGGGGCGCGTCCGCTCGCTGCAGCGCCCGTTCGTCACCCGGGCCGGACGGGTGATCATCAGCTGGTCGGGTCGCAGCGAGGCCGGGCTGGCGTCGGCACGGCTGGGCAACGGCGCCTTCGGGCGCCCGCAGCGCCTGTTCACCGCCGGCCGCCCCGCGGAGGTGAGAGCCGCCCCCGCCGCGCACGGTGCGACCGCCGTGGCCTGGTCGACGAGGACGCAGACCCGGATCGCCACGCTGGGCGCGAACGGGCGTCTCGGTCCTCGCCACACGGTCCGCGGGGCGATGCGAGCGCTGGCCGCCGCGCCCGACGGACAGGTGCTCCTCGTGACGGCCGAACACCCGGGCCGTGCTCTGCGCGCCCACCTGCGTCCGGCCGGCGGCAGCCCGTTCGGCGCTCCACAGCGCGTTGCGGGGACGCAGAACGCGTTCGACGCGCTGGCGGCGTTCACGCCGGTGACGGGGAAGGCGGTCGTGATGGTGCTACGGAGTGAGCGTACGGGCCTGCGCCAGGCGCTCGTGATCGCGACCCGTAAATGACGGGCGGACACCTGATCGTCGCGCTCGCGTCCCGTCCCTCGGCGAGGTCCCCTGTCGCGGCGCTGCGTTGCCGGCGCGAGCGTTCGCGGCGGGCCCGAGGTCAGCTGACGAAGCGGATCGTCAGCGGGTAGCGGTACTCCTCGCCCTGTCCTGCCTTGGCCGCGGCGAGGCAGACGAAGATCACCCACATCAGGGCCAGCAGCACGAGGACCGGGATCAGCGCGAGGCCGATGATGAAGAAGACGAGCACGAACGTCGCGATGCCGAGGACGATCGCGTAGATCATCACCGAGAGGTTGAAGTTCAGCGCCTCGGCGGCGTGGCGGCGCACGAACGGGTCGTCCTTCTTGACGAGGTAGACGACGAGCGGGCCGACGAACGGAAACCCGACGACGAGGCTCAGCAGCGCCGAGAGGTGTGCGGCCAACGCCCAGGTGCGGGAGTCGTCGCGCGCGTTGTGCGGACCGGCCGGCGGCACGGCCGAGGAGAGCGCGTCGGTCCAGCGGGCGCCGTCCCAGTAGCGCATGCTGGCGCCGCCAACTGGATCGGGATACCAGCCGGGCGCGGCGGCCGGCGGAGGATCGGGCCTGCCGAAGGCGTCCATCGGCGAACCATAGTCGCGCCTCCGACGCAGCCCGCGGCGGTGGGAACGAACCACGATTTCGCACCCGATCTCGACGTGGGCGGCGCCGTGCGCTCCGCTAGCCTCGTCGGGGTGACCACGCCGACGCTCAAGCGCACGCCGCTCTTCGACGCGCACGTGGCCGCCGGCGCGAAGCTCGTGCCCTTCACGGGGTGGGAGATGCCGGTCCAGTACACGGAGGGCATCCGCGCCGAGCACGACGCCGTGCGCGAGCGCGCCGGCGTCTTCGACGTCTCGCACATGGGCGAGGTGCAGACCTCCGGGCCGGACGCCGAGGCCTTCCTGCAGCACGTGCTCTCCAACGACGTGGCCAAGATGGCCGTCGGCGGGGCGCAGTACTCGATGCTCTGCAACGAGGACGGCGGGCTGCTCGACGACCTCTTCACCTACCGCCTCGCCGGCGACCGCTTCCTCACCGTCACGAACGCCGCCAACCACGCGTCGGACCACGCCTGGATGCGCGAGCAGGCCGACGGCTACGACGTGGCGGTCGAGGACGTGGCGGCGGACTACGCCATGCTCGCGGTGCAGGGTCCTCGCGCGCGCGAGATCGTCGAGCAGATCGCCGACAGCCCGCTGCCGCCGCGGATGCAGGCGGCGCGGCGGATCATCTTCGGTCACGAGGCGCTCGTCTGCGGGACGGGCTACACGGGCGAGGACGGGGTCGAGCTGCTGCTCTCGCCCCAGGGCGGACCCGCCGTGTGGCAGGAGCTGCTGCGCCGCGGCGTGACGCCCTGCGGCCTCGCCGCCCGCGACACCCTGCGCCTGGAGGTCTGCTATCCGCTCTACGGCAACGACCTCTCGATCGATCGCAACCCGATCGAGGCCGGCCTCGGCTGGGCGGTCAAGGAGGACACGGGCTTCATCGGCTCCGAGGCGATCCGCCGCGCCCGCGAGGAGGGCACCGCCGAGAAGCTCGTCGCCTTCAAGCTCACCGGCCCCGGCATCGCGCGCCAGGGCAACCCCGTCGCCGGGGGAGGCGAGGTGACGAGCGGCACGATGTCGCCGAGCCTCGGAGTCGGGATCGGCATGGCCTACGTGCCCGCCGAGCGCGCCGCCGCCGGTCAGACGTTGGAGATCGACGTGCGCGGGAAGACCCGCACCGCGGTCGTCGCACCCAAGCCCCTCTACACCAAGGAGACCGATGGCTGACGCGAGCTATCCCGACGAGCTGCTCTACCACGCCGACCACGACTGGGCGCGCATCGACGACGGCGTCGCGACCTTCGGCATCACGTGGTTCGCACAGGACGCGCTCGGCGAGGTCGTGTTCTTCGACCCGCCCGAGGTCGGTTCGTCGGTGAGCGCCGGTGACTTCTACGCGGAGGTCGAGTCCGTCAAGGCCGTCTCGGAGGTCATCGCGCCGCTGTCCGGGGAGATCGTCGAGGTCAACACCGCGCTCGCCGACGACACCGAGCCGATCAACGAGGATCCCTACGGCGCGGGCTGGATGGTGAAGGTCAAGCTCAGCGATCCGGCCGAGGCCGAGTCGCTGATGGATCGCGACGCCTACGTGGGAACCCTCTAGGGGTGGGCCGCTGATGGCCGGCTACACCTCCGTCACCCCCGACGACCTCGAGCACATGCTCGCGGCGATCGGCGTCGACTCGATCGAGGAGCTCTTCGACGCCATTCCGGCAGGCGTCCGGCTGGGCCGCCCGATCGACCTGCCGCCCGGGGAGCCCGAGCAGGCGGTATACGCCGAACTGCGCCGCCTCGCGCAGCGCAACGTCTGCGCCGAGGACGAGATCACGTTCCTCGGCGCCGGTATGTACGACCACTACGTGCCGTCGATCATCGACATGCTCATGTCGCGATCGGAGTTCCTGACGCCGTACACGCCCTATCAGCCCGAGGTGAGCCAGGGCGGGCTGCAGGTCATGTTCGAATACCAGACGGCGATCTCCGAGCTGACCGGCCTGCCGGTCTCCAACGCCTCCGTGTACGAGGGCCCCAGCGCCGTGGGCGCCGCCGCGTACATGGCCAAGCTCGCGAACAGGCGCCCGCGCGTGCTCGTCAGCCGCGGCGTGCACCCGCACAGCCGCGAGACGCTCGAGACGCTGTCGGTCGGCTACGGCACGACGGTGCAGGAGATCGCGCTGGACGACGGCGTCACCGACCTCGCCGCGCTGCGCGAGGCGTGCAGCGACGACGTCAGCGCGATCGTCATCCAGCAGCCCAACTTCCTCGGGGCGATCGAGGACGTCGCGGCGCTGACCGCGGCCGCCCACGAGCACGGCGCGCTCGTCATCTGCGCCGCCGATCCGCTGACGCTCGGGGTCATCGCGGCTCCCGGACACCAGGGCGTCGACGTCTGCGTCGGGGAGGGACAGTCGCTCGGCAACCGCCTGGACTACGGCGGTCCCTCCTTCGGCTTCTTCGCCGCGACGGAGAAGCACCTGCGCTCGATGCCGGGCCGGATCGCCGGCGAGACGACCGACGCCGACGGGCGCCGCGGCTTCGTCCTGACGCTGCAGACGCGCGAGCAGCACATCCGCCGCGAGCGCGCGACGTCGAACATCTGCACCTCGCAGGCGCTGAACGCCCTGGGCGGCGTCGTGTACCTGAGCTGGCTCGGCCGCCAGGGGATCGTCGACATCGGGGAGCTCATGCTGCAGCGCACCCACTACGCGCGCGAGAAGCTGGCCGGGCTGGACGGTGTCGCCAAGCTCCACGACCGGCCGGTCGTGCGGGAGTTCGCGCTGCGCCTGGAGGTCGAGGGGCTCGACGGCGTCGAGCGCGTGCTCGAGCGCTGCGCGGTCGGCGGCGTGAACGCCGGCTACGCGCTGGCGCGCTCCTACGCGGAGCACGGCGACGGGCTGCTCGTCGCGATCACCGAGCAGCGCTCGCGCGAGGACATCGACCGGCTGGCGGAGGTGCTGGGCGCGGCGGTGGCCGCGGAGCGCGCATCGGTCGGGACGCGCGCGGGGGTGAGCTCGTGAGCATCCCGGCCACCACGCAGGCGGGCTCCACGCCGCAGCAGCGCGAGCACGCGACGACGATCTTCGAGAAGGGCGCCCCCGGGCGGCGCGCGTTCCGCGCCCCCGCGCTCGACGTGCCGCCGGTCGACGGCCTCATCCCGGAGGGGCTGCGCCGCGCGGAGGCGCCGCGTCTGCCCGAGTGCAGCGAGCCGGAGATCGTGCGCCACTACGTGAACCTGTCCAAGCGCAACTTCGACCTCGACTCGGGCTTCTATCCGCTCGGCTCGTGCACGATGAAGCACAACCCGCGCCTGCACGAGCGCGTGGCGGCGCTGCCGGGCCACGCCCGGCTGCACCCGCTGCAGGCGCCGCGCCGCGCCCAGGGCGCGCTGGAGCTCATGTACAACCTGCAGCAGGCGCTGGCCGAGATCGCCGGGCTGCCGCACGTCTCGCTGCAGCCGTCGGCCGGTTCGCACGGCGAGCTCGCCGGCGTGCTCCTGACCCGCGCCTACCACGCCGACCGCGGCGAGGAGCGCACGAAGGTCCTCACCCCCGACAGCGCCCACGGCACGAACCCGGCGACGGTGACGATGGCCGGCTACGAGGTCGTGAAGGTCGCGCTGGACGCGGACGGCGGCGTCGACCTCGACGACCTGCGCGCGAAGACCGACGAGTCGGTCGCGTGCCTCATGCTCACCAACCCGAGCACGCTGGGCATCTTCGATCCGAACATCGAGGCGATCGCGAAGATCGTCCACGAGGCGGGGGCGACGCTGTACTACGACGGCGCGAACCTCAACGCGATCATGGGCTACTCGCGGCCCGGCGACATGGGCTTCGACATCGTGCACTTCAACCTGCACAAGACGTTCACGCAGCCGCACGGCGGCGGCGGGCCGGGCGCCGGCCCGATCGCCGTGTCCGACCGCATCGAGCCGTTCCTGCCGCGCCCGCAGGTCGTGCGCCGGCCGTCTGCCAACGGTGGCCCGCCGGTGTACGACCTCGACCAGCGCGACGGGCCGGGCTCGAAGTCGATCGGCAAGCTGCGCGGCTTCCAGGGCAACTACGGCGTGTTCGTCCGAACCTACGCATATATCCGCTCGCTTGGGGCCGAGGGACTGAAGGACGTCTCCGAGGTGGCGGTGCTCAACGCCAACTACGTGCTGGCGCGGCTGCGCGAGGAGGTCGGCGACACGCTGCCGCTCGCGTTCGGCGAGCGCTGCATGCACGAGTTCGTGCTGAGCGGCGCGCCGATGAAGAAGGAGCTCGGGATCCGCACGGCGGATCTGGCCAAGCGGCTGCTCGACCACGGCATGCATCCGCCGACCGTGTACTTCCCGCTCGTCGTCGAGGAGGCGCTGCTCGTCGAGCCGACCGAGACGGAGACGCGTGAGACGCTGGATGCGTTCGTGGACGCGATCGTGGCGATCGTCGCCGAGGCCGCGGACGATCCGGACATCGCGCGCAACGCGCCCTACGGGACGCCGGTGCGGCGGCTCGACGAGGCCGGCGCGGCGAAGCGCCCGCGCGTGCGCCAGACGCTCTGCCAGCCGCTCCAGCCAGCCCGGCCGCCGCGCGGGTTCGTTCTTGGCAGTCGCAGCCGGGCCGCCGTATGGTCCGCCGCTGCATGAGAGGCCGGGCAAGGATGCGACGCGCGCTGTGGATCTGGCTGGCGACGGCTGGGCTGGCCGTGAGCGGCGGCGGCGACTCCGGCCATCGCGGCGAAGCGGGCGGCGAAGGCGCCCCACGCTGCGAGCGTCGGCTACGACGCGCGTACGGTGATCGTCAGGTACGCCGATCGGGCCTCGCCGCTGCAGCGCTCGCTCGCCCGCGGCGTCGCGGGCGTCATCGAGACGCTGGGAGCCGTCCGCGGCGTCGGCGCCCAGGTCGTGCGCGTCGCGGGCGATCCGGCCAGGGCGGCGGCGCGGCTGAACCGCGCGCGCGGGGTGCTCTACGCCGAGCCGAACTACATCGCGCGCGCGACGGCGATTCCCGGTGACCCGCGCTTCGGCGAGCTGTACGGCCTGCACAACACCGGTCAGGACGCCGGGACGGCCGACGCCGACATCGACGCGCCGGAGGGCTGGGACGCCGCCGGGCTTGAGCACCTTCCCCGCGGCGCTCGACGGCGTGAAGATCGGCATCGTCGACACCGGCGTGCTGGCATCGCACGAGGATCTCGCCGGGAAGATCGTCGACTGCGCGGGGGTGAAGTCGTTCGGCATCGACGTGCTCGGGCTCGTCACGCTGCCGCTGCTGGCCGACCCGACGCTCGTCAGCGGCCGCTGCAGCGACGACAACGGTCACGGCACGCACGTCGCCGGCACGGCCGCGGCGCGCGCGAACAACGGCCGTGGCGTGACGGGCGTCGCGTTCAACTCGCCGCTGGCCGTCTGCAAGGCGCTGGACCGCAAGGGCGCCGGCGCGGTCGCCGGGATCGCGAACTGCATCGGCTACCTCGCCGGGACGGGCGCGAAGGTCATCTCGCTGTCGCTGGGCGTGATGGAGAGCTCGGTGACGCTGCGCAACGCCGTCGTCGCTGCGAGCCGGGAGGCGCTGATCGTGGCCGCCGCCGGCAACAGCGGCGGGGCGACGGTCGAGTACCCGGCCGGATATCCCGAGGTCGTGTCGGTCGCGGCGACCGACCGGCGCGATCGGCATGCGGCGTTCTCCACCGCCAACGGCAAGGTCGAGATCGCCGCGCCGGGCGTCGACATCGTCTCGGCCTGGCGAAACGGCGGCTATCGCGCGGCGTCGGGAACGTCGATGGCCACGCCGCACGTCGCCGGTGTGGCGGCGCTGATCGCGGCGCGCGTCCCCGGCGGGCCGGCCGCGTGGCGGGCGCGGCTGGATGCCGCCGTGGACGACCTCGGGCCGGCGGGTCGCGACCCGCAGTTCGGGCTCGGCCGGGTGAACCTGCACAAGGCGGTCACGGGCTAGCCCAATCGCCGCAGAATCGTCGCATCTGCGGCGTGTCGCATGCCGTGGGAGCTGCCAGGCTCAGGGGGTGGCGCACGTTGTACGCGGATATAGCGGACCAGGTGACACACCCCCGCTGGGCGAGCGGGTGGCGCGCCTGGCTCGGCGGCAGGGCGGGGCCGTCGCGCGCGGGCAGCTCGTGGGGCTGGGGGTCGACGACGACCGCATCTACCGCCTCGCCGCAGCGGGCTGGCTCGTGCGCGAGCGCACGGGCATCTACCGAATCGGGGCACTGACGCCGGACGGCGTCCTGTGGGCGGCGATCCTGGCGAACGGGCCGGAGGCGGCGCTGACCCACCGGTCCGCAGGGCACGAGCATGCCGTGCTGCGCGGGCCGCCGGCGCGTCTCGTCGACGTCACCGCGCCGACGCGGCGCCGTTCGCGTGGCGGCATGCGCGTGCACTTCGCACGGCTCGACCCCCGCGACGTCACGACCAGGCGCGGTCTTCGGTTCACGAGGGTCGCCCGCACGCTGCTCGATCTCGCCGCCGACCTTCGTGAGCCCGAGCTACAGGCGGCGGTCGACGAGGCGCGCGTCCAGCGCAAGCTGCATCGGCCGTCCATCCAGGCGACCATCGCGCGTGCGCCCGGCCACCACGGCATCGGCGCGCTGCGGCGCGCGATCGCCCGGCACGACCGCGGCCGCGGCATCCCGATCGGGCAGTTCGAGCGGCGCGCGATCGGCTTCATGCGCGACCACGACTTCCCGGAGTACGTGCGCAACTACACCGTGAAGGTCCACGGCGAGCCGTTCACGCTCGACATTGCGTGGATCGATCGCCGCATCGGGCTGGAGCTCGACAGCCGCACGTTCCACGACAACGACCCCAGCTTCGTGACCGACCGCCGCCGCACCCGGCGCCTGGGCGCCGTCGGCTGGCAGATCGTCCGCGCGACGTGGGTCGACCTCGACGAGCGGCCGGCGGAGCTGGCGGCCGACCTCTGGGCCTTGTTGCTCGCGCGCGCCCAGTAGCGTGAAAGCCGTGGCCCACGTCATCTTCAGCGGCATCCAGCCGACCGGCCGCAAGCACCTCGGCAACTACATCGGCGCGATCCAGCAGTACGTCGCCGGGCAGGATCGCGGGGATCCGGCGATCTACTGCATCGTCGACCTGCACGCGACCACCGTCGCCTACGACCCGAAGGAGCTGCGAGAGCGCGTCCACGACACGACGGCGGTGCTGCTCGCGGCCGGCTTGGACCCGGAGCGCTGCGTCCTCTTTCGCCAGGGCGACGTGAAGGAGCACACCGAGCTGTGCTGGCTGCTGACGTCGGTCACGGCGCTCGGCGAGCTCAACCGGATGCACCAGTTTCGCGACAAGTCCGCGGCGCAGCGCGAGCTCGTCTCGGCGGGCCTGCTGCTGTACCCGGTGCTGCAGGCCGCCGACGTGCTCGCCTACCGCGCCGACGAAGTGCCCGTCGGGGAGGACCAGCGTGAGCACCTCGAGCTCATGCGCGACATCGCCCAGCGCTTCAACGCGCGCTACGGCGACGACATCCTCGTCGTGCCCGAGCACCGGATCCCGGCGGTCGGGGCGCGTGTGCGCGATCTGCAGGAGCCCACGCGCAAGATGTCCACGACCGGTGGCAGCGAGCAGGGCACGGTGCTGCTGCTCGACGACCCGGACACGATCCGCAAGAAGTTCAGGCGCGCCGTCACCGACTCCGACGACCCGCCCGTCCTGCGCCGCGGCGACGACAAGCCCGGCGTCACGAACCTCATCGACATCCTGGCGGTGATGCGCGACGTGTCGCAGCAGGAGATCGAGGCCGAGATGGCGGCGGCGCGCGGCTACGGTGACCTGAAGGCGGCCGTCGGCGACGCCGTCGTCGCCGAGCTCGCACCGCTGCAGGAGCGCTACGCCGAGATCCGCGCGGACGAGCAGCGGCTGGAGGAGGCGCTGGCGGCCGGCGCCGAGAAGGCGCGCGCGATCGCCGCGCCGACGCTCGCCGACGTGCGCGACGCGATGGGGGTCGGACCGCGGCAGCGACGCACCGGGTAGGACGACCACGTGCCCGACCTCGTGCTCGGCCCCCTGCTGCGCTACGTCTCCGACACCGAGGCCACGGTCTGGGTCGAGACGGACGCACCCGTGCGCGGTCACCGTCCTCGGCCGCAGCGCGACGACGTTCACCGTCGCCGGCCATCACTACGCGCTCGTGCTCGTCGACGGCCTCGAGCCCGGCAGCACGCTGCCCTACGAGGTCGCGCTGGACGGCGTGACCCGCTGGCCGCTGCCCGACGACCCGTATCCGCCGTGCGTGATCCGCACCCACACCCACGACGAGCAGCTGCAGCTGGCGTTCGGATCCTGCCGCGTGTCGGTGCCGCACACCGAGCCGTACGTCCTGAGCAAGGACGACGACCCGGCCGGCCGGGAGGTCGACGCGCTGCTGGCGCTCGTCGAGCGCATGCGCCACCAGCCGAGCGAGCAGTGGCCCGACGCGCTCCTGCTGCTCGGCGACCAGGTGTACGCCGACGAGGTGTCTCCGCAGACCAAGGAGTTGATCACCCGTCGCCGCGGCTCGGACGGCCCACCAGCCGACGAGGTGGGCGACTTCGAGGAGTACACCTCGCTGTACCGCGAGAGCTGGTGTGACCCGGCCCTGCGCTGGCTGCTGTCGACGGTCTCCAGCACGATGATCTTCGACGACCACGACGTCCACGACGACTGGAACATCTCCGCGACGTGGGTGGCGCAGATGCGGGCCAAGCCATGGTGGGAGGAGCGCGTGGTGGGTGCGTACATGTCGTACTGGATCTACCAGCACCTCGGCAACCTCTCGCCCGCGGCGTTGTTTGACGACCCGATCTTCTGTGCTGTGCAGGAGGCCGGGGGCGACAGCGAGGCGCTCGTCCGCGACTTCGCCCGCACCGCGGTGCGGGAGGTCGCCGGCGCGCGCTGGAGCTACTGCCGCGACTTCGGGCGCGCCCGGCTCGTCGTCGTCGACTCGCGGGCCGGCCGCGTGCTCGCGCAGGGCCGGCGCCAGATGCTCTCCGACGCCGAGTGGGCCTGGGTCGAGGACCGCTGCAGCGGCGACTTCGACCACCTCATCATCGGCACCTCGCTGCCGGTCATGCTCGCCCCCGGCATGCACCACCTCGAGGCCTGGAACGAGGCCGTCTGCGACGGCGCGTGGGGAAGGCTCGCCGCGCGGCTGGGCGAGCGCGTGCGCCAGGCGCTCGACCTCGAGCACTGGGCCGCCTTCCAGGGCTGCTTCACGCGCATGACGGTCCTGCTGGAGGACGTGGCCGCGGGCCGCCGCGGCCCCGCGCCGGCGACGATCACGCTGCTGTCGGGCGACGTGCACCATGCCTACCTCGCCGAGGCGTGGTTTCCGGGGCGCGAGGTGACAAGCCGTGTCCTGCAGGCGACCTGCTCGCCGGTGCGAAACCCGCTCGACAAGCGCGAGCGCCGAGCGCTGCGCTCGGCCTTCACCCGCCCCGTCGCGGCGTTCGCGCGACGGCTCGCACGGGCGGCCGGGGTGCCGGCCCCGGGGATGCGCTGGAGCTTCGCGCAGGAGCCGACGTTCGACAACCAGATCGCGCGCCTGGAGCTCCGCGGGCGGGACGCTGCGCTGTGCATCGAGAAGACGCTGCCGGAGGACTGGCGAGCGCCGCGGCTGCACACGAGCCTGTCGCTGGGGATCGCGCCGAAGGCCACGGCCGTTTAGGCGCGGCGTAGCCATGGCTTAATTGGCATTTAGACGCTATGGTCGCCCGCATGCTCTCAAACAATGAACGCGGCAGCTTCGGCGCCTTCGACATCGTCGTGATCCTCGTGATCCTGTTCGGTCTCTTCGGGATCTCGTTGCTCATCGCCGCGTCGTAACTTCGCCGTCGGACGGGGGATCGGCCGCCGGGGGGGCGCGGCCCGCGGGTGTGCGGGGACGTTCACCACCCGTCGCAGGTATTTGTGTGAACCACGCAGCGGTGGCGCCGACAGCGTCGCTCCTGCACGGCGCGCAATCACGATGCACCTCGTCGCCTGGTGTGCGCGGACCCGTCGCCCCGGCGCGAGGAGTCCGGTCGCGCCGCTAGCCTGCGCGAGATGACCGTTGCCTCGCTCGAGCTCGATCTCGAGGTCTTCTCCGGCCCCTTCGATCTGCTGCTGACGCTCGTGCTGCGCGACGAGATCGACCTGCTCGAGGTGCAGCTGGCCGAGATCGTCATCGCCTACCTCGACCACCTCGCGGCGCGCGGCGAGCTCGACCTCGAGGTCGCCACCGAGTTCCTCGTGCTCATCGCGGCCCTGCTGGAGCTCAAGTCGCGGCTCATGCTGCCGCGCGAGGACGACGAGCTGCCCGACTTCGAGCCCGGTGAGGCGGCGGAGGAGCTGCTGGCGCGGATGCTCGAGGCGCAGCGCTACCGGCGGGCCGCGGAGCACCTCGCGGCGCGGCTGGCGGGGGAGGCCGGCGTGCGCTACCGCTGCGCGCCGCTGCCGCCGGACCTGCGCCGCACGAGCCTCGCCGAGGCCGGCGCGGTCTACGGCCCGCGCCGCCTGGGCTCCGCGCTCGGCGGGCTGCTGCGGGTGCCGCCCATCCTGTCGCTCGGGCACCTCTCGGTCCCGCGCGTGACGACCGCCGAGCGCCTCACGCATCTGCGCGCGCTGCTGCGCCGCGGCGCCACGACGTTCGACGAGGCGGTGCGCGGCGCCGATCGCGTGACGGTCGCGGTCACGCTGTTCGCGCTGCTCGAGCTCTACAAGCAGGGCGAGGCGACGTGGGAGCAGGCCGAGCCGTTCGGCGAGATCACGATCGCGCGCGCCGCGCGCGAGCCGCAGCCGGCGTGGACGGCGGGGCCGGCGTCATGAGCGCTCCGAGCGAGCTCGCGCGGATCATCGAGGCGCTGCTGTTCCTGTCGCCCGATCCGGTCAGCGCCGAGGAGCTGGCGGAGGCGACGGGCTGCGAGCCCGACGAGGTGGCGGGCGCGGTGGCCGAGCTCGACCGCGCGTACGCGCCGGGCGCGCGCGGGCTGCAGCTCAAGCGCGTCGGCGGCGGCCTCGCACTGGCCACCGATCCGGTCTGCGAGGAGGCCGCGCGACGCCTGCTGGCCAAGCCGCGGACCCCGCCGCTGACGCCGGCGCAGGCCGAGACGCTGGCGATCGTCGCCTACCTGCAGCCCGTCTCGCGACCGGAGATCACGCGGATCCGCGGTGTCGCCGCCGAGTCGGCGACCGCCACGCTCGAGGAGCGCGGCGTCATCGAGGAGGCGGGACGCTCGCAGTTCGGCGCGGTCCTGTATCGCACGACGGACCTCTTCCTCAGGCTGTTCGGGCTGGATTCGCTGAAGGCGCTGCCGAGCGTCGTCGAGTGGGATCCGTCGCCCGAGGAGCAGGCCGACCTGCGCGACCGCCTGCTGCGCGCCGGGGAGCAGCGCGCCGGCGACGCGGCTCCCGCCTGACCTGGCCACCGCGCGATCGCTCAGGCGGCGCCGGCCGCGGCCAGCTGCCCGCACGCCGCCGCGATGTCCCGGCCGCGCGTCAGTCGTACCGTGGCACGCAGCCCGTGCTCCTCGAGCACCGCGCGAAACGCGTCGATCGCGTCGGGGCCGGAGCCGTCGTAGGACCCCGTCGGGTTGTACGGGATGAGGTTGACCTTGAAGACCCGCGGATCGAGGATCCTCGCGAGCGCCACCGCCTGCTCGAAGCGGTCGTTGACGCCGGCGAGCATCACGTACTCGACGAAGACCATGCGGCGCTTGGCGGCGTAGAAGCGCCGGCAGGCCTCGAGCACGTCGGCCAGCGGGTAGCGGTCGTTGACCGGCATGATCTGCGAGCGCAGCGCCTCGTCGGCGGCGTGCAGCGAGAGCGCGAGGCGGATCGGCATGTCGGTCTGCGCGAGGCGGTCGATGCCGGGGATCCAGCCGACGGTCGAGATCGCCGTGCGCCGATGCGTCACGCCGAGGTCGGGCAGGCGCTCGCAGGCGGCGAGCACGTGGTCGAGGTTCATCATCGGCTCGCCCATGCCCATGAACACGACATGGTCGACGGCTTCGATGCGCCGGAAGTGCAGCGCCTGGTCGAGGATCTCCGAGGCGGTCAGGTTGCGGCCGAACCTCATCGCGCCCGTCGCGCAGAACGTGCACGTCAGCGGGCATCCCGACTGCGACGACAGGCACAGCGAGCGCGCGCCGGTCGCGTATAGCGCATCAGCACCGCCTCGACCGCGCGCCCGTCCGCGGTGTGAAACAGCGACTTCACCGTGCCGTCGCGGGCGTGCGCCTCCTCGGCCACCGTCAGCGTCGAGAACGGGACGGCCTCGGCCAGGTGCGCGCGCAGCGCCGCCGGCACGTCGGTCATCGCCTCGTAGCCGCTCGCGCCACGGGCGGCCCACGACCACACCTGGCGCGCCCGGAAGGCCGGCTCGCCGGCGTCGTCCAGCGTGCGCTGCAGCCGCTCGAGATCCATGCCCCCATCGTAGGGGCGGCACGAGGCGCGGCTCAGCCCGGAGGATCGAACTCGAACGTCGCGCTGCCGTGCGAGGAGAGCATCGGCACGCCGGCGGCCGCGAGCTCGTAGGCGGCGGGCGTGTACCAGTGGTCCGAGACGAACTTGCGCCGCCCGCCGGGCTCGACGGCCCAGGCGCCGCGATGCCAGCCGGCCGCCGACTCACGGGCGAGCCCGACCCACCAGCGCAGCTTCTCCTCGTCGCCCATCTTCGAGGCCAGCGCCGTCGCGCGCAGCCCGTCCTCGGACACCGGCTCGAGGACGATCGTGAAGCTCTCGCGGTTCATCGCGAGATGCTGGACGTGGTTGGCCGCGACGACCTCGAAGGGCGCCTCGCGAAGCGCGATCCGCCGCACCGGCTCGAACTCGGCGATCGCCGTCTCGAGGTCGCCGCCGCGCGCGACGGCGGCCACGAGGTAGTCGGGGAAGAAGCGCTCGATCGAGACGTGCAGCTCGTGCGCCTCGGCCCAGACCTTGGCCAGTTCGATGAGCTCCTCGCGGGTCGCGTGCAGCGGCAGCGCGAAATGCATCATCTCGGGATAGAAGAGGTTGGGCTGAGGGGCCACCTGCGACCATCGTAGGCGTGCGCCTCGCCAAGTTCCTCGCCCATGCCGGTGTCGCGTCACGACGGGGCGCGGAGGAGATCATCCGCGACGGTCGCGTGTCGATCGCGGGCAAGACCGTCACCGATCCCGCGCGAGACGTCGACATCGACAGCGGCGTGGCCGTCGACGGCAAGTACCTCGAGGGCCCCGAGGAGCGGATGGTGTTCCTCGTCAACAAGCCGACGGGCGTGCTCTCGACGGCCGCCGACACCCACGGCCGGCGCACGGTCGTCGACCTCGTCCCGTCCCGCGGCGCGCGGCTGTACCCGGTCGGCCGCCTCGACGCCGACAGCACCGGCCTGATCCTCGTCACGAACGACGGCGACCTGGCGCAGCGCCTGACGCACCCCTCCTTCGAGGTCCCGCGCACGTACCGGGCGACGGTCCGGCCCGTGCCCGTCGCCGAGCGTGCGCTGCGCACGCTGCGCGAGGGCGTCGAGCTCGACGACGGCCGCACCGCGCCGGCGAAGGTGCGCCAGGTCAAGCCCGGCGTACTCGAGCTCACCATCCACGAGGGCCGCAACCATCAGGTCAAGCGGATGTGCGAGGCCGTCGGGCATCGCGTCAACACGCTGCAGCGCATCCGCTTCGGCCCGCTGCGCCTCGACGACCTCCCGGAGGGCGCCCACCGGCGCCTGAAGGCAGCCGAGGTCGAGGGGCTGCGCAGGGGCTCGGCGGCAGCGCGGTAGCCACGGGCGGTTCGTCGTAGACTCGCCGCCGTATGCGGCTCTTCGCCCTGCGCGGGGCCTCGTCGGTCGACCGCAACGACGCCCAGGCGATCCTCGGTGCGACCGAGTGGCTGCTGCGCGAGATCCTCAAGCTCAACGACCTGCATCCCAGCGACGTCGTCAGCTGCATCTTCACGCTGACCGAGGACCTCGACGCGCAGTTTCCCGCCGTCGCCGCGCGCAACATGGGCTTCTCGGCGGTGCCGCTGCTGTGCGCCCGCGAGGTGCCGGTGCCGGGCGCGCTGCCGCGCGTCATCCGCGTGCTGATGCACTACCACGCGCCCGACAACCACGTCGCCCGTCACGTCTACCTCGGCGAGGCGCGGGCGCTGCGACAGGATCTGGAGGGCGCGCAGTGAGGGGACGCGCCGGCCGGCTGTCGCACGGTGAGCGGATCGTGCTCGTCGCGGGGCTGCTGCTGATCGCCGACCTGCTGTTCCTGCCCTGGCACGACATCAGGCTCGGCGCGGAGCTCGAGCGGCTCATCGACACGACGGCCACGGGCGTGCAGCAGCCCTACGCGGGCTACGGCATCGCCGCGGTCGTGCTCACCGCGGTCATGATCGTCCAGATCGTGCTGGCCAGGCTCGTGGCCGTCCGCCTGCCCACCCTGCCCGTCCCGTGGTCGCAGGTTCACCTGATCCTCGGGATCTTCGTCGCGGTGGTGCTCGTCATCAAGCTCGTGCGGCTGACCGACGAGCTCGGCTACGGCGCGTACAGCGCGCTGCTCGCGGGCATCCTCGTCGCCTACGGCGGCTACCGCATCGCGTCTGAACCGATCGAACCGGAGGAACGGGTATGAGTCGCGCCACGAAGGAAGAGGACGAGAACTGGGTCGGCGTCCCGCCCGAGGGCCACCACACGCGCGACCAGGCCGACCCGGAGTACTGGCGCTCCCAGTACCAGCGCTATGCGCTGGGGGCGGGCGTGCTCGTCGCGTTCATCATCCTCGCCGTGCTCGTCGCCGTCCTGCTGTAGCCCGGGCGGCCGCAGGCCCGCGCCCGCGATGCGGAACAATGACCGCGTGGCGATCGAGTTCTCCGAGCGGGTGCGGCGCATCCCGGTCTACCCGGTGGCCGACGGCTACTCGCTGCCCGACGACGTCGCGATGCTCGCCTCCAACGAGTCGCCCGACCCGCCGCTGCCCGCGGTCGTCGCGGCCGCGCAGCGGGCGCTGGCGGGCGTCAACCGCTATCCGGACCCATCGAACTCCGCGCTGCGGCGCGCGCTGGGCAACCGCTACGGCGTCGCCCCGAACCGGATCGCGGTCGGCAACGGCTCCTGCGACATCCTGCTCGCCGCCGGCGAGGCGCTGCTCGAGCCGGGGGCCGAGCTCGTCTACGCGTGGCCGTCGTTCAGCGTCTACCCGCACCTCGCGGCCGCCTCGGGTGCCCGCGCGATCACCGTCGCGCTCGACGGCGAGCAGCGCCACGACCTCGACGCGATGGCGCAGGAGATCACCGCGGCGACGCGGCTGGTCATCGTCTGCAACCCCAACAACCCGACCTCGACGGCGCTGCCCTACGAGGCGATCGCGGCGTTCGCCGCGCGGGTGCCGCACCACGTGGCGCTGATCGTCGACGAGGCGTACTGCGAGTTCAGCCTGCTCGACGACCCCGACGCGACGCTCGACCTGCTGCCGCGCCATCCCAACCTCGTGCTGCTGCGGACGTTCTCGAAGGTCCACGGCCTGTGCGGGCTGCGGGTCGGCTACGCCCTGTGCGGCAGCGAGGACTTTCCGCGCGCGGTCGGCGCCGTGCGCCAGCCGTTCTTCTGCAACTCCGCCGCCCAGGCCGCCGCGATCGAGGCGCTCAGGCACCAGGACTCCGTCGCCGAGCGCGTCGAGCGCGCGATCGTCGCGCGCGTCAGAGGTCGAGGCCGGGCTGAACGCCCTCGGCATCGAGCCGGCCGAGTCGCAGGCGAACTTCTGCTGGTTCGACCTCCCCGACGGCGCCGACGAGGCCGCCGTGGTCCGGGGGCTCGCCGAGCGCGGCGTGCTCGTGCGCGCCGGAACCGCGCTCGGGCGCGAGGGAGCGCTGCGCGTGACCTATGGCACACCGAGTCAAAACGCCCGCTTCCTCGACGCCCTCGCCCAAGTCCTCTAGGATCCGTTTGGATGATCCGGTCCACCGACAGCGCTCGCACCAGCTTTACGGACGCGCGTCGGTATCTCGCCTGGCGATTTATCTAGGCGCTCGGCTCACCGCACCCGCTTTCTTCGCCCTTTCGCCGAGCGCCCGCAGTCCGTTTTGTCAGGCGTTCAATCTTCGAAAGGACCCAGTGAGACCGTGATCGAGATGAAAGACATACCGCGCGCCGGCAGCGTGGTCGAGCCCGGAGCGGTGCGCGACACGCGCATCGCGCGGGTCTCGCCGCTGACGACGCCGGCCGACCTGCTCGAGCACCTGCCGCTCGAGCCCGAGATGGCGGAGCTGGTCCTGCGCGGACGAGCCGAGGTCGAGGCCATCCTCGACGGCCTCGACGACCGGCTGCTCGTCGTCGTCGGCCCGTGCAGCGTGCACGACCCCGACGCCGCGCTCGACTACGCGCGCCGCCTGCGCGCCGAGGCCGAGCGCCACGAGCAGGACCTGCTCGTCGCCATGCGCGTGTACTTCGAGAAGCCGCGCACCACGACCGGCTGGAAGGGCCTCATCAACGACCCGCATCTCGACGGCTCGGGCGACGTCGACGCCGGCGTGCGCGCCGCCCGTGAGCTGCTGCTCGAGGTCCTGCGCCTCGGCCTGCCGGTCGGCTGCGAGTTCCTCGATCCGATCACGCCGCAGTACATCTCCGACACCGTCTCGTGGGCGGCGATCGGCGCGCGCACGACCGAGAGCCAGATCCACCGCCAGCTCGGCTCCGGCCTGTCGATGCCCGTCGGCTTCAAGAACCGCACGGACGGAAACGTCCAGGTCGCCGTCGACGCCGTGCGCGCGGCCGCGGCCACGCACTCCTTCGCGGGCGTCGATCACAGCGGCACGCCGGCGATCCTGCACACGACCGGCAATCCGGACGGCCACGTCATCCTGCGCGGTGGCTCGGGCGAGCCCAACCACGACGCCGCCGGGGTCGAGGGCGCGCTCGCGAAGCTGCGCGGCGCCGGCCTGGCGGAGCGGCTCGTGATCGACGCCTCGCACGACAACAGCGCCAAGGACCACGCGCGCCAGCCGCTTGTCGCGTCGCAGATCGGCGCCCAGGTCGCGGGCGGCAGCCGCGCGATCTGCGGCGTGATGCTCGAGTCGTTCCTCGTGGCGGGCCGCCAGGACGTCGCCGACGGCCACGAGCTGACGTACGGGCAGTCGATCACCGACGCCTGCATGGATTGGGACGCGACCGTCGACGTGCTCGCCGGTCTCGCCGCCGCGGTGCGCCACCGCCGCGCGTAGATGGGCGAGAGCGCTCGCCGGCTGCGCCGCTCGTGAGGGTCGCGGTCGCCGGAATCGGCCTCATCGGCGGCTCGATCGGCCTGGCCGCCCGGGAGCGGCTGGGCGCATACGTGATCGGCTACAACCGCAGCCCGGAACCGCTGCAGCTCGCGCTCGAGCGCGGCGCCATCGACGAGGCGGTCACGACCATCGACGCGATCGGCAGCGCCGACGTCGCGATCGCCGGGGTCGCGGTCGATGCGCTGCCGGCGACGGTGCGCGCGCTGTGCGACGCGCTGCCCGGCGCGGCTGTCACCGACGTGGGGTCCACGAAGGCCGCGCTCGTCACCGCCGTCGACTCGCCGTCCTTCATCGGCGGCCATCCGCTCGCGGGCGCCGAGGCCACGGGCGTCGCGCACGCTCGCGCGAACCTCTTCGAGGGTGCGACCTGGTACCTCACCCCGCGCGCCGCCACGCCGGGCGTGCTGTACGAGCGGCTGGCGCACTTCGTCGCCGGGCTCGGCGCCGTGCCCACCGCGATCGCGCCCGACGACCACGACCGGCTGATGGCCGTCGTGTCGCACCTGCCGCACGTCGTGGCCAACCTGCTCGTCGCGCAGGCGGCCGAGGCGCTCGGCGGCGAGACGCTGCCCGCGACCGGCCCGAGCTTCCGCGACGCGACCCGCGTCGCGGGCTCCAACCCCGCGCTGTGGGCGCAGATCTACAGCGCCAACCGCGACGCGCTGGGGGCGCAGGTCGACGATCTCGTGCGGAGGCTGCGGGAGGTGCGCGCGCTGCTGGACGCCGGCGACGGCGCGGCCCTCGACGCGTGGCAGGCGGTCGCCGCCCGCCAGCGCGGCGCGCTGCTGCAGGTCGGCCTCGCGGGCGCGGACGCCGGCGAGGTGCAGCAGGTCTGCGCCGTCGTTCCCAACCAGCCCGGCGTCGTCGCCGAGATCGCGCTGGCGCTGGGTCGGGCCGGCATCAACATCTCGGACATGTCGCTTGCGCCCGAGGCCGACAACCGCACGGGCATGGTCATGTTGTGGCTCGACCCGTCCGCGGCGCAGCGCGCGATCGGGCTCATCGCCGATCTCGGGTATCCGGCGGCGTAGGACCGCGCCGTGACCACGGTTCGCTTCGAGCCCTCAGGCCGCCTGCGCGGCAGCGTCACCGCGCCGCCGGACAAGTCGATCTCCCACCGCGCGGCGCTGCTCGGCGCGATGTCGTCCGAGCCGGTGCGGATCTCCAACTACCTGCGCGCGGAGGACACGCTGTCGACGCTGGAGGCGTTGCGGGCCGTCGGCGCGCTCGTCGAGGAGCACGAGGACGGCACGGTCGTCGTGCGCGGCAGCGGGCTGCGCGAGGCGCGCGAGCCGGGCGGCCCGATCGACGTCGGCAACGCCGGAACGCTCATGCGCCTGCTGCCGGGGTGGCTGGCGGCGCAGGAGGGGCGCATCTTCGTGCTCGACGGCGACAGCTCGATCCGCGGCCGCCCGGTCGACCGGATCGCCGATCCGCTGCGCCTCATGGGGGCCGACATACGCGCGACCGACGGGCGCTTTGCGCCGTTCGTCGTCTACGGCGCGCCGCTGTCGGCGATCGCCTACGAGATGCCGATGGCGAGCGCCCAGGTGAAGTCGTGCGTGCTGCTCGCCGGCCTTGGGGCCACGGGGACGACGAGCGTCGCCGAACCGGCGCCGAGCCGCGACCACACCGAGCGGATGCTCGCCGGCGCCGGCGTCGCGGTGACGCGCGACGGGCTGACGGTGTCGGTCACGTGCACCGACGAGCTCGACGCGCAGAGTCTCGTCGTGCCCGGCGACCTGTCGTCGGCGGCGTTCATGATCGCCGCCGGGGTGCTCGTGAAGGGCTCGCGGCTCGTCGTGCGCGACGTCGGCGTCAACTGGACGCGCACGGGATTTCTGCGGATCCTCGAGCGGATGGGCGCGGTCGTGCTCGGGGACCTCGAGGAGCCGTCGGCGGTCGTCGCGCCGAGCGAGCCGGTCAGCGACATCGACGTGTCATCGGGGCCCTTGGTCGGGACCGTGGTCGAGGCCGGCGAGGTGCCGCTGGCGATCGACGAGCTGCCGCTGGTGGCGCTGCTGGGCTGCTTCGCCGAGGGGGAGACGGTGGTGCGCGGGGCGCAGGAGCTGCGCGTCAAGGAGTCCGACCGGATCGCCGGCGTCGTCGAGGGGCTGCGCGGGCTCGGCGCGACGATCGAGGCGACCGACGACGGGTTCGTGGTCACGGGGGCCGGGTCCCTGCGCGGCGGGACGATCGACGCGGGCGGCGACCACCGGATGGCGATGCTCGGCGCGGTCGCCGGTCTGGCGTCGCAGGAGGGCGTCGACGTCGTCGGGATGGAGGCCGCCGCGGTCTCCTACCCGGGCTTCTTCGACGACCTCGCGGCTCTGGCGTAGCCGGCGCGCCGGCGGCGCCGCGCCGCCGCCGAGGTGGCGGCTCCTATGCTCAGACCATGCTCATCGCCATCGACGGCCCCGCCGGGGCCGGCAAGTCGACCGTCGCGCGCGCGGTCGCCGACGCGCTCGGCTTCACGTACCTCGACAGCGGGGCGATGTACCGCTGCGTGGCGCTGGCGGAGCTGCGCGGCGCGGAGGATCCGCTGGAGAGCGAGATCGAGCTCGGCGACGGACGCGTGACCCTCGGCGGCGAGGACGTCACCGCTGAGATCCGCACGCCCCGGGTCAGCGCCCGCGCGTCGGAGGTCGCTGCCCGCCCCGAGGTGCGCGGCCACCTCGTCGCGCTGCAGCGCAACATGATCCGCGACGGTGACTACGTTGCCGAGGGCCGCGACATCGGCACCGTCGTCGCGCCCGACGCCGAGCTGAAGGTCTTCCTCACCGCCTCCCCCGAGGAGCGCGCGCGCCGACGCGCCGAGCAACTCGGCGTCGATCCCGAGCAGGTGCTCGCCGAGCAGCGCGAGCGCGACACGCGCGACGCGACGCGCGAGCACTCGCCGCTGGCGCCCGCGCCCGATGCGCTGCGCGTCGACACGACCGGGCTGAGCATCGACGAGGTCGTCGCGAAGATCGCGCGCCTCGTGCAGGCCGTCCGATGAAGGTCGCGGTCGTCGGATATCCGAACGTCGGCAAGTCCTCGCTCGTCAACCGGCTGACGAACAGCCGCGAGGCGGTCGTCCACGAGCGCGCCGGGATCACGCGCGATCGCAAGGAGATCGCCACGGAGTGGAATGGCCGGCGCTTCACGCTCATCGACACGGGCGGGATGGACAACGAGGATCCCGACCCGATCTCGGGCTCGATCCGCGACCAGGCCAAGGCGGCGCTGGCCGACGCCCAGGTCGCGCTGTTCGTCTTCGACGCCAAGGCCGGCCTGCGGCCCGGCGACGACGAGCTCGCCGACCTGCTGCGCCGCGCCCACATGCCGGTCGTCGTGGCGGCCAACAAGATCGACAGCGCCAAGGACATCCCGCTCGCCGTCGAGGCGCACCGGCTCGGCTTCGGCGAGCCGATGGCGGTCTCCGCGGCGCAGGGTCTCGGCACGGGCGACCTGCTCGACCGGCTCGTCGACCTGCTGCCCGAGGACGACGAGGAGATCGACGAGACGCTCATCCGCCTCGCCGTCATCGGCCGCCCGAACGTCGGCAAGTCCTCGCTCGTCAACCGCTTCGTCGGCTCCGATCGCGTGATCGTCTCCGACGTCGCCGGCACCACGCGCGACGCGATCGACCTGCCGCTGCAGATCGACGGGCGCACGATCGTCGTCGTCGACACCGCCGGCATGCGGCGACAGTCGAAGGTCTCGGAGTCCGTCGAGTACTACACGACGCTGCGCTCCCAGCGCGCGGCCGAGCGCGCCGACGTCGCGCTCGTCGTCTGCGACGCCAACGACGGCGTCACCCAGCAGGACCTGCGCATCGCGGACCTCGCGATGACCTCGGGCTGCGCGACGGCGATCGTCCTCAACAAGTGGGACACCGCGCAGATGACCGAGGCCGATCTCGACCACGAGCGCGCGCACGTCGCCAACAAGCTGCGCCTGCGCCCGAAGGTGCTGACCGCCAGCGCGCTGACCGGCCGCAACATGGAACGCCTGCTCAAGGAGGTCGTCGCGCTCGGCGACCGCATGCAGGGCCGCATCCCCACGCCCGAGCTCAACCGCTTCATCGGGGAGGTCGTGCAGGCGCGACAGCCGCCGGCCAAGCAGGGCCATCGACTCAAGCTGCTCTACGCCGCGCAGATCGGCGAGCGCCCGCCGCGCTTCGCGATCCAGGTCAACTCGCGCCAGCGCGTGACGCGCGACTACGCCTACTACATCGAGAACCGCATGCGGGCCAGATTCGGGATGGACGGCATCCCGCTCATCATCGACTTCAACGAGCGCAAGGCGCGCCGCAGCGAGATCGCCGGCGGCGATCGCACGTCTCGCGGCTCGAATGCCCGATAGCCTTCCGGCATGACCAACTTCGCCCAGCACGAGTACCTCTTCACTTCTGAGTCGGTGACCGAGGGTCATCCCGACAAGGTCGCCGATCAGATCTCCGATGGCGTGCTGGATGCCGTCATGCGCGACGACCCGACGGGCCGTGTCGCTTGCGAGACCCTGGTGAACACCGGCCTTGTCGTGGTGTCGGGGGAGATCTCGACGGAGACGTTCGTCGATATCCAGGAGGTTGCTCGCGAGACGATCCGCGGGATCGGCTACATCGATGCCGAGCTGGGGTTCTCGGCGGATTCGTGTGCGGTGCTCAACGCGATCGACAAGCAGTCGCCGGACATCGCGCAGGGCGTCGATCATTCCTATGAGACGCAGACCGATCCTGACGACGACGACGAGCTGGACGTCGCGGGCGCGGGCGACCAGGGGATGATGTTCGGCTACGCGACGAACGAGACCGACGAGCTGATGCCGCTGGCGATCTCGCTGGCTCACCAGCTCGCCAAGCAGCTGGCGGTGGTGCGTCACGACGGCACGCTGGGCTATCTGCGCCCCGACGGCAAGACGCAGGTGTCGGTGCGCTACGCCGACGGCGTGCCGGTGGCGGTCGAGAAGCTGCTGATCTCCACGCAGCACGCCGACAGCGCCTCGCGCGAACGCATCCAGAACGATCTCTGGGAGCACGTCGTGCTGCCGATCCTGCCCGCGGACATGTTCGACGAGAACAGGTTGCGCGACGAGTTTCTCGTCAACCCGACCGGTCGCTTCGTGATCGGTGGCCCGGTCGGCGACTGCGGCCTGACGGGCCGCAAGATCATCGTCGACACCTACGGCGGCATGGCCCGCCACGGCGGCGGCGCGTTCAGCGGCAAGGACCCTTCGAAGGTCGATCGCTCGGCCGCGTATGCCGCGCGCTGGGTGGCCAAGAACCTCGTCGCCGCGGGGATCGCCGATCGCGTCGAGGTGCAGGTCGCGTATGCGATCGGCGTCGCGCATCCGGTCAGCGTGATGGTCGAGACGTTCGGCACCGAGAAGATCGAGCGCGACGCGGATCGCGGCGCTCGTCGACGAGCATTTCGACCTGCGTCCCGGCGCGTTTCGCCAAGAGCTCGACCTGCATCGCCCGATCTATCAGAAGACCGCCGCGTACGGGCACTTCGGCCGCGACGATCCGGACTTCACGTGGGAGCAGACCGGCAAGGCCGATGTGTTGCGCGAGGCCGCGGGCCTCAGCGCACAGGCCGTATAGCCCGAGCTCTCGGCTCAGCTCCGGCGCGTCATCGGGGGGTGGCGCGCCGGTTTGAGCCGCCTCGCGGAGCCTGAGGCCGGGGCGCCTATCCTTGCGCCCAGCCATGGCTGCCGACGACCACCAGTACGACCCATCGGAGATCGAGCCCCGCTGGCAGAAGGTGTGGGCCGACGAGGGGACCTGGGAGGTCTCCAACGACGAGGCGGCCGCGGGGCCGACGTCGTACGTGCTCGAGATGCTGCCGTACCCCAGCGGCGAGCCGCACATCGGGCACCTGAAGGTCTACTCCGTCGGCGACGCCGTCGCGCATTTCCACCGCCGCACCGGCCGCCGCGTCCTGCACCCGATGGGCTACGACGCGTTCGGCCTGCCGGCGGAGAACCACGCGATCAAGACCGGCCAGCACCCGAGCGTGTCGACGAACGCCGCGATCGAGGAGTTCCAGCGCCAGTTCCGCCGCTGGGGCGTGTCGATCGACTGGACGCGCGAGTTCGGCACGCACGAGCCGCGCGATCTACCGGTGGACGCAGTGGATCTTCCTTCAGCTCTTCAAGGCGGGCCTGGCCTACCAGAAGCAGGCGGCCGTCAACTGGGATCCCGTCGAGGAGACCGTGCTCGCCAACGAGCAGGTCGTCGACGGCCGCGGCGAGCGCTCCGGGGCGCTCGTCGAGGTGCGCCAGCTCACGCAGTGGTTCTTTCGCATCACCGACTACGCCGACCGCCTGCTCGCGGACCTCGACGCGATCCGCTGGCCCGAGCACGTCAAGACGATGCAGCGCAACTGGATCGGCCGCAGCGAGGGCGCCGAGGTGGTGTTTCGCAACGAGGACCTCGGCGCCGACTACCCCGTCTTCACGACCCGCCCGGACACGCTGTTCGGCGCGACGTTCTTCGTCCTGGCGCCCGAGCACCCCGACGTGCTGCGCCTCGCCGCGGGCACCGAGCACGAGGACGAGGTCCGCGAATACGTCAACCGCGCGCTGACGGCCGACAAGACCGAGCGCGGCGACGTCGACAAGGAGAAGACCGGCGTCGCGCTCGGGCGCACGGTGACGAACCCCGTCAACGGCGAGGCGCTGCCGATGTTCGTCGCCGACTACGTGCTGATGGAGTACGGCACCGGCGCGATCATGGCCGTCCCGGCGCACGACGAGCGCGACTTCGCGTTCGCGCAGCGGTTCGGGCTGCCGGTGAGGCGCGTCATCGAGGGGGGCGACGGCGAGCTGCCGTACACCGGCGACGGGCCGCTCGTGAGCTCCGCCCCGGAGTTCGACGGCAGGCCCAACCGCGAGGCGTTGGGCGCGATCGTCGCGTGGCTCGAGCGCGAGGGCAAGGGCCACGCCTCGGTCAACTACCGCCTGCGCGACTGGCTGATCTCGCGTCAGCGCTACTGGGGCACGCCGATCCCGATCATCCACTGCCCGAACTGCGGCGCCGTGCCGGTGCCCGACGAGGACCTGCCGGTCGTGCTGCCCGAGGTGGAGGACTACAAGCCGCGCGGCCGTTCGCCGCTGGCCGCCGCCGAGGACTGGGTCAGGACGACGTGCCCGCAGTGCGGCGGTCCCGCCGAGCGCGAGACCGACACGATGGACACGTTCGTCGACTCCTCGTGGTACTTCCTGCGCTACTGCGACGCCGCCAACGACGAGGCGGCGTGGGACCCCGCGGTCGTCGCGCGCTGGATGCCGGTCGACCAGTACATCGGCGGCGTCGAGCACGCGATCCTGCATCTCATGTACGCGCGCTTCTTCACGAAGGCGCTCGCCGATCTCGGCCACCTGCCCGCCGAGATCCAGGAGCCGTTCGCGGCGCTCTTCACGCAGGGCATGATCCTGCGCGACGGCGAGAAGATGTCCAAGAACCGCGGCAACGTCGTCTCGCCGAAGACGATCGTCGAGCGCTACGGCGCGGACACCGCGCGCTCGTACATCCTCTTCATCGGCCCGCCCGACCAGGACGCCGACTGGTCCGACAGCGGCATGGAGGGCGTGCACCGCTTCCTCGGGCGCCTGTGGCGCCTGAGCGCCGAGGCCGCAGACGAGCTGCCCGATCGCCCGCTGCCCGACGACGGCGCCCGCAACGCCGACGACGAGCGCCTCATGCGCAAGGCGCACTGGGCGATCGAGAAGGTCACGAGCGACATGAGCGAGCGCTTCAACTTCAACACGGCGATCTCCGCGGTGATGGAGATCGTCAACGAGGTCACGCCGGCCAAGCGCGGCGCGGCGTCCCCGGGCGCCGTGCGCTTCGCGCTGAGCACCGCGGCGTCGCTGCTGTTTCCCTTCGCCCCGCACGTCGCGACCGACGCCTATCACCTGCTGACCGGCGAGCGTGTCTGGGAGCAGCCCTGGCCGTCGGCCGACCGCCGGTTCCTCGAGGCGGCGACGTTCGAGCTCGTCCTGCAGGTCAACGGCAAGGTGCGCGACCGCGTGCAGGCGCCGTCGGACGCATCGCGCGAGCAGCTCGTCGCCCTCGCCCGCGAGTCCGAGCGCGTGCGGCAGTTCATCGACGGCAACGAGGTCGTCAAGGAGATCGTCGTGCCGGGCAAGCTCGTCAACGTCGTCGTCCGCCCGGCGTAGCCCGTGGCGGATGCCGGCGAGGCGGTCGCGCTCGCGGTCGGCTGAACGCGGCATTCATCGCCTGGAGGTCGCGGATCGATCGGCTCGCCTCACCGCTTCTTGGAGAATCGTGAGGACGCGGGCAGGTTCTGTGTGTGGCGCCGCCGCGCCGGGTATCGCTGGCTCATGGAACAGGACACCGGACGATCCGTCGAACAGGCCGACGGCCTGAGCGACGAAGAACTCGACGAACAGCACGTGGCCGCCCTGCCGGACCGCGAGGCGATGTCCACGATCGGTCTCGACCTGACCGGCATCGACAACTTCGCGATGCCGATCAACGAGGCCTTCGCGATGAACAACAACTCGGTGAGCTCCGTCGCGGTCGCCGACGCCGACCAGACGGTGATCATCGGGCAAGTCGACACGGAGGTGGAGTCATGAGCCGGCCAGACGAGGGCCTGACGCACGAGGAGCTCGCGTCCCACGACGCCGCGGCCCTGCCCGACCGCGAGGCGATGTCGACGATCCCGACGTCCCTGCTGGACCTCGACGTCAACGTCGACGCGGCGCTCGATCTCGCCGCCCCGGTCAACGCCGGCATCGCGGCCAACGCGAACGCCGCGCTGCCGATCGACGCGGCGGTCTCCGCCAACATCCTGTCCCCGGGCGCCGAGTCGGGCGCAGCGGCGCAGCAGGTCTCGGTCGTCGACCAGCAGCTCGACGGCGTCGCGATCGCCGACCCCGATCAGGCGTCCGACATCGATCAGGGCGAGGCCGCGGCCGCTGCCGAGGCCACCGCCGCCACGGACACCGCCACCACGACCGGAGGCGCATGACCATGGCTGACGACGGCCTGACCCCGCGGAGCTCGACGCGCAGGGCGCGGAGGCGCTGCCCGACCGCGAAGCGATGTCCGTGCTCGACCCCATCGGCGGGCTCGATCCCTCGACGCTCGCCACCGGCGGGCTGCTCGACCTCGACGTCGACGTCGACCTCAGCGCCGACGCGGCCGCTCCGGTGAATGCGGGCGTCGCGGCGAACGCGAACATCGCGGCGCCGATCGACGCCGCCGTGAGCGCGAACGTCCTGTCGCCCGACGCCCAGTCGGCGGCCGTGGCGTCGCAGACGTCGGTCATCAACCAGGACCTCGACGGCGTCGCCATCGCCGACAGCGACCAGACGTCGGACATCGGTCAGGGCGAGGTCGCCGATCCGGCGTCCGCTCCGGCCACGGGGAGCACCCCGTGAGGACGCTGCGCCGCCGTATCGCGGCCGGCGCGGCCGTGCTGGCGTGCGCCACGCCGTTCGGCGTGGCGCAGGCCCAGGACGCGACGCGCGACAAGGACAACATCGCCGTCGCGACGACCGAGCAGGACGGTGGGCGGGCGTTCGACTTCTCCTACTCCGTCGACCACCAGCGCGGCGGCGTCGTCGACCACCGCAACATCGCCAACGCCGCCGCACGCTGCACTGACTGCCGAGCGACGGCGATCGCGTTTCAGATCGTGCTCGTCAGCGGCAGCCCCACCTCACTGGTCCCGCACAATCAGGCGGTCGCGATCAACGATCAGTGCACGAGATGTGTTGTCTACGCGGGCGCGCGCCAGTTCGTCCGCACGGTCTCCGACGGCACGCGCATCACGAAGGCGGGCCTCTACACGCTGTACGACGTGCGCCGCGATCTCGCCGCCCTCGAGGGCCAGGATCTCGACGTCGCCGCCCTGACGGCGGAGGTGGAGGAGCAGGAGTCCCGCGTCCTGCAGGTGCTGACCGAAGAGCTGTACACGAAGAGCGGCAAGCGCAGCACCATCCGTCAGCGCGACGACAACCAGCAAGACGCCAGCTAGCGCGTCGGCGCGCGCCGCTCATGGCCACCCAGACTGGCCATCCCGGCGCGCGCCGGCAGCGCGCGCCACGCGCGCTCCCGCCGCGCCTCGCCGAGGGCGTCGAGCTGCTCGGCGAGTTCGAGGACTCGGGGTTCGAGGACCCGCCGCACCTCGCCCGCCGCGCGGACGGGCAGGTCATCCAGCTCACCGAGCTGCTGCACCTCGTCGCCGAGGCCGCCGACGGCGAGCGCGACGAGGCGCAGATCGCCGACGTCGTGTCCGAGGGCTTCGGGCGCCGCGTCAGCGCCGACAACGTCCGCTTCCTCGTCGAGAAGAAGCTGCGGCCGCTCGGCGTGCTCGCCGCCGCCGACGGCTCGAGCCCGCGCCTGCGCAAGGCCGATCCGCTCCTGGCGCTGAAGTACCGCACCGCGATCGTGCCGGCGCCGGCGGTGCAGCGGCTCGCACGGGTCTTCGCGTGGCTGTTCTCGCCGGTCGTCCTCCTCCTCGTGCTCGGCGCGCTCGGCGCGTTCGACGTCTGGCTGCTGTTCGAGCACGGCGTCGCCGCGAGCCTGCGCTCGGCGCTCTACGAGCCGGTGGTCATGCTCGCGCTGTTCGCCGCCGTCATCGCCGCGACGGCGTGGCACGAGATCGGCCACGCGACCGCGTGCCGCTACGGCGGCGCGCAGACCCGGCGTGCTCGGCGCCGGCCTCTACCTCGTCTGGCCAGCCTTCTACTGCGACGTCACCGACGCCTACCGGCTGAGCCGGCGCGGGCGGCTGCGCACGGACCTCGGCGGCGTCTACTTCAACGGCCTGTTCGCGTTCGCCATCGCCGCGGCGTTCCTGCTGACCGGGTTCGAGCCGCTCGTGCTCGTCATCCTCGGCCAGCACCTCATCGTCCTGCAGCAGATGATCCCGGCGCTGCGCTTCGACGGCTACTACGTGCTCAGCGACATGACCGGCGTGCCCGACATCCTCGGGCGCATCAAGCCGATCCTCGCGAGCCTCGTGCCGGGCCGCGAGCCGGGCCCGCGGGTCACCGAGCTCAAGCCGTGGGTACGGCGGGTGGTCGGGACCTACGTGGTGGCGCTCGTGCCGATCCTCCTCGTGATGCTCGTGATGATGGTCATGAGCGCCCCGCGGATCTTCGCGACCGCCTACGACTCGCTCGGGCTGCAGGTCGACCGGATCGACGACGCCGTCGCCGACGGCGCGGTCGCGCTCGCGGCGCTCGGCGTCCTGCAGGTCCTCACGCTCGTGCTGCCGTGTGCCGCGATCGTGCTGACCGCGTCGCGCATCGGGCGGCGGACGCTGCGCGGGCTGTTCGCCTGGGCGTCGGGCAGCGTTCCGCGTACCGCGTTCGCCACGGCCGCCACGCTCGCCGTGGCGGGCTTCGCGGCGTGGATGTGGTGGCCAAACGGCGAGTACGAGCCGATCCGGCCCGGGGAGCGCGGCACGCTCTCGGAGGTCGCGACGTCCGTGACGTCGATCCCGTCGGGCCGGCCGGCGTGGACGCCCGCCCGCGAGCAGGAGCACGGCCGGGAGCCGACCGTGCGCGAGCGGCGCGCCGACGAGCCCGGGACGATCGGACCGGTGGGCGAGGACGAGGAGGAGGTCGCGCCGCCGGAGACGACGACGAGCCCCGCCGGAGGGTCGACGACGACCACGCCGGCGACCGAGGCCGCGCCCGCGCCCGAGGCGGTGCCGCCGGCCGAGACCACGCCGGCTCCCGCCGCCGGGGAGCCGGCTGCGGCGCCCCCGGCCGAGACGACCCCCACGCCGGCGACGACGGTTCCCGTGCCGTGATCGGGGCGCGGCGGTGAGCGGGCGACGGCCGCCGGCCTGAGCTCCCGGGCCGGGGGCGGCGACGTCGGCTGTCCCCGTGCGGCGCGACCACGCGCGCGCCATCCGCAGAGCTTGCGCTGAATCGTCACGAACCGCGTGTCCACGTGCGCGCGCCGGCGCCTAGCTTCAAGTCGTGTCCGACCTCGATCGCCCGCGGCTGGCGCTCTACGTCGCGCTGGCCATCGCCGTGTGCCTGCTCGGCGGGCGCTACCTGCTCACGCAGAGGCCTCCACCGGCGCCCGCGGGCGGCGGCGCGCGCGCCGGGGCGGCGCCGGCCGGCGCCGCGCCCGACGGCGCCTCGTCCTCGGTCAGCGTGGGACGCGCCGGCGGCGGCCGCGTCACGGTGCACGTCGCCGGGGCGGTCCGGCGGCCCGGCGTCTACCGGCTGGCGGCGGGCGCGCGCGTCGACGACGCGCTGCGCAGCGCCGGCGGGCCGCGGGCGCGCGCCGACCTGACCGCGGTGAACCTCGCGGCCAAGCTCGAGGACGGCCGCCAGGTGATCGTGCCCGAGCGCGCGCCGGTCGCACCGCCCGCGACCGGAGGCGGGGTGGCCGGAGCCGGGGGCGCACCGGTCGCGGGGGCGGGCGCGGTCGCAGCCGGGCCGGTCAACCTCAACACGGCGACGCTGGAGCAGCTCGACACGCTCGACGGCGTCGGACCGGGGATCGCCCAGCGGATCCTCGACTACCGCCGGCAGCACGGCGGGTTCAGCCGCATCGAGGAGCTGGGGGAGGTGCCCGGCATCGGCGCCAAGCGGCTGGCGACGCTGACCCCGCTCGTGACGGTGTGAGGTGTGCTTCCGGTCCGAGCCGGCGCCGCCCCGCCCTCCGACCGTGCCCGCGCGCCTCGGCCGCGGCGCTGCGGTCGGGCGCGACGCGATCGCGCTGCATCCGCGCCACGCGCTGCTCGCGAGCCTCGTCGCCGGGCTGCTGAGCGGCCCGCGCTCGCCGGCGCTGCTGGCGCTCGGCGCCGCGCTCGTGCTGCCGGTCGTCGACCACCCGCCCCTGACCGCCGCGCATGCTCGCCGCGCTGCTCATGGGCGCCGTCGTGGCCGACGCACGGTTGACGGCTGTCGATCGGACGGCGCTCCTCCTTCCCGGCGCAGATCACGGCGCACGCGACGCTGCTCGAGCACCCGCGCAAGCGCGCCTTCGGCACCCGGGTCGCGGCGGCCCGCGTGCGCGGCGAGCGGGTGCTCGTCAAGGCGCCGGCACGCGTGCGGTGGCCCGTGGCGGCCGCTTCCCCCGGCGCCGTGATCGCGATCGAGGGCCGGCTCGTCGCCCTCGGCCCGCAGGACGCGCACGAGCGCCGCCGCGGGACGCACGCGATCCTGCGGCCCGCGTCGATCCGCGCGACCGGCGCGCATCGCGGGGGACTGCTCGGGGCGCTGGACGGCGTGCGGGCGCGCACCGAGCGCGCGCTCAGCGCCGGCGTGCCCGCGCCGCAGGGCGCGCTGGCCCGGGGCATGGTGCTCGGTCAGGACGGGGCGCTCACCGATGACGTGCGCGAGGACTTCCGCGCGACCGGTCTCGCGCACCTCGTCGCCGCCAGCGGCGCGAACGTGATCCTGCTGGCGACGCTGGTCCTCGCGCTCGGCGCCGCCGCCGGCCTCGGGCTCACCGCACGGCTGTGGGTCGCGATCGCGCTCGTGGTCGCGTACGTGCCCCTCGCCGGCGCGGGCCCTTCGATCCAGCGCGCCGCGGTGATGGGCGCAGCCGGCCTCGTGGCCGCGCTGGCGGGTCGGCCGGCGTCACGCTGGTACGCGCTGCTGCTCGCCGCTGCGCTGACCCTGTCCTGGAACCCGCACGCCGCCGCCGACCCGGGCTGGCAGCTCAGCTTCGCCGCCGTGCTCTCGCTGCTGGCGCTGGTGCCCGCGCTGCGCACGCGGCTGAGCGCCGCCGGCGTGCCGCGCGGCCTCGACGAGGCGCTGGCCGTCACGATCGCCGCGACGCTCGGCACGGCGCCGCTGATCGCGCTGTACTTCGAGCGCCTCTCGCTCGTGTCGCTGCCGGCGAACGTGCTCGCCGCGGCCGCCGTCGCGCCCGTCATGTGGCTCGGCACGATCGCCGGCGCGGTCGGGCAGGTCAGCCCGGCGCTCGCCGAGCCGGTCGCGGTGCTGGCGGCGCTGCCGCTGGGCTACCTCACCTGGCTGGCCGAGCGGCTCGCCGCGGTGCCGTTCGCCGACGTCGCCGTGCCGTCGCCGGGGCCGCTCGGGGTGCTCGGGATCTACGCCATCGCGCCCGCGGCCGTGCTCGGCTGGCGGCGGCTGTCGGTTCGCGGGCGCCGCCGCACGCGGGCCGGCGGGGCCCTGGTCGCGGTCGTCGCGGTCGGGGCCGTCGCCGTGCTCGCCCGCCCGCCGGGCGCGCCGCGCGACCTGACGATCTCCTTTCTCGACATCGGCCAGGGCGACGCGACGCTCATCCAGCACGGCGCCACGAATGTGCTCGTCGACACCGGCCCGCGGGACGGGCCCGTGCTCGAGCGCCTGCGCGACGCCGGCGTGCGACGCCTGGACCTGCTCGTGCTCACGCACGACGCCGCCGATCACGACGGCGCCGCACGCGAGGTGCTCGGCGAACTGCCCGTCGGGCTCGTGCTCGACGGTGAGGAGGCGACGCCGCACGCGTCGGTGGCCGGCCTCGCCGCCGCCCATCGCATCAGGCGCCTCGCCTCCGACGCCGGCCAGGTCCTGCGCGTGGGCCCGCTGGAGCTGCGCGTGCTGTGGCCGCGCCGCGTGCCGGCGGCGCCCGCGGGCGCCGAGCCGAACGATCGCGCGACCGTGCTGCACGTGCGCGACGGCGGCTTCGACATGCTGCTCACGGCCGACGCGGAGTCCAACGTGCTGGCTGGGCTGGCGCTGCCGCAGGTCGAGGCGCTGAAGGTCTCCCACCACGGCAGCGACGACCCGGGGCTGCCCGGGGTGCTCGAGCGCACGCGCCCGCAGGCCGCGGTCATCGAGGTGGGCGAGCACAACGGCTACGGCCATCCGACGCCGTCCACGCTCACCGCCCTGCGCAGCGCGCGCGTCCCGATCGTGCGGCGCACCGACCGCGACGGCACGGTCCGGTTGACCGTGCGTCACCAGCGGATCGAGGTGTCCGGGGGAGGCGGCTGAGGCGCGACGGCCGGCCGCCGCGCCCGCGGCGGTGTGATCGGCGGGCCATGCTGCAAGACTGCCGACACGATGAGGACAGCCATGAAGCGCCTTGCCGCCGGGTCCGCTGCCGCCTGTCTGCTGTTCGCCGGTTGCGGAGGCGACGACGACACCCCCGAGGACCAGCCCGACGCCGGGACGACGCCGGCGACGACGACGACCACCGTGCGGCCACCGACCCGTGCCGAGTTCATCTCGGCCGCCGACACATACTGCAAACGGGCGAACGCCCAGGCCAAGCGGCGCAACGCGCGCCTCGTGCGAGCCCAGCAGGCGGCGACCGACGAGCAGGGCGCGCTGCGCGCGATCGCGCCGCTCCTGCGCGACGGCGTCCCGTTCGAGCGTGCGCGGATCCGCGCGCTGAGGGCGATCGAGGCTCCGCCGAAGGACGAGGCGACCATCGATAGGTACCTGGACCTCGCGTCCCAGCAGACGAGGATCGTCGAGCGTCTGGCCGATGCCGCGAAGGACGCCGACGTCAAGCGGTTCGCGGCGGCCGGCACCGAGCAGATACGCCTCCGCAAACGCTCGGAGTCGATCGCCAAGCGCTACGGCTTCAAGGAGTGTGGCAGCCGACGCAACGAAGCGAAGTAGCGCGGCGGCGGCCCGAGGACGATGCCGGCGGACCGCCCGCCGTCACGCCTAGACTCGCCGGTGATGCCCGAGTTCAGGCCCGCCTACCTCATCCACGGCGACGACCACGGCCGGATCACCGAGCGCCGCGCCGCGCTGCGGGCGCTCGCCGAGCGCGAGTCGGGATCCAACGGCGTCGAGTGCTTCGAGGGCGACCACGCCGCACCCGACGTCGTGGCGGGAGCGCTCGCCGCGATGACGTTCGCGATCGGGCGGCGCTTTCTCATCGTCGACGGCGCCGAGCGCTGGAAGGACGCCGAGATCGAGACCCACCTGCTGCCCGCGCTCGCCGGCATCGGGCCCGAGACGACGATCGCGTTCTTCGGCCGCGAGGAGGGGCGCCACAAGGTCAGCGACAAGCTCGCCGGCGCGGTCGAGCGGGCCGGCGGCAGCGTCGCGATCGAGCGGACGTTGAAGACCAGGGAGCTGCCGAAGTGGCTCCAGGGCGAGGCCAAGCGCCTCGGCGTCGGACTGGACCGCGACGCCGCGCAGGCGCTCGTCGGGCACGTCGGCGACCGCCAGCAGCGGCTGTTGCGCGAGCTCGAGAAGCTCGCGCTCGAGCTCGGGCCCGGCGCCAGGATCGGCGCCGACGAGGTCGACGCGGCGGCCGCGCATTCGGCCGAGCAGCAGGTCTGGGGACTCGTCGACACGCTCGTGGCCGGCGACGGCGCGGCGACGATGCGCGCCTATCTCGAGCTCGCCGCGCAGGGCGAGTCGCTGGCGCGGCTCGTGCCGCTGCTCGCGCGCCGCGTGCGCGAGGTGCTGACGATCGCCCGGCGTCTGGAGGCCGGCGAGAACCCGCAGCAGATCAAGACCTCGATGAAGGGCAGCCCGTGGGCGCTCGATCGCCGCATCGCCGAGGCGCGGCGCTCCGACGTGGGCCGGCTGAGCCGCACGATCGAGGTGCTGGCCGACCTCGAGCTCGCGTCACGCGGAGCCAGCGAGCTGAGCGATCCGACGGAGGCGATCCGCGCGCTGGCGCTGATCGCCACGTAGACGCGGAGAGCGTTCTGGCGGGGGAGTTCCGTTCGCGTCGAGTGGGTAAGGCCAAGGGCGTACCCCAGAGGAGGAGAACCTCATGGCCGACGAGACTGTCCACAAGGACAACGACACCCCGGACGCGAGCGACGAGGGCATCAAGCGCGTCGACGCCGACACCCCGGGCGCCCCCGACGGCGCAGCGGTGGCCGATCAGGGTGTCGGTCAGAACCCGACGACTCGACCGACACCGACGAGAACGACGGATCCCGAAGAGCGGCCACAGCCCGTCTGACGCCTTGCGCCGCCCTACCCCGGGACGACCGGGGCTCGGGCCGGCAACATCGATGAAGCGCACGGCGGCATGATGCCGCCGTCCGTGGTTGCGGGGCGCTGTCGCCGACGCGCTCAGGCCAGCGCGCGGCGCAGGATGTCGCGCAGCGCGCGCTGATCGGCCGGGCTCAGCGCCGCGAGCGGCGGCGGAACCTCCTCGACGACCTCGGTGATGCGCCGGCGCATCTGCGCCCCGCGCTCGGTGACGACGAGCATCCGCACGCGGCGGTCGTGCTCCGCCGGGCGGCGCTCGACGAGCCCCTGCGCCTCGAGGCCGTCGACGAGGCCCGTCACGTTGGAGCTGTCGCAGTGCAGCTGATGGGCGAGCTCGCGCATCGGCACCGGCGCCTCGGGGTCGAGCGCGCGCAGGGCGAACATCTGCGGCGGCGTCAGGCCGAGCTCGCTCGCGACCCCGAGCATCCGCGGCCGCATCTGCCAGAACAGACGGCCGAGCAGCGACCACGCTTCCTGGACCGCCTGCGGATGCCCCTCCGAAGTCATTGAGCTACACAATAGTAGACTGACCGTATAGTTGACAACCTCAATTAGCACTGCGTAGGATGCGCCGCATGAGCGAAGAGCGTGGCATCGACGTGGAAGGGCTCGTCCGCGAGTTCAAGGGCGGCGTCCGCGCCGTGGACGGGATCGACCTGCATGTCGCCGCCGGCGAGATCTACGGGTTCCTCGGCCCCAATGGCGCCGGCAAGTCGACCACGGTGAAGGTCCTCACGACGCTCCTGCCGCCGAGCGCCGGCCGCGCCACGGTGGCAGGCTACGACGTCGGGAAGGAAGGCGCCAAGGTGCGCGCCTCGATCGGCGTCGCACTGCAGGACGTGGCGCTCGACCCGATGCTGACCGGCCGCGAGCACATGCGCCTGCAGGGCGGGCTGCAGGGCATCCCGCGCGCCGAGCGGACGAAGCGCGGAGACGAGCTGCTCGAGCGCGTCGGGCTGTCCGATGCCGCCGACCGCCGCTCCAAGACCTACTCGGGCGGCATGAAGCGCCGCCTCGACCTGGCGCTCGCGCTGCTGCACAACCCGCGCATCCTGTTCCTCGACGAGCCGACGACGGGGCTGGACGTGCAGTCGCGCACCGCGCTGTGGGACGAGGTCGCGCGCCTCGCCCGCGAGGAGGGGACGACCGTCTTCCTGACCACGCAGTACCTCGAGGAGGCCGACGTGCTCGCCGACCGGGTCGGCATCATCGATCGCGGCACGATCGTCGCGGAGGGCACGCCGGCGCAGCTCAAGGCGCAGGTCGCCAAGCCGACCGTCGAGGTCGTCCCGCGCGACGCCGACGACTGCCGCACGGCCACGCGTGCGCTCGAGCCGTTCGGCGAGACCGTGGCCCCGCGCACGGCGGGCTCGATCGCCGTGCGGCTGGACTCCGGCGCCGAGCAGCTCGCCGACATCGTCCGCGCGCTGGACCAGGCGAACGTCGCCGTCGCCCAGCTGGCCCTGCACGAGCCGACGCTCGACGACGTGTTCCTCGCCAAGACCGGCCGCAGCCTCGAGGGGGCCGCGGACGAGACGCCCGAGGCCGCGCCCGAGCGCGAACCGACCGCGGCGTGACCGCGCTGGCGCACAGCGCGATGCCGGCGCAGGTCGGGCTGCTCGCCGGGCGCGCGATCCGGCGGATCGTGCGCAACCCGGCCCAGATGATCTTCCCGATCCTCTTTCCGCTCATCCTGCTGGCGGTCAACGCCTCGGGACTGGACGCCGCGACGGCGCTCCCCGGCTTTCCGGCCGACAGCTACCTCGACTTCGCGCTCGCGATCCCGTTCATGCAGGGCGCGCTGTTCGCGGCGCTCAACGGCGGCCAGGACCTCGCCCGCGACATCGAGGGCGGCTTCCTCGACCGCCTGGCGATGACGCCGCTGTCGGGTGCGGCGCTACTCGCCGGCCAGCTCGGCGGCGCGCTGTTCATGGGCCTGATCAGCGCCGTGCTGTACCTCGTCGTCGGCGTCGCCTTCGGCGTCGGCATCGCGAGCGGAGTCGGCGGCGCGTTCGTCCTCCTCGCGCTCGCGCTGGTGATCTCGTCGGCGTTCGCCTGCTTCGGGACGTTCGTCGCGCTGCGCGCCGGCACCGGCGAGGCCGTGCAGGGCTTCTTTCCGCTGTTCTTCGTCCTGCTGTTCCTCAGCTCCGCGTTCTTTCCGCGCGATCTCATCGAGCAGGAGTGGTTTCGCACGATCGCGACGTACAACCCGGTCTCCTACATGGTCGAGGGCATCCGCAGCCTCGTGATCTCCGGCTGGGACGCACAAGCGCTCGCGCAGGCCTTCGCCATCGCCGGCATCGCGGTCGTCGTCTTCCTCGCGCTGAGCGCGCGGGCACTGCGTACGCGGCTGGTGCGGACATGAGCTCACTCGCGCGCACCCGCTCGGTGGCGCTCTCGGTCGCGTGGCGCAGCATCCACAACGCCTTCCACAACCCGGCGATCCTGCTGCCGAGCATCATGTTCCCGCTGTTCTTCTTCATCGCCTTCGCGGGCGGGCTGTCGGGAGTCCAGAACGCACCGGACTTCGACTACAGGTCGGGCTACACGTCGTTTCAGTTCGCGTTCATCTGCATCCAGTCGGCGGCGTTCGGCGGCGTGTTCACGGGGTTCTCGATCGCCGCCGACTTCGAGTTCGGCTTCGCCCGCCGGCTGCTGCTGGCGGCCCCCAACCGCGGCGGCATCGTCGCCGGCTACATGATCGCCGCGATGGTCCGCTGGCTGTTCGTGCTGGCGCGTCGTGTTCACGGCCGGGCTGATCAGCGGCATGCGCATCGACGGATCGCTCGCCGACCTGCTCGGGCTGCTCGCGCTCGCGCTGGCCGTGAGCGCGACGTCGACGCTGTGGGCGGCGGGCATCGCGATGCGGCTGCGCTCGATGCAGGCCGGCCCGGTCATGCAGATGCCGATCTTCATCCTGCTGTTCCTCGCGCCGGTCTACGTCCCGCTCGACCTCGTGGCGGGCTGGGTGCACGACATCGCGACCTTCAACCCGTTCACGGCGCTGCTCGAGGCCGCGCGCGGGTTCATCTCCGGCGAGCCGACGAAGGTCGCCATCAGCGCCGCGTGTCTCGCCGCGATGTTCACCCTCACCGTCGGCTGGGCGCGCGGCGGGCTGCGCAGCGCCGAGCGCGCGGGGTAGACGGCGCGCGTATATTCGCGCGATGGACCTCGAACCCGGCGAGCACATCATCTTCCAGGGTCACCCGTCGTGGCGGTCGATCCTCGGCTTCTACGTCAAGGGACTCGTCGTCGTCGTCATCGGCGCGGCGATCGGCTATCTCGCCGGCGACAGCGGGCTCGCCGTCGTCGTCGGGCTCGTCCTGCTGGTGATCGTGCTCGTCGCCGGCTACGTCAAGCGGCTGTTCACGACGTACACGATCTCCGATCACCGCCTGCACATCCGGCGCGGCATCGTCGCGCGCGCCGAGCAGCAGACGCTCATCAACCGGGTGCAGAACGTCAACACCCACCAGTCGGTCATCCAGCGCTTCCTGATGATCGGCAACGTCAACTTCGACACCGCGGCGAACGACGACTTCGATTTCGAGTTCGCGGGCGTGGCCAGGCCGGGTGACGTCGTCGAGGCGGTGCATCGCGCGCAGCGCGAGGCCGACGCGCCGGCGCAGGCAGCGCGCTAGGCGGTGCTAGGCCGCGGCGCCGCCGCGGCGAACGCGGGAGGCGCGGGACTTCTTGCGGGCGCCGGTGTTGCGGTGCAGCGCGCCGCGCTTGACGGCCTTGTCGATGAGGCTGACGAGCTCGCGATGCTCGGTGTCGGCGACCGCGTCGTCGCCGGCGGCGACGGCAGCCTCGAGGCGACGGAAGTACGTCCGGACGGCAGAGGTGTAGTGGCGGTTCTCGAGGCGCTCGCGCTCCGAACGCAGAATCCGCTTCTTCTGTGAATGAATGTTTGCCATAAGCGTGAACGCGCCGCGGACAGAGCCGCGGCGGTCTTTAGAGTAGCGCACCGACCATGGCGCCAGCGCCCTCAAGCGCCGCGGGGCGGATCGCTCGCAACACGGCGATCTTCTCGATCCTGACTGGGCTTTCTCGAATCGCGGGCCTGGTCCGCGAGGTCGTCGCCTCCAGCTACTTCGGGACCAGCGGCCCGTTCTCGGCGTTCACCTTCGCCTTCCAGATCCCCAACCTCGTGCGCAGCCTGTTCGCGGACGCCGCGCTGAGCGCCGCGTTCGTGCCGGTCTTCACCGAGCTGCTGGAGAAGGGCCGCAAGCGCGAGGCGTTCCAGCTCGCGTCGACGTTCGTCGTGCTCATCGTCGGCGCCCTGACGGCGATCTGCGTGTTCTTCGTGCTGATGGCGCCGGTGATCATGCCGCCGCTTACGGGAGACGACTTCACGCCGGAGCTCGACGAGCTCATGGTCGGCCTGTCGCAGGTGCTCTTCCCGATCGTCCTGCTGCTCGGTCTCAACGGGCTCTTCGTCGGGATCCTCAACGCCTACGACCACTTCACGATCCCCGCGCTCTCACCGCTCGTGTGGAACTTCGTGATCATCGGGCTGCTCGTCGTGCTCAAGCCGCATTTCGAGGGCCCCAACGAGATGTACGCCTACGCGATCGGCGTGCTGGCCGGCACGGCCGTCCAGCTGGCGATGTGCCTGCCGGTCCTGCGCAAGCTCGGCTTCGTGTTCGAGATGAAGGTCGACTTCCGCGACGAGCGCGTGCGCCAGGTCCTCGCGCTGATGCTGCCGATCACGCTGAGCCTCGGCCTCATCAACTTCAACCTGTTCATCAACTCCACGCTGGGCTCGACCGTCTCGGAGGCCGTCCCGCGTGCGATCGACGCCGCGTTCCGCCTGTACATGCTGCCGCAGGGGATGTTCAGCGTCGCGGTGGCGACGGTCCTGTTCCCGGCGCTCGCGCGCCTCGCCACGCGGCGCGACTTCGACGGCCTGCGCAAGCTGACCGGCACCGGCACGCGGCAGATCTTCCTGCTGCTGATTCCCGCCGCTGCCTGCACGCTCGTGCTGGCCGAGCCGATCACGCGCCTCGTCTACGAGCGCGGCGAGTTCGACCCCGACTCGACCCGGATCGTCTCCGAGGCGCTGTTCTGGTTCTCGTTCAGCCTGCCGTTCTCGGGCGTGAACCTGCTGCTGACGCGAACGTTCTTCTCGCTGCAGCGCCCCTGGCTGCCGACGGGCCTCGGCGCGGCGACGCTGCTCATCAACCTCGTCGTCGCGCTCGCGCTCGTCGGGCCGTTCGGGATCGCCGGCATCGTGTTCGCGACCGCGGTCTCGAGCGCGGCGATGACGCTCGGCCAGGCGTACTACCTGCGGCGCGAGCTCGGCGGGCAGCTCGAGGGTGCCGAGACGCTGCGCACCGTCGCTCGGATCCTGCTCGCCTCGGCGGCGCTCTGCGTCGTGACCTACGGGTTGTGGCGCGGCCTCGACGGCCTGCTCGGCCGCTCGCTGGTCGCGCAGGTCATCTCCGTCGGCGGCGGCCTGTGCGCGGGCATCGCGGCCTACTGCGCGGCCGTCATCGCCATGCACGTGCCCGAGGCGCAGCAGATCCGCGACATGCTCACCGCACGCGTGCGCCGTCCGGAGTAGCGGCGGGCCGGGCCGGGCCGGGCCGGGGTGGAGGCGATCGTCCTCTTCGGCGCGCTCGGCGCGGGCCGAGTCGCGGTGGCGCCGCAGGCCGCGGCGCCCGAGCGCGCACGCGCACACGCGGTCGGCTGACCCGGACGCCGCGGGAGGCGCTGCGGCTGGCCCTACGCTGTAGGTCAGCCATGGCCGACCAAGCCCACATCCGCAACTTCTCGATCATCGCCCACATCGACCATGGAAAGTCGACGCTCGCCGATCGCATCCTCGAGATGACGCAGACCGTCGACCCGCGCGCGATGCGCGCCCAGGTCCTGGACTCGATGGACCTCGAACGCGAGCGCGGGATAACGATCAAGGCGCAGGCCGTCCGCGTCCTCTACGAGGCGCGCGACGGCGAGACCTACCAGCTGCACCTCATCGACACGCCCGGCCACGTCGACTTCACCTACGAGGTCAGCCGCTCGCTCGCGGCCTGCGAGGGCGCGCTGCTCGTCGTCGACGCCTCACAGGGCGTCGAGGCGCAGACGCTCGCGAACACGTACCTCGCGATCGAGGGGGGCCTCGAGCTCATCCCGGTCCTCAACAAGATCGACCTGCCCGGCGCCGAGCCCGAGCGCGTGGCCGAGGAGGTCGCCGACCTGCTCGGCGAGCCGATGGACGACATCCTGCACATCTCGGGCAAGACCGGCGAAGGGGTCGTCGACGTGCTCGAGCAGCTCGTCGCGCAGGTGCCGCCGCCCGCCGGCGATCCGGACGCCCCGCCGCGCGCGCTGATCTTCGACTCCGAATTCGACCAGTACCGGGGCGTGATCGCCTACATCCGCGTCGTCGACGGCGTCTTCCGCAAGGGCGACGCGATCAAGGCGATGGTCGGCACGACCCAGGCCGAGATCGACGACATCGGCTTCTTCACGCCCGCGATGGTCGTCACCGAGCAGCTGTCCGCCGGCGAGGTCGGATTTCTCATCACCGGCATCAAGGAGGTCTCGGCGCTCGCCGTCGGCGACACGCTGACGACGAAGATCAACCCGGCGTCCGAGCCCCTGCCGGGCTACCGCGACGTGCAGCCCGTCGTCTTCTGCGGCCTCTTTCCGATCGACTCCGACGAGTATCCCGACCTGCGCGACGCGCTGGAGAAGCTCACGCTCAACGACGCCGCGCTGTCATGGGAGCCGGAGGTGTCCGAGGCGCTCGGCTTCGGCTTTCGCTGCGGCTTCCTCGGCCTGCTGCACATGGACATCGTGCGCGAGCGCCTGGAGCGCGAGTACGACATCGAGCTCATGGCGACGATGCCGTCGGTGCGCTTCGAGGTCACGCTCACCGACGACTCGGAGATGGAGGTCCACATCCCGTCGGACTTCCCCGACCCGGGCCGGATCAGGGAGATCCGCGAGCCGATGATCGAGGCCTCGATCCTCACGCCGAAGGAGTACATCGGCCCGATCATGGAGCTCTGCATCGAGCGCCGCGGGACGCACAAGGGGATGCACTACCTCACCGCCGACCGCGTCCAGCTCACGTACGACCTGCCGCTGGCGGAGATCGTCATCGACTTCTTCGACGCGCTGAAGTCGCGCACGCGCGGCTACGCCTCGCTGGACTACGAGCTCGGGCCGATGGTCGTCTCGGACATGGTCAAGCTCGACATCCTGCTCGGCGGCGAGCAGGTCGACGCGCTGTCGATGGTCGTGCACCGCGACAAGGCCTACGACGTCGGGCGCAACATGGTCGAGAAGCTCAAGAAGAAGATCCCGCGCCAGCAGTACGACGTCCCGATCCAGGCGGCGATCGGCGCCGCGATCATCGCGCGGGAAACCGTCAAGGCCTACCGCAAGGACGTCATCGCGGGCTGCTACGGCGGCGACATCTCGCGCAAGCGCAAGCTGCTCGAGAAGCAGAAGGCCGGCAAGAAGCGCATGAAGCAGGTCGGCCGCATCGAGGTGCCGCAGGAGGCGTTCCTCGCGGTCCTCGAGCTCGGCGACTGACCTTCAGCCGTCGCGGCGCTCGGGCTCGTGGCCGACCATCGGCTCGCGGTCGGGCCGCGGTACGGCGCCGTCGTCGGGGTCGGGCACGGACGTGCCGGGCGGCACGTCCGTGTTGGCCTTGTTGGACGTGAGCGAGCGCACCATGTCAGACAGCTTCGAGAAGACGGACAACGTTCTGCACCTCGGAAGTTGGTTGCCCCGGCTCTACCCGGCCGCCGGACGCCGAACTCCCGCCCGTCAGGCCGGAGCGGGTGCCAGGCGGCCGGTGCGCAGGATCCACAGCGCCGGCGCCGTCACGAGGAGGGCTCCGCCGATCGCCAGCGACGCGACCCCGAGCGCGGTCAGCGCGAGGCCGCCGAGCAGCGCCAGGCCGGCGCCGGTCAGGCCCGCGAGGAGATCGTTGAAGCCCAGCAGCTTGCCGCGCTCGGACGCATCGGTCATGTCCGACAGGACGGCGGTCGCGGCGACGAACGAGAAGTTCCAGCCCAGGCCCAGCCCGAAGAGCGCGGCCATCGACGCCGCCACGCCCGTGATCCACAGCAGGCTGATCGTCGACGCGGCCATGAGCATCAGCCCGCCGGCCAGCGCACGTGTGCGCCCGACCGAATCGACGATGTCGCCGACGACGATGATCAACCCGAACATCCCGATCACGTGCGCCCCGATGACCGGAAAGACGGTGTCCGCCGCGTGGTGATGGTGGTCGACGATCACCGCGCCGGTCAGCGTCATCACGGCGACCATGACCGCGAAGCTCGCCTGCGCGGCGACGAGCGCGGGGATCACGCCCGGCCGGCGCAGCAGCTCGCGGATCGGCGTCGTCGCCGGGGAGGTGATCGCCGCGGGCCCGGGATCGGGATCGGGTTCGAGCTCGGCCTCGGATTCGTCCCCGGCGCCGGACTGCGCGCGCAGCTCCGCGATCCGCTTCGGGTCCGGCCGCACGGTCAGGACGATCGCCAGCCCGACGATCATGAACCCGCTCGCCGCCACCCACAGCGTGGCGAGCGCGTCGCCGTCGAGGTCGTGGCCGGTGAGCAACGGGCTGAAGACGGCCGGCCCGAGGATCGCACCGAACACCGAGCCGAAGAGCACGAGCGCGATCCCGCGCGCCCGGCGCTCCGCCGGGTACATGTCGGCGGCCGCGGTCCGCGCCAGCAGCCCGGTCGCGCTGGCCGTGCCGACGAGCACGAGCCCGGCGAGCACGGCGACGGCCCAGCCCTGTGCGCTGCCCAGCGCGGCCAGCAGGCATCCCGCGATCCCGCAGCCGAAGCCGGCGGCGAGGATCGGGACGCGGCCCATCCGGTCCATCAGCAGCCCGGCGGGCAGCGCCGCCAGCGCGCCGGCGGCGAGCACGATCGCGGGTCCCAGGCCGAGCAGCCCCTCGATGTCCAGCACCCGCACGAGCGTCAGCGACGCGACGGCCGCCGACAGCTGCAGCGTCGCCGAGTTCATCGCGAGCGAGCTCGACAGCAGCGCGGTGTTGCGGGCGATCGGCAGCGGGGGAGCGGGCACCATGGCCGGCCAACGCTACTCACCGTCGACGGTGTGTCGAACGGGTGCCGCTCCGCGTACATGATTCGACACACCGCCCGCCCGGCGCCGCGGGTTCGAGCCCGGCGCGACCGGCCCCTGCGCCCGGTACGTTTGCGCGGTGTCCAGGCTCCCCGTGTCGCTCGCGGCCGCTGCAGTGCTCGCCGCCGCGGCCGCGACGGCCGCCGCCGCGCCCGCCGCCGCCCCGCCGGCCAGGACCACGACCTCCTACGCCACGATCGGCGGCGACGCCGCCGCGCCCTACTCGCGCCTCAGGCCGCAGCCCGGCTGGAGGCGCGTCGTGCGCGACGACCTCGGCGCCACCGCGCACAAGCGCCGCCTCGCCCGCCGCCGCTCGCTGCTGTATCTCGCCCAGCTGTCGGACTTCCAGCTCGCCGACGAGGAGTCGCCCGCCCGCGCGGAGGTGCTCGACATCGCGAGCAGCCCCTTCACGTCGGCATGGCGCCCGCAGGAGGCGCTCGCCCCGCAGACGGTCGACGAGGCGATCCGCCAGGTCAACCGCTTCGACCAGAGCCCGATCCGCAACCGCACGCGCCGCCGCGCCCGCATGGCGCTGACGATCACGACCGGCGACTCGGCCGACAGCCAGCAGATCAACGAGGTCAAGTGGGTCGTGCGCCTGCTCGAGGGCGGCACGCTGAACCCGAACTCCGGCGTCGAGAACGCCGTCTGCGGCGCGCTGGCCGGCCCGGCCGGCGAGGCCGCCCGCTACACCGGCGTGCAGGACGACGACGACGTGCTCGAATCCGGCCGCTTCTACGACCCCGACCGCCCGTCGGGGGCGTTCGCCGCCTGGCCGCGCTACCCGGGCCTCATGGACCGCGCGCAGGCCCCGTTCGAGGTCGAGGGGCTCAAGCGGCCGAGCTACGTCGCGTTCGGCAACCACGACGGCACCGTGCAGGGCAACCTGCACGCGCTCGGCGCGCTGGACGGGCTGGCCAAGGGCTGCATCAAGCCGCTCTCGCTGGCCGGCCTGTCCGGCCTCGGCGCGCTGACGACGAGCCCGGGGCAGGCGATCGTGGTGCCGCCCGACCCCGATCGCGGCTTCGCCGACCGCCCCGACCTACAAGGCGCTGCACGCCACCGGCCGCCAGCGCGACGCGCACGGCTTCGCGCTCGTGGACCGCGCGGAGCTCGAGGCCTCGCGCGGTCAGGCGGCCTACTACGCCTTCACGCCCAGGCCCGGCCTGCGGATGATCGCGATCAACACGGTCGCCGAGGGTGACGTCCTCGACTCCAACGGCAACCTCGACGATCCGCAGTTTCGCTGGCTGCGACGCGAGATCGAGGCCGCGCAGGAGCGCGGCCAGCTCATCATCATGTTCGGCCACCACCCGATCGCCAGCCTCACCAACCCGGCGCCCGACGAGGACGGCGGCGATTGCGCGCTGCGCGCCGTCACCGGCCCCGGCTGCGACCTCGACCCGCGCCGCTCGCGACCGCTGAGGCTGGGCGCCGACCTGCGCGCGCTCGCGCTCGCGCACCCCAACGTCATCGCGTACGTCGCCGGCCACACGCACGAGAACCGCATCAACGCCGTCAGGCGCGGCGGCGACCGTCCCGGCGGCTTCTGGGAGATCGAGACCGCGTCGGAGATCGACTGGCCGATCCAGTCGCGGCTGCTCGAGCTCATGGACAACCGCGACGGCACGCTGTCGATCTTCGGCACGCTGATCGACCACGGCGCCCCGCTCGCGACGCCGGCACCGGGCACGCCGGCGCCGAGCCTCGGGCCGGCCGCGCTCGCGGCGCTGGGGCGCGAGTTCTCCTACAACGACCCGCAGGTCGGCGTCGAGAAGGGCGCGGAGGGGCGCCCGCAGGACCGCAACGTGGAGCTGCTGCTGCCCGACCCGCGCCGGCGCTAGATGGTTGATTCGCTGCAATCCACCATCTAGGGCGTCCTGCGCGGCGCGGCCGGCGCGGGGCAGGCGAGGTTGCCGTTCTGCAGCGGCCGGCACCGCGCCCGCCAGCGCGCCGCGCGCTCGCGCCGCTGGCGCGCGGTGCGCGATCACGACCCTCGTCCGCAGGCGTCGTCCTGATCTCCAGCAGCTTCGCGGTCGTCGGCGTCCAGCGGGATGCGCTCGTAGGCGTCGACGTGCATGACGGTCGTGATCCGCGGCGCGGGCCGCGGCCCGGGAACCGGCAGGCTGATCCTGCCCTCCAGCGGGGCGAACGTGTCGGGGTCGACGTCGTAGACGAGGCGCCAGAGATCGCGGGATCGTTCGCGGCGTCGCGCCGGCGCACGCTCACGAACCGCCGTATGGTGCGGCCGCCGACCTGCCGCTCGCCCTCGTCGGTGACCTTCCCGTCGGCGAGCATCGCGCGCAGGTCGCTCTGCGGATCGCCTGCGCCGGCGCCCAGAAGGGACGGGATCCGGGCGGCGGAGCTGCCGTCGCCGTAGCCCGTCGTCACCGTGAGCACGTCGCGCTCGGCGAGGTACGCGCGCTGCTCGCCCTCGCCGTAGGACAGCTCGCTGCGGCCGAAGATCGGACCGCGGGCGTCAGCCATTCCACCGGCGCGGCGCGACGGACGGGGGATCGTCTCGACGAAGCGCCAGCGCAGCGGGTCGCGCGCCGACCACGACTCGGCCGTGCGCGGAGGCGGGACGCTGTTCGCCGTCGGGGAGTGGTGCTCGCTCGTGATCTTCATGTAGACGATGTCGCCCGCGGGCGCGAGCGCTGCGCGGGCCTCGGCCACCGGATCGAGCCGCTCGCCGGACGCCGAGAGCACGAGCGCCGCGAGCACCGCGGTCATCGCCGCGCCGCAGATCGCCACGATGAGTCGCCGCGGCCGGCGCCGCGCGGGCGGCGCGCCCGCCAGTCGTCCGCCGAAGTCGTCGAGGTAGCGGTCCAGCCGCTCGCGGTCGCTCATGTCGTGATCGCCTCGTTGATCGTGGATGTGTCGAGCAGGCGCGGCGAGCGCCGCGAGGCCGCGCGAGACGCGGGCGCGCGCGGCCTGCTCGGAGATCCCGAGCCGCTGTGCGACGACGGGGTAGTCGAGCTCGTCGACCACGCGCAGCTGGACCGCGCCGCGGACCGCGGGCGAGAGCTGGGCGAGCGCCGCCGCCAGCTCGAGGCGCAGCGCCGCGAGCCCTGCGCGGCGCTCGATCTCCGCCAGCAGCCCGGGATCGGCGGGCGGTCGCTCGAGCCTCAGGCGGTCGAGCGCGCGCCGCTCGCAGCGCCCGCGGCGGTAGTACAGCGCCAGCCGCCGACGTGCGATCGCGTACAGCCAGCCGGCGGCCTCGGCTTCGCCGCGGCCGCGGAAGCGCGACAGGCCGGCGGCCGCGTGGGCGAACGTCTCGGCCCAGAGATCGAGCGCGACCTGCGGATCCGCCGTACGGCGCGCCAGGAACAGCAGCAGCGGCTCGCGGTGCGCGGCGTACAGCGACGCGATGTCGAGGTCCCTCGCGGCCATCGACGCCACAGTTGCACCGCGGCGGCGGTTGTGACGCGCATCGCGCAGCGCCGCGCCAGCGACGCCGGCCGGCTCGGACGCGAGCTCGCGCGCTACTCGCCCAGCACCTTCATCACCAGCCGCTTGGCGCGGCCGCCGTCGAACTCGGCGTAGAAGACGGCCTGCCACGGCCCGAGGTCCAGCCGCCCGTCGGTGATCGGCAGCACGACCTGGTGGTGGACGAGCAGGTTCTTGAAGTGCGCGTCGCCGTTGTCCTCGCCGCCGCGGTGGTGGCGGTAGTCGCCCGGCTCGGGCGAGAGCTGCTCGGCGACGTCGTTGGCGGGCGCGCGCCAGGACGGCGGCGCGAGCTTGTCGAGCCACTCCAGCGTGTCCTCGAGGATGCCCGGCTCGTCGTCGTTGACCCAGACGCCGGCGGTGATGTGCATCGCCGAGACGAGCACCATCCCCTCCTGGACGCCGGAATCGCGCACGGCCTCCTCGACGTCCTCGGTGATGCGCACGAACTGGCGGCGCCGGTCGGTGGTGAAGGTGCGATAGACGGTGTGAGAGCGCATGGTCGCGCATGGTGGCGCACCGAAACGGCGTTCGGCGGCCGCCGCCCGTTCGGGGGCGCCGCGCCGGTGGGGCACAATGCGCCCGTGCGACTCGTTCGGCTGACCCCGTGAGCGTCTCCGAGGCCAGGCGGCCGCAGCTGCGCGAGCTGGCGCTCGGGGAGCTGCTCGACGTCGCCTTCCGGATCTGCGTCAGGCACTGGCGCACGCTCCTGAAGGCGGTGCTCGTCGTCATCGTGCCGGTGCAGATCGTCAGCACGCTCGTCACCGCCGACTACACCCTGTCGTCGTTCGGCGTCGGCTCGAACTCCGACCAGACGACGCGCGAGGCGATCGACGAGCTCAACCGCCACATCGACGGGCTCCTGATCTCGGCGCTGCTGCAGATCCTCGCGCTCGTGTTCGCGACGGCCGCCTGCCTGCGGGCGATCATCTCCGCCTACCTCGGCGAGACGCCCGACTGGCGCGGCTCGCTGACCTACGCCGTCCGCCACGCCGGGCCGCTGCTGGCGATGACGGCGCTCTACCTCGGCGGCGTGACGATCGGCGCGGTCGCGATGCTGCTGCCGGGCATCTGGCTCTACGTCGCGTGGGCGTTCGCGCTACCGGTCCTGCTCGTCGAGGGCCTGCGCGGGCCGTCGGCGCTGGGGCGCTCCTACGCGCTCGTGCGCGGACGCTGGTGGCGGACGTTCGGCGTGATCGCGCTCGGCTTCCTGCTGGCGATCGTGATCTCCACGCTCGCGCGCGGCGTCTTCCTCCTCGGCCTGCTGATCGCCGACGACGACGCGCTCGTGCTCGTCCTCAGCACGATCGCCGGCATCGTCGGCCTGGCGGTGAGCGCGCCGTTCCAGGCCGCGCTGCTGACGGTGCTGTACTTCGACACCCGCGTCCGCAGCGAGGGCTTCGACCTCGAGCTCCTGGCCGGCGAGGTCGGGGCGGGCGAGCCCCCGGCGCCCGGGACCGCGCCGCCGCCGCCGCGCCGCGGTGACGGCGCCGGCGGCGGCCGGATCGTCCGACGACCCGCTGTGGCCGTCGCCCGCGCCGCCGGCCGGACAGGACGACGGCGCGCGCTCGCGCGCCCGCCCGGACCCCGACGCCCCGCCGCCGCCCCCGGGGTGGCGGCCACCGCCGCCGCGCGACGAGCCCGGCGGGTCGGCGGCAGCGAGGGCCCGGGTAGGAGCGGCCCATGGACCTCGGCTTGCAGGGCAAGGCCTGCATCGTGACCGGCGCCACGCGCGGCATCGGCCTGGCGACGGCGCGCATGCTCCACGCCGAGGGCGCGCACATCCTGCCGGTGGCGCGCTCCGGCGAGGACGTCTTCCAGGCCGACGTCACCGATCCCGAGGACGCCGCGGCGATCGTGGCGGCCTGCGTCGAGCGCTTCGGCACCGTCGACGTGCTCGTCAACAACGCGGGCACGAGCTTCGTGCGCTCGCTCGAGGAGCTCAGCGACGAGGACTGGCAGTCGCAGTGGGAGCTGCACGTCATGGGCCCGATGCGGCTCATGCGCGAGGCGGCGCCGCTGATGGCCTCGCGCGGCGGCGGGCGGATCGTCAACGTCTGCTCGTCGGCGGGCAAGCGCCCGTCGCTGACGAACCCGGCCTACGCCGTCACGAAGGCCGCCCAGCTGTCGCTCTCGCGCGTGTTCGCCGACCGCTACGCCGCCGGCGCGGTGCTCGTCAACGCGGTCGCGCCGGGCGCCGTGTCCTCGCCGCTGTGGACGGGGCCGGGCGGGCTGGCCGAGCAGGCCGCGGACGCGCGCGCAATCACCCCCGACGAGGCGCTCGCGGCGCAGGCGTCGAAGATCCCGCTCGGCCGCCTGGCGTCACCGGAGGAGATCGCCGCGGTGATCGTGTTCCTGTGCTCGGCGCGCGCGTCGACGGTCACCGGCGCCGCCTGGTCGGCCGACGGCGGGACGTTCGCCAGCATCATCTGACGGGCGCGGGCGCCGCGGGCAGCCCGCACGCCGCCTGGTAGAACTTCGCGCCTCGCATGCCCGTCAACACCGATGCCATCGGCAAGACCCTCGCGCCGAAGACCTACGCGGTCGGCCGCGAGAAGATCCGCGAGTTCGCCGAAGCGGTGGGGGAGACCGACCCGCTGTACCTCGACGTCGAGGCGGCGCGGGCGGCGGGACACGCCGACGTCGTGGCGCCGCCGATGTTCTGCGTCGTCTACAGCCTGCAGGCGGTCTGGCCGGCGCTCTTCGACGAGGAGATCGGGATCGACTTCGCCCGCATGGTCCACGGCGGCCAGGAGTTCCGCTGGGGCGAGCTCGTCGTCGCCGGCGACGAGATCACGACGGTGGCGAAGCTCGACGACGTCAGCGAGCGGCGCGGCAACGGCTTCTACGTCTTCCAGACGACGTCGACGAACCAGCGCGACGAGCCGGTCTGTACCGGCGTGTGGACGAACATCGTGCGGGGGGTCTGAGGGTCGTGCAGCCGGGCGACGCGCTCGAGGGCCTGACCGTCACGCCCGACCGGTACCTCACGGTCCGCTACGCCGGCGCCTCGGGCGACTTCAACCCGATCCACATCGACGAGGAGTTCGCGCGGCAGGTCGGCCTGCCCGGCCGCATCCTGCACGGCCTCTACACGATGGCCCAGGTCGCGCGCGCGAACACCGACGCGGGCGGCGGGCCGGCGTCGCTCAAGCGCCTGAGCGTGCAGTTTCGCGGCATGGGCGTGCCCGAGGTCGAGCTCACGGTCACCGGCACGGTGACCGAGGCGCGCGACGACGGCACGGTCGTCACGGAGTGCAGCTGCGAGCAGGACGGCAAGCGGATCATCCGCAACGCCGAGGCGGAGCTACGGCTCGTGCCGTAGCGCCGCCCGAATCCGGGCGATCGTCTGGACCGGGCGGTCGACGAGCTGGCCCCATGTGATCCGCAGGACGCGATAGCCGTGGGCCTCCAGCAGCGCCTGCCGTTCGGCATCGTCCTCGCGCGCAAGGCGTTCCTCGTGCCAGGCCGCGCCGTCGAGCTCGATGACGACGCGTTGCTTCCGCCACAGCAGGTCGGGGTGAATCGCGCGGCCGTCCAGCACCAGCCGCGGGTTGACCTCCGGCGCCTCGATGCCGGCAGCGGCGACAGCCTCCAGGGCGCGATCCTCGAGTTCGCTGCGGGTGGGCACGTACCCGAGGGCCAGGAGCGCGCGCAGCTTGGCCGCACCTGGGTGGCGCGGCGATCGGGCGAGCACGCCGTGAAGCTGGCGTGCGCCGAGGATGCGTTCGGCGAAGCACCGGCGAACGATCCGCCGCAGCTCCCTCGCCGTCAGCTCCGCGGCGAGATCGAGTGCCGTGCGTGCCGGTGAGGTGACGAGGATGCCCGCGCGGCGCCACACGTCGAAGGGATGCAGCGAGCGAGACCGGTGCGACCGGACCGCGCTCACGCCACGGCCACCGCTACGTGGAACGATCACGTCGGCACGGCCGCCGCGCCAACGGCGCATCGCGTGCCACGCAGCAGCCGACCCGTGACTCAGCACAGCGTCCACGCCGCACGCGAGCACGGCCGCCGTGAGGGTGCCGCGAAGGCTCAGCGCGACCGCGGCGGACACCGCGTAGACGCCGCGGTGAATGCGGTGCAGTTGCCCGCGTCGCAGGCGGGTGGTGATCGCGCTGCTGTTCAGCCCGCACTCCTCCAGCTGGCGTACCGACACGATGCCGTTCTGCTCGGCGGCAAGCTGCGCGACCGCGAGATCCGGTCGCGTGGCGACGTTCGAAGGCTGATCCTCTGCAACTCGCACCACAGGCAGATCGTCGCGCTTGGCGCGTGACGGGTCAGCACGCGTCTGTGACACCTCTGCGCAGAACCACCCGCAGCCCTGACGCGGCGTTCGCAGTCGGGGCGCTCGGGGGGCCGCCAAGCCCGCTCCTACAATCGGACGCGTGCTCACGCCCCGCCAAGAGCTGATCCTGCGCAAGGTCGTGCTCGCCTACCAGGCGACCGTCCAGCCCGTGGCGTCGCGGACGCTGGCGGCCGACCCGGAGCTGCAGGCCGGACCCTCGACCGTGCGCCACGAGCTCGCGATGCTCGAGGAGCACGGCCTGCTCGCCCATCCGCACACCTCCGCCGGCCGCGTGCCCACGGACATGGGCTTTCGCTACTTCGTCGACCGGCTGCTGCCCGCCAAGCGCGAGCGTGCCTCGCTGGAGCTCGAGCTGACCCGCCGCGAGGTCGACGAGGCGATGCGCGCCACGACCGAGACGCTGTCGCAGATCACGAACCTCCTCGCGATCGTCTCCGCGCCGCCGCTGGACACGGCCACGATCCGTCACATCGAGGTGCTGCTGCTGCAGCCGCAGATCGTGATGGTCGTGATCATCACCTCGACCGGCGGCGTCTCCAAGCGCGTGCTGACGTTCCCCACCGCGGTCGACAGCGGCCTCGTCACCTGGGCGGCGGAGTTCCTCAACGAGCAGCTCACCGGCGTCGGGCTGGGGGCGCGCAAGCTGCATGCCCGCCTGGCGGACCGGTCGCTGTCGCACAGCGAGCGGCGTTTCCTGGACTCGCTCATGCCCGCGTTCACCGAGCTCGCGGCGACGGCCGAGGACACGCTCTACGTCGACGGCGCGGCGCGGCTCCTGCACGAGCACCGCTTCCACGACCTCTCGCAGATCAACGCGCTCATGCAGATGCTCGAAGGCCGGGTGACGCTGCTGGAGATGCTGCGCAACGCGCTGGGCGATCGCAGCGACGTCGTCGTGCGCATCGGCACGGAGAACGAGGAGCCGGGCCTGCGCTCGCTGGCGATGGTCGCCGCCGGCTACGGCCTGCCGTTTCGCCCGCTGGGCACCGTATCGCTGATCGGCCCCGTGGCGATGGACTACGCGAGCACGATCGGCGTCGTGCGCGAGGCCGCCGTGCAGCTGTCGCGCTTCGTCGAAGACGTCTACGACAACGCATGACCAAGCGCGACTGCTACGAAGTGCTCGGCGTCGGCCGGGACGCCGACGAGGCCGAGGTCAAGAAGGCGTTTCGCAGGCTCGCGCGCGAGCTTCACCCCGACGTCAACAACCACGATCCACAGGCCGAGGAGAAGTTCAAGGAGTGCGCCGAGGCCTACGAGATCCTCTCCGATCCCGAGCGCCGCCAGGTCTATGACCGCTACGGGCACGAGGGCCTGCGGCGCGGCGGCCAGGCGCCCAACTACGAGGGCTTCGGCTCGATCTCGGACCTCTTCGAGACGTTCTTCGGCGGTGGCGGCTTCGGTGGCGGGATGGGCGGCCCGCGCGGCGGAGGCGACGTCCAGACGCCCGTCGAGATCACCCTCGAGCAGGCCGCGGCGGGCGCCGCGGTCGACGTGCGCTACGAGGTCGTCGACCGCTGCGAGCGCTGCCACGGCAACGGCGCCGAACCCGGGACGCCGATCAAGACGTGCCACCGCTGCAACGGCAATGGCGTCCTGCAGGCCGTCAGCCGCACGCCGTTCGGGCAGATCGCCCGGACGGTCTCCTGCGACGTCTGCGGCGGCGACGGCAAGGTCGCCGAGAAGCGCTGCACGCGCTGCGACGGCCGCGGCCGCGAGGTGCTCACGCACGCGGTCAGCGTCGACATCCCGGCGGGCATCGCCGAGGGCCAGCGCATCCGCCTGTCGGGCCGCGGTCACGCCGGCGAGCCCGGCGGACCGCAGGGCGACCTCTACGTGCACGTCACGATCGCACCGCACGAGCGCTTCATCCGCGACGCCAACGACCTCGTCACCGTGGTGGACGTGCCCGCGCCGATGGCTGCGCTGGGCACGAAGCTCGAGGTGCCCACGCTCGACGGCGCCGAGGACATCCACATCCGCCCCGGCACGCAGCCGGGCGAGACCTACGAGCTGCGCGGCCGCGGCATGCCGCACCTGCGCCGCCCCGGGCGCCGCGGCGACCTGCGGATCATCGCCAACGTGATCATCCCGCGCCAGCTCGACGACGAGCAGAAGAAGCTCATGGAGCGGTTGGCCGAGACGATGACCGACAACAACACGAAGTCCGAGGAATCGATGTTCGCCAAGCTCAAGCGCGTGCTGCACGGGTGATCCGGCTGGCGATCCACGTCGCGCGCGCCGACGCCGAGGTCGCGCTCGCCGAGCTGCTCGAGCTCGCGCCGGCCGGCGTCGAGGAGGTCGACCACGGCGAGACGATCGAGTACGCCGTCTACGGCGCCGACGGCGAGCTGCCCTCGCTGCCCGAGGTGCGCGCGGCGGCCGGCGCCGCCCTCGTCGACGTCACGACGACGCGGGTGGCCGACGACTGGGCCTCGCGCTGGCGCGACTTCCACGTGCCGGTCACGATCGGCGGGCGGCTGCACGTGCGGCCGCCGTGGTGCGCGCCGCCGGCGGCGCAGCACGGCGGCGGCGACGGCGACCCGCTGCTGGACATCGTCATCGATCCCAACCAGGCGTTCGGGACCGGCGCCCACGCCACGACGCGGCTGTGCCTGGAGGCGCTCCTCGCGCTCGACGACCACAGCGGCCCGCTGGTCGACCTCGGCTGCGGCTCGGGCGTGCTGGCGATCGCGGCCGCGAAGCTCGGCTGGTCGCCCGTCGTCGGATTCGACCACGAGCACGAGGCGGTCGTCGCCGCGCGCGCGAACGCGCAGGCCAACGGCGTGACGCTCGACGCGCGTCACGGCGACCTCCTCCACGACGGCGAGCCGGCGCCCGGCGCGCCCACCGTGGTCGCCAACCTGCTGCGCCCGCTGCTGGCCCACATCGCCCTGACCGGCTTTGCGGGAGAGGCTCCGCGCGTGCTGATCGTGGGCGGCCTGCTGCGGGCCGAGGCCGACGCGATCGCCGCCGCGTTCGCGCGCGAGCAGGGCCTGCGCGAGCGCGCGCGGGGCGAGCGCGGCGAGTGGGCCGCGCTGACGCTCGTCGCGGGCGATCCGCAGCCGAAGAGTTGCCGAGCACCGTAGGCTTCGCCGCCGAATGAGCTCAGACTCCCTCATCATCAACCTCGCTCCGACCGGCATGGTGCCGACGAAGGACATGACGCCGCACGTCCCCGTCACCACCGACGAGATCCTCGAGGACGTCGAGCGCTGCCGGGCGCACGGCGCGGCGATCGTCCACGTGCACGCCCGCGACGCCGACGGCAAGCCGTCGCACCGCGCGGAGCTCTTCGCGCCGATCATCGCCGGCATCCGCGCGATCGATCCGGAGCTCATCGTGTGCGTGACCTGCAGCGGCCGGTACGCGCCGGACCTCGAATCGCGTGCCGAGGTCCTCATGCTCGACGGCGACGAGAAGCCGGACATGGCGTCGCTGACGCTGGGCTCGAACAACTTCGCGCGGCAGGCGTCGGTGAACGCTCCGGAGACGATCCGCGGGCTGGCCGAGCGCATGCGCGAGCGCGGCGTGATGCCCGAGCTCGAGGTCTTCGAGCCCGGGATGGTGGCGTTCGGTCGCCACCTCGTGGACTCCGGGCTGATCGAGTCGCCATGCTACATCAACGTCCTGCTCGGAAATCCGGGTACCGCGCGGCTCTCGCCCGGCTCGCTGGCGGCGTTTCTCGCGGAGATGGCCGACGACTGGACCTGGGCGCTGGCCGGCATCGGCCGTCACCAGCTTCCCGCCAACGCGATGTCGATCGCGGCCGGCGGGCATGTCCGCGTCGGCCTCGAGGACAACATCTGGTGGGACGACGAGCGCACGACGAAGGCCACGAACGAGGAGCTCGTCAAGCGCATCGCCCGGATCGCCGCCGAGCTCGGGCGTCCGGTGGCCACGCCGGCCGAGGTTCGCAGCAGGCTCGGGATCCCGCGGGCGTGACGGATGGGCTTCAGCGGACCCGAGCGCGTGACGGACGGGGCCACGCTCGACGCGATCTACCGGTTGCGGGCGTCCGTGTGGCGCGAGACCGGGGACATCGCGACGGCGGCCTTCCGCGACGGCCGCTGGAGCGACGAGCACGACCCTGTCAGCACCCACTGGGTGGTCCGCGACGCCGACGAGCTCGTGGCCGCCGCGCGCCTCAGCGTGCATGAGCGTCTCGCCGACGTCCCGGAGGCCGAGGAGTACACGGCCGTCGGGCTGCAGGTGCAGGGGCGGATCGCGGCGCCCGCCCGCGTCGTCGTCGCCGCCGCCGCGCGGCGCCACGGCCTGGCCTCGCAGCTGCTCGACGCGCAGGACGCGGCGGCGTGCGAGGCGCGCTGCACGTACGCGGTGCGCCAGTCCTCGCCTGCGATGTGCCGGCTGCTGGAGCGCCGCGGCTGGCGCGATGCCGGACCGGCCGGCCTCGACGAGCGCTTTCCCGGCGTGCGCTTCCGCGTGATGGTGCTGGAGCTCGCGCCATGACGGTGGCGCCCGGGCCGATGCCCAAGATGATGCTCGCCGTCGGAACCCCGGACGGCACGACCGGCGAGCAGGCGATGGAGCACTACGCCGCGGGGCGCCTGAAGGGCATCAGCGGCATCTCCCGGACCCTGCTGCCGTGGCTTCGCAAGAACGGGCATCCCCACGCGGTGGTGATGTTCGGCACGGGCGACGCGCTCACCGAGGAGAAGGCGCACGCGCTGCACGAGCGGACCAAGGGCCGTGTGCTGGTCAACCTGATCTGCGAGTCCCAGGTGCAGGGTCGCGCGCTCGATCAGGTCGCGCGGTTCGAGCTGGCGACGGGCATCGCGCTCATCAACCCGTCCTGGGCCGTCGCCGCCACGACCCGCCCGCTGATCGCTCGCCGGCTGGCGCATCAGGCCGGGGTGCGCGTGCCGCACTGCACGCTCTACCGCCGCGCCGGCCTCTCGCTGGCGGAGCACATCGAGGTCCACGGGCATACCTACCCGGTGCTGCTGCGACCGCCCGGACTGCACGGCAGCGAGGGGCTCGTGCGCGTGGCCGGCCCCGACGAGGTCGCCGCGCAGGGGCCGATCGACGCCTGCACGGTCACCGACTTCGTCGACTTCCGCTCCACCGACGGGCTGTGGCGCAAGTACCGGATGGTCTACGCCGGCGACCGCCTGTTTCGTCGCCACGTGCTGACCGACACCGAGTGGAACCTGACGCGCAGGGCGCGGCGATTCATGATCGGTCGCCCGGACCTCATCGCCGAGGAGCAGGAGTGGATCCAGCGGCCCGTGACGCTCGAGGCCGACTCGATCGAGGCCCGCGCGATGCATCAGTTCCGCGCGCTGCAGCTCGACTTCGGCGTGATCGACTGCGCGCTGCCTCCGAGCGGGGACCTCGTCATCTTCGAGATCAACGCCTGCGTGCAGCTCACCAACCAGATCGACGAGCAGGCCGCGGCCCACCCGCGCCACTTCGAGGCCAACAACGACGAGATCCTCTCGGCGCTCGCGCAGGAGATCCGCGTTCGCGTCGACACGCGATAGGCCGCCGGCCGGCGCGACATCGGAAGCCGCGCGCGCAGTCACCGTCGGCACATGACCGCGCGGCTGCCCGGATACCCTCCGGGCCCATGGCCTGGAACGTCATCATCGCCGGGGGCGGCTTCGGCGGCTTCTACGCGGCGCGGACGCTCGCCCGCGTCCTGCCGCCGCACAGCGCTCGCGTCCGCCTCGTGACCGAGGACAACTTCATGCTCTACACGCCGCTGCTGCCGGGCGCGGCGGCGGGCACGCTCGAGCCGCGCCACGTCGTCGTGCCGCTGCGCGAGGAGCTCGACCCGTCGATCCACCTGCGCCTGGGCAAGATCGTCGGCGCGTCGCCGCAGCGCAACGTCCTGCACGTGCGCTCGCTCGACGGCAACCAGGAGGAGCTCTCGTACGACCAGCTCGTGGTGTCGGTCGGCTCGGTCAGCCGGACCCTGCCGATCCCCGGTCTCGCCGAGCACGGGATGGCGCTCAAGTCGCTGCCGGAGGCGATCGCCGTGCGCAACCACGTCATCCGCACGCTGGAGGTCGCCGAGACGCTCGAGGACGGCGACGCGCGCCGCGAGTACCTGACCTACGTCTTCGTCGGCGCGGGCTACGCGGGTCTGGAGGGTCTCGCCGAGCTGCAGGACTTCGCGGCCGACGTGATGGACCTCTATCCGCGCTGCGCCGTCACCGGCATGCGCTGGATCCTCGTCGAGGCCAGCGACCGCGTCATGCCGGAGATCAGCGCGAAGCTCGCCGACTTCGCCGTCCGCGAGCTGCGCTTCCGCGGGATCGAGATCCGCGCGAACACGACGCTCGACGCGGTGACGGCGACGACGGCGACGCTCAGCGACGGCGAGGTCGTGCCCACGCGCACGCTCGTGTGGACGGCGGGCGTCAAGCCCAACCCGGTGATCGCCGAGCTCGGGCTGCCCCTGTCCGACAAGGGACGCATCCTCACCGACAGCCGCCTGCAGGTACCGGGCTTCGACAACGTCTGGGCGATCGGCGACGGGGCGGCCGTGCCCGACCCGGCGCGCAAGGGCCAGCCCTGCCCGCCGACGGCGCAGCACGCGATCCGCCAGGGCAAGGTCGTCGGGCGCAACGTCGCCAACGCGATCGGCGGTGGCGGGCGGCCGCGGAGGTTCACGTACAAGACGAAGGGGGTCTTCGTCGACATGGGCCGTCGCAAGGCCGTCGCGACGACCGGGCCGATCACCTGGAGCGGGATGCCCGCCTGGATGCTGGCCCGCACGTACCACCTGGCGATGATGCCCGGCGCCGGCCGCCGCGCGCGGCTGCTCGTCGACTGGAACATCGGCCTGCTCTTCGGCCGCGACACCGCCGAGCTCGGCCGCATCGGCGAGCCACGGGCCGGGAGCGCGGCGCTCGCCGACGCCGCGCCCGGCGGCAACGGCGCGAGCGCGAGCCAGGCGGCCGGCGGGGAAGCGAGCATGGCCGACGGCGCCGCGTCCGGCCGCTGAGCCGGTGGGCGCCGTGGACGCCCGCGTCTGCTCGTATCGGGCAGCAGGCGTGCTGCCTCGACGAACACGGCCGCGCTGCGGACCGCGGCCGAGGTCGCCCCGCCGGGGGTGCAGGCCGCGCCTGTAGGCTCGCCGGTGTGAGCCGCCGACCGCGCCATGCCGGCGTCGCCCTGATCATGACGGCGTTCGCGCTGGCCTCCTGCGGCGACGGCGGTGGCGGTGGCGGCGGCGGTGGTGGTGCTGCGGCCAGCGAGGAGACGCGGCTGCGCGCCGACGTGACGGAGGCGCTGACGACGAAGGACCCGATCGCCTGCACGCGGAATGCCACCCAGCGCTTCGTCGAGTACCTCACCGGCCTGCGCGGCCCGGCCGCGGTGCGCGAATGCCGCGAGGCCGCCGGCGAGAAAGACGCGGAGTCGGTGTCGTTCGACCGGGTCGCGATCAGCGGCACACGGGCCAGCGCGACCGTGCGCCCCCGCGGCGGGGACGACCGCCTGGAGACGCTCGAGTTCAAGTTGCGCAAGTCCGGCGAGCACTGGAAGCTCGACCGGATCTCCGGCGGGACCCTCGAGCGAGGCGAGTTCCTGCGCATGACTCGGGAGGAGCTGCGAGCGCCCCCCGACGCGCTCTCGGCGAAGGCCGCCGACTGCGTGATCCGCGATCTCGAGCGCCGCAAGGACGACGCTGTCGTGCGCCAGGTCATGAGCGGCGACCCCTCGCTCCTGATGGTGCCGGTGACGACGTGCCTCGTCCTCAACGACATCTCCGACAAGCCGGAGCACCGGGGGTTCGTGCGCTGCATCGAGCGGCGGATGCGGCGCGAGCTCACCGAGGGCGCGACCGGGCGCAAGCTGGCCGGGCAGGGCGGGGTGCGAGCGCTGCAATCGAAGACCTTCGAGCGTGTCGCGAACCGGATCGTCGGCGGCTGCGCACGCGAGCACGGGCTGACGACCTCCTGACAGGCGCTGGGCGCGGTCGGCGCCGTACGCGGCCGTCCGGCAGCCCAGGCCAGAGCCATCCGACGGCTGCGTATCCTGAACGGCAGATGACGTTGGCCGACACGGTGAAGGAGGATCTCGTCTCCGCGATGCGGAGCGGTGAGAAGGACCGTGTGGGGGCGCTGCGGCTCGTGCTCAGCGAGCTGCAGAAGGCGGCGAAGGAGGGCGCGGACGACGAGCTCGCCGTGCTGCGACGCGAGCGCAAGCGCCGCCTCGAGTCGGCGACGGCCTTCCGCAACGCCGGCCGCGAGGAGCTGGCCACCGGCGAGGAGGCCGAGGCGCGGCTGATCGAGCACTACCTGCCGGCCGAGCTGCCCGACGACAGCCTGCGCGCGATCGTCGCCGCGGCGGTCGCCGAGACCGGCGCGCAGTCGCCGAAGGACATGGGCCAGGTCATGAAGGTCGCGATGGCGTCCGCCGGCGGCCGCGCCGACGGCAAGCGCATGTCGGCGCTGGTGCGAGAGGCGCTCGCCCGCTGATGCGGACGCAGATCGAGCTCTCCAACCAGGCCGCGACCGAGCTCGCGGGCAGCGGAGACGCCGTCCTGCGCGCGCTCGAGGGCCACGTCGAGTGCGACCTGTGGCTGCGCGGCAACGTGCTCACGCTCGACGGCGAGCCGGACGCCGTGGAGGCGGCCGCGATCGTCGTCAAGGAGCTCGCCTCGCTCATCGAGCAGGGCCACGACATCGCGCCGGGCACGATCGCCGCCGTCACCGGCGCGCTGGACCAGCACCGGTCGCCGGCGGAGATCCTCGAGGACGTCGTATGGAAGCACCGCTCCAAGCAGGTCGCGCCGAAGACCGTCAACCAGAAGCGCTACGTCGACTCGATCCGCAACAACATCATCACGTTCGGCATCGGCCCGGCCGGCACCGGCAAGACGTTCCTCGCCGTCGCGCTCGCCGCCGCCGCGCTGAGCCGCCGCGAGGTCAACCGGATCATCCTCACGCGGCCGGCCGTCGAGGCGGGCGAGCGCCTGGGCTTCCTGCCGGGCGACCTCATGGCGAAGATCGATCCGTACCTGCGACCGCTGTTCGACGCGCTGCACGACATGCTCGACGCCGAGAAGGTCGCGACGTACCTGGAGCGCGGCCAGATCGAGGTCGCGCCCCTGGCATTCATGCGGGGTCTTACAGGCTTCTTAAGACCCTCAATGACAGCTTCATCATCCTCGACGAGGCGCAGAACACGACGCCCGAGCAGATGAAGATGATCCTCACGCGGCTGGGCTTCAACTCGAAGATGGTCGTGACCGGCGACGTCACGCAGATCGACCTGCCCAGGAACGAGGGCTCCGGTCTGGTCGTCATCAGCGACATCCTCAAGGAGATCGAGGGCATCGAGTTCGTGCGCTTCGGCGGCGAGGACGTCGTGCGCCACCGCCTCGTGCAGAAGATCGTCGCGGCCTACGCCGAGCACGCCGAGAGCCAGACCGCCGAGCTGCGGCCCGCGGACCGCCGCCGCGCTTGAGCTCCGAACTCGAGATCGACGTCGTCGGTCCGGAGGACGGCGTGGTGTTCCTCCCCCTGGAGGAGATCGACCGCCTGCTCTCGCTGGCCCTGGCCTCGGCCGGCATCGAGAGCGGTCACGTCGCGGTGCAGTTCGTCGACGCGGCGCGGATCGCCGCGCTCAACGCGGAGCACCGCGACGAGGACGGCCCCACCGACGTCCTGTCGTTCCCGGTCGACGGCGAGGACCCCTCGCCGGGTCCCTGCGAGCTCGGCGACATCGTCATCTGCCCCGAGCACACCGCCGACCTGCGCGAGGCGATCGTCCACGGCGCGCTGCACCTGACGGGGATGGACCACGAGACCGACGACGGCGAGATGCTCGCCGTCCAGCGCGAGATCCTGGCATGGGTCTCGCCCGATCCGGCGCCGTGACCCCGGCCGGAGCCCACGCCGGCCCGACGCGGGCCGGCTTCGTCGCGCTCGCCGGGCGCCCGAACGTCGGCAAGTCGACGCTCGTCAACGCGATCGTCGGCCAGAAGGTCGCGATCGTCTCCGACAAGCCGCAGACGACGCGGCGCGCGATCCGCGGCATCGCGATGCGCGGCAACGCCCAGCTCGTGCTCGTCGACCTGCCCGGTGTGCAGCGCCCGCGCGACGCGCTGACGCAGCGCATGCAGTCGCGTGTCGAGCGCGAGTTCGGCGACGCCGACGCGGCGCTGCTGATCCTCAACGGCGAGCAGGGCGTCGGGCCGGGCGACCGCTTCATCGCGGGCGCGCTCGCCCGCGCCGGCGTCCCCGTCGCCATCGTCGTCAACAAGATCGACCGCCTCGACGAGGCCCACACGCTCGCCGCCCTGCAGGGCGCGGCCGGCCTCGGCGTCTCCGACGAGATCTTCCCGCTGTCGGCGCGCAAGGGCACGGGCGTCGAGGAGCTCGTCGCGTACCTCGTGGCCCTCCTGCCGCAGGGCCCGTTCATGTTCGACGTCGACGACCCGTCCGACCAGACCGACGAGGTGCTGTTCGCCGAGCTCATCCGCGAGCAGATCCTGCGGCGCACGTTCCAGGAGGTGCCCCATGCCGTCGAGGTCGTCGTGGAGGACATCGACGACTCGCGCGAGGACCTCGTCCGGGTGCAGGCCCGTGCCTGGGTCGAGGCGGAGTCGCAGAAGGGCATCCTGATCGGGGCTCAGGGGCGCATGATCAAGGCGATCGGGACCGCCGCGCGGCGCGAGCTCGAGCGCCGGCTCGGCGTGCAGGTGCACCTCGACCTCGCCGTGCGGGTGCGCCGCGGGTGGCGCGGCGACGACGGCCTCCTCGACCGGCTCGGCATCGAGTGACGAGGGCGGCCGCAGGGCTACAGTCCTGCGCGACCACCCAGTGCATTGTCTCAAAAGGAGACGACCGCGAATGGCCTATGAGTTCTACGTGACGATCGAGGCGGCGAAGCAGGGCCGGCTCGCGGGGGAGAGCACGCGCGAGGTGCACGAGGGCAAGCTCGCCGGCATCGGCTTCAGCTACGAGGTCTCCTGGCCCCGCGACGCCCCCAGCGGCCAGGCCACCGGCAAGCGCCAGCACGGCGCGGTCACGTTCACGAAGGAGTGGGGGCCGGCGTCGCCGCAGCTGTTCACCGCGCTCGTCACCAACGAGGTCCTCGACACCGTGCTCTTCGAGTTCGTCCGCACGAACGACGTCGGCGTCGAGCGGGTCTTTCACACGATCCGGCTGACCACCGCCGCCGTGACCGGGATCCACCAGTACGTCGGCGTCCAGGACGACGCCGAGCTCGACAACGCCGAGCTCGAGGACGTGGCGCTGACGTTCCGCGGCATCGAGATCGAGAACGTCGACGGCGAGACGACGGCCTCGGACACCGCGGGAGGCCGGCGGTGAGCGATCCCGGCGGTCGACATCCTGCTGATCGGCGGCGGGATCGCCTCCGCGAACGCCGCCGCCGAGCTGCGCGAGCAGGGCTTCGGCGGCTCGATCCTGATCGTCACGCGCGAGATGGACGCGCCATACCATCGCCCGCCGCTGACGAAGGGCTATCTGCGCGGAAGCGAGGACCGGCCGTCGACGCTCATCCGGCCCGAGGCCTGGTACGCCGACCACGACGTGCAGTTGCGCACGCGCACGCCGGTGATGGACCTCGACACCGAGGCGAAGACCGCGAAGCTCGGCCGCGAGCCGATCGGCTTCGGCAAGGCGCTCGTCGCCACCGGCGCGGGCATCCGGCGCCTGCAGGCCGACGGCGGGATGCGCGACGGCATCCACTACATCCGCGCGCTCGGCAACGCCGACAAGCTGCGCAACGAGATCGACGGCGCCGAGCGCGTCGTCGTGGTCGGAGGGTCGTACATCGCGACCGAGGTCGCGGCGTCGATGATCGAGCTCGGCAAGCGGGTGACGCTCGTCATGCAGGAGACGCTGCCGCTCGAGCGCCACTTCGGTGCCGTCGCGGCGCGCTTCGCGCACGACGTGCTCACGTCGCACGGCATCGAGATCCTCGCCGAGGCCGACGTCGTCGGGTTCGACGGCGAGGGCGACGACGACGCGCGGGTGACCGCCGTCGTGACCGCCGACGGGCGCCGCGCCGAGGCCGACCTCGTGGTCGTCGGCGCCGGCGCGAACCCCGACGTCATGCTGGCCCGCAAGGCGAAGCTCGAGCTCGGCGACAGCGGCGGCGTCGCCTGCGACGGCACGCTGCGCACCTCGGCCGAAGGCGTGTGGGCGGCCGGCGACATGTGCGAGTTCGACAGCGTCGTGCACGGCCGCCGCCTGCGGATCGAGCACGAGGAGGTCGCTGCCGCGCAGGGCCGCCACGCCGCGCGGGCGATGCTCGGCTCCGACGAGCCCTACCGCGAGATCCCGTACTTCTGGTCAGACCTCGCCGACTGGGCGACGCTCGAGTACGTCGGCGCCGGGGGGAGCTGGGACGACGAGATCGTCCGCGGCGAGCCGGCGAGCGGGGCGTTCAGCGTCTTCTACGTCGAGGGCGGCAAGGTCGTCGGCGCGCTGGCCGCCGGCCGTGGCGAGGACCTCGACGTCGCCCGCGAGCTGATCGCGTCCGGCGACAGTGCCGAGGCGCTGAACCGCGAGCGCTAGCGACCGCGCAGCCGCGCCGGGCAGCGCGCGGGGATCCAGCCGTACAGCCGCGGCCGGGCGGCGACCCCGGTGCGGATCGCCCAGTAGTTCCAGGTCAGCGTCCCGTCGCTGCTCGGATCGCAGCTGGAGAACGTGTCGACCTTGGCGACCCGCGTCCCGACGCGCACCATGCCGCGCGCGACGCCGCCGACGCGCACCGACGTCGTGTTCGTCATGAAGTAGACGGTGTTGCCGAAGGACGGCTTGGCGTCGTACTCCTTGACGTCGTTGATCGCGCCGTTGGACAGGCGCGCGTGGGCGTAGGGGTCGACGTTCGGGTTGGCGAGCCTGCGTACCTTGCCGATCTCGCGCCCGCTCGGCCCGCAGCCCGTGCCGCCGCCGCGCTGCCTGGCGAAGGCGTTCAACGCGGCTACGCCCAGCGGGGTGCTGCGGTCGATCGCGGCGCTGTCGAGGAACGCCTGCGTGCCGCCGCCGTCGGCCTTGCCGGCGATGATCTGCACGAGCGGGAAGCGGTTTGACTGGTCGGCGCTCGCCGCGCAGCCGTGCCCGCGCACGTTGACGGTCGTCGCGCGAAACGCGGTTCCCTTGAGCGAGATCAGCATGAAGCGGCCGTCGTCGTTGAACTCCAGCCGGCCCACCGGCTGGGCGAGCGAGTCGATCAGCGGCCAGCTGCGCGCGCCGCCCGCCGCATCGTTGGGCGCGAGCGCGTCGAAGCGCTCGCTGATCGTCACCTCGGCGTTGCGCAGCGCGCGCCAGGCGGCGCGGCTGAGATCGGGCGTGCCGTGGCGCCCCACGCGGCAGTCGGCGATCCTGTGTGCCTTCGGCGGCGTGCACGCGCGGCCCTCGAAGGCGCGCTTGGGCGCAGCGGCCGCGGGCACGACGACGGCCACGGCGGCGAGCAGGGCGATGGCGATGAGTGTGCGCATGTCTCGGATAACCGCGAGCGGCAGCGCAGGATGCGCTCACACCTAGACTCCCATCCTCGATGGAGATCGCCTACGACAGCCACGGGCTCGTGCCCGTCATCGTCCAGGACTGGCGCAGCGGCGAGGTGCTGACGCTCGCCTACGCCAACGCCGAGGCGGTCCGCCGCACGCGCGAGAGCGGGGAGCTGCACCTCTACAGCCGGTCCCGTCAGGAGCAGTGGCACAAGGGCGCCACCAGCGGCAACACGCAGGCGGTACGGGCGCTGCGCCTGGACTGCGACGGCGACGCGCTGCTCGCGTTGGTAGAGCCGGCGGGCCCGGCCTGCCACACCGGCGAGCGGACCTGCTTTCACAACGGCGAGACGCGGCCGCCCGCTCCGCACGAGGCGCTGCCCGCGTTGGAGCGCACCCTCGTCCAGCGGGCGGCGCAGCGGCCGGCCGGCTCCTACACCGTGACGCTGCTGGAGGACCCGCAGCTCGCCGGCGAGAAGGTGCTCGAGGAGGCCGAGGAGGTCACGCGCGCGGTGCGCGAGGAGAGCGACGACCGCGTCGACAACGAGGCGGCGGACGTCCTGTATCACCTGGCGGTCCTGCTGCGCGGGCGCGAGCGCTCGCTGGCCGACGCCTACGACGTGCTCAATGGCCGTCGCGGCTGACCCCTCGCCGCCCGCCGGCGGCAGCGAGGCGCTGCCCGTCGAGCCGTCGCTCGCCGAGGTGCGCGCGCTCGCGGGCGAGTTCAACCTCATCGCCCTGCGCCACTCGTTCATCGACGACACCGAGACGCCGGTCTCGGCCTTCCTGAAGCTGCGCGGCACCGAGCCGACCTCGGAGGCGTTCCTGCTGGAGTCCGCCGAGCGCGGCCAGGAGGTCGGGCGCTACAGCTTCATCGGGGTGCGGCCGCGCAAGGTCGTGCGCTGGTCGCTGGGTGACGAGCCCGCCGACCCGTACGCCCACGCCGCCGCCGAGGTCGCGCGCCTGCGCCAGGCGCCGTGGCCGGACATGCCGCCGTTCGCGGGCGGCGCCGTCGGCTACTTCGGCTACGACCTCGTGCGGACCGTCGAGCCCCTGGGGGAGCCCAACCCCGACCCCGTCGGGCTGCCCGACATGGCGCTCATGCTCTCCGACGTGCTGGTGGTGTTCGACCATCTGCGCCACACGATCAGCGTGCTCGTCAACGTCTACGCCGACGACGACGACGGGACCGGACTCGAGACCGCCTACGCGGGCGCGACGGCGACGATCGCCAAGGCGCGCGAGCTGCTCGCCGGACCCGTGCCGCGCCATCCGCCGACGCCCGCCCGGCCACGCCCGCGCTTCGAGTCCAACATGCCGCGCGAGCAGTTCGAGGCCAACGTGGCGCGGATCGTCGAGTACATCCACGCCGGCGACGCCTTCCAGGTCGTGCCCTCGCAGCGCTGGTCGGCGGACCTCGACATCGACCCGTTCTCGGTCTACCGCGGGCTGCGCGTCGTCAACCCGAGCCCCTACATGTACTTCCTGGACTTCCTCGACTTCCAGGTCGCGGGCGCCTCGCCGGAGCCGGTGCTGACCGTCACCGGGCGTCACGTGGCGACGCGGCCGATCGCCGGCACCCGGCCGCGCGGCGCCACGCTCGCCGACGACGAGCGCATCGCCGAGGAGCTGCTCGCCGACGAGAAGGAGCGCGCCGAGCACGTGATGCTCGTCGACCTGGGCCGCAACGACCTGGGCCGCGTGTGCGAGTACGCAAGCGTGAGCGTCGACCGCTTCATGGCGGTCGAGACGTACTCGCACGTCATGCACATCGTCTCCAACGTCTCGGGCACGCTGCGCGCGGACGTCACGGCGATGGACGCGCTGCGCTCGGTGCTGCCGGCGGGAACGCTGTCGGGGGCGCCGAAGGTGCGCGCGATGCAGATCATCGACGAGGTCGAGTCGATCAAGCGCGGCGGCTACGGCGGCGCGATCGGCTATCTCGCCTACACCGGCGACCTCGACACGTGCATCCACATCCGCACGGTCGTCATCAAGGACGGGCGCGCACACGTCCAGGCGGGCGGCGGCACGGTCGCCGACGCCGTGCCCGCCTACGAGTTCGCCGAGTCCGAGGCCAAGGCGCGGGCGGTGCTGCGCGCGGTCGAGCTGGCGAGTCAGCAACCGGACTGGCCATGACCTCCGTCCTCGTCGTCGACAACTACGACTCCTTCACCTACAACCTCGTCCAGTTCCTCGGAGAGCTCGGCGCGGACATGACCGTCGTGCGCAACGACGTCGCTTCCGTCGACGAGCTGCTCGAGCGCGCGCCCGGCCGCGTCGTCGTCTCGCCCGGCCCCTGCACGCCCAACGAGGCCGGCATCTCCCTGGAGGCGATGCGGCGCTTCCCCGAGGCCGGGATCCCGACGCTCGGCGTCTGCCTCGGCCATCAGTCGCTGGCGCAGGCGTTCGGCGGGCGCGTGGTCCGCGATCGCCCGGTGCACGGCAAGACGAGCGAGATCGAGCACGACGGCCGCACGATCTTCGCCGGGCTGGCGCCGAAGCTCACGGTGGGCCGGTACCACTCGCTCGTCGTCGAGCGCGACACGCTGCCCGACGACTTCGAGATCTCGGCGGAGGGCGGCGGCGTCGTGATGGCGATCCGCCACCGCGCCCTGCCTGCGGAGGGCGTGCAGTTTCACCCCGAGTCGGTGCTGACCGACGAGGGCATGCTGCTGCTGCGCAACTTCCTCGACGGCTGAGTTTGTCGCCCCGCCGTTGTGGGCTGGCGCGGCGCGTGGTCTCGCGTGCCGGCCCTGCTGGAACTGCATCGATGAGGACATCACGGACGGGAGCGACGGCGTGCGGTCCACGGCCGGCGACCGGGCCTGGTCGCCTTGTACATGTGGGGCATGCATCAGGCGCCCCGGCCTCCCGACGCGGGGGTGTGGCGCGACAGCGCACCAACACCCCTGGGCCAAACGCGCACGCGATCTACCCTGAGACACATGAGCGTTGCACTTTCCGTCCTCGATCTCGCGCCCGTCGGCGCCGGCATGAGCGCCGCCGACGCGCTGCACGGCACGACGCGCCTCGCCCAGCGCGCCGACGAGCTCGGCTACACGCGCTTCTGGGTCGCCGAGCACCACAACATCCCGTCGGTGGCGTCCACGGCGCCCGAGGTGCTGATCGCGCACATCGCCGCGAGCACCGAGCGCATCCGGGTCGGCTCTGGCGGCGTGATGCTGCCCAACCACGCGCCGCTGGCGGTTGCCGAGCGCTTCGGCATGCTCGAGGCGCTGCATCCCGAGCCGCATCGACCTCGGCCTCGGCCGTGCGCCCGGCACCGACATGCGCACCGCGCTGGCGCTGCGCAGCACGTCGCCCGAGCAGTTCGAGGACCAGTTCGCCCAGCTGCGCGGCCACCTCGCCGGCGGCTACGGCGGCATGAGCGCCGTGGCGGGTGAGCACACCGTGCCGGAGCTGTGGATGCTCGGGTCGACCGACGGCGGCGCCCGCATCGCGGCCAAGCTCGGCCTGCCGTTCGTCTTCGCCCACCACTTCCACCCGCACTTCACCGAGCCCGCGCTCGAGCTCTACCGCGCGCTGTTCGAGCCGTCCGAGCTGCTGCCGGCGCCGCGCGTGATCGTCGCGGCGGGGGTGGTCGTCGGCGAGGACGACGAGGACGCGCTGCGCCGCGCGCTGCCCGGCGGCGTCTCGATGCTGCGCCTGCGCCAGGGCCGGCCCGCGCCGATCCCGAGCGTCGACGATGCCGAGGCGCTCGTGCGGCAGATGGGCGAGGAGCGAGCTTGCCGTGGTGCAGGACGCGATCGGGCGCGCGGTCATCGGCGGGCCGCAGACGGTCCACACCGAGCTGCTGGACCTCGTCGAGCGAACGGGCACCGATGAGCTGATGCTCGTGTCACAGGTCGTCGACCCCGAGCAGCGGATCGAGGGTCTGAAGCACATCGCGCAGGCGTTCGAGCTCGTGCCCGCGGCCGCCGTGGGTCAGTAGCGCGGACGGTCCTCGGGGTAGACGGGCCGCCCCTGCTCGTCGTAGTACTCCGCGCGGTCGTCCGGGTCCGCGGGGCGGGCGCTGTCGTATGCCGCCGGCTGACCGTTCTGGTGGACGGGATGGTCGTCGTCGACCCGGACCGGCCGCCCCATCGCGTCGATCGTCCGCCCGTCTCTGGTCGCGTAGACGCCATCGTCCGGCACGACCGGCGTCGCCGTCCTGGTAGCCGCGCCCGCCGGCGTGGGAGTCCAGCGTCGAGGCCTGCCGGGCGTGCAGGTCCGCTGCGACGCGGTTGGCCTGCGCCTGCAGGCGCAGCTCGGCCGCGGCGGCCTCCTGCGGATCGGTGGCCTGGGCATGATGCTCGACAGCCTCGGCCATCGGGTCGTGGCGGGCGGCGCGCGCCGCGCCGCGCCGGCCGCGCAGCACCGGTCCCTGGTCTCGGCGGGAGAGGCCGGGCGCACCGTCGTTGCGGGAGCGCATGTACATGAATGCGGCGGCGGCGATGACGGCGATGACGATGAGGGCGAGAACGATCTCCATGCGACGCTTCGTACCCGACGCACCCGCAACCGGAACGCGCCTGGACGAATGGCTGCACTCCGGCGGCGCGCGCACGCGGACGGGCGACCTAGAATCGCCTCATGAGCGCCCGCGAGCCGATGACCCGCACGTACCGAGCCGCGCTCGGCATCGCCACGCCGATCGTGCGCCTCTGGGGCCGGCTGGACGTCGAGGGACTCGAGCACATCCCCGCCGAGGGCCCGCTGCTCATCGTCGGCAACCACGATTCCTACTGGGATCCGGTGGCGATCGGGATCGGCGCCATCGAGCGCCGGCAGATCCGGGCGCTCGCCAAGTCGTCGCTGTGGAAGGTCAAGGGCCTCGACAAGGTGCTCGACGGCATGGGCCAGATCCCGATCACGCGCGGCTCCGGCGACGCCGGCGCGCTCGACACCGCGATCGCCGAGCTGCGCGCCGGCAGCTGCATCGGGGTCTTCCCCGAGGGCACGCGCAGCCTCGGTCGCGTCCTGCGCCCGCGCAGCGGCCTCGGCCGGCTGCTCACCGCCGTCCCGGAGGCCGTCGTCGTGCCCGTCGCGGTCAGCGGCACCACCGACATCACCCGGTTTCCGAAGCGCCCGCGCCTCCTCGTCCGCTTCCTCCCGCCGGCCGAGGGGCTGCGCGAGGACGAGTCGGCGAGCGACTACGCGGCGCGCGTCGTCCGCGAGATCCGCGAGGTCGCCCCGATCGCGATCGCCGGCCGCAAGCGCCGCAGGCTCGACGCGCTGCCGCCCGGCGACTGATATCGCCACACGGCCGGATGACGAGCTGGATCGATCATCTAGGCTGCGCGCCGTAGTGGTGGCCCGCTGATGCCCGACCCCGTACTCACGCCCGCGATCGACAAGGTCGCCTCGGGCCGGCATCTCAGCGCCGACGAAGCGGCCCGGGTGCTCGAGGTGATCATGGCCGGGGACGCAGCCGAGGCGCAGATCGCGGGCCTGCTGATCGGCCTGCGCACGAAGGGCGAGACGGTCGACGAGATCGCCGGGCTCGCGCGCACGATGCGCGCGCTCGCGGCCCCCGTCATCACCGCGCGCGAGGAGCTCGTCGACACCGCCGGCACCGGCGGCGGGCGATCCACCTTCAACGTCTCGACCACCGCCGCGCTGATCGCCGCGGGCGCCGGCTGCGCGGTCGCCAAGCACGGCAACCGCTCGGCGACGGGCCGCTCGGGCTCCGCCGACCTGCTCGAGGCGCTCGGCGTGCGCATCGACCTCGCGCCCGAGGCCGTCGGCACGTGCATCGACGAGCTCGGCTTCGGCTTCATGTTCGCCCCGCGCCATCACCAGGCCACGCGCTTCGTCGTCCCGGTGCGCAAGGAGCTCGCCGTGCGGACGATCTTCAACTTCCTCGGCCCGCTGACCAACCCGGCCGGCGCGCGGCGCCAGGTGATCGGTGTGTCGGACCCGGACTTCCTGCAGGTCATCGCCGGCGCTCTGGCCCTCCTCGGCGCCGACCGCGCGCTGGTCGTATCCTCGCACGACGCGCTCGACGAGATGAGCATCTCGGCCCCCACCACCGTCGTCGAAGTCGACGGCGCCGACCTGAACACGTACACCGTGAGCCCGGAGGACTGCGGTCTGACGACGAGCGCGGACCCGGAGGCGACGCTCGGCGGCTCACCCGAGGAGAACGCAGCGACGACGCGGGCGATCTTTGCCGGCGAGACGGGCGCGCGGCGGGACCTCGCGGTGCTCAACGCCGGCGCAGCGATCTACGCTGCCGGGCGCGCGGACGACATCGCCGCCGGTGTCCGCGCCGCGCAGGCCGCGATCGACGACGGTTCGGCCATGCGCACGCTCGACGCGCTCGTCGCGCGTACGAACGAGCTGGCCGGGGATAGGACAGCGCAATGAACGTGCTCGACCGCATCGTCGCCTCCACGCGGGAGGACGTCCGGCGCCGGCGCGAGGAGGTGCCCTTATCGCTCCTGGAGTCCGAGCTCGCCGGGCGCGGTGACGACCGCCCGTTCCAAGAGGCCCTGACCCTGCCCGGCGTCTCCGTGATCGCCGAGCACAAGCGCCGCTCGCCGTCGGCCGGGACGATCCGCGAAGGGGCGACGGTGTCCGAGGTCGTCCTCGCCTACGAGCGCGGCGGCGCGGCGGCGCTCTCGATCCTCACCGAGGGCAAGCACTTCGGCGGCTCGCTCGACGACCTGCGCGAGGCGCGGGCGGTGTGCCCGCTGCCGATCCTGCGCAAGGACTTCATCGTCGACCCCTACCAGGTCTTCGAGTCCGCGACCGCCGGGGCCGACGCGATCCTGCTGATCGTCGCCGCGCTCGACGCGAAGACGCTCGTGTCCCTCTACGCCGAGGCGCGAGCGCTCGACCTCGACGTGCTCGTCGAGGTGCACGACGAGGAGGAGCTGGACTGCGCGCTCGAGCAGATCGACGCCGACGTGATCGGGATCAACAACCGCAACCTCGCGGACTTCAGCGTCGACGTCGAGCGCACGTTCGAGCTGCTGGCCGACATCCCCGCGGGCAAGACCGTGGTCTCGGAGTCGGGCTTTCACTCGCGCGATCAGCTCGACGAGCTCGAGCGCGTCGGGGTCGACGGCGTGCTCGTGGGCGAGTCGCTCATGCGCGCGCCCGACCCGGAGGCCGGGCTGAGGGCGCTGACCGGCGTCGACGAGCGAGGCGACAGCCCGGCGTTGTGATCGCGACGGGTCGTCCGGCTCGGCTGCGGCCCCCGGCCTGACCGCGAGCACCCCGCTCTACGATGAGCTGATGCCGACGCGCATCAAGCACTGCGGTATCACGACCGTCGAGGACGCCCACCGTGCGGCCGAGGCGGGCGCATGGGCGCTGGGCATGATCTTCTGGGACGGCTCGCCGCGGCGCTGCGAGCTCGACGAGGCGCAGGTGATCGGCTCGGCGCTGCGGCGCACCGTGAACCTCGTCGGCGTGTTCGTCAACGCGCGTCTGGAGGAGATCGATCTCGCCGTCCAGGCGGCCGGGCTGTCGCACGTCCAGCTGCACGGCGACGAGGGGCCGGTCTTCTGCAGCGAGGCCGCCCGCCGCACGGGCGCGAAGATCATCAAGGCCGTGCGCGTGCAGTCGCGCGCGACGCTGCAGGCGGCGTCCGCGTTCCATACCGACTTCCTGCTGCTCGACGCCCACGTCGACGGCGTTCCGGGCGGCACCGGGCGGACGATCGACTGGGATCTCGTGCGCGGTGCCAAGCTCGTCTCGCCGGTCATCCTCAGCGGCGGACTGCACCCGGGCAACGTCGCCGCCGCGATCGCGGCGACGGAGCCGTTCGCCGTCGACGTCGCCAGCGGCACCGAGCGCAGCCCGGGCGTCAAGGATCCCGCGAAGCTGCAGGCCCTCCACGAGGCCGTGCGCAGCGCTGACGGCGCCGCCGCCGGCGAGGCGGCGCAGGCCAGCCCGGTTGCGGGAGGATCCGGCCCGTGACCGCGGACCACGCGCCCCTGATGGAGTCCGGCGTCGAGCACCGCTTCGGCCCGTACGGCGGCCAGTACGTCCCCGAGACGCTGCTGCCCGCGCTCGACGAGCTCGAGCGCGCCTGGGTCGGCGCGCGCGACGACGTCGTCTATCACAGCCGGCTCGACGGCCTGCTGCGCGACTTCGCCGGCCGCCCGACGCCGCTGTACCTCGCCGAGCGCCTGTCGGAGCTCGCCGGCCGCGAGATCTGGCTCAAGCGCGAGGATCTGATGCACACCGGCTCGCACAAGCTCAACAACGCGCTCGGCCAGGCGCTGCTGGCCAAGGGGATGGGCAAGCACCGCATCATCGCCGAGACCGGCGCCGGCCAGCACGGCGTCGCCACCGCTACCGCCTGCGCCCTCCTCGGCCTGGAGTGCATCGTCTACATGGGCGCGGAGGACATCCGCCGGCAGGCGCCCAACGTGCAGCGCATGAAGCTGCTCGGCGCGAACGTCGTCAGCGTCGAGGCCGGCGCGCGAACGCTGAAGGAGGCCGTCAGCGAGGCGATCCGCGACTGGGTCGCCTCCGTGGCCACGACGCACTACATCATCGGCTCGGCGGTCGGCCCGGCCCCCTACCCGGCGATCGTGCGCGACCTGCAGCGCGTGATCGGCGACGAGGCGCGCCGCGACCTGCTCGCCCGCGCCGGGCGTCTGCCCGACCGCGTCATCGCCTGCGTCGGCGGCGGCTCGAACTCGATCGGCATCTTCACCCCGTTCGTCGCGGATGGCGGGGTCGCTCTCATCGGCGTCGAGGCCGCGGGGGAGGGCCTCGACAGCGGCCGCCACGGCGCGCCGCTGACCGCCGGCGGCCGCGCCGGCGTCCTGCACGGCTCGCTGTCGGCGGTGATGCAGGACGACGACGGCCAGGTCACCGAGGCGCACTCGATCTCGGCCGGCCTCGACTACCCGGGCTCCGGCCCGGAGCACGCGTACCTGCGCGACTCGGGCCGCGCGCGCTACGTCGCGGTCGAGGACGCCGACGCGCTGCGCACGTTTCGCGAGGTCACGCGCCTGGAGGGGATCATCCCGGCGCTCGAGACGTCGCACGCGCTGTACTACGCCATCCACGAGGACGGCGCCGGCTCCGAGCTCGATCTCGTCTGCCTGTCCGGCCGCGGCGACAAGGACCTCGCCGAGGTCATCGCCCAGGACGATGCGTAGCCCCCGTGGGTAAGCCGGCCCGCGACCGCGTCCCCGCGGTGGCGCAGACCGGCGAGGACCGCATCGCGGCCGCCTTCGCCCTGCGCCGCGGCAGGGCCGCGCTGATGCCGTACCTCATGGGCGGGTTTCCCGACATGGCGACCGCGCGTGCGATCGGCGAGTCCTACGCGGCCAACGGCGCGGACCTCGTCGAGCTCGGCGTGCCGTACTCCGACCCGCTCGCCGACGGGCCGACGATCCACGCTGCCGGCACCGCGGCGCTGCGCGCCGGCGCGACGATCGGCGGGGTGCTGGAGATCGGCGAGGCGCTCGCCCGGCGTGTCCCGGTCGTGCTCATGTGCTACGTGAACCTCGTCCTCGCGCCCGGCGCCGACACGTTCGTCGGACGTCTGCGCGAGGCGGGCATCAGCGGACTGATCGTGCCCGACCTGCCGATGGGGGAGGAGCCCGCGATCACCGCGGCGTGTGCGGAGCACGGCGTCGCGCTCGTGCCGCTGGTGGCGCCGACGACGACGGACGAGCGGCTGGCGCTGATCGGCGCCCAGGCGCGTGGTTTCTCTACACCGTGTCGGTGACCGGGACGACCGGCGAGCGCGGCAGCCGCGCGGCCCACTTCGCCGAGCTCCTCGGGCGCGTGAAGCGCCACACCGACGTCCCCGTGGCGCTCGGCTTCGGCATCGCCACGCCCGAGCACGCGGCGGAGGCGGCCCGCGCGGGCGCGGACGGCGTCATCGTCGGAACCCGGCTCGTGCGCGCCGCCGCCGAGGCCGAGGACCCGGCAGCGGCGACCGGCGAGCTCATAGCGAAGCTCGCCGCCGGGCTCATCCGTTAGTCTGGCGCCGCAATGGGTCTCGTCATCGCCACAGCGATCGGTCTCTGTGCATGGATCGCCCTGTGGGCGATCGGCTGGACGGCAATGGACGCCTTCCTGGTCACGACCGTGATCATCATGCTCGGCGCCACCGGCAGGATCCTCTCCCCGTACCTGCCCGGCCGTCCCGAGACGGACCTCTAGGGGGCCGATGCCCCGCGGGCTCCGGGCGGCGATCGCCTGCGTCCTCGGCGTACTCGTGCTCGGGGCCGCGGCGTCCGGCTGCGGCGGCTGGGGACAAGCGCGACAGCGCCGTCGAGAACGGCCCCGACACCCTCACGATCTACTCCAGCCTGCCGCTGCAGGGTCCCGATCGCGTGCGCGCCCGCGACATGGTCAACGCGATCAAGCTCGCGCTGCAGGAGGCCGGCGGCAAGATCGGGCCGTTCACCATCACCTACGTCTCGCTGGACTCGGCCAAGCCCGGAGCGAAGACCTGGACCGGCGACAAGGTGCTCGACAACGCCCGCCAGGCTGTGCGCGACCTCAACGCGATCGCGTACATCGGCGATCGCGACTCGGCGGCGACCGCGCTGTCGGTGCCGCTGACCAACGAGGGCAACATCCTGCAGGTCAGCCCGTCGAGCACGTACGACGGGCTCACCCGCCCGAGCCGGCGCCAGGGCGAGCCCGATCGCTTCTATCCCTCCGGCGAGCGGACCTTCGGCCGGGTGGTGCCCGCCGATCACGTGCAGGCCTCCGCGCTGATCGGCTACATGAAGGTCCTCGGCGCGCGCAGCCTCGCGCTGCTCGCCGATCGCGCGATCTACGGCGGCGGCCTGTCCGACGAGATCGAGAAGGCCGCCGCACGGCAGGGGATCACGGTCTACGAGCGCGGGCGCATCGACGCGCTGAAGGACGACCTGTCGGGCCCGGCGCGCAAGGTCGCCGAGACCGGCGCCGACGCATTCCTGTTCGCGGGCACGACCGACACCGGCGCCGCGGCGATCTTCAAGGCGGTCGCCGCCGCCGCGCCGAGCATGCAGCTGTTCGGCCCCGCCGCCGTCGCCGACCAGGCGTTCGCACGGGCGCTGCCGGCCGCCGTCCAGCGGCGCATGCACGTGACGACACCGGCCCTCCCGCCGCGTCTGCTGCCCCCTGCCGCCCGTGCCTTTCGCGACCGCTTCCGCAACACGTTCGGCCGCCAGCCGGCACCGGAGGCGCTGCAGGCCTACGAGGCCGCCGGCGCGGTGCTGCACTCGATCCGGACGGCGCGGGAGAAGGGCAACGACCGCCGCGCGGTGACGAAGGCGTTCTTCGCGATCCGCGATCGCGAGTCCGTGCTGGGCCGCTATTCGATCGACCGATCCGGGGACACGAGCCTCTCCCGATACGCCGGAAACCGTGTCAGCGGGTCGCGGTTCGTACTCGACAAGCTGCTCGAGGTCCGTCGCTGAGCGCACCCCTGTCGGGGCGGCTCGCGCCGACCCGCCACAGTCCTCGTCCCGGCAGGCCTGCGACAACCGCACAATGGCGCCCGCCACACGTGTACGATCGGCCCGCGTTCTGTGTTCAGTCCCACCGAGGAGGGATCCATCTTGCGTTTCAAAGGAGCAACCGCGCTCTGGTTGCTGGTGCCGGCACTGGCTGTGGGGGTCGCAGCATGCGGCGACGACGACGACTCCGGTGACAGTGGCGGCAGCGGCGCCACCACGGGCTCGACGACGCTGACGATCTACTCGTCGCTGCCCCTGCAGGGCACGTCGCGCGAGCAGTCGATGGCCGTCATCAACGGCGAGAAGCTCGCGCTCGAAGATGCCGGCAGCAAGGTCGGCAACTTCAAGCTCAAGTATGTCTCGCTCGACGACTCGACCGCCCAGAACCCGGGCACCGCCGACGAGGGCAAGACCGCCCAGAACGCGCGCCAGGCGATCCGCGACAAGTCCACGATCTTCTACCTGGGCGAGTTCAACTCGGGCGGCACGAAGGTGTCCCTGCCGATCCTCAACAAGGCCGGCATCCCGCAGATCAGCCCGTCGAACACATACATCGGCCTGACCACCGACGAGCCTGGCTCCGAGCCCGGCGAGCCGGACAAGTACTACCCGACCGGCGATCGCACGTACGCCCGCGTCGTGCCGAAGCGACAAGGTCCAGGGCGCCGCGATCGTCACCATCGATGAGGGAGGACGGCTGCAAGTCCGCTGACGCTTGAACGCCAAGTCCACCTACGGCGCCGGCCTCGCGCGCAACATCAAGCAGTCCGCCGAGCGGCCGGCCTGACGTTCCAGAGCGAGGAGGGCTACGCGACAAGAACTCCCAACTACCGCTCGATTGCCTCGAAGGTGAACACGACTGCTTCCTCGGGCCGGCGTGACGGGCGAGAACGCCGTTCAGGTGCTCAAGGACGTCGCGTCGGCGAAGCCAAACGGAAGCTCTACGGGCCGGACGGGTCACGAACGGCGTTCCTCGACCCGAAGGAGGGCGGCGTCCCCGAATCCTGGCATCCGTATGAAGACGACGGTCGCCACGCTCGGCGTGAAGGACCTACCCGGGTGCCGGTCAAGTTCTTGAGAAGTACAAGACCAAGTACAAGTCGACGTCATTCCGACCGTACGCGATCTACGGCTACGAGGCGATGGCCTCGTCCTTGACTGCTCAAGCGCGCGGGCGACAAGGCCAACGACAGGGCCGAGGTCGTCATGACAACTGCTCGCGACCAAGGACCGCGAGAGCGTGCTGGGCACGTACTCGATCGACGAGAACGGCGACACCTCGCTGACCGATTACGGCCTGTACACGATCGAGGGCGGGAAGTCGGTCTATACCAAGAGGATCGAAGCGGCTGTGGAGTAGCCGCTGCGCGGACGCTGTCGGAGGTAGGGACGGGCGGTTGTATCGCGCCCGTCCCGCCGCCTCTGAGTCCGCACCGGATATGAGATCTCAAGGATGAGCGTCGACACAGCCACTCCCCGCGGGTCGGGGCGACTGTCGGACACGATCCGCGAGGCGGCCAGCAAGTACGGCCTCATCGCGGTCCTGCTCGCCCTGCCGGTCTATCTCGCGATTACCGACCTCGCGTCGGACGGAAGCCTGACCGACCTAGGCAACAACCTCGTACTCGGGCTCTCCAACGGCGCGATCTTCGCCCTCATCGCGCTCGGCTACACGCTCGTCTACGGCATCATCGAGCTGATCAACTTCGCTCACGGCGAGGTCTTCATGATCGGCTCGTTCATCGCGTTCGGCCTGTGGGGCAACTTCGGCCTCAGCGAGGGCATGGGCACCGGCGGCCTGATCCTCGGCCTGTTCGTGGCGATGATCGTGGCGATGCTCGTCTGCGGCACGCTCAACGTCATGATCGAGCGCGTCGCCTACAAGCCGCTGCGCAACGCGCCCAAGCTGGCGCCGCTGATCACCGCGATCGGCTTCTCCTTCATCCTGCAGAACGTCGGTGTGCTGTGGCTCGGCTCGTCGGCGATCTCCGTGCCGGACCTCATCAACCAGGCCAACGTGCTCGTCGAGATCGGCGGCGTGGAGATCCGCAACGGCGACGTGCTGGCGATCGCCGTGACGGTGCCGCTGGTCTTCCTGCTGACGACATTCATCAGCCGCAGCCGCCTGGGCAAGGCGATGCGCGCCACGGCGCAGGACCCCGACGCCGCGCGGCTGATGGGCATCAACGTCAACACGACGATCTCGATGACGTTCCTGCTCGGCGGCATGCTCGCCGGCGCCGCCGGGCTGACGAACCTCCTCTACCAGACGAGCATCTGGTACTTCCAGGGCTTCACGGCCGGCCTGATCGCCTTCACGGCCGCGGTCATGGGCGGCATCGGCAACCTCAAGGGCGCTGTGCTCGGCGGCCTGATCATCGGCTGCATCCAGCAGATCTCCGACAACCGGATCGGCGCCGAGTGGACAACGGCCGTCGTCTTCAGCTATCTCGTGCTGATCATGGTCTTCCGCCCGCAGGGGCTCATCGGCGAGGCGACGAGGGAAGCCGGATGAGCGCCGTCGTCAACAGACTCGGAGACAACAAGAACTTCGTGCTCGCGGCGCTGTGCCTGGGCTTCGCGGCGATCCTGCCGCTGTTCTTCGACCCGCTGTCGAGCATCACGGACAACTTCATCACCGCCGGGGCCTACGTCGTCATGGCGCTGGGCCTGAACATCGTCGTCGGCTTCGCCGGCCTGCTGGACCTCGGATACGTCGCGTTCTACGCGATCGGCGCGTACACGATGGGCTGGTTCGCCTCGGATCACTTCTCCTCGGTCAACGGCGAGAAGGGCCTCCACGTCTGGGCCGGCGAGTTCGCGAGCAACCTGCCCGGCATCCACCTGAACTTCCTGCTGATCCTCCTCGTCGCGGTGATCATCGTCGGCATCGCGGGAATGCTCATCGGCCTGCCGACGCTGCGCCTGCGCGGCGACTACATCGCGATCGTGACGCTGGCCTTCGGCGAGATCATCTACCGCTTCGCCGTCAACGGCGACCAGATCAACATCGTCGAAGGCTACAAGCTCACCAACGGCCGTCAGGCGATCGCGCCGGTCGACACGATCGACCTGCCGGGCTTCGCCCCGTTCGACTCGGCGTTCGACCTCAGACCGTACTTCTGGTTCGTGCTCGTGCTCGTGGCCCTCGTGCTGCTCGTGAACTTCCGGCTGCGCGACTCCCGCCTGGGCCGCGCATGGATCGCGATCCGGGAGGACGAGGTCGCGGCGGCGTCGATGGGCGTGCCGCTCGTCAAGACGAAGCTGCTGGCCTACGCTACGGGCGCCGCCTTCGGCGGCATGTCCGGCGCGTTCCTGGCCTCCTACCAGGCATCGGTGCAGGCCGACCAGTTCAAGTTCGGCTTCTCCATCTTCCTGCTGGCGATGATCATCCTCGGCGGCCTGGGCTCGATCTGGGGCGTCGTCCTCGGTGCGGTGCTGTTGTCGTTCATCAACACGTATTTCATCCCCGAGGTGTTCAACAGCGTCCCGCGCTCGCTGGGCCTGGACTTCGACCTCACCGTCCTGAACTTCGGCATCTTCGGCTTCCTCATCCTGCTCGTCATGGTGCTGCGCCCGCAGGGCCTGCTGCCGGAGCGAAGACGGGCGATGGAGCTGACCGAGGGCATCGGCGCCGGTGACGCGATCGGCTCGCCCTCCGAGACCAACGTGGACGCGGGGCGCCAGCCATGAGCACCCCGGTGCCGGCCCGTGCGACGACGGGCGCGAGCGGCGCCAAGACGCTGCTCGCGACCGAGTCGGTGTCGAAGATCTTCGGCGGCCTCGTCGCGGTCAACGACGTGACGTTCACCATCCCCGAGCGCTCGATCGTCTCGATCATCGGGCCCAACGGCGCCGGCAAGACGACGTTCTTCAACATGCTGACCGGGCTGTACAAGCCGTCGATCGGGCGCATCACGTTCGACGGCGAGGACATCTCGCGCACGCGGCCGGACCGGATCACGACGCTGGGGATCGCCCGCACGTTCCAGAACATCCGCCTGTTCGCGACGATGAGCGCCGTCGAGAACGTCATGGTCGGCCAGCACGCCCGCATGGGGGCGGGGCTGATCGGGTCGATCCTGCGGCCGCCGCGGGTGCGCCGCGAGGAGCGCGACGTGCGCGACAAGGCGCGCGAGATGCTCAGCTACGTCGGGCTGCCGGAGAAGATCCACGACGAGCTCGCCATCAACCTCGCCTACGGCGACCAGCGCCGCGTCGAGATCGCGCGCGCCCTGGCCTCGGAGCCGCGGCTGCTGCTGCTCGACGAGCCGACGGCCGGCATGAACCCGCAGGAGTCCGACGTCCTGACCGCGTTCATGCGTCAGCTGCGCGAGGAGCGCAACCTCACGATCCTGCTCATCGAGCACGACATGAAGGTCGTCATGGGCGTCTCGGAGCGCATCACGGTGCTCGACCACGGCGAGAAGATCGCCGAGGGCGACCCGCACGAGGTGCGCGCCAACCCGGTCGTCGTCGAGGCCTACCTCGGAAAGCAGGGCTGAGCGCCATGGCGTTGCTCGAGATCGACGACATCCACACCTACTACGGCAACATCGAGGCGCTCAAGGGCGTCTCGCTGACCGTCGACGAGGGCGAGATCGTCACGCTGATCGGATCCAACGGCGCGGGCAAGTCGACGACGCTGCGCTCGATCTCGGGCCTGACGCCGCCGCGCACCGGCTCGATCCGCTTCCTCGGCAAGGAGATCTCGCGCACGCCGCCGCAGGACATCGTCCGGTACGGGATCTCGCAGTCGCCCGAGGCGCGGCGCTGCTTTCAGCGCATGACCGTCCGCGAGAACCTCGACATGGGCGCCTACCTGCGCCGCGACAACGCCGAGATCGACTCCGACCTCGAGCGCATCTTCGACCTGTTCCCGCGCCTGAAGGAGCGCGAGCGCCAGAAGTCGGGAACGATGTCCGGCGGCGAGCAGCAGATGCTCGCGATCGGCCGCGCGCTGATGGCCCGGCCCAAGCTGCTGCTCCTGGATGAGCCCTCGATGGGGATCGCGCCGATCCTCGTCGACCGCATCTACGAGACGATCGTCGAGATCAACCGTCAGGGCACGACGATCCTGCTCGTCGAGCAGAACGCCAACTACGCGCTCGGGGTCTCCGCACGCGGCTACGTGCTGGAGACCGGCAAGGTCGCGCTCACCGATGCCTCCGATGCGCTGCGCACGAACCCCGACGTGATGAAGGCCTACCTCGGCGCATGACCGTCATCCTGCCCATCGCCAACGTCGGCGTGCTGGCGCTGTACCTGCTCTTCATCTGGCTGGCGTCGGCGATCGTCGCCTCGTACATGTCGTCGCGCAAGGGCTACGGCGAGAAGGCGGGCCTGGCGTCCGGCCTGCTGTTGAGCGTCGTGGGGGCGGTCGTCTGGCTGGTGATCCCGGCCAAGGACAGCTCGGACTGGCGCGTCGTCGGGCCGTTTCCCTGGCAGCGCGCCGAGGACTGACGCGGCCGTAGCGCTAGGCGAGCGTGCTGCGCAGCGCCTCGTCGAGATCGGGGTGCTGGAAGTCGAAGCCGAGCTCGGCGGCGCGGCCGGGCACCATGCGCACGCCGTTGAGCACGATCTGGCTCATCTCGCCGTACATGATCTTGATCGTGAAACCGGGCACGGGCGCGACGGCGGGCCGGTTGATCGCCTTGCCGAGCGCCTTGGCGAACTGCTTGTTCGTGACAGGCTCGGGCGCCGAGGCGTTGATCGGCCCGTGGAACGACGGGTGATGGACCGCAGCGACGTACATGCCGACGAGGTCGTCGAGGTGGATCCACGGCATGTACTGCTTGCCGCTGCCGATCGGTCCGCCCAGGCCGGCCTTGAACGGCGGCAGCATCTTGGCGAGCGCGCCGCCCTCGGCGTCGAGCACGATGCCGGTGCGCACGATCACGAGGCGCGTGCCCAGCATCGCCGTCTCGGCCTGGCGCTCCCACCGCGCGCAGACCTCGGCGAGCCAGTCGCTGCCGGGCGGCTCGGCCTCGTCGACGGGCTCGTCGCCGCGCGGGCCGTAGTAGCCGGAGGCCGACGCGCAGATGAGCGCCCTCGGCCGCGGCTTCGTGTCGAAGATGCTGTGCACCATGTTGCGGGTGCCCTTCTCGCGGCTGTCGAGGATCTCCGCCTTGACGTCCTTGCTCCAGCGCTGGCCGACGTCCTCGCCGGCGAGGTGCACGACGGCATCGCAGTGCTCGAGCGCGGGCCGCGGGACGCCCTCGTTCTTGAGGTCCCAGGCGTACGCCTGCACGCCGAGCTGCTCGCCCGCCTTGTCGGGATCGCGCGAAAGCGCGATCACCTCGTCACCGCGGGCCTTCAGCGCCGCGACGAGGTGCCGACCGACCCGGCCCGTCGCCCCGCTGACCGTGACCTTCATCAGGCGAGCATACGGACCGCATGCAAAACGGGATGAGAATGGCGCGTCAGGCCGGCGGCGCGATCCCGTCGTCGGGCTCGAGCGGGCTGTGCTTGCGCCGCCGGGCGGTGATCGACTGGTGGCTCGCCGTCGGGATCTGGTCCAGACGCGGCGCATCGCACAGGCGGATCGCCTCGAGCATGCGATTCCAGCAGCCGACCTCGGGATCGGCGTGGTAGTGGCCCACGTACCCGGTTCGCCAGAAATCCCGGGCTCGGTCGCCGTTGCCGTTGAGCGTGACGTACGGCGTCTCGCGGTCGATCGTCTCGCCGCAGATATTGCAGGTGTAGATGAGGCTCATGGTGCTCGTCCTTGGCTTGCTGGGGTCCTCCAACGTGCAACATAACGCCTGCGCCCGACGCTCTGGACGGTGTGCGTAAAGTGCTCCCGCGATGGCCGACCGTCCGGACGAGCTCTACCTCATCGACGGCAACTCGCTCGTCTACCGGGCGTTCTTCGCGCTGCCCGAGTCGATCGCCACGTCGACGGGCTTTCCGACCAACGCGATCTTCGGCTTCGCCTCGATGCTCGTGAAGATCCTCACGGAGCACGGCACGAAGCCGACGATCGTCGTCTGGGACGCCGGCTCGAGCGGCCGCAAGGAGGTCTACAGCGAGTACAAGGCGGGGCGCTCGACGCGGCCGGACCTGCTGCGCGAGCAGTGGCCGCACTTCGAGCCGCTCGTCGAGGCCTTCGGCTACCGCAACACGCGCTTCGAGGGCTTCGAGGCCGACGACGTCATCGCGACGCTGGCCGAGCGGGCCCGCGAGCAGGGGATCCCGACCGTCATCGTCACCGGCGACCGCGACGCCTTCCAGCTCATCGACCCCGAGGGTCTCGTCAGCGTCATGGCGACGTCGCGCGGGATCACCGACACGAAGCTCTACGACCATGCGGGGGTCGTCGAGCGCTACGGCATCCCGCCCGAGCTGATCCCCGACTTCTACGGCCTGAAGGGCGACACGAGCGACAACATCCCGGGCGTTCCCGGCATCGGCGACAAGACCGCGGCGCAGCTCCTGCAGCGGTTCGGCGACCTCGAGGGCGTGCTGGGCGCGGTCGACGAGATCACCGGCGCCAAGCGCAAGGAGAATCTTGTCAACCACGCCGAGGACGCGCGGCTGTCGAAGGTGCTCGCGACGATGCGCCGCGACCTCGACGTGCCGCTCGACATCGCGCAGGCCGCCGCTCAGGTGCCCGATCGCTCCAAGCTGCGCGAGGTCTTCCGCGAGTTCGAGCTGCGCGACCCGCTGCGCCGCCTCGAGGAGTTCCTCGGCGCCGACGAGGCCGCTCCGGCGCCGGTCGCCTCACAGGAGGTCAGCGCGCGCGTGCGGGCCGGCACGCTGGCGCAGGTCGCGTCGTTCGGAGACGGCGGCGAGCTCGTCCTCGCCGCCCGCGCACCGGAGATCCCGGAGGGCGAGCTGCTCGCCGTCGAGAGCACGTGGCGCTTCGCCGTCGCGGCCGGCCGCGAGGTCCTGACCGGGACGATGGACGATCCGGGCCAGCTGGTGGCGATCGCGGGCGAGCGGCCGGTCGTCGCCTACGACGCCAAGGCGTTCGGCGCCGTGCCGCCGAACCTCGTCCACGACGCGCTGCTGGGCGCCTACCTGCTCGAGCCCGCGCGCCGCGGCTACCCGCTGCGCGAGCTGCTGGAGGAGCGCGGCCTCGGCGCCCCAGGCGTGGAGGACGAGCTCGCGCGCGAGGCGCTCCTGGTCGGCGAGCTGTCGGCCTGGCAGCGCGAGCAGATCGACGCCCGCGACCTCGTCACGGTGATGCAGGAGATCGAGCTGCCGCTCGTCCCGGTCCTGCGCCGGATGGAGCGCGAGGGCGTGCGGCTGAACACCGGCCGGCTGCGGGAGATCACCACGCGCGTGCGCGAGGAGATCCGCACGCTGGAGCTCGAGATCTGGGAGCACGCCGGGACGGAGTTCGTCATCGGCTCGCCACAGCAGCTCGGCGAGATCCTCTTTCAGAAGCTCGAGCTGTCGCGCAAGCGGCGCGGCAAGACCGGCTTCTCGACCGACGCGCGGGTGCTGCAGGCGATCCGCGACGAGCATCCGATCATCCCGCTCATCGAGCGCTGGCGCGAGCTCAACCAGCTCGACAAGACGTACTTCAGCGTCCTGCCGCAGCTCGTCGACGCGCAGTCGCGGATCCACACGACGTTCCTGCAGGCGGCGGCGACGACCGGGCGCCTGGCGTCGACGAACCCGAACATGCAGAACGTCCCGATCCGCACCGAGCTCGGGCGCGAGATCCGCGGCTGCTTCGACGCCGCCGAGGGCAACCTGCTGCTCAGCGCCGACTACTCCCAGATCGAGCTGCGCGTGCTGGCCCACATCGCCGACGAGCCGGTGCTGAAGGAGATCTTCGTCCGTGGCGAGGACGTCCACACGGCGACCGCGTCGAAGGTCTTCAACACGCCGCCCGACGAGCTCGACCTCGGCCAGCGCTCGAAGGCGAAGATGATCAATTACGGGATCGTCTACGGCCTGTCGGACTTCGGCCTGGCCGACCGCCTCGGCATCCCGCGGGAGGAGGCCAAGGAGATCATCGACACGTACCTCGAGCGCTTTCCGGCGGTCCGGGCGTTCATCGAGGGCACGATCGCCAGCGCCACCGAGCACGGCCACGTCACCACGCTGTGGGGCCGCCGCCGCCAGATCCCCGAGCTCAAGGCGCGCAACTGGCAGGTGCGCACGCTCGGCGAGCGCCTCGCCGTCAACACGGTCATCCAGGGCACGGCCGCCGACGTGATGAAGCTCGCGCTCGTGCGCGTCGACGCCGCGTTGCGCGGCTCGCCGGTGCGGCCGATCCTGACCGTCCACGACGAGCTGCTCTTCGAGGGCCCGCGCGACGAGATCGAGGGCGTGCGCGACGTCATCCGCCACGAGATGTGCGCGTTCTGGGAGCACGACCCGCCGCTCGGCGTCGACATCGGCGTAGGCCCGACGTGGATGGAGGCCAAGTGAGAGGCACGAGATGGACCGCGGCGCCGCCGTCATCCTGACGGCCTGCACCGGCGGGCTGGTCGCACTGCAGGCGCCGGTCAACTCGGTGCTCGGCCGCGCGGTCGGGACGTGGCAGGCGGCGTTCGTGTCGTTTGCGATCGGCACCGTCGCGCTGGCCTGCATCGCGGCGCTGGCGACCGGCGGGCTCGGCCAGGTCGCGGAGGTGCGCAACGTCTCCTGGTACTACCTGACCGGCGGGCTGCTGGGCGCGGCCTACGTCACGACGATCCTCGTCACCGTGCGCACGCTCGGCGCCGGCGGGATCGTCGCCGCCACGATCGCGGGGCAGCTCGCGGTCTCCGTGGTCGTCGACCACTTCGGGCTCATCGGCGTGGCCAAGCACCCGATCACGCTGGAGAAGGTCGTCGGCGTCGTGCTGCTGGCGGCCGGGACGTACCTGGTCGTGCGCGACAAGTAGCCGCGCGGGTCAGGCCGCGGCGGTGGCGGCGGGCTCGTGCTCGCGCTCGTCCACGTCGCCGGCACCGCCCACCGCGGCCGACGGCCACGACTGCCGCAGCACGTACTCCGGCGGGCAGATGTCGCGGTAGTTGCGAAACGCCCACCGGACGAGGGCGGGAGGCGAGATCGCGCGGATCGCCGGCGTCAGCAGTCGCGTCGGCGTGATCCGGCCGACCCAGTTCTGCACGCGCAGCAGCCAGCGGTACTGCCAGAGGTGCTCGTCCGAGAAGGCGCCGTAGCGCGCCAGCGCCTGCTCGCGCGTCTGGCGGCCCTCGACGACGTCGACGAGCTCGCGCCCGAGCGCGAGGCCGAAGTAGAAGGCCGGCCGGATGCCCTCGGCGGTCGTCGGCAGGCAGTGGCCCGCGGAGTCGCCCACGAAGAAGATGCCGTCCTCGGTCGCGGGGCGCAGCTGGTGCGGGATCCAGTTGCCCTGCCAGCGCTCGGCGGCCACGCCGACGTCCTCGGCGAGCTGCAGCGTCGGCTCCTTGACGTGGTCGCGCGGGTCGAACGAGCCGACGCCGACGCGCAGCTCGCCGTCGGCGGGAAACGACCACGAGTAGCCGCGCCTGACGTACTTCGGGTCGATCCACAGCTCGAGGTCGGGGGCGGGCGGGATCCGATTCGGCGGGTGGATCTCCAGGCCCCGCGACAGGCGCGCGTTGGGCGGCTGCACGTTCTCGCCGGGACCGAGGATCCGGCGCCAGCCCATCGCGTCGACGATCAGCGGTGCGCTGATATCGCCGCGGTCGGTGTGGACGGTGAATCCGGTGCGGGCGGGCGGGCCCTTGATCGTCGCCGTCTCGAACACCGCGGAGCCCTCGGACTGCTCACGCAGCAGCGCACAGATGCGCCGGTAGTCGAACGTCGAGAAGGTGAACGGCAGCGGCCAGCGCTGCGTGCGCCCCGGCGTGTGCACGACGAGCTCGCCGAAGGTCTGTTGCACGGCGTCCATGAGGCCCATGTGCTCCAGCCACGTCGTCGGTGCGGCGCAGGCGCTGGTCTGGCGCTCGCCGATCTCGTAGCGGTCGACGATGAGCACGCGCGCGTCGGTGTGGGCCAGCTCGCGGGCGACGGTCAGCCCTGCGAAGCTCGCGCCGCAGATGAGCACGTCCCATTCCCCGTGCAGGGGCGTGCGCGCGTCGCCGCGCTTCGTGGCCCGAATCGGCATCGCGGCGGGATTGTAAAGCGGCGATCGGTGCCGGGCGGGCGGGCGCGCCGCTCCCGGCGCGTGGCCGGTCGCGACGCGCGGCGGTTGCCGCAGCCACGATCCCCCGGATCCACCCCAGGAGCGCTAACCTCCCCCGCACATGACAACCATCACCGAGGCTGCACCAGAAGCGAAGGTCGTCGCCGGATCCGACGGCCTGCTGCTCGAGATCGACGGGCAGATCGTCCCGAACTACGACGCCACGTTCACCCTCTTCGAGGAGGGCGAGGTCGTCACCGGCATCGTCGTCCGCATCGACAACGACGAGGTCCTCGTCGACATCGGCTACAAGAGCGAGGGGGTCATCCCCTCCAACGAGCTTTCCATCCGCAAGGCCGTCGACCCGCACGACGAGGTCGAGATGGGCGAGGAGGTCGACGCCCTCGTCCTCACCAAGGAGGATCAGGACGGCCGCCTGATCATGTCCAAGAAGCGCGCTCGCTTCGAGAAGGCATGGCGCCGCATCGAGGCCGCCGCCGAGTCGGGCGAGCCGGTCGAGGGCACGGTCATCGAGGTCGTCAAGGGCGGCCTCATCATCGACCTCGGGGTGCGCGGCTTCCTGCCCGCCTCGCTCGTCGACATCCGCCGCGTGCCCAACCTCGACGAGTACCTGCACACGAAGATCGAGTGCAAGGTCATCGAGCTCAACCGCTCGCGCAACAACGTCGTGCTCTCCCGCCGCGCCGTGCTCGAGGAGGAGCGCAAGGAGCAGCGCCAGGAGATCCTCGATCGCCTGGAGCCCGGCCTCATCGTCGAGGGCCAGATCTCGAACATCGTCGACTTCGGCGCTTTCGTGGACCTCAACGGCATCGACGGCCTGATCCACATCTCCGAGCTGTCGTGGTCGCACGTCAACCACCCGAGCGAGATCCTCTCGATCGGCGACACCGTCGCCGTCAAGGTGCTCGACATCGACCGCGAGCGCCAGCGCATCTCGCTGGGTCTCAAGCAGACCCAGGAGGATCCGTGGCAGCGGGTCGTCGACACGTACAACGTCGGCGACGAGCTCGAGGGCACCGTCACGAAGGTCGTCACGTTCGGCGCCTTCGTCGAGATCCTCGACGGCGTCGAGGGCCTCGTGCACATCTCCGAGCTCGCGCCGCACCACGTCGAGAACCCGCGCGAGATCGTCGCGCCGGGCGACGAGGTGAAGGTGAAGATCCTCGAGATCGACTCCGAGCGCCGCCGCCTGTCGCTGAGCGTCAAGCGCGTCGAGGGCCAGGTCCTGGAGCCGAAGATCCTGCCGCCCGAGGAGCTCGAGGCGACCGCCAGCGAAGAGGACGAGGCGCTCGCCCGCGAGCACGGCGCCGGCGACCTCGGCGACGTCCCGGAGCCGGACGTGAGCGACGAGGTGTTCGCCGGCGAAGACCAGCCCGTCACCGAGGACCCGGCGGTGGCCGAGGCCGCCGAGGCGGTCGCCGGCACCGATGCCGAGGCCGGTGTCGACGAGGAGGTCGCCACGCCCGACGCCGGCGGAGGCCGGCGAGCCCGACGTCGGCGCTCCCGACGCAGCCGCTGCGTCCGCGGCGGACGAGCCCGCCGCCACCTGACCCAACCGTTGCAGCACATCCCCTTCGTCGGGCTGACCGGGGGACTGGGGGCGGGCAAGTCGACCGCGCTCGCGGCGCTCGAGCGCCTCGGCGCGGCGACGCTCTCGACCGACGCGGTCGTGCACGAGCTGTACGCCGGCCCGGATCTCCGCGACGCCGTCGTCGCGCGCTGGGGGGCGGACGTGGCGCCGGGCGGCGTCGTCGACCGCGCGGCCGTCGCTCGGCACGCGTTCGCCACCCCCGAGGATCGAGAATGGCTCGAGGGTGAGATCTGGCCTCGCGTGGCGGCGCGGATCGCGGCCTGGCGCCAGGAGGTGGCCGTGCGCGAGCCCGCGCCGGCCGCCGCGGTGGTCGAGACGCCGCTGCTCTTCGAGGCCGGGATGGAGGGCATCTACGACGCGACGATCGCCGTGGTCGCCGACGAGGCGGTGCGCGCGTCGCGCGCCGCGGCCCGCGGGCACGTCGGCGTCGACAGCCGCGCTGCCCGCCAGCTGCCGCAGGACGAGAAGGCCCGCCGGGCGAGCTACACGGTGCGCAACAGCGGCACCCGCGAGGAGCTCGAACGCGAGCTGTCCGACGTACTCGCGAGATTGAACGACCCATGAGCGCCCGGCCGATCACCACCCGCGCGCCCGCCCACCGCCGTTCGCGCAGGGTGGTCCGTCGTCGCCGGCGGCGCCGGCTGACGATCACGCTGGGGGTCGTGCTGCTGGCGGCCGGTGGCGCGGCGGTCATCGTGCCGCGCCTGCCCGACGTCGTCCGCGAGCTCGCGCTGCCGCTCGCGCACGAGGACATCATCCGCCAGCAGGCCGGCGCCAAGGAGCTCGATCCGTCGCTGCTGGCGGCCGTGATCTACGCCGAGTCGAAGTTCCGCGACGCGACGTCGCACGCCGGCGCGCGCGGGCTCATGCAGATCACGCCGGAAACGGCGCGCTACATCGCGAACCTGTCGGGCGGCACCGCGTTCGAGCAGGGCGACCTCTCGACGCCGCAGGTCAACATCGCCTACGGCGCGTACTACCTGCGCTACCTGCTGGGGCGCTACGAGCAGAACACCGTGCTCGCCCTCGCCGCCTACAACGGCGGCGAGGGGAACGTCGACCGCTGGCTCGCCGAGGCGAGCCTGTCCGAGCGCGCGTTCGGCAAGGAGCAGATCCCGTTCCCGGAAACGCGCGAGTACGTCGATCGCGTCCTCGACGCCCGCCTGCTCTATCGCGAGAAGTACAGCCGCGAGCTGGGCCTGCAGCCCCGCGGCGGCGCCGGCGGCGCCGGCGGCGCCGGCAGCGCGGGCGCCTGACTCCGGCTTGACCGACAGGACGCGCGGGTAGGGCCGCGCCATGGCCGCACCCGCGCGCGCATTCCTCGGGCCTCGCAAGTCGATCGACGAGACGCTCGCGAGCACCGAGCTCGAGACGCACAAGCTGCGGCGCAACCTCGGCACGTTCGATGTCGTGGTGCTCGGCGTCGGCGCGATGGTCGGCGCCGGGATCTTCGTGCTCACCGGCCAGGCCGCGGCGACCGAGGCCGGCCCGTCGATCACGCTCTCGTTCGCGCTCGCCGGCGTCGTCTGCGTGCTGGCGGCGCTCTGCTACGCCGAGCTGGCGTCGATGGTCCCGGTGGCGGGCAGCGCCTACACGTACACGTTCGCGACGCTCGGCCAGCTCGTCGCCTTCATCATCGGCTGGGACCTCGTGCTCGAGTTCACGATCGGGGCCTCGGCGGTCGCGGTCGGCTTCGCGGGCTACCTCAACGCGCTCCTGGACCAGGTCTTCGGGGTGACGCTGCCCGACGCGATCACGGCGCCGCCGGGCGACGGCGGCACGGTCAACGTCTTCGGTATCGCGCTCGTCCTGTTCGTGGGCCTGCTGCTGATCCGCGGGATCGGCATGACGGCCAAGGCGACGATCGCCTTCGTCGCGATCACCATCGCCGTCCTGCTGCTGGTGCTGGCCACGGGGGTGACCGAGGTCGACACGGGCAACTGGGACCCGTACTTCCCGTTCGGCTTCTCGGGTGTCGTCGGCGGTGCGGCGCTCGTCTTCTTCGCCTACATCGGCTTCGACATCGTGGCCACGACGGCAGAGGAGTGCAGAGAGCCGCGGCGGACGATGCCGATCGCGATCCTCGGCTCGCTGGGGATCGTGACGCTGCTGTACGTCCTCGTATCCGGCGTCCTCACGGGGATGGCGCCGTTCAAGGAGCTCAGCGGCGACGCGCCGATCGCCGACGCGTTCAAGAGCCTCGGCAAGGACTGGATCGCGGCGATCGTCTACGTCGGGGCGCTCGCCGCGACGCTCAAGACGGTGATGCTGCTCATGCTCGGCCAGACGCGCGTCGCGTTCGCGATGAGCCGCGACCGCCTGATCCCCGAGCGGCTCGGGCGCACGCATGAGCGCTTCGGCACGCCCCACCGGCTCACGATGATCACGATCGCCGTGGTCGCGGCGATGGCCGGCTTCGTGCCGCTCTCGACGCTCGCCGAGCTCGTGAACATCGGGACGCTGTTCGCGTTCATGCTGGTGGCCGGCGGGGTCCTGTACCTGCGCTCGGCCGACCCCGACCGCGAGCGACCGTTCCGCGCGCCGCTCTCCCCGGCGATCCCGCTGCTGGCGATCGCGGGCTGCATCTACCTCGCCGTCACGCTGCCGGCCGACACGTGGATCCGCTTCGCCGTGTGGATGGCGCTCGGGCTCGTCGTCTACGTGCTGTACGCGCGCGGCTCCAGCCGCGTCGGGGAGGACCGGGCGCGCGAGAGCAGCTGACGCAGCTCGGCGACCGTCGGCGCCGGGCGCTCGACGATGTCGCCCCACGTGAACGCCGTGTGCTGCGAGCGCCGGCGGCGCGCGACGTCGCGCTCGAAGCCGTCGCGGGTGGCGTGGAAGCGGTAGGAGAGCAGCTCGACGGTGAGGTCGAGCCGGGGCCAGTGGCAGTCGACCGTGTCGCCGTGGCGATCGATGTTCGTCCGCGGGCGCGGCAGGCCGTGCCGTGCCAGCAGGTCGAGGAACGCGTCCTCGAGATCGCTGAGCGTGATGTCCGAGCCGAGCGCTCGGCGCAGCTTGCCGACGCCCGGCTTGCCCGGGTTGCGCGCGATGCACGCCTCGACGTGGATGGGCGTCGTGCGGTGGTGGACCCACGCCTCGTGGCACGCGCGCGCGAGCTCGGGCGGCGACAGGCGCGGCGCGAGGTCGAGCAGCACCCGCGGCACGGACGTGACCGGGATCCCGTCGCGCACGGTCACGTCGTGCGGGTGCAGCGTCGCGACCCGGTGGATGACGATGCCCGGTCGCCGGCGGCCCGCGAGCGAGGGCACGGTGATCTCGGGCGGTGGCGGCCGTCTGGCCCGCGTCAGCTTGAACAGGTGCGCCGCCGGCGCGCAGGACAACTTCGCGCCGCCGCCGCCCACGAGGACGGCGCCCATGTATTCGCCGAGCGTCGACGGCGCGAGGTGCCCGACGGCGTAGACGCCATGGTGCACGCAGTGCAGGCGCCCGTCGGCGAGCCAGCGCCCGATGCGCTTGGCATCGACCCCCGCCGCCAGCAGCTGCCGGCGGGTCACGCGCCCATGCTGGCGGCCGGCGAGCGTGGCGGCGATGGCGAAAAGTGCCCGCATACCGGGTACTAGGCGCCATCGGTGCCGAAGTCGCCCCCGTCGCGGATCGGCGATGGCGCGAAATACCCGCAATAGGGGGAATTGGCGCCATTCGCGCACCTCGGTTTGCTCCCGGCCGGCGCGGTCGAGCCCGCTAGCCTGGCTGCCGATGCCCCGAACGTCAGCGAGGCGCGCGCTGGCGAAGCAGCTCCAGCCGGCACATCTGCTCAAGCGCTATCACCGCCGCACCCGCCGGCGGGTGCCCTGGCTTCAGACGCTGGCGCTGGTCGGGCTGCTCCCGCTGCTGTCGCTGATCTCGCGCGTGCGGGTCACGGGCCGCGAGAACATCCCGGACGGTGGCTACATCGCCGTGTCCAACCATCCCTCCAACCTCGACGCCCTGTTCGTCGCGCTCGCGATTCGCCGCCGGATCAGGTTCATGGCCAAGAGCGAGCTGTTCGGCGGGCGCTGGGGCGGGCTGCTGAACCGTCTGGGCGCCTTCCCGGTCCAGCGCGGCGTCTGGGACACGGAGGCATTCCAGACGGCCGCGACCGTGCTCGAGCGCGGCCGGGTCATCAGCATCTTCCCGGAGGGAGGCGTGCACTCTGACCGCGCGCCCGCGAAGTCCGGCGTCGGCCACATCGCCCATCTCGCCGGCGCTACCGTGCTGCCGGTGTACCTCGACGGCACCCGCTCGCTGTACACCCCGTGGCGCTGGCCGAAGGTCCGCGTCATGATCGGAGCGCCCCTGTCCGTCGAGGCCGACCCGGCCCCCTCGCGTGAGCGGTCGCAGGACACGGCTGAGCGCATCCTCGACGCGATCCACGCGCTTCGACGACCCGGGCGCAGCGAATAACGGCCACTTCCTGGCCGCAACCGCGGCTATCGTGGAACGCCGACCATGCCGAAGTTCAAGCTCGAGGACATCTTCACGCCGGCCGCCGATCAGCCCAAGGCGATCCGGGACATCTCCGCCGCCGTCACCCGCGGCGATCGCTTCACGACGCTGCTCGGCGCGACCGGCACCGGCAAGACGATGACGATGGCCGGCGTGATCCAGGAGCTGCAGCGCCCGACGCTCGTCCTGGCGCACAACAAGACGCTCGCGGCGCAGCTCTGCAACGAGTTCCGCACGTTCTTCCCCGACAACGCGGTCGAGTACTTCGTCTCCTACTACGACTACTACCAGCCCGAGGCGTACGTCCCGTCGCGCGACCTGTACATCGAGAAGGACTCGGCGATCAACGAGGAGGTGGACCGCCTCCGGCACGCGGCCACGGCCGCGCTGTTCGCCCGCCGCGACGTGATCATCGTGGCCAGCGTGAGCGCGATCTTCGGCCTCGGCTCCCCCGAGACCTACGAGATGAACATGCAGGTGCTGCGCAAGGGCGACATCATCGACCGCGACGCGCTGCTGCGAAAGCTCGTCTCGATCCAGTACCAGCGCAACGACACCGCGCTCGGGCGCGGCACGTTCCGGGTGCGCGGCGAGACGCTCGAGGTCTTTCCGGCCTACGAGGAGACCGCCTTCCGGGCCACGCTGTTCGGCGACGAGGTCGAGCGCCTGCAGCACTTCGACCCGCTCACCGGGGAGCTGATCGCCGACGACCTCGAGCACGTCGCCGTCTGGCCGGCGACGCACTACAACGTCAAGGAGGGCAGCGTCGACCGCGCGGTCACCGAGATCGCGCGCGAGCTGAACAACCGCTGCCTGCAGCTCGAGTCCGAGGGCAAGCTGCTCGAGTCCCATCGCCTCAGACAGCGCACGCAGTACGACATGGAGATGCTGCGCGAGATGGGCTTCTGCAACGGCATCGAGAACTACTCGCGGATCCTCGACGGCCGCGAGCCGGGCGCCCGCCCGTACTGCCTGATCGACTACTTCCCCGAGGACTTCGTCTGCTTTCTCGACGAGTCGCACCAGACCGTGCCGCAGATCGGCGGCATGTACGAGGGTGACCGCAGCCGCAAGCAGACGCTCGTCGACTACGGCTTCCGGCTGCCCTCGGCGCTGGACAACAGGCCGCAGAAGTTCGACGAGTTCCTCTCGATCACGCCGACGCTCGTGTTCGTGTCGGCGACGCCGGGCAAGTACGAGAAGGCCCATTCCGGCACCGTCGTGGAGCAGATCGTGCGCCCGACGGGGATCGTCGACCCGATGGTCGAGGTGCGCGAGACGCGCAACCAGATCGACGACCTCATGAACGAGATCCGCATCGTCGTGGACCGCGGCGAGCGCACGCTCGTCACGACGCTGACGAAGAAGATGAGCGAGGACCTCACCGACTACCTGCTCGAGATGGGCTTCAAGGTCCGCTACCTGCACTCGGAGATCGACACGCTCGAGCGCATCCAGATCATCCGCGACCTGCGCCTGGGCGAGTACGACGTGCTCGTCGGCGTCAACCTGCTCAGGGAGGGGCTCGACCTGCCCGAGGTCTCCCTCGTCGCGATCCTCGACGCCGACAAGGAGGGCTTCCTGCGCGGGGAGACCTCGCTCATCCAGACCATCGGCCGCGCGGCGCGCAACATCGAGGGCAAGGTCCTCATGTACGCCGACAAGGAGACCGACGCGATGCGCGCCGCGCTCGGCGAGACCGACCGCCGCCGCGCGATCCAAGTCGCCTACAACGAGGAGCACGGCATCACCGCCGCGACGATCGTCAAGGGCATCTCCGACATCGCCGAGTTCCTGCAGTCGGAGTCCAAGGTGCCGGGCAAGGGCGGCAAGCGGCGCCGGCGCGCGGCGAAACGCACCGTCGAGGCGATGACGCTGCCCGAGCTCGAGCAGACGCTCGTCGAGCTCGAGGAGGAGATGCTCGCCGCCGCCGAGGAGCTGCGCTTCGAGTACGCCGCGCGGATCCGCGACGAGATCCGCGACCTGCGCCGCGAGCTGCTCACCGCGCAGGCCAACGAGGCGCCGGCCTGAGCACCGCGGCGGCGCGGGGGGTGGACCACGGTCCGCTGCAGGAGGCCGTCCTCGGCTGGTACGACGCGCACGGCCGCGACCTGCCGTGGCGGCGCACGCGCGACCCCTACGCGATCCTCGTCTCGGAGTTCATGGCGCAGCAGACCCAGATCGCGCGCGTGCTCGAGCGCTACGGCCGCTGGCTCGCGCGCTGGCCGACGGCGGCCGCGCTCGCCGACGCGTCGCCGGCGCAGGTGCTGACGGAGTGGGTCGGCCTGGGCTACAACCAGCGCGCGCTGCGCCTCCACGCGGCCTGCGCGATCGTCGCGCGCGACGGCTGGCCGCGCGACGCCGCCGGCCTGCGCGCGCTGCCCGGCGTCGGACCGTACACGGCGGCCGCGGTCGCGTCGTTCGCGTTCGGCGAGCGGATCGCGGCGGTCGACACGAACGTGCGGCGGGTGGCGGCGCGTCTCGCCGCCGCGCCGCAGGCGCTGCTGCCCGGGACGCGCCACGAGGACTGGAACCAGGCCGCGATGGAGCTCGGCGCGCGCGTCTGCACCGCGCGCGCGCCGCGCTGCGGGGAGTGCCCGGCCGCATCGTGGTGTCCGTCGCGCGACCGCGTGGCGCCCGCCCCGCGGGTGTCGCGCCCGGGGGCGCCGCGCTTCCAGGAAACCGATCGCTGGGCGCGCGGGAGGATCGTCGCCGCGCTCGCCGCGGGCGAACCGCTGCCGGCCCCGATCGCACCGCAGAGGCTGGAGCGCGTGCTGGCGGGCCTCGAACGCGACGGGCTGGTCGTACGCGACGAGACGGGATTGGGACTCCCGGGCGCGCCGCGGTAGGGTCTGGCACGCTCGTCCGTCCGTCTGCGAAGAACTCCGGAGGCACCTTGGCCCTCGACCGTCAGTCCATCGAGAAGCGAGACTTTCCCATCGGCCGTCGCGGCTACGAGCCGGCCGCGGTCGACGCGCACCTCGCCACCGTCGCGCGCGAGGTCGACGAGCTGAAGCGCAGCAAGCGCAGCGAGCCGGCGGCGGCGCCCTCCGAGGAGCGCCGCCCGGCAGAATCGCTGGCCAGCGTGGCGAGCGCCCAGGTGCAGGCAATCGTCGAAGCGGCCGAGTCCAGCGCCTACGCGATCGAGCGCGAGGCCCGCGACAATGCCGAGCAGACGGCCGAGGACGCCGCCCGCGACGCGCAGCGCATCCGCGACGAGGCCGTCGAGCGGTCCCAGGAGCACGTTGGCAAGGTCCACGAGGCGACCGCGCTCATGCTGCAGCGCGTCGACGCGATGGAGAGCGAGCTCAACGCGCTCGTCGAGTCGCTGCGCACCGGCGCGAACCGCCTCAACGCCGACCTGTCGCTGCTGTCGGGCAACATGGGCGAGCTCTACGACGCCGCCGGTCGCGGCGCGGGCGATGTCGCGGCGGCGCCGATCGTCGCGGATGTCGACATCTTCGACGACCCCCCGCAGGCACCCCCGGCTCCGGCGGCGCCGGCTCTGGAGCCGGACGCCCACGTCGTGGACGCCGACGCCACCGGCGACGACGCGGCAGCCGCAGCGGGCGCCGAGGATGACGACGACGTCGAGGGCGCGCGCCTGATCGCGCTCAACATGGCGCTCAACGGCCAGTCGCGCGCGGAGACCGACAAGTACCTCGAGGAGAACTTCGACCTCAGCGACCGCGCGGCGCTGCTGGACGAGGTCTACGCCACCGTCGAGGGGTAGCGCCGGCGCGGCTCAGCCGCGCTGATCGCTGGAACCGAAGTGCTCGCGCAGGAGGCCCTCGTCGATCCCGTGCTCGCGCAGGAGCTGCGCGACCCGCCCGCCGGCGCCGAGGATGAGCTGCAGCACGTGCGCGTCGAGCTGTGGCTGCCCGATGCCCGCGATCGTGGGCCCCACCGGCTCCACCGCCGGACGCGCGGCGGCGCCCGCGGCGGCGCCGGCGCGCTCGCGGACCTCGCCCGGGATCGCGCCCGCCTCGCGCAGGGCGCGGGCGCCGTCCCCGCCGACCTCCAGCAGCGCGAGCAGCAGGTGAGCCGGGTCGATCGTCGTGTGGCCAAGCGCAAGCGCCTGCCGGTTGGCCGCCTCCAGCGCCGCCTTGGCGTCCGCGCTGATCGGGACGGCTTCGCTCGTCGGCGTACCGATCCCCTGCAATGCCACGACGGCCGCGCGCACCGCCTCGAGCTCGGCGCCGACCAGCCGCGGGTCGACGCGCGCGATGCCGAGGAGCAGGTGTGCGGTGCCCAGCTCGTCATGACCGAGCCGGCGCAGCTCCTCTTGGGCGAACACCACGCAGAGGCGCGCCTGCTCGTCGAAGTGCTCGAACATCACGCGGCGATCGTCGCACAATGCGGGGACACCGCCGCTCGGTGAATCCGAACGTCTGTTCGCCCTTCTACAATGGGCGAGTGGCCAAGCACGACCGCATCGTCGTCTCCGGCGCCCGCGAGCACAATCTCAAGGACATCAGCCTCGAGCTGCCGCGCGACGCGCTCGTCGTCATCACCGGGCTGTCGGGCTCGGGGAAGTCGTCGCTGGCGTTCGACACGATCTACGCCGAGGGCCAGCGCCGCTACGTCGAGTCGCTGAGCGCCTACGCGCGCCAGTTCCTCGGGCAGATGGACAAGCCCGACGTCGACTCGATCGAGGGCCTCTCGCCGGCGATCTCGATCGACCAGAAGACGACGTCGCGCAACCCGCGCTCGACCGTCGGCACGGTCACGGAGATCTACGACTACCTGCGGCTGCTGTGGTCGCGGATCGGCAAGCCGCACTGCCACGTCTGCGGGGCGCCGATCGAGGGCCAGTCGGTCGAGCAGATCGTCGACCAGGTCATGGAGTTCGACGAGGGAACGCGCTTCATGGTGCTCGCGCCGATCGTGCGGGGGCGCAAGGGCGAGTACGGCAAGCTCTTCGACGAGCTGCGCGCCGACGGCTACACGCGGGCGAAGGTCGACGGCGGGCTGCGGATGCTCGAGGACCCGATCGAGCTCGACAAGAAGTTCAAGCACGACATCTCGGTGGTCGTCGACCGGCTCGTCATGCGCCACGACGTGCGCAAGCGCCTGGCGGACTCGATCGAGACCGCCTCCGGACTGGCCGACGCGATCGTCGAGGTCGAGCTGCTTCCCGCCCGCGGCGCGGATGGCGCCGATTCCGGCGGTCCGCGGACGCTGACGTTCTCCGAGCGCTTCGCCTGCCTGAAGTGCGGCACGTCGATGCCCGAGCTCGAGCCGCGGATGTTCTCGTTCAACTCGCCGCACGGCGCGTGCGAGCGCTGCACCGGGCTGGGCTCGCAGCGGGAGATCGACCCCGAGCTGATCGTGCCCGACCCGTCGCTGTCGATCTCCGAGGGCGCGCTGGTCCCGTGGGCCAACAGCTCGTCGAACTACTACGAGCAGATCACCGAGGCGATCGCCGAGCGCTACGGCGTCGACCTCGAGGCGCCGTGGGAGGAGCTCACCGACGACAACCGGGACCTCTTCCTCTACGGCACGAACGGCGAGCCGGTGCAGGTCACCTACCGCAACCGCTACGGCCGGCGGCGCTCCTACCAGACCCGCTTCGAGGGCATCATCCCCAACCTCGAGCGCCGCTACCGCGAGACCGACTCGGAGTTCTCGCGCGAGAAGATCGAGGAGTACATGAGCATGCGGGCGTGCCCGGCGTGCGGCGGCGCGCGGCTGCGCCCGGAGTCGCGCGCGGTGCTCGTGGCCGGGATGCCGATCCACGAGTTCACGCGGCTGAGCGTCCGGGCGGCGCTGACGTGGCTGGCCGAGGTGGAGCTGTCGGAGACCGAGCGCCACATCGCGCGGCTGATCCTGCGCGAGATCGAGGAGCGCCTGAACTTCCTGGAGAACGTCGGCATCGGCTACCTGTCGATGGAGCGCGCCGCGGCGACGCTGAGCGGCGGCGAGGCGCAGCGCATCCGCCTGGCGACGCAGATCGGGTCGTCGCTCGTGGGCGTGCTCTACATCCTCGACGAGCCGTCGATCGGCCTGCACCAGCGCGACAACGAGAAGCTCATCCGCACGCTCGAGCGCCTGCGCGATCTCGGCAACACGGTCATCGTCGTCGAGCACGACGAGCAGACGATGCGCGCCGCCGACCACGTCGTCGACATCGGACCGGGCGCCGGCGAGCATGGCGGCGAGATCGTCGCGCAGGGCACGGCCGCCGACATCGAGGCCGTCGCGGAGTCGCTGACCGGGCAGTTCCTCGCGCGCACCCGGGTCATCGAGGTCCCGTCCAAGCGGCGCGCGCCGTCGGGCCACGTCGAGATCCGCGGTGCGGCGGCGAACAACCTCAAGGCGATCGACGTGAAGATGCCGCTGGGCGTGCTCACGGCGGTCACCGGCGTCAGCGGCTCGGGCAAGTCGACCCTCGTCAACGAGGTGCTCTACAAGGCCGTCAGCAACCGGCTGCACCGCGCGCGCACGCGGCCGGGGCGCCACACGGCGATCCTCGGCCTGGACCAGCTCGACAAGATCATCCAGGTCGACCAGTCGCCGATCGGGCGCACGCCGCGCTCCAACCCTGCGACCTACACGGGTCTCTTCGACGTCATCCGCGACCTGTTCTCCAAGACGCAGGAGGCGCGCGTGCGCGGCTACAAGCCCGGGCGCTTCTCGTTCAACGTCAAGGGCGGGCGCTGCGAGGTCTGCCGCGGCGACGGCCAGATCAAGATCGAGATGCACTTCCTGCCCGACGTCTACGTGCCGTGCGAGCAGTGCCACGGCAAGCGCTACAACCGCGAGACGCTCGACGTGCACTTCAAGGGCAGGACGATCGCCGACGTGCTCGACATGCCCGTCGAGGAGGCGCTCGAGTTCTTCCAGCACATCCCGAAGATCCGCCGTCGCCTGGAGACGCTGTCGGCCGTCGGCCTCGGCTACATCCGTCTGGGCCAGCCGGCGACGACGCTGTCGGGCGGCGAGGCGCAGCGCGTCAAGCTGGCGACGGAGCTGTCGAAGGTCGCCACCGGGCGCACGCTGTACATCCTCGACGAGCCGACGACCGGCCTGCACTTCGCCGACGTCCAGCGGCTGCTCGAGGTGCTGCACCGGCTCGTCGACCAGGGCAACAGCGTCGTGGTCATCGAGCACAACCTCGACGTCATCAAGACCGCCGACCGGCTCATCGACATGGGCCCGGAAGGTGGGGAGGAGGGCGGCGAGGTGATCGCCGCGGGCACGCCGGAGGAGGTCACCGGCACGCCCGGCTCCTACACCGGCGCGTTCCTGGCCGAGGCGGGCGTGGTGCCCGCCGCGCCGAAGGCCAAGCGCGGGCGCGGGCGCAAGGTGGCCGCGGCGGCGTAGGACGGCGCGGCGTCAGTGGCCGTGGTGGGCGTGCACCACCGCGTGGCCCTTGCCGCGGGCCAGCAGCCAGCGGTTGGCGGGATAGGCCGCCGCGCCCGCGATCAGCAGCGCGAAGGCGAGCGCGGCCCAGAAGCCGACGTCGCCCAGGCCCGCTTCCATGGCGCCCGGGATGGCGAGCAGGATCGCGTTGTCGACGATCTCCATGATCGTGATCGAGATCGTGTCCGAGGCGAGCGCGATCGGCACCACCGCCGCGACCGTCATCCCGGCGCGCAGCAGCGGCAGGCTCGTCAGCAGGTAGCCGAAGAGGAAGGCCAGGACGACGGCGAGCGCGATCGTGCCGAGGTCCGAGAAGCCGAGCGCCGTGCCGATGACCATGCCCAGCACCTCGCCGAGCGCGCAGCCGGTCAGGCAGTGGACGGTCGCGCTGAAGGCCAGGCGGTTGAGGGAGCGATCGGCCGCTTGCGTGCCGTGGCCGTCTGCGCTGTGGGCGTGTGTACTCATGCTCTGCTCCGAGGTCCGTAGCTCTCTCTTCACCCAGCGTATCGTACCCCCCAGGGGTATATGGGCTGGGCGGGCGCGGACCACCACGCCTCGCGCCGGCGACCGGACCTCGGCAAACGCCGACCGCAGACGGCAAGCGTGGCGCGAAACCGTTGGCTACGAACAGCTTCGCGCCATCCTGCGCCACCCGCACGCCGGCCCCGGCCAAACGCCCACACCAACCAGACTCACGCCCCTCAGCGATGCAGTTCAACCACGCCGACGCCACCCCAACGCGCCGCGAAGCGCACCCACTGGAGCGGCGCCCACCCAAGCCACCCGCGCGCGGTGCCATAGCCTCCACCGACGATGGACGACCTCGCCCACCAGGCCAAGCTCTGGGCTCAGAAATGGCGCTGGTACGAGCGCAACGTCCTGCCGTGGAACCGCGCCCGCATCCACTGGGAGCTCATGCGCCGCGAGGCGTTCGCGCGCTGGCCGCTGCACGGCAACGTCCTCGAGGCGCTGCGCGACGGGCGCCTGGAGATCGGCGCGAACACGCTCTTCGAGCCGAACGTGTGGATCACGATCGGCGACGGCGGGCACGTCCGCATCGGGGAGGGCACCTTCCTGAACATCGCCGTGATGGTCGCCGCGCACGAGCTGGTGGAGATCGGCTCGCACTGCATGCTGGCCAACGGCTGCTTCGTCACCGACGCCAACCATCGCTTCGACGACCCCGGCAAGCCCGTCCCGTGGCAGGGCTTCGACTCGAAGGGGCCGACGCGGATCGGCGACAACGCGTGGCTGGGCGCGAACGTCGTCGTGACGAGCGGCGTGACGATCGGGGAGCGCTGCGTGATCGGGGCCAACAGCGTCGTGACGCAGGACGTCCCGCCGTTCTCGATCGCCGCGGGCGCGCCGGCGAAGGTGCTGCGCGCGATCACCTACGACGACGACGGCGGGCCCGCGCCCACCTGAGGCGCGAGCCGCACCGCCGCGTCATCGCTCAGCCACCGAAGCGCCCCTGCAGCGCGAGGACGTTGTCGACGTAGCGCTGCGTGTCGTCGAACAGCCCGCGCTGGCGCACGGACGCGAGACCCTGGTAGTACGCGGCCGCCGCCATCCGCGGGTCTCCGCCGGTCTCGCGCAACAGCGAGGCGAGGTACATCGAGCCCGCGCGGACGTTGTCGGCGGCCGACGCGGGGTCCAGCGGGCCGGGCGCGAGGTTGCGGTTCACCCAGTCCCACGTGCCGGGCATGATCTGCATGATCCCGCGGGCGTTGGCCGACGAGACGGCGGCGTTGTTGAAGCCGCTCTCCTGCCAGGCGATCGCCGCCGCCAGCGCGCCGGGGGCGCCGTGCTCGGCGGCCAGCGAGCTGATCTGCGCGCCGTCCAGCCGCGCGCTCGTGGGCATGGGGTCGGCCTGCGGGACCACCCGCTCGGCCGGTGCCGGCATCGACGCGCGCGCCGGCGCGGGCGCACCGGTCGGCAGCTTCAGCACGGTCCCGGCGAGGATGTGGGCGTCGGGCGCCAGCCCGTTCATGAAGGCCATCTGCGCCGTCGGCACGCCGGTCTGCGCCGCGAGCCCGCTCAGCGTGTCACCGGGCCGCACGACGTACGCGCCCTGCGCCGGCGGCGCACCGGCCGCGGGCGTCGGCGGCGCGACCTGCGCGGTGGCGGCCGGCGCAGGAGCGCCCCCGCCCGCGACGGGGGCGATCCCGGCGCCGGCCAGGGCGGCCTGACCCTCCGCGACGGACGGGATCCTGATCGTCGAACCGAGCACGACGTGCGCGTTCTCGCCCAGGCCGTTGTAGGCGGCGACGGTGCGGGTCGTCAGGTTTGACTGGGAGGCGATCGTCCACAGCGTCTCGCCCGGCATGACGGTGTGCAGGACGTGGGCGTGCGCCGCCGGCGTCGCGAGCAGAGCGATCGCCGCCGCGGCGATGCTGATTCGCAGTGCGCGCATGGATTCCTTTCGTGGCTGGTGAGGTCACCATGCCTCGCCAGGCCGGGCTTTTCACATCCGCGCGCGGTGTTACGACGCCCTGCAACCGCCGGTGCAGCGCGCGAGCCCACCGCGGGCGGCAGGGTTCGCCGCTGTCAGTTCTTGGCGGTGGTGACGATCAGGCCGAGCACGATCGCCGCGACGAACAGCGTGCCGCCGATGGTCGCGATCACGACGTGCAGCACCGCGCCGGCGGTGTCGCCGTTACGGCGCGCCTCGCCGGCGCGGGCCGTCCCGTAGACGACGAGGCCCCAGGCGGTCACGACCGTCAGGGCCGCAAGCGGCGCCGCCCAGACGAGCTCGAGCAGCGCGGCGGAGTCGACGCTGGCGATCATGTGTCCACCGGCGCAGGCGCCGGCGCCGGCGGCGGGGTCGCGATCGGCGGGCCCTGGCGCAGCCGCTTGCCGAACATCGCGGCGATGAGCATCAGCAGGCTGACCGAGATCAGCAGCGGCCCGAGCGCGCCCGTGCCGAAGACGCGGCTCACGCCGTAGGTCACGGCGCCGACGGCAGCCGCGGCGGGCAGCGTCAGCACCCAGGCGACCGCGATGTTGCCGGCCAGGCCCCAGCGCACGGCGGACAGGCTCTTGGCCGCGCCGGCGCCCAGCACCGCGCCGGTGATCGAATGCGTCGTCGACAGCGGGAAGCCGAGGTGCGAGGCGGTCAGCAGCACCGCCGCGCCGCCGCCCTGCGCAGCGAAGCCCTGCGCCGGATCCATCTTGTAGATCTTGCTGCCCATCGTGCGGATGATCCGCCAGCCACCGGTGTACGTGCCCAGCGCGATCGCCGACGCCGCCGAGATGATGACCCAGGACGGCGGGTCCGGGCTGGGGCCCTCGAGGGTTCCGTGCGCGATCAGCGCGAGCGTGATGATCCCCATCGTCTTCTGTGCGTCGTTCGTGCCGTGCGACAGCGACAACAGGCTCGCGCTGACGATCTGGCCCAGCCGATAGCCGCGGTTGACCGAGCCGGGGCGCAGCCGGCCGACCATCCGGTAGGTGATGAGGATGCACATGCCGGCGGTGAGGAACGCCACGATCGGGGCGACGAGCGCCGGCACGATGACCTTCTCCAGAAGCCCGCCGCCGAAGATCGCATCGGGTCCGCTGGCCGCGAACGCGGCGCCCACGACGCCGCCGATGAGCGCGTGCGAGGAGCTCGACGGCAACCCGAAGTACCACGTCACGAGATTCCACGTGATCGCCCCGATCAGCCCGGCGAAGATGACGGTCGTCGTGATGAGGTCCGCGTGGACGATGCCGCCGGCCACCGTCGCGGCGACCTTGATCGAGATGAACGCGCCGACGAAGTTGAGGATCGCCGACAGCGTGACGGCCGTCTTCGGCGCCAGCGCGCGCGTGGAGATCGACGTCGCCACGGCGTTGGCGGTGTCGTGAAAGCCGTTGGTGAAGTCGAACGCGAGCGCCGTTGCGACGACGATCACCAGGATGATGTCGCTATCCACGGGTCAGTGGAGGGGGAGGTTCAGGAATTCTTGACGACGATGTTCGCGATGACGTTCGCGATGTGCTCGGTGGCGTCGACCGCCTCTTCCAGGCGCTCGAAGATGTCCTTCCAGCGAATGACGACCATCGGGTCGATGCCGGTGTCGAACAGCGACGCGACGGCCTCGCGGGTCACCCGGTCGCCGTCGGTCTCGAGGCGATGGATCTCGTTCGTGTAGTGCGAGACGTCCTGGAAGCCGCGCATGCGCGGGACCGCCTCGTTGATCTTGCGACAGGCCTCCATGAGGATGTGCGCCAGCTGCTGGGCCTGCTCCATCGGCGCCTCGATGCGGTACAGGCCGAGGTAGTCGGCCACCTCCTCGGTGAGGTCGACGATGTCGTCGAGCCCTGACGCGAGCTCGAGGATGTCCTCGCGGTCGATCGGCGTGACAAACGTCGCGTTGAGCCGCTGGATGATGTCGTAGGTGATCCGGTCGCCCTCCTGCTCGCAGAGCAGGATCGCCCGCGCGCAGCCGCTCTGCTCGGGAAACGAGCGCAGCATCTCGTCGAGCAGCTCGGCGGCGCGCAGCACGTTCGCGGCCGACTCCTCGAAGAGTCCGAAGAAGACGCGGTCCTTCGGGGCGAAGACCTGCGAGAGCCGAGCCATTGCCCGGGACTCTAGTGATCGCGGCGGATCACGCTCCGAGGCGTTCGCCGAACGCCGCAAGCTCCTGGGAATCGATCGCGTAGCCGTGCTCGGGCGCCGGATAGCGGCGCGCGCGAACGTCGCCGGCGAACGCGGCCACGCCGGCGGCCATCTCGTCCTGCAGGTTGGCGTAGCGCTTGACGAAGCGCGCGCCGAGCCCCTCCCGGATGCCGAGCAGGTCATGGAAGACGAGCACCTGACCGTCGGTCGCGGGTCCCGCGCCGATCCCGATCACCGGGACCTCGATCCGGGGCATGATCAGCGCCGCCACCTCCGACGGGATCGCCTCGAAGACGATCGAGAAGCAGCCCGCCTCCTGCAGCGCCAGGCTCTCGGCGGCGATACGCGCGGCGGCCGCCGCGCTGCGGCCCTGGGCGCGGTAGCCGCCGAGCGCGGTCGCCGTCTGCGGGGTGAGGCCGACGTGGCCCATGACCGGGATCCCGGCGCGGACGATGGCCTGCGCGCGCGCACACGACGTCGGGCCGCCGCCCTCGAGCTTGACGGCGGCGCAGCCGGCCTCCCTGACGAAGCGCATCGCGGTGGCGACGGCCTGCTCGTCGGACACCTCGTAGGAGCCGAAGGGCAGGTCGCCGACGAGGAAGGGCGTGCGCAGCCCGCGCCGCACGGCTCGGGCGAGCATGAGCATCTCGTCGAGCTCGACGCCGACCGTCGACGGATAGCCGAGGACCGTCATCGCTCCGGAGTCGCCGACGAGCACGACGTCGACGCCCGCCGCCTCCGCGGCGCGCGCGCTCGGGAAGTCGTAGGCGGTGACCATGACGATCGCCTCGCCCAGGCGCTTCATCTCGTTCAGGCGCGGCAGCGTGACGGGGAGGCGCTCGACGACAGCACTGGCGGCGATCTGGCTGGGGTGGGTGGACATCAGCGGCCTTCCTTTCCGAACGTCAGCAGGGTGGCCACCTCGTGGTCGACGCCGAGCACCATGTTCGTGCCGGCCTCGACGTGGACGACCGTGGGCTCGTACTCGCGCAGCTCCGTGCGGTCGTACTGGGCATAGGAGATGACGATGATCGTGTCGCCGCGGTGCACGAGGCGCGCGGCGGCGCCGTTGACCTGGACGGTGCCCGAGCCGCGCTCGCCGGCGATCGTGTACGTCTCGAAGCGGGCGCCGTTGTCGACGTCGACGACGTGGACCTGCTCGTGCTCGAGGATGTCCGCCGCGTCGAGCAGGTCGGCGTCGATCGTGATCGAGCCGACGTAGTGCAGGTCGCAATCGGTCACCGTCGCCCGGTGGATCTTGGACTTCAGCATCGTTCGCTGCATCAGGGGCTCCCGTTGAGGATGTCGTTGTCGATGAGGCGCACGTCGCCCACCCGGGCCGCGACCGCGACGAGCACGGGCTCGTCGGCGACGCTGGCCACCGGCGAGAACGTGTCGGGCGCGACCAGCTCGAGGTATTCGGGCTCGACCGCGAGCTCGGCCATCGCGGCGCGGCCGATCGCCGAGAGGATCGTGGCGTCGCGCTCGCCGGCGGCGTGGCAGGCGCGGATCGCCTCCAGCCCGCGGCGCAGCGCGAGGGCGCGGCGGCGCTCGCCGCCCCGCAGCCGCACGTTGCGGCTCGAGAGCGCGAGGCCGTCGGCGTCGCGGACCGTCTCGCCGACCTCGATCCGCACCGGAAGGTCGAGGTCGCGCACGACGCGCCGGATGACCGCCACCTGCTGGGCGTCCTTCTGGCCGAAGAACGCGACGTCGGGCTGCACCATGTTCAGCAGCTTCGTGACGACGGTCGCGACCCCGGCGAAATGCGCGGCGCCGCGCTGCGCGCCCTCCAGCGGAGCGCTGATCTCGTCGACGGTGACCGTCGTGGCGAACCCGAGCGGGTAGACCTCGCCGGCCGAGGGAGCGAACAGGACGTCGGCGCCGGCCTCGGCGGCCAGCGCGGCATCCTGGGCCTTGTCGCGCGGGTACGCGGCGAGGTCGCGCGCGTCGTCGAACTGGGACGGGTTGACGAACAGCGACACGACGACCTCGTCGCAGGCGGCGCGGGCGCGGCGGATCAGCGACAGATGGCCCTCGTGCAGGGCGCCCATCGTCGGCACGAGGCCGATGCTGCGGCCCGCGCGGCGCGGCCCGTTGAGCGCCGCGCGCAGCTCGGCCACGCTGTGCAGGGTCTTCATCCCGTCACCGCGGAGGGTGGTGCGGCCGCGAGTCGCCGCGTGGCCTCGGTCAGCGCGTCGAAGAGCTCGAGGTCCGCGGGGAGGCGTTCGGCGACGGCCGCGCGCTGGCGCGCGATCGTGGCCTCGTCGCCGCGGGCGATCGGGCCGGTCAGCGCGGCGGGCGCCCCGAGCCGGGCCCAGTTGTCGACGGAGGCCCGGACGAGCGCGACGAGCGGCTCGCGGTCCACGCCCGCGGTCTGCGCCAGGCGCTCGGCGAGGCCCTCGAGCGTGACGAGGAAGTTCGACGCGATCGAGGCGGCGGCGTGGTACGCGGCGCGGTCGGCGTCCTCGACGTGGACGGGGCGCATCCCGAGCGTCGTCGCGAGCCCGTGGGCCGTCGCCAGCGCGCGGGGCGTGCTGCCGGCGATCGCCGCCGTGGCGCCGGCGAACGTCGCACCGTGCCGGGTGACGGTCATCAGCGGGTGCAGCGAGAACGCCTCGCATGGCGCGAGCGCGCTGAGCGCGGTGGCGGCCGAGGTGTGGCCGACGAGGACGCCGTCGCGGACGGATCGGGCGGGCAGCGCGGCGGCCGCCGCCCCGATCTGGCCGTCGGGTACGCACAGCAGCACGATGGTCCGGTCCTCGGAGGGCGCCTGGCCACGGCGCAGCGGGCCCTGAAGGTCGATTGCGGCGGCGCTCAACGCGCCGGCCAGCGCCATGCCCATCCGGCCGGCCCCGACGATCGCGAGGCGATCGAGGGCGCATGCCTGGGCAGGCAGCGAAAGCTGGGGCTGCGTGGTCATCGTGTCGGTCCAGTCCTCCAGGAGGTACCGGTCGCGGTCTTGATGTGCGAGCGGTTGGCGCCGCCGCGCCCTCCAGTGTAGATGACCCGGGCTTCCGGCCACGATCGCCTCTACCATCGCGCCGTGGCCACGAGGGAGGAGCGGCGCGCGCAGCTCACCGGCGTCTATCGCGAGGCGCGCGGCTGCACGCGCTGCCCGCAGCTGGCGAGCACCCGCACGCAGGTGGTCTTCGGGGCCGGCAACGCCGACGCCGACCTGATGTTCGTCGGCGAGGCTCCCGGGGCGAAGGAGGACGAGCAGGGGATCCCGTTCGTGGGGGCCGCCGGCAAGCTGCTCGACGAGCTGCTGGCCGAGGTCGGCCTCACGCGCGCGGACGTGTTCGTCGCGAACACCCTCAAGTGCCGCCCGCCCGGCAACCGCGACCCGCAGCCGGGGGAGATCGAGAACTGCTCGGACTACCTCATGCGCCAGGTCGAGCTCATCGCACCGCGGGTGATCTGCACGCTGGGCAACTTCTCGACGAAGCTGCTCCGCGGCGACCCGACCGGCATCTCGCGGCTGCACGGGCAGGCCGAGATCCTCGTGATCGGAGCGCGGGCCGTGCGGCTGTATCCGCTGTTTCATCCCGCCGCGGCGCTCTACACGCGTTCGCTGCTGGACACCCTGCGCGCGGACTTCGCCCGCCTGCCGGCGCTGCTCGCGCTCGATCCGCCCGAGCAGCCCCGGCCGACGGCACCGCGGCAACCGGCGGTGCCCGAGCCGCGGCTCGCCGCGGTCGAGCCGGAGCCCGAGCCCGCCGCGCTGGCGGCGGCGCCCGCGCCGGCGCCGGTGGCCGCACAGGAGCCGGAGCCGGGCCCGGGCGAGCCCGACGACCGCCAGCTCGGGCTCTTCTGATCGAGCCCTACGCCCGGACGGACCGCAGCGCCGGCAGCACGCGCTCGCCGTAGGTCCGGATCGAGCCGAACGGGTCGGCCCGGCCGATGAGCTGCAGGCAGATGATCGTGGCGCCGGCGTGCTCCATCTCGCGGATGCGCTCGACGTGCTCGTCCGGGTCCGACGAGATCAGGAAGCCCTCGTGCGCGAACTCCTCGTCGCTCATCTGCTCGTCGGCGCGCCGCTGCATGTCCTCCTGGTCGGCGATGTCCTCGAGGTAGAGCTCGGGCAGCTGGGTCGGCTTCCAGTGCCGCGCGCCCTCGATCGCCGCACGGTCGTCGTCGGCCCAGGCGAAGCCGGCCTGGAAGATGATCTCGCCGGGCTCCCTGCCGAGGTCGTCGCAGGCGGTGCGGTAGGCCTCGACGATCGCCGGCGCCTTCTCGGGATCGCCCAGCGTCCAGAGCCCGTCGCCGAAGCGCGCCGCGACCTCGGCCGAGCGCGGCCCGAACGCCGAGACGTAGAGCTTCGGGCGCGTCTCGGCGCGCGTCCACAACCGCGCGTCCTTGAGCTTGAACCAGCCGGCGTCCATCGTCACGGTCTCGCCGTTCCACAGGCGCGTGATCGCCTCCAGTCCCGTCTCCAGGCGGCGGCGCTGCTCCTCGTACTCCGGCCAGTCCAGGCCCAGCGGCGTCTCGTTGACCGACTCGCCCGAGCCGACGCCGAGGAACACCCGCCCCGGATAGAGCTCCTCGAGCGACATGAACGCCTGCGCGACGAGGCCCGGGTGGTAGTGGTGGATGATCGGCGTGACCCCCGTCCCGATCTGCTTCTGCGTCGCCTGCCCGAGCGCGCCGAGGTAGACCCAGGCCTGTGTCGCCTGGCCGTCGGGAAACCACGGGGCGAAGTGGTCGGAGGTGCCGAGGCCGTCGAAGCCGGCGCGGTCGGCGGCCTTGGCCTGCTCGAGCATCTGCGACGGCGTGAACTCCTCCGTCGACGTCGCGAACCAGTACTGCATCGGGAGCGCTCCTTTCGGGCAGGTCAGACCGACGGCCTACCCGCCGGAGCGCCCCCGTGCGCGTGATACTTGCGCCAGAGGCGACGCGAGCCGGACCGACCTACTCGCCCGAGGCGGGCTTGAGCTCGAGCGCGCAGCCGTTGATGCAGTAGCGCTGGCCGCTGTCGCCCGGGCCGTCGGGGAAGACGTGGCCGAGGTGGCCGCCGCACTGGCTGCACAGGACCTCCGTGCGGCGCATGAACATGCCGTTGTCGTCGCGCAGGGTGACCGCCGCCGCGACCGCGGGGTCCGTGAAGCTCGGCCAGCCCGTGCCGGAGTCGAACTTCGTCTCCGAGGAGAACAGCTCGGCGCCGCAGCCGGCGCATGCGTACATGCCGTCGGCCTTCTCGTCGACGTACGGGCCGGTGAACGCGCGCTCGGTGCCGGCGCGCCGGAGGATGTCGTACTGCGCGGGCGTCAGCTCCGCGCGCCACTCCTCGTCGGTCTTCTTGACGGGGGCGTCGATCGGGGTGTGCTTCATATCTTCAATGTAGAGCCAGCGCGCAGTTCGTTACGCGGGTTGGCGCTTCAGCCTGCGCCGGGCCATGCGGCGCGCGAAGTAGCCGACCTGGGCCACCTGGGCGAGCGCGTCGAGCACGCGCTCGCCGTGCGAGAGGTCCGCGCGCACGTACTCCGCCAGCTCGCCCACGCGGCCGTAGTAGCGCCAGTCGCGCGAGGAGCCGACGGTGCGCAGCAGCGCCGCCGTGAGCGGCGGCGCGGCGAACGCGCCGTGCACGAACAGCAGGCCGCCGGGCGCGACCCGCCCCGTCCACCGCGCGAACAGCTCGCCCGCCATGCTGTAGGGCGCCGCCGGCCCGATGAACAGGACGTCGATCGACCCGTCGACGCGCGCCACGGCGCCGGCCTCCACCACGTGAACCTCGACGCCGGGGCTGGCCACCTCGCGGATCGCGGCCACCGCGTCAGGCGACACGTTGCCGGTCATGACCACGCGCGCCGGAGCGACGAGCACGCGGGTGCAGGCCTTCAGCAGGGACACCTGAGCGGGGCTGAGCACCCCTGCGACGCTAGCGCAGCAGTGCCCGTCCCAGCCGGGATCGGCGCCGCCGGCGGCCGCCGATCGCGGGCGATCGGAGCGCGGCCGTGAATTCGCCGCCGCAGCCATTAGAGTGCGCGGCGTGCCGTGGTCTGCTCGTCGCCTGCTCGTCGCGCCGCTCGCGGTCGTGATGCTCGCGCTGCCCGCATCCGCCTCGGCGCAGAACTCGACCATCCCCGAGAACGGCGCCGGCGTGTCGACGACGCCGCCGATTCCGCTTGAGGGCGAGAGCGCCACGCCGGCGGCCCCCGCCCCCGACCTGCCGAACACGGGATCTGACCCGCGCGTGCTGTTTCTCGCGGGTCTTGCGATGTCGCTCCTCGGAGCCGGTCTGCGTCTGCGCACCGCCGATGCCGACGAGTACTGAGCCCGGATCGACCGATCCGGGCTGAGACCGCCGCACCCGAGGAGACCGAGGCGCTGGCCGCCGAGCTGGCCCGGCGCCTGCGCCCCGGCGACGTCGTGCTCGTCTCGGGCGAGCTCGGCGCCGGCAAGACGACGTTCGTGCGCGGTGCCTGCCGTGCCCTGGGCGTGTCGGGCGCCGTGACGAGCCCGACGTTCACGATCGCGCGGCGCTACGACGGCACCGTGCCGGTCTCGCACCTGGACCTCTACCGCCTCGGCGACCTCGCCGACGAGGACCCCGCGCTGCTGGCCGACGAGCTCGCCGCCGATCGGGTGGCGTTCGTCGAGTGGCCCGAGGTCGGCGCGCCCGTCGGGCTGGACCCCGAGCGCGTCGTCGCCCGGGTCAGCCTCGAGCACCGCGGTGGCGACCGGCGCCTCGTCGTCGTCCGCGAGGGCGCCGCGCCACCCTCCGCGCCGTGATCGTCCTCGGCATGGACACCGCGACGCCCGCGACCGTCGTCGGGCTGCTCGACGAGGCGCGTCCGGCGCCGTTCGCCGAGCGTCGCCACGAGCCCGAGCCCTGCCGGCGCCCCGGCCACGCGGCGCAGCTTCTCGCGCTCGCGGCCGAGCTGCTCGACGACGCGGGCCTGCGCTTCGCCGACGTCGACCGGATCGCCGTCGGTCTCGGGCCGGGGACGTTCACGGGCCTGCGGATCGGCGTCGCCACGGCCCGCGCGCTCGCACAGGGCAGCGGCGCCGAGCTCGTCGGCGTCTCGACGTTGCGCGCGCTCGCGGTCGCGGCCGCGCCGGCCGCGCCGCCCGGCAGCGGCGTGCTGGCGGTCATCGACGCGCGGCGCGGCGAGGCCTTCGCCGCCGGCTGGCGCGACGGGGCGGTGGTGCTCGCGCAGTCCGCGCTCGAGCCCGCCGCGCTCGCGCAGCGTGTCGCCGCGGAGGGCGGGCCGTGGCTTGCGGTGGGAGACGGCGCGCTACGATTTCGAGCCGACCTGGAAGGCGTCGGCTGCACAGTTGCCCCAGACGGATCCGCACTGCATGGCGTCAGCGCTCGCGCGCTCTGCGGGCTCGCTCTGCAAACGTCCGAGCCGGCCTCGCTCGACCTCGTCGTCCCGGACTACCTGCGCCTGCCCGACGCCGTGCTCGCCCGCCACCGCCCCCGCTAGAACACCGACGTGACCGACGGCCCCCTCGAGATCCGGCGCCTGACGTACGCAGACCTGCCTGAGCTGATCGCGATCGAGCGCCGGGCGTTCCCCACGCCGTGGTCGCTGGCGATGTTCGTGCTCGAGCTGTCCAAGCCCGCCAGCGTGTGCCTCGCGGCGCTGCGCGGCGGGCGGATGATCGGCTTTCTCATCTGCTCGCGCTACGACACCGTCTGGCACGTCATGAACGTCGCGGTCGACCCGGCCCGCCGCCGCGAGGGCATCGCGACGGCGCTGCTGAACGACCTGCTGCGGCGGATCGACAGCAAGGACGCGCGCTACACGCTGGAGGTGCGCGAGTCCAACACCGGCGCGATCGACCTCTACGAGCGCTTCGGCTTCCGTGCCGCGGGCCGTCGCAAGCGCTACTACCAGGACAACAACGAGGACGCCGTGATCATGTGGCGCACGAAGTCGACGCTGGCCGGCTCGTTCGACGACGTGCCCAACGCGGCGCCCGGACCGGCACGGCCGGGATGAGCCTGATCCTCGCGCTCGAGACGAGCTGCGACGACACGTGCGCCGCGGTCGTCAGCACCGATGGCGAGATGCGCTCGAACGTCATCTCCTCGCAGGGCATCCACGACGAGTACGGCGGCGTCGTGCCGGAGATCGCGTCGCGCCACCACCTCGAGCTGGCCAACGCGGTCGTCGCCGACGCGCTGCGCCGCGCGGATGCGACGCTCGACGACATCGCCCTCGTCGCCGTCACCCAGGGGCCGGGCCTCGTCGGCGCGCTGCTCGTGGGCGTCGCCACCGCGAAGGGGATCGCCGCCGCGCGCGGGCTGCCGCTGGCCGCCGTCGATCACCTGCAGGGGCACGTCGCCGCGAACTTCCTGCGGATCGACGGCGCGCCCGATCCCGTCATGGAGCCGCCGTTCGTCTGCCTGATCGCCAGCGGCGGCCACACGCTGCTGGCCCGCGTCGAGGACCACGAGAGCTTCACGGTCCTCGGCCGCACGCTCGACGACGCCGCCGGCGAGGCGTTCGACAAGGGGGCACGGCTGCTCGGGCTGCCGTTTCCCGGCGGCCCGGCGCTCGAGCGCCTGGGCCGCGACGGCGAGGCGAACGCGTTCGCGTTCCCGGTCGCGCGCAACGTCGCCGGGCTGGACTTCTCGTTCGCGGGCGTGAAGACGTCGCTTCTGTACAAGGTGCGCGAGCTCGGCGACGACGCTGCGCGCGAGCGGTCCGCCGACCTCGCCGCGAGCTACCAGCACGCGATCGTCGAGGCGCTCGCCGAGCGCTGCGAGCAGGCGCTCGAGCAGACGGGCTCACAGCGGCTCGCCGTCGGTGGCGGCGTGGCCGCCAACGGACCGCTGCGCGAGCGCCTCGGCGCGCTCGGCGCCACCGTCGGGATCCCGCCGCGCGAGCTGTGCACGGACAACGCGGCGATGATCGCGTCCGCCGCCCGCTACGTGCCGGCGCAGCCGTTTCCCGACTACCTCGCGCTCGACGCCTACGCCTCCGGCGAGCGGGCGCTGGCCTAGATGGCTGATTCCACGACCGGCACCGCCATCTGCACGCGTCTCGCGGACGAGGCGCCCGTGCCGCTGGCACTGTGCACCTTCTGCCCGCGGCGCGGGTGGGTGGGCGGTCTCGCGATACGCGCACATCTGACGGCACCGGCCGCGGAATCAACCATCTAGATGGCTCGTGCACCGTCCCCAAGTCCCTGCACCGGGACACTGTGGACACGGCGAGAACGAGCGACGGGCTGGTGCTGCTCGGCAGGCCCGGATGCCATCTCTGCGACGACGCGCGGCTGGTTCTGGAGCGTGTCGGCGAGCCCTTCGACGAGGTCGACATCACCACCGACGATGCGCTGCACGCCACCTATCTCGAGCGCATCCCGGTCGTCCTCCTCGCCGGCGTCGTGCGCTTCGAGCTGTTCGTGGAGGAAGCCGCGCTGCTGCGTCTTCTGAGTAAAGTGCGGCGTCGATGACGACCGGCGAACGCGTTCCCACGGCGTCTGACTCGGCTGCGCGCGATGGCGCGATCGGGGGCGGACAGCGCCTCTCGCTCGGCGTCGCGGCACGCCTGTCGCGCTACCTGCAGGTCCTCACGCAGGCCAAGAAGATGGGCAAGGAGACGATCTCCTCGCGCGAGCTGAGCGACTACACGCACGTCAACCCGACCCAGATCCGGCGGGACTTCTCGGGCTTCGGGAAGTTCGGCAAGCGCGGCGTCGGCTACAACGTGGACGCGCTCGTGTCGCAGATCCGCAAGATCCTGCGCACGTCCGGTCAGCACAACATCGCGCTGTTCGGGGCGGGGCACCTCGGTCAGGCGATCGCCTCGTCGGACATCTTCGCCGACCACGGCTTCCGCGTCGTCGCGATCTTCGACACCGACAAGCGCAAGATCGGCCAGAAGGTCGGCACGACGACCGTGCGCCACTCCTCCGAGCTGCGGTCGATGGTCGAGTTCGAGGACATCGTCGTCGGCGTGCTCGCGGTGCCCACGGCGGCCGCGCAGTCGATCGCCGACGATCTCGTCGAGGCGGGCGTGAAGATCATCTTCAACTACTCCGAGGCGCTGCTGCAGGTGCCGCCGGAGGTGACCGTCCACACCTCGTCCCCGGCGGTCGATCTGCTCTACGCGCTGTACTTCTACTTGACGTAGACGCGCTCGCCTCCCGGCCTCCTGGCGCAAGACACTCCATGCCCATCGACCTCGACAACACGGAGGAGATGTTCGCCGCGTCCACGGACCTGACCGTGGGCCTGGAGGAGGAGTTCGCGGTGCTCGACCCCGGGACGCTCGACCTCGTGCCGCGCTTCGAGGAGCTGCGCGACGCCGCGGCCGAGCTCGACCCGGTGCTGCACGACGCGATCACGGGCGAGCTGATCTCCTCGGAGATCGAGATCATCTCCGGCCGGGGCGAGGATCTGCACGACGCGATCGCGCACCAGCGCGACCGGCGCCGGCGGCTGTTCACGCTCGCCCGCAACCGCGGCATCGCCCTCGGCTCGACCGGCACGCACCCCTGGGCCGACTACCGCGATCAGCGCAACATCGACACCGAGCACTACCGCCGCGTCGTCGAGGGCCTGGGCTACGTCGCACGGCGCAACAACACGTTCTCGCTGCACGTCCACGTCGGCGTGCGCGGCGCCGACCGCGCGGTCGCCGTCTGCGATCGCCTGCGCCCGGTCCTGCCGCTGCTGCTCGCCGTCAGCGCCAGCTCGCCGTTTCTCGAGGGTCAGGACACGCGCCTGCACTCCGTGCGCAGCCAGACCTTCACGAAGTCCTTTCCGCGCTGCGGGGTGCCCGACGCGTTCGGCGACTGGCGGACGTTTCGCGAGTACATCGAGCTGCTGATCGCGACGCGGTCGATCGTCGAGTACACGCAGGTGTGGTGGTCGGTGCGACCGCACGCCTCCTACGGCACCGTCGAGGTGCGCATCTGCGACGCGCAGGTGACAGCCGCCGAGTCCGAGGGCCTCGCCTCGCTCATCGTGGCGTGCGTGGGCCAGGCGCTGCGCGACATCGACGACGGCGTCCCGTTCGACGATCCGCCCCACCGGCTCCTCGAGGAGAACATGTGGCGCGCGATCCGCTACGGGCTCGACGGCACCATGATCGACCTGGCCCGCAGGATCGAGATCCCCGCGCGGGAGGCGGTCGACCGGTTGTGGTCGTGGACGGCGCCGGTGCGCGACGAGGCCCGCATCGCCGTCGCGCTCGAAGGCCCGACCGGCGCACAGCGCCAGCGCGCCGCACTGCTGGACGGCGCCGATCTGCGGGCGGTCTACGCTGACACGGTGCGTGAGACGATGACGACCTACGCCCAGGAGGTTCCCGCATGACGGCCGACGAAGATGTGCATTCCCCCGGTGCCCCCGGCTTCGACGACGCCGGGCTCGACGACCTGAGCGAGGAGGAGCTGCGCGCGGCCTACGAGGCCGAGATCGCGCGCGTGCGCGTCGAGGACGTGCTCGTTCAGACGGTCGTCTCGCTGCTGAACCTCGCGGCGCGCAAGGCCGGCCTGACCGGTGCCGAGGAGGAGCCCGACTTCGACCAGGTCCGCCAGGCGATCGACGCCACGACGGCCCTGCTGCCGCTCGTCGAGCCGACGCTCGGGCCGGACGCCAAGCAGATCCGCGACGCGCTCTCGCAGCTGCAGCTCGCGTACGCGCGCTCGGGTGCCACGCCGCCCGCGGACGCACCCCGCGCCGGCGAGCCGCAGAGCCCGGCGAGCAGCCCGCGCGGCGGCAGCGGCCTCTGGGTGCCCGGGCAATAGGCGCACCGGTACCGGGTCAGCGGGCGCGCCGTCTGCCCGTCCGGTTAGTATCCGCGCGCGTTTCCCGTGGCGGTCGGCCATTGACACCCGCGACGCGGTGGGCCAGGTCCTCAGCACCAAAGATCTACGGAGGCAGTTTCCCTTGAGTGATTTCCTGTTGGACCATGGGGTTGTCGTCGCCCTGCTGTGCGGCGCACTCGCAGTGCTCTACGGCGCGCTGACCGCCCGCTCGCTGCTGGCGCTTTCACCCGGCAACGAGCGCATGGTCGAGATCTCGAAGGCCGTCCAGGAAGGCGCCTCCGCGTACCTGCGCCGCCAGTACACGACGATCGCCATCGTCGGCGTGCTGCTGTTCATCGTCCTGATCCCGTTGCAGAGCATCGAGGTCGCGGTCGGCTTCGCGCTGGGCGGCCTGCTCTCGGCCGCGGCCGGCTTCATCGGGATGAACGTCTCGGTGCGCGCCAACTGCCGCGTCGCCGAGGCTGCCCGCGGCGGCATCCCGCCCGCGCTCAACGCGGCGTTCCGCGGCGGCGCGATCACCGGCCTGCTCGTCGTCGGTCTGGCCCTGCTCGGCATCGCCGCCTACTACGGCCTGCTGACGGCGGTCTTCGACAAGACGCAGAAGGAGGCCGTCGACGCGCTCATCGGCGTCGGCTTCGGCGGCTCGCTGATCTCCGTCTTCGCCCGGCTGGGCGGCGGCATCTTCACGAAGGGCGCCGACGTCGGCGCCGACCTCGTCGGCAAGGTCGAGGCCGGCATCCCCGAGGACGACCCGCGCAACCCGGCCGTGATCGCCGACAACGTGGGCGACAACGTCGGCGACTGCGCCGGGATGGCGGCCGACCTCTTCGAGACCTACGTCGTCACCGCCGTCGCGGTCATGCTGCTCGGCGTCCTGACGTTCGCGGGCGACAATGCCACGCAGGTGGCGCTGTACCCGCTCGTGCTCGGCGGCGTGGCGATCATCGCCTCGATCATCGGCACGTTCGCCGTCAAGTCGGCGGCCGGCAACGTCGAGCGCGCCCTCTACCAGGGCCTGATCGCATCGGGGGTCATCGCCGCGATCGCCTTCTACCCGATCACGAAGTGGATGATGGAGGGCCTGGCCACCGCGACCGCCGACGTCGACGTGTTCGCGCCTTCGGTCGGCGACCTGTACCTCTGCTCGCTGATCGGCCTCGCCGTCACCGCGCTGCTGTTCCTCATCACCGACTACTACACCTCGACGCGCTTCAACCCGGTCAAGAAGACGGCCGAGGCCTCACAGACCGGCCACGCGACGAACATCATCTCGGGCCTCTCGCAGGGCATGCAGGCCACGGCGCTGCCGGCGATCGTGCTGGCGCTCGGCATCTACGGCGCCTACGAGCTCGGCGGCATCTACGGCATCGGCGTCGCGGTCATGGCGCAGCTCGGCCTCTGCGGGCTGATCGTCGCGCTGGACGCCTTCGGCCCGATCACCGACAACGCCGGCGGCATCGCCGAGATGGCGGACATGCCCGAGGAGGTCCGCGCCGTGACCGATCCGCTCGACGCGGTCGGCAACACGACGAAGGCCGTCACGAAGGGCTACGCGATCGGCTCGGCCGTGCTCGCCGCGCTCGTGCTGTTCGCGGCGTTCAAGATCGAGCTCAACGCCGAGCTGGCGGAGGGTGGCGAGGAGCCGATCGCCTTCCTGCTCGACAAGCCCGAGGTGCTCATCGGCCTGCTCATCGGCGGCATGATGGTCTACCTGTTCGCCGCGCTGTCGATGGAGGCCGTCGGTCGCGCCGGCGGCGCCGTGGTCGAGGAGGTGCGCCGGCAGTTCAAGGAGCACCCCGGGATCATGGACAACACCGAGAAGCCCGACTACGCCCGTTGCGTGGACATCGTCACCAAGACCGCACAGCGCGAGATGATCATCCCGTCGCTGATCCCGATCGTCTTCACGCTCATCATCGGCCTGCTCAGCGTCGAGGCGCTCGGCGGCCTCCTCATCGGCGTGATCGTCGTGGGCCTCTTCATGGCCGTCTCGATGACCGCCGGCGGCGGCGCCTGGGACAACGCGAAGAAGCTCATCGAGGAGGGCGAGTTCGGCGGCAAGGGCACGCTCGCCCACGAGGCCTCGATCACCGGCGACACGGTCGGCGATCCCTACAAGGACACGTCGGGCCCGGCGATCAACCCGATGATCAAGGTCGCGAACATCGTCGCGATCCTGATCATCCCGCTCGTCGCGTAGCGCCTGAGGCGCGCGCGAGGCTGTGCCCGCGTGCGCGTGGACGAGCGCAGGCGCGTGGTGCTTCGTCACGTGTTTCGCGGCAGCATCGCTCGGCAGGGAGGGGCGTGGCTCGAAACGTCCAGATGCTGGACGCAACGAGCCACACCCCCTCCGCGGCACACCTGCGCCGCGCGCTCGCATCCCGAGCAGTGCGAGCGGCGCGCCTGCGGCCGCACTCTGCTCGGGCGATGACGGGACTACAGTCACGGCCGTGAGCTTTCTCGAGGATCACCTCGGCGGTGGGACGTGGCGCGCCGACCCGCCGTTCTCGTCGGTGACGTTCACCGTGCGCCATCTCGGGGCGCGCAACTACCGCGCGGGCTTTCGCGAGCTCGACGCGACGCTCGACGCCGGCGCCGGCACGCTGACGGCGAGCGTGCCGATCGCGTCGCTGGACCTCAACAACCCGGTCATCCGCGAGCGGATGCTGTCCGCGGAGTTCCTCGACGCCGCACGCTTCCCGCAGGTCCGCTGGGTCGTGTCGGACCTGGAGGGCGACGAGAGCCGCGCGATCAGCGCAACCGGAGAGCTCTCGATCCACGGCCACACGCAGACGGTGACGGCGACGGGCAGGATCGGGCTGCCGGGAGCGGGGCTGCTGAGTCCAGAGAACCGCGTCGGCGTCGAGCTGTCGTCGACGATCGACCGGCGCGACTTCGGGCTGGACTGGCAGGAACAGTTGCCCGGCGGCGGGGACACGCTCGGCTGGGACGTGACGCTCGAGGCCCTGCTCGAGTTCGTCGAGCAGGCGTAGCCGTGCGCCGGCTGCCACGAGTCGCCGCGGTGATCGTGCTGGTCGCGCTGCCCGCCGGGTGTGGCGGCGACGACAAGCAGCGGGCGGCCGCCGATTCCGTCACCACGACCGCGGCGACGGACCCGCCGGCGGCGGCCCCCTCCACATCGGCGAGCGCGCCTCCATCGGCGATCCCGCCTGCGACGGCGAGCCCGTCGACGACGGCGAGCACGTCCACATCGCCGAGCCCGTCCACGTCGCCGACCCCGCCTGCCGCCGCGACCCCGCCTGCGGCGTCCACGAAGACCAGCCCGTCCACGAAGCCGAGCCCGCCGGCGAAGACGAGCCCGCCCCCGTCCCCGAGCCGTCCGACCGAGCGAGACCGCATCAGCAACTGCCTGACCAAGGAGGGCTACCGGCTGCAGGGCGGCGCCCCGCAGCTCACCGACACCGAGGCGCCCGACTACCAGATCATCTTCAGCGGCCGGCGCGGCGGCGGGTACATCGGGTTCTACAAGAACGCGTCGCGCGCCATACGCGTCGCGACGCAGCTGCGCAAGAACGCGAAGCGCACGAGCGGCGCCGCCGTCGAGCGCCACGGGGCGATCAACATCGTCTGGGTCGATCTGCCGGATTCCGCCGCGCGCATGCGTGTCCGCGGCTGTCTTGTGACGTAGAGCACGACCCCGGCGGCGCGGGCCGCGGCGGCGGGAGGGCTGTGCATCGCTCGGCGTAGACTCCCGCCGCGGATGGCAGAGCGCCAGCTCCACGGATTGCAGCGCGTGCTGGGGGTCAACGCGTTGTTCTCGACCGCCTACGGAAACGTCGGATCGTCGATCTACTACGCCCTCGGCCTCGTCGCCGCGCTCGCCGCCGGGCTGACGCCGCTGGTGTTCCTCATCACGGGCGCGCTCTTCTACTGCACCGCGACGACCTACGCGGAGGCGACCGCGATGTACCCCGAGGCGGGCGGCTCGTCGCTGTTCGCGCGGCGGGCGTTCAACGAGCTGTGGTCGTTCTTCACCGCCTGGGCGCAGATGCTCAACTACATCATCACGATCGCCATCTCGGCGTTCTTCGCCGCCCACTACGCCGGGCGGTTCATGTGGGACGGCTTCAAGGAGGCACCGGGCGACATCGGCTTCGCGGGCGCGACCGTGGCGCTGCTCGCGCTCGTCAACGTGCGCGGGGTCAAGGACGCCGTCAGCGTGAACCTCGTCCTGGCGGTGATCGACTTCCTCAGCCAGCTCGCGATCGTGGCTCTCGGCGTCTTCCTCGTCTTCAGCCCCCAGATCCTCGCCGACAACCTGTCGTTCTTCGGCGAGACGCCGACGCTGACGCAGTTCCTGCTCGCCATCCCGATCGGCACCGTCGCCTACACCGGCATCGAGACGATCTCCAACATGGCCGGGGAGGCGCGCGACCCCGACACGTCGATTCCGGGCGCGATCCGCCGCGTCATGATCGCCGTCTTCGCGATCTACTTCACGCTGCCGCTGATCGCGCTGTCGGCGCTGCCGGTGGAGTGCGTCGGCGGCGATTGCCGGACGCAGCTGGGCGTCGGCCCGGAGGATGGCGGCTACGCCAACGACCCGATCATCGGCGTCGTCTCGGGCATGGATCTCGGCTGGTTTCAGGGCGGCGTGGAGGTGTATGTCGGCGTGCTCGCCGTGACGATCCTCATCGCCGCCACGAACGCGGGCGTCCTGGGCGTCTCGCGGTTGACCTACTCGATGGGGATGTACCGCCAGCTCCCCGACACGATGCGCCGGCTGCATCCTCACTTCCGCACCCCGTACCTCGGGATCCTCGTCTTCTCGGGGTTCGCGATCATCGCGCTGCTGCCCGGCCAGGCCGACTTCCTGGGCAAGATCTACGCGTTCGGGGCGATGCTGTCGTTCTCGATGGCGCACCTGTCGCTGATCTGCCTGCGCGTGACCGAGCCCGGCGCGCGGCGCCCCTACCGCAGCCCGGGCCGCCTGCGCGTCCGCGGCCACGAGCTGCCGCCGCTGGCAGTGATCGGGCTCACCGGGACGATCCTCTCGTTCATCGTCGTCAGCGTCCTCGACCTCACCGTCGGCGCCGCCGGCGTGACGTGGATGGCGCTGGGCATGGGCGGCTACCTGCTGTACCGCCGCAGTCAGGGCCTGGACTTCGTCTCGACGCACCAGGTCGCCGTGCCACAGCCCGTTACGCAGAACGAGGCCGAGTACGAGTCCGTGCTCGTGGCGCTCGACGCGCGTCACTACTCGCCCACGACGATCGCCACCGCCGCCAAGCTCGCGGGCCGCAAGCGCCGCGGCATCCACGTGCTCGTGCTGATCACCGTCCCGCAGGCATCGCCGCTGGACGCCGCCCTGCCCGAGGACGAGATCTTGGCGCGCGCGGTCATCGAACAGGCCCGGCTGCAGGGCGGGCGGCGCGTCAACGGCCATGTCGAGCGCGTGCGCCCCGGCGGCCACGGCCGGCTCATCGTCGAGGAGGCGCGCGAGATGCGCGCCCACGCGCTCGTCATGCCGCTGCCGCCGCGCGTCGGCACGACGCTGTTCGGCAAGACCGTCGAGACGGTGCTCGCCGACCGGCCATGCCGCGTGATCATCGAAAGCGATCCGACCGGTGACTGAGCGGCCGCCCCCATCCGGCCGGGGCGTGCACCGCACGGCCACGCTCGTCCTCTCGGCCGCGATGGTCGTCCTCGGCCTGGCGATCCTCGTGCAGACCTTCGCCGCCGGCGGCGGTCCGCTGGCGATCGGGACCGTCCTCGGCGTGCTGTTCGTGGGCGCCGGCGGCGGCCGGCTGTACTTCACCTGGCGGGGGATCTAGTGGCGTCGGCGCGGACGCCCGATCCGCCCGCACCGCGCGAGCCGGCGCCGATGCTGCGCCGCAGCCTCGGCTCGCCCGCGCTGTTTGCGATCGTCTGGTCGTCGCTGGCGGCCGCCGTCTACTTCTCGCTCGGGATCGTCGCCGAGAACGCGCTCGGACTCACGCCGGTCGTCTTCCTCGGGGCCGGCATCTTCTTCGTCCTGACCGCGATGACGTACGTGGAGGGGGCGTCGCTGCACCAGGAGCGGGCCGGCTCGACGGTGTTCGCGCGCTACGCGTTCAACGAGCTGTGGAGCTTCATCGCCGGCTGGGCGGTGCTGCTGGACTTCCTGATCCTCATCGCCGTCACGGCGTTCGTCGCGACGCACTACGTCGCGGCGTTCTGGTCGCCGCTGGGCGATGGCGCTGCGGAGCTCGTGATGGCCGGCGCGATCATCGCCTACGTCGCGGTGCGCAACATCCGCGGCACGAGCGCCAGCCGCGGGATCGAGCGCGTGTCGGCGCTGGCCGTCGCCGACGTGGTCCTCCAGCTGCTGGTGATCGTGCTCGGCGCCTTCCTCGTCGTCGACATCGACGCGCTCACCAGGACGATCGACCTCGGGACGAGCCCGAGCTGGGAGGACCTGCTGTTCGCGCTGACGGTCTCGACGGTCGCGTTCACGAGCCTCGAGTCGGCGTCCGGCCTCGCGGGCGAGGTGCGCGTCAGCCGCCGCGGCCTCAAGCGCCTGATCTGGAGCGCGACCGTGTCCGTGCTCGTGATCTACGTCGGGATCTCGCTCGTCGCGGTGGCGTCGCTGCCGATCACCCCGGGGGCGTCACCGCTGACGGGCGACGCGCTCAACGCCCCGGTGCTCGCGCTCGTCTCGACGTTGGACCCGCCCTGGATCGCCGATGCGCTGCGCTACGTCGTGGGCGCCCTGGCCACGGTCACGCTCGTGGTCGCGGCCCACGGCGCGATGCTGGGGCTGTCGCGGCTGTCGTACTCGCTCGCGCGCAACCGCCAGATCCCGAGCGTGATGGGCAAGCTGCATCCCGCCCAGGGAACGCCCTACGTCGTGATCGTCCTGGCGGCGCTGCTCGCCGGCGCGCTCGTCGTCCCGCGCGACCTCGAGTTCCTCGTCGGCATCTACGCCTTCGGCGCGATGCTGGCGTTCCTCATCGCGCACGTCGCGATCTGCACGCTGCGCTATCGCGAGCCCGAGCGGCCGCGGCCCTATCGCATCCCGCTCTCGGTCAGGGTGGGCGGCGGCGACCTCCCGCTGCCGGCCGTGCTCGGCGCGATGATGGCGGCCGGGGGCCTCGTCAGCCTGCTCGGCTTCCACGGCGGCGCGCGGACGATCGGGCTGATCTGGATGGCGCTGGGCATCGCGCTGTATGTCGTATACCGGCGCAGCGCGGGCATGCCGCTGCTGCAGCGCGTCGTCCTGTCGGAGGCGGCGCTGCGGTCCGAGCCCGCCCGCGCCGAGTACGGCTCGATCCTCGTCCCGATCTACGGCACGGCGCTGGACGACGACATCGTGCAGACCGCCGGGCGCCTCGCCGCCGCCGAGAACCCCGAGGAGGGCGAAGGCCACGGCGCGACGATCGAGGCGATCTGGGTCTTCGAGGTGCCGCTCTCGCTGCCGCTGGACGCTCGCCTGCCCGACACGCAGCTCAAGGCCGCCCGTGCGGCGCTCGCGCGGGCCAAGGCCGTGGGGGAGGAGTACATGGGGGTCGAGGTCATGACCGCGACCGTACGCGCGCGCCGCGCGGGCGAGGGGATCGTCGAAGAGGCGAGGCGGCGCGGCGTGGAGCTCATCGTGCTCGCCGCCGAGGAGCCGTCGCGGATCCGTGGCGGGGCGCGGCTGGGCGGCATCGGCGGCCCGCTCGACAACTTCGTCGGCGACGCGACGAAGTACGTCGTTCGCAAGGCGCCGTGCCGCGTCATCCTCACCGCGCCGGCAGGCGACGCGCGGCCGGATGCCTAGTGGCCCGTCCCACTCGCGACCTGCGCAGGCCGCGGTTGGTCTAGCATCCGCCGCATGATGGTCCTCGTCGTCGGGGCCGGCCGCGTGGGGGCGGCGGTCGCCAAGTCCTCGCTCGCCGCCGGCCACACCGTTTCCGTACTCGACGAGGATCCGCTCTCGCACGAGCGACTGGACGCCGGTCAGGCGACCTCCTGGGAGGACTCCGGGGGACGCTTCACCGTCGGCACGGCGATCGAGATCGACGCGCTGTTCGCGGCGGGCATCGAGGAGGCCGACGTCTTCATCGCCGCCACCCGCGGCGACAACACGAACCTGCTCGTCGCGCAGATCGCCCAGAAGCGCTTCGGCGTCGACCACGTCATCGTCCGTGTGCTCGACCCCGCCCGCTCGGACTGGTACGCCGAGCAGGGGCTGCACACGATCTGTGCCGTGAAGCTCGGCATCGCGATGTTCGAGAAGGCCATCCTCGACATCGCGGAGGCCTAGGCACCCATGTACGTCATCGTCGTCGGCGGCGGCAAGGTCGGCCTCAACCTCGCACGCGAGCTGATTCGCAACGGGCAGGAGGTCACGCTCATCGAGGGCGAGCGGCGCGCCTACCTGCGCATCGAGCAGGAGCTCGAGCACGCGATCCAGTACGGCGACGGCACCGAGCTGTGGGTCCTCGAGCGCGCGGGCATCCAGCGCGCGGATCTCGTCGTGGCGGTCACCGGCGACGACGAGGACAACATCCTCATCTGCCAGGTCGCCAAGGAGAAGTACCTCTGCGAGCGGATCATCGCCCGCTGCAACAACCCCCGCAACCTGCAGCACTTCAAGCTCCTGGGGATCCAGCCCGCGGTCTCCGCGACCGACCTCATCCTCAACCTCATCGAGCACGAGGTGCCCGGCCACGGCCTGGTCCACCTGCTCGACCTGCCCGACGAGAAGCTCGAGATCATCGAGGTCGAGGTCACCGAGGACGCGCCCGCGGCGGGCCTGCACGTGTCGGACATCGACCTCCCCGACGGCAGCCTGATCATCTCGGTCCTGCCGCAGGGCAAGGCCGGCTTCGTGCCCAAGGGCGACACCGTGATCAACCCCGGCGACGAGGTGCTCGTCGTGCTCGATCCCGGCCTCGAGCCGCACATCACGGCGCAGTTCGCGCCCAACGGCCGCGTCACCTAGGAACTAGATCTCGCGCAGCACCCGCGCCGGGTTGCCGACGGCCACCACGCCGGCGGGCAGATCGCGCGTGACGACCGCGCCGGCGCCGACGACGGTGTCGTCGCCGATCGTCACGCCCGGGCAGACGATCACGCCGCCGCCGAGCCACACGTTGTCGCCCAGCGTGATCGGCTCGGCGGCCTCCCAGCCGGCGCGGCGGGGGCCGGCCTCGATCGGATGCGTCGGCGTCAGCAGCTGCACGCACGTGGCGACCTGGCAGGCGGCGCCGATGGTGATCGGCAGCGCAGTCGAGCATCACGCAGTCGTAGTTGACGAACGTGCCGGCGCCGATCGTGATGTGCGAGCCGTAGTCGCAGCGAAACGGCGGCCTGATCACGACGTCCTCGCCGACGCTGCCCAGCAGCTCGCGCAGCAGCCCGTCGCGCTCCTCGCGCTCGTCGTGGCGAGTGGCGTTGAAGCGCTCGAAGAGCGCCTGGGCGCGCGTCATTCCCGCGCTGAGCTCGGGGTCGTCGGCGAGGTAGAGGTCCCCGCGCAGCATCCGTTCCTTCATCTCGCCCATACGACCTCCTCCTACCCGGTCCGTCGCACCCTCGTGGCTATACTCGCCGCGCTGCCTTGCCGGGTGGAGTAATCGGCAACTCGCCAGGTTCTGGCCCTGGAATTCAAGGTTCGAGTCCTTGCCCGGCAGTCGCTGGTCCCCGCGTGCTGCGCGCCGAATGGACACGTCGCAAGCCCTGCATCGGCGTAGTCTCGCGCCATGAAGATCACCAAGCGCAGCGCCATCGCCGTCGGAGTCCTCGGAAGCGTCGCCGCAGCAGCGGCCATCGCCGTCCCGAGCGGAAGCGCCCAGGCCCCCGAGGCCACCACCCTCTCGTTCTACGAGCCCGATGCCGGAAGCATCTTCAAGGTCACGGACACCAATCCCAAGTCGCCGACGAAGAACCCGGAGTCTCCGCGGTACCGCTTCTCGATTGGTGACCTGCTGACGTTCTCCGCGCCCTTGTACGACAAGAAGGGCGGAACCCGTCAGGGCCGGCTCTACGCCCAGGGCGCGGTCGTGAAGGGCTCGACCTTCAGGACGACCGCCCTGCACGTGTCCGGCACCTACGTCCTCAACGACGGCAGCCAGATCGCCGTCCAGGGCTACCTGACCTTCAGCGACGATTCGACGTTCTCCGTGGTCGGCGGCACGGGGCGCTACGAGGGCGCCCGCGGTCACGTGCGCAGCACGAGCGACAACACCTCCTCCACGGATACCCTGACGCTGCTTCCGTAGCTGCCGCCGGCCTCGCCCGCCTCGGCGGGCGAGGCCCCGACTCCGCTCAGTCCGGCGCACCGACGGCAAGAAAGAAGACCACCAACAGCAGCCCGAGCGCGCCGATGACGACCGCGGCGCTGGCCATGCTCGCGCCCTTGGCGCCGGCGAGGCGCGAGCGTGCCTGCAGGCCGAGGGGACGCTCGCGCTCGCGCCCGGAGAGCGACTCAGCCAGCGAACGGTAGAGGCCCACGTACGACCTTCGGGTCGAGCGCCGACCCGCCGTCCGCCACGCGCTGCGCCGCCGCGAGGAAGTCCGCGACCCGCAGGACGCGGCCCTTGAGCAGATAGCCGAAGCCGCCGAGGCTGACCAGTTCGACCGCGTACTGCGTCTCGATGTGCTGGGAGAGCACGAGCATGCCGATGCCGGGGTGAGCATGCTTGATCTCCCGCGCGGCGCGCGCTCCCTCGTCGGTGAAGGTGGGCGGCATCCGGATGTCGACGACGACGAGATCCGGGCGGTGGGCGCTGACCGTCGCCGGCAGCCGACGGGCGTCCTCGTGCGCGGCAACGACCTCGTGACCCGCGTCCTCGAAGAGCGCCGCCTCGACGACCTCCTGCAGCATCCCGGGGCGCTCCTCGTCCATCTCCTGGTGGACGACCATCCCGAGCGGCACACCGGCGCGCATGACGGCGGTGCGGACCCGCTCGTCGCCGGGCCGGTCGGTGACCGCACGGCCGCGCCCGTCGACGTAGACCTCGCTCTCCGGCAGCCAGTAGCGCAGCTCGAGCCCGGGATCGGACGGACGTCGCGCAGCAGCGGCTCGGCCGCCTCGGGCGCGACCACCCCGGCGCGCAGCTTCTCGAGAAAGCGCCTGATGCGGCGCAGCCCGTCGTAGCGGGCGCGGCTCGAAGCGCCGGTCGACGGCGTCCTGCACACGGGCGCGCAGGGGCCGGAACGCCACGGCGGCGAGCAGCGTCGCGCTTGCGGTGACCCACGCCGATCGCTCGCCGAGCGCGGTCCCGAGCACGAGCGTGGCGGCCGCGTACGTTGCGCCGAGCAGGGCCGTGAGCACGCCGTAGACGAGGGTGCGGTTGATGACCCGGTCGACGTCGTAGAGCCGGTAGCACAGCACGGCCACGCCGATCGAGGATGGCACGGCGCCCAACATGAAGAAGAACAGCGCGTTGAAGAGCGCGCGATCCTCGACGCCCTCGGCCAGCACGGCCCCCGCGATGCAGATCAGCAGCGTGACGGGCACGAGCGATGCGGTCAGGGCCAGCCACCGCATCTGCAGCCGCTCGATCCCGCCGCCCGCCGGAATCGCAGGCGCGCCGCCAGCGCCGCCGCCGTGAGGCCGACGAGCATCCCCAGCAGCGCGAGCGGAAAAACGCGACCGCAGCAGCGATCGCGACCGGCCCGGTAGCGGGGCGACGGCAGCCGGCCGTCGGGAAACGTGAACACGATCGCCGTCAGGATCGCAAACAGCAGCGGCCAGCTGTACTGCTCCCAGAGCACCGCCCACGGCGCCCCCGGCAGCGCGCCCGGCCGCTCGAGGAGCGCGTAGGGGCGTAGCCCTGGACAGCGCCGATGCTGGCGAGCAGGACCGCGTTGACGAGCAGCAGCCAGCCGATCGGGTGGCCGCGGCGGCGCAGCGCGATCAGCAATCCGACGCCACCGGAGGCGAGCACCGCGCCGCCGCCCAGCGCGCACTCCCACCACGACTCGCCATGCGCCCCGGCCAGCGCGTTGAGGACGCACCCGGCCCCGACGAGTCCCGCGGCGATGCTCGCGAGAGCCCAGCCCGCCACGGGTCCACGCCGCATCGGGCGATGCTCGCGATGCGCACCCCGCACGGCAAGCGCGATAGGTGCTGCTACTTACGCCGCGGCCTGCTCCATCCAGTCGCGGTACAGGCGCCAATACGGGCCCTCCGCCTCCAGCAGCTCGTCGTGCGTGCCCTGCTCGACGATCCGCCCGCCGTCGAGCACGACGATCCGCCCGGCCTGGCGGATCGTGCTCAGGCGGTGGGCGATGACGACCGCGGTGCGCCCGGCCAGCAGGCGGCGCAGACCCTCCTCGATGCGGCCCTCCGTGTGCAGGTCGACGTTCGACGTCGCCTCGTCGAGGATGAGGATCCGCGGATCGGCGGCCAGCGCGCGGGCGAACGCGACGAGCTGGCGCTGACCGGCCGAGAGCTGCGTCCCGCGCTCGCCCACCGGTGTGTCGTAGCCGTGCTCGAGGGCCATGATGAACTCGTCGGCGCCGACGGCGTTGGCCGCGGCGCGGATCTCCTCGCGCGTCGCCGCGGGCCGCCCGAAGGCGATGTTCTCGGCGATCGTGCCGCTGAAGAGAAAGCCCTCTTGCGGGACGACGCCGAGCTGGCGGCGCAGCGAGGCCTGCGTCACCCCGCGCAGGTCGTGGCCGTCGACGAGCACGGCGCCGGTCGTGGGGTCGTAGAAGCGGGCGACGAGCTTGGCGATCGTCGACTTGCCCGCGCCCGTCGCGCCGACGAGCGCCACGGTCTGGCCCGGCGGGATCTTCAGCGACAGGTCCTGCAGCGCCCAGACGGCCTCGTCGCCCGCGCCGTAGGAGAACCCGACGTCGCGCAGCTCGATCTCCCCGCGCAGGCGGCCGAGCTCGATCGCGTCCGGCGCGTCGACGAGGTCGGACTGCTCGTCGAGCAGGTCGAAGATCTTGTCGAGCGCGGCCATGCCGGCCTGGTAGGTCGTGTAGAGCTGCGAGAGCTGCTGGATCGGCTCGAAGAAGAGGTTCAGCGCGGCGACGAAGGCGACGATGACGCCGGGCGTGATGTCGCCCTGGATCGCCTGCGCGCCGCCGTAGAGCAGGATCCCGACCGTCGCGACCGCACTGAGCAGCTCGACGCCCGGGAAGTACGCGGCGTTGAGGTTGACCGTGGTCATGTTGACCTCGCGGTTTCGCTCGTTGAGCTCGCGGAAGCGACTGACGTGGCGCGGCTCCTGGCTGAAGGAGCGCACCACGCGGATCCCCGACAGCGACTCCTGCAGGTACGCGGTGATCGCGCCGATCGTCTCGCGGGTCCGAGCGTAGGCGTCCGCCGACGCGACCCGGAAGGCCAGCGACGCAAGCGCCATGACCGGGAAGATCAGGAACGTCAGCAGCGCGAGCTCGAGGTCGAGCAGGCCGAGGATGACCATCGTGCCGAGCAGCGTCAGGGTGCTCGAGAACAGCGTCACGACGCTGTCGGTCACGAGCGAGTCGAGCGCCTGCACGTCGTTCGTCATCCGCGAGATCAGTTGCCCGGCCTGGCGGCGCTCGTAGAAGCCGACCGGCAGCGACTGCAGGTGGGCGAAGATCCGCAGGCGCAGGTCCTGCAGCGCGCGCTGGCCGACCCAGCCGACGAGGTAGGTCTGCGCGTACGTCGCGCCCCAGTACACGAGGGCGCTGAGGACGAAGAGGCCCACGACGAGGTTCAGCGTGCCGACGTCGCCCGGGGTGATGCCGTCGTCGATGGCGAGCTTGATGAGCGGCGGCGGGGCGAGCGTGGCGGCCGTCGCCGCGAACAGCGCGACGAACATGAGGACGACCTTGGCCCGGTAGGGCTTCAGCAGCGCGGCGAGGCCGCGCAGCTTGCGCCCGCGGCCACCGGTCTGGCGCAGGCGGCGGCGCAGCTCGGCGGTGGTGAGCGGGCGGTCGCCGTCGTCGGCGAGCTGCGCGCTGACGGCGTCGCGGGCGTCGCCGGGCTGGATCGTGCGGCGCGTGCTCACAGCCCCGCCACCTCGGGCTCGAGCGGCTTGCGCGTGAGGAAGACCTGGTCGGGCAGCCCCTTCTCGACGATCTCGCGGTAGAACGGCGAGCGCTTGAGCAGCTCGTCGTGCGTGCCGCGGTCGACGAGGCGGCCGGCGTCGAGGATCGCGATCTCGTCGGCGAGCGCGATCGTCGACAGGCGGTGGGCGATGACGAACGTCGTGCGCCCGGCCATCGCCGCCGCGAGCCCCTGCTTGATCTCGCGCTCGGTCGATGCGTCGATCGACGAGGTCGCGTCGTCGAGGATCAGGATCCGCGGGTCGGCGAGCAGCGCGCGGGCGATCGCGATGCGCTGGCGCTGGCCGCCGCTCAGCGTCAGGCCGCGCTCGCCCACGCGCGTGTCGTAGCCGTCGGGAAGCGTCGCGACGAAGTCGTGCGCCTGCGCGCGGCGGGCGGCCTCGACGACCTCCTCGCGGGTGGCGTCCGAGCGCGCGTAGGCGATGTTCGCGTGCACGGTGTCGCTGAAGAGAAACGGGTCGTCGTTGACGACGGCGATCTGCGCGCGCAGCTCGTGCGGGTCGACCGTGCGCACGTCGGCGCCGTCGACGAGGACCGCGCCGGACGTCGGGTCGTACAGGCGCGGGATGAGCTGCACGAGCGTCGTCTTGCCCGAGCCGGTCGCGCCGACGAGCGCGATCGTCGTGCCGGCTTCGACGGCCAGCGAGACGCCGCGCAGGGCCGGCTCGGCGTGGCCGTCCTCCTCGCCGTAGGCGAGCGTGACGTCGCGCAGCTCGACGCGGCCCGAGCCGGCCGGCAGCGCAGCGACGTCGCGTGCCGCGACGATGCGGGGCTCGCGGTCGAGCAGCTCGAACAGCCGCGCGCCCGACGCCGTCGCGCGCTGGGCGAGGCCGAGCGTCCAGCCGAGCGTGCGCACCGGCGCGAGCAGCATGAGCAGGTAGCCGTAGAACGCCGTGAACTCGCCGAGCGTCAGGCTGCCGTCGATGACCATCCGACCGCCGACGAGCAGCAGCGCGGCCAGGCCGAGCTGCGGCAGGAAGCCGATGAACGGGTTGTAGAACGCGCGCAGCCGCGTGGAGATCATCGACTGCTCGAAGACGCGGGTGACGCTCTCGCCAAAGCGCCGCTGGCGCTGCTCCTCGGCGGCGAAGGCCTTCACGACGCGGACGCCGCCGACGCTCTCCTCGACGTCCGCCGTCAGCTCGCCGATCCGTTGCTGGACCTCCTGCAGCGCCGGTCGCGCCTGGCGCCCGTAGCGGTTGGCGATCCAGATGACGAAGGGGATCGGAAACAGCGAGACGAGCGCGAGGAACGGGTCGATGACGACCACCGCGACCGCCGCGAAGACGACGGTCAGCGCGGCCTGCGAGATGAGCACGAGGCCGTAACCGAGGAAGAAGCGCACCGATTGCAGGTCGACGGTCGCGCGCGACATGAGCTGGCCGGTCTGCTGGGCGTCGAAGAAGCCCAGCTCGAGCGCGAGCAGGTGCTCGTACACGCGGTTTCGCAGATCGACCTCGACGCCGAGCGAGACGCGCCCGGCAATGAGGCGGCGCGCAACCGTGAGACCGAGGCGCAGCACGCCGGCGGCCACGATCAGGAGACCCAGGAGCTTCAGTCGCTGGCGGTCGCCGCTCTCGATCGCGCTGATCGCGGCGCCGGTGAGGCCGGGAATCGCGACGGTGGCGACCATCGCCAGCGCGGCGAGGATGCCCGACCACGCGACCCCGCGCTTGTAGTCGCGGAGAATGCCGCAGAGTCGGATGAACGTCGCCATGAGCGCGAATTGTAGTTGCTTGGTCAACGATCTCTGTGGTCCGGGCGCGTGCGGCGGCCACTACGCTGCCCGCATGCCGAGCCCACCGGCGGGACTCTGCGACTCCTGTCGCCATCAGCAGGTCGTGCGCACGAGGCGCTCGTCGTTCTCGCTGTGCCGGCGCTGGAAGGACGACGAGCGCTACCCGCGCTACCCGCGGCTGCCGGTCCTGAGCTGCCGCGGCCACGAGGAGCGCCTCGGGCCGGTTCCCGACGAGGAGGCGCCGCCGCCATGACCACGCCCGTCCGCTGCTGGCCGACGAGCGACCCGCTCTACATCGCCTACCACGACGACGAGTGGGGCCGGCCGGTGCGCGAGGAGCACCGGCTGTTCGAGCGCATCAGCCTCGAGGCGTTCCAGTCGGGCCTGGCGTGGATCACGATCCTGCGCAAGCGCGAGCGCTTCCGGGCGGCCTTCGCCGGCTTCGATCCCGATGTCGTCGCCCGGTTCGGAGCCGCCGACGTCGAGCGACTGATGGCGGACGCCGGCATCGTGCGCAACCGCGCGAAGATCGAGGCGACGATCGCCAACGCCGGCGCGACGGTCGCGCTGCACGAGGCGGGCGAGACGCTCGCCGCCCTGCTGTGGTCCTTCGCGCCGGATCCGCCGCCCGATCCGCCGCGCTCGCTGCAGGACATGCCCGCCATCACGCCCGAGTCCAGGGCGCTCGCGCGCGAGCTCAAGCGCCGCGGCTTTCGCTTCGTCGGTCCGACGACCGCGTACGCCCTCATGCAGGCGACGGGGATCGTCAACGACCACGTGGAGGGCTGCATCGTGCGCGAGGCCGTCGAGGCGCAGCGGCGACGCGTCGCCGGCGACGCGCGCCGGCCGGGTCAGTGAACGGAGGGGTCCTGCACGACGAGCGGGTCGGCCTCGTGCAGGCGGATGGCGAAGTAGTCGCCGGGCTGCATCTGCCCGAGCGCGACGAGCACGATCCGCAGGATGCCCTGATGGCCGACGATCACGGGATGGTCGTGGGCGGCCAGCGCGTCGGCCACGGCGGCGCGGGCGCGCTCCAGCGCGTCCGCCAGCGGCTCCATCCCGGGCACCGGCGCGCCGAAGGGGTCGGCGCGCCAGGCGTCGAACGTCGCGCCGATCCGCTCGCGCGCGCCGGCTCGGTCGAGGCCCTCGAATCTGCCGTAGTCGACCTCGGTGAGGCGCTCGTCGACGGTCAGTGGCGCGCCGGTGGCGTCGGCGATCGCCTGCGCGGTGTCGCGGGCACGCGCGAGCGGGCTCGTGACCACGGCGTCGATGCCGGCGCCGGCGAGCCGGCGCGCCGCCTCCAGCGCCTGCTCGCGGCCGGTCTGCGTCAGCGGGATGTCCGAGCGGCCTGAGTAGGCCAGGCGGGCCGAGCTCGCGGTCTGACCGTGGCGGACGAGCGTGATGGTGTGCGCGGGCACGGGGCGGCGAGGCGGCTTCAGACCGGCTCGGGCTCGATCCAGCGCCGCTCGGCGTCGGCGCGCCGGATCGCGTCGAAGAGCGCCTGCACGCGCAGGCCCTCGTCGAGCCCGGGGTGGGGCGTGGCGCCGTCGCGAATGGCGGCATGGAAGCTGCGCGCGACGGCGGCGTAGGCCTTCTTCGAGTCGGCCTCCAGCGGCCCGTCGACCTGCAGCTCCTCGCCGGCGCGACCCCAGTGCAGGCGCTTGTCGGCGTCGAGGCGCACCGTGCCCTCGCTGCCGTGCACCTCGATGACATCGCCGCGTTTGTGGCGTGCGGTCGCGGTCAGGCTGACGTGGCCGAGGCCGCCGCCGCGAAAGCGGACGAGGATCACGTAGGCGTCCTCGGCGGTCACGGTGTGCGGCGTGCCGTCGGGCGCCTCGCGCACGCTCACGCCGACCTCGGTGGCGGCGGCGACGGACTCGATCTCGCCGAACGCGTGCAGGAGGAGATCGAGGTCGTGGACGCCGTAGCCCTGCAGCCTGCCGCCGCCGAGCGCGGCGTCCTGGACCCAGGTGAACGGCCGCGACTCCGGCAGGGCATGGTCGTCGAAGACGAGCGAGATCGAGACCATCCGGGGCGCGCCCGCCACCTCGGCGATGCGCTGCAGGAGCAGCCGACGGGTCGCCTGGAAGCGCCGGCCGTAGTTGACCGCGCCGACGACGCCGGCCTCGGTGACCGCGTCGCGCACCGCGCGCGCGTCGGCCAGGTCCATCGCCACCGGCTTGTCGACGAGCACGTGCAGGCCGCGGCGGGCGGCGGCGATCGCGATCTCGGCGTGCGTCGCCACCGGCGTGGCGACGTGCACGGCCTCCAGGCCCGGGTGGGCGAGCAGCTCGTCGACGTCGCTCGTGCCGAGCGCGAGATCGTGCTTCTCGGCCAGCTCCTGCGCACGCTCGGGGGTGCGCGACCAGACGGCGACGGTCTCGAACTCGTCCAGGCCGGACAGGACGGGCAGCGGGACCTTCGCCCCGTACCCGCCGCCGAGGACCGCGATCTTGATCGGTTCGCTGGGCATGCGCGAGGCGCAGGATACGGTCTGCGCGCCCGGACGCTCAGCGCGCCCCGTTCTCGCTGGTGTGCGCAGCGCGCTCGCGTTGCGCGTGGCGGCGCGCTTCGCGGCTACGGCGAGCCTTCGTCCTGCTCCCACGGTCTGTGGCCGCGGGCACTGAGGATGCCGTCGTCGAGCTGCAGTCGGTGGCGCACGCGCTCGGCATGGCGCTCGATGTCCCACATGAACAAACCGACCAGACGTCACGAATCGCCCCCGCCGGCCCCGGCCGAGCCGGCGTCCCCGAGCCAACTCACACCCCAGAATGAAGTTCCGGTGGGGACCTGTCGCCACCGCGTGGCCGCGGGCACCGGGTGTGGCGAATCATGCACGCCGAGCGATACGTATCCGCCACACCCGCTGCCGCGCCCGGGTGTGACGCGCGCCGTTGCGCCGCGTACGGTCTGACGGGAGGAGGCAACCGCCGGCGCGCCGCGCCGCCCACCGCCGGCGCCGCATCGTGGCGCTGCTTGCGGTGGTGCTCGTGGCGATCGGCGCCTGGCAGGTGCGCCGCCACTGGCCGGGCGACGTGCGCTCGGGTTCGGCGGCGGCCCATGGCGCGAAGATCCTGCGCTACGACGTGCGATCGCGCTTCGTGCACCGGACGCTCCCGCAGGTCGCGGCGATCCCGCGCGGCGCAGCGGGCGGTGATCGACGGCGCCCGCTGCTCGTGTTCCTGCACGGCCGCGGCAAGGACGGCGAGGAGTCCAACGCCAACGACGCGTTCTTCGCTGCCCTCGACGCGCTCGGGGAGCGCGCGCCGGCGGTGGTGTTCCCGAGCGGTGGCGAGAGCTCGTTCTTCCACGACCGCGCCGACGGCCGCTGGGCGCGCTACCTCCTCGACGAGGTCATCCCGCAGGCGGTCAGCCGTCTGCGCGCCGACCCGCGTCGCGTCGCGATCGGCGGCATATCGATGGGGGGCTTCGGCGCCTACGACATCGCGCGGCTGCGCCCGCAGCGCTTCTGCGCCGTCGGCGGCCACTCGGCCGCGCTGTGGCTGCGCGGCGGCGACTCGGCCGCGGGCGCGTTCGACGACGCCGACGACTTCGCCCGCCACGACGTGATCGCCATCGCGCGCCAGCGCGGGCGGGCGGCGTGGGGGCCGTCGCGGCTGTGGCTCGACGGCGGCAGCCGAGGATCCATTCCGCGAGGGCGGCGAGGCGCTGGCCTCGGCGCTCGGCGTCACCATGCGCCACTGGCCGGGGGACACGAGGGCGACTACTGGCGCGCGCATTTCGGCCGCTACCTGCGCTTCTACGCCGGCGCCTGCGCCGCTCGTCCCGGCTGACCTGCTCGGCGCGAGAATCCGCATCACCACGGCAGGCCGGCGCGGGCCGGATCACCCTCGCGCCACGCCGAGCCCGGACGACCGAGGCCCGGCCGCGCTCAGCCGCTCGCGGCCCCCAGCAGCCCGGGCGCGACCTGCTTCTTGCGGCTCATCACGCCGGGCAGCTCGATCGCGCCGTCGACGACCGGCCGGCCGAACGCGCGCTCGGCGAGGGTCTCGTTGCCGGCGACGAGCAGGCGCGTGTGCTGGGCCAGGATGTCGGTGAGCATCACCGCGAACATCACGTCGCCGTGGCGCGCGCGGCGGCGCTCGGCGGAGGCGAGCAGCTCCTCCGAGCGCTCGAACACCGCGCGCCCGACGGTCTCGATCTGCGCGACGCTCAGCGTCCTGCCGTTGTCGAGCTCGTACTCCTTGAGGTCGCGGCGCACGAGATCGGAGGCGGACACGTCGGCGACGTCGGAGCTGTGCTCGAACATCTCGCGACCGAACTGCTGGGCGTCGAGCGACAGCAGCCACTCGAGGTAGTGGGTCGCCTGGCGGTCTCGCTCGGTCGTCGTCGGCGAGGTCAGCAGGACCGTGTCCGAGACGATCGCGCCGAGCAGCATGGTCGCGGTGGCGTCGGTCGGCTCGGTGTCGGCCTGGCGGAAGCGCTCGGCGACGAGCGTGGCGGTGGAGCCGACGGGGTCGAAGATCGCGCGCACGGGCAGCTTCGTCTCGATCGACCCGATGTGGTGGTGGTCGAGGATCTCGACGATCTCGGCCTCCTCGATGCCGGGCACGCTCTGCGCGCGCTCGCCGTGGTCGACGAGCAGCACGCGGCGGGGCTCGGGGTTGACGAGGTCGGACCGCGTGACGACGCCGACGGGCCTGCCGTCGCGGTCCACCGCGACCACCGCCCGGTAGTGGACGTCCTTGATCTGGTCGGCGATGTCGCGCACGAGATCGTCCTTGCCCACGGTTAGCGGGTCGGCCTCGGCGAGCGCGCGGCAGGGCTCGGACAGCGTGATCATCCGGCTCGTGACGTAGGAGTCCAGCGGCGAGGTGACGACGCACGTGCCGTGCTCGGCGGCGCGCTCGAGCACGGCGTCGCCCGGCGGCGTGCCGTTGCTCAGCACGAGCAGCGCGATGCCCCGCTCGATCGCATTCTCGGTCGCCTCGGGGCGATCGCCGATGACGACGACGTCGCCCGGCTGGACCTTGCTGTTCGCGGTGGAGTGCATCGCCTGCACCCACACCCGCCCCTTGATCTCGACGTCGGCGTCGCCGGCGTGCAGCGTCCCGCCGAGCACCTCGACGATCGAACCGACCGGCGTGGCCACATCCAGGCGCGACGCCTCGCGCGACTCGCGGATGTAGCGCCGCGCCAGGCCGCGCTCGGTGAGCAGGCCGGTCAGCACGCCGTCGCCGTCGACGACCGGCACGAGGTCCATGCCCTCCGACGCCATCAGCAGCCCGACGCTGCGGACGGGGTCGCTGCGGTGGGCGATCGGGAACTCGGTGCGCATCACGTCGCGCACGCGCAGGTACGCGTGCGTGAGGTGGCGGGGCAGCGGGGCGCCGCTGCGCTGCAGCAGCCACTCCGTCTGGGCGTTGACGGGCCCGAGGCGGACCGGGACGTACTCGGTCTCGCTCTCGTCCTCGTCGAGCCGGTTCTTCAACTCGGCGTAGCCGATCGCCGAGGCGATCGAGTCGGTGTCCGGGTTGCGATGGCCGCAGACGTAGACGCGCGTCATCCGGTGTTCCGCAGCCCGCCCGCGATGCCGTTGATCGCCAGCAGGCTCGCCCGCACGAGGCCGGGGTCGTCGGGATCGCCGCCCGGCGCGCGCAGGCGCCGCAGCAGCTCGAGCTGCACGAAGGAGAGCGGATCGATGAACGGGTTGCGGCGGGCGATCGCCCGCTGCAGGATCGGCTCGCGGTCGAGCAGCCGCTCCTCGTCGCGCACGGCGCCGATCTCGCGCACCGTACGGCGAAACTCGGCTTCGATCGTGCCCCAGATGCGCTCGCGGATCTCGTCGTCGGCGCACAGCTCGGCGTAGCGTCGCGCGATGTCGAGGTCGGCCTTCACGCAGGCCATCTCGGCGTTGGAGATCAGCGCCGCGAAGTACGGCCAGTCGCGCTCCATCTCGCGCAGCAGCTCGACGCCGTGGCGCTCGCGCGCGGTCTCGAGCGCCGTGCCGAGCCCGAACCAGGCCGGCAGGACGGCCCGCGACTGCGTCCAGGAGAAGACCCACGGGATCGCGCGGAAGTCCTCGATGCGCGCGGTCGCCTTGCGCCGCGCGGGGCGCGAGCCGAGCTGCAGGCGCGAGACCTCGCGCACCGGGGTGACGGCGTGGAAGAAGCCGGCGAAGTCCTCGTCGCCGTAGACGAGGCCGCGGTAGGCGGCGGTGGAGACGTCGGCCATCTCGGCGACGACCGCCTCGAAGCGCTGCTGGCGCTCGGGCTGCGTGCCGGCCGAGCGGTCGAGCGTCGTGACGAGCGCCGCGCTCGACGTCAGCTCGAGCTCGCGGTGGGCGATCTCGCGCAGCGAGAACTTCGCGGAGAGCATCTCGCCCTGCTCGGTGACCTTCAGGCGCCCCGCGACGGTGCCGGCCGGCTGGGCGCGCACGGCGGTGTAGCTCGGCCCGCCGCCACGTCCGACGGCGCCGCCGCGGCCGTGGAAGAACTGCCACGTCACGCCGTGCTCGCGGAAGACCTCCGCCATCTCGACCTGCGCGCGGTAGACGCGCCAGCCCGAGGCGACATACCCGACGTCCTTGTTGGAGTCCGAGTAGCCGACCATCACCTCCTGCTCGCCGACGGCGTCCAGCGCGGCGCGGTAGACGGGCGTCTCGAGCAGCGCGCGGATCGTCGCGGCCGCCTCCGCGAGCGTCTCGCCGGACTCGAACAGCGGCACGATCCGCAGCCGGGCGCCGTTGCCGCCGGCGCGGGCGAGGCCGACCTCCTTCATGAACAGCAGCACCTCGAGCAGGTCCGCCGGGCACGTCGTGTTGGAGATGACGTAGGAGTCGATCGTGCCGGGGTGCTCGCCGTGCAGGAGGTCGTAGAGCGTGCGGAACGTCTCGACGACCTCGCGCGTGGACGCGCTGAAGCCGCTGATGTCGAGCGGGATCAGCGGCCGGCGATCCGCGATCTCGCGGGCGAGGATCGCGACGCGCTCCTCCTCGGGGAGCCCGGCATAGCCGCCCTGCACGCCCAGCACGCCGAGGATCTCGTCGAGTGCGGCGCGGTGGACGGAGGAGTTCTCGCGGATGTCCAGCAGCGCGTAGTGAAAGCCGAACACCTCGACCTGGCGGATCACGTCGCGCAGGGCGTCCTCGGCGACGAACGACGCGTTCTGCGCGCGCAGCGCCCGCTCGGCGATGCGCAGGTCGACGAGCAGCTCCTCCGGTCCGCGGTAGGCGTGATCCCAGCCCTTGCGCGTCGCGCGCAGGCGGGCGGCGAGCAGCTTGAACAGGCGCCGGTAGGGCTCCTCGGGGCTGCGCTCGTGGCCGAGCGCGGCGACGTCCGGGAAGCGCTGCTCGAGCCCCTCGAGCAGGACGCGCAGCCCGTCGGGCTCGCCGGCGACGCGCGCCGAGAGCGTCACGCGGCTGCCGAGCGCCCGGATCCGCGCCTCGTGATGCCGCAGACACGCGTCCTTCATGAGCGCAAGCGCCGCGGCGGTCATCTGCGGCGTCACGTTCGGGTTGCCGTCGCGGTCGCCGCCGATCCAGGAGCCGAAGCTCAGCAGGGGCGGCACCGGCGCGTCGTAGCCGGGATAGGTCGCGCGGATCGTCGCCTCGAGGTCGCGGTAGACCTCCGGCACGACCTCGGTCAGCGTCGAGCTGAAGTAGATGAGGCCCGCGCGGACCTCGTCGAGCACGGTCGTCGTCACCGCGCGCAGCTCGTCGGAGCCCCACATCTCCTGGACGGCGGCGGCGATCTGGCGCCGGATCTGGGCCCGCTTGCCGTGGCCCGGGCGGCGCTCGTCGAGCTCCTTGAGCAGGGCGAAGATGCGCGCGAGCTTGCTGACCGTCGTGTAGCGGCGCGCCTCGGTCGGATGGGCGGTGAGCACGAGCCGCACCTCGGCCGCGGCGAGCGTCTCCTGCAGCTCCTCGGCGGTGGTGCCGTCGGCGGCGAGCTGCGCGACCGCGGCGTGCAGCGAGCCGCGCCTCGGCTCGGCCTGCTGGTCGAGCTGTGCGGATGCGCCGCACGCGATCGAGGTCCTCGGCGAGGTTCATGAGCTGAAACCAGCGCGTGAGCATGCGGATGAGCAGCACGATCTGCTCGAGCTCGAGGCCGGCGACGAGCTGCGCGAGCTGCTCGGCGGCGTCGCTGTCGCCGCTGCGCGAGCGCTCGCCGAGGTCGATCGCGCGCCGGTGCAGGTCAAGCGCCTCGGGCCCCTCCACCGCGCAGATGACCTCGTCGAGGATGCCGCCGAGCAGCAGCTCGTCGTCGGCGTACGTGCGGGCGTGGGGCTCGGTCGTGGCGACGGCGCTCATCGCATCGAGGGTACTTGGCGCATCCGCGGCGGTCGTCGTCCGGATGTAAACGAATGCGCTGGTGGGGTTGGCCCCGACGTATAGCCTGGCGGCGAAGCATCGGGCCGCGGCCGGGGCGCGGCCTAGACTTCTCGGGGTGTCCATCCAGCGCGGCATCGACGGCTCGGATCCGGCGCGGCCTCAGCCGATCGAGGCGCGGGCCGGCGCGTACGAGTACCGCCACGCATCGCGTGCCTGGCGCCTTGGCCCGGCCACGCTGGCCTGCCCGCGCTGCGACGCGCCGGTGTCGCTCGGCGGACGGTCCGTGAAGCTCACGGTGCAGCTGCACTGTCCGTACTGCCGTCACACCGCGCCGCTGCGCGACTTCCTCTCGCTCGCGGCGCCGGCACGGCCCGCGCGGGTCGAGATCCGCATGATCCCGCGCGTTCGCGACCCCCGCGGCTGAGCTCGCGACGGCGCCCGCCGGGATGGCCGTCCGGTCTCGCGTCGGCCGGTCGCTCGGGCGCGCTAGGCAGAGCCGGCGCCGCGCGCGCGGCGCAGGACCGCGAGCAGCGACACGCCCGCCGGCAGGTCGCGGCCGCGGCGGATGAGCGCCGCCTCGGCGCGCAGGACGCGCTCCAGTGCGTCGTTGACCGCGCCCTGCGGCGTGCGCCCGAGATCCGACGCCGGCTGGGCGCGGCGCCGCGCGCGCTGCACGACGCGCACGGCGCCGATCGGCGCCAGCAGGAGCGAGTTGAACGCGGTGACGCGCTCGGCCTCCAAGCCCGCGGCGGCGGCGCGCGCCAGCAGCAGCGCGCGCGTGTAGCGGCGGTGGTGGTGGGCGAGGACGTCGTGCTCGCCCCACAGCCACGCGTACTGCGGGACGGTCACGAGCAGCCGGCCGCCGGGGGCGACGACGCGGGCGAGCTCGCGCAGCGCGGCCTCGTCGTCGGCGACGTGCTCGAGCACGTCGAGCGCGACCGCGAGGTCGAAGGCGTCGTCGCCGAACGGCAGCGGATCGTCGAGCGAGCCGGGCAGCACCGGCCCGAGCCCGCGCGCCCGCGCGGCGTCGAGCGACTGCTGCGCGAGCTCGATGCCGGTGACCGCGCCGCGGCGCGCGAGCAGCGACCATGTTGCGCCCCGAGCCGCAGCCGGCGTCGAGGATGCGCGGCGCGCCGCCACCGTCGGCCGCCGGCGGGCGCAGGGGCCGAGCCCGTCGAGCACCGCGTCGAGCACCGCGCGGCGCCCGCGGTACCACCAGTGGCGCTCCTCGACGTCGAACGTGAAGCGCTCGAGCGCGTCGTCCATCAGCGCGGCGGCGCGTCGCCGTCGATCTGCTCGTCGACGACGAACAGCGGCCGGCCCTTGACCTGGTCGAAGATCCGCCCGACGTAGAGCCCGACGACCCCGAGCGAGATGATGATGAAGCCGCTCAGCAGGACGAGCAGGACGACGATGCTCGTGTAGCCCGGCGGGGTGTCCTCGACGTAGCGCGAGAAGATCGCGTAGGCGCCCAGCGCGCAGCCGGCCAGCGCGACGACGAAGCCGAGCAGCACGATCCAGCGCAGCAGCACGGTCGTGCGAAAGAACATCCCGTCCAGCGCGACGCCGACGAGCTCGCGCAGACCGTAGGCGCTCGGCGAGTCGCCCTCGCGCTCGGCGTGCGGCGAAGCTGATCGTCGCCTGGCTGAAGCCCAGCCAGTCGAGCACGAGCTGGTACTCGCGGTCGCGGTCGCGCAGCTGCAGGAACGCGTCGACGACCTTGCGCGAGATGATCGACAGCGTCGAGAACTCGATGTCGCCGCCGTTCTCGCGCTCGGACAGCATCCGCCGGTACAGCGAGGCCGACACGCGCCGAAACGCCGAGTGCCGGCGCCCCTCGCGCGTCGCGCGCACGATCTCGTAGCCCTCCTGCGCCTTGGCGTACAGGCGCGCGATCTGCTCGGGCGGCTCCTGCAGGTCGCAGTCCATGACGACCGTCCAGGCGCCGCGCGAGCGCGTCAGCCCGGCGGTGATCGCGGCGTGCTGGCCGAAGTTGCGGCTGAGCCGCACGACGCGCAGATGCGGGTCGGCGCGCGCGAGCTCGCGCAGGATCTCCCACGCGCTCGTCGCGCGAGCGGTCGTCGACGAGCACGATCTCGTAGTCGTGCGTGAGCTGCGACAGGGTGGCGGTCAGCCGCTCGTGCAGCGCGCGCAGGCAGCCCGCGCAGTTGTAGACGGGGATGACGACGCTGATCTCGGTCACGCTGGCACGCCCTGCTGTGGCTATCCTCGCGCTCTGTCCGAGAGCCTCGTCTACCGCAGCGCGTGGGGCTACGGCCTCGCGATGCGCGTTCTGTACGGACGCTACTACGCGGCGCGCGACGCGGCCGTCGCGGCGCACGTCCCCGACGGCGCGAGCGTGCTCGAGCTGTGCTGCGGCCCGGCGCGCCTGTACCTGCGCGAGCTGCGCGGCCGGATCGGCTCCTACGTCGCGCTCGACGCCAGCGCGCGCTTCGTCGACGCGCCTGCGCCGCCGCGGCATCGACGCCCGTCGCGGCGACGTCGCGACGCGCCGAGCTGCCGGTCGCCGACGTCGTCGTCATGCAGGCCAGCCTCTACCACTTCCTGCCCGACGCGGCCGATGCGATGCTGCGCCGCATGCGCGCCGCCGCGCGCGCGTCGGTGATCGTCGCCGAGCCCGTCCGCAACCTCGCCTCGAGCCGGCTCGGGCTCGTCGCGCGCCTGGGCGCGGGCGGCGCCGCCACGGCCGAGGGCGCCCAGCCGCAGCGCTTCGACGCCGGCCTCGCTGCGCGCGCTCATGCGCGGTGGCTTCGGCGACGCGATCGCCTTCCACGCGCCGGTCGCCGGCGGGCGCGAGCACGTCTACGTGCTGCGGGCGCCGCGGCGCCGAGCAGGCGCCATGAGCCGGCTGCCGTTCAACCGCCCGCTGCGCACCGGCGGCGAGAACGCGCGCATCGCGGCGGCGCTGGAGCGCGGCTGGACCGGCGGCAACGGCCCCGCGGGCGAGCACTGCCAGGCGCTGATCCGCGAGCTGACCGGCACGCGCACGGTGCTCATGACGCACTCGTGCACCGGGGCGCTGGAGATGACCGCGCTGCTGGCCGGCGTCGGCCCCGGCGACGAGGTGATCATGCCGTCGTTCACGTTCTCCTCGACCGCCAACGCGTTCGTCCTGCGCGGCGCGACGCCGGTCTTCGTCGACATCGATCCGGACACGCTGAACATCGATCCGCGCGCGCGTCGCCGACGCGATCACGCCGCGACGCGCGTCATCGTGGCCGTCCACTACGGCGGCGTCGGCTGCGACATGGCCGCGCTCGGCGCGCTCTGCCGCGAGCACGGGCTGATGCTCGTCGAGGACGCCGCGCAGTGCATCGGCGCGACGCTGGACGGCCGACGCGCTCGGGGCGATCGGCGACCTCGGGCACGCTGTCCTTCCACGAGACGAAGAACGTCTCCTGCGGCGAGGGCGGCGCGCTGCTCGTCAACGACGCGCGCTCGCCGAGCGCGCCGAGATCCTGCAGGAGAAGGGCACCGACCGCCAGCGCTTCGCCCGCGGAGAGGTCGACAAGTACACGTGGGTCGACGTCGGCTCGTCGTTTCTCATGTCCGACGTGACGGCCGCGCTGCTCGCCGAGCAGCTCGAGCGCGTCGCCGAGATCACGGCCGCGCGCCTGCGGATCTGGGACGCCTACCACGCGGCGCTCGAGCCGCTCGAGCGGGCGGGGGTGCTGCGCCGCCCGGTCGTCCCGCCGGGCGCCGGCCACAACGCCCACCTGTACAGGATCATGCTCGCCGACCGCGCCGCCCGCGACGCGGTCATCGCGGCGCTCGCCGCCGACGAGATCAGCGCGTACTTTCACTACGTCCCGCTGCACTCCGCGCCGGCCGGGCGGCGCTTCGGCCGCACGCACGGCCCGCTCGACGTCACCGACGCCGCCGCCGAGCGGCTGCTGCGCCTGCCGCTGTGGGTCGGGCTGACGCGCGAGGACGTCGCCCGCGTCGTTCAGGGCGTCGCGGCGGCGACGTAGCGCTCGAGGCGCGATGCGGCCAGCGGCGCGTACTCGATGTGCACTCCCTGCGACGCGCAGGCGCAGGTCGCGCACGTTGTCGGCGGGATGCGGGGCCGCGGGACCCGTGGTCTGCAGACGCAGCTTCGACCGGCCCTGCTTCAGGCGCAGCGGCACGGTGATGTGCTCGCCCCGCCGGGTCGACGGTGACGGAGCGGCTGCTGCCGTCGGGCAGCGTCAGCTTCACGGTCGAACGGCCCGGGCCGCCGCCGAAGAGATCGGCGGCCACGTGCACGGTGCGGCTGCCCTCGAGCGGGTTCTCGAGCGTCAGCCGAGCGTCGGCCGCCGCCCAGCGATAGGGCGTGGGCCCGGCCATCTCCTGGTAGGAGACGCCGGCTCCGAAGCCCACGACGACGGGATACAGCAACGCGTCGCGGATCTGCGAACGCTCGGCCGGCGTCGTCTGCCGGGTCAGCCGCGCGGCGGCGGGGCGCAGGTCGAAGAACTGCAGGCGCTTGTCGGCGGACAGACCCGAGTTCTGCGGCCCGGCGAGGGCGCCGAGGGCGCCGGTCACGGCCGCGCCGCCGTCGGCGTAGCCGGCCCGGTCGACGTAGACCGCGCCGAAGCCCGCGGCCGCCGCGGCCGCGGCGAGCTGCTCGGGCGCGAGCCCCTGGTGCTGCGCCAGCCAGTCCGTCGGACGACCCTCGACGGCGCCGTAGGTCCACCGCAGGCCCTTGGAGTGCAGGTAGCCCTTGAAGAGGTCGTAGTCGCCGACGCCGACGACCGACCCGTGCTCCGGATAGCTCATGTAGGGCAGCTGGAGCACGTTCGTCCCGGCCGGGAACCGGTCCTGCATCGTCCGGGCGAAGTCGTCGTCGACCTTCCAGGCGGCGGCGACGGCGTCGTACGCGGGGGCGTCGCGCGGCGACGTCTGGTCGAGGATGCCGAGCGACGCCGACGACGGCGGTGATCGCGACGGCGGCCCACGCCGGCCGGCCGCGCGCGCGCAGGCGGTCGCCGAGCGCCGTCAGCAGCAGCGCGAGCGCCAGCAGCGCCGCGAACGCGATGACGAGCGAGAGCCGGTTCCACGCGCGCACCTGTGGCGACAGCTCGAACGCGATGAGCGTCGAGCACGCCGCCGACCGTTCCGACCACGAAGGCGACGAGCGCGACGGCGCCGGCCGCCGCGATGCGCCGTCGCCGCAGCGAGGCGGCGCCGCCGGCGATGCCCGTCGACAGCAGGACGACGAGCGCCGCCGCGAAGCCGAACGTGGCGGCCAGGCCGAGCGACGCGCCGAAGCCCTCCGACCGCAGCGGCGTGATCGCGAAGTAGCGCTCGCCGCGCCGCGCGAGCGCGCCCACGCGGTGCTCGGGCCGGGGGATGACCATGTACGCGAGCTTCAGGCCGAAGAGCTCGCTCTCCCCGGGCCCGCGCTGGGCGACCGCCTCGTTCTCGCCGTGGATCATCGGATAGACGATCGCGGGGGAGTGGGCGAGGGCGAAGCTCGCGCCGACGAGCGCGATCACCATCGCGCCCTGCAGCGCGACGCGCCGCGACCTGCGCGCGATCGCCGCGATCGGGACGACGAACAGCAGGATGCAGAGGGCGAACACCGCGTAGTAGTTCGAGGCCGCGCCGGCGACGAGGCAGACGCCGGCGGCGAGCAGCGTCCGGCGCCTGGCGCCGCGAGCGAACAGCGTCGTCCCTCGGCGAGGGTGACGGCCAGCCAGACCGCGAGCGGGATCGCGTAGTAGGACGTGAGGAACAGGTGCGACTGGTTGCGCAGCGCGTGGTAGGGCAGGAACGCGAACAGCACGCCGCAGACGAGCGCCGCCGGGCGGTCGGCGCCGAGGTCGCGCATGACCGCGTAGGCGACGACCGCGATGAGCGGGAAGCACAGCAGGAAGAACGCGTTGAAGACGAGCACGTGATCGCCGAGCACGAGCCCCAGCGGCAGCACGATCAGGTAGTGGACGAGATCTCCGAACGGCGCGGGGAAGTCGTAGTTGGCCTGCCCGAACGGAGCGCCGAGGTCGGGGTTGTGCCAGAACCAGCCGTGCTCGACGACGTCCTTGATCGTCGCCATGTAGTACGACGCGTCGCCCCTGGGATCGAAGATCGGGACGTGCGGATCCATCCGCCAGAGCTTCAGGTCGACGATCGCGACGACGGCTGCCGCGAGCGCGGTCGCGAGGACCCAGAGCAGCTCGGTGCGCCGGCTCACCAGATCCGCTTGAGCTGCGCGATGCCCGGCTGCGGCGCGGGCTCGCCTGGCCCGGCGGCTGAGGTGCCTGCGTCCACGGCGCGAGCGTAGCTCAGCCCGCGACGATGCGCCCCCGCGTCTCGCCGAGCTCGATCGCCCCTGCGCGGCCGCGCAGGACGACCTCGTCGCCGTCGGCCAGCCAGCGCTCCCCACCGAATCGCTCTGCGAGCGATCCCTCGCTGCCGCGATCCGGTCCGCTGATCGTGCCGGTCGCGATCAGATCGCCCGCGCTGAGGCGCGCGCCGTTGACCGTCAGGTGCGCGAGCATCTGAGCGGGTGTCCAGTACAGGCCGCGCCGCACGGGGCCGCGCGACGGTCGTCGCCGTTGATCGCGACCTCGAGCTGCGCGTCGAGCTGCCACGGGTCCCGGGCGGTGAGGTACGGCGCGGGCGGCGGATCCTGCGGCTGCGGTGGGATGCGAGCCGCGGCGAGCGCGTCCAGCGGCGTGATCCAGGCGGAGATCGAGGTCGCGAACGACTTGCCGAGAAACGGGCCCAGCGGCTCGTACTCCAGGCGCTGGACATCGCGGGCGCTCCAGTCGTTGACGAGCACGACGCCGAAGATGTGCGCGTCGGCGCGGTCGATCGCGATCGGCCCGGTGGCGCCCGGGCCGCACACGTAGCCGAGCTCGCACTCGAGGTCGAGCTCGCGCGTGGGCTGCAGGTCTCCGGCCGCGACCTGCCCGCTGGGGCGGCGGATGTCGCTGCCGCTGACGACGATGGTCGAGGCGCGGCCGTGGTAGCCGACCGGCATGTGGCGCCAGTTGTCGCGCACCGGTGGGGCGCCGGGGCGGAAGAGGCGGCCGAAATTCGTCGCGTGCTCGAGCGAGGCGTAGAAGTCGACGAAGTCGGTGACGCGTACGGGGAGGACCGGCTCGCAGTCGCGCAGGGCGACGCGGGCCGGGCCGGCGCCGCGAGCCACCGCGCCGGCCGCATGCTGCACCGCTCGCCAGGCGCCGTGGACCGAGCTCGATCAGCGCGTTGAGGTCGGGGCGCGCATACCGAGCTCGCTCGAGGTCCGGATCGCCGGGCAGCGCGAGCTCGCGCAGCAGCAGCGCGTCCGCGCCGTCGCGCAGGGCGGGCTGCGGCTCTGCGGTGCCGGGCACGCGCACGACGCCCCATTGCCGGGCCGGCGCGAGGGGCGTGTCGTGCCGGAGCGTCATCGTGCGTCGCAACCTACGCCCATGCCGGCTCCTGCCGGCGAGGGCGCCGGCCCGGCGCCGCACACGGCCGGCGAGCGGACGCCATGACGCGCGCGGTGCGATATCCGCACTCGGCGCGTCATCGCCGCGTCGGGCGAGTCGCAGGGGGCGAACTTCGGGCGCCCGGCGTCTGACGTAGATGTGCGGACGATTGCCACTCGCCGCTCCACCACGACCGCACCTGACCGTCGAGTTGCACAGCTATCGCTTCCACGCCACCCGCTGGGGATATGAGAACGACACCGCGCGCCGCCGGCGTTCGCGACACCTCCCGTTCACGTGGGGAGACGTCTTCGAGCGTGGTGCGCAGACCGCCGCCGAGCTGCGCGTGCTCCTTCTGGCCGCGTGGTCGTGACGCGCCAGGTGCGCCATCGGCACCGGGCGCGTCATCGCCGCCGGTGAGGCGCCGGTCATGACGCGGAGTGCGTCATGCGCACCGGGCGCGTCATCGAAGGCGTGCCCGCGCTCACCCCACCGGTGCTCGAGCCCCCGCGTGCCACGACAGCGCGTAGCTCGGGTCGTCGAGGTCGCGCGCGAGGGTCGTCAGCCGCAACGGCCGGAACGTGTCGCACATCACCGCGAGCTCCTCCGTTCGCGTCGCGCCGAGAGACGCCTCGACGCGGCCGGGCTGCGGGCCGTGGGGCAGGCCGCTGGGGTGCAGCGTCAGCGCGCCGGCGCCGACCCCGGCGCGCGAGCCGAACCGGCCGTCGACGTAGTAGATGACCTCCTCGGACTGCAGGTTGGAGTGGTGGTAGGGGATCGGCACGGCCAGCGGGTCCCAGTCCAGCTGGCGCGGGCAGAACGAGCAGATCACGAAGTTCGGCCCCTGGAAGGTCTGGTGGACCGTCGGCGGCTGGTGCAGCCGCCCGGACTTCGGCTCGAAGTCGTGGATGTTGAAGCTGTACGGATAGACGTAGCCGTCCCAGCCGACGACGTCGAGCGGGTGGTAGTCCAGGACGAAGTGCTGCAACCCGCGGCGCGCTCGCACCACGAGCTCGAACTCGGCGCGCTCGCGATGCGTCTCCAGTCGCACCGGCGGGTGGAAGTCGCGCTGCGAGAACGGCGCGTGCTCGAGCAGCTGCCCGTAGCGGTTGCGGTAGCGGTTGGGGGTCTCGATCTCACCGGGCGTGTGGAACGTCAGCCACGCCTGCGGGCCGTCGTCGCACCGGACCCGGTACGTCGTGCCGCGCGGGATCACCACGTAGTCGTGCGGGCGGTACGGCAGCGTGCCGAAGATCGTCTCGAAGACGCCCGAGCCCTCGTGGACGAAGATCACCTCGTCGCCCTCGCCGTTGCGATAGAAGCCGTCGCGGTCCTCCGCGGGCTTGCAGATCGCCATCTCGACGTCGTCGTTGAACATGAGCACCCGGCGGCCCGACACGAAGTCGCCGGCCGGCGCGAGACCGGCGCTCTGCGTGAGCCGGTGCACGTGCGCGTCGGGCACCCACTCCTCCAGCACGATCGGCTCGAACGAGCCGACCTCCGCCACGTCACACGGCGACTGCAGGTGATAGAGGATCGATTCGTTGCCCGAGAAGCCCTCGTAGCCCATGACCTCCTCGACGAGCAGCTCGCCGCTGTCGGCGTCGCGGACCTGCGTGTGCCGCTTGAGGGGCACCGAACCCACAGACACGTAGCGCATCAGAGGTTCCCCCGCAGCGCCTGCTCGCGCTCGATGGCCTCGAACAACGCCTTGAAGTTCCCCTCTCCGAAGCCGCGCGCGCCGTGGCGCTCGATGATCTCCAGGAAGATCGTCGGCCGGTCGCCGAGCGGCTTGGTGAAGATCTGCAGCAGATAGCCCTCGTCGTCGCGATCGACGAGGATGCCCAGGCGGCGCAGGTCGTCCAGCGACTGGTCGATGTCGCCGACCCGGGCCGGAACCCCCTCGTAGTAGGACTCCGGCGTGCGCAGGAACGCCACGCCGCTCGCCGCCAGCGCCTCGACGGTGGCGACGATGTCGGTCGTCGAGACCGCGATGTGCTGCACGCCCGGGCCGCCGTAGAACTCGAGGTACTCGTCGATCTGGGACCGGCGGGCACCCTCCGCCGGCTCGTTGATCGGCAGCTTCACGCGCCCGTCGCCGCTCGTGACGACCTTCGACATGAGCGCGGAGTACTCCGTCGAGATCGCCTCGTCGGAGAAGTGGATGAGCTCGGTCATGCCGAAGACGTCCTCGTAGAACCTCACCCAGCGGTCCATCTCGCCGAGCTCGACGTTGGCCACGACGTGGTCGATGCCGGCCAGGAGGCCGGGCTGGGCGGGATCGCCGTCGTGTGCCACGCGGACGAACCCCGGGAGGAACCCGCCCGCGTAGTCGGCCCGCTCGATGAACGAGTGCACCGTGTCGCCGTAGGCGGCGATCTCCGCGATCCGCACGACGCCGTCGGCGTCGCGCAGCTCGTACGGCGCGCATACGCCGACCGCGCCGCGCGCCACCGCCTCGCGGTAGGCGTCCGCCGCCGAGGGCACCGAGAGCGCCACGCGCTTGACGCCGTCGCCGTGACGGCGGTGGTGCTCGCCGATCTCCGTGCCGTCGCGGAGCGCTCCCGTCAGCACGAGCCGGATGCGGCCCTGCTGCAGCACGTGCGAGACGCGGTCGCGCAGGCCGGTCTCCAGGCCCGCGTAGGCGACCTCGGTGAAGCCGAACGCGTGGCGCAGGTGGTAGGCGGCCTGCGCGGCGTTGCCGACCCACAGCTCGATGTGGTCGATGCCGTGCAACGGCATGAAGTCGTGCGCGCTCGCGCGCGGCGCGTGGGTCAGGCGACAGTGTGCTCATGGCGCAGCTCCTCGATCGATTCGTCGGTACAGGTGTCGAAGAAGCCGCCGACGACGGCCTCGATCTCCGCGACGCAGTCGGCGCGGTACAGGACGGGCTGGTAGCGGGTGATGTCGTATTCCGCGGTGCCCATCTCCAAGAGATCGAGCGGGCGCAGCTGCATGGCGCGAAACTCGCCCAGCTCGCCGAGCTCGAGAGGATCCCGGCGCCGTAGGCGCGCAGCTCGCCGTCCTCGACGACGACGCCGAACTCGAGCGTGAACCAGAACACCCGGGACAGGAAGCGCAGCGAGTCCTCGCGCTGCAGGCGGCGCGCCGCCGCGCCCGCGCGCCGGTGCAGCTCGCCGAAGGTCGGCGTCGCCAGCAGGTGGCCGTGGCCGATGACCTCGTGCACGATGTCCGGCTCGGGCGTGTAGAGCGGCATCGCCGGGTGGCGCACGTACTGCGTCGAGTGAAAGGTGCGAGCGGCGAGCGCCGCCGTAGAACGTGCGCAGATCGACGAGCCCGGCGGCCGGCACGTAGCGCCAGCCGCCGCGTGCCGCCAGCCGCGCGCTCACCTCGTCGAGGCCCGGCACCCGATCGCCGGGCAGTGCGACGGCGCGCGAGCGCAGCACGAAACTCGCCGACCGCGAACCGCGCGTGCAGCGGCGCCAGCTCCCGGCAGACGGTGCGCCAGACCTCCTGCTCGGCGTCCTCGTAGTCGATCGCGGGGGCGGGCGCGCCCGCGTGCCACGCGAGTGCCGCCGCGGCGATCTCGTTGCGGCGGCGGCGATAGCCGGGATCGTCCGCGCCGGGATGGCCGTCGTGGAGATGTACCGTGACCTTGCCGCCGGCACCGGTCGTGACCGGGGAGTAGAGCTGGGCTTCGTCGAACACGCGGTTCTCCTCTCTCGTACCAGGAGAGTCGACCTGCGCGCCGTCATTTACAAGTGTGTCCATTCACACAGGTCAACCAGCGCAGCACAGCGCAGTCAACGGCTGAGATACTGGTCAACATGTCTATCGATCGACTCGACGCTCGTCTCATCGCGACACTGCGAACGTTCCCCCGTGTCGGCCTGCTGGAGGTCGCCCGCCAGCTCGGAGTGGCGCGCGGGACCGTGCAGGCGCGGCTCGCCAAGCTCGAGGCGCGGGGCGTCATCACCGGCCACGGGCCCGAGGTGGACGCTGCCGCGATGGGGTATCCCATCAGCGCGTTCATCCTCGTCGAGCTGGCGCAGGGCGAGCTTGCCGCCGCAGTCGCCATCATGCAGTCCATCCCGGAGTTGCTCGAGGCCGACGCGATCTCCGGACCGCAGGACCTCATCTGCCGTGTCGTCGCCCAGGACACCGAACACTTGCAAGGCATCGTCAACCAGCTCACCGCCACCCCCGCGATCCGCCGCTGCACGAGCTACATCGTGCTCGCGCGCCAGGTCCCCGCCGCGCACGATGGCGCTGATCGAGGCCGCGGCGCAACCTTCGCGCGGGGTGGCCGGTTAGTACCGTCGTGGCAGGCCGCAGCCCAGACGACCCCGCACGGGCCGAGGCCGATCCGCCGCCTGTGACCGTGCCCGAACCCGAACCGCCGCCCGTGCCCGAGCAGAACCGCCGCCCGTGCCCGAGCCCGAGCCGCCGCCCGTGCCCGAGCCCGAACCGCCGCCCGACCCCGAGCCCGACGCCGCGTGCCCGAGCCCGAGACCGCGCCCGAGCCCGAGCCGCCGCCGTGCCCGAGCCGGAGGCCGTGCCCGAGCCCGAGGCCGTGCTCGAGCCGGAGGCCGAGGCCGTGCTCGAGCCGGAGCCCGTGCCCGAGTCACGGCCCGATCCGCCGCCCGTGCCCGAGCCACCGCCCGTGACCGTGCCCGAGTCTCGGCCCCTGCCCGAGCCCGAGTCAGAGTCCCTGCCCGAGACGAAGCGATCCAAGCGCCGTCCGGAGATCCAGGCCCTGCGCGCGATCGCCGTGCTGACGGTCGTCCTCTACCACGTCTGGCCGGAGTCGATGCCGGGTGGATTCGTCGGCGTCGACGTCTTCTTCGCGATCTCCGGCTACCTCATCACCGCGCACCTGCTGCGCGAGGTCGAGGCGACCGGCGCGCTGTCGCTGTGGGGCTTCTGGGCGCGGCGCGCGCGGCGCCTGCTGCCGGCCGCGCTGCTGACCCTGTTCCTCTGCGCCGTCGGCACCCTGCTGTTCGTCCCGCAGATCTACTGGCAGCAGTTCCTCACCGAGATCGGCGCGAGCACCGCCTACTTCCAGAACTGGCAGCTGGCGTCCGACGCCGTCGACTACCTCGCCGCCGAGAACCGCGCTTCACCGGCGCAGCACTTCTGGTCGCTCTCGGCGGAGGAGCAGTTCTACCTCGCGTGGCCGCTGCTGATCACGCTCGGCGCGTACCTGTCGCGCCGGCGGACCGCGATCTTCCTCGTGCTCGGTCTCGTCACGGGGCTGAGCCTCGCGTATTCGATCAGCGAGACCGCCTCCAACCCGGCGGCGGCGTACTTCGTGACGCCCACGCGCGCGTGGGAGTTCGGCGCGGGCGGGCTGCTGGCGCTGCTCGGCGCGCGCGCCTGGCAGCTGCCGGACGGGGCGCGCGCGGCGTTGTCGTGGGCGGGGCTGCTCGCCGTCATGTACGCGGCGGTCTTCTACAGCACCGACACGGCGTTCCCCGGCTCGGCCGCGCTCGTGCCGGTGGTCGGAACGCTGGCCGTCATCCTCGCCGGGATGCCGCGGGCGCGCTGGAGCCCGGCGCCGCTGCTGCGCTTCAGGCCCGGGCAGTTTCTCGGCGACATCTCCTACTCCGTCTACCTCTGGCACTGGCCGCTGATCGTCTTCGCCCCGTTCGTGTTCGTCGAGCCCGGCCTCGACGAGACGCGCGTCGGCGTCCTGGTCGCGACGATCGCGCTGGGCTGGATCACGAAGGTGATCGTGGAGGACCCGGTCCGCCGCAGCGCGTGGCTGTCGGCGCAGCCGCGGGCGACGTTCGCCTGCAGCGCGGCGGCGATGGCGCTCGTGGCGGGGGTGCTGCTCAGCGGCACGTCGCACGTGCAGGCACAGATCCACGAGGCCGAGGCGAAGTCGGCGAAGGTCGTCGACGACCGGCCGCAGTGCTTCGGCGCGGCGGCCCGCGATCCGCAGAAGCCGTGCGTGAACCCCGCGCTGCGCACGCAGGTCGTGCCGTTGCCGGTCGCGGCCAAGGACGAGGACTATGCGCCCTGCGAGCGCTTCCATCGTGAGGGCGGGCTGAGCCAGTGCGACTTCGGCGTGCCCGCCGAGAAGGCCTCGCGGACCATCGCGCTCGTCGGCGACAGCCACGCGTCGCACTGGCGCACGCCGCTGAACCAGGTCGCCACGCAGAACGGCTGGCACGGCGTCTCGATCACGCGCACGAGCTGCCCGTACTCCGAGGCGACGAAGGAGCTGGCGGAGCCGACGTTCTCGCAATGCAAGAGCTGGGTCGCCAAGCTGCCCGGCTACTTCCGCGCGCACCCGGAGATCGACACGATCTTCGTCGTCGGCATCACCGGGGGCTCGGTCAGCGTCCCGCGCGGAAAGACGATGTTCGAGGCGAAGGTCGACGGCGTGCGCAGCGCCTGGCGCCTGCTGCCCGACACCGTCAAGCACATCGTCGTCATCCGCGACACGCCGCGGATCGCCGGCGACACGGTCGACTGCGTCGACCGCGCGATCACCGACGGTGAGCGCGCCGACATCACCTGCGCGGTGCCGCGCGAGTTCGCCGTCGAGGCCGATCCGCAGGCGGTCGCCGCGCGCACCTCCGGCTCGTCTCGCACCCAGGTCATCGACCTCACCGACCGCTTCTGCAGCGAGCGCCAGTGCTTCCCCGTGATCGGCGGCGCGCTCGTCTTCAAGGACCTGCACCACTTCACGCTCGTCTGGGCGCAGACGCTCGGGCCGCCGCTGGCGCGAGAGGTGCAGCGCGTGTCGCAGTCCTGGTGACCCCCCTGTTCCCAGGACGCAGGGCACAGCAGCCGTCGCGGACGCGATGAGCGGCCGCTTCAGCAGCCGAGGTCGATCGCGTCGGCGATCATCGCGCTGCGGTAGCGATAGCCGGCCGCGTCGGCGTGCAGGCCGTCGGGCAGGAACACGGCGCCGCCGGTGACGGCGTGCTCCCAGTCGACGACGACGATGCGCGGGTCGCGCTTCTTGGCCTGGTGCAGGACGCGGTTCAGGCCGCGGTAGTCGCCCTTGCGCCTGGGGCGGATGATCGTGGCCCACACGACGCAGGCGTTCTCGGGCAGCAGCGTCATCGTGCGGCGCACGCGGTCGGCGAAGCGCTTCGGGTCGCTGCCGTCGTTCGTGCCGAGGCTGATGACGACGGTCTTCGGCGTCACGACGCGAAGCTCGCGGCGCACGAGCTTCATGCCCTGCGGCGTCGTGAGACCGTTCTTCGTGGCGGCGACGATGTTGCGCCCGTCGAGCATCGGGCCCAGGTAGGGCAGGGTCCCGACCGCCAGCGAATCGCCGACGACCAGCACGTCGGCGTCGCCGGCCACGGCCGGGCCGGCGAACGCGAGCAGGATCCCGAACACGGCCAGCAGCGCGCCGCCGGCGCCTGTGCGAGCTCCCCCTGTCCTGCCCCTACGCACAGCGATGTCTCTCAACACCTCGTCCTCGTCCGTGGATGCAGAAAGCGCTCCTGGACGGCCGCCCCTCGCGGCCCTCATCGAGAATTATCCGCGTGCCGTCAAGCGCCGGCTGACGGTCGTGGGATCGCCGGCGTCGGCGGTCGCCTCGACCTGCAGCGTGACGGTCAGCCCGCGGCGGCCGCGCATCGCCCTGCGCAGCCGCGACACCTGCGCACGCGTCAGCGCGATGCGCACGATCTTCGACTCGGCCGCCTTCAGCTTCGACGTCACCGGGCGCAGGCTGATCGAGAAGGCCCGCTTGCGCCTGCGCGGCTTGTCGCGCTCGGTCAGCGTGCCGGTCACCGCGACCGTGCAGATCGTGTCGCAGCCGACGCGGATGGGCAGCGTGCGCGTCGTGAACAGGCTGGCGCTGCGCAGGACGCGCACGGTCACGTCGGGCCCGAGCGGCGGCGGCAGGGTCGGGATCTTCGGCGGCGGCGGGTGGCCGATCGGCGTCGTCGGGACGCAGGGCGGCGCCGTGGGCGCGGCGAGCGCGAACTGCTGCACGCGGTTGTTGCGCGAGTCGGTCACGGTCAGGGTGCCGTGGCAGTCGACCACGAGGCCGGTCGGGTTGATGAACTGGCCCGCGCCGATCCCGCGCTCGCCGAACATCCCGAGGCGCTCGCCGTTGGGGCCGAACTTCTGGATGCGGTTGTTGCCGCGGTCGGCGACCCAGAGGTTCTTGTCGGCGTCGAGCGACATCTGCGCCGGAGCGGAGAGCTTGCCGAGCGTGCGCCCGGAGCCGCCGAACTCCGCGACCTTGGCGCCCTGCCCGTCGTAGATCGCGATCCGGTTGTTCGTCGCGCTGACGTACACCCGCGAGCCGTCGGGTGTGGCCGCGACGCCGCGGACGGTCCCCGCGCCGGACCAGGCGCCGAGGTAGTCGCCGCCGGTCGTGAAGCGCACCACGCGCCGGTTGCCGGTGTCCGCGACGGTGATCACGCCGTTGGCGTCGATCGTGATCGCGGAGGGATCGAGCAGCCGCCCGGGCCCGCTGCCCAGCGCGCCGATCGTGCGCGCGGGCAGACCGGTCGCGCGGGCGAAGACGAAGATCCGCGCCCGGCGCTGGTCGAGGACGTAGGCGTCGCCCGCCGCGTCGAAGGCCACCGCGACGGGCCGGCGCAGGATCGTCGGGCCGGGGGACGGGGAGCCCCAGACGGAGGCGATCGAGCCGTCGGGGTGCAGCAGCTCGATGCGGCCGTTGACCGAGTCGGCCACGGCGCGCAGGCCATTGGCATCCGCGGCGACGCCCATCGGCGCGTTGAACTGCCCCGGTCCGCGGCCCGACGCACCGAAGGACCGCAGCACCGCGCCGCCGCGATCGAAGACGTCGATGCGGTCGTTGCCGGTGTTCGTGACGTACAGCGCGCCGCTGCGGTCCGATGCGATCGCGCGCGGGTAGGCGAGCTGCCCGGGCCCGGTGCCGTAGCTCCCCCAGCGCGCCTTGTACTTGTAGTCGGGCTGCGGTCCGAAGCGCAGCACGCGCTGGTTGATGTCGTCGGCGACGAACAGGCGACCCTGCGGGTCGACGGCCACGCCGAACGGGAAGCTGAACTGGTTGCGTCCGGCGCCCTGGCCGCTGCCGACCGTCCGGATCACGCGCCCGCCGAAGTCCATGACGACGAGCCGGTGATGGTGGTCGTCGGCGACGATCAGCCGCTGGCCGCGTACGGCGAGGCCGCGCGGGTTGGCGAGCAGGCCGGGCGGCACGATCTCGGTCGCGCCGGAGCCGTCGAGGTTGAAGCGCTGCACGCGGTCGTTCTGGCTGTCGGAGACGAACAGGAGGTTGCCCGCGATCGCGAGGCCGCCGCCGGCGGGCGCGTCGTTGCCGCCGCCGGGCCCGAAGTTGAACTGCCCGACGTTGGTCCCCCGGCTGCCGAACGAGTGGATCAGACGGCCGTCGGCGCTGAAGCGATCGATCCGGCTATGGCCGCTGCTGGCGACGAACAGGGAGTTGTCGCCGGCGACCGCGACCGCGCCGACGGAGGTGAACTCGCCCGGCCGCAGCCCGGCGAGCCCGACCTCGCGCACGAAGGTCCCCTCCGGCGTGAAGACCTGGATGACGCTCGAGGACTGATCGCCGACGTAGACCGAGCCGTCGGGACCGATCGCGACGGTCTGCGGGAAGCGCAGCACGCCGCCGCCGCGCTGGCCGATCTGCGAGCTGGCCGTGTAGGGGCAGGCGCCGGATGCGCCCGGGCAGGGAGCCTGAGCCTGGGCGCCGGCGGGCACTGCGAGGGCGCCGAGCGCGAGGGCGGAGGCGGCGGCCCCCCTGAGCCGGCGATGCGTGCTGCGGGCCATCGTCGCTCTAACCACGGCGCGCGACGATAGTCGCGCCGCAGCGGCCTCCCTGCACGATGCTGTGCGGCCGCGGTGCTAGGCCGCAGCCTCGAAGGCGCGCAGGCTCGCCAGCGGCGGGCGCTCGGGCGGCCCGCGTTCGAGTGCGTGACCGCAGCGGGCCCCGTCGGAGACGAGCCGGCCCTCGTGGCGCAGCCGGCGCGTGACGGCGCCCAGCACGGCGGCGGCCATCGGCGCGAGGTCCTCGAGCGGCTGGTGGCGGTTCTGGCGCACGCCGAGGTCGACCTGGGCGATCGACATCGATCCCGACGTCGGCGCAGACGTCGAGCAGCAGCCCGATCTCGACGCCGTAGCCCGTGCAGAACGCCATTCGCTCGAGCAGCTCGCGGCGCGCGGCGAACTCCCCCGCCAGCGGCTGGCGGATCGCCGTCGAGCTCGGGATAGAAAGGCCGCCAGCAGCGGCCGCGCGGTGAGCTCCGTCACGCGGCCTCCGCCGGTCGGCTCGACGTGGCCGCGTCGCCGTCTTGAAGGGCCGCCGGTAGAAGCCCTTGACGAACTGCAGGCGAGGCGCGCGGATAGAGCGGCCCCAGCAGCCCCGTCGCGAAGTGCGCGCCGAAGTCCTCGGAGTCGGCATCGACGAAGCAGACGAGGTCGCCGGTCAGCACGGTCAGCGCCCGCCACATCGCGTCGCCCTTTCCGAGCACCGGGCCCTAAGCCGGGCAGCAGCGCCGCCGGTCGCACCACCTCGCGCGCCGAGCTCAGCCGCGATCGCGCCCGTCCGGTCGCGCGAGTCGTCGTCGAGCACGACCACCTGGTCGACGACGCCGGCCCGCTGCAGCTCCATCAACGGCGCGACCACGCCCGCGATCGTCGCCGCCTCGTCGCGTGCCGGGACGCACACCGAGACGGTCTCCAGCCGCTCGACGCGCAGGCGCCCGGGCGGGAACTGCGCGTGGTGAAACGCCCGTGCGATCACGCGTCGCGGGCGACCGCAGGCAGCAGCTCGCCGAGCGTGACGGCCGGGTCCGCCAGGCGCCGGCGGTCGACGGGGGCGGCGGACCGGATGAGCGCCTGGATGTCGGCGGTCACGTCCCAGACGTTGACGTTCATGCCGGCCAGCACACGCCCGTCGCGCAGCCAGAACGCGACGAACTCGCGCCCCGCGATGTCGCCGCGGATGACGACCTCGTCCCACTCGGCCGCGTAACCCGTGTACTCCATCCCGACGTCGTACTGGTCGGAGAAGAAGTACGGCAGGCGCTCGTAGGCGACCTGCGCGCCCAGCATGTTGCGCGCCGCCGCGGGACCCTGGTTGAGCGCGTTGGCCCAGTGCTCGACGCGCAGGCTGCGCCCCAGCAGGGGGTGAAACGCGCGCGCGACATCGCCTGCCGCGAACACGTGCTGCGCGCTCGTGCGCAGGTACTCGTCGACGAGGATGCCGTCGGCGGCGTCGAGGCCGCAGCGATCGGCGATCTCGTCGCGCGGCGTGACGCCGACGCCCACGATCGCCACATCGCACGGCACGCGCGTACCGCCCTCGGTGCGCACGGCATGCACGGCGCCACCGGGCGTGCCCTCGAACGCCGCGACCCCCTGCCCGAGCAGCATGCGCACGCCCTTCTCGGCGTGCAGGTCCCGGTAGAACGCCCCCAGCTTCGGGCCGAGGGCGCGCTGCAGCGGCAGGTCCTAGCGGCTCGACGAGCGTCACGTCGAGACCCATCGCCTGCGCGTCGAGGCGGCCACCTCGCAGCCGATCCAGCCGCCGCCGACGACGGCGAGCCGGGCGGCGCCCCGCAGGCGCTCGCGCAGGGCGTCGCTGTCGGCGAGCGTACGCAGCTCGCAGACGCCGTCGAGGTCGGCGCCGGGGAGCGTGAGGCGCCGCGGCCGCGCACCGGTCGCAAGCAGCAGGCGGTCGTACTCGAGCCGCTCGCGACCGCCGAGGACGACGGCCGAGCCGGCGACGTCGATCGACTCGACCGTCTCACCGAGGCGCAGCTCGATCGGCGTGCGCCTCGTAGAAGCCCTCCTCGTGGACGAAGACCTTCTCGTGGCCGGCCTCGCCCCGCAGGTAGTCCTTCGACAGCGGAGGACGCTCGTACGGGCGTCGGCACTCGGCCCCGACCAGCACGATACGACCGTCGAAGCCCTCCTCGCGCAGCGTCTCGGCGGCCTTCGCGCCGGCCAGCCCGGCGCCGGCGATCACCACGGTGCTCGGCGTGCTCATGCGACCTCGCTCCTTCATCGGGGACGGCTCTGTGCACGGTTGGCGTCGCGGACCGGGCGCGTCTTACGCGTGCGGCCGGCGCACTCGACCGGCGCCGACGCCGGCGGGGCGGCCGGCACCGGCGCGGGAGCGACGTCCTCGGCGGCGTGGGCGCAGATCCGGGCGAGCCGCCCGAGCGCGGCGTGCGCGCGACGTGCGAGCCAGCGCCGACCGCCGAGCGCGAGCGCCAGCCGCGTCGCGACGCCGCGCGTCTCGAACTGCATGGCGAGATCCACCTCGGTCGTGCCGCGGCCGGCGGAGAGGATCCAGGTCAGCCAGAGCATCGTCCGACCGCGGACCAGGAGCTCGAGCGAGATGACTCGACCGGACGCGCTCGTGCGCAGATCTGCCACCGCGAGCTGCGGATGGGGGCCGAGGAGCCCGAGCTGGAGGGAGGGCTCGGCGAGCAGGCGCCGCAGCGCGCCGGCGTCAGCGGCGACCGTGCGCGTTGCGATGAGCGGAGCGAGGCCCCAGTTCATCAGGCGGGTGATCAGGGCGAGGAACGTGAGTTCGATCATGCCCCGTTAGCGGTCGACCGCCGCGGCGTCTTACTCGGGTGAAGACGGCGCGTGCGCGCTCGTACGTTCTGCCGGGCCCACGACGCCAACGGACGAGCGGTCGGGCGCGCTCTCGCCGCGATCGACATCCCGAGGTGAGGAGACCAACATGGGCACGAGTCTGGCTGGACGCGTAGGGCCGATCATCGGCGGGTTCTACGTCGCGATCGGGATCGTGGGGTTCTTCGTGACGGGCTTCGACAACTTCCTGAGCAACACGCCCGACGCGCTGTTCGGCTTCAGCGTCAACCCGATGCACAACCTGGTTCACATCACGATCGGCGCGTTCCTGATCGCGATGACCAGCGGCTTCTCGACGCCCACCGCGGAGGGCGCGATGATGGGCGTCGGGCTGTTCTACGTCACGGCGTTCGTGATCGGCGTCATCGCGCCGGACAACCTCACGATCATCTCGATGACCGGCGCCGGCGACCTCGAGAACGTCAACCACATCGTCAACGGCACGCTGCTGCTGACGATCGGGCTGCTGTCGTCGAGCCGGACACAGGCCCAGACGAGGCAGCAGGGCCTGGCGTAGCGGCAGCGCGTGGCGGGCCGTGCGGTCCGCCACGCGTGGTTCGAGCGGCCGTCCCCGCGGCGTCACGCGAACGTCTGGCGCCACAGCCGCCAGGCGGCGATCGCGAGGCATAGCGCGCTTGCCGCGTAGGCGGTGCCCAGCGCGGCGCTGGGCGGGTGCGGCACCGCACCGAGGAACCCGTACGCGACGACGACGAGCATGACCGCCAGCGCGCGCTTGAGGACGGCGGCGACGGCGCCGCGCCGCGTCCCGTTGCGGGCGCGGTCGATCGGGCGTGTTCGCCGAGGGCTGGGAGCGTCCATGTTGACGTCTGCGTCGTGGGCCGCGCGGTTCTTACCCATCGGGCCGGTTCGGGGTGCGCGGCTGCGCCAACTCCGGGGCAGCACGTAAGACCCCATGGCCCTCCGACGCGCACGTTCGCGAGACCTACACCGAGGGAGACCGCACGATGCTCACGCTCAACGAGACCTTTGCCGTACCCGATGCCGATCACGCCTGGAGCGTGATCACGGACCTCAGCACACTCGTGCCCTGCGTCCCCGGCGCCAGCGTGAAGTCCGTCGCGGGCCCGCAGGACGTCAAGGCCGAGATCGTGGTGCGGATGGGCGCCATGGGCATGACGTTCACCGGGCCGGTCACGATCCAGTCGGCCGACGCCGGCAGCCGGACGGTGAAGATCAACGCCAACACCCGCGAGACGCTCGGCCAGAGCTACGCGACCGGCGACATCACCATCCGGCTGGCCGACGGCCGGGGCACGATCGACGCGGTCGCGAACGTCGGCGGCAAGGCGGCCGGCATGGGGGAGGGCGTGATCGTCAACGTCCTGACCGATCTCGTCCGGTCCTTCTCGGCGAACGTCGGCAGGGCATAGGGCCCGCGCGCGATGCCGCCCACCGCGCTCAGGCCGCGGGCGGCGCCTCGCCGTCCGCGCGCCTGACGAACTCGAGCAGGCTGGCGTGATCCTCCTCGCACGCCGGGCAGCCGACCAGGTGCGCGCGCATTCCCGCAACCGCCTCGTCGGGGTCGGCGCCGGCCACCGTCAGCTCGACGTAGTGGTCGAGCCGCTCGAAGCACTCCTCGCAGGTCAGCTCGGGCTCGGCCGGCCCGAGCAGCGCGGCGATCAGCCGCCGGCGCTCGTCGCTGCGGTCGTCGGTCATCTGTCGTGCTCCCGTTCGCCCTGGGCGATGTCGAAGCCCTCCGCGGCCAGCTCCCCGCGCAGCTTCCTGCGCGCGTCGTGCAATGTCTTGTACAGCGCTCCTCGCGTCGTGTTCAGGCGCTCGGCGAGGACGTCGATCGGGATCCCGTTGAGCGTGATCGCGACGAGCACCTCGCGCTGGTGGGCGCTGAGCCGCTCCGCGATCGCCACGCGCAGCGCTTCCAGCAGCTCGCTCTCGGCGGCGTGCTCTCCGGGCGACGGCAGGTGCGAGGCGAACGCCGGCCAGGCATCGGGCTCGAGCGGCAGCTCGCGCTCCTGCCACGCGCGGCGGCGCAGCTTCACGGCCGCCTCGTAGAGCGCGAACTTGTAGGCCCAGGTGGTGAAGCGGCTGTCGCCGCGAAACGACTCGAGCTTGCCCAGCACCGCGACCAGCGCGTCGTCGGCGGACTGCTGGGCGAGGTCGTCGTGATCGCCGCCGCGCAGGTAGGCGAGCGTGTGCCGGCGGCGCGAGATCTCAAAGCGCGCCGCGCGCAGCAGCAGCTCGTGCAGGCGCCGGACCGCCTCCTCGTGCTCGTGGCCGGTGTCGCCGAGGTCCTGCAGCCAGCGCCGCGACTCCTCGTCGAGCGCGCCGCCCGGCGAGGGTCGCGCCTCGTCGGCGGCGTGCCGCAGCGTTCCCTCCGATCCCACGCGGCGGACCGTACCAGCGGCCAGCGGGCGCGACGTCACGGGGCCGGGAGGTCGATCGGGGCGAGGATCCGCGCTGCGAGCGGCGGCGGGCAGCCGCGGTCGACGAGGACGAGCAGCTCGTGCAGGTCGGCGTCGCCGTCCGCGAGGTGCCCCGGCGAGCTGCGCAGCGAAGCCCGCGGCGATCAGCCGGCGCCGGCGCCAGTCCTCGATCGCGTCGCGGTGCTCGGCCGGCTCTGTGCGTGTCGGCTTCATCGGGGGGTGAGCGTCGCCGGACGCCCGGTTCTTACCCCGTCGGGAGAACGTCGCGAGCCATCAGCTCGTCGCGAGGGAGAGGAACTCGCCGCGCGTGCGGGCGTCGTCGCGCAGCAGGCCGCGCAACGCCGACGTCGTCGTCCGGGCGCCGGCCTTCTGCACGCCGCGCAGCGTCATGCACATGTGCTCGGCCTCGAGCACCACGCCCACGCCCTTCGGCCGCAGGTGACTCTCCAGGCAGTCGGCGACCTGCATCGTCAGGCGCTCCTGCAGCTGCAGGTCGCGCGCGAACACCTCGACCACGCGGGCCAGCTTGGAGAGACCGATGATCCGCTCGCCGGGCAGGTAGGCGACGTGCGCGACGCCGTGAAACGGCAGCAGGTGATGCATGCACAGCGAGTGAAACGGGATCGCCTTGACGACGACGAGCTCGTCGTAGCCCGCCTCGTTGGGGAACGTCGTCAGCGACACGGGCTCGTGGGTGAGCAGCTCGTCGAACGCCGCCGCCACCCGGCGCGGCGTCTCGCGCAGGCCGTCCTCGCCCACGTCGCGGCCGAGCGCGGCGAGCAGATCGCGCACGGCCTGCTCGGCACGCGGGCGGTCGATGCCGGGATGCCCGTCGCCGCGTTCGAGCCGCCCGTCGACATGCAGCGGCGTGACCTGCGCCACGTGCGCGGCGCTCATGTGCGTCCTTCCCCGCCGGCGGCCGAGCGCGCGGCCGCCTCCCACCTGAATGTGTCCATGCGGCGTTGAGCGTCGGGCGGCCGGCGATTCTTACGCCGTCGCGGCACGGCGCGGCCGGTCGTCCAGCATCCGTGCGAGATCGCGTTCGTCGCAGTCGTCCAGCAGCCCGCGCAGCTCGAGCTCCCCGCCGGTGGCGCGCAGGACCGTCCCGACGCGGCGCTGCGGGCCGCGCCGATCGGAGCACCCAGGCGCCGGAGTTGAACAGCCGGTGGCGGCCGTCGGCTGTCGCGACGCCGTCGAGCGGCTCGTGCGTGTGCCCGAAGACGAGCGTCCCCGGTCGGATCGCCAGATCGTCGGCAGACGGCCTGCATCGCCTCGACCACGTCCGCGGTCGAGGCGCCGTGCACGCGCAGCTAGCCGCCGGCGCGGCGTCGACGCCCGGCGCTCGAAGCGCTGCTGGGCGCGCCGTCCGCAGCGCAGGTTCGCCATCTCGTACATGAGCTCGTAGAGGGGCGCCGATCAGCGCCTCGTGGTCGTCCGTGGTGAGGCGCGGCGGGCGCGCGGCGCCGGTCAGCCGCCAGGCCAGGCGGTTCATCGGCCACCCCTCCGCAGAGTGCACGTGCGCGTCGATGTGGTGACCGTGCATGCAGAGCATCCCGTCGAGTTCGTGCGTGGGGTACGCGACGACGACGTCGGCGGTGGGACACAGCGCGCGCAGCAGGCGTGCGGCGGGGGCGGCGGCGGCCGCGGCGGAGCTTCGCGGCTGCGACGTCCAGCAGAGCGTCGCAGGCGCCGCTCGTCGCGCGCGAGCGAGATGAGGTGGTGATCGTGGTTTCCCGGGATGTAGCGCACGCGCCGCACATGGCGATCGGCAAGCGCCAGGAACGGGCGGGCCGCCGCGACGGCCTCGTCGATCGACGCGAACACGAGCTCGAGCAGATCGCCGTTGATCACGAGCTCGTCGGCCCACGCCAGCTCGGGCTCGATCCGCTCCAGCGCTTCGGCTCCGGCGAGGAGGTCCTCGCCGGAGCCGAAGTGCAGGTCCGAGACGATCAGCCGGCGGACGGTCATGCGCAGTTGGCGTCGCCGGCGGCCCCCGCATTACCTTCCGGCGCAGCGTGACCTCGGCGACCGCGCGTGCGCCAATCGGGCGCCGCGGCGCGCCACATCGACCTATCGTGCGTATATGGCCGGCGACGTGCATCCTGAAGTCGTGATCGACGCCACCCAGCCGCGACAGCGCGCCGGAGGTGGCCGCTGCCGCGCGCTCCGAGCGCACGATCCTGCTCGTCTGCCTCTCGGCCGCGGCGGGCGTCATCCACGGCAAGGCGATGATCGACCACGCCTCGCACTACTGGCTGTTCGGCCTGTTCTTCGGGGTGCTGACCTATGCCCAGGTGCTCTGGGCGGTCCTCGTCTATCGCCGTCCCGACGACCGCCGCTGGCTCATGCCTGCCGCCATCGGCAGCCTCGTCGTCGTCGGGATCTGGGTCGTCTCTCGGACGGTCGGGCTGCCGATCGGGCCGTGGGCGGGCGATCCCGAGCCGCTGGCGATCACCGACATCACGGCGACGCTCGTCGAGCTTCTCCTGGCGGGGCTGGTCTTCGCGATCCTGCGGCCCGAGGGACGCGCGGCCGCCGGCCTGCGCTGGCTCAACGGCGACAACTGCGTCCGCGTCGGCTCGATGCTCGTCGCGCTGAGCCTCCTCGCCGTGCTGCTGGGCAACCACTCGCACCCCGGAACAGGCTGAGCACGGCGTTTTCCGTCGTGCGAGTTCGCACAATCGCCGGTCGAGAGGTCTATGCTGGACGGCGGTGCCGGACCTGCTCGATCGCATCCGTCGCGAGCTCGACGACCGCATCGCGGCGCTCAGGCCCGCAGCTGACGAGTTCGGGCGGCTGCAGCGCGCCGCGGACGCGCTCGACGCGATGGCTCCCGCCGCCGCGCCATCCGCATCACCCGCGTCCACCACGGCGACGCGGCGTGCCCCTGCCCCTGCCGCGTCACGCGGCGCCGCCGGCGCCAAGCGCACCGGCAGGTCGCGCGCGAGGCGCGCGACCATCCGCCGGGCCGCGCCGGGCCAGACGCAACTGCGCGTCATCGACCAGCTCCAGAGCAATCCCGGAAGCACGAGCACGGCGGTCGCGGCGGCCGTCGGGATCTCGGCGAACGCCGCCGCCGCGACGATCTCGCGGCTGGTGAAGCAGGGCCGCGTCAGCCGGCTGGAGACCGGCGGCTATGCGGCCGGCGACGCACCGGCCGCCGACCCGCCGCCGGACACGCCCGCCGACGCCTACGGCACGCTGCCTTAGAAGCCGCCGCCGGTCCCGTGCATCGGGTTGTGCGGCGGCGCGGGGTTGTCGCGCGGCGGCTCCTCGGACCCGCGCTCCTCAGTCGCCACCGGCTTCATGCGCTGCGGAAGCATGCCGGGGATCTTGAGCTTGACCTTGCGTCCGTCCTTCGTCGTCAGGTCGCCCAGCTCGGGCTGTTGGCGGTGCAGCGGCTCACCAGGGATGGGGCTCATGAAGCCAGGCTACTCCTGCTGTCCAGCGGCGATCTCGCTGCTGCGCCGGCGGCCCCGGCCGAGGCTCGGCCGCCGTGGCATCCGCGCCTCGCGCAGCGCCGCGCGCGCCGCCGCATGGCCGTTGACGCCGTGGACCGCCCCGCCGGGAAACGTGGACGCGCCGCCGATGAACAACCCGCGCAGGGGCGTGGCGTACGGCTTGAGCGACGGCACCGGCCGGAAGAGGAGCTGATCCATCGCGTAGCTGCCGTGGCCGACGTCGCCGCCGGGCAGGCTCGCGTTGCGGGCGTGCAAGTCGGCGGGCGCCATCACGTGGCGTGCCAGGACGCGGTCACGGAAGCCCGGCGCGAAGCGCGCGAGGGAGTCCTCGACCGCGTCGGCGAACGCCTCACGGCGGCGCGACCGACCATCCGATCCCCCGCGGCGTGTGCGTGTAGGCCCAAGCGGTGTGCTTGCCCGCCGGCGCCCGCGTCGGGTCGGCGATGGTCTGCTGGCCCGAGAGCAGGAACGGGTGCGCGGGCAGCCGGCCGCCGGCGACCTCGTTCAGCACGGCCCGCATCGCCCCCGGGGCACCGCCGACATGGACGGTCCCGGCGCGACGCGCATCCTCGTTCTCCCAGGGGATCGGCGCGTCGAGCGCCCAGTCGAGCTTGACCGTGTCGGGCCCGTAGCGGAAGCGCAGCGCGCGGCGGATGTACTCGTCGCCGAGCACGTCGCCGGCGAGCGCCACGAGACCCTGCGGCGTCGTCGTCGAGACGATCGTCCGCGCGGCGATCCGCTCGCCGCCGGCGAGCTCGATGCCGGTGACCCCGCGGCGGTTGGCCAGCACCCGCTGCACCGGGGCCCCCGTACGCGTCTCGCCGCCGAGCTCGCGCAGGCGGCTCGCCAGCGCGCCGGTGATCGCGCCGGCGCCGCCCTCCGGGCTGGGCCAGCCGACGGCGTGCCCGAGCAGGTTCAGCCAGACGCCGGCGATCGCGCTGCCCGAGGCGTCCAGCGGCACGTCGCCGTGCAGCGACGAGCCGTACAGCAGGGCGGCGCCGTCGCCGCGGAAGACCTCGCCGGCGAGCGCCGTCGCCGGCATGAGCAGCATGCGTGTGAACTCGAGCATGCCGCCGACCTTGAACGCCCCGGCCATGCGCGCCGCGCCGGCGACGGGGGGAAAGCCCGCGAGCATCGTCGTGCGCACGGCCTCCCAGTGGCGCAGGTACGGCGTCACGAGCTCCTCCCAGCGGCGCCCGTCACCGTCCGTGAGCGCTTCGAGCGAGGCGACGGTGCGGGCGAGGTCGCGCGAGAGCGCGGCGCTGCGGCCGCCGGGCAGAGGGTGGACCATCGCGAGCTCGGGCTGGATCCAGCGCAATCCGTGGCGTTCGAGCTCCATCCCCGCGAAGACCGGCGACGCGATGCCGACGGGATGCACCGCCGAGAAGACGTCGTGATGAAAGCCCGGCAGGGTGAGCTCGGCCGTCTGGGCCGAGCCGCCGAGCGTGGCCGCTGCCTCCACGCACAGCACCGAGAGCCCGCCGCGGGCGAGCGTGACCGCCGCCGAGAGGCCGTTCGGACCCGAGCCCACGACGACCGCGTCGTAGCGGCCGCCGCTCACGCGGTCCTCGACGCGATCTGCTGGAGCATGCTCGACTCGGGCCGCTCGTCACCCCAGAAGGCCTGCTGCGCCTTGCGGCCCTGGGTGCGATAGGCCTGCTCGAGCGTCACGGGCATGTCGTCCCAGGTGCCCGCCGCCCGCAGGTAGGCCTGGCCGTCGAGCTCGTAGGCGAGCAGCCGGTTGCGCCCGCGGCCCATGAAGTGGCCCTGGTGCGTGTCGAGGCAGATGACGGCCAGCGGGGTGCAGCCCGGCGGGTAGGCGGGCGGCTCGTCGCGGCCATAGCGCACCATGAGCTCGCTGAGGCGCGCCGCGTAGCGCTCGAGGTCGTCGGGGTCGTCCTCGCGCGTGAAGAACCGCGTCACGGTCACGTAGCCGCGCAGGATCGCCGGCGTGCGCGGTGAGAGCGCGCTGATGATCTCGATCTCGAACGTCTGCCCCGCGAGACCGCCGGTGCTGCGCACGGCGGTGAAGCGGCCCAGGTCGCTGCCGTAGTCCGGCCACGTCTCGGGCCGCGCGAGCGCCGCCAGCGTGCGCGGCGCCGAGGCGATGGCCACCGGCTTGTACGTATGCCAGACCTGCTCCTTGCGGTCGCGCGCGGGCGGCGTGAGCTCGCCGAGCTTGCCGTGGCGCAGGCGGTACTCGGGCCTGTAGGCGTCGCGCTCGGCGGTCGTCTCGAAGACGATCCCGTGCGCGCGGCGCTCGTCGTCGCCGTACGCGTCCTGAAACCACGGGCCGATCAGGCGCGCCGCGCCGGTGAGGAGCTGCTCGCGATCGAGCGTGCCGCGCGGGGTGTGCGCGCTGTCGAGGATCCGCTCGCGAAAGAACGCGCGATGGAAGGCCAGCACGTCGTGCGCGTGCAGGCGGTGATGGCCGTGCTGATGCCAGCGCGTGGTGAGGATCGCGAACGCCAGCCTGAGATCGTCGACGTCGCGCAGCTCGGCCATGCGCGCGTAGTAGGCGGCGTTGAGGAAGTCGGTCACCCAGCCGACGGCGTCGGGTGCGGTGATCGACGTGCCGCTCATGCGGGCGACGGTGAACGGAGACGAGCGCCAGGCGCGCCGTGCGGTGGCTGCGGCGGCCACGAGCCCGAGGGTCGTGGTCGCTCCCTGCGCGGCGCGGCGTGCGTCCATTGAGGTGCAGGCTACTGCGAGGGTGGGGTCGAGCACCCGGACGCGCAGCACCGGCGCCGGTAGCGTTCGCCCCGGATGTCCGACCGCTTCGACTCCTATCTGCGGCAGGCCGCTGAGCTCGTCCACGACGGAGACCTCTCACGCGCCGAGGGCTTCGAGCGCCTCGCGCGCCAGACGCTCGAGACGCTCGGCTCGCCGCCGCGCATGGCCGCCAGGCTGCACGCCCACCGCGGCGAGCGGGCGATGCGGCAGGCCGACTACCCCTTGGCCGAGGAGGCGTTCACCGAGGCGCTCGCCGCCCTGCGCGACGCCGGCGACGACGGTGGCCGCGAGGTCTTCGACCTGCGCTATCGCGTGGGGCTCGCGCGCTCGCACCGCGGCGTTGACGCGCGCGCGCTCGCGGCCTTCGACGAGGCGATCGCGCTGGCCACGGCGATCGGGCCGGTGTTCTATCCGGTCGCCTACGCGCACATCGCGCGCGCCGAGTCGCTGCGGCGGCTGGCGCGCCGCGCCGACGCGGAGGAGAGCCTGCGCGCCGCGATCGCCGTCGCCGAGCACGCGCCCGGCGACGCGCGCGACAAGCTTGCGCGGGCGGCCCGCGACGCGCTCGACGCGCTGCGCCCGAATCGCGATCGCGAGCCCGCGAACGACGGTGGGACCGACCGCGATCGCGATGGGGACCGCGACGGCGTCGCCGCGCCCACCGCCGCTCGTGCCGATGCGCCCGCCGAGCGGGGGCCGCGACCTCCGGCCCCCGAGCGGGGCTCGCTGCGCTTCGACCAGGCGGCCTTCGACGCCGTCCTCGCCGAGCTCGACGCGCTCATCGGCCTGGCCGCCGTGAAGGCCGAGGTGCGCCGGCTCGCCGAGCTGCTGCGGATCGCGTCGATGCGCCGCGCCGCGGGCCTGAAGACCGTCCAGGTCTCGCTGCACCTCGTCTTCCAGGGCGGCGCGGGAACCGGCAAGACGACCGTCGCGCGGCTGTTCGGCCGCCTCTACAAGAGCCTCGGGCTGCTCGCGACCGACCGCGTCGTCGAGGTCACGCGCGAGGACCTGGTCTCGGGATACGTCGGCCAGACGGCGACGAAGACCGCCGCCGCGGTCGACAGCGCGCTCGACGGCGTGCTGTTTCTCGACGAGGCGTACGGGCTCGTGCGGCCCGACAGCCATGGCGACTTCGGCCCGGAGGCCGTCGTCGAGCTGCTCAAGCGCATGGAGGACGACCGCGACCGGCTCGCGGTCATCGCCGCCGGCTATCCGCACGAGATGACCGAGTTCCTCGCCACGAACTCCGGCTTTCGCAGCCGCTTCGGCGAGACGATCCACTTCGAGGACTACGGCCCGACCGAGCTCGTCCAGATCTTCGTGACCTTCGCCGCCGGTGCCGACTACGTGCTCGAACCCGACGCGCGCGCGGAGCTGCAGCGGGTGATGGAGCGATTGCACGCCGCGCGCGACCGCTACTTCGGCAACGCCCGCACGGCACGCAACCTCTTCGACGACGTCGTCGCCCATCAGGCCGAGCGGCTGCTGGCCGCCGGCGCGGGCGCGCCCGATCGCGCCGCGCTCATGGCGCTCACGCTCGCCGACGTGCAGGGCGCGAGCGCGTCGCGCGCGCCCGCGACGCCATAGCAGACGCGCGCAGCCGTACTGGACGCAGGCGGGGCCATCGTCAACCCCCGCCGGCATCGCGCCGATACGCACGGCGTGCACATGTCGTACTTCTGCTCGGAGTGCCTCGTGAACTGGTGGCCCTACCAGGCCAAGGGCGGATGCTGCCCGCGCTGCGGCGGCGGGACGAGCTTCCGCCAGGAGCCCGCCAGCGACGACGCCGAGCCGCTGTTCGTCATCGCCCGCGTGGAGGCCGCGTATCGCGAGCGCTGTGACGCCTTCGAGGCGTTCTACGCCGAGCGCGAGCAGCGCCGCGCGGCGTAGCTGCGACCGGATGACGCGAGCGCGACGCGTTCGCGCTCGCCACCAGCGTCTTCGCGTCGCGCTGCCCCGTCAGGCGGGCGTCGGCAGGTCGCCCGCATCAGCCCGAACGCCGCGGTAGCGTCTGCGCCCCGAGGCGAGTGGAGGGGCGTGGCGACGACACTGGAGCGCGAGACGGAGCTCGACTGCATCGCGGCGGCCCTCGACCGCGCGGCCGACGGACGCGGCAGCCTGCTCGTCATCGAGGGACCGGCCGGGATCGGCAAGTCGCGCCTTGTCGCCGATGCCCGGGCGCTCGCCCGGCTGCGCGGCTTCGGCCGGCTGTCGGCCGTGGGCGACGAGCTCGAGCGCGCGATTCCCTGGGCTGTCGTGCGCCAGCTCGTCGAGCGCTCGATCTCGCGCTATCGCGGAGAGGTGCGCGAGCAGCTGCTCGCCGGGCCCGCGGGCGCGGCGCTGACGGCGCTCGACCGCGCACCCGACGAGACCGGCGCCGGCGCAGCAGACGCCGCGCTGGCGCGCACGCTGCACGCGCTGTGGTGGGTCGCCGCGGATCTCGCCGCCGACCGACCGGTGCTCATCACGATCGACGACGCGCAGTGGGCCGACGTGCCGTCGCTGCACTTCCTCGCCCACTTGGCGCGACGCATCGGCGATCTGCCGATCCTGCTGATCATCGGGACGCGTCCGCCCGGGGAGCGCAGCGGCCCCCTGGCCGGCTTGGCGGCCGCACGCGACGGCCAGCGGCTGCTGCCTCAGCCGCTCTCGCCCGAGGCGACCGGCGAGCTGTGCGCGCGCGACGACGTCGCGCCCGACCCCGCGGTGCTCGCCGCGCTGCACGCCGCCAGCGGCGGCAACCCGTTCCTCGCCGGCCAGCTCGTCGCCGAGCTCGACGCGCGCGGCCTGGCGCAGGACGACCCGGCGACGGCGGAGGCGATCGCGGGCCTGGGGCCGGCGACGATCTCCCGCGCGCTGCTGTCGCGCCTGCCCGACGACGCCGTGGCGCTCGCCGCCGCAGCCGCCGTCCTCGGGGCCCGCAGCGACGCGCGCTTCGCCGCGGCGCTCGCGCGCATCGACCCGGCGCGGCTTGCGCCCGCGCTCGACGCGCTCGCAGCCGGACACGTCCTCGACGGCGGCGAGGCGCTGCGCTTCGTGCACCCGGTCGTGCGCGAGGCGGTGCTCGCGGAGCTCGGGGCGGGCGAGCGAGCCGCCCTGCACGCCGTCGCCGCGATCGAGCTGCAGCAGGCGGGCGCAGCGTCGCAGCGCGTCGCAGCGCACCTCGCGGCGGCGCCCGCCGGCACGCTGCCCGAGGCTGCCGCGCTGCTGCGCGAGGCGGCCGCGCAGCTGTTGGCCGAAGGCGATGCGCCGACCGCGGCGCGCCACCTGCGCCGCGCCCAGGAGGAGGCGCCCGGAGACGACGCGATCGCGGCCGAGCTGGGTGCCGCGCTGCTGCGTGCGCGCCGCTTCGAGGCCGCCCGCGACCAGCTGCGCGCGGCCGCGCGCACCGCGCGGACCCTCGCCGATCGCGCCGAGCGGATCGCGGGCCTCGCGTCTGCGACCCTCGCGCTCGACGGCCCGGGCGCCGCGATCGAAGGACTCGAAGCGGCGCTCGACGCGTGGCCGCAGGATGCGTCGCGCCAAGCGCCGGCGATCGTCCTCGAGGCGCGGCTGGCGACGCTCTCCTCGTACCTGCCCGAGGCGATCGAGCGCAACGCCACGCGGCTGCGCGCGTTCGCCGGCGTGCCGGGCGCCAACCGCGCCGAGCGCACCCTGCTGGCGCTGCTCGCCCAGCGCGGGATGTACGACGTGCGGCCTGCCGCGGAGGTCGCCGAGCTCGCGCGGCGCGCGCTCGGCGACGGCGCCTATGCGGCCGACGCCGCCGACGGGCTGATCCCGTGGGCCAACGCCGTCGACGCGCTCGTCGCGGCGGACGCGGTCCGGGCCGCGGCGGCGGAGGTCGAGCACGCGCGCCGGCGGCTGCGGGAGGGCGGCGGCTCGCCGGTCGAGTTCGCGGCGGTCAGCTCGGCGGCGGCGAGCGTCGCGTGGCGGCGCGGCGACGTCGCGGGGGCGGAGGCCGACGCCGCGGCGGCCGTCGAGGCGCTCGCGTTCTCCGATCCCGGCGCCGCGATCGTCGCGCTGCGCGCCGTGGCGGCGCGCTTCCTCGTGCTCGCCGCGCTGGAGCGCGACGACGTCGACGCGGCCGTCGCGGTGGTCGCGCGCTTCGACGCCGACTGTCCCGACGCGCCGGACCTCATCGCGGTCACGCGGCTGCGCCAGGTCCGCGCCGCGGTGGCCCTGGCCCGCGACGACGCCGCGCTCGCACGGCGTGACGCCTGCGCGCTCGGCGCGCAGGTGCAGGCCGCGCGGATCGACACGCCGTCGGTGCCGTGGCGCGCGCCCGCCGCGATCGCGCTGCAGCGCCTGGGGGAGGAGGCGCAGGCACGCGCGCTGGCGGCCGAGCAGCTCTCGCTCGCGCGCCGCTGGGGCGCGGCCAGCGACGTCGGCGCGTCGCTGCGGCTCAACGCCCGCGTGGACGGGGAGCGGCGCATCGAGCTGCTCGAGGCGTCGATCGCGCTGCTCGAGACCGCGCCGTGGCGCCTGGAGCTCGCCCGCGCACTGGCCGACTACGGCGCGGCGCTGCGCGTCGCGCGGCGCCGCTCGGATGCGCACGAGCCGCTGCGGCGCGCGGCCGAGCTGGCCGACGCCTGCGGCGCCCGGGCCCTGCGCTCGCGCGCGCTGGACGGCCTGGCCGCGCTCGGCGACCGGCCGCGCAAGCTGATGTTCTCGGGCACCGAATCCCTGACGGCGTCGGAGCGGCGGGTCGCGGAGCTGGCGTCGGGCGGGCGCTCGAACCGCGACATCGCGCAGGAGCTCTTCGTGAGTCCGAAGACGGTGGAGAACCACCTCGGCCGGGTCTACATGAAGCTCGGGATCAAGGGGCGCCGCGAGCTGGTGGCGGCGCTGGGATGAGCGCGGTCCGCCCGCCGCGGTCGTGATCTTGCGCGCCGTCCTCGGCGCCCGCTGAAGTCCCGCGCGTGATGCGCGAGGCGAAGGACGCGGGATTCGAGCCGCAGGGCGCGTGGCTCTGGCGGCGCTGGGTCTTCTGCGCCGGCCGGCTGCGAGCCGATCGCGGGCTCACGCGGGGGCAGCTCGAGCGCGCCCACGAGCGCCAGCGGACGGCGGCGGTCTGCGTTCTGCAGGACGACGGGCGCCGGCACTGGTGGTGCTGCGACCGCTTCTGGTGCGAGGACGACGAACTGGGCGCCGATGACGTCCTCGCGCTCGTCTACGAGCGCGACGTGCGCAGCCGGCGGCGACTGGAGCGCGCCCACGCCGTGCTCGCCACCCGCTCGCTGCCCGAGCGCGCCCACCGCGAGGCGATCCCGCGCGAGGTCCGCCTCGCCGTCTTCGAGCGCGACGGCGGGTGCTGCGCCCGGTGCGGCGCACGGTTCGAACTGCAGTACGACCACGTCATCCCGCTCGCCCTGGGCGGAGCGACCACGCTGGAGAACCTGCAGATCCTGTGCGCGCCGTGCAACGGTCGCAAGGGCGCGTCGCTGTAGCCGGCGGCGTCCTGGATCCATCGCTCGGCTGCGTCGCTGGGCGGGCGCGCCGGCGCTGCGTGTGGCCCACGTATGCACGTTCGAGCGGCTCTTTGCGTTGTGCTTGACTGGGCGCGACGTCCACGCCGAGCAGAGATGATGATGCCGAGCAACGCCCTCCCAATCCCCGCTGTCATCGCCGCCGCTCGTCGCGGACACGTGGCGCGGCGCATCGCGCGGTCGCTGCGCCGCTCGCGATGAGCGCGTCGGTCGCGTTCGTCCAGCGCCGGGTCCCGCACTACCGGGAGGCGTTCTTCTCGGGCCTCCACGACAGCTTGCGCGAGCGCGGCATCGGGCTGGACGTGATGGTCTCCGCGCAGGATGCTGCGGGTCCGCCGGTCGCCCCCGCCGGTCCGTCGTGGCTGTCGGCGATCGGCGGACGGCGCCTGGCGGTTGCGGGAAGAGAGGTCGTCTGGCAGGACTCGCTACGAGCGAGCGCCGCCCACGACCTGGTGATCGTGGAGCTGTCGCCACGGGTCGTCTCGAACCTCGCGCTGCTCGCCCGCTCGCGGCGCGGCGGTCCCCGCGTCGCGGGCTACGGACACGGCCGGAACTTCGCCTCCACGCGGATCCCGGGGCCGCGCTCGCTCCGGGCCCGCCTGGTTCGCGCGCCCGACTGGTGGTTTGCCTACAACGACCTCAGCCGCGAGGTCGTCGAGTCGCTCGGCTTCCCGCCGGCGCGGGTCACGACCGTCAACAACACGATCGACAGCAAGCCGCTCGCCGAGGCGGTCGAGGCGCATCGTCGCGCGGGGGTCGCGGCGTTACGGCGCCGTCTCGGGATCGCGGGCACGCCGGTGGCGATCTTCTGCGGGTCGCTGACCGCGCGCAAGCGGCTGGACTTCGTGTTCGACACCGCACTGCGGTTGCGCCGCCGGTTCACCGAGCTGAACCTGATCGTCCTGGGAGACGGACCGTGCGAGCCCGCGGTGAGAGCATTCGCGGACGCCCACGCGTGGGTCCATCATCCCGGACGCGTCGTCGGCCTCGAGCGTGCCGCGTACCTCGCCGTCAGCGACGTCGTTCTGATGCCCGGCGCCGTCGGGCTCGTCATCGTCGATTCGTTCGCTGCGCGCGTGCCGCTGGTGACCACCGACGGACCCTTCCACGGCCCCGAGATCCAATATCTGTCGCATGGGCACAACGGCTGGCGCACGCCGAACACCCTCGAGCACTACGTCGATGCTGTCGCCGCGATCCTCGGCGACGAGGATCTGCGAACGCGCCTGCAGGACGGCTGCAGGGCAGCGAGTGAGCAGTACACCATGGAAGGCATGGTCACGCGCTTCGCCGACGGCATCGCGGCCGCGCTGGAACTGCCGCGACCCGCCCTCGCGGCATCACGCGCAGCTGATCGATTTACCGGACGGAGCCCCGATTGCTGATCGTGAACGCCGACGACTGGGGCCTCGACGCCGCCACCACCGACGCGATCGCGGCATCGTTTGCGGCGGGCAGGATCACGAGCACGACGGCGATGGTCTTCATGGCCGACAGCGAGCGCGCGGCCGAGATCGCGGTGCGGCTCGGGCTCCCCGTCGGCTTGCACCTCAACCTGGACTCGCCCTTCACCGGGAGCGACGTCCCCGAGTCGGTGCGCCGGCCTCACACCGAGCTCACGAGTCGATTCGACCGGCGAAAAGCACGATGGCGACGCTGGATCCCAGATCCGACGATCGGCCGCGCCGCCGTCGAACGGACCGTCACCGATCAGAACGGCTGGTGCCGCTTGCGCAGCCGGTTGACGCGTTCGGCGCGGAGGATGTCGATCTGGCCGTGCAGCAGCCGGCGACGGTACGAGAGGCGGTGCTCGGCGTCCTCCAGGGCGCGGATGAAGGCCTGCAGGTCCTCGCCATCGAGGCTCCCCAGGTCCGGGAACTCCAGGATCTCGTCATCGTCGGTCACCGCGTCACTCCTCCGAGCTCGGGGCGGCGACCATACGTGGGTCCGTTGGGCGGATCGAACGCCCGTCCAGGGCGAGCGGCGCGCCGGGGATCGGCAGTCCTTCACCGTGAGGCGGCGGGGCGGCGATCCTTTACCGTCAGCGGCGGGTGTCGCGATCGCCTGCCGACCGCCGCTGACGAAGGGCTTCGCGCTCCGCGCGCCGGCGCGCCCGGGATTCTGCCTGCTGGCGCTCGACGAGCTCTGCGCGCGAACCGCGGTTCGGCGGGGCGCTGCGACCGGCGCGGCCGGACATGATGCCGTTGAACGCAGCACGCCGACCCTGCGCGCCCTCCGATTTCAGCACCGGTCCCACCCGCTCCCCGATGCCGCGCAGGACGTAGGCGTCCCTGAGGGGCGAGTAGCGAAAGGCCACCCGCAGCAGCACCATCAACCGCGGATCGACGCCTCTTCTCGGGCGCGCTCGGGCTCGCATCGCGCAAACGTACATAGTTTCCGAAACGACATGAGCCGGGATGATCGATTCGCGATTCGCCTGCGCACTCGGGGGCCGCTATCGCTGTGGCAGGAAATACCAGCGCAGCATCACGCGCTCGAGCGCGTTGACGTCCGTCCTCCGGAAGGCCCTGCGACTGCATCGCGGGGCCCTTCGCCCTGAAGGGGTGCCCGGCGCCGCTGCGAGGGTCCGAGGCGTTGGGCCGTGTTGCATGGCTTTCGCGCAGATGCCGGAGGAGGGACTCGAACCCCCGACACGCGGATTATGATTCCGCTGCTCTAACCGACTGAGCTACTCCGGCGGGGGCGCGAAGTGTAGCCGGGGCATTCGCCATGGCGGCAGCAGCCGATGCTGCTCTGCGCCGTGCGCGGCCGCTTCGCCGTAAGGTGCCCGTCGGTGGCCGCCTGCAGCACGACGGAAGGAACTGCGTGAAGAAGTTCGTCAGGAAGATCAGGGCGTCGATTCCGGCGATCAAGCCCCTGTACCTCGTGCCCGTCGTGGTGGTCCTCGTCCTGGTGGTCGCCGGCATCGCCATCTTCGGCGGCGGCGGTGGAGATGACGACGGCGGCGGCGGCAGCGACACGGCCCGCGGGTTCGCCGAGGGCGACCGCTCCCAGCTTCCGGGCGCCGACACGAAGCCGGTGCCGGAGGCGCCGACCGTGCGCACCGGCAAGGTCGACGAGGCCCGTCGCGAGGGCCGGCTCGTCGTCGCGCAGGCCCGCGGCACGATCGTCTCGCCGACGCGGGTGACCATCCGCGTCAGCGCTGCGCCGAAGCAGACCGTCCGGGTCAACTGGCAGCTCGGCTGCTTCAAGGATCGCCGGGCGCGGGTCGGCACCGGCGAGTACCGCGCGCGCGCCCCGAGCACGGACGCGATCAGGCTGCCGGTCTCCGGGGCGAAGAGCTGCATCGCGACCGCCAGCGCGCAGCTGACGCGCTCGGATCGCTCCGGTCGCATCAAGGTCGCGGTCTACTCCGGCGGGTAGCCGAGCCGGCGCGCGACGGATAGCGTCAACGCGCATGAGCGAGCTCGGTCAGGCCGTCACCACCGTCGTCGAGCGCTGCCTGCGCGTCGAGGCGGGGGAGACGGTGCTCGTCGTCGCCGACCCCGACAGCCGCGACATCGGCGAGGCGCTGCTCGCCGCGGCGCGGACCGCCGGCGGCGACGCGGTGCTGACGATCCTGCCGCCGAACGCCGCCCGCGGCACCGAGCCGCCGGCGCCCGTGGCGGCCGCGCTCGCCGCGGCCGACGTGTTCATCGCGCCGTGCCTGCCGTCGCTGTCGCACACGAGCGCGCGCAAGCGCGCGTGCGAGCTCGGCCACCGCGGCGCGACGCTGCCCGGCGTCACCGCGGACATGCTCGCGCGCCTGATGAGCGCCGACTTCGACGAGCTCGCGGCGCGCTGCCGCGCCGTCGCGGCGCTGCTGAGCGAGTCCGACGAGGCCCGCATGACCTGCCCGCACGGCACCGACGTCCGCCTCGACCTGCGCGGGCGGGCGGCGATCTCCGACGAGGGCGACCTCGGCGCGGCCGGCGCGTTCGGCAACCTGCCGTGCGGCGAGGGCTTCGTCTCCCCGATCGGCGGCGAGGGCACGATCGCGACGTCCTCGCTCGGGCTCGTCGGGCTGACGGAGCAACCCGTCCTGCTGACCGTGCGCGACGGGCGTCTCGCGGGCGCGACCGGCAGCGGCGGCGACGCCGAGCAGTACCTCGCGATGCTCGACGCCCACGGCCCGCTCGGGCGCAACCTCGCCGAGCTCGGCGTGGGCACGAACGACCGCGCGAGGCTGACCGGCAACATCCTCGAGGACGAGAAGATCCTCGGCACCGCGCACATCGCCTTCGGCGCGAGCGCGGGGATCGGCGGCAGCGTGACGGTGCCCGTGCACCTCGACGTCGTCGTCACCGAGCCGACGCTGTGGATCGGCGAGACGCAGGTGCTCGACGGCGGGCGCTGGCTGCTGGGATGAGCGCCCCCGCGGCACCCGACGACATCCTGCTGACGATCCCCAACGTCTCCGAGGGGCGCGACGAGAGCGTCATCGCCCGGATCGGCGACGCGTTCGCCTCCACCGGCGCCCGGCTGCTCGACGTGCACTCCGACGCCGATCACCACCGCAGCGTGTACACGCTCGCCGGCGACGGCGCCACGCTCGTCTCCGCGCTCGCCGCGGGCGCGCGCGCCTGTAACGACCTCATCGATCTGCGTGCCGAGCGCGGCGGCCACCCTCACGTCGGAGCGCTCGATGTGGTGCCGCTCGTGTATCTCGACGACGCCCGCCGCGGCCCCGCCTGCGCCGCCGCGCTCGTCGCGGGCGAGGAGCTCGGGCGCGCCGGCCTGCCCGTGTTCCTCTACGGCGAGGTGGCCGGCGGGCGCTCCCGCGCGCAGCTGCGCCGCGGCGGCCTGCAGGCGCTGACCGAGCGGATCGCCGCCGGTGAGCTGGCGCCCGACTTCGGCCCGCGGCAGCCCGATCCGCGCAGGGGCGCGACGCTCGTGGGCGCCCGGCCGCCGCTCGTCGCGTTCAACGTCGAGCTCGCGGCGCCCGCCACCCTCCATGACGCGCGCGCGATCGCCGCGCTCGTCCGCGAGGGGGGAGCCGAGGGGCTGCCCGGAGTGCGCGCGATCGGGATCGAGCTGACCGCCGGCGGCACGACCGTGGCGCAGGTCTCCACGAACGTCGAGGATCTGCGCCGCACCACGCTCGCGCAGCTCGTGGCAGCGGTCGCACGGCGTGCGCCGATCGCCGGCTGCGAGCTCGTCGGCCTCGCCCCGCAAGCTGCGTTCGAGGGCTTTGCGGAGGACGTGCCGGTGGCCAACCGCCGCACCCTCGAGGACGCTCTAAGCTCGTAGGCACACCATGGCCCAGACGAAGAAGAAGCGCCGCAGCAAGCACCGTGGCAACGCCGCGGGAGTCATCGAATCGCGCGGGCGCACCGGTCGCCCGCCGAGCGCGGCGGAGCGCAAGCAGACCGACAAGGAGCTCGCCGCCCAGCGCCGCCGCGATCGCATGATGCGCGAGCCGACCTGGAAGTCGGCGACCACGCGCGCCGGCCTCGCCGCGATCGTCTTCGGGATCCTGCTCGTCTTCGCCTTCACCACACCGGTGCCACAGGCGATGTCGCTGACGGCGATGGTCTTCCTCTTCTACATCCCGCTGGGCTACTACACCGACCAGTTCATCTATCGCCGCCGCGTCAAGCAGGAGGCGGCGAAGTCCGGGAAGGCCGCCCACAAGCCCAAGGCCAAGGTGAAGTAGTGCCGATCGACGTGGAGATGTTCACCGTCGGCATGGTGCAGGAGAACTGCTTTCTCGTGCGGCCCAAGGGCGCTGACCACGCCGTCATCGTCGATCCCGGCGAGGAGGCTCCGCGCCTGCTGCAGGCGATCGAGGCGGCAGGCGTCACGTTGGACGCGATCCTGCTGACCCACACGCACTTCGATCACGTCGGCGCCGTCGCGCCCGTCGCGCGCGCCACCGGCGCCCCGGTCTACTGCCCGCAGCTGGAGGTGCCGGTCCTGCAGGACATCATGGCGTTCGTGCCGTGGCCGGGCTTCGGCCCGTACGAGTCGTGGGATCCCGAGGAGACGGTCGCCGGCGGGGAGACGCTCGAGCTCGCCGGGCTGACCTTCGACGTCATCTTCACGCCGGGCCACAGCCCGGGCCACGTGACCTATGCCGTGCGCGGCGAGTCCGCGCTGTTCTCCGGCGACGTCCTCTTCCAGGACTCCGTCGGGCGCATCGATCTGCCCGGCGGCGACGGACCGACGCTCATGCGCTCGATCGCGGACCTGCTCGAGCGCTTCGACGACGAGACCGTCGTCTTCCCCGGCCACATGGGCGTCACGACGCTCGGCCGCGAGCGCGCGCACAACCCCTTCGTCCTGCAGCTCGCCGACCAGAGGTGAGCGAGCGCCTGCAGGTTCCGCGCGGCACGTACGACGTGCTGCCGGACGACGCTGACGCGCGCGCCGCGCTCGAGGCGACCGCGCTGCGGATCCTCGGCGGCGCGGGCTTTCGCCGCATCGAGACCCCCGCCTTCGAGTACACCGACGTCTTCGCGCGCGGGGTCGGCGCCTCGACCGACATCGTGCAGAAGGAGATGTACACCTTCGACGACGGCGGCGGGCGCTCGGTGACGCTGCGTCCCGAAGGCACGGCGCCGATCTGCCGCGCCTACGCCGAGCACGGCATGCACAAGCTGCCCCAGCCGGTGAAGCTCTGGTACCTGTCGAGCTTCTTTCGCCAGGAGAAGCCGCAGGCCGGGCGCTTTCGCCAGTTCTGGCAGATCGGCGCCGAGACGATCGGCTCCGACGATCCGGCCGTCGACGCCGAGATCATCGCGTTGCTGGCCACGCTGCTCGAGGAGCTCGAGGTCGGCGGCCTGCGGCTGCGGATCGCCAGCCTCGGCACACCCTCGCGCAGGGCGCAGTACCGCGCTCGAACTGCAGGCCCACCTTCGCCAATACATCGACAAGCTCAGCGGAGAGGTGCGGGAGCGAATCGAGCTGAATCCCCTGCGTGCGTTCGACTCCGACCACCCAGGAACGCGCGAGGTCATGGAAACCGCGCCACGTCTCTCGACAGCCTCGATGCCGCCGACGCCGAGCACTTCGCGAGCGTGCGCGAGCTGCTCGACCGCGCCGAGATCGACTACGCGGTCGATCCCACGCTCGTGCGCGGCCTGGACTACTACACCCGAACGGTCTTCGAGTTCACCTCCGACGCCCTCGGGGCGCAGAGCGGCGTCGCCGGCGGCGGTCGCTACGACGGCCTCGTCGAGATGCTCGGCGGCCCGCCGACGCCGGGTTGCGGCTTCGCGGCCGGGATCGAGCGCATGCTGCTCGCGTCGGGCGGCCGGCCGGTCGGCTCGCCGCCGGTCGATCTGTTCGTCGCGTTCGACGATCTCGCTCAGCGCGCGGCGGCGTTCGCGGTCGTCGACGAGGCTCGCCGCGCGCGCCTGAACGCGCAGATCGAGCTCGCCGGCAGGTCGCGCAAGGGGCAGCTCAAGCACGCCGATCGGATCGGCGCTCGCTACGTTGCGCTCGTGGGAGACGACATGACGGTGTTGAAGGACATGCAGGCCGGCGAGCAGCGCGACGTTGCCGCGGGCGAGGTCGTGGCGCGCGTGCTGCGCGACCGGGGGATGCGGTGAGAGCCGCGCCGCGCGCCAATCCGTATCGCGATGCCTGGGCCGGCGACCTCACCGCCGAGCGCGCGGGCACGCAGGCGCGGGTCTCGGGCTGGGTGCACAACCGCCGTGACCACGGCGGCCTGATCTTCGTCGACCTGCGCGACCGCTCGGGCATCGTCCAGCTCGTCTTCCATCCGGAGAATGGCGCCGAGCTGTTCGCCGCGGCGGAGCGGCTGCGCGCGGAGTACGTCGTCAGCGTGGCCGGCGACGTCGTGCGCCGCGAGGCCGGCCAGGTCAACCCCAACCTCGCGACCGGCGAGATCGAGATCCAGGCGGGCGAGATGCAGCTGCTCGCCGAGTCGCAGACGCCGCCGTTTCCCCTGGACTCCGACGTCGAGCTCGACGAGATGCTGCGCCTGCGCCACCGCACGCTCGACCTGCGCCGGCGGCCGATGGTCGATGCGCTCGTCCTGCGCCACGAGGTCGTGCGCACGATCCGCGAGACGCTCTCGGACGAGGACTTCCTCGAGGTCGAGACCCCGATCCTGACGAAGTCGACACCCGAGGGCGCACGCGACTTCCTCGTGCCCTCGCGGCTGCAGCCGGGCAGCTTCTACGCGCTGCCGCAGTCACCGCAGCTCTTCAAGCAGCTGCTCATGGTCGCGGGCTACGAGCGCTACTTCCAGATCGCGCGCTGCTTCCGCGACGAGGACCTGCGCGCCGACCGCCAGCCCGAGTTCACCCAGCTCGACCTCGAGATGTCGTTCGTCGAGGAGGACGACGTCATGGACGTCAACGAGCGCCTCATGGCGAAGGTGTTCGAGCTCGGCGGGATCGACGTACCGGCCCCGCCGTACGAGCGGATGGCGTACGCCGAGGCGATGCTGCGCTTCGGCACCGACCGCCCCGACCGGCGCTTCGGCCTGGAGATCACCGACGTCTCCGAGCACCTGCGTTCGTCGGAGTTCAAGGTCTTCGCGTCGGTGCTGAACCAGGCCCACCCACCCGGCGTCGTGCGGGCCATCAACGCGGGCCGGCGCGAGGTCGCTCGCAAGGAGCTCGACGAGCTGACCGAGGTGGCCAGGCGCGCCGGCGCTGGCGGCCTCGTGTGGGCGTTCGTGCAGGAGGACGGCACGTGGCGCTCGCCGATCGCGAAGTTCCTGTCGACGCAGGAGATCGCGGCCGTGACGGCCGCGCTCGGCGCCCAGCCCGGCGACCTGCTGCTCGCGGTGGCCGACAAGGAGGCCGTCGCGGCCAACGCGCTCGGGACGCTGCGCCTCGAGCTCGCCGACCGCTGGTCGCTGGTCGCTCCCGGTCACCACGACGTGCTGTGGATCGTCGACTTCCCGATGTTCGGCTACAACGAGGACGAGGGCCGCTGGGACGCGCTGCACCACCCGTTCTCCGCCCCGACGGCACCGACCGGCAACACCGCCGCGGACCTCGCGGCCGCGGCGAAGGTGGGTGGGGTCGGATCGTGGCTGTCGCGCAACTACGACCTGGTCTGCGACGGGTGGGAGCTCGGCGGCGGTTCGATCCGCATCCACGACCCGGCGGTTCAGGTCATGGTCTTCGAGGCGATCGGGCTCGACGCGGAGGAGGCCGAGGAGCGCTTCGGCTTCCTGCTGGAGGCGCTGCGCTTCGGCGCGCCGCCGCACGGAGGCATCGCGTTCGGCATCGACCGCATCGTCGCGCTGCTGCTCGGCCGCGAGTCGATCCGCGACGTCATCGCGTTTCCGAAGACCGCCAGCGGCTCGGATCCGCTGACCGGCGCGCCGGCGCAGGTCGACGCGCGGCAGCTGCGCGAACTGGGGCTGCGCAGCGCCGTGACGCCCGCGGCGTCGGCGCCCGCGGCGTCAGCGCCCGCGCGCTGAGCGCGGCCCGGGCGCGCCACGACGCAACCCCGCCCGCCGGGGCTCAGGTGCGGGCCCGAACCTGCCGATAACGTGCGCATGGCTCAGGCCTCGCGTTCGCTGATCGCCGTCGTCGTCGTCGCGTTCGTCCTCGTCGCGGCGTATCTGCTCGTCGCCGCGCCGGCGCCGAACCCGCCCGATCGCTCGAACACTCCGTTCGCCCCGATGGAGGCGATTCAGCCCGCGCAGGACGTGTCCGCTGCCTCCGACGAGGCCAACCGCCGGCTGCAGGCCGCCGGCGACGAGGTCCAGGCGCCCTGATCCGACCCGCCGCCGCGACCGCGCCGGCAAGCCCGGCCGGCGCGGTCGCGGCGGCGAAACGGACGAGCGCCGCTGCCTACTCGGCCACGGTCTGCCGCACCGCATCGAGGTCCTCTCGCAGCCGGCTCATCCGGCGCGCGCCGAGCGCGTCGGCCAACCGCTGCTCGATCTCGTCGACGAACTCGCGGACGATCGCGAAGACGTCGCTGCCGCGCTCGGTTGCGCGCACGAGCTTGGCGCGGCGGTCCTGCGGATCGGGGATGCGGTCGACGTAGCCGTGGGACTCGAGGTGCCGCACGAGCTCGGCCATCGACTGCTTCGTCATCCGCGCACGCTCGGCGAGCACGCTGACCGTCGTGCCGCCGTCGTCGAGGTACTGAAAGACGGCCCCGTGCGCGGGTCGCACCGCACCGTGACCTCGCTCGGCGAGCCGCGCCACCGCCAGGTCGTTCAGCGCGGCGAAGGCCTCCCGTAAGGAATGAGCGCCTCGACCCCCATGTCGGATCGGCTCCAGGCGGTGCCGACGAACTCATCATCCGCGTCGGCAGCGCCCAGACGCGGGGCGCGCTGTTTGCCGCCGAGGTGCGGATGGCGCCCGGCGGCGGGCCGCCCGTGATGCACCGCATGCGCCGAGCGAGCTCTACCACGTGCACGAAGGCGAGTTCGCGTTCTACATCGCCGACGACGGCGGAACGGTCCACCGCACGATCGCCGCGGCCGGCGCGGTGGTGCCCATCCCGGGCAGCAGGGCGCACACCATCCGCAACGAGTCCGGCACCGAGGCGAGAGCGCTGTCGGTATACGCCCCGGGTGAGGCGATGGAGCGCTTCGTACGCGACGCAGCGGCCCTCGCGCGGGAAGGCACCCCGACGATCGATGCCGTGCTCGAGCTCGCAGGCCGCCACCGGATCGAGATGACCGGCCCGATCCCTGCAGAACGTGAGCAGACGAGCAAGCACCCGGGGCGGATCTAGACTCGTCGGTGTGCCCGACGAGCGTTTCGAGGATCACCTGACGCACCCGCGCGGCCGCGGCCGCGCGGTCGCCGGCGCGTCGCATGGCGCCGCGGGTGGCGCGGCCTGCGGCGATCTCGTGCGCTTCTCGCTCGCCTTGGACAGCTCCGGTGCGCGCGTCGGCGAGGCCGGCTTCGAGGCGTCGGGTTGCGGGACGATGCTCGCGGCCGGCAGCGCGGCGGTCGAGCTCGTCGAGGGGGCCGGGCTGCTCGACGCCGCGCGGATCGGCTCGCGACAGATCGCCGCCGCGCTCGGCGGCCTGAGCGCCGGCAAGCTGCACGCCGCCGACCTCGTCTCCGATGCGCTGCACCGCGCGCTCGGCGAGGCCGTTCGCACCGGCGGGGCCCTCGCCACGGACCCCGCGCGGACGCTCGTCGCGATGTCCGGCGGTGTCGACAGCGCGGTGGCGTCGCTGCTGGCGGCGCGCGAGCCCGGCGCCGACGTGGCCACCGTGACGCTCGAGCTGTGGGCGGACGCCGACAACGACGGCGATCGGTCCTGCTGCTCGGCGGCGGCCGTGCGCGGTGCCCGCCGGCTGGCGCATGAGCTGGGTCTGCCGCACTTCACGCTGGACCTGCGCGACGAGTTCCGGGCCGGCGTCGTCACGCCATGGCTGGCCGAGCACGCCGAGGGGCTGACGCCGAACCCGTGCGTGCGCTGCAACGGCCACGTCCGCCTCGACGCGATGCTCGACTTCGCCGACCGGGTCGGCGCCGCGACGCTGACGACCGGCCACTACGCCCGGCGCACGACCGATGGCCTGCTGCGCCTCGCCGCCGATCCGGCGAAGGACCAGACGTACATGCTCGCCGCGCTCGGCCGCCGATCGCTCGAGCGGCTGCGCTTCCCGCTCGGCGAGCACACGAAGGACGCGGTGCGGGCGATCGCCGAGCAGGCCGGCCTCGCCGTCGCGCGCAGGCCCGAGTCCCAGGATCTCTGCTTCCTGGCCGGCACCGGCCGGGCGACGTTCCTCGCCCGTCACGGCGCCTTGACCGAGCGCCCGGGCGACATCGTCGATCGCGGCGGTCGCGTGCTGGGACGCCATCGCGGCCACCACGGCTACACCGTCGGCCAGCGCAAGGGCCTGGGGATCGCCGCCGCCGCGCCGCTCTACGTGATCGCCACCGATGCCCGAGCGAACACCGTCACGGTGGGAACCCGCACGGACCTGCAGACGAGCACCGTCTGCGTGCGCGGGCTGCGCATGCACGACGGCGAGCTGCCCCCCGACGCGGTCCAGCTGCGCTACCACGCGCCGGCGCTGCGCTGCCGCCTCGACGGAGATCGCATCCACCTCGACGAGCCGTTCGACGGCGCGGCGCCCGGGCAGACCGCCGTCTTCCTGCGGGGGGACGCGATCGTCGGATGCGCCACAATCGCCTAGTGGGCAAGACGACCGCCGAGATCCGCAGGACGTTCCTGTCCTACTTCGAGGAGCACGACCACCTGTGGCTGCCGTCGGCGTCGCTCGTCCCGGCGTCGTCGGACGCGTCGGTGCTGCTGACGACCGCCGGCATGCACCCGCTCGTGCCGTACTTCCGCGGCGAGGAGACGCCGCCCCATCCGCGTCTCACGACCGTCCAGAAGTGCTTTCGCACGACCGACATCGAGAACGTCGGCAACACCGCGCGCCACCTGACGTTCTTCGAGATGCTCGGCAACTTCTCGATCGGCGACTACTTCAAGCAGGAGGCCGTCGAGATGGCGTGGGAGCTCTCGCAGGACGGCTTCGGCTTCGACCCCGACGACATCTGGATCACGGTCTTCGAGGGCGATGACGAGCTCGGGCTCGGTCCCGACGACGAGGCGATCGGGGCGTGGCTGTCGGTGGGCGTGCCGCGCGAGCGGATCATCCTGTGCCCGCGCTCGGAGAACTTCTGGCAGGCCGGCGACACCGGCCCGTGCGGTCCCTGCAGCGAGCTGTACATCGACCGGGGGCTGGAGTGGGGGACCGAGGACGACCTGCCCGGCGGCGAGAACGAGCGCTTCCTGGAGTACTGGAACCTCGTCTTCACGCAGTACGAGCTCGGCCAGGACGCCGACGGCAAGCCGACGCTCGCGCCGCTGCCGGCCAACAACATCGACACCGGCCTGGGGCTCGAGCGCATGGCGGTCATCCAGCAGGACGTCGACTCGGTCTTCGAGACCGACACGTTCGTGCCGCTCATGGCGCTCGGACGGGAGCTGGCGAGGAGCGATCCGGACGAGCGCGCGCTGCGCATCCTCTCCGATCACTCGCGCGCGCTGACGTTCCTCATCGCCGACGGCGTCGTGCCGTCCAACGAGGACCGCGGCTACATCCTGCGGCGCATCATGCGGCGCGCGATCCAGCAGGGCCGGCGCATCGGCATCGAACCCGGCTTCCTGCCGACGTTCGTCGACGTCGTCATCGCGACGATGGGCGAGGCCTACCCCGAGCTCGAGCGCGAGCGCGACTCGATCATGCTCTGGGCGCGCTCGGAGGAGGAGGGCTTCGGCCGCACGCTCGAGCAGGGCACGCGGCTGCTCGACGAGGTCATCGCGCGCGTGGGCGAGAGCGGGACGATCCCGGCGCCGGACGCCTTCCAGCTGCACGACACGTTCGGCTTTCCGATCGAGGTCACGATGGACATCGCGGCGGAGCACGGGCTGGCGGTCGACACCGAGGGCTTCGACGCGCTCATGGAGGGCCAGCGCGCGCTGGCGCGGCGGGGCACGCGCGCCGACAGCGATGCCGGCGGGTTGCGCGACCGCGCCCGCGAGCTCGCGAGGCAGGCCGGCTTCCAGACGGACTTCACCGGCTACGAGACGCTCGAACAGCACACGACCGTCGGCTCGGTCGGCGATGGCGACGGCGACGGCGTGCTCGTCAAGCTCGCCGAGTCGCCGTTCTATGCGACCGGCGGAGGCCAGGTCGCCGACATCGGCACCGTCGAGTGCGAGGGCGGCGACTGCACGGCGCGTGTCGTCGACGTCGTGCGCCTCGGCGACGACCAGGCGCTCGTCGTGCAATCGACCAGCGGCGAGCTGAAGGCCGGCGAGCGCGTCGTCGCGCGCGTCGACCGCGCCGCGCGCACCGCGACGCAGGCCAACCACACCGCGACGCACCTGCTGCACGCCGCCCTGCGCGACCGCCTCGGCACCCACGTGCGCCAGGCCGGCTCCTACGTCGGCCCCGACAAGCTGCGCTTCGACTTCGCCCACGGCGAGCGCGTCGCGCCCGAGGACCTCGCCTGGATCGAAGACCGCGTCAACGAGTGGATCCTGCGCAACGACCCGGTCCGCCCGATCACGACGACCCTCGAGGAGGCGCGCGCGCTCGGCGCGATGGCGCTCTTCGGCGAGAAGTACGGCGACGTGGTGCGGATGGTGCAGATCGGCGACGGGACGTACTCGCGCGAGCTGTGCGGCGGCACCCACGTGCGCTCGACCGCCGAGATCGGCGTCTTCAAGCTGCTCGGCGAGAGCTCGAGCGCGGCGAACGTGCGCCGCATCGAGGCGATCACCGGGCCCGCGGCGGTCGCGACGCTGCGAGCGACGGATGCGAAGGCGCGTGAGGCGGCGGCCCTGCTGAGGACCGGCGTCGAGCGCCTGCCCGAGGCGGTCGGCGAGTTGCGCGAGCGTGCCAGGCAGGCGGCGAGGTCCGCGGCCTCCGGCAACGGCGCGGCGGCGGGCGTCGACACCGACGCCCTGGCGGCCGGCGCGATCCGGATCGCCGGCGCGGACGTCGTCGCGCAGATCGTGTCCGGCGCCGGCGGGGCGAAGGAGCTCATGGACGTCGCCGACCGGATCAAGGGACGCCTCGGCGAGGAGTCCGCGACCGTGCTCGGCGCCGCCGTCGACGGCCGCGTGCACCTCGTCGCCGCGGTGACGCCGGCGCTCGTCGCCCGCGGCGTGAAGGCGGGCGCGATCGTCAAGGCGGCCGCGACGGTGGCCGGCGGAGGAGGAGGCGGACGCGACACGATGGCCCAGGCCGGCGGTCGCGACCCTGAAAAGCTCCCCGAGGCGATCGCCGCCGCGCGCGCGGCGATCGAAGCCGCGCTCGCGCCGTAGATTTGCGGGTTCTCGCGCTGGACTACGGCGTCGCGCGCTGCGGCTGTGCCGTGAGCGACCCCACGGGCACGCTCGCCACCCCGATCGAGCCGGTCCTGCGCCCGGCGACGCGCAAGGGCTTCGCCCGTGTCTGCGACATCGTTCGCGAACGCGAGGTCGGGCGTGTCGTCGTCGGGCTGCCGCTGTCGCTGTCGGGACGCGACTCCGCGCAGACGCAGGAGACCCGCGCCTGGGCGGCGCGGCTGGCCGAGCGCGTCACCGTCCCGGTCGAGCTCTACGACGAGCGCTTCACGACGCTGCTGGCCAGCCGCGATCCCGGCGATCCGACCTCGTCGGAGGACTCGCGCGCGGCCGCGCACCTGCTGACCGGATGGCTTGCCGCGCACGGCGGGGGAGACCTGCCGCCGTCCGAGCGGGAGGCCGGGTAGCGTTCATGACGAACCACAGCCCCAGATGAGCAGGTCACGCCGAGACGACTCCACGGCAGGCAGGCAACGCAGCGCCGAAGAGCGCGAGCGGGCTCGCCTGGAGCGCGAGGCGCGCCGGACCGGCACCCCGCCGCCACCACCGCCGCAATCCGCCGCGCCACCACCAGAGCACGCACCGCCCGTCACCACACCGCCTGAGCCTCCGCATGCAGAGCCGATCCCCTTTCGCCGCCCGGAGCGGGCGCCCACGTCGACGCCGGGTTCGGGGCGCCAGACGCGCGCGCCCCGTACGCCCGGCACCGGCCCGGCGCGAGACGCAGACGGCATCCGCCGCATCCAGCCGCGCCCGCCCGCGCCGCCCGCCGCGCCCGCCGGCGCGCTCGGCGACGAGACCGAGCGCCCGATCGGCATCCGGCGCGTGCGCCGTCCGGCGCGCCCGATCGTCACCCCGCCTGGGGACACGTTCGCCGGGCCCGCACGGCGGCGGCTCATCACGCCGGCGCGTCGCGTGAAGGCCCTGCTCGCAGTGGCGGTCCTGGCGGTCGTCGTCATCGGCACGCTGCTGCTCTTCCAGCCGCTCGGCAGCGCGCAGGGCGACGCCGTCGCGGTCACCATCCCGGCGGGATCGGGGGCCGGCGAGATCGCGACGCAGCTCAAGGAGGCCGGCGTCATCGACTCGGCGTTGCTCTTCCGGGTCCGCGCAACGCTCTCGGGCAAGCGCGACAGCCTGCGCTCCGGGCGACACACGCTGCACAGGAACATGACCTATGGCAGCGCGATCGAGGCCCTCAGCGCGCCGGAGACGACCACCGAGCGACCGACGGTGAACGTGACGATTCCCGAGGGCCGCTCGCGCCGCGAGATCGCGGCCATCGCGACGAAGGCGGGCCTGCGCGGCAGTTACCTCGTAGCCTCGCGGCGATTCCGGGGAGCGCTCAACCCGTTTCGCTACGGCGCCCCGCGAGGGACGCGCTCGCTGGAGGGCTTCCTGTATCCGGCGACGTACGAGCTCAACCGGGCCGCGCCTGCGCTTGACCTCGTCGAACGCCAGCTCGCGGCGTTTCGCGACAACTTCGCCGGCGTCGACCTCACGCGCTCGCGGCGCAAGAACCTCACGGCGTACGACGTGCTGATCATCGCCTCGATGGTCGAGCGCGAGGCGCAGCTCGCCAAGGAGCGCCCGCTGATCGCCGCGGTCATCTACAACCGCCTGAGCGACGGCACGCCGCTGGGAATCGACGCCACGACCCGCTATGCCCTCAACAAGCCCAGCGGGGCGCTGCGCCAGTCCGAGCTCGAGATCGACTCGCCCTACAACACGCGCAAGCGCGCCGGTCTGCCGCCGACCCCGATCGGCAACCCCGGGCTCTCGTCGATCCGCGCGGCGGCGGCGCCGGCGAACGTGAAGTTCCGCTACTTCGTCGTCAAGCCCGGCACCTGCGGCGAGCACGTCTTCGCCGCCACGATCGAGGAGCACAACCGCAACGTCGCGCGCTACGCCGGTGCTCGCGCGCAGGCCGGCGACCAGTCGCCGGACACGTGCTGAGCCACGACCCGGACGGCGCGCCGCGCTACGGCGTTCTCGGCTGGCCCGTCGGCCACAGCCGCTCACCGGCCATGATGCGCGCCGCCGGCCTGGAGCGCTACCAGCGCCTGCCGGTCGCGCCCGAGGCCTTCGCCGACACCGTCCGCGCCCTGCCCGGCGCCGGCTTTCGCGGCGCCAACGTCACGATCCCGCACAAGGAGGCCGCGCTGGCGCTGGCCACGAGCGCCAGCGACGCCGCGCGCGAGATCGGAGCCGCGAACACGCTGAGCTTCACGGCCGAGGGCGATATCGCGGCCGAGAACACCGACGCGCCCGGACTCATCGCCGCGCTCGGCGACCGCCCGATCGGCAGCGCGCTCGTGCTCGGCGCGGGCGGCAGCGCGCGGGCCGTGGTCTGGGCGCTCGCCCGGGCGGGCGCCGATGTCCTCGTCTGGAACCGCACGCCGGCACGCGCCGCGCGGTTGGACGCACGGGTCGTCAGCAAGGCCGTCGCCGCGGACGTGTTGGTCAACTGCACGAGCGTCGGTCTCGATCGTTCGTCCAGTCCGTTCAAGGATCTGCCGTTGGACGCCGATGGGTTGAGGGAGTACACGACCGTGGTTGACCTGGTCTACAGGAAAGGCGGGACGGTGCTGGTCCGAGAGGCTGCCAAGCGGGGGGTCGACACGGTCGACGGCCTGGAGATCCTGGTTCGCCAGGGCGCGTTGAGCTTCACCCTGTGGACAGGTCTGGCGCCTGCGCTGGACTCGATGCGTGCGGCCGTGCGTGCCGCGGACTACCTGCTCGATGCTTCCTGAACCCATCTCCTTGACACCACACACCGCCGGGCACGCGACGAATCCTCAGGGCGTCACGCGACCGCGGCATCCGGGCGGGCCCGCACGCTTCCTGACGGACGTCATCGTCGATCTCGGCCTCGTCCCGCGCGACCGCGTCGCCAGTGCGGTCGAAGAGGGCCGGCGCAGCGGCAAGCTGCCCGAGGAGGTGCTCATCGAGCAGGGCGTGCTGACCGCCGATGGCCTCTCTCGCGCCGTCGCCGAGCGCCACGGGCTCGACCACCTCGACCTGGGCATCTTCAAGCCGGACATGGCCGCGGCGAACCTCATCTCGATTCCCGCGGCCAAGCGCTACGAGGCCGTCCCGGTGGGCTTCCTCGACGACCGCACGCTGCTCGTCGCCATGGCCGACCCGGCCAACGTGCTCGCCGTCGACGACATCGCCCTGCTGACCGGCAAGGAGATCCGCCCGGCCGTCACGAGCCGCGACGACATCCTCAACCTCATCTCGCGCCTGACGCAGCTTGACGACGTGATCTCCGCCGACCTCTTCGACGACGACGACGAGGAGGCTGCGGGCGAGGTCGTCGACCTGCGCGAGTCCGCCGACGACGCGCCGGTGATCCGTCTCGTCAACCAGATCGTCGCGCAGGCGGTCGAGCAGGGCGCCTCGGACATCCACCTCGAGCCCAACGGCCATGAGCTGCGCGTCCGCTTTCGCATCGACGGCGTCCTCGTCGAGACCGCGACGGTCCAGCGGCGCATGGTGCTCGGCGTCATCAGCCGGGTGAAGATCATGAGCGACCTCGACATCTCCGAACGGCGGGTGCCGCAGGACGGCCGCGTCGGGCTCACGATCGACGGACACCGCATCGACCTGCGCGTGGTCACGCTGCCGAGCGTGCACGGCGAGTCGATCGTCATCCGGATCCTCGACAAGAGCGCCGTCGTGATGGAGCTCGAGAAGCTCGGCATGGCCGCGCAGGAGCGCGAGAAGTTCGAGCGCGCGTTCGGCCAGGCCTTCGGCGCCGTCCTCGTGACCGGCCCGACGGGGTCGGGCAAGTCGACGACGCTCTACGCCGCGCTGTCGGCGCTGAACACGATCGAGAAGAACATCATCACGATCGAGGACCCGGTCGAGTACCAGCTCGACGGCATCACGCAGGTGCAGGTCAACCCGCGCGCCGGGCTGCACTTCCACACCGGCCTGCGCTCGATGATGCGCGCCGATCCCGACATCATCATGGTCGGCGAGATCCGCGACCGCGAGACGGCGCAGATCGCGATCGAGTCGGCCCTCACCGGTCACCTCGTACTCTCGACGCTGCACACCAACGACGCCGCCAGCGCCGTCACGCGTCTGGTCGACATGGGCGTCGAGCCGTTCCTCGTCGCGTCCGCGATCGACTGCGTCGTCGCGCAGCGCCTGGCCCGCAAGCTCTGCCAGCACTGCAAGGAGCGCGGCATCATCACCTCCGACGTCCTGCGCGCCAACGGCATCCGCAGCCAGTTCGACATGGAGGCCTATCAGCCGACGGGCTGCGCGCGCTGCAACCACACCGGCTACAAGGGCCGGATCGGCCTCTACGAGGTGATGGTCGTCTCCGAGGAGATCCGCAAGCTCACGCTCTCGCGTGCACCCGCGCCGGAGATCGCCGACGTGGCCATCCGCCAGGGCATGCGCCTCATGCGCGACGACGGCCTCGAGAAGGTGCGCCACGGCATGACCTCCATCCAGGAGGTCACGCGGGTGACCGGCACCGGGGCTGCGGCCGTCGAGGCCTGAGCTCACGCGAGCGTAGGGCTGGGCTGTGGCGCGGGCCGCACGCCGCCGCGCGCGGCTTCGGCTACGCCTCCGGCGGCTGCGCCGCCGCCGACAGCCACACCGCCGCCGCGTCGGCCACCGTCGCCGGAACGGCGTCGATCTCCTCCGCAAGCCAGCCGATGATCAGCGTCCCGGCGGCCGCCATCGTCCGCGCGCGCACGACGTCGAACTCGCGCCCGAGCTCCATGCGCGCGAGCGTCTCGACGAGCTGCCAGATGTCGCGTGCGCCGTAGGAGTTGCGGATCTCGGGGTCGTCGAGGATCTCCAGCGCCTCGCGCAGGTGGGCGATCAGCGGCGGCGCGGCGTGCAGGATCGACTCGTCGACGGCCGCGCTGAGGACCCGGCGCACGTCGGCCGCGCGATCGCCGGCATCGGCGTCCGATTGGGCCAGCGCCGCGACCAGCGCCACCCAGCGCTCGGCGAAGGCCTCCCCGAAGACCTGCTCGTAGACCGCGCGCCGCTCGTCCTGGCCCAGACGCTCGGCGCGATGCAGCCAGTACTCGTCCAGCCGTCGTGAGCTGCTGCTCGTGGCGCCGGTCGCCACGCCGCCGCGCATCCACAGCTCGACGAGGCGGTCGACGAGGGCGAAGGGGTCGAGCTGCTCGAGCGTCGCCCCGGAGTACAGGGCCGCCGCGGCCTCGAGTTCGACCTCGCCCATGCCCGGCGCCCGGCTTGGCTCAGGTCGCCGGCGGGAGCGCCGGCGGCGTCTCGGGCGGCTGGAGGGCGGCGGGCTCCGCGGGCGAGCTGCCGTCGCGCCCATCCTGGCCGGCGCCGTCGCCGTCGCCGTCGCCGTCCGCGTCGCCGGCGCCAGACGAGGAATGCGGCTCGAAGCCCGCCGCGCGATAGGCGTCGTCCTCGTCGAGCGTCTCCTTCTCCAGCAGCGCCTGCGTCAGCGACTCGAGCTTGTCGCGGTTGTCGGCGAGCATCCGCCGCGCGCGGTCGTAACAGCCCTCGACGATGCGCCGCACCTCACGATCGACGAGCTCCCGCGTGTCGTCGGAGACCTGGACCGGCCCGCCGGGACCGTAGGCCTGCTCCTCGCCCGGCGCCGGGATCACCGACACGAGGCCGATGACATCCGACATGCCCCAGCGCCCGACCATCTGGCGCGCGATCGACGTCACCTGCTCGAGGTCGGACTCGGCGCCGGTCGTGACGTTGCCGTAGACGAGCTCCTCGGCCGCGCGCCCGCCGAGCGCGCCGACGATGCGCCCCTCGAGGTAGCGCGCGTCGTAGCCGTAGCGGTCGGTCGACGGCGACTGGAACGTGACGCCCAGAGCGCGCCCGCGCGGCACGATCGACACCTTGCGCACGGGGTCGGCTCCCGGCTCGAGCATGCCGAGCACGGCGTGGCCGGACTCGTGGTAGGCGGTGCGCTCGCGCTCCTCGTCGGACAGGGTGATCCGCCGCTCGGCGCCGAGGACGATGCGCTCCAGGGCGTCGGCGAGGTCACCGGCGGTGACGCGGTCGTGGTCGCGGCGGGCGGCGATGAGCGCGCCCTCGTTGATGAGGTTGCGCAGGTCCGCGCCGACCATTCCCGGCGTCGAGGCGGCGAGGCGGTCGAGCCTGACGTCGTCGGCGAGCGGCACCGAGCGGGTGTGGATCTTCAGGATCTCGATCCTGCCGTCCCGATCCGGGGCGTTGACGGTCAGGCGGCGGTCGAAGCGGCCCGGGCGCAGCAGCGCGGCGTCGAGCACCTCCGGGCGGTTCGTCGCCGCGAGCACGATGACGCCCTCCGAGCCCGTGAAGCCGTCCATCTCGGTGAGGATCTGGTTGAGCGTCTGCTCGCGCTCGTCGTGGCCGCCGAACCCGCCGCCGCCGCCGCGCGCGCGGCCGATCGCGTCGAGCTCGTCGATGAAGATGATCGACGGCGCCGCCTTCTTGGCCTGGTCGAAGAGGTCGCGCACGCGCGACGCGCCCACGCCGACGACCATCTCGACGAACTCCGAGGCGCTCAGCGAGAAGAACGGCACGTCGGCCTCGCCGGCGACGGCCCGCGCGAGCAGCGTCTTGCCGGTGCCCGGCTGGCCCGAGAGCAGCACGCCCTTGGGGAACGCGGCCCCGAGCTTGCGGTAGCGGTCGGGGTTCTTGAGGAAGTCGACGATCTCCTTGAGCTCGTCCTCGACCTCGTCGATGCCGGCGACGTCCTCGAAGCTCACGCGCGTCGCGGACGCGTCGTAGCGCTTGGCCTTCGAGCGCCCGAGCGCGAGCGCCCCGCCGCCCGCGGCGGCGGCGCTGCGGCGCAGGAAGTAGATGAGCAGGCCGACGATCAGCAGCGTCGGGCCGAAGGAGATCAGCAGCGTGGCGAGGAAGCCGCGGCCCTCGTCGATCGGGCGCGCGTTGACCTCGACGCGCTTGTCGAGCAGCAGCTTGAGCAGCTCGTCGTCCTGGGCGAACGTGGGGCGGACGGTCTCGAAGCGCGTCTCCGGGCCCTTCTTCTCGAACTTGACCTCCTTGCGAAACGCGCCCTGGATGACGTCGTTCTTGGCGTTGACCTCCTTGACGTTGCCCGCCGTGACCTGCGTGCGGAAGAAGGTGTAGGGGACGTCGAGGCGCTTGTCCTCGCTGGACGGGATGAGCTGCGCGAGGACGATGTTCAGGACGAGCAGCACGAGCAGGAACTGCCAGAAGCGCCGTGAGCCCGGCGGTCGCGGCAGGCCGCCGCGACCGGTCTTCGCAGGCTCGCCGCCGGCGTCGCCGGCGCGCTCGCCCTCGACCCGCCACGGCCGTCGCTCCCCGGACGGCTCGGAGCCTCCCGAGGGCCCGGAGCGGGGGCGTGTGCGCGTCTGCCGGTCAGCCATTCGTTCCGCTGATCATACGGTCGTCCAGTTTCCTCTCGGTAAGCCGTCGTGCCCCGGTGTCCAGGTCGATAGCCGGGCGTAATGAGCCTTGACTTCGCCGACCTGCTGCTCGAGGTCATCGAGCGCAACGCCTCCGACCTGCATCTCACGGCCGGGGCCCATCCAACCGTACGGGTCCGGGGACGCCTCCAGCCGCTGGAGGACTACCCCGTCATGACCACCGAGCAGACGCGTGAAACGATCTACTCGATCCTGACCAACGATCAGCGCCAGCGTCTCGAGACCGACTGGCAGATCGACTTCGCCTACGCGATCCCGGGTCGAGCTCGCTTCCGTGTCAACGCCTACTACCAGCGCTCGGCGATCGGGGCGGCCTTCCGCCTGATCCCGTTCTCGATCAAGACCGTCGAGGAGCTCGGGCTGCCGACGGTCATGCACGACCTGGCCAAGCGCCCGCGCGGCTTCGTGCTCGTCACCGGGCCGACCGGCTCGGGCAAGTCGACGTCGCTGGCGGCGGTGATCGACGAGATCAACGCGACGCGCGAAGAGCACATCATGACCATCGAGGATCCGATCGAGTTCCTCCACAGCCACAAGAAGTGCATCGTCAACCAGCGCGAGATCGGCTCCGACGCCCAGAGCTTCGCGGCCGGCCTGAAGTCCGCGCTGCGCCAGGATCCCGACGTCATCCTCGTCGGCGAGATGCGCGACCTGGAGACGATCCACACCGCGCTGACGGCCGCAGAGACCGGCCACCTCGTCTTCGCCACGCTGCACACCCAGGACACGCCGCAGACGATCGATCGCATCATCGACGTCTTCCCGGCCTCCCAGCAGCAGCAGGTGCGCGTCCAGCTCTCGGTCGCGTTGCAGGGGATCATCACCCAGCAGCTGCTGCCGACCGCCGACGGCGCCGGCCGCGTCGCCGCCTGCGAGGTGCTGCTCGCCACCCCGGCGATCCGCAACCTCATCCGCGAGGGCAAGACGCACCAGATCTACTCCTCCCTGCAGACCGGCGCGAACATCGGCATGCAGACGATGGACGCGGCGCTCGCCACGCTCGTCCGCGCGGGCAAGATCACCCAGAAGCTCGCGGAAGCCCGATCCTCGACCCCGGAGGAGCTGCGCCGCCTGCTGGGCGCCGACTCCTTCGCCGCCACCTGATGAGCACGTACGTCTTCAAGGCGATCGACCTCGGCGGCCGCCAGGCCAAGGGCGAGGTCGAGGCCGAATCCAAGCAGTCCGTCGCCGATCAGCTGAAGGCCAAGGGCCTGATCGTCCTCGACATCGCGGACAAGAGCCGCGCGAAGAAGGACATCGAGCTGCCGTGGGCCAACCGGATCAAGCTCACCGACCTCGCGGTCATGACGCGCCAGCTGGCGACGATGGTCTCCAGCGGCATGACGATCCTCCGCGCGCTCTACGTCCTGGAGGCGCAGACCGAGAACAAGAAGCTCGCCGCCGAGCTCGTCCTCGTCCGCAAGGACATCGAGGCCGGCCTGCCGCTGTCCGACTCGCTCGAGCGCCACCCGAAGACCTTCAACCCGCTCTATGTCGCGATGACCCGCGCCGGTGAGACCGGCGGCCTGCTCGAGGAGTCGCTGCTGATGGTGGCCGACCAGCTCGAGAAGGAGGCGTCGCTGCGCCGCCAGGTGAAGTCGGCGATGGCCTATCCGACCGTGATCCTCGTCTTCGCGATGGCGGTCATGCTCGGGATGGTGGCGTTCATCGTGCCCGTCTTCGCCGGCGTCTTCGAGGACCTCGACAACGGTGCGGAGCTTCCGGCCCTGACGCAGTTCACGATGGCCATCTCGGACATCGTCACCGGCTACTGGTACCTGCTCATCTTCGGCTCGATCGGCGGCGCGATCGCCTTCTCGAAGTGGAAGAAGACGCCGAGGGGCCGCTCGATCTGGCAGCGCTTCCTGCTGCGCGTGCCGTTCAAGATCGGCGACATCTTCCAGAAGGTCGCCCTCGCCCGCTGGTCGCGCACGTTCTCCGCGCTGATGGGCGCCGGCGTCCCGCTCCTGCAGGCGATCGAGATCACGAAGCAGACCGCCGGCAACGTCGTCGTCGAGGAGGCGATGGACGCGGTCACGGTGAGCGTCAAGGCGGGCGGCACGATCGCCCAGCCGCTGATGGACTCACCGGTGTTCCCGTCGATGGTCGGCCACATGGTCAAGGTCGGCGAGGAGACCGGCGCCCTGACGACGATGCTCTCGAAGATCGGCGAGTTCTACGAGGACCAGGTCGCGGCCTCCGTCAAGGCGCTGACCTCGATCCTCGAGCCGGTGATGATCCTCTTCGTCGGCGCGATCGTCGGGTTCATCGTCATCTCGATGTACCTGCCGCTGTTCAGCGTCTACGACGCGATCAAGTAGCCGCCGCCGCCTGTTCTGACACGAAGATCGAGGAAGTCTGCGAGCCCGGGTCGACGCCCGGGCTCGCGGCATTCTCCGCCGGATGACTAGCGACGCCGCCGGACGTCGACGCGTGCGTGCGTCCGCGGGGTCGTCGACCGCGACGGCTTCGCGCTCGTCACGTGCGCGGCGTGGACGAGCGACGGGACGCTCAGCAGCAGCGTCATCGCCGCGAGGGCGGGGATGGCGATGCGGACGCGCGGCACGCGCGCACCGCTATCCGACCGCCCGGGGTCGCGCTCGACGGGCGGAGGGCGGGCCGCGTTTCACCTCGGGCGCGAGCCGGCAACCCCCGCGCCTGGACCGGCGCTACCGTGCGCTGCGTGCGCATCGCGACGTGGAACGTCAACTCGGCCAAGCAGCGCATGCCGCGGCTGCTGGCATGGCTGGACGAGCGGCGGCCGGATGTCCTGTGCCTGCAGGAGACCAAGCTCGCCGACGACGCCTTCGCCGCGCTGCTCGGCGAGGAGCTCGCCGGTCGCGGGTATGCCGTCGCCGCGCACGGGGAGGCGCAGTGGAACGGCGTGGCGATCCTCTCGCGGGTCGGCCTGGACGACGTCGTCCCCGGGATCCCCGGCGCGCCGGGGTTCCCGCAGCCGGAGGCGCGCGCCGTGTCGGCGACCTGCGACGGGATCCGGGTGACCTCGGTCTACGTGCCCAACGGGCGCACGCCCGACTCGGAGCACTACCGCTACAAGCTCGCATGGCTCGCCGCGCTGCGGGAGGTCGTCGCCGACGACGCCGAGAGGGCCGTCGTCTGCGGCGACGTGAACATCGCGCCGACCGACGACGACGTCTTCGACCCCGATGCGTACGTCGGCCAGACCCACGTGACGGCGCCCGAGCGCGCCGCCCTCGCCGAGCTGCAGGCGGTCGGCCTGCACGACGTCGTGCGCGACCGGTGGCCCGACCACAAGCGGCTGTTCACCTACTGGGACTACCGCGCCGGCATGTTCCACCAGGACTGCGGGATGCGGATCGACCTCGTCCTGGCGGGCGAGCCGATCGCAGCTCGGGTGCAGGCGGCGTGGGTCGACCGGCATGCCCGCAAGGGCAAGGGACCGAGCGATCACGCGCCGGTGATCGTCGATCTCGACGAGGCGCCCGACGGCGACATCGGGCCGGTCGTCCCGCCGCCCTCCGCTCCACGGGCCCGGCGGGGCGCGAAGCGGCTGCCGCAGGCGCCGTGACCGGGCCGGCCGCGCGCGCCGCGCGGGTCGCTACCGCTTGCGATCGCGGTCGCGCGAGGGCTGCACGCGCTTGGGCTCGCCCGGCATCTTCGGATAGTCGGGCGGATAGGGCATGTCGCCGCGGCCCTGCGCCTCGTCGCGCTCGAAGAGGTCCAGCAGCGGCTGGAGGGAGTGGGCGATGTCGTCGATGGCGGCGTGGCGGTCGCCGACGTCCGCGAAGCGCGCCGGCATCGTCGCGACGGTGAAGTCCTCGGGCGCCACGTCCGGCAGCTCGTCCCACGTCACCGGCGCAGAGACCGGCGCGCCGGGCTTGGGCCGGATGCTGTAGGCGGAGGCGATCGTGCGATCGCGGGCGTTCTGGTTGTAGTCGACGAAGATCCGCTCGCCGCGCTCCTCCTTCCACCAGTTCGTCGTCACCTCGCCGGGCAGCCGGCGCTCGAGCTCGCGGCCGAAGGCGATGGCGGCGTGGCGGACGTCGGTGAACGACCAGCGCGGCTCGATCCGGACGTAGATGTGGATCCCGCGGCCGCCGGAGGTCTTCGGGAAACCGGCGTATCCCAGGTCGGAGAGGAGCACGCGCGCCTCGGCGGCGACGCGCTGGGCGTCGGCGAAGTCCGTGCCCGGCTGCGGGTCGAGGTCCAGGCGCAGCTCGTCCGGATGGTCGACGTCGTCGCTGCGGACCGGCCACGGATGGAAGGTGATCGTGCCCATCTGCGCGGCCCAGGCGACGACGGCGATCTCCGTGGGGCAGATCTCGTCGGCGCTGCGGCCCGAGGGAAACGCGATCCGCGCGGTCTGCAGGTACTCCGGTGCCCCGCGCGGCACCCGCTTCTGAAAGAAGGCGTCGCCGCCGCCCTTCTCGCGCGTCGACAGCACGATGCCGGGGTGCACCCCCTTCGGCCAGCGCTCCAGCGTCGTCGGCCGCCGCGCGAGGGCGCGCATGATCCCCTCCTCGACCGAGAGGTAGTACCTGACGACGTCGAGCTTGGTGACCGCGGGCGTGCGGTCGGTGCTCGGGAAGATCACGCGGTCGGGGCTGGAGACGCGCACCTCCCGGTCGCCGGCTTGGACGGTGGTCGCCTCGGGCTTGGCCATGCCACGGAGTTCTACCTGGCTGCTTGCGAGGGCGCCCGCGGGGTAGTGCGCCCGCCATGGCCGAGATCGGGATCTTCTTCTCGTGCGAGGAGCGCAGCGCGCCGGAGATCGTCCACGCGGCGGCGCACGCCGAGCGCGCGGGCTTTCGCTCGGCCTGGATCTCCGATCACTTCCATCCGTGGAACGACGCGCAGGGCGAGAGCCCGTTCGTGTGGTCGGTGCTCGGCGCCGCCGCCACCGTCACGACGTCGATGCGCTGGATGACCGCCGTCACCTGCCCGATGGTCCGCACGCATCCGGGCATCGTCGCCCACGCCGCGGCCACGACCGCGACGCTCATGCCGGGCCGCTTCCGCCTCGGCGTCGGCAGCGGCGAGGCGCTCAACGAGCATGTCTTCGGCGATCGCTGGCCGCAGGCCGACGTGCGCCTGGAGATGCTCGAGGAGTCCGTCGCGGTCATGCGTCTGCTGTGGCAGGGCGGCTTTCAGAGCCACCACGGCCGCCACTACACGCTCGAGCATGCGCGGCTGTACTCGCTGCCCGAGGAGCCGCCGCCGATCCTCGTCTCGGGCTTCGGACCGAAGTCGATCGCGCTCGCCGGCCGGATCGCCGACGGCTACGTGACGGTCGGCCCCGACCGCGACGCGATCGACGACTACCGCGGCCACGGCGGCACCGGCCCGATCAGCGGCGGGCTGAAGGTCTGCTGGGGCGAGGACCGCGAGGAGTGCGTGCGCACCGCGCACCGGCTGTGGCCCAACGAGGGCCTGTCCGGCGAGCTCGCGCAGATCCTGCCGTCGCCGCGCCACTTCGAGCAGGCCTCGCAGCTCGTCACCCCGCAGCAGATCTCCGAGTCGCTGCCCTGCGGCCCGGACCCGCAGGAGCACATCGCGGCCATCCAGGCGTTCGTCGACGCCGGCTTCGACGAGATCCACGTCGGCCAGATCGGCCCCGACCATGCGGGCTTCGTGGACTTCTACGCCAGCGAGATCCTGCCGCACTTCGCGAGCTGAGAGTCACCTCTCGGCGACGACCTCGCCACGGTCGGTCATCCGTCGGGCGCGACGGCGTGCACCGGTAGCGTTCGGCGCATGTCACAGCGCCTCGGCACCGACCGCACGAACGGGCTCCTGCTCGTCGGCGCGATGGTCGCGCTCATGTGGCTCCTCGAGGTCGTCGACGTCGCCGCCGACCACCGCCTGGACAACTACGGCATCCATCCGCGCGACGTCGACGGGCTGGCCGAGATCTTCGCCGCGCCATTCCTGCACGCCGGCTTCGGCCACCTCATCTCCAACACCGTGCCGTTTCTCGCGATGGGCGCGGCGATCGCGTTGGGCGGGTTGGTGCGCGTGGGCGTCGTCACGCTGATCGTGGCGGTCGTGAGCGGCGCGGGCACGTGGCTCATCGCCGGATCGAACTCGATCCACCTCGGCGCCAGCGGCGTCGTCTTCGGCTACGCCTCCTACCTGATCTCGCGGGGGATCTTCTCGCGGCGCCTGTCGGAGCTGGCGATCGGCGTGGCGGTGGTGGCGATCTGGGGGATCGGGCTGCTGCAGGGGCTGCTGCCGCAGGAGCGGATCTCCTGGCAGGCGCATCTGTTCGGGGCTGTGGGCGGAGTGGTGGCGGCGTCGGTGCTGGCCGGGCGGCGGGAGGCTCGGCCGGCCGAGGCCTGACGCCGTGCGAGTTTCAGAGGCTCAGCCTCCGTAACTCGCCACGCGAGCCTCTCAGGCGACGGCGACGCGGCGCGGCTCGCACAGCGCGCCGACGTCCGGCGCGCGCTCGAGCACCTTGGGCAGGCGCACGACGGCGAGGGCGCCGAGCAGCGCGGGCAGGCCGAGCTGGAAGGCCCGGTAGGCGAGCACCGCGGCGGCGGCCGCGCCGAGCGGTGTGCCATAGAGCACGAGCGCGGCGATCAGGCCGCCGTCGGCGCCGCCGACGCCGCCCGGCAGCGGGATCAGGCCGCCGAGCTGGCCGACGACGTAGGCCAGCGCGAGCACGCCGATCGAGGGCATCGCGCCGATCGCGGTGAACGCCGCCCCCAGCGCGAGCAGGTCGAAGGCCATGAAGCCGATCGCCCCGGCAAGGATCAGCGGGTGGCCGGCGCGCGCGAGCCGCACGGCGTCGCGGATCCCGGCGCTCAGGGCGGCGAGCACACGACCGAGCCGACCCTCGCGGGGGCGGGTGAACAGGCGCGGCAGCGCGAGCACCAGGCCGATCACGACGGCCGCGGCGACCGCGGGCCCGGCGGTCCACAGCAGCGCGCCGCCGCCGATCGCCAGCGCCAGGCCGGCGATGACGGCGGTGAAGAAGTTCACCGAGCTCGTCAGGACGTAGAAGGCCACGGTCCGTCGCGCCAGGCGCTCGGTCGGCATGCCGGCGCGCTTGAGCGCCCACGCGGCCAGCGCCAGGCCGCCCGCGCCGCCGGAGGGCAGCAGGACGTTCGTGCCCTGCGCGGCCATGCCGACCTCGTAGCTCATGCGCCACGGCAGGCGGTGGCAGAACACGCCGCGGAAGGCGGCGATGAACGCCAGGCAGGAGAGGATCTGCAGCGCGGCGGCGGCGACCAGCCAGCCCGGGGAGGCGTCGGCGAGACGGTCGCGCACGTCGCCCAGTCCGGGCAGCGAGCTGACGGCGATCACAAGAGCGGCGATCACGCCTGCGACGAGCGCAAGGCGCACAGCGAGCCGGCGGCGGTCGGGGAGGAGGGCGACCGCCGCCGGCTCGTCAGATGCGTACGCGGACACGGGGAGGGGGCCCGGGGCTGCGGTGGGATGTCGTGATCGGCAACCGGGCAGTTCGGAGGAGCTCGCCGGGACGGACCTGAGGAGTGGTCCTCATCCCCTCGACGTAGCTGGAACGCTCGATCGGTTGCATGCGTGCAGCCTCCCAGCCGACGCCCGGCCCGACGATGGGGCCAGCACGCCTCTGATGGTGCGGCTAACCGCACCATGGCGCCGAGGCTCAGCCCTTGAGGTAGGTCAGCACGGCGAGCACGCGCCGGTGCCCGTCGTCGGCGGCCGACAGCCCGAGCTTGCTGAAAATCGACGTCACGTGCTTCTCGATCGCCCGCTCGGTCACGACGAGGTCGCGCGCGATCGCGCCGTTGGAGCGGCCCTGCGCCATCTGCCCGAGGACCTCGCGCTCGCGTGGCGTCAAGCGGTCGAGCGGATCATCGGCGCCGCGCCGGCCGAGCAGCTGCGCGACGACCTCGGGATCGAGCACCGAGCCACGGCCGGCCACGCGCCGCAGCGCGTCCAGGAACGCGTCGATGTCGGCCACGCGGTCCTTGAGCAGGTAGCCGACGCCCTCGGCGCTGCCCTGCAGCAGCTCCAGCGCGTAGCCCTGGTCGATGAACTGCGACAGCACCATGACGCCGACCTCGGGCATCTCGCTGCGGATCTGCTGGGCGGCGCGCAGGCCCTCGTCGGTCTGCGTGGGCGGCATCCTGATGTCGGTGACGGCGACGTCGGGCTTGTGCGCGCGGACCTTGCGCAGAAGGTCCTCGGCGTCGCCCGCCTGGCCGACGACCTCGAAGCCGGCGTCCTCGAGCAGCCGCGCGAGGCCTGCCCGCAGCAGGACGGAATCGTCGGCGATCACGACGCGCATGCACGTAGCCTGCCAGCCTGGGCAGTCGTGCGGGACCGTCAGCCCTGCGAAGCGGCCAGCAGGCGGTCCAGCGCGGGCCCGCTGACGTCGTGCTTGGCGACGAACCCGCGCGCTCCGCTGCCGAGCGCGCGAGCGGGATACAGCGGATCGTCGGAGCTCGACGTGATCACGATGGCGCAACTGCAGCGCACGGCGAGCTCGCCGGCGACCTCGAAGCCGTCCATGTCGGGCAGGCGCACATCGAGCAGGACGACCTCGGGCTGCAACTCCGCGGCGGCCTCGATGCCCCGGCGCCCGTCGGGCGCCTCGCCGATCACGTCGTAGCCGTCGGCGGCCAGCAGGGCGCGGACGCCGGCCCGGAACGCCGCGTGGTCGTCGATGATCAGGACGGTGGGGGACACAGTGTGAGTGTCGTCACACGGGGACGGCGTCTCAATACGGGTCGCACCTGCCCGTGGTGGGGGCTAACCGAACCTCCGTCCACGGGGCATCCCCATGTCGGACAGGACGCGTGGGTGAAACGGTGGCGTTCATGCACACCCCACCCCCCCGGAACTTCGCAGCACGAGCCGGCCGCTGGAGCGCCGCGCACCGCAAGATCGCCATCTTCGGCTGGCTGGCCTTCGTCGCCATCGCCGCGGTCGGCGGCGGCGCCGCCGGCCTGAACACCTTCGTCTGGCAGGAGAACGGCCCCGGCGAGGCCGGCCGCGCCGACAAGGCGATGTTCGACCACTTCCCGCGCCATGCCGAGGAGACGGTCCTCGTGCAGTCGCGCGGTGATGCGACGACGCGCGACCCCGCGTTCAAGGCCGCCGTCGCCGACGTCGAGCGGCGCCTGACGAAGACGGAGCACGTCACCCACGTCCAATCGCCCTTCGCCGCCGGCAACGCGGGCCAGATCGCAAAGGACGGCCGCTCGGCGCTCGTCTCCTTCCAGCTCGCCGGCGACTTCGACGTCACCGAGGAGCGTGTCGAGGCGCCGCTCGCCGCCGTCGCCGCCGCGCAGCGGGCGAACCCCGATCTGCGCATCGAGCAGTTCGGCGACGCCAGCGCCGGCAAGGCGCTCGGCGAGGTCTTCGAGGAGGACTTCAAGAAGGCCGAGACGCTGTCGCTGCCGGTGACGCTGCTGATCCTCATCGTCGCCTTCGGCTCGCTCGTCGCCGCCGGCCTGCCGCTGCTGCTCGCCCTGTCGGCCGTGTTCGGCACGATCGGCCTCGTCTCGCTGTTCAGCCAGCTGTCGCCGGTCGACGAGGCGATCACGTCGGTGATCCTGCTCATCGGCCTCGCGGTCGGCGTCGACTACTGCCTGTTCTACCTGCGTCGCGAGCGCGAGGAGCGCGCCAAGGGACGCAGCGCCGACGCCGCGCTCGCGGCGGCCGCCGCGACCTCCGGGCGCGCCGTGCTGATCTCCGGCTTCACGGTCATGGTCGCGATGGCCGGCATGTACTTCACCGGCAGCTCGACCTTCACGTCGTTCGCCACCGGCACGATCATGGTCGTCGCCGTCGCGATGGTGGGGTCGGTGACGGTCCTGCCGGCACTGCTCTCCAAGCTCGGCGACCGCGTCGAGAAGGGCCGGATCCCGTTCCTGCATCGCCTGCGCTCCAAGAACGGCGAGTCGCGGGTCTGGAACGCGATCCTCGACCGCGTCCTGGCGCGGCCGAAGACCTCGGCGGCGATCGCCACCGCGCTGCTGCTGCTGATGGCCTTCCCGGCGCTCTCGCTGAAGACCGGCGTCCCCGGCACCGACTCGCTGCCGCGTGACCTCGCGGTCATGCAGACCTTCGACCGCATCGAGGCGGCGTTCCCGGGCGGCCCGCTGCCGGCCGTCGTCGCGATCTCGGCCGACGACGTCACCGCACCGGCTGTCGCGGCGGCGATCACAGACCTGCGCAAGGACGCGCTCGCCAGCGGCCAGGTGCGCGAACCCGTGGCGCTCGACGTGAGCCCCGACAAGCGGGTCGCGCGCCTGGCTCTGCCGATCGTCGGCGACGGCTCGGATGCCCGCTCCGAGCAGGCGCTGACGACCCTGCGCTCGGAGCTGATCCCGCAGACGATCGGGCGCGTCGACGGCGCCGAGGCGTCCGTCACGGGCCAGACGGCGCAGAGCCGTGACTTCAACGACCTCATGAAGGGCAACGCGCCGATCGTGTTCGCCTTCGTGCTGACGATGGCGTTCGTGCTGCTGCTCGTCACGTTCCGCTCGATCGTCATCCCGATCAAGGCGATCGTGCTCAACCTCCTGTCGGTCGGCGCCGCCTATGGCGTGCTCGTGTTCCTGTTCCAGCAGGGCCACGGCGAGAAGCTGCTCGGCTTCGAGTCGACCGGCGCGATCACGTCATGGCTGCCGCTGTTTCTCTTCGTGATCCTGTTCGGCCTGTCGATGGACTACCACGTGTTCATCCTCAGCCGGATCCGCGAGGCGTTCGACGGCGGCATGAGCACCGAGGACGCGGTCGCGCACGGCATCAAGTCGACGGCGGGCGTCGTCACGAGCGCGGCGATCGTCATGGTCGGGGTGTTCGCGATCTTCGCGACCCTGCGCGCGATCGAGTTCAAGCAGATGGGCGTCGGGCTCGCCGTCGCGGTGCTCGTCGACGCGACGCTCGTGCGAGCGGTTCTGCTGCCCGCGGCGATGAAGCTGCTGGGGGACTGGAACTGGTACCTGCCGCGGCGGCTGCGCCGCCTGCGGCGGCTGGCGCACGTCGCGCACGAGCCCGCGCTCGAGACGCGCTAGCCGCGCAATCGCCCCATTTCGCGCGGGGCCGCCGGTACAGTTCGTCGGCCCCCGCGCGAATGGGCGACTCGTGTTGCGACGGAGCCTCAGGACCCAGATCACGACGAAGGTGGTGGCGCTCAGCGCCGCGGCCGCGGTCCTGCTCGGCGCCGCGCTCGTCGTGCTGATCGTCGCCGTGACGGGGCAGCGCGACGCGGCGCGGACCGCGTTTCGCTCGCAGGAGGCGCTGAGCCTCGCCAACCAGCTCGAGAAGTCGCTGCTGTCGATCGAGAGCGGGCTGAACCGCTACGTCACGACGGAGGGCGGCCTGTCCTATCTGCGCGCGGCACGCCGCGAGCTCGCGGCGTATCCGGCGCGGACGCGACGCCTCGTCGACCTCGTCTCCGACGACTCGGGCCAGCAGCAGCGCGTCCGCGAGATCACCGACAAGATCCGCGACTACGACCAGTTCTGGGTGCAGGGGCTCATCGAGATCGCCCGCGATGACGGCTTCGCCAGCGCCCAGAGCCAGGTCAGGACCGACGGCGGGCGCTCGCAGCTCGACGAGATCCGCCGGCAGTTCGAGACGCTGTTCGAGCGCGAGCGATCGGTCATCCGCACCCGTGAGGACAAGGCGGAGCAGCGCTCGGCCCGCGCGATCGGCTTCGGCGCCGGCGGCCTGGGCCTCGTGCTGGCGATCGCTGCCGGGTTCACGCTGTACCTGCGCCGCTCGGTGCTGCGCCCGGTGCGCACCGTTGCCGACGCGACGGGGCGTCTCGCCGCCGGCGACCTCACGACGCGCGTGCCGGCCGACCGCGAGGACGAGCTCGGCGAGCTCGCACGCGGCTTCAACTCGATGGCCGACTCGCTCGAGCGCGGCCGCGACGAGCTCGAGCGCTCCAACGCCGAGCTGACGCGCTCCAACGCCGAGCTCGAGCAGTTCGCCTCCGTCACCTCGCACGACCTGCAGGCGCCGCTGACGACGATCTCGATGTACACGGAGCTGCTCGGGCGCCGCCGAGGGGGCAACGGCGGCACGGGCGCCAATGGCGAGCTCGACCTCGTCGACGGGATCCGCGACGCGACCCAGCAGGCCCGGGGGCTCATCCGCGACCTGCTGGAGTACTCGCGCGCCGGCCGCGGGCACCTCGTGCTCGAGGAGGTGCCGGCCACGCTCGTGGTCGAGCAGGCACTCGAGCTGCTGGCGGGCGCGGTCGAGGAGCGCCACGCGGAGGTGACCGTCGCAGAGCTCCCCGTCGTCCTGGCGGACCGCAGCAACCTCTGCCGCGTGTTCCAGAACCTCATCGGCAACGCGGTGAAGTTCACCGGCGGTCACACTCCGAGGGTGAGCATCGGGGCCGAGCGCGAGGGCGAGCACTGGCGCTTCTCCGTACGCGACAACGGCATCGGCATGGACCCGGAGCACGCCAAGCGCATCTTCGAGCCCTTCCAGCGCCTGCACGGAGAGGAGGACTACCCCGGGACCGGCATCGGCCTGGCCGTCTGCGAGCGCATCGTCCACCAGCACGGCGGGCGTATCTGGGTTGCGAGCACCTCCGGCGAGGGCAGCGTCTTTCACTTCACCCTGCCGGCGGCGAAGAGCGCCCGCAGCGAGCCGCCGCGGGTCGAGGCGAGGGCCTAGCGGCGTGCGCCGCGCGTTCGCCCTGGTCGCGACGTTCGTCGTCGTCGCCGCCGGCCCGCTCGGCGGGTGCGGCGGCTCGGACGACGACGACCCGTCGCCCGGCGCCGCGACGACGCAGAGCGGCCCGCCGATCCGGATCGGCTCGAAGAACTTCCCCGAGCAGGCGATCCTCGGCGAGCTCTACCGCCGGGCGCTCGAGGCCAAGGGCTTCGAGGTCGTCCTCAAGCCCGACATCGGCAGCACCGAGATCATCCACCGCGCGCTGCAGCGCGGCGCCCTCGACATGTACCCCGAGTACATCGGGGTGCTGCTCTCCGAGGTCGCCGACGTGCGCGAGCGGCCGCGCAGCGCCGCCGCCGCCTACGACGCCGCGCAGCGCTTCGAGAACGAGCACGGCTTCACGCTGCTGGCCCAGACGCCCTTCGCCGACTCCAACGCGCTGGCCGTGAAGCCGAGCTTCGCCAAGCGCCACAGCCTGCGCACGATCGCCGACCTCGGACGCCTGAAGGGCAAGGTGGAGGTCGCCGCGCTCGCGGAGTTCGCGACGCGCTTCGAGGGGCTCGACGGCCTGAAGGAGGTCTACGGGCTGCGCAAGCTCGACGTCCTCGAGGTCAAGGGCGCCGAGCGCTACACCGCGCTGGACGGCGGCCGCACCGATGTCGCCTCGGTCTTCACGACCGAGAGCCAGCTCGCGAGCGCCGACTACGTCGTGCTCGGCGACCCGCGCCGCCTGTTCGCCTCCGGCCACGTCGCACCGATCGTGTCCGACGATCTGCTCGAGGCGCACGGAAGCAGGCTGCGCGCCGCCGTGGACGCCGTCACGCGCACGCTGACCACCACGGCGATGCGCGAGATGAACGCCGCGGTCGTCGTGCAGAAGCGCGCCCCCGGCGCCGTAGCGACGCGGTTCCTGCGCGCCCGCGGCCTGCTGTAGGCGCGGTCGCGCACGCGCGCCGGACGCCCGCTGGATCAATCATCTAGCCTGCCGATCGATGGCCGCCACGATCCGCGTAGCTGTGTGCGACGACGCCCGGGCCGTGAAGTTCTTTCTGCGTCAGGTCCTCGAGGAGGAGGGTGACATCGAGGTCGTCTCCGCCACGAGCACAGGGGAGGATGCGCTCGTGCAACTCGCCGGCTGTCGCGCCGACGTGTTACTGCTCGACCTCGTCCTGCCCGACGTGCCCGACCCGGCCAGCCTCATCGGCCGGATCCGCGCGAGCGCGCCGGACACCGCGATCGTGCTGATCTCCAACCTGCCGCCGTTCAGCCTCGAGAAGGAGGCCCAGCGGCTGGGGACCGACGGCTGGATGCCCAAGGCGGCCAAGCCCGCGCAGCTGCGCGAGGCCGTGCGCAACGCCATGCCCGCCGCCTCGAGCTAGCGCAAGAGCGGGCCAGGAGGCCTACGCGTAACGCGCCGGGCGCTCGGGCCGACTGGCCGGGAGATGGACGCTCCGAGCGTCTCCGGTCTGCTGATCGTCGTGGCCGTGGCGTTCGCCGTCCCGTTCGTGCTGGGGCTGCTGCCGGGTGTGCGGCTGGCGTCGGTGGTCCTGGAGATCGTGCTCGGGATCGTCATCGGGCCGGCGTGCTCCTCTTCCCGCTCGCGGGGCTGACGATCCTGCGTGGCGGCGCGGCACCGGCGCCGGCCGCAGACGCCCGGGCGTGACGGCTCGCCCGGCCGTCAGCGCACGGCCACCGCGACGTGGCGGTCCGGCCCGATCGTGAGCGCGCGACGGCCGTCGAGCAGCTCGAGGAGCTCGTCGCCGACGACCTCGCGGCGCCAGCCCTGCAGCGTTCGCACGTCCGGCGGCGGCTTGCCGTCACGCATGGCGAGCACGATCCGCTGCAGATCGGCGCGGGCGGCGATGAGCTCGTAGGCGAGCTCCTCCTCGAGCGCGCGCGTGCGCACGAGGGCCTCGGCGAGCGCGATGACCGGCGCGTCCAGCGCGTCGGGCTGCGAGGGGCGCTCGCCCTCGACGGGAATCGGCGGGCGGCTGCGCCCGCGCTCGACGGCCTCGAGGATCGCGCGGCCGCGGCGGCGGATCGTCGACTCGTTGATCCCGCGGATCTGCTCGAGCTGGGTCATCTGGCTCGGGCGGCGCTTGGCCACCTCGACGAGGCCGGCGTCCGAGAGCACGGAGGGGATCGGCCGGTCCTGCGCCCGGGCGGTCTCCTCGCGCCAGACGACGAGCTCGCGGGCGATCGCGCGCAGCTTCGGATCCAGCGAGTTCACGCGCGGCAGCCGCGCGAAGATGGTGTCGGGGTCGCGCTCGTCGGTGACGTTGGCCAGCGCGACGCACTCCTCGCGCGCCCAGTCCAGCCGGCCGCGCGCCTTCAGCCGGTCCTGCAGCTCGGTCGCGGCCTGCAGGATGTGGCGCACGTCGTCGCGGGCGTAGTCGGTCTGCTCGGCGCTGAGCGGGCGCGCGTCCCAGCGCGTGAAGCTCGCGCTCTTCTGCAGCCGCACGCCGAGCAGCTCGTGCAGCAGCGGCTCGTAGCCGAGCTGGGCGCGCAGGCCCGCGAAGCCCGCGGCGAGCTGCGTGTCGAAGAGGTTCGTGATGTCCGTCCGGCAGACGCGCCGCAGCAGCGCCACGTCCTGGCGGCCGGCGTGCATGACGATCTCGACCTCCGGGTCGGCCAGTGCGTCGGCCAGCGGCGAGAGGTCGAGCGACTCGTCGAGCGGGTCGAGCACCTCGATGCGCACGTCGCTGCCGGGACCGTCGGTCTCGGCCGCGACCTGGATGAGGCACAGCAGCGTCCGGTAGCGCCCCTCGCCCATGAACTCCGTGTCGATCCCCAGCCGCCCCGACGCGCGGGCGAGATCCGCCAGCGCCGCGACATCGGCGCTGCTGCCGAGGTAGCTCAACGGTCGTCTTCGTCGCTCTCGGCGAGGTACAGCTGGCGCAGCAGCCAGACCGTGCACGCGCCCACGATGACGATGAGCGCGAAGCCGATCCCCATGATGCTCGGGTTGAAGACGATCGCGATGACCGCGACGATCACGAGCGCCCCGACGGCGATCGGGACGAACAGCTGATTGAGATCCATGACTTAGAGCACCGTCGGTTCGGTTGGCAGTACGGATGGGTCGAAGCGGTGCAGGAGCTCGTCGAGCGTCGGCGTCTCGCCGGCGGCAGCCAGGCCGACCGAGCGGGCGAGGCGGGCGCGCACCCCGGCGGGCGACTCACCGGCCGCGACACGGTCGGCGAGCGTGACGGCGCCGTGGCGCTTGGCCAGCCGCGCGCCGTCGGGGCCCAGGACGAGCGGGACGTGGGCGTAACGTGGGGTCGCCATCCCGAGCCGCGCGGCGACATGCAGCTGGCGCGGCGTCGTCTCGATGAGATCGGCTCCGCGCACGACCTCACCCACACCCGCAGCTGTGTCGTCGACGACCACAGCGAGATTGTATGCCGGTACGCCATCGTTGCGGCGCACGACCAGATCGTCGACGACGCCGGCGTACGGCCCGAGCAGCCGGTCGGTGAACGCGACGGTCGCGGCTTCGCCGCGCAGGCGCAGCGCGGGCGGCCGCCCCGACGCCTCGCGCGCGGCGCGATCGCTGCGCGTCAGCGCGCGGCACGTCCCGGGATAGGAGCCCTCGGGCAGCGCGCCGTGCGGCGCCGACGCGGCCTGGCGGATCTCCGCGCGCGTGCAGAAGCAGGGATACAGCGCGCCCTCGGCGTCGAGCCGGGCGATCGCCGCCGCATAGGCCTCCAGGCGCTCGGACTGACGCACGACCGGCCCGTCCCACTCGAGTCCCAGCGCGGCGAGGTCGGCGAGCTGCTGATCGGCGATGCCGGGACGCACCCGCTGGCGGTCGAGGTCGTCGATGCGCATGAGGAAACGCGCGCCCTGCGAGCGGGCGAACAGCCAGGCCAGCAGCGCCGTGCGCAGGTTGCCGAGGTGCAGCGTGCCGGTGGGGGAGGGCGCGTAGCGGCCGGTGGCGTTGTGCGGCGGCGCGGACATCGCCGCCGATCGTAGGGGCGAGGCCGCGGCCGGCGCCGGAGCGATTGCTAGCGTCAGACCGCGATGACCGACGCAGACGAAGCCCCGCCCGCGGCGGCACCCGCGCCCTGCGCGCCGTGCCGCGGCACCGGACAGGTCATCTCCAACCTCGGCGGCAGCCCGTCGCAGGTCCCGTGCCCGTGGTGCGAGGGCACCGGCACGCAGATACCGGGCCATGACGCCCAGGCTGCCCGCAGCGCGGGCGTTGCCTGATCGTGGCCGGCGGCATCGCGGGCTGATCGTCCGTATGTCCAGAAGCGCGTCCGCGGCTCTTCAGGAACGAGCCGGCGCACCGATGAGCGTGGTGTGCAGCAGCCCCGGTCCTGGCGCTTAGGACAAGACCGCTCGTGAGGGCGGGAGACGGACCGACCGTCACTCATTCGCGAAGCGTCGGAAGCGGGGGCCCGCACATTCATGTCATCCGGATCCTGGAGGGATCTCTCTCATGCTGCAGAACCTGCGCAACCGCGCTTCGGACGAGTCAGGCTTCACGCTGATCGAGCTTCTCGTCGTCATCCTGATCATCGGCATTCTTGCCGCGATCGCCCTGCCGACCTTCCTCGGCCAGCGCGACAAGGCGAGCGACTCCTCGGCGAAGTCCGACGCTCGTAACGCCATCACCCAGATGGAGTCCTGCACGGCCGACACGACCGACACCCTCACCGCCGCAGTCGCCGCCTGCGCCGTCGACAACGGCGAGGTCGAGGGCGCGGCCGCCTCTACGTCCCACGTCCAGGTCGATCCGGTCGGCACCGACGGCGGCTACACCGCTGACGCGGTGTCCGAGGGCACGAACACGATCTTCCGGATCGAGAAGCTCACGGCGGCCCCGGGCTCGTACGAGCGCTCCTGCGGCACCGGCACCGCCGGTGGCACGCTCACCGACGTCGACAAGGGTGGATGCAACAACGGCGAGTGGTAATTCAGACTCGGAACGCAGTCTGATCAAGGGCGGGCCTCCGGGCCCGCCCTTCGTCGTTCGGGCATGCCCTGGGCTCCGGTCATCCCGCATCGACAGACGGCGACGCGACCGCCGAGCCATCCGTGCGACCCGCGACGCACGCGGCGCGGGGAGCTCAAGTCGCGTTCGCCATCCGCCGATGTGCTCTGTGCCCGCGCTCGCCAACCAAGCTTTCGTCCACCAGACTCGAGGAACGTGTCCATGCCCGCCGCACTCCTGCCCGCCGCCGCCTTCGGCCTGATCCTCGGATCCTTCCTGAACGTGGTCGCGTGGCGGCTGCCCAGCCGGATGTCGCTCTCGCTGCCGGCATCGCACTGCCCCTCCTGCGAGACCCCGATCAAGCCCTACGACAACATCCCCGTGCTGTCGTGGCTGATCCTGCGCGGGCGCTGTCGCAGCTGCTCGGAGCCGATCTCGGCGCGCTATCCGATCGTCGAGGCCATGACGGCCGTGCTGTTCGCCGCCGTCGTCGCCGTGCACCACGCCGACACCGCGTCGCTCGTCCTGGGTCTCGTGCTCGTCGCCTTCCTCGTGCCGATCGCGCTCATCGACCTCGACCACCGGCTGATCCTCAACCGCCTGACGCTGCCCGCCGCCGTGCTCGCCGTGGTCCTCGGCACGGCGCTGGACCCGGGCGGACAGGTCGAGCGGCTCATCGCCGGCGCCGCCGGCGGCGCCGTCCTCGGCCTGCCCGCGCTGCTGAACCCGAAGGGCATGGGGCTCGGGGACGCGAAGCTCGTGGCCGTGCTCGGCCTCTACCTCGGCGCCGCGGTCGTTCCGGCGGTCTTCATCGCCTTCATCGTCGGGACCGTCATCGGCATCACGATCATCATGCGCAAGGGCATGGTCCAGGGCCGCAAGACCGCCGTGCCGTTCGGCCCGTTCCTCGCGCTCGGCGCGATCGTCGGCATCCTCGCCGGCAACGAGCTCATGAACGCCTATCTCGGCACGTTCTAGCTCCCCGTCCTCTCGACATAGACTCAGCGGCGCCATGGCGCTGCGCTTCATCACCGCCGGGGAGTCACACGGCCCCGGCCTGACCTGCATCGTCGAGGGGCTGCCCGCCGGGCTGTCCCTCGACGAGGACCTGCTCAACCGCGACATGGCGCGTCGCCAGCTCGGCCACGGCCGCGGCGGGCGGATGAAGATCGAGCGCGACCGCGCCGAGGTCACCGCCGGCGTGCGCCACGGCCTGACGCTGGGCGGTCCGATCGCGCTGCAGATCGCCAACCGCGACTACGCCAACTGGGAGGAGCGGATGAACCCGTGGCCGGTCGAGGCGGCCGTCCCCGAGGTCCATCTGCCGCGCCCCGGCCACGCCGACCTCGTCGGCACGCAGAAGTACGGCTTCTCCGACGTGCGCAACGTGCTCGAGCGCGCCAGCGCCCGCGAGACCGCCGCGCGCGTCGCCGGCGGCGCGCTCGCGCGCGCGTTCCTGCGCGCGCTCGGCGTCGAGGTCCGCTCGCACGTCATCCAGATCGGCAGCGTGCTGGCGCCGGAGCGCACGCAGTCGTTGACGGTGGCCGACTTCGAGGGCGTCGACGACGATCCCGTCCGCTGCCTGGATCGCGAGTGCAGCCGCGCGATGGTGCAGCACATCAACGTCCAGCGCAAGGCGAACGAGTCGATCGGCGGTGTCTTCGAGGTCATCGCCTTCGGCCTCGTGCCGGGGCTCGGCTCGCACGTCTCCTGGGAGGAGCGCCTCGACGGCCGGATCGCCGGCGCGCTGTGCTCGATCCAGGCGATCAAGGGCGTCGGCCTGGGGGAGGGCTTCGACCTCGCCGGCAAGCCGGGCTCGGAGGCGCACGACGAGATCTTCTGGTCGGCGCAGCGCGGCTACTATCGCGAGACCAATCACGCCGGCGGGTTGGAGGGCGGCATGACGAACGGCGATCCGCTCTACGCGCGCGCCGCGATGAAGCCGCTGCCGACGCTGACCAAGCCGCTGCGCTCGGTCGACATCGCCACGAAGGAGCCCGCCCAGGCGCTGCGCGAGCGCACGGACTCGTGCACGGTCCCGGCGGCCGGCGTCGTCGGCGAGTCGATGGTGGCGTTCGTGCTCGCCGAGGCGTACCGGGCGAAGTTCGGTGGCGACCACATCGACGACGTCGCCGGCGCTGTCGCGGCGTACCGCGAGCGCATCGACTGGCGCTCGTAACCTCGCGGGCATGGCGCTCGTCTTCGTAGGGTTCATGGGCGCGGGGAAGTCCTCCGCGCTCGACGAGGTGCTCGACACCGACAAGCTCGTCGAGGATCAGCTCGACATGCCGATCGCGTCGTTCTTCGCGGCGTACGGCGAGCGGAAGTTCCGCCGCCGGGAGGAGCCGATCGTGCTGCGGGCGCTGCGCTCGGGCGCGCCCGCGATCGCGCTGGGCGGCGGCAGCGTGCTCTCCGAGACGGTGCGCAACGCGCTGCGCGAGCACACGGTCGTGTGGATGGACGTCTCCGACGAGACGGCCTGGGCGCGCGCCGCCGGCGACGACCGCCCGCTGGCCGCCGACCGCGAGGCGTTCTGCGCGCTGCACGCCGAGCGCCGACCGCTCTACGCCTCGATCGCCGACGCCTTCCTGCCCGAGGGCGACCGGCTCGTGCGCCGCGCCGAGCCGGCCCTGCGCGCGCTCGCCGACGCACCGGCGGGGACGAAGCTCGTCTGGGCCGTGGCGGGCGGGGCCGAGTATCCGGTCTTCGTGGGGAGGGGCCTGATCGGCGGCCTGCCGCGGCCGGGGCGGCGCGCGTTCGTCGTGACGGACTCCAACGTGGGCCCGGCCTACGGCGCGCAACTGCGCGACACGCATCACACGATCACGATCCCGGCGGGCGAGGAGCACAAGACGCTGGCCGTCGCCGAGCGGGTCTGGCGTGAGCTCGCCGCCGAGGGCATGGGCCGCGACGACCACCTCGTGGCCCTCGGCGGCGGCGTCGTCGGCGACCTCGCGGGCTTCTGCGCGGCCGCCTACCAGCGCGGCGTTCCCGTGGTGCAGGTGCCGACGACGATCGTCGCGCAGGTCGACTCGGCCTACGGCGGCAAGACCGGCGTCGACCTGCCCGAGGCGAAGAACTACGTCGGCGCCTACCACCAGCCGGCGGCGGTCATCACCGACGTCGGCACGCTCGACACGCTGCCTGCCGCGGAGCTGGCGGCCGGCTACGCGGAGGTCGTCAAGACGGCGCTCATCGCCGGCGGCTCGCTGTGGGAACGGGTGGCGAGCGGCGCGCCAGTCGACGCGCGGGTCGTGCTGGACTGCGCCCGCACGAAGATCGCGGTGGTCGCCTCCGACGAGCGCGACGGCGGCGCGCGCCAGCTGCTGAACCTCGGCCATACGGTGGGCCACGCGATCGAGACCGTCACGGGCTACCGGCGCTACCGCCACGGCGAGGCGGTCGCGCTCGGCCTGCTGGCGGCGCTGCGGCTCGGCGACACGCCCGACCTTCGCGCCCAGGTGGCGGAGCTGCTCGCCGAGGCGGGCCTGCCGACGACGCTCGATGCCGACGTCGACGTGGAGGCGGTGGTCGCGGCGACGCGCCTGGACAAGAAGCGCGTCGGCAACCGCGTGCCGTTCGTGCTCGTGCGAGCGCCGGGGGACGTGGTCTTCGGGCAGCGGGTGCCGGCCGAGGACGTGCTGGCGGCTGTGCGGGAGCTGTCGTCGGCCTGAGGCTTCGTGCGCTGTCGCGCTGCGTCGGCGGAGGTGTCGGCGAACTGCGGCATTGAGAGCGTGAGTCCGTCCCGTGTGGGCGTTGCGCTCCAGTGACCGCGTCGGTGATGGCGAATGGCACGAAGTCCCCGCATCGAGGGGACTTCGTGCCAATCCGGTGGGGCCCGGGGAGGTCGGGTCGAGTTGTGCACGCACGACTGCATACGTCGCCGTGCCCGCAGCGCGATCCCTGGACGAAACGCCTCGACCCGGGCCGACCGACCCCCTCAGGGATGCGCGGCAGCGACATCGGTACCGGCACCGGCACCGGCCCCGGCCACCACGCCGGTGAGATCTTCATGAGGACCGCTCCCCTTACGCCCGGCAAGGCCGCATCCTGATGAGGTGATCCCCCTCCACGGAAGGCCTGCCCTCGATGCGTAGATTGCTCTTCGTCCTGGCTCTCACCGCCGCGCTCACCGCCACCGCCGTGCCGGCGACCGCCAAGAAGAACCACGCCAAGGCCGGCGGGGAGAGCTGCCTGCAGCGCGCCCAGGCCGCCAACCTGTCGCAGGCCGGCGCGGCCGCCGCGACGGCCGCCTGCACGAAGTACGCCGCCACGGTCGCCGATGCTCGCGCCAAGCTGAAGGCCGCGCGCGCCACGAAGCACACCGCGCTGCAGGCCGCCAAGGCCGAGTGGCGTGCCGACCGCACAGCCGCGCTCGCGCTGCCGGCCGACCAGCGGGCCGCCGCGCTGAAGGCGGCGCGCCTCGAGCGCCGTGCCGCCAAGCGCGCCGCCCGCGCGGCCTTCAAGGCCGCCCACAAGACCCACCACGCCACGGTCAAGGCAGCGAAGAAGACCCTTCGGGCCGAGCTGCGCGCAGCGCGCGCCGCCTGACCAGGCTCGGTGCGGCGGCTGTAGCCCGCAGCCGCCGCACCGTCTCCTTCGCCGATCTCGCGCCGTTCGCGGTGGCGCCGTGGCAGAGTGGCCGCACATGTCCACCGGCCACAACAACCGCATCCACGTCATGCACGGCGTCAATCTCGACCAGCTCGGGCGCCGCGATCCGGCGCACTACGGTGAGCTGTCGTTCCTGCAGCTCGAGCAGGCGATCGACGCGTTCGCGATCGAGCTCGACCTCGACGCGCGCTTCTTTCAGACCAACCACGAGGGCGAGTTCGTCGAGGAGCTGCACCGCGTCGTCAACCTCGCGGACGCGGCGATCGTCAACGCCGGCGCCTGGTCGCACTACTCGCGCGCGATCGGCGACGCGCTGCAGTTCGCCGGCGTTCCCGCGGTCGAGGTGCATCTCTCCGACGTGATGGCCCGCGAAGACTGGCGCACGGTCTCGGTGCTCAGCGAGGCCTGCGTGGCGACCGTCGCCGGGAAGGGCGTCGACGGCTACCGTGAGGCGCTCGTGATCCTCAAGGAGAGACTCGGCCGATGAGCGCCGGCCGCCGTGCTGCGCTGGAGGGGAAGATCGCCGAGCGCCGGCTCGACGCGCTGCTCGTCACGAACCTCGTCAACGTGCGCTGGCTGACCGGCTTCGACGGGTCCAACGCGGCGGTCGTGCTCGGCAGCGAGCAGACGCGCTTCGTCACCGACTTTCGCTACCTCACGCAGTCGGCCGAGCAGCTCGATCCCGCGTGGGAGCGGGAGATCGCCACGGATCTGCTCAAACGGGCCGTCGAGGGCCTGCCCGCCGGGCCGACGAAGCTCGGCTTCGACGACGGCCATCTCACCGTCCGCCAGCACGTCCAGCTGGGCAAGCTCGCCGCCGAGCGGGAGGACGTCGAGCTCGTCGCGGCCGGCGGGATCGTCGAGGCGCTGCGCGCGGTCAAGGACGATGCCGAGATCGCGCTCGTCCGCGCCGCGGCGAAGGTCGCCGACGAGGCGTTCGAGGAGGTGGTCGGCGCGGGCATCGTCGGCCGGACCGAGCGCGCGGTCGCGCTCGACCTCGAGATCGCGATGCGCCGCCGTGGCGCCGATGGCGTCTCGTTTCCCCCGATCGTCGCCGCCGCGGAGCACGGCGCGCGCCCGCACGCGGTGCCGCGCGACGTGGCGATCCCGGCGGGCACGCTCGTCGTCATCGACTGGGGCGCGCACATGGGCGGCTACGCATCGGACTGCACGCGCACCGTCGCGACCGGCGCGCTCGATCCGCGTGACGAGGCGATCTACGAGACCGTGCTCGTCGCCCAGGAGGCGGCGCTGGCCGCCGTCCGCGCCGGCCCCACGGGCCAGGAGGTCGACGCGGTCGCACGGGCGATCATCGACGACTCCGGCCACGCCGAGCACTTCGGCCACGGCCTCGGTCACGGCGTCGGGATGGAGGTCCACGAGGGCCCGCGCCTGGGCAAGACCGGCACCGACAAGCTCGCGGCCGGCAACATCGTCACGGTCGAGCCGGGCATCTACGTCCCGGGCGCCGTCGGCGTGCGAATCGAGGACCTCGTGGTGGTCACGGACAACGGCTGCACCGTTCTCAACGGGCTGCCCAAGGCGCTGCGCGTCGTCTCCTAGCGGCTCCCGCCACCGCGCCCGACAATGCGACGGCCGCGGACCTCGTGGCGGTGTCCGTGCGGTCGTCGGCGAACCGCATCTCTGAGAGAAATGGGTTCGGTCACCGTGCCGAAGTGCGCGCCGTGATCAGGTGCTCCAATGGCACGAAACACCCGTATAGCGGGGATTGCGCGCCATTCTCCTCATGAACGGCCGTTGCTGGAGGGAGCGTGGCGCGAAGGTGTTCGCTACGAACAGCAACGCGCCACGCTCCCCACGGCACCCCCCAGCGAACCCGGCGCAGACGCCGCCAGCCCAACTCAAGGAGATCCCGGGACGTGCCGATGGACTGACGGTGCGAGCACGTGCGAGGATCGAAGGAGGCTGGTGGGCTGCCGCGCTGGCCGGCGTGGCCGTCATGAGCTGGCTGACGCTGCAGGGCTTCGCCTGGAACGACTATGACGACGAGGTCTCCGTCGCCTTCCAGGCGCTCATCGCCGGCGACATCGGCGGCTTCCTCGGCCAGCTGCCGGCCTACGGCGGGTCGCTCGTCCTGCGCGCGCCGTTCGCGGGCGCGACGGCGGCCCTCGGAGGCGGCGAGCTCGCCGTCTATCGAGCCGTCTCGATCCCGTGCCTGCTCGCCGCTGCGGTCTTCGCGGTGTTCCTCGTCCGCCGGCTCGACGAGCGTGGCCGCTCGCGCGGCGTCCGCGCGCTCGTCCTCGGGCTGTGCGTCTGCAACCCGATCACGCTGCGCGCCCTGGAGATCGGCCATCCCGAGGAGCTGCTCGGCGCGGTCCTGGCGATCGGGGCCGTGCTGGCCGCGACCGACCGGCGCACGATCCTGGCCGCCGTCCTGCTCGGCCTCGCGATCGCCACCAAGTCATGGGCCGTGCTCGCGATCGGCCCGGTGCTGCTCGCCCTCCCCGAGCGACGCGTGCTCGCGCTCTGCATCGCCGGCGGCGTCACGGCCGCGGTCCTGGCGCCGATCGCGATCGCCGGCTCGCACGACGCGCTCGTCACGGGCGCGAGCACGACCGGCAGCGTCATCTTCCAGCCCTGGCAGGCGTGGTGGTTCCTCGGCGAGAGCGGCCACGCCGTGATCGGCGGCGGGGGCATCCCCAAGCCCCCCGGCTGGCGCGTCCCGCCCGACTGGCTGTCGCCGCTCACCCATCCGCTGATCGCGTTCCTCGTCGTGCCGCTGTCGCTCGCCTGGGCGCGCGTGCACCGCGCGGCTCCCCGCTTCGGCGGCGAGCAGATCCTCCTGCTGCTGGCGCTCCTGTTCCTGCTGCGCTGCGTGCTCGATCCGTGGAACGTCGTCTACTACGAGCTGCCCTTCCTGCTGGCGCTGCTCACGTGGGAGGCGCTCTGCCGACCCGAGCGTCCGCCGGTGCTCGCCCTCACCGCCACCGCCGTCGCGTGGGTGACCCTGCATCGAGCGCAGGCGTGGCTCAGCCCGGACATGCAGTCGCTCGCGTTCCTCGCGTGCTCGCTGCCGCTCGCCGCCTGGATGGCCCGCACGGCGTTCTCGCGGCCGCGGTCCGCCGCCGAGCCGGCGGCGCCTGCGATCCCCGCCGCCGCGGCCGACGCGGCGTACGGGCGCGCATGAAGCCATCACCAGCGGCGCGGCGGCGTGCCGACCTGGGACGACGAGCGGGCCGCGAAATAGGAGGACGGGTACTGCCGCGTCCGCGTGCGTCCGCCGCGCCGGCGCGCGCGTAGTAGCCCGCGTGCGCCGCCTGCTCATCGTCAACGCCGTCCTGGCGTTCCTGCTCGCCGTCCATGTCGCCGACCACGTGCTGCGCCAGCCGGCCGACGAGCAGCTGTCGCTGGCCGCAAGCCTCCCCGGCCTGCTCGGCGCCGTCGCGGTCTTCGCGTCGCTGGCGCTCGTCGCGCGGGGCTGGCGCCACGCCCCGCCGGTCGCCGGCGCCCTGGGCCTGATGACCGCGCTCGGCTTCGTCGCGGTGCACCTCGCGCCGCACTGGTCGATGTTCAGCGATCCGTACGCCGATCGCGACCTCGACGCCGGATCCTGGATCCAGATGCTCACCGCGCTCGCGGCCGGAGCGTGGCTCGCCTACGAGGGATCGCGGCTCGCCGGCGGCCGCGACGAGCGCCTCCACGCCGGACGCTGACGTCCGCCGGAGCACCGCGCCGGCATGTCGCCGGCGCGATCGCCGCGCGCCAGAACGGCAAGCCGGACGCGCGTCCTACACTGACGCGCAGCCATGATCAGCACGAACCAACTGAAGAACGGCAACCACATCGAGGTTGACGGAACGATCTTCAAGGTCGTCGAGTTTCAGCACGTCAAGCCCGGCAAGGGCGGGGCGTTCGTGCGCACGAAGCTGCGCCGCGCCAGCGACGGCAACGTGATCGACAAGACCTTCCGGGCCGGCGAGAAGTTCCGCTCGGTGCACACGGAGGCGCGCAAGATGCAGTTCCTCTACGCCGACGGCACCGAGGCGCATTTCATGGATTCCGAGTCCTACGAGCAGATCGCGGTGCCGCAGTCGTCCGTCGCGCCGGCGCTGCGCTGGACGAAGGCCAACGACACCGTCGACGTCCTGTTCATCGACGATGTCCCGGGCGATCTGCAGCTGCCCTCGTCGGTCGAGCTCGAGGTCACCGAAACGGAGCCGGGCCTGCGCGGCGACACGGCCTCGGGCGGCGGCGACAAGCCCGCGACGCTCGAGACCGGCGCCACGATCCGCGTTCCGCTGTTCGTCAACATCGGCGACCGCGTCAAGGTCCAGACGGCCAGCGGCGACTACATGTCGCGCGTCTAGCGGCGCCGCGGCACGCCGCCAGAACGGCCACATGTCACGCCGCACCGAGCAGCGCAAGGCCGCCGTCTTCGCGCTCTACCAGGCCGACGTGACCAAGCGCGAGCTCGACGACGTCCTCGACGACGACGCGAGCATCTTCACCCGCGCGCTGGCCTACGCCACCGAGGACCGCGCAGAGGAGCTCGACGCCCACCTGGCGCGCCACGCCAAGGGCTGGACGATCGACCGCATCGCGCCGCTGGAGAAGGCGATCATGCGCGTCGCGCTGCTGGAGATGCTGCACCCCGACGCCGCCCCCGCCGACACGCCGATCCCGCCCGAGGGCGCGATCGACGAGGCCGTCGAGCTCGCCAAGACGTACTCCGGCGCCGATGCGCCGAAGTTCGTCAACGGCATCCTCGCCGCCGTCCATCGCGAGATGGGCGACAATCCCGCGAAGACGTCATGAGCGAAGCCGACGCCACCACCCTCGACGAGCTCGTCGGCCAGCTCGAACGCGCGGCCGAGCAGCTGCGCTCCGGCGACCTGAGCGCCGACGCCGCTGCCACGGTCGTCGAGGACTGTGCCGCACTCGCGTCGCAGGCCTCGGCCGAGCTCGACCGCCGGGCGCGCGAGGCGCAGCGCGATCCGCTGCCGGGCCAGGACTCGCTCCTCTGACCCGCCAGGGCTGAGCGCAGCGCCGTGCCGTACCCCGAGGAACTGCAGCGGCTCGTCGAGCGCGAGCTCGAACGCCTCACCTTCTCCTCCGAGCCAGGCACCGCGCGACTCGTAGACGCGATGCGCTACAGCCTGCTGGCCGGCGGCAAGCGGATCCGGCCGGTCCTCGCGCTCGCCACCGCCCGGGCGATCGGCCGCGACGAGCGCGACATGCTGCCGCTCGCAGCCGGCATCGAGCTCATCCACACGTACTCGCTCATCCACGACGACCTGCCCGCGATGGACGACGACGACATGCGCCGCGGCCGGCCGACCGCCCATGTCGCCTTCGGCGAGGACGTCGCGATCCTCGCCGGCGACGGTCTGTACGCGGAGGCGTTCAGGCACGTCCTCACGCACCAGCGCGGCGAGGCGGGCGCGATCCTCGCCGCGATGCGCGAGCTTGCCGCAGCGACAGGCGTGGAGGGCATGGTCGGCGGGCAGTACATGGACGTCGCGGGGGAGCAGCAGGACGCCGACGACCTGCGCCGGCTGCACGAGTTGAAGACCGGGAGGCTGATCGGGGCGTCAGTAGAGTGCGTACTGCTTATCAACGGAATGACACGACCCGATACATCAGACTTCTGCGAGTTCGCGGGCGAGCTCGGTGTCCTGTTTCAGATCGTCGACGACATCCTCGACGTAACCGGTACGGATGCCGCATTGGGCAAGCCGCAGGGCAGCGACGAGCGTCACGGCAAGCGCACGTACGTCAGCGAGTTCGGTCTCGACGGCGCACGCGAGCTGGCGGCGCGATCGCACCGCCAGGCACGCGCGTCGCTCGACGCCGCCGCGCCGAACGGGGCACCCGAGCTCGAGCAGATCACGGACTTCATCGCGACCCGCAGCTCCTGAGACGACATGACCGCATCCAAGACCCTCCTGCAGAGCATCGACCGCCCCCAGGACCTCCACGGCCTGAGCGAGGATGAGCTCACGCGCGTCGCCCAGGAGGTGCGCGAGCACATCATCGCCACCGTCGGCGAGATCGGCGGGCATTTCGGCGCCAACCTCGGAACGTGCGAGCTGGCGGTCGCGCTGCACTCGCTGCTGGACTCCCCGCGCGACAAGATCCTCTGGGACGTCGGCCATCAGGCCTATCCGCACAAGGTCCTCACCGGCCGCCGCGACGAGCTCGGCACGATCCGCCAGTACGGGGGCCTCGCGCCGTTCTGCGCGATCGAGGAGTCCGAGCACGACATCATGGGCGCCGGCCACGCCTCCACCTCGATCGGCATCGCGGTCGGGATCAAGGAGGCGATGAAGGCCCTCAAGGAGCACACCGAACCCCAGCCGCCCCGGGTCGTCGCGGTCATCGGCGACGGCGCGATGACCGGCGGCGTGGCGTTCGAGGCGCTGCACCAGGCCGGCGGCGCCGGCACCCCGATGGTCGTCGTCCTCAACGACAACGGCATGTCGATCGCGCCCAATGTCGGCGCGCTGACGCGCTACTTCACCCGCCTGCGGCTGCATCCGCGCCTCTGGCACACGCGCGAGAGCGTGGAGAACCGCCTCAGCGAGCTGCCCGGCGTCGGCCGGCGCTTCGAGCGCTACGGCCCGCAGATGAAGGAGTCGATCAAGGCCTTCTGGGCGCCGGGCCTGCTGTGGGAGGAGCTCGGCTGGGCCTACAGCGGCGTCATCGACGGCCACGACATCCACGCGCTGCGCCTCGCGCTGCGCACCGCGCTCGCCGCCCAGCGGCCGGTGCTCGTGCACATCGCGACCGTCAAGGGCAAGGGCTTCGCGCCGGCCGAGGAGGGTGGGCAGGAAGGCCAGGAGCGCTGGCACGCCGCCAAGCCGAAGTCGATCGCCAACGGCGTCGTCGCCGCGCCCGCGATGCCGACCCTGCCCAAGCCGCCGCCGCAGTTCACGCAGGTCTTCGGCGAGGCGCTCGTCGAGGAGTGCCGCCGCGATCGCCGCGTCGTCGGCATCACCGCCGCGATGAACACCGGCACCGGGCTGAACATCCTGCAGAAGGAGATGCCCGAGCGCTACTTCGACGTGGGCATCGCCGAGCAGCAGGCGATCCTCTTCGCCGCCGGCCTCGCGCTCGAGGGCGTCAAGCCCGTCGCCGCCATCTACTCGACGTTCCTGCAGCGCGCCTACGACCAGATCGTCCACGACGTCTGCCTGCAGAAGCTCAACGTCGTCTTCGCGCTGGACCGCGCCGGCCTGGTCGGCGACGACGGCCCGACCCACCACGGCGTGTTCGACATCGCGTACATGCGCCCCCTGCCGAACATCGTGCTCATGGCGCCACGCGACGAGGCGATGCTCGTGCACATGCTGCGCACCGCGCTGCTCTACGACGACGGCCCGATCGCGCTGCGCTACCCGCGCGGCGAGGCGCTCGGCGTGCCGATCCCCACACGCGCGGACCCGATCGAGATCGGCCGCGGCGAGATCCTGCGCGAGGGCGACGGCAAGGTCGCGATCGTCGGATACGGCACCGGCGTGATCAAGGGCCTGGAGGCCGCCGACCGGCTCAGCACCCGCGGCCTGGATGCGACCGTCGTCGACGCGCGCTTCGCCAAGCCGATCGACGTCGCGCTCATGGCGCAGCTCGCGACCGAGCACGAGCTGCTCGTGACGATCGAGGAGGGCGTGCTCGCCGGCGGCTTCGGCAGCGCCGTGTGGGAGTCGCTCAACGAGGGCGGCATCGATGCTCCGCGGATCCTGCGCGTCGGGATGCCCGATCGCTACGTCACGCACGGGACGCCGGCGATCCTCCACGCCGAGGTCGGCTTCACCGGCAAGCGGATCGCCGAGCGCATCGAGGCGGCCGTCGCGCATCGGGCCGTCGCCGGCACGTAGCGCAGCGGCGTTGCGCATGCGGTCCCCGCCTGCCGCCGCGCTCTCGATCGCGCTGGCCGCGGCGGTGGCGCTCGCCGGCTGCGGCGGCGGAGGCGATGGCGAGGGGATCGGCCAGGTCCGCGTCCTGCGCCTGAACCCCAGCTCGCTGATCACCAAGCAGCCGCGCGGCGACACGGTCGTGCGCGCGGCGCTGACGACGGCCTCGGTGGGCGGCGCACGCCTGCCGCCGGCCATGGCCGTCCCGCAGGTCGGATCGCTGGCGCTGGGACGGCCCGGCCGCGGCCGGCTCGTCAACGGCCTGCAGCTGCCGGCGACGGGGCCCGACTGGGTGACGTGGGACGCCGTCCTGCACCAGGCGCCCAACCGCCCCGATCGGCGCTGGGGCACCGATCGCCTGCTCGCCTTCCTGCTCTACGTGCTGCGCGACTACCGTCTCGCCAATCCCGGTGCGCCGCCGGTCCTGATCGGCGACATCAGCCTGCCCTACGGCGGGCCGTTCGGAAGCGACTTCGGCGGGCTGGGTCACGCGTCGCATCAGAACGGTCTCGACGTCGACGTGCTGTACCCGCGCGCGGACCGTGCGCTTCTGCCGCCGGGCAAGGTCGCGGACGTCGACCGTACCCTCGCGCAGGATCTCGTCAGCCGCTTCGTGGCCGCAGGCGCGCAGTTCGCGTTCGTGGGCACGAAGGTCCGCCTCGGCGGCCCAGCGGACATCGTGCAGGCGATCGCGCACCACGACGACCACGTCCATGTGCGCATCCCCAACTGGCGCCGCTGATCGGCTCGTGCCCAGGCCGTCGACAGGAAACGGCCCGCCGGGGGAGGCGGGCCGCTTCGGGAGGAGGAGACACTGCTATGTGATTTTTGGGGTCCGGCGGGGCGGCGGCATGGATCAGCAGGCCATCGGGAGGGGCCTGCGCGCTCACCACCCTCCGACAGTGTCCTGGCTGACTGGCCAGTCATGAGTGACAAGGGTCACACAGCGCGTGCGGGTACGGTGGGGCCGTGGCCCGCGTTCGCCTCGACACCCTGCTGGCCGAGCGCGGCCTGTTCGCATCGCGCACGCGCGCCGCGGCTTCGGTCATGGCGGGAGAGGTGCGCATCGGCCGAGACGGCGAGCGGGCGCAGAAGCCCGGGCAGCTCGTGGCCCCCGACGTCGTCGTCGCCGTCGACGAGGCCCCGCGCTTCGTGTCGCGCGGCGGCATCAAGCTCGCCAACGCGCTCGAGCACTTCGGCATCGAGGTGGGCGGCCGGCGCTGCCTCGACGTCGGCGCCTCGACCGGCGGCTTCACCGACTGCCTGCTGCAGGGCGGCGCCGAGCACGTCGTCGCCGTCGACGTCGCCTACGGCGAGCTGGACTGGCGGCTGCGAAACGAGCCCAGGGTGACCGTGCTCGAGCGCACGAACGCGCGCGCGCTCGCCCCGGACGCGCTGCCCTACGCGGCGGACCTCGTCGTCGTCGACGTCTCGTTCATCTCGCTGACGAAGGTGCTGCCGGCCGTGCTGGCCTGCACCGCCTCCGCGTACGACGTCCTCGCGATGATCAAGCCGCAGTTCGAGGCGGGGCGGGGCAACGTCGGCAAGGGCGGCGTCGTGCGCGACCCCGATCAGCGGCGCGACCTGCTCGTGTCGGTCGCCGAGTGCGCGCACGGACTGGGCGCCGCCGTGCTCGGCTTCGCGTCCTCGGGGCTGCCGGGGCCGAAGGGCAACCGCGAGAGCTTCGCCTGGCTGGCCGAGGCGGGCCGCGCCGGCGATCGCTCCGAAGACCTTCAAGGCGCCGCACGGGAGGTCGAGCCATGAGCCGGCCGCGCGCGGTCACCGTCATGAGCCACCAGCGCCCCGATCAGGTCGCGCCATCGCTGCAGCGGCTGATCGCCGACGCGCGCGCGTGTGGCGTGACGCTGCGCTTCGACCCCGACGAGACCGCCAAGCACGGGCTGACGGCGCAGGAGGGCGTGATCGAAGTCGATGCCGAGGTCATCGACGAGGTCCTGCTGTGCGTCGCGTTCGGCGGCGACGGGACGATCCTGCGCGGCCTGCGCCGCTACGCGGGCACCGGCGTGCCGGTCCTCGGCGTCAACTACGGCGAGGTCGGCTTCCTGGCGACGGTCGAGCCCGAGGAGCTCGACGGCTTCGGCTTCCGCCAGGCGTTCGCCGGCGAGTTCGAGAAGCTGGCGCTCCCGGCGATCGTCTTCCAGACCGGTGCGGGCGCTGTCCACAAGGCGATCAACGACATCTCCTTTCACCGCAAGGTCGGCGGACGCGTCGCCGAGCTCGCCTACGGCGTCGGCGACGAGGAGGTCGGGTCGGTGCGCTGCGACGGCCTCGCCGTGTGCACCCCTGCCGGCTCGACGGGCTACAACCTCGCCAACGGCGGGCCCGTGCTGGCGTGGGGCGTGGAGGGCTTCTGCGTGTCGTTCATCGCGCCGCACTCCCTCACCGCGCGCCCGCTCGTGGTCGCGCCCGCCGACACGCTGACGGTCACCAACCACGGCCGCGAGGCGGTCGACGTCTTCGTCGACGGGCGACCCGTCTGCGAGATCGCCCCCGGCGAGGACATCAACGCCCGCTTTCACCCGGCTGCGACGGCGCTCGCGCAGCTGCCCGGCTCGTCGTTCTACAAGCGCCTGCGGGCGAAGTTCGGGCGCCTCAGCTCGTGACAAAACAGCCGCAACGCGGCGATCTGTCGGGCGCCGCTGCTACACCGTGGCGATGCTCTGCGAGTTGCGCGTCGAGAACCTCCTGCTCATCGAGCGCGCCGAGCTGCGCCTCGAGCGCGGCCTCAACGTCCTGACGGGCGAGACCGGCGCCGGCAAGACCGTCCTGGCCCATGCGCTCGACCTGCTGCTCGGCGGGCGCGCGAAGCCCGGCATCGTGCGGCCCGGTGCGGCCGAGGCGTACGTGGAGGGCGTCTTCGAGCTGCCCGACGCGCTGCGCGGCGAGCTCGGCGAACGGTTGCCGGCCGATGCCGACGAGGTCGTGCTCGCGCGGCGGATCGGCGCCGACGGCCGCACGCGCGCGCTCGTCAACGGCCGCTCGGCCACGGTCACCGACCTGCGCGAGCTCGCGCAGCCGCTCATCACGTTCTACGGCCAGCACGAGCACCGCAAGCTGACGCTCGCCGGCGCGCAGCTCGACATCCTCGACGGCTTCTGCGGCGACGCCCAGCTCGCCCGGCGTGCGAAGGTCGCGGCCGCGCACGGGATCGCTCGTGATGCGCAGGCGGCGCTGGCCGAGCGCCGTGAGCTGGCCGGGGCGCGGGAGCGCGAACTCGACCTGCTCGACTTCGAGCTCGCCGAGATCGACGCCGCCGACCCCAGCGAGGAGGAGGCCGCCGCGCTGCGCTCCGAACGCGACCGCCTGCGCCACGTCGAGGCGCTGCGCGGAGCCTCGCTCTCCGCCGCGAGGCGGTGGGCGCCGACGATGGCGGCATCGCGAGCCTGCTGGCGGGCGCCGGGCGCGGGCTGATCGGCGCCCAGGGCATCGACCCGGCGCTGGACGCGCTCGGCGAGCGCTGGCAGGCGCTGACCTACGAGCTCGACGACGTGGCCGGCGAGCTGCGCTCCTACGCCGAGGCGCTGGATGGCGAGCCGGGCCGCCTGGATGTGGTCGAGGAGCGCCTCGCCGTGCTCGAGCGGCTGGAGCGAAAGCACGGCGGCACGATCACCGCGGTGCTCGCCCACGCCGAGGCGTGCCGGGCGCGGCGCGCGGAGCTGGCGGACGCCGAGGTGGCGATCGAGGCCGCGACCGCGCGGCTGGAAGCGGCGCGCGCGCAGCTGGCGACGGGCGCCGCGGCACTGCACAAGGCCCGCGCGACGGCCGGTCCCAAGCTCTCCGCGGCCGTGCGCCGGCGCCTGGACGAGCTGGCGATGAAGGGCGCCGCCTTCGAGGTCCAGCTCACCGATCGCGAGCCGGGGCCGACCGGCAGCGACGTCGTCGAGTTCCTCATCGCGCCCAACCCCGGCGTGCCCGCGGGGCCACTGCGCGAGACGGCGTCGGGCGGCGAGCTGTCGCGCGTGATGCTCGCGCTGATGGGCGTCGCCGCGGCCGGCGCCGGCGGGGCGAGGACGCTGGTCTTCGACGAGGTCGACGCGGGGATCGGCGGCCAGACCGCGCGCGCGGTCGGCGACCGGCTGCGCGACCTCGCCGCCGAGCGCCAGGTCATCTGCATCACCCACCTGCCGCAGGTCGCGTCGCTGGCGGCGCGGCACTTCTCGATCGCCAAGGACACGTCGCGCACCCCCGCGCAGACGACGGTCAGCGAGCTGCGCGACGACGAGGTCGTATCGGAGCTCGTGCGCATGATGGGCGCCGACGGCGACGCCGACGAGGCGGCGCGCCGTCACGCCGAGGAGCTGCTGCGGGCGGCCTGATCAGCAGCGCGGGACGGATGCGCGACCCCGCGGTGACGCGAAGTGGCGTGCGGTCAGCGTGATGGTCTTCAGCAGCGTCGTGGCCGTGCCGTGTGAGCCCGGCCGCGCGTAGAAGCGCACGCGGTAGCGGTGGCCGCGCTTGACGAGCCTGTTGGCCTGGATGACCGTCGAGCGCACGCAGTTCGGCGCTCCGGACCCGCCGTAGCTGCGGCCCTTCAGACCGCGGATCTCGACGACGACCTGGCGCGAGATGTGCAGGTGCGGGCTCGTGCGAAACGTGATCCAGGCGGCGTTGTAGCCCGCGCCGGTGCCCGGCGCCTCGACGTGGAGCCTCGGCGTGCCGGCGATCGTGATGTCGTCGACCGGGACGGCGCCGGTGGCGGCGTGCGGGGCGCCGGCGGGCGCCACGAGCGCGAGGGCCAGGGCGACGAGGAGCGCGAGGCCGGCGAGGGCGACACGCGGGTGCTGAGGGAGGGTGCGGTCTGATGGAGGGAAGGGCACGGCGACTCCTTGACGGCGGCGAGGGGCGAGGGGGACGTCCTCTCCCACGTCAACGGACCGCGCGGCCCGAGGATGCGCTCCCCGGCCTTGACACATGCCGATAACGGCATATATATTCCGGTCATGGCACGAGCGGCCACCACGGCAGATGCGTTCAACGCCGTGGCCGAGCCGCGCCGCCGGCAGATCCTCGACGTCCTCGCGGGCGGCGAGCGTCCCGTCAACGACCTCGTGGGCGCGCTGGGGCTGACCCAGCCGCAGGTGTCCAAGCACCTGCGCGTCCTGCGCGAGGTGGGGGCCGTGGCCGTCCGCGACGAGGGGCGCCGGAGGCTGTACCGGCTCGAGGGGCACGCGCTGAAGCCGATCCACGACTGGGTGAAGCGCTACGAGGCCTCCTGGGAGGAGCGCTTCGACGAGCTCGACGACGTGCTGGAAGACCTCAAGCGACAGGAGGAAGGTGATGGCATTGAGCCCTAGCGACACCGCCAAGGTGACGCTCCCCACCGACGAGCAGATCCTCGTCACGCGCGAGTTCGACGCGCCCCCGGCCCTCGTCTACAGAGCGTGGACGACGCCCGAGCTCGTCAAGCGCTGGTGGAGCGGCCAGCGCGGCGAGATGACCCTCGCCGAGATCGACCTGCGCGTCGGCGGCGCGTGGCGCTACGTGATGATCGCCGCGGGCGGCCACGAGGTGGGATTTCACGGCGAGTACCGCGAGATCGTCGCCAACGAGCGGATCGTCGCGACGGAGATCTACGAGGGCCCGTGGCCGCAGGACGGCGAGCCCGCCGTCACCACCGTCACGTTCACGGCGCTCGGCGACGGGCGCACGCTGCTCGAGCAGCTCATGCAGGTCGGCAGCCGCGACGAGCGCGACGCGATCATCGCCACCGGGATGGAGACGGGCATCCACGAGCAGCTCGACCTGCTCGACGACCTGACCCGCGAGCTCGCCTGAACGGATCGGCGGAGGACGGGGCGGGTTATGCACCCGGTGGGTGCATAACTCGACCGGCCGGTGCGTGCGGGCGTTCAGCCGCCCACGTCCAGCGGTCGGCCCAGGAAGGCCTCGAGCGCAAGCCACGCCGCCTCGTGGGCGAGCGGGCCCAGCCGCAGGATCGCGCCGCCGTGCGCGGCGGGCCGGGCCGTTGCGGCCAGGCCGGCACCCGCCAGCCGCTCGACCTGATGGGCCGCGCGCTGGGCGCCGGTCGCGCCCTGGTAGTGGGCGTCGATGCCGAAGCGGCCGCCCTCGACGGGCCAGATCGACAGCTGGTCCGGGGCCCAGGTGGGGCCGGTCTCGGCGGGCAGCGGCGTGTAGCGCACGACGTCCTGGCCGACGTCGCGGTCGTGCAGGTTCGAGCGCGCCGACCACGCCCGGTCGTCCGGCGTCGGGTCGGGTTCGGGCCTGGGAGTCTGCCTACGGCGCAGCATGCGCTTGAAGTGTGCGCCATCGGCACGCTCGATCCGCTGCTCGCGCGCGCACGCGCGACCATGGACGATGAGCCGACGGGGGTACACTGGCCGCGTTCATTGGTCGGTGGTGAAGGGAAGTCCGGTGCGAATCCGGTGCGGACCCGCCACTGTGACCGGGGATGCCACCGCACGCGCCCACGTTGGGCGCAGCCACCGGTCTGGGCGAGAGCCGGCCGGGAAGGCGCGGCCGGACAGCCCGGAAGCCAGGAGACCTGCCTCCGGCCACCAAGCACTTACGCCCTCGCGGAAAGGGGTGGCTTCTCGTGGTGTCTCGTCTGCTCGCAGTCCTCGTCGGAGGCGCACTGCTCGGCGCCGTCTCCACCGCGCCGGCGTACGCCGCCGGCCCGGCCGACGTCACCGTGCGCATCGAGGGCGCGGCCACGACCCTCGTCCCGCGGACGGCGGTGCGCACCGACGCGGCGCCGATCAACAAGGACGGCCAGGCCGGCCATACCTGCACCGGCACCGGCGCCGCCGGCGCGCTGGAGAAGGCCACCGGCGGTGACTGGAGCGGGCCCTGGTTCGACGGCCTCGGCTACAGCGTGCAGACGATCAGGGGCGAGTCGCACATCTTCCCCGCGCCGGAGTACTTCGCGCTGTGGATCAACAACCGCTCGACGACCGAGGGCATCTGCGGCACGACGACCGAGCTGCAGCAGGGCGACGAGGTCCTGTTCTTCGTCGACCGCTGCATCAGCGATCCGGTGACGTTCCTGTGCACGAACGCGCCCGTGCTGCCGCTCGGGCTCATCACGCCGCGCGTCGTCGATCCGGGCGCGCCGTTCGGCATCACCGTGGTGGAGTACGCCGCCGATGGCGCGCCGACGCCCGTCGGCGGCGCCGAGGTCACCGGCGGCGACGCGCCGGTCACGACCGACGCCGCGGGCAACGCGACCGTGACCGTCGGCGGGGTCGGCCCGTTCAGCCTTCGCGCGACGAAGTCCAACCGCGCGCCGTCCGCGTCCGAGACGGCCTGCGCGACCAATGGCGGCGACGGGATCTGCGGCTCGCCCGATCGCACAGCGCCCGCCGCAGCGATCACCGGCATCCGCGAGGGCCAGCGCTTCAGCCGTGCCGCGGCGCCCCGCCGGATCACCGCGACGATCACCCCCGACGTCTCGGGGCTCGCCGTGGTCAAGCTGCGCCTGACGCGCAGGGTGGGCCCCCGCTGCGAGTACTACAGCGGCAGGAGCGAGCGCTTCCTACGGATCCCGTGCGGCGTCAGCCGGGCGCCGTGGTTCGCGATCGGCGATCGCGAGCAGATCGACTACCTGCTGCCGCAGAAGCTGGGACGCGGCCGCTACGTGCTCGACGTCAACGCCGTCGACAAGGCGAGCAACCGCGACGACGGACGGCGGCGCGGAGCCAACCGCGTCGTCTTCCATGTCCGGTAGCACCCGTCGCGCGCTGGGCCTGGTCGCCGCCGCCGGCGCAGCAGTCGCAGCGCTGGCCGGTTGCGGCGTCGGGCCCGGCGAGGAGCCCGAGAGCCCGGTCAGCCTGACGGCGACCCGTGACTTCGGCGCCCGCGCGGTGCTGGCGATCGACGACGCGGAGGTCTCAGGCGCCGATACCGTCATGCGCGTGACGCAGCGCAACGCGAAGGTCACGACCCGCTTCGGCGGCGACTTCGTGCAGGGCATCTCGGGCATCTCCGGCGGCCGCCACGACGGCCAGCCGGTCGACTGGTTCATCTACGTCGACGGCATCCTCACCGACCAGGGCGCGGGCGGGCTGCGCGTCGCGGGCGGAGACCGGATCTGGTGGGACCACCACGAGTGGGGACTCACCCCCGACGTTCCGGCCGTCGTCGGCTCGTTCCCCGAGCCGTTCCTGCACGGCGCGGGCGGCCGGACGCCGGTCAAGGTCCAGTGCGAGCTCACCGCGTCGCCGGCGTGTGACGCCGTCATGGCGAGGCTCGAGAAGCACGGGGTCGACGCGACGCGCGGCCCGCTTCGCCGCGCCGCGCGCGATGGGTCGCTGCGCATCCTCGTGGGAGCCTGGGGCCGGCTGCGCGACGGCACGCCCGAGGCTCGCAGCCTCGAGCAGGGGCCGAAGGCCAGCGGCGTGTTCGCCCGCTTCGCCGACAAGGGCGCCGGCCTGTCGCTGCTCGACCCCCGCGGGCGCGTGGCCAGGCGACTCGCCGCCGCCGCGGGGCTGGTCGCGGCCACGCGCCAGCCGGGCCGGCCGCCGGTTTGGTTCGTGACCGGCACGGACGCGCCCGGCGTCGCAGCGGCCGTGCGGGCCTTCGACGAGCGGCTGCTGCGCAACCGCTTTGCCGTCGCCACCGACCGCGGCGCCGTGCTGCGCGTGCCGCTGCCGGGCGCGGAGGGATGATGCCGCGGCGTGAGCGCGGGATGAGCCCGCTGCACGCGGCCCGCGCCCCGGTCGCCGCCGCGTACGCCTGCGCGCTCGTCACGGCCGCATTGGCGTTCGAGCACCCGCTCGTGCTCGCCGCCATCGGGCTGGCCATCCTCGGTGCGGGCGTGCTCGCCGGCGCCGGGCATCAGCTGCTGCGGGCGTGCATCTTCGGCGTGCCGTTCGCGGTGATGATCGCGCTCGTCAATCCGCTCGTCGCGCGCGAAGGGCTCGACGTGGTGCTGCGGCTCGGCGATCTGGGCCCGCTGGGAACGCTCGACGTCACCGAGCAGAGCCTCGTCTTCGGCGCGATCCTCGGCATGCGCGCGCTGCTCGTGGTCCTGGCCGGCGCCGCGCTGCTGGCGGCGATCGTCGACGCCGACGAGCTGCTGCGGCGCTTCCGCGGCATCTCGGCCCGCTCGGCGCTGACCGCCGCGCTCGCCGTTCGCCTCGTGCCCGTCCTCGGCCGCGATGCACGGCGTCTCGCCGACGCGCGCCGCTGCCGTCCCGATGCGGGCGCCGGGGCGCACGGGATGAGATCCTCCGAGCGGCTGCAGATCGTCCGCGCCGTCGCGACGGGCGCCCTCGACCGGGCGCTCGACGTCGCCGCGACGCTCGAGGTGCGCGGCTACGCCGGCCCCGCCGCCCGCGGCCGGCCCGGTCGCGTGCGCGAGCCGTGGTCGCGACACGACATCTCGGTGGCCGCGGCCGCCGCAGGGCTGCTCGTCCTCGCCGGCGGGGCGCGCCTGCTCGGCATCGGCTCGTTCGAGGCGTATCCGCGCACCGTGGCGCCGGCCGGCGCCGCGGAATGGGTGCTCTGCGCGGCGCTCGTGCTCGTCGCGCTGGCGCCCTTCGGCGATCGGCGGGGCATCGTCCGATGAGCAATGCGGTCCTGCGCTTCGAGGCGGTCAGCTACCGCTACCCGCATGCCGAGGAGCCGGCCCTGCGCGACGTGTCGGTCGCGATCGCCCCTGGGGAGTTCGTCGTCGCGGCGGGCCTCTCGGCGTCGGGCAAGTCGACGTTCCTGCGCGCCGCCTCGGGGCTCGTGCCGCACTTCCACGGCGGGGAGTTCGCCGGCCGCGTGGTGACAGGCGGCCTCGACACCCGCGACCACGGACCGGCCGCGCTCTCGGCGATCGCCGGCACCCTCTTCCAGGATCCCGAGACGCAGGTCGTCCTCTCGACCGTGCGCGCCGAGCTCGCGCTGCCACTGGAGAACCGCGGCCATGGCGGCGCGGCGGTCGCGCGCGGGGTCGAGGAGGCGGCGCTTGCGCTCGGGATCGGGGACCTGCTGGACCGTTCGACGCACGAGCTCTCCGGCGGCGAGCTGCAGCGCGTCGCGCTCGGGGCCGCGCTGGCGGGCCGCCCGCGGATCCTGCTGCTCGACGAGCCGACCTCGCAGCTGGACCCGGTCGCCGGCGACGAGCTCGTCTGGCTGCTGCGCCGCCTCAACGAGGAGTGGGGGACGGCGATCGTCCTCGTCGAGCACCGGCTCGAGCGCTGTCTCGCCGCCGCCGATCGCGTGCTCGCCTTCGATGGCGGGGCGCTGGCCTGCGACGCCCCGCCGCGCGGCTTCCTGGAGTGGGCGGCCGAGCGGGCGCCGGCGCTCGCGACGCCGGGGGCGCGGCTCTTCGCTCGCGCCGGCCTGCGCCCGCCGCCGAGCGGCGTGAAGGAGGCCCGCGCCACGCTGCGCGCGCACGGGCTGCTCGCCGAGGAGACCGGCGCCGTGCTGCCGGCCGCGGTCGCGGCAGAGCCACGCGGGGGGCGCGTCGGGCGCGGCCTGCGTGTGCGCAGCCGGCGCACGGCGACGAGGCAGCCGCCGGCGCTGGCCTTCCGCGGGGTGTGGCACGAGCGTGCAGGGGGCCGCGCGGTGCTGCGGGGCGTCGATCTTGCCCTCGCGCCGGGCGAGCGCGTGGCGCTCATGGGCCGCAACGGCGCGGGCAAGTCGACGCTCCTGCGCCACGCCAACGGGCTGCTCGCGCCGACCCGCGGCCGCGTCGAGTCCGCCGGCCGGGTCGCGCTGCTGCTGCAGAACCCGAACGACTACTTCCTCGCCGACCGCGTGAGCGGCGAGCTCGGCCCGGCCGCGCTCGAGGCCGCCGGCCTGGCCGCCCTCGCCGATCGTCACCCGCGCGACCTGTCCGGTGGCGAGCGCCAGCGCCTCGCGCTCGCGATCGTGTCGGGCAGCGAGGACGGGGACACCGCCCGCGGGCGCGAATCGGCGTCCCCGGCGGCGCTCTGCCTCGACGAGCCGACCCGCGGCATGGACCGCGCGGCGAAGGGCGACCTCGCGTCGATGCTGCGCGCCGCCGCCTCCGCGGGCAGCGCGGTGCTGGTGGCCACCCATGACCCCGAGTTCGCGGCCACGCTCGCCGAGCGCGTCGTGCTGCTCGCCGACGGCCGCGTCATCGCCGACGGCCCGGTCGCCGAGGTGCTGAGCGGCGGCTGGTACTTCTCGACCGAGACGGCCCGGATCGTCGATGGCGCGCTGCTGCCCGAGGACGGCGCCGAGCTGCTGCGCGGACGCATGACGATCGAGGCGCGCCCGTGACCTGGCAGCTCGCCAGCTTCGTGCTGCTCGCGCTCGCGCTGGGCACGGGCTTCGCCTGGTACGAGCGCGCCCGCCCGTCGGCCAAGGTCCTCGCCCTGGTCGCCACGCTCGCCGCGCTCGCCGCGCTGGGCCGGATCGCCTTCGCCCCGCTGCCCAGCGTCAAGCCGACGACCGACATCGTGCTGCTGTCGGGCTACGTGCTCGGCGGCGCGCCCGGCTTCGCCGTCGGCTCGGTCGCGGCACTCGCGTCCAACGTCTTCTTCGGCCAAGGGCCGTTCACCCCGTGGCAGATGGCGGCGTGGGGTGGGGTGGGGGTCTTCGGCGCGCTGCTGGCACGCGTGTTCGGCCGTGAACTCGGGCGCTGGTCGCTCGCCGCCGCTTGCGCCGTGGCCGGCCTCGCCTACGGGGCCTTCCTGGACCTGCACCTCTGGGTCATGTACTCCGGCGAGCACTCGCTGAACGAGTACCTCGTCATGGCGGGCCGCGGGCTGCCGTTCAACCTCGGCCACGCTGCCGGCAACGTCGTGTTCTGTCTGGCCTTCGGACCGCTGCTGGCGCGCGCGCTGCAGCGCTACCGTGACCGGCTCGACGTGACCTGGAAGCCGCTCACTACAGCCGGTGCCGGTGCCGGCAGCGCCGCCGTCGCGGTCGCCGCCGTGCTCCTCGCGCTCGGCGCGCTGGCCACGCCGCCACCGGCGAGCGCCGCCGATCGCAACTCGGCGCGCGCGATCACGTACCTCGCCGAGGCGCAGAACACGGACGGCGGCTTCGGCGGCGACGCCGGCCGCGCCTCGAGCCAGCTGCACACGAGCTGGGCCGTGCTCGGCCTGAAGGCCGCGGGCCGCGACCCCAACCGCGTGCGCCGCAACGGCCGCTCACCGGTCGACTACATCGTGCGCGGGATCGGACGCGTGCGCGGCATCGGCGACATCGAGCGCACGATCCTCGCCCTGCGCGCCGCCGGCCGCTCGGTGCGCTCGGTCGGCGGCCGCGACCTCGTCCGCGAGCTCATCCGCGGGCGCCGGCGCGACGGCTCGTTCGCGGGCCTCGTCAACCAGACCGCATTCGCGATCCTGGCGCTGCGCGCGGCGGGCCGCTCGCAGAGCGACCGCACGGTGCGCAGCGCCGCGGCCTGGCTCATCAACCAGCACAACCGCGACGGCGGTTACAACTTCGCCGGCAAGGGCGGGCGCAGCGGGATCGACGACACGGCAGCCGCGGTCCAGGCGCTGGTCGCCGCCGGCAAGCGAGGCTCGAAGACGGTGAGCCGTGCCGCGTCCTTCCTCGCCGCTCAGCAGAACGCCGACGGCGGCATGGCGCTGACGCCCGGCCAGCCTTCCAACGCACAGTCGACGGCCTGGGCGATCCAGGCCACCGTTGCCGCCGGCCGCTCGCCGGCGCGCCTGAGGCGCCGGGATGCACGCTCGCCGGTGGAGTACCTGCGCTCCCTGCAGGGCGCGAACGGCGCGGTGCGCTACTCGCGCTCGAGCACCCAGACCCCCGTGTGGGTCACGGCGCAGGCGCTGACGGGCTTCGCCGCGAAGCCGTTTCCACTCCGCTAGGCCGAGCCGGAGCCCTCCGCTAGGCCGAGCCGGAGCCGGAGCCGCAGCCGGAGCGCCGGCGGCGCGCGGCGAGACGTGTTTCGGCACGTGTCGCCGCGCGCCCGTCACCCCCCTGTCGTGGGCGTCACCGCTCCCACGGGCGCAGCCCCTTGGCCGACGTGCGCGCGACTGGAGCGGGCGCAGCGGCGGCCGGCGGGGCGCCGAGCAGCGAGTTGAGGGTGGCCGCGCCGCGAGCGTAGTCCTCACCGATCGCCACGATCGGGCCGCGAACGCCGACGCGTTGCTGGAACCTCTGACCTTCGCCGGGGAAGCACGACTCCACCAGGCCGGCAGCGTCGGGGCCGGTCTTCTTCAGCGCCAGCCCTTCGAGCAGGTCGCGTCCCGTGACGAGGGTGGAGTTGATCGCATCGAGCACGCCGTTGACGGGCGCGGTCTTGGTCACGATCTCGGTGACGCCGGCGAGTACTTCGCCGAGTCCGGTGTTGATCTTCGTCAGCTCCAGGATCGTCGAGACGAGATACAGCGCCAGCGCCGCGATGACCAGAGTGATGAGCAGGATGATGATGGCAACTGGAAGTTCCATACGTCACCTCACGCGTCGGGGAGGGCGACATCGAGTGAGCCCCCATAGTTGGCGAGACCAGCGACGGTCTGGCTGATGTAGTTCTGCGTCGTGACAAGCGCGATAACCGCGTCGAGGTCCTTTGATCCGGCCGCGGCAACGCCCGCGATCGCGTTGACCGTCGGCGTGATGCTGCGCGCAGCAGCGAGGACTCCTTTTAGCAAGACCACGAGCGCGATGAGCGCGACGGCGAGGACGATGCACATGACCCAGAGAATCACCATGACCTAACCCCCCGTGACCTTGCGAACGACGAAGGCCGCCTTGGCGGCGATGCCCGGCAACACGCTCAGGATCGTCGCGAAGCGCTCGTTGATCTGTCCCACGACCATGCCCAGCGGCCGCAGGTGCTGCGACTCGACAGTGGCGAGCGCGCCGGCGAGCGCCGTGAGGCCGCCCGAGATGCCGTTCAGTCCCTGACGCACTCGTGTCAGCGCGATTGCGAGGATGACCACGAGCAGCAGCGCCTCGGCGACGCTGACCGCGATCATCGTGTCGGTGCTCATGCGATGACCTCCCCGGGTGCGGCGTAGTGCGCGCCGAGGACGTTCATGTACTCGTCCTGGACGAGCGCCTCGGCGATGATCAGGTCCAAGACCCCCGGCGTTGCCTTCAGCTTCGTGAGATTCGACGTCTGGTTGGCGAGGGCCGGCGCGACGGCCAAGAGCGTGTCGACGCTTCCGCGGATGTCCTTGATGAGGCTGAGAAGCAGCACCATGAGGACGATCACGACGGCAAGGACGACCCCGCCCATGCCGAGCACGACCTGCCAGATGGCGTGCGTGTCAGCCATTCCGATGATGTTCATTTGCCCACCGCCGCCTTCCTGATGACCCGCGCCATGTGCAGGATGCGCACCGCGGAATCGTTGACCCTGTCGACGCCACCGTCCAGGCTCGTCGTCTGAGCGCGGACGGTGTCAACGCCCCCGACCGCGGTCCCCGCCTTGTCGGCGATCCGCGCGGCCAGTGCCAGGATCGTCGCCACGATGATGACCACCACGACGATCACGAAGAACGACAACCCGAGACCGATGTACCAGTCCTGGTAACCGTCTGCTGAAATCATGAACCCCCCGCTTCTCGCCCTGCTTACGGTTCCGCTGGATGAACGCGGGCACGGCAAGCCATGCCTATCCCCGGGAGCCACCCGCCGGACGGGGGGCCACATGGCGGGCATGCTCTGAGCACACGAGTCCGGCCCCAACTGCGAGCCGTCCACGCCTCAGGTCAGTACCCGTCTGGGCGCAACCTACAGACGCGGCGCAGGCGCCGTCAACACAACTTTTTACTATGAAACCATAGGTAAAAAGTGATCCGCGGGAGACGCTGCGCGGGCACACCATGGTACAGAACGGCCTCACTCAGCATGCTACAGAACGGTCTCACGCGTGGTGATGGTGGCAGCCGTCCTATTAAGGTACAGGACGGCCTCACTCATGGCCAGGGGAGGCGCCTCGACGCCAGCGATCGGTCAGCGAAACCGCAGCTTGGGGGCGAGGCGATGGACACCGGACGCGTCGGTGTACAGCGTCGGGATCCGGTAGCTGGCCAGCGAGCCGACCTGACCGGGCAGCGTGCGGTCGGCCGTGAGGACGTCGAGGCCGCGATGCGCGTTGACGCCGACCTGCTCCACGGTCGACGCCGTCCGTCCGGCGCGCAGCCAGATGCCGTTGAAGCGCGTCAGCGTCGGGCTCGTCACGCGCTGGCCGGTCTTGGCCCGCGCGACGATCTTCACGTCCTCGGCGTTCATGTTCATGATCCGGATGATCGACTTCGTGCCCTTGCCGTAGCGACCGATCACCCGTGTCTCGGCCACGTCGGTCTCGTACGCCACGGTCCGGAAGAGACGCGTGAGCGTGCGACCCGGACGCTTGATGTACGTGCCGGAGCGCTCGCCGTTCATCCGGCTGAAGACGATCGTGTCCTTGAAGATCGACGGCGCGATCTCGGGTCGTGGGCCCGACAGGGCGGTGAGCTTCTGCTCGGCGGCAGCACCGACGTCGTAGCGGTAGAGGTCGCCGCCGCGGGCGTAGACGATCGCGCGGCCGTTGGCCTTCGTCGGCCCGAGGTCGGGGTCGTAGGGGGTGGGGGAGGCGGGCACCGGAGCGTCGGCCACGGTCGCGCCCTGCGCGACGACGAGGTGATAGCCGTCGGCAGCCCGGCGCGACCACGCGGCGGTCGTGCCGTAGGCGGTGACGTTCTGCGCGGTGGCGTCGGCGACGGCGGTCGTGTCGGCGCTCTGCGGTGCCGGCGCCGAACGCGCCCATCGTGCCGAGCGCGAGCGCGGCGACGGTCGCGCCGCGGCGGAGGGGGGATGTGCGGGGGGTCATGGGAGCTCCTGGGTCGGGCATCTGCGTTGACCACAGGATCGGCGACGTGACCCCGCGGGCAAAGCCCCCCTGGGTGTGGCGTTCGCGCACCTCGGCGGCCGGCTCCTCGCGCGTGAAGCCCGCTCGGCGTGCCTGCCGACGAGCGGGCTTCGCGCGTTGACGTGGGGCCGACTCGATGCCCGGGTCAGGCCGAGACCGGCGCCGGATCGGCGCGCACGATGACCGTGTCCACGATCGGCACCACCTCGTCCGCCGGGATACCGGCGGCGCGGGCGTGCTCGCGGATCGCCTCGGGGCTGTCGGCCTCGTAGACGCAGAACGTGCCCAGCTCGCCGCTCTCCTCGGCGATGATGTAGCTGCGGATCCAGCGGATGCCGGAGCCGGCCTTGTCGCCTTCCTCGGTGGAGCGCGCGGCGGCGGCCTGCAGGTCGGCGGGCGAGGCCCACCCGTTGCGGCGGTGGATTCCGTAGAGCTCCATGGTCATGTTCCTTTCCTGGACGAGCGGCCGCCTCTGGCGGTCGTCGTGGTCGGTTGATCGGTTCCTGACGACCGTACGTCCGCGCACCGGCGCCGGCATCAGCCAAACTGCCGTACTTCGGCGGCGGGGGTGCCGTACCGGCCCGCTCGTACGTATAGTTGCGACGTGCCAGAAAAATGCGCAGGAAGTCGGGCGCACGCGCAGCGGGCGCGATCGCCTCCTGACGGCGGCCTACGAGCTCTTCAGCCGCTCGGGGATTCGCGCCGTGGGGGTGGACACGATCACCAGCGCGGCGGACGTCGCGAAGATGACGCTGTACCGCAATTTCCACGGAAAGAACGATCTCGCGCTGGCCTTCCTCGACCTGCATGAGGAGCGCTGGCTCGTCGATTGGCTGCAGGCCGAGGCGCACGCGCGCGCCGCGTCGCCGGCGGCGCGGTTGCTGGCGATCTTCGACATCTTCGCGGAGTGGTTCGAGGACGACGGGTTCATGGGCTGCCCGTTCGTCACGTCGTTGCTGGAGTTCGAGGACAGCGACGATCCGGTGCGGCGCGCGTGCGTCGAGCACCTCGCGCACGTCCGTGCCTACCTCTGCGAGCTGGCGACCGCGGCGGGCGCCGCGGAGCCCGAGCGATTTGCGGCGCAGTGGCACATCCTCCTGAAGGGCGCGATCGTGGCGGCCCACGAGGGCGATCTCGACGCGGCGATGAAGGCACGCGAGCTCGGTTGCCTGCTGATGGAGCGCGAAGGCCTCGCCGAGGTCGAGGTGACCGATCCTGCGCCCGTGCTGCGGCTGTCCGGCGAGCTCGACGCCGAGGTCGCCGCGAACGTCGCAGCGGTCATCGACGAGCGTGGCGACGGGCCGATCCGGCTCGACCTCGCCGATCTCGAGTTCGTGGACGTCGCGGGCCTGCGCGCGCTGCGCGGAACGCAGGACCACCCGATCACGATCGCCGCGCCGTCGGACGCCGCGTTGCGTGTGATCGGCCTGCTTGGGTGGGATTCGGATCCGGGCGTCGAGATCCGGCCGACTCCCGCGGCATGAGCCTGCGCCACGACGCGTTTCTCTACGACTCCGACGACACCTTCGTCGGCCGAGCTCGCGGCGCACGTCGAGGCGGGGCTGCGCGTGGGCGCCCACGCCGTCGCGGTCACGACCCAGCACAACTGGGGGCTGTTGCGCGAGTCGCTCGGGGCGGACGGCGACAACGTCACGTACGTCGACCGCGACGAGTGGTATCAGCATCCGGCCGCGGTGCTCGCCGGCTTCGACCGGGTGCTGCGCGACGCCGAGGCCGCGGGAGCGCCATCGGTCTACGCCATCGGCGAGGTGCACTTCGGCACCACGCCGCGCGAGTGGGACCGTTGGACGGTCTACGAGGCGGCCGTCGACCGCGCCTTCGCGGGCCGCAGGCTCGAGGTCATCTGCCCGTACGACATGCGTGTGCTGCCCGCCGCGGTGCTGACCCGCGCGTGCGCGACCCATCAGCACGTCATCACCGACGCTCGCCGGCCGAGTCCCGATTACGTCGATGTCGCGGCCGTCGCACGCGCTCACACGCCGGCACCCGAGCCGCTGGCGCAGCTGCGCACGCTGACGCTGCCGCACGACATGCGCGAGCTGCGCGTGCGGCTGGCCGCCGAGATGGCGGGGGCCGGCGTGCCGGACGCCGCGGCTCGCGACATGCTGCTCGCGGCGAGCGAGGTCTTCACGAACGCCCACCAGCACGGCGGTGGCGCGACGTCGGTGTCCGTGGGTCGCGTCGGGAGCCACTTCGTCTGCGAGATCGCCGACGCCGGGGCGGGACTCGACGACCCGCTCGCCGGCTACCTTCCGCCGCGCCTGGCGCAGCGCAGCGGCGCGGGCCTGTGGGTCGCGCGACAGGCCACGAGCGCCGTCGAGCTCCTGCGCTCGGACGGCGGCGGTCTGACCGTGCGTCTCTGGAGCTGATCTTCCGGCTGTGCGGCCGCGAGGATCGCGCCGCGCTCAGAGCGGCTCTGCGGTCCCCATCGCTTCCCAGAGCTGACGTGCAGCGATCGTCTCCTTGGTCAGCTCGTCCGCCGCATACCCGGGTGCGCTGGCGACGCATGACTTCTGCACGGTCTGGTAGCTGATGTGAAATCCGGGAAAGTCGAACATCGTGCTGCCGTGGGGATGATCGTGCGCTCCCATGTTCGCGGAGGATCCCTCGTACCGGGTCATGACACCGATCCAGCCTCGGGTTCCGTCGCAGACGGCGTTGCGCTTCAGCAGTTGCGCGGTGGTGAACGCGACACTCGTCGACGGGCGCTCGGGATCGGCTCCGACGACGCCGACCAGCCCTTGGCGGGCGAGCTCGGGGCCGACGACCATCCTGATGCCAAGCGCCGCGAGCCTGACGGTGCCGGCTCCGTCAACCGGCACCGAGAAGCGTGAGCCGGGCGGCAGGGAGCTTGACGGCGGGGCCTCCTTGGCGTCGGTGGCTGCGGTCGCGGCCGCAGCGGTGGCCGGGCTGCCGCGCTCGGCAGGCTCCTTGGCCGAGGTCTCCTGAGACAGCACGACGACGACGACGCAGGCGGCGAGCAGCAACGCGACGGCCAACCACAGCGCCACGCGGGGCCGCGGGCGCCGTGAGGTATCTGTCGTGCCGGAGCTCATGATGCGTTCGCGCTGATGACAGCGCTCTCGGTCGCCCTGCCGCGGCGCAGGATGTCCACGGCGACAGCGCGGACGCATATCCGAGCCGTTCGGGCGGCCGCGCGTTCGCCGGCCGCGCGCCACGCGAACGGCACCGGCCTCGCTTGGACGAGGCCTGGGTTCGCCTCACCGATGAGAACGGTGGCCCCACCCCGTCTACGCACCGTAACCAGCCTGACCCGAGACCACAGGAGGCTCAGATGTCTGCATCAGTGCTCGACATGTCGGTGTCGCTCGACGGGTACATCGCCGACCCGAGCGATTTCCTCGGCGGCGAGGATGGCGAGCGGCTGCACAAGTGGGCCGACGCGGACGGGGACCCCGGCCGGGTGGCCGAGCGATTCCAGGGCGAATGGAGCGCCGCCGGTGCCGTCCTCGCGGGTCGGCGGACGGCCGAGCTCATGGATCACTGGGGCGGTGACTCATCACGGGCTGCCGATCTTCGTGCCCAGTCACCGGCCGCCCGGTCCCGCCGCCCGGTGGGGATATCCGCCGGTCACGTACGTGACCGACGGGATCGAACGCGCGATGGCGCAGGCGAAGGCCGCCGCCGGCGACCGGGACGTGCAGGTCCTCGGCGCGTACACCGCGCAGCGGGCGCTGGAGGCCGGGGTGCTGGACGAGCTGCAGATCCACCAGATCCCGGTGCTGCTCGGCCAGGGACGGCGGCTGTTCGACGTGTTGCCGTCGCTGATTCGAGCTGGAGATCGTCCGAGTGATCGACACGCCGGAGGCCACCCACATCCGCTACCGCGTCCGTCGCTGAGCCGGTCGACCGCGGCCTCGTGCGCGTTCGCGGGCGGACCGGGACCGGTCGCCGGGAAGGTCGTCGTGACCGAGCCGGTCACCGGGGAGGGTTCGTCGTGACGCGCCGAGTGCGTAGGCTCGGCGTGCGCGCCTCATCCTGAGCATCCTCCTGGCGATGCGCGCTCGCGAAGTCCCTGCGATCCCTCCCGCCATCTGAGCGCGGGTTGACATAACGCGCATTATCGGGCGCTCATTTCAGACACGGCCGAAGCGCGCCTGACTTCATGTCAGACGACGAGCTGGATCAAAGGCCGTGGACACCTGACGGTTGAGTCGTCTGCCGGCGGCTGCGAGAAGGATGGTGTTGCGAATGCCAAGACCCCGCCGTATTCCGAAGGAGTTCCGCGTGAGGGCGCGATCGCGCTGGCTACGTCCAGGGCGACCGGTCGATCCCGCAGATCGCTCGCGAGTTCGGGATCGCCGAGTCGTGCTTGGGCAGACTGGCTCAAGCGCGATCAGCTCGATCGCCGACGAGCGCAAGACGACGGGCTGACCAGCGCCGGAGCGAGAAGAGCTGCGCCAGCTGCGGCGTGAGGTCTCCCGCCTGAAGCAGGAGAACGCGAGATCCTGAGAAAAGCCGCGGCCTTCTTCGCCTCGGGAGCGAGATCCGGTGAGCGCTCTTCAAGCTCATCGCCGCGGAGAAGGCCAATCATCCGATCGATCTCCTCTGCAGCGTGCTCGGCGTCTCGCGGTCGGGCTCTCATGCGTGGCAGGCCCGTGCCGCCGAGCAACCGTGAGCTGTCTCGACGCGTGCTGACGCAGCGCATCCGCGAGATCCACCAGGCCAACCGCGGCGTCTATGGCGTCGCCGCAGGGTGCACGCCGAACTGCGCCATGGCCGCACGGTGTCCGCGCCGGGCGCAAGCGCGTCGAGCGGCTGATGCGCCGTGCCGGCATTTCGGGGCTGGTGCGCCGAAGAAGCGCGGCCGCACGACGATCCGCGTGCCCGGCGTCCGCGTCGCCGACGATCTCGTCGAGCGCGACTTCGCGCCGGCCGCCCCGAACGTGCTCTGGGTCGCCGACATCACCTACCTCAGGACCTGGGAGGGCTGGCTCTATCTCGTCGCCGTGCAAGACGCGTCTCGCCGCCGGATCGTCGGCTGAACAGCTGATCCGCATCGAGGCCATCAGCGACTGCGTCGTGGCGCTCCTGACGTGGCGCCGAGCGTCGGGCCACTTGGAGCACCGCTTGCCCGAACGCCTTCGACAGCGGCAGCCCGAAAGCCAGCGAGCGTGAGGTAGAACTGCCCGGCGAAGAGTATGTGCGGCCTGTCGTCATCAACCGGCTCATCCAGTTAATCCATCTCCTAAGTACATCTTCAGCGCTACACTTAATGCTATCCAGATGCGGTTGCGTTGCCATTTGGCGTCGGCGCGCATGATCTCGAGGTAGATCAGTTGTGCCGACCTGCTCGTCGAGGAGTGCCAGCATGCCCTCGATCGCTTTGCTGACCTGGCGGTGCAGTCTCTCGATCGTGTTGATGTGTACACCGCGAGGCGGAGCTCCTCTTGCTGCGACAGGACGGATGACGTGCTGCCAATAGCTGCGCAATTCCTTCGTTGTCTTCAGATGTCGCGTTCCCCGCTCGTCCTCGAAGAGTGCAGCGCGGAGAGCTTCGGAGGCGTTTCAGCCGTGTTGATCGGGCGCATCGGCTGTGTGGCTTCTTGTGCTCGCGGTAGTTGACGTAGCGCAATGAGGCCCTGATCAGGTGCACGATGCAGTTCTGCACTCAGGTCTGCGGGAACGTCGCTTCTATCGTGTCCGTTAAGCTTTTGAGGCCGTTGATGCAGGTGATCAGGACGTCTTCTATGCCGCGGCGCTTGTAGGTCGTTGAGGACCGCCAGCCAGAACTTCGCGCCTTCTGTCTCTTGCCACCATATTCCGAGTACTTCGCTGTCGCCGTCGCACGTCACGCCCAACGCGAGATAACACGCTCTGTTGCGTACCGAGCGGTCCTCGCTTACCTTCACTACCATCGCGTCTAATAGACTATCGGATAGACGCTGTCCAGTCGCCTGGTGCGCCATGCCGCTATGTCCTCCAGCACTGCGTCTGTGACTTCGCTGATCGTGTCGCGGCCTATCTCTATGCCGTCAGCTCGGCTACGTGCGCGCTGATGTCCCGCACTGTCATGCCGCCGTCGTACAGGCCCAGTATCTTGTCGTTCACGCCCGCCAGCCTCTTCTTCGCTTGACCACAGCTTGGCGCTCAAACGAGCCGTCGCGCTCGCGTGGCGTACGGAGCTCGAATGCACGAGGTCGGTCTTGACGTCTTCGTCGCCAGCGCCGTTGCGCACTTTCGCTCCATCAGATCGGTCGCCCTGCGGATCGCCAAGATGCTCGCTCAGCTCTGCGCCCAGCGCCGTCTCTATCACGCGACCCGCCAGCTGCGTCAGCAACCCTCCCGGCCCCGTGATCTCCTCCTACCTCAGGCCCTTCAGCGCATCCTGCAGCGCCTCTTCTAGCAGCAAACCCGCCAAACCGCTGCGCTGCCTCATCAGAGGCACTCTGAGCACTAGCGGCTGCTCTCTATCTCTTCTCCCCATCGGTCTTGATGGTCTTCATAGTCATCTGTGTCCTTCCCTTCCACAAGAGCCGAATTGGTCACTCATACCACACACACTTCATCTTACAAGTACTCGAACCGCACAGCGTCGCGGTAGTCGCTCGTCTGCACGCGCTTCTGAATCTCTCGCATCTCCTTATCCAGCCGTAGCGGCGCCTGGTCTTCGGTGCTCGCCGTAATGAGGAGCACCGACTGATCTTGAGCTGCCGGCCTGGTCCCAGAGCGCTCGCGGTAGCCTTTTACTTCTTATTCTTATTTCCTTACCCTTTTCCATATTATTTGCTATCTACTCACTTATATCATATCTTACTCTATCTTCCCTCTACTATCCATATTCAACTCTCTCAAACTCACTCTTACTCTCCCACCTTCATATATCTCTTCTAACCTACATATTATTTTTTTATCCTCCTACATTCCATCATCTAGGTTGCCCTAGAAGCAGTTATCCATGTCGGGCTAGTTGACCGCCTCTATCTTTAAGCTTGAGCGCGATAAGTCTAATTCTAAACCTGCTATTTATTATTGACCAGCGGTGTCGTCTCGCTCCTTCTTGCGTGGCGCCGGCCCTTCAGGTCGTCTTATTCCTTTATCCACCTCTTATACTATCTATTTAACCTTAATATCAACACTTAACTCATCAACTAACTATACTTCACACCCTCTACTCTAAACACGATCGTCGCCTATCTGCCTCTTCTTAACGCTGAGCGCACGATCAAAGGCCGGCTATCCATCCTTTATAATATATCTCTTGAATCACTTTATCACCCACACCACTCTCTCATCACCTCACTCTTATAACCCTCCACTCTCCCACCACAACCTCCCAACAACAACTCACCTACTACCATAAACCATAAACACATTACACCTACAACACCTCCCTCACCAAATTTCTTTTCTAATCCCTCAACACCTAACCCTCTTAATCACCTTCCTCTTCTTACATACAACACTTTCATTCACTTACCACACACAACCTAACTCACATACCACTTTCATTCTACCTTCTTTCTACAATCTCTATATCATCTAACATAAACACCTAAACTATCACCCCTTTAACCACTTCTTACACACTCACTTACTCTTAACTACCCTACCCGCTTCGCGCCTACGCTGTGCGAGATACTCACTTCTAGCATCGCGTGTTCACTGAGACTCTGCCGAGACAAGTTCTCCGCTGATCGCCGGTCATTTTCTCCGCGCTGGTCGATATCCGTCCGCTCACGCATGGCGTTGCGGCCCGTGCGGTCCTGTTCGGCCTCGCGCTGGCATCGGCGCGCGAGCACGCTGCCTGCATCGTTGTGAGCTACTACGCGCCGCTGAAGCCCCCAGCTTTTCCGTGCCGGTAGCGCCAGCTACGTCGGCCCTCTCTCCGCTGTCTTCCTGGCCGCCTTCTGAGCTGGATCTCAGCCTGCGCCGGCACTCGGCATCGGCGGAGCTTGGCGCAACCTCGACAGCCCTGCCATCTCCTGAGACTTGCGCGTGACCGTCAAACAGGCTGCGCGAGCCGATCCGTACCTCCGCGCGCCCATTCGCCCAACGCCTCCTGATCTCCTACCTGTCGAGGTCGTCTATTGGTGGCCTGCCCGCGTATCTGCACTGATGCTATTTCCCACAATCCAAGGCCGCACATCTTCAGCTTCGTGACTGCCCCGGCAACGTCGCCGTCTATCTCTTGGTGGCCTTGCGCCGTCCACAGCTCGTCGTGCGTTCGATGACGTCGCGGGAACTTGCGAAGAATGCGTCGCGGAGACGTTCAGCGACCTGCGTATCGCGCAGCGCAGGACATCTTCCGCTCGACCGTTGAAGCCGACGCGTATCCGACCTTCTCGGCTGCTTCGGTGTCCAATGCGGGCATCCGTGAAAGCGCGTACTGCGAGTACTTTGAGGGCTACGCACTGTCGGGCCGTGTTGTCGAGCGGTGCTTGGCCGCTTTGGTGACCCTCCTCGAGGCCGCTTCAGCGACTTGTACGCGATCGGCCTGACGCTCTACTACTTACGGCACATCTCCATCCGCGAAGGTTGAACGGCATGGGGGTCAACCTCGACCCCGAGCTCGTGCGCGACAGAGAGCGCGGGAACTACGGCCCGGTCGTCGTCCGCGACGCCGACCTGCCACTTGCGCTGCTGGCGTCGCGCGAACCGATCTACGCGGTGCGCCCGATGCGCGACCACGACGGCTTGCTGGTCGGGCTCGCATTCTCGACCGGCAGCGACGTCATCCACATCTTCAACCTCGGCGACGAGCTGAGGCCCTCGCACGACTGTCGCCAGACGTGCTGGCCGATCTCGCACCAGCCTCCTGCTAGCCGAAACGCCTGACTCCGCTGCGTACGCGGATCGAAGACGCGAGCGTTTCCGACCGGCGAACGGTTGCCGGACCGCGCACGGGTGGCCGACGGCGGTCAGATGCCGGCCGGGGCGGCGTCTGGTCTCAGCGCGTTCGGTAGATGCGGTAGGTGAGCTGCGGTGCCGCCGGGTAGGTATCGGCGTGTTGAGGCGCAGAGATGATCAGGCGGCGACCAGCCGCGGCGAGCCGTGGGGTTTGGCTTGAGGGCCACGCACGCGTCAGGCGCCTGCCGGTGCGAAGGTCCAGGTAAACGATGCGACGATCTTGTAGGTAGCCGACGAAGTCCGTGCCGAGGACGGGACTTGAGGCGCGTGGCAGGCGTCGCCTGCTCAGCGTGCCGCAGCGTTGGACGTATGCGGCGCCGATTGGTGTGGTGCTGATCGTCCAACGGCCGATGCGCTCCAGCGACAGGTACTTGATGTCCTCGATCCCGCCGGCGAGACGCCGTCGAAGCGGCGCACAAAGCCGTTGGCTGGCGGCTGCTGCATCGAGGTCGACGTAGCGCCGGGCCCCGTATGGATCGATCCGTCCGAGGCTGACTGCGCGCTGCGTGCGCCAGTCGATCACCAGGCGCGTCGCCAGGCTGTGCAGGCCGTCGGGCGACGACGACGCGTCGACCATCGCCCAACGCGCCCCCAGGCGGCTGATGGCTCCCGACAGTCCCGCCGGCAGGGTCAACGGGACAATGACCCCCGCGATCGAGGTCGTAGACGATCTGCTGGTTCACCGACGTTGTGCACGTCAACGCGATCGCTCGCGCCGCCGCCGCGACCGGCGTACATCCGACAGGCACCGCAACGGTGCGTCCGCTGCGGCCGGCTGAGCCCACCACCAGCCGACCGGCGGAAGACAGAAATGCGGAGGTCCGATGCTCCCCAGAGGCGACTACGATCGAGCGTTGCGTGCCGAGTCGGTCAAGGCCAAGCTCTGCCGCTGTCGCTGTTGTCGCGGGCGAGCTCAATGCGCCGACCAGGGCCAGCGACGCGATCAACATACCGATCATCCTCAGTTACAACCGCGGGCATGAGCCGAAGTTGTGTGATGGTCGGCGCATCCCACCGCTGAACCTTCAGCGGGATCGAGAGGAGAGGTGATTCCGCGCCGCGCCGGCGACGGTGTGGCGAATGGCTCGCGTCCAGCGCGAGGTATCCGCCACACCCGAGACGCTGCGGGTAGCAGCGGCCTTTCACACCAATCTCCGACGTCCGACAACGCCGAATCGGCCGAAGCGGCGATCGCCGGCGTAACGCGAGGAATGCCGCCAGGACCACCGTGCGTCGATGCCGATCCAAACGTAGGAGGTGGCCGTACATGAGCCAGGACCGCGCAGTGGTCGAACGGGACATCGAGGACACCCTGGGACTTGTCCCGGAGTTCTTGGAGCGGGTCCCCGACTACCTGCTTCCGACCGAGTGGGCAAGCTTCAAGTCGCTACAGCTCTCCGACCAGACGGCGATCCCGAACAAGTACAAGGAGCTGATCGGGCTCGCGGTGTCCGGCGCCACGCGCTGTCGTTACTGCGTGTACTTCCACACCGAGGCCGCCAGGCTGTTCGGCGCCACGGAGGACGAGATCGTCGAGACGGCGCTGATCGCCAAGAACACGATGGGCTGGAGCACCTACCTGAACACGCTCCACTTCGACTACGACAAGTTCGTGGGCGAGTTCGACCAGATCAGCGCGCACGTGCGCGACCAGATGGCGGCCGCCGCGCCCGCCTGACCGTCCAAGCCTCTGCCGCCGGCCCGGAGCTCGAGGCCGGCGGTCAGTCGCCCGCGCGCGACTCCTCATCCAGGCGCGCCCGGGCCCGGTCGAACTCCGACAACACCTTCTCGAGCGCGTCCAGCACCACGGCGGGCGCCGGCTCGGGCGCACATCGCATCGCCTCGAAGGCCATCCGCGCCGCCGCCACGAGCGCAGACAGCTCCTGGCTCGTTGCGGTGACGGTGAAGACGTTCTCGCGCGCGCGCTCGATCCGCATGTCGGGCGCTCGACGATATCTTGATGCCGCCGCCGGCGCCGCCTCGCGTGACCCGATTGCCGACAGGCCAACCTCTCCCGAGACGTAGCCCTGCTGCTTGGCGCGGGCCCTCGAGCCGCCTAGCGCGCCACGCGGTAGCGGAGGTAGACGAATCTCGCGCCGAAGGTGCGGGTCTCGACGAGTTCGAGATCCACCCGGCGCTCGCGCTGGGAAAAGAACGAGATGCCACCGCCAACCAGCACCGGGTGGACGATGACCCGGTACTCGTCGATCAGATCCAGCGCGGCCGCCTCGGCGGCGAGCGTCGCGCCGCCGATCGCGATCTCGCCCTCCCCCGGCTCGGCTCGCCACCGCTCGATCTCCGTCGCCACGCCGCCGGAGGCCAGGCGGGCATTGCCCTGCACCGCCGACAGCGTGGTGGAGAACACCACCTTTGGGAGCGGCTTCCAGAGCGCGGCCCACTCGAGCTCTGCGTCGTCGAGCGAAGGATTCTCGTCGGCGGTCTCCCAGTACAGCATCGTCTCGTACAGCCGCCGTCCCAGCAGATGCACGCCGACCTCTCGGATCTCGTCGATCCAGAAGCGAAAGACGTCCGGGTGGGGCGCCGTCCAGTCGAAGCCGCCGTCCGGCCCGACGATGTAGCCGTCAAGCGAGACGCCCATCGAATAGGTCACGCTGCGCATCAGACGTCCTCCTCGGTCACGGTTTGACAGTACAACCGCCCGACGCCGCAGGACTCATCGCGGCTCTCGCCCAGGCCAAGAGCCGGTCTCCGCAGCGATCCCACGTCGTGGGCGGCTCGGCGCTCTGGTGCGATGCGGCTCTGATGTTCGCCGACGACGGCGACTGCATCCCGGGGCGCCGGACGGTCGCGGCCGGTGTTACATGCCTGCTGGCGTGCTCGTCGCACTGCTCGTTCCGATGACGACCACGTGCGGTGACCGGCCCGGCGGCCGGTGCGTAGACCGCGTCCAGCCAGTCTTCGAGTCGCGTCCACCCTCCCCCGGCTCGGGTCCGCTGTCACTCCACGGCGTCGAAGCCAGGGTGAGGCCGATTCGTTTCGGATTCGTTTCCGCTAGCGTCGCCCTCCCTCGCGCTTCCTAGTGGGCTGAAATCCTCGGCCACTTAGCGGTCGGGTACCCAGCCAGCGATGGTGAGCGGGGTGCCGGCTGGGTCAACCCACTCCTCGGCTTGCAGGTCGCTGGCGTCGATGTGGCAGTGCATCCCGGGCTCGTTGAGGTCGTTGTGCTCGGCGTAGAGGGCGAGGTAGTCAGCGAGGCTGTGCGGTGGACGGGAGCTGCGTCGAAGTGGAGCGCGTTGCCGCTCACATGGACGTGCAGCGGCGTGTCCGCGACTCGGACAGACAGACCTCGCAGAGCGGGCTCGATGCCGCGAGGCGTGTGCTGAGGTTGGCGGTCCAGCCGCCGCTTTCGAGTCGGCGCAGCTGCGTGATGAGCTGCTGGATGGCAGCTCGTCGGCGAACAGGACGGCGGACGGGTCATCGGCGGACGGCCCGACTGCGCCGAGGCGAATGGTCATCGCAGTGAGGGGCTGCCGCGCCGGTCGGTGATGGAGCGTCTGACATCAGCGCGCCAGCGATGCCGCGCGCGACGAACTGCTAATGGCGGGCGGCCTGAGGGCCATCGCGCACTCGACCGGACGCTCGCAGACATCGCAGTCGCCGGACCAGCTCTCCTCGCGCGGAAGCTCCTCGGTGAAGCGATGCGGCGCCTCCCCGTTGACCGGGACGCACTTGAACCGCTGCCGACGGTGCCCATCAGGTCCGTAGGTCCCGTCGAGCTTGACCGCCGACCCGCCGTCCCGCGGGCACTCGACCGTTGCCTGACTCCTTGGACCACTTCCCACGCCACCCATGGCGCCATGCAGGCCAGCTCAACCATCGGATTTCAGCCCACCGAGAAGCGAGAGGGGGCGTCGCGTATGTGATCTGCGCCGCGTGGAGCGGCCGCGATCTTTGGTAAGAGCTTGCGCTCGCGATCACGGCGTCCGGGTGTTGTGGACGCTCTCCTTAGCCGTGCGCTCGGTACCGTCGAGCTGCATGATTTGGCGATGGTGCGCGACATTGCCGAACAGGTAGCCCTGCCCACCGGTACCGGTACGGCGGTAGCGCTGCGGGATAGGCCAGTCAAAGCGACCAGCCGCGAATGGGGGTTCCACCCGGGTGGTACGGTACCGATCGTGTCGGCTATTCCGCCGTTGGCGGCGTTGACGGGAAGCCAGTGCCCAAGCGGATGCAGCGCACCATGCCACCCAGCGGTGAAGTAGACGCCCGTCGCCACCCCCGCGACCTGCCCCTCCTGCACCTCGATCCGCGAGAACGACACATCCAGCGGCGAGATGACGACGTCCGCAACAAATCCCGAGCCCGCCAAGCCGGCCCCGTAGACCCGCGGAACCGCGTTCCTCAGCGTGCGTCGCGCCGGCCGCACCACGTGCATTTGCACGGTGGCCGGCGCGGCGACTGCCGGTAGCGGCGTTGCGGTCACCGTTATGGCACCACGGCCGTTGGGTGCCGTCCAGATGGCACTGGTCGCGTTCACTGGCACAATCGCGGTTCCGTACGCCGCAGCCCACGTGGCCACGTTGGTCGATGCGGTGATCTCGACCTCCTCGTTGACCCCGACCGTGGTGCGATTGTCGGCGGTCCCATCCGGAGCCGAGACCAGAGTCCGCGTCGTGAGCACGCATGGCGGCGGAGGCGGCGGAGCCTGCACCGCCGCCGGCGGGGGAGCTAGCACCGCCGCCGGCGGCAGTGGGGCATGCACGGGTACCACGAGCCCCGGGCCGTGCGCGGCGTGCCCCGGGCCAGAGTCCTCTGACGCTTCGTGGGCCGGCCGTTGGCTCGCTGGAGCAAGGCCACCCCACGGTCAAGGCGGGAATCGACGCTCCCACGCTGCTCCCGGGTTGCCCCGGCGAACGCGCGATTACCCATGACACGCGCAAGCTCCTGCGCGCTCGACCCGCGCTGAGTGAACGGGGACCGCTGGCGCTGCGCTTCCGGTCGTGCGGGCTCCGGCACGCGACGCCTGTCACCTGCGACAGCATGGAAAGTCATCGCATTCTCCTCAATAGACCAAGCCTGCCACGACGCTACTGCTCACATCCTCAACCGTCAACACGGCGACGACGATTCTCTGTCCGGACAAGCCGACGCCGGAATGAATCGGCGAAGACGTAGATGGCGAGTCCTCCTCAGAAGCGCCGTAAATCATCAGCCGAGCTTCCGAAGAATGATCAGCGAGTGATAGGTGTGCAACGCATCAGCGTGTCACCGACATCGTGTGCGGAGCCTGTCAGCTGTGCCCCCGCGCGGCTCCAGGCGCGCCAGCCAATGTTCCCCGTGTCGGCGCGCCTGAAGCCACGTCCCCGTTATCGGTTGCCGCCGTGTCGAACCGCAGCTCGACCGCGCGCCACATCCGGGCGCAGACGTCGCACTCGCAAGCGGGCCTCACCGCCACGCTCACCGCGATGGGCCCGCACGCGGCCTTGCGCGCCGTGATCGTCCCGATGGACCCGTCCCGGATCTCATTTGGCGGGGCTCTGAGAGCGGCGCGTGTCCCCCGCTGCGTCGTTGTCCGAACCCGTCAGGTCGCGGCCTGGCTGACGGCCACTGTCATTCGGCCGTCGTTCGACGCCGCGATGGCCGCCCGGCCCTCCCGATCGCGACGGGTTCGGAAGGTTCGAGCCGCGCCAGCGAGCCGGCGCGATCCACCGTGGGTCGAGGCGGTTCAGATCAGACAGCCGCGCGAGCGAACGTCACGTGCGTGACCCCGCTGGGCGAGGACGTGGCCTCGACCACGTAGTCCTTCTCGAGACCCTCCAGTCCGTCCCAGAGCCGTACGCCTCGGCCGAGCAGGATCGGGACCACCACGGTGTGCATGTGGTCGACGAGCCCGGCAGCAAGGAAGTCCCGGATCACGGTGGGACCTCCGCCGATGCGTACGTCCTTGCCGTCCGCGGCCGCCCGGGCCGCCTCGAGCGCCTCGGCAGGCGACGCGTCGAGGAAGTGGTACGTCGTGCCGCCCTCCATCTCGATCGACGGGCGCGTGTGATGGGTGAGGACGAAGACCGGTGTGTGGAACGGCGGGTTGGGACCCCACGCGCCCTTCCACTCCGGGTCCTCGTGCCATCCGGGGTGGCCGAACTTCCCGGCCCCCATGATCTCGGCGCCGATCCCCGGGCCGTGCCACTGGGCGAAGTTGTCGTCGACGCCGCCGCCAAGAGCCGGCTCGCCGCGCCCGCGCCACCACCTGGTGGCGAACATCCACTCGTGCAGGCTCTGCCCGGCATGACCGAAATGCGCGTCGGCGCTTTGGCCCTCACCGGTGCCGAAGCCGTCGAGCGAGATGGCGAAGTTGTGTACGCGGACGAGTGACATGGCTGGTGCTCCTTCGTTCATCGCGGGAGTTGGCATGCGCTTGCGGTCCTGATCGAGGTCAGTCGTAGTAGCGGCGGGCGCTGGAGCCGATGCGGGTGATGTCGGTCCCGTAGATGTGGATCGAGATCGCGGTGCTGTCGGCCGTGTTGTGGACGCGGTGGATGTCGCCGGGCGGCGCGAACCCGCTGACGTCGCCGGCCCGGTTCTCGCTGCGGCCGACCAGGTTCAGGTCGGCGTCGAACAGCTCCTCGCGCTCGACGCCCTGGATGACGCCGAACACGCACCACGTGACGTGGTCGTGGATCCTCGTCATCTGCCCCGGCCGCCAGACCAGCGCGACGATCGAGAACGATCCGTCGGGTTCGGCGTACAGCGGGTGGGCGCAGTAGTCGTCGGGAGAGCCGAGCCGCTGCTCGGCGGTCAGGACGTCGGAGCCGAGCGGATGCAGGCGCAGCTGCTCGGCGACGAGCTGCGCGGTCTCGGCCCAGTCGGCATCGCTCTCGACGGCGGTGCGGATTCCGGCGACGAGTGGGCTCAGCCGGCTGGCGGGGCGGATCTGGGTCGCGGTCATGCCCCGCAGCTTGCGCGCCACCGGCTCATACGTCCAATGCCAACTTTCGTGCTGACCCATAGGTAGGGTTGATGCATGCTGGACGTCAACCGGCTGCGCGTCATCGACGCCGTCGCGCGTAACGGATCGGTCACCGCGGCGGCGAAGGAGCTGCACTACTCCCAGCCGTCGGTCACCCACCACCTCGCCCGGCTCGAGGCCGAGACCGGCGCGCAGCTGCTGCAGCGTGTCGGCCGTGGGATCCGGCTCACCCCCGCCGGGCAGCTGTTGGCCGATCGCGCCGCCGAGATCATCGGCCGCATCGATGCCGCCGGCGCGGAGCTCTCCGCCCACGTGGGGCTGAACGCCGGCCGCGTGCGCCTGGCCGGCTTCGCCTCGGCGAACGGATCGCTCGTGCCGATGGCGCTGGCGACGCTGGCGAACCGGTACCCGAGCCTGGAGATCAACCTGACCGACACGCATCCGCTCGACGCGCTCGAGCTGCTGCGCACCGGCAAGGTCGAGGTCGCGATCATCTTCCGCTACGACGAGACCGAGCCCGAGCCGGCCGGGGTGCGCCTGCATCACCTGCTCGACGATTCGGTCTACGTGCTGTCGACGCGGCGCGAGCGCGGGATGGCCACCCTGCGCGACGCGACGTGGATCGCCGGCTGCGAGCGCTGCCGCAGCCACCTGCTGTCCCTGTGCGCCGACGCCGGGTTCGATCCGCGGATCGGCTACAGCTCCGATGACATGGTCGTGATGCAGGCGTGGGTGGCCGCCGGGCTCGGGGTGGCGACCCAGACCGGGCTGGCGCTGCGCGCCCACCTCATCGACGGCGTCGTCGCGACCGAGCTGCCCGGGTCCAAGCGGCACATCTACGCCGCGACCTACGGCGAGCCGCCCGACCCGCCCGCCACCGCCGCCCTCCTGGCAGCCCTCGCCGAGGCCGCGACGTCGGCCGTCACGTCCTCCGGCCAGAACCTCCCCACATCGGCGGCCGGCGGCTCCTCACAGCTCCCGCTCTGACGTCTCACGCCAGCGAAAGCCGGTCGTCGCGGGGCGCGGCTCCAGCGGGCTGGCCGGCAGGCCGCCCGGCGGGTCCTCCGCGTTGTAGGCGCTCGGCGCGACGTCGTTCGGCGCGTCGGCGTGAAACAGCGCGGCGAGCAGCTCGACCTGCCCGCGGCCGACGCCGAGCTCGCCGAAGCCGCCGCCGTACATCGGTCGCCGCTCGCGCGCGCAGCGTGCGTAGACCTCCAACAGCGCGCGCACGCTGCCGATCCGCGACGGCTTGACGTTCACCACCCGCGCGGCCAGCGGCGTCGCGCCGATCTCGTCGGCACTGCGGATCGGCGCGTCGTAGGACACGCGTTCGAGCTGATCGCCGAGCCGTTGCGCGATCTCGGGCAGGTCGTGCGGGTCCTCCAGGTAGGCGTCCGGGAACGCGGCGAGCACGCGGTCATACAGCGCGACGAGCGCCTGCGGATCCTCGACCTCGATGCCGTAATGGCCCTTGAAGTCGATCGTGTCGACGGCGCCGGTCGCCGCGACCTCGTCGACGAGCGCCGCCCCCCAGGTCACCTCGGCGTCGAGCTTGAAGCGCACGCCGGGTGAGCGCGGCGAGCCGGCGGCGCAGCGGCTGGATCGAAGGCTCCTTGCCGAGGCCGAGCGAGTTGACGAAGCGCACCGGCTGTGGCTCGAGCCCGAGCACGTCGTGCAGCGAGCGGCCGGCCTGGCGCAGCGCGAGGTCGAGCGCCGCCGACTCGAACGCCCAGTGGCGCATGCGCAGCAGCCCGTCCCACTCCGGCGGCTGCGGCCACAGCTCGAGCGTGGCGAGGTGCGCGCTGAAGCCGGCCAGCGTCCACTCCCCCTCGAGCGGAAGCGAGGGCCGCGTCTCGTGCAGCGTGGTGCCGTCCTCGCGAAACACCGATGCGTCCTCGCCGAGCCCGTCGGTATCGGCGCCGGCGAGCCGCACGTGCGTGGTGACGCGCTCGAACTCGTCGGCTTGGACGGCGCGCAAGCGGTCGTACTCGCACGTCTCGATGACGAGCGGCAGCTCCGCGAGTCGCGGCCAGAGCGACTCGCCGGTCATCGTCGCGCTCGCGGTTCGATGTTCGGGTTGAGGCGGAAGACGTTGTCGGGATCGTATGCGGTCTTGAGCGTGCCGAGGCGTGCGAGCTTGGCGGGTGGGTACGCGCGCGCCACGCCGGTTGCTCCTTCGTCGCTCATCGCGTTGACGTACATGCCGCTGGCGAAGGGCTCGAGGGATGCGCCATAGCGTCGGGCGGCGGACATCCGCTGCTCGTCCTCGGCGGCATCCGACCAGCGCGCGGAAGCGCTGTGTTAAGAGGATCGCGGGCAAGGACTCATCGCCACGCCGCCTGAGCGAGGGAATGAGCCACGGCACGGGCATCCTCGTCGCCGGCAACTCGAGGGCGCAGTCCTCAGCTGAGTGATTTCATGTCGAGATGCTCTGACCGGCTCCGCTCATCAGGTGAAGGGCCACGACAGGCGCGGCCCACGACACCCAGGAGACCACCGATGCCGAAGTACCTGCTTCTCAAGCGCTACCGCGGCGGCCCGGAGCCGCACCGTCCCGTCCCCCCGATCGACCAGTGGGCCCCCGAGGACGTCGAGGCGCACATGGCCTTCCAGCATCACGTCAGCGAGCTGCTCGAGAGCAACGGCGAGTACGTCGACGCGCAGGCGCTCACGCCGGCGCGCACCTGGGTGCGCTACGGCGGCCCGGACGCCGCCCCCGTCACCACCGACGGCCCGCATCCGGAAACCAGCGACCTCGTCGCCGGGTGGTGGATGATCGACGTCGATTCGCACGAGCGCGCGGTCGAGCTCGCGGCCTACGTCTCCTCCGAGCCCGGCCCGGGCGGGGAGCCGATGTACGAGTGGATCGACGTCCGGGAGGTCATGTGGGAGCGTCCTCGGACGACCGACGCGGCGTGAGCGACGAGCCGGCGCGACGGCCTGATGCGGTCCCGCCCGGGTTCGGGCGGGACCTCATTCCTCGGGTGCTCGCCGGCCTGGTCCGGCGGGGCGAGGACTTCGACGCCGCCGAGGACGCGCTGCAGGAGGCGCTGCTGGAGGCGCTGCGGGTGTGGCCTGAAGCCCCGCCGCGCGACCCGCGCGCGTGGCTGACCACCGTCGCGACGCGGCGGCTCGTCGACGCCCGCCGCAGCGAGGCCGCCCGTCGGCGCCGCGAGGAGACGGGCGCCGGGTGGCCCGAGCCGCCGGCGGGCGGGCCCGTCATCCCCGAGGAGGGCGACGACACCCTCTTCCTGCTCTTCTGCTGCTGTCACCCCGACCTCGCGCCCGCCTCCCAGGTGGCGCTGACCCTGCGCGCCGTCGGCGGCCTCACCACCGCGGAGATCGCCGACGCCTTCTACGTGCCGGAGGCGACGATGGCGCAGCGGATCAGCCGCGCGAAGCGCACGTTGGCCGGCCCGCCCGCCCGCCGCCTGGACCGGCCCGGCGACCTCGCGGTCGTGCTGCGCGTGCTCTACCTCGTCTACACGGCCGGACACGGACACGGACCTACCCGCCCGGACCTGGCCGGCGAGGCGATCCGGCTCGCCCGCCAGCTCACCCTCGCCACCGAGGAACCGGAGGCGCGCGGGCTGCTCGCGCTGATGCTCCTCAGCCACGCCCGGTTCCCGGCGCGTTTTGACCCCGAGGGTCGCATCGTCACGCTCGACCGGCAGGACCGCGGCCTGTGGGACACCCGCGAGATCGCCGAGGGCGTGCGCGTCCTGCAATCGGCGCTGACCGTTCAGCGCCCCGGGCGCTACCAGATCGAGGCCGCCGTCGCCGCCCTGCACGACGACGCGGCCAGCGCCGAGGAGACCGACTGGCCGCAGATCCTCGCCTGGTACGACGACCTCGTCGCCCTCACCGACGACTCGGTGCGCCAGGACCCCGCCGCCGTGCTCGGCCGCGCGGTCGCGGTCGGCCACGTCCTCGGTGCGGCCGCCGGGCTGCGCGAGACCGACCGGCTGCGCGACGTGCTCGGCGAGCGGCACCGGTGGCACGCCGTGCGCGGGCATCTGCACGAGCTCGGCGGCGACCTGGCCGCCGCCGCCTCGGCGTACGCCCAGGCCGCCCGCCGGGCCACGAACGTCGCCGAGCGCGACCACCTCGTCCGCCAGGCCGCTCGCGCGCGGGCCGCCTCGAGCTCGGACTCGAGCCGCTCGGTGAGATAGGTTCGTCCGGTGCACGCGACGATCGCCCGGATGCGATCGATCCGCCGTCGCAGACATGTCGTCGTCGCGATCGGAGCGCTGCTCGGCGTCGTGGGAGCTGCGCATCCGGCGGGTGCGACCTTCCCAGGCGCGAACGGGCGCCTGGCCGTCAGCACCCCTGCGTACAAGGGCGTCACGCAGGGCTGCCTGCCACGTGGACAGCTGCATCTGATCGCCCCCGACGGCTCCGGCCACGAGCAGATCACCGAGGATCCCGGGCTGCGTTTCGCCAGCCCGCAGGGGTCGCCCGACAGCACGCGCCTCACCGCCGGCGTCGAGATCCTCGATCGCTGCCTGGACCACGTGTACGTCATCGACGTCGACACGCGCAGCTATCACGAGGTGCCGTGCGGCTTTGAGTGCTTCGGCGGCGCATGGACGGCAGACGGGTCACGGCTGCTGGTGACGCCCTCGGGCATCCTCGGGACGACGATCAACAACAGCATCTATTCGATCGCGCCCGACGGCAGCGACCTGCGCCTGCTCGTCGCCGCGCCCCCGGCACGAGGCTGGGCGACGCGACAGCGTCGGCGGACGGCCGGCACATCGCGTACACGCGGGAGGGCGGCGCCACGGTGGATGGCGCCAACAGCAGCGTGATGATCGCCGGCGCGGACGGGAGCAATCCGCAGCGGGTCGGGGCGGGCGCGGGCGCCGAGTTCTCCCCCGACAGCACGCGTCTGCTGTACACCAGCACCGATCCGGCCGATGGCGGCCAAGCGCCGGTGGTCTCCGATCTCGCCGGGAGCGGGCGCATTCGCATCGCTTCGGCGGCGGGTTTGCGCGCCAACGCGTTGTCGTGGTCGCCGGACGGGACGCAGATCCTCGTGGGCGTTGCCTCGCCGTTGGAGCAGAAGAACACGGTGCTCGCCGTCCGCGCCCCGAACGGGACGCAGGCGCATCCGCCGGGGGCGACGTCGGCGGGGTGTCTGCTGGGCTATCGCATCGTCTTGCAGGGCGACCTCGACGGCGCGACCTGGAGCTCCAGCGGGCCGGTCGCGGGACCGGGCGCCGCGCCGGCCGATGTGCCCTGTCCCGCCGCGCCGCCCCCCGCACCCGTGCCGACCTCCGCCTCGTCAGGGCTGCGAGCGTCGATTTCCAACCGGCGTGGAGAGATGCGCGTGAGGGTGGCAGTCAGAGCCGCGGCGCGCGGGCGCATCGTCGTTCGTGCGACGCAGCGCGGGCGCAGCCTCTCCCGCCGCGGGCTCGCGGGCAGCAAGCCGACGCGGGTCTACCGCTTCGCGATCCGCCGATCGGGAACCGTCGACGTGTCTGTGCGCTTCGTCGGTAGCAGCGGCTGGGCGTCCAAGCAGCTGCGGACGCGGAAGGTGCGCAGGGTGCTCCCGCCACGAGCGTGAGTCCTTGTAGCGCGACGTCCCCCCACGACTGTCCAAGCCCCAGTTCGGTCAGGCGGCGATCGGTATTGCGGCGCAGGTCGTAGACGTGCACGCCGCAATCCGTCGGGCTGTGGCAGCGCGTGTACAGGAGCGTCGGCCGACCGCGCGGGCCGGGGAATGACCGCGCTGCTGATCAGCCCAGCGCCATCGCCAGCGGCGGGACGTCTGCTGACGGCGCGCCGAGATCGATGCGTGGAGACGGCGTGACCCGCTCCCCCACTTCCAAATGTATACCGCAAACGAGGCCTTCATGAAGCCCCGGGTCATCCCGCATAATCGCCCGCCGCAAGCCGGAAACGACGGAGATGGAGGCACCAGATGCGCGCGACGTTCCCGACGCACTCGACGGGAGGGCGGCCATGACCGAGCATGCGGTGGTGATCGCCGGAGGCGGTCCGGCGGGGATGATGCTGGCGGCTGAGTTGGCGTTGGCGAAGGTCGACGTCGCGGTCGTCGAGCGGCGTCCCGGTCACGAGCTCGCCGGCTCACGGGCCGGCGGCTTCAACGCGCGCACGATCGAGGTGCTCGATCAGCGCGGGGTCGCCGACCGCTTCCTCGCGGAGGGTCAGGTGCACGAAGCCATGCCGTTCGGCACGACCATGCTGGACACGAGCGACTTCCCGACGCGGCATCCGTATTTCCTCGGGATCTGGCAGAACCAGATCGAGCGGATCATGGCAGCCTGGCTCGCCGAGCTGCCGGCGCGGATCTACTACGAGAGCGAGGTGACGGGCTTCGCGCAGGACGACTTTGGCGTCGACGTCGAGCTGTCAGACGGCGCTTCGCTGCGGGCGCGGTATCTCGTCGGCTGCGACGGCGGACGAAGCGTCATCCGCAAAGCCGCCGGCATCGAGTTCCCCGGGTGGGATCCGACGAGGAGCAACCTGATCGCCGAGGTGGAGCTGACCGAGGAGCCGCCGAGCGGCGTCCGTCACGACGCCACCGGCATCCACGGCCTGAACAGGATGGAGGACGGGAGGAGGTTCCGGGTCGTCGTGACCGAGCGCCAGATCGGGCCGAGCACCGAACCCACCCTGCGCGACCTGAGCGAGGCGCTGATCGCCGTGTACGACACCGACTTCGGAATCCACGATCCGACGTGGATCTCCCGGTTCACCGACATGACGCGGCAGGCCGCGGCCTTCCGGTCGGGACGCGTCCTCCTGGCCGGCGATGCGGCGCACGTGCACTACCCCGCCGGCGGTCAGGGCCTCAGCCTCGGTGTGCAGGACGCGGTGAACCTGGGATGGAAGCTCGCGCAGGTGGTCGACGGCACCTCGCCGGAGCGCCTCCTGGACACCTACCATGCCGAGCGTCATCCGGTCGTCGCCCGCGTCCTTCAGCACACGATGGCGCTGACCGCGCTTCAGCGCCGCGACGATCGCATGCAGGCCGTGGTCGAGGTCGTGTCGGAGCTCGCGAGCCTGGACGAGGCCCGCACGCGGCTCGCCGCGATCAGAACCGGGCTGGACATCCACTACGACCTCGGCGAGGGACATCCGCTGCTCGGACGCCGGATGCCCGATCTGGACCTCGTGACCGCCGACGGCCCGCTGCGTGTGTTCGAGCTGCTGCACGACGCGAAGCCGGTGCTGCTCAACCTCGGTCAGCCCGGAGGCTTCGACATCGGTCCATGGGCCGACCGCGTCCAGCCGGTCGACGCGCGCTATCAGGGGGAGTGGGAGCTGCCGGTGCTCGGCGCGGTCACTGCTCCCGCCGCCGTGTTGATCCGGCCCGACGGCTACGTCGCCTGGGTCGGGGCGCCGGCCGACCCGGGCCTGCCCGACGCGCTCACCAGCTGGTTCGGACCGCCGTCTGTCCGCTCGCCATCAGATGACGCCGTTGCGGTCTAGCACCCGCACAGCGTGCACCGTCGCGTAACCGCGCCACTCCAGCGCGGCTGCGGGCGAGTAGCTCGCGAAGTCCACATACGTTTCGGCCGGTTCGGCGGCGGGCACCGGAGCGCGGGGACGGCGACGCCTTCGTGGGCCAGGCCTGCGTGACCGGGCTGCACCCCACTGTCACCTCAGCCCCGTTCGGTGCATGCAGCATCCTCGATGCGTCACGATCTCAGGGTGACCAGCACGCCCGCCGCGGAGCAGCACCTGCGCGACCTCGCGCGGCTGCGCCGCGTCCGCGACCGCATGGACCGGGAGTACGCGCAGCCGCTGGACGTCGAGGCGCTCGCACGCGACGCGCACATGTCGTCCGGGCACTTCAGCCGCCAGTTCCGGCTCGCGTACGGCGAGTCGCCGTACGCCTATCTGATGACCCGGCGCATCGAGCGCGCGATGGCGCTGCTGCGCCGTGGCGACCTCGACGTCACCGAGGTCTGCTTCGAGGTCGGCTGCGCGTCGCTGGGCACCTTCAGCACCCGCTTCACGGAGCTGGTCGGGGTGCCGCCCAGCGTCTATCGTCGCGAGGCGGCGCACGCCACTGCGGGGATGCCGTCGTGTGTGGCCAAACGCGTGACCAGACCGATCAGGAATCGAGAAGCGCCGGCCCCCGCACCGGGCCTATCGTGACGGCCATGGACATCACCATTCACCAGGCCTACCTGCCGCACGACGATCCGGACGCGGCCCTGACCTTCTATCGCGACACGCTCGGCTTCGAGGTCCACAACGACGTGGGGTACGCGGGCCTGCGCTGGATCACGGTCGGCCCCGCCGACGAGACCGGCCCGTCCATCGTCCTGCATCCGCCGGCGGCCGATCCCGGCATCACCGACGAGGAGCGCCGCACCATCGCCGAGATGATGGCGAAGGGCACCTACGCCGCCATCAACCTGGCCACCCACGATCTCGACGGCACCTTTGAGCAGCTGCAGGCCGGCGGCGCCGAGATCGTCCAGGAGCCGATCGATCAGCCCTACGGCATCCGCGACTGCGCCATCCGCGATCCTGCCGGCAACATGCTCCGCATCCAGGAGCTGCGCTGAGGCGTCCGGCGCTCCCAGCCATGACCCGGACGGAGGCACGATGAGCATCGCCACGAGGCCGGACGCGCAGTCGCCCGCGCTGCACGTTGCCGACAGCCACGACCTGCATCCGCGTGCACGGAGCGCGCGTGAACAACCTCAAGGACGTCAGCATCGAGATCCCGAAGCGCCGGCTGACCGTGTTCACCGGCGTCTCGGGCTCCGGCAAGAGCTCGCTGGTGTTCGACACCATCGCCGCCGAGTCGCAGCGACTGATCAACGAGACCTACAGCGCCTTCGTGCAGGGGTTCATGCCGACGCTGGCGCGGCCCGAGGTCGACGTGCTCGACGGCCTGACGACCGCGATCATCGTCGACCAGCAGCGGATGGGTGTCGACCCCCGCTCCACGGTCGGCACCGCAACCGACGCCAACGCGATGCTGCGCATCCTGTTCAGCCGGCTCGGGCAGCCGCACATCGGCTCGCCCAACGCGTACTCGTTCAACGTCCCCTCGGTGCGGGCGAGCGGCGGCATCACGGTCGAGCGAGGCGGCAGGACCCAGACCAAGAAGGCGACCTTCAACCGTCTCGGCGGCATGTGCCCGCGCTGCGAGGGACGCGGCGCCGTCACCGACTTCGACCTGTCGGCGCTGTACGACGACAGCCTGTCGCTCAACGAGGGTGCGCTCACGATCCCCGGCTACAGCATGGAGGGCTGGTACGGCCGCATCTTCCGCGGCGCCGGCTTCTTCGACCCGGACAAGCCGATCCGCAGATTCAACAAGCGCGAGCTGCACGACCTGCTCCACAAGGAGCCGACGAAGATCAAGGTCGACGGCATCAACCTCACCTACTCGGGGCTGATCCCGCAGATCCAGAAGTCGTTTCTGGCCAAGGACGTCGACGCGATGCAGCCGCACATCCGCGCCTTCGTCGAGCGCGCCGTCACCTTCGCCACCTGCCCCGACTGCGACGGGACCCGGCTCAGCCCGGAGGCCCGGTCGTCGAAGATCGAGGGGATCAACATCGCCGACGCCTGCGCGATGCAGATCAGCGACCTCGCCGGGTGGGTGCGCGGGCTGAGGGAGCCGACCGTCGCGCCGCTGCTGGAGTCGCTGGGCCACACCCTCGACTCGTTCGTCGAGATCGGGCTGGGCTACCTCTCGCTCGACCGGCCGTCGGGCACGCTGTCGGGCGGCGAGGCGCAGCGCACGAAGATGATCCGTCATCTCGGCTCGTCGCTCACCGACGTCACCTACGTCTTCGACGAGCCGACGATCGGGCTGCACCCGCACGACATCCAGCGCATGAACGACCTGCTGCTGGCGCTGCGCGACAAGGGCAACACCGTGCTCGTCGTGGAGCACAAGCCGGAGGCGATCGCGATCGCCGACCACGTCGTCGACCTCGGGCCCGGCGCCGGCACCGCCGGTGGCGAGGTGGTCTTCGAGGGCACCGTCGCGGGACTGCGGGCCGGCGACACGCTCACCGGGCGCCACCTGGACGACCGCGCCTCGCTGAAGCCGTCGGTGCGAACGCCGTCGGGCGGGCTGGAGGTCCGCGGCGCCGACACCCACAACCTGCAGGACGTCGACGTCGACATCCCGCTCGGCGTGCTGGTGGTGATCACGGGCGTGGCCGGCTCGGGCAAGAGCTCCCTGATCCGCGGGTCGATATCCGGCCGGGACGGTGTCGTGTCGGTCGACCAGAGCGCGATCAGAGGCTCGCGACGGAGCAATCCGGCGACGTACACCGGGCTGCTCGACCCGATCCGCAAGGCGTTCGCGAAGGCCAACGGCGTGAAGCCGGCCCTGTTCAGCGCCAACTCCGATGGCGCCTGCCCGGCCTGCAACGGCGCCGGCGTCATCTACACCGACCTGGGGATGATGGCCGGGGTCGCCATCACCTGCGAGGAATGCGAGGGCAAGCGGTTTCAGGCCGAGGTGCTGGAGTACACGCTCGGCGCCAAGAACATCAGCGAGGTGCTGGCGATGGCGGTCACCGACGCGACCGAGTTCTTCGGATCCGACGAGACCAAGGTGCCGGCGGCCCACAGGATCCTGTGCCGGCTCTCCGACGTCGGCCTGGGCTACGTGAGCCTCGGCCAGCCGCTCACCACGCTGTCCGGCGGCGAGCGCCAGCGCCTCAAGCTGGCCACCCAGATGGCCGAGAAGGGCAACGTCTACGTGCTCGACGAGCCGACCAGCGGTCTGCACCTCGCCGACGTCGAGCAGCTGCTCGGCCTGCTCGACCGGCTCGTCGACTCCGGCAAGTCGGTCATCGTCATCGAGCACCACCAGGCGGTCATGGCGCACGCCGACTGGATCGTCGACCTCGGGCCCGGCGCCGGTCACGACGGCGGACGGATCGTCTTCGAGGGCACCCCGGCCGACCTCGTCGCCGCGCGCTGCACACTGACGGGCGAGCACCTCGCGGCCTACGTCGGCGCCTGAGCGATGGCCGGCTTCCCGGAGCCGCAGCCGGGCGTGCTCTACCTCACCGAGGGCGGTCAGGAGACCGAGCTCATGTACAGGCACGGGCACGAGTTGCCCGAGTTCGCGATGTACCCGCTGCTCGACGACCGGCGCGCCGTTACGGACCTCACCGACATGTACAACCGGTACCTGACGGTCGCCGCGGCGCATGGGTGCGTCGCGCTGCTGGGCGGCCTCGACTATCGCGCCAGCCCCGACTGGGCGTCGAAGCTCGGGATCTCACGCGACGGGCTCGCCGAATTCCAGCTGCGCTCGATCGCGTTCCTGCGGGAGGTCGCGCGGCCGTTTCGGGGCCAGGTCCCGCAGATCCTCGTCGCCGGCATCGTCGGTCCGCGGGGCGACGCCTACGGCCAGGATCGCACGATCACCGCCGACGAGGCCGAGGACTACCACGGTGTCCAGATCGAGACACTGCGGCAGGCCGGCGTCGATCTCGTGAGCGCGATGACGTTCAGCAACATCCCCGAGGCCGTCGGCGTCGCGAGGGCCGCGGCGAACGCCGGCCTGCCACTCTCGATCTCGTTCATGGTCGACTCGGCGGGGCGGCTGCGCAGCGGTGATCGGCTGATCGATGCGGTGCACGCGGTGGACCAGCGGTCGGGCGACGCCCGGCCGGACTTCTACGGGATCAACTGCTCGCATCCGGTCGAGTTCGAGCCGGCGTTGGTCGCGGGACCGTGGCTTCAGCGGGTTCGGAGCCTGCGTCCCAATGCGTCGATGGCCGAGAAGCAGGCGCTGTGCCAGATCGGGCACCTCGAGGCCGGTGATCCTGTGCTGCTCGGCGCGCAGATGGGCGCGCTCGCTCGAAGGCTTCCGCACATCGACGTCTGGGGCGGTTGCTGCGGGACCTGGGACGACCACCTCGCCGCGATCGCAGGGCAACTGCGTGCGCTCGAACGCGCTGCGTGAATCGGGATTTTCGGGCTCCTTGGTCACTCTCCGGTTCGTTCCGAGACCGACGGAGGGCGCCGAGACTCATCGGCGCCGATGCATCCCGACTAGTGTCGTGGGCATGACTTCAACCGACTGGCTCGTTCTTTCCGAGGGCGACCGCCCCACCCGCGTCGTGCCGATCGCCGGCCGCCTGTTCGTCGGCCGCAGCGACGGCAGGAGCGCCCCGCAGCACCTGCTGCTCGACGACCCGGCGATCTCGCGCGCTCACTTCGAGCTGCGCGCCGACCCGGCCGACGGCGTCACGCTCGTCGATCGCAGCACGAACGGCACGCGCGTCAACGGGCGCAAGGTGCAACGCGACGAGCCCCTCTCGCTGACCGACGGCGACTTCATCGAGGTCGCCACGATCCGCATGAGCTTCCGCTCGCTCGAGGCGGGCGACCGGATCGCCGACGACGTGCGCGCCGCGGTCCGCGCGATCGAGCACGCGCACGTCGCGACCGTCGTGGGCGACGTCGTGGGCTACATGGCGATGGCCGAGCGCGACGGCGAGGCTGCGACCGCTGCCGCGGCCGACGAGCTCTTCGCGGCGCTGGGCGAGCTGCTGGTCGCGCACGGTGCCACGGCGAGTCACCGCGACGGCGACTCGCTGTTCGCAGCCTGGGACGTCACCGGCGATCCGCAGGCCGCCGACAAGGCCGTGCGCTTCGCCGTCGCGGCGAGCCGGCTGGTCGACGACACGGCGCTGGACATGGGTTGGGGCGTGACGCTCGGCGATCCGGTCCCCGGGCATCCGTCCATGGCGCGCCATGCGGTCGACGCCGACGCGATCAACCTCGCGTTCCGCCTCTCCGCCCTCGCCGCCCGCGACGGTGAGCCGGTCGTGCTGGTCGGCGCCGACGCCGCGGCAGCCGCGCCCGACGCCGCGGACTACGGCGACGTGCGCGAGATAGCGATCCGCGGGCGGGCCGCCCCCGCCCGGGTGCAGGGAGCCGCGAACGCGGGGTAGCGGGCGGGGATCGACGCGGTGAGCACCCGGCTTGACGGAGGCCGAACGGTGGCAGCGCGTCGGGCTGGACCGTGCGCAGATCGGCAGGCTGCCGCCGGAGGAGCGGCCGAACTTCATGTTCGGCAAGCTCTTCGGCGCCGTCAGCGCGCCGGCCGCTCTGGCCGATCTGCTGCCGCTCGTGCGGTCCTGGCGGCCCGCGCTGGTGGTGCATGACGCGGCTGAGCTCGCCGCGCCGATCGCGGCTGCGGCAATCGGCGTGCCCCACGTCACCCACTCCTTGGCGCGCTGCTCCCCGAGGTCCGGGTCCGGCGCGCCGCCGAGAAGGTGGCGCCGCTATGGCGCGCCGAAGGTCTGGAGCCGAGACCCTACGCGGGCGTCTACGACCACCTCTACCTCGACATCTACCCGCCGTCGCTGCAGCCGCCGGGCGGCGATCACGTCGGTGCTCGGCAGCTCGTGCGACCGGTTGCGTTCGCCGGCTCGGCCGACGACGACGTCCGGATCGACGTCGCCGAGCGCGCCGGCAGGCCGGCTCGTGTACCTGACGTTCGGCACGCTGGTCTATGGCGGTGATGCCTTCGGGGCGGCGCTCGCCGGAATCCGGGACGCCGGGCTCGGGCTCGTGGCCACCGTCGGACCCGACGGAGATCCGGCGGCGTTCGGGCCCCAGCCGTCCCGCGTCGTGATCGAGCGCTACATCCCGCAGACGCAGCTGCTGCCCGCCTGCGACGTCGTCGCGTCGCACGCGGGGTCCGGAACCATGCTCGCGACGCTCGCGCTCGGCATCCCCCAGCTCTGCCTGCCCCAGGCCGCCGACCAGTTCCTCAACGCCGCGGCCGTCGCCCGTGCGGGGGCGGGTCTCAGCATCCCGCCGGGCGAGGTGACTCCCGCGAGGGTCGCCGAGGCCGTCCGCCGGCTGCTTGACGACGACAGCTTCCGCGAGCACGCGCGGCGGCTGGCGGACGAGATCGACGTGATGCCTTCTCCAGACGCCGTCGTGTCCGTGCTGGAGTCGCTGGCCTGAGGGGGCGCGGCCGGCGCTAGCCTGGGTCGAGCGACGCGGGCCGGCCGGCCAGGAGCATCGCGGAGCCGGTGGCGAGCGCCACGGCCTTGCCGTCGCCGTTGATGACCTCGGCTTCGGCGATCGCGATCGTTCGCCCGGCGTGGCGCACCCGACCGTGGGCGACGAGGTCGCGCCCGTCAGGCCGCACCGGGCGCACGAAGTTGACCTTCAGGTCGATCGCGGCGAGCGCCGCGCCCGCCGGTGCCACGGTCTGGATCGCCGAGGCGAGCGCGCAGTCGGCCAGCATCGCGATCGCTCCGCCCTCGACCGTTCCGAGCGGGCTGCACAGCCACTCATGACACGGCAGCGCGAAGTCCGCTTCGCCCGCGGCCGCGGCGGTGGCGCGAACCCCCGTCAGGAAGTGAAGTGGAGGACGCGGAAGATCGCCGCCGAGCTGGGCCTCAAGGACCTCCAGGCCGCTCATGCTGTCCCACAACGCCTGCGGGACGACCTCACCGAGCTCCGGACGCTGCCAGGGATCGGGCGATGCTTGCGGTGCGACCGGCGTGTCGCCGTTCGGCGCCTCCTTCTCCGGCGGCGTCGGGACGCCGGCCCGCACGCGCCTGACGAAGCACATCGAGCTGCCGTCCACCAGGAGTCGGCCACGCGCGTCCGTGATCTGCACCGCCGACAGGGCCAGCGAGCGGCCCGCATGGACGAGCGTGCCGCGAGCGACGAGGGCGCCGCCGGGCCGCGCGGGGCGCAGCAGCCTCAGCGACATCTCGGACGTCGCGTAGCCGGTCTGTGCCGGCAGAGCGCTGTGGACGGCGCACCCCAGCGGCCCGTCGGCGAGGATCGCCAGGGTCCCGAGGGAGATCAGTCCCTGCGGGCTGAGCAACCACCGCGTCGCCGGCATCGTGAACGTCGCGGTCTCGGGCGCGACCTCGGTGAGCACCATGCCCGCGAGGCGGCTGACGGGCGGCGGCGGAGCGACACCGTCGAGCAGCGCGCGCACCTGGTCGATGCCGGCCAGCGCAGCCGAGGAAGGGGGCGGGTAGCCCCCTCGAACCGGCTCGCGCCACGGCGCGCCGTCGACAGCCGAGGACACGGACGCAACCTACCCGGCGACGATGCCGCGCTGCAGGCGGTGAGGGCTCGCGGCCGCCGCGGCCGAGTGCCCGAGCCGGCTGCGATCATCTCCGCTTGCGGGTCCCCTGCGATGAGTTGTTGGTGTGGGTGCCGTCTGTGGACCACCACCCCGAACAGGAGCCGAGATGAACGAGACAGCAGCCCCGGCCGTTGTGGCCGAAGCGCTCGTCAAGCACTACAAGGGCCGTGACGGCACGGTCGAGGCCGTGCGCGGCGTGGACCTCGAGGTCTCCGCCGGAGAGATCTTCGGCTTCCTCGGCCCCAACGGGGCCGGCAAGTCCACCACCGTGCGGATGCTCACGACGCTGTTGACGATCACGTCGGGGCGTGCGGAGGTCGCCGGCGTGGACGTCGGGCGCGATCCCGACGGCGCCCGCCGCAAGATCGGCGTCGCCCTGCAGGAGGCCGGCCTCGATCCCCGCCAGACCGGGCGCGAGCTCCTCGTCCTGCACGGGCGGCTGTTCGGGCTCGGCGCCACCGCCGCCGCGAAGCGCGCGCAGGAGCTGCTCGCCCTCGTCGAGCTCGAGGACGCTGCGGACCGGGTCACCAAGGGCTACTCCGGTGGCATGCAGCGCCGGTTGGACCTCGCGTCGGCGCTGGTCCACGAGCCGGAGGTCCTGTTCCTCGACGAACCGACGACCGGCCTGGACCCCGCAAGCCGGCTGACGGTCTGGGAAGAGCTGCGCCGGATCAACGGCCACGGCACCACGATCTTCCTGACGACGCAGTATCTCGAGGAGGCCGACCAGCTCTGCGACCGCCTCGCGATCATCGACGACGGAATGATCGTGCGCGAAGGCACCCCGGCCGCGCTCAAGGCCGATCTCAAAGCCCGCCGCGGCGGCGACGAGCAGCCGACGCTCGACGACGTGTTCCTCGACGCCACCGGCAGGACCCGCACCCGCGCGGCCGGCGAGGTCCAGGAGGTGACGGCATGAACGCCACGCTCGCCCTCGGACGGCGCTCGATGCGCGAGATGCTCCGCCAGCCCGACGCGCTGTTCATGACGTTCTTCATCCCGATCTTCTTCCTGGTCGTGAACACCGGCCAGGCCGCCGAGCTCTTCCCGTCGGCGTCGACCGACTTCCTCAACGGCCAGGGCTACGGCGCCTTCCAGCTGCCGATCACGCTGCTGCTCGCCGCCTCGTTCGGCATGGCCGCGCTGTTTCTCGTCGAGGAGATCGAGGGCGGCTACTTCGACAAGCTGCGCGCGATCCCGATCCCGCGCTACGCGATCGTGCTGGGCCGCCTGGTGGCGGAGGGTCTGAAGGGGATCGCGATCGCCTCGCTCATCGTGCTGATCGCCCTGCCGTTCGGGATCACGATCGCGAGCGGGCTGTTCGGCTTCGTCCTGCTCGTGCTGCTGACCGCGCTGTGGGGCGTCGTCTACGCCGGCTTCATGCAGATCATCGCGCTCAAGACGCGCAGCGCGGCGGCCACGAACTCGGGCGGCCTGATCTTCTTCCCGCTGCTGTTCCTCACGCCGAACTTCGTGCCGCGCGACATGCTGACCCGGCCGATGGAGATCGCGGCGACGTTCAACCCGGTCACCTACCTCATGGAGTCGATGCGATCGCTGATCCTCGACGAGCTCGACTGGGAGAAGGTCCTGCCGGGGTTCGGCGTGGTCGCCGCGTTGGGCGTGATCATGCTCGCGGTCACCGTGCGCATGATCCAGCGCTACGACTGACGGGAAGGGCGGTCCGGCGCCTGATCCGGCGCGGGCTCGCGCGGTCCCCCTCCCCCGGCCCCGTCACCGGCCGCGGCGCCAGGTTCTCGTCGCCCGGGCCGCGGCCACCGAGCGATATGCTCGCCTTCACCATGCCAGGCGGCGAGACGTTCCGCGCCCCGGCCGAGGCCTATGACCGGCTCGTCGGCCGCTACAGCCCACAGCTCGCTGCGGCGCTCGTCGAGTACACCGGCCTGGAGGCACCGATGCGCGCGCTCGACGTCGGTTGCGGGCCGGGCGCGGTGGCGACCGAGCTCGTGCGCCGCCTCGGCGCGCCGCACGTGTCCGCGATCGACCCGTCACAGCCCTTCGTCGACACCTGCCGCGCTCGCCTGCCGGGAGTCGACGTCCAGCTCGCCCCCGCCGAGAACCTCCCGTTCGCGGCGGGCACGTTCGACGCCGTCCTCTCCCAGCTCGTCGTGAACTTCATGCGCGATCCCGCCGCGGGTGTGCGCGAGATGGTGCGCGTGGCGCGGCCGGGAGCGGTCGTCGCGTCCTGCGTGTGGGACTACGCCGGCGAGATGACGCTGTTGCGCGCGTTCTGGGACGCCGCCCGCGAGATCGATCCGCAACGCGGCGCGGCCGCCGACGAAGGGGTCGTGATGCCGTGGTGCGGCGACGGCGACCTGGCCGAGCTGTGGACCGAGGCCGGCCTGCGCGACGTCCGCTTCGGCGCGCTCACCGTCAGCGCCGCCTACGGGGACTTCGACGATCTGTGGTCTCCGCTGCTCACCGGGATCGCGCCGTCGGGCGCGTTCTGCGTGTCGCTCGGCGAGACGGACCGCGCTGCGCTCCGCGAGGCGCTGCGCCGGCGCCTGGGGGTCGGCGACGGCCCGTTCGAGCTGACCGCGCGCGCCTGGGCGGTGGCCGGAGCCGTCGAGCGCTGACACCGTTCTCGCACGTGCGCCATCCTGTTGGCGCGCAAGGCGCGACAGCCCGAGCCCGGAGGACACGATGACCGACAGACCACCGCTTCCGCCGTTCACCCGCGAGACCGCCGCCAAGAAGGTGCAGGCCGCCGAGGACGCGTGGAACACGCGCGATCCCGAGCGCGTGGCCGGCGCCTACACGGAGGACTCCGTCTGGCGAAACCGCGACCGGTTCGTCGGCGGGCGCGCCGAGATCGTCCGGTTCCTCACGGCGAAGTGGGAGCGCGAGCTCGACTACGCCCTGCGCAAGTCGCTGTGGACCTTCGAGGGCAACCGGATCGCGGTGCGCTTCCAGTACGAGTCGCACGACGCGAGCGGGCAGTGGTACCGCAGCTACGGCAACGAGAACTGGGAGTTCGACGAGCACGGGTTCATGCGCCGCCGCGAGGCGAGCATCAACGACCTGCCGATCGAGGAGAGCGAGCGGCGCATCTTCGGTTCCCGCCCCGAGGCGGAGCACGGGATCGACATCCCGCTGCAGTGACCCGCGCGGGCGACGGCCCAGCGGCGGCGCCGGTCCTGATCGTCCACGGCGGCGCCGGCCGGCGGCGCGCGCAGGCCGACGAGCGTGCCGACGGGGATCTGCGGCGCGCGCTCGCCGACGCGGTCGAGGCCGGCTGGGCCCACATGGCCGAGGGGGCCGAAGCCGCGTGTGTCGCCGCCGTGTGTGTGCTGGAGGACACCCCGCTCTTCAACGCCGGCACCGGTTCGGCGCTCGCGGCCGACGGGGGCGTGTGGTGCGACGCGTCGCTCATGTGCGGCGACGGCCGCGCCGGCGCCGTCGCGGCGGTGCAGGGCCTGCGCCATCCGGTCTGCGCTGCGCAAGCGCTTGCCCGCCAGGCGGCGCCGCCCCTGCTCTGGACCGGCCGCGCCGCCGAGCTGGCCGGGCGCCACGACCTCGAGCAGGTCGAGCCGCAGCTCATGGTCATCGAGCGCCAGCGCCGCCGACTGGCCGCGCACCTCGCGAGCCCGGTCTCGAGCTCCACGGGAGGGACGGTCGGCGCGGTCTGTCTCGACGCCGCCGGCCGGCTGGCCGCCGCGACGAGCACCGGCGGCTACGTCGGCAAGCCGCCGGCGCGGGTCGGCGACGCCGCGGTCGTCGGCGCGGGCACCTGGGCGGCCGACGGCACGTGCGCGGTGTCCGCCACCGGCGATGGCGAGGCGTTCATGCGCGTCCTCTTCGCACACGAGGTCCACGCACGGATGCTCCACGCGGGCGAGACCCTGGCCGTGGCGTCCGGCGCGGCATTGGCGGCGGTGCGTGCGGCGGGCGGCCGCGGCGGGGCGATCTGCGTGGGAGCGGACGGCGCGATGGCCATTCCGGTCAGCAGCGAGATCATGTTCCGCGCGTGGCGGCGCGCCGGCGAGCGCACCCGGACGGCCCTCGGTGACGCCGATGACGAGGCCCTCGCCGACGGGTGAGGGCGGGGCCGGCTCAGTGGGAAGCGCAACCGCAGCTCCCTCGATCGGTCCTTTCGTCATCCCGCCTTCGGGCGGCGGGCCGCCGGTTCGCGTGCTTCCTCAGACCGCGAGTCCGACCTACGGCGCGGCGTCCCGTTTGCGCGCAACGACGGCGACGTAGGTGATCGGCTCGCCCGACATGGTCAGCCGATGGCGAAACGGCTCACGGACCAGGATCTCTCCCCCGCCGTCCTCGCGATGCTCGAAGTCCGCGAGGTAGTCGCCGAAGTCGCTGCCGCCGGGCGCCGCGAGCATCTCGTGCAGGCTCACGGAGAACCAGGATCCCGGCGGGAAGAGCATCCAGAGCCGATGGAAGCCGGCCGCCGAGATGTGCCCGAGCCCGAGCGCGCCCGCGCAGACGAGCGCGTTGAGCCGGCGCCGCTCGAGCAGCCCGCGCAGGCCCGGCAGCTCGTCGGTGTCGCCCACGAGGTACTCCGTGTAGAGCCCGGGGCGATCGCGCCGCGCCGCTTGGGACGCGGCCGCGCTGGCGTCCGATGCGACGAGCGTGCCCACGCCGCGGGCGCGCAGCTCCTCACCCGAGACGCCGTTGCCGGCCCCGAGATCGAACACGGCGAGGTCGGTGGGGTCCACGCCCGCGTCGGCCGCGCAGGCGACCAGCCGCTCGGCGAGGACCGTCGCCGATGCGCTCTCCAAGCGGTCTTGCACGACCTCCTCGTAGAGCCCCGGGATGGCATAGACGCGGTCGTACTCGTGCAGCCGAAAGCGGTCGGTCCTGCCGTCGGCGTGGCGGACGACGAGCGATTCCTGCGTCTGGTCGCGTCCGGGCTGCAGGTCTACCTCGTAGTCCATGGCCTCTCCTCGTGGTGGTCGCCGGTCCGGGGTTGGTGGGGCTGAAGCGCGCGCGATCCTCAGCCGCTGCGCAGCTCGCGCGATGCGGCCACGACGGTCTTGACGACGTACGTCACGGCCAGCACGAAGAACAGCGCGCCGAGCGCGGCGCGCACCTGATCCTCCTCCAGCGGGCTGCGCTGCGCGAGCGGCTCAGCGACGGCGTCGGCGGCCTTCGCGCGCCACCCCTGCAGGCCTGCGGTACCGAGCTGCGTCGGCGTCTGCATGGCGTTCCCTTCGGTCGGTTGTCGCTGCAGGGGTTTCCCCCGCCCGTCGCGCGACGAACCGGCGAACGCCGTCGCCGGACTCAGGCGCCCTCCGACCGGCCCTTCTCGCAGTCCGGATCCTGGGCGCGGTCGGTCAGGCCGTCGTCGTCGTTGTCGCGGCCGTCGGTGCACTCGTTCGGCGCGACGGACGACGGTGGCGGCGGTGTCGTGCTCGGCGTCGTGGTGATCGGCGGCTCGCTCGTCGTGCCCCCCTCGGTGCCACTCGTCTCGCAGTCGGGGTCCTGTTCGGTGTCGGTGAGGCCGTCGTCGTCGTTGTCGATCGCGTCCTCGCAGTCGGGCCCCGGGACGACGGGCTCGGCCGGCGAGCCGGGCGCATCCTCCGGACAGCCCGGGTCGCGGTCCTCGGGCGCGACGCCGTCGCAGAGCGGCTCCGTCACGGGCTTCGGCGCGAACGTCGCGCTGACGATCCGCGGCCGGTCCATGACGAACGAGCAACGGCCCGTGCCCGAGCAGGCGTCGCCCCATTCCTCGAACGTCGAGCCGTTCTCCGGCCGGACGGTGGCCGTCACCCGCGTGTTCGGCGTGAACTTGTACTCACACGAGGAGTTGCACGACACCCCGCTCGGCGAGAGCCGCACGTTGCCGATCCCGCTGCCGATGACCGACACCGTCAGGAGCACGCGGTCGTCGCCCTTCGGCGTGGTTGCGGACGTACGCTCGGAGGTCGGCTCGTCGCCGCCGCCCCCGGTGAGGCTCGAGAACGCGAACACGAGCCCGACCGCTATCAGCAGGGCTGCGCCCAGAGCAGCCAGCAGCACCGGCGGCGGGCCGCCGATCTGAGTGTCGCTTCCGCCATCGTCCGTGGTCACAGGGCGCGGCGGACCATACCGGTCAGGGGGCCGACGGCACGGAGGCAGCGCCGCCCATGCCGGGCGATCGGCGGCGGCCCCGGCGATCTGCTGTCGGCCCGAGGCAGGATGCCGGATCATCCTCGAGGACGACGGCCGCCCCGGCCCGCGGCGGTACCGTGGATCGCATGACGACCACGGTCGTGTCCGAGCGCTGGCGACGGCTCGGCCCGCGCGCGGCCGACGCGCTGCTCGCCGCCATGCTCGCCGTCGCGCTGCAGCTCCAGCTCGCGCTCGGCGGCGAGCCGGGCGCCACGCCGCTCGCGGTCCTCGCCGGGCTCGTGCTCACGCTCGCGCTCGCATGGCGCCGCCGGGCGCCGCTGGCGGTCGTCGTGGCGTACGGCGCGACGGCGGCGCTGCAGGCCGCGCTCGGCGGCGGCATCTTCGACGGCGAGCCGCCGCTCGCGGCCGCGCTCGTCGCCGGCGCAGTGGCGTTCTACTCGCTGGGGGCGCATGCCGGCGACCGCGCTGCGCTCATCGGGCTCGCGCTCGGCGTCGCTCGGCCTCTGGACGACGGTCGTCGCGTCCGACCACACCGACCTGGCGAGCTACCTCTTCTCGGCCGGCCTCGTCGCGCTCTCGCCGTGGCTGGCGGGGCGCACGACCCGCGCACGGATGCTGCGCTCCGAGGCGCTGGAGCGCGAGCGCGAGGGCCGGGCCCGCAACGCCGTGTCGCAGGAGCGCCAGCGCATCGCCCGCGAGCTGCACGACGTCGTCGCACACGGCCTCGTCGTGATGGTCGTCCAGGCGCAGGGCGCGCGGCGCATCCTCGACCAGGATCCCGAGCGCGCGCGGGAGGCCCTGCGAGGCGATCGAGCAGACCGGCCAGACGGCGCTGGCGGAGATGCGCCGATCGCTGGGCATCCTGCGCGACGAGGCGGCGCAGGCCGACCTCGCGCCGCAGCCGACGCTGCACGACCTCGACGGGCTCCTGGAGGAGATGCGGCGCGCGGGGCTCGTCGTCGAACTGCGGATCGAGGGCGAGCGGCGCGCGCTGGCGGAGGGCGTGGACCGCGCGGCCTACCGGATCGTGCAGGAGGCGCTGACGAACACCATCAAGCACGCCGGGCTGGTCCCGACGCGGGTGACGGTGGCCTTCGGCGCCGACGACCTGCGCCTCGAGATCGCCGATGCCGGCCCCGCCATCCCCGGGGCCGCCCGCGCCGGCGGCAACGGCGATGGCCGGCCATCCGGCGGCCACGGCCTCGTCGGGATGCGCGAGCGCGTGCGCCTCTACGGCGGCGAGCTCGAGGCAGGCAGCGACAACCGCGAGGGCTTCGTCGTGCGGGCGCGGATCCCGCTGGCGCCATGAGCATCCGCGTCCTGCTGGTCGACGACCATGCGCTGGTCCGGGCGGGCTTTCGCATGGTGCTCGACAGCGAGCCCGACATCGAGGTGGTCGGCGAGGCCGCCGACGGACACCAGGCGATCCACAGCGCGGGGCGGCTGGCGCCGGACGTCGTGCTCATGGACGTCCGCATGCCCGGCCTCGACGGGATCGCGGCGACGCGGGCGATCGTGGACGCCGGCGATGACGATTGCGCGGCGCCGAAGGTGCTGATCCTCACGACGTTCGACCTCGACGAGTACGTCTTCGAGTCGCTGACGGCCGGCGCGAGCGGCTTTCTGCTCAAGGACGTCCCGCCCGAGCAGCTCACGGCGGGAATCCGGTCGATCGCGGGCGGCGACGCGCTGTTGGCGCCGGCGGTGACGCGCCGCCTGATCGACGAGTTCGTCCAGAGCGGGCGGCGCCGCACGACGTCCCCGCCCGAGCTGGGCGAGCTGACACCGCGCGAGCTGCAGGTCCTGCAGCTCGTCGCCCAGGGCCTCTCCAACGCAGAGATCGCCGCGGCGCTCTTCGTCGAGGAGACGACGGTCAAGACCCACGTGTCACGTGTGCTGACCAAGCTCGGCCTGCGCGACCGCGTGCAGGCGGTCGTGCTCGCCTACGAGTCGGGGCTTGTGGGCGGCGGAAGCGGCGGTACGCTCGCGCGATGACCGACGGCACGCCGGGCGAGCGCGAGGAGCGCGGCGAGAACCTGCTCTCCCGGATCTCCAACGAGATGGTCCGGGCGCAGAAGAAGTTCTTCGGCAAGGGTCCCACCGAGGCGAAGTCCTACATCCTCGACGACCTGCTGATCATCGTGATGCGCGGCGGCATGACGACCGCCGAGAAGACGATGCTCGCGTTCGGCCAGCAGGACCTGGTGCGCCAGTTTCGTCAGCTGTTCGAGAACGAGATGACGGAGCGGCTGACGGACATGATCGAGGCGCTCACCGGGCGCAAGGTCCTCACCTACCAGTCACAGGTGATGTTCGAGCCGGACATCGTGGTCGAGATGTTCGTCTTCGACTCCGATGCTCCCGCCGCCTCTCGCACGGCGACGGCGGAGGGGCAGCTGGGCGATCCGAGCCTGGGCGCGGCGACCGACGAGGACGCGCTCGACGCGCCCTCGGGCTCAGGCCAGTAGCAGGCGCAGGTTTATCACCCGGGTGCAGTGGTGACGCCCATCGTCGGGCGGCCGGGCTGGTCGAGGCCGCGGGCGCCTGCGCGCAAGGCGATCGGTGGAGGCGACAGGTTCGTCCGCCCGCCTCTCATTCGGCGAGCACGCTTCCGTGCGGTACTGCGACGATCGGGGGGTTAGCCTCACCGCCGGACACCGGCCGACCGGATCGCATACCCCCTGGGGGTACGATTTCGTTGAGCTCGTCAACGAACCCCGGAGGCGATGAGGATGCAAGCGAAGTTCGATTCCCCTACGAGTGCCGGCACCGCGACAGCTGAGGTCCCGAGCGCGCGAGCCGGCGTGCGCGGCCGGTCATCCGTCCGCACCTTTGCGCGCCACTACGCCGAGATGGTCGTGGCGATGCTCCTCGGCATGCTCGTCCTCGGTGCCGCGCTGGCGGTGCCGCTCGAGCTCGCGGGCGTCGACGTCTCCAATTGGGATGCGGACGCGCCGGCGCTGCACCTGTTCGGCATGGCCGTCACCATGACCGTCCCGATGGTGGCCTGGATGCGCTACCGCGGACACGGCTGGGCGCCGTGCTGGGAGATGGCAGCAGCGATGTTCGTCCCGACGTTCGTGGCGATCGGGCTGCTGTGGACGGGCGCGATGACCGGCGTCCACGGGCTGCTCATGATCCAGCACATCGCGATGTTCCCGCTCATGCTCGGCGTGATGGCGCTGCGCTGGGAGGAGTACGCCCGGCACTGAGCAGCGCGCGGATCGCGCTACCCACCCGGCGAGAATCGCCCAGGGCGCTCGCGTTGCGGCGCAGGTGTGCGCTACCTGCCGGAAGCGGAGCTCGCGCGGTGGAAGTTGCCGGCGCACTTGCCGTGTACGCCCTTGCCGGCCGACCGAGCGGCCCGCTGCGCCTTGCGGTACGCGCCCACGCGCTCGAAGTCCGCCCCGCCGTAGACGTAGGTCTTCGCCCAGCCCGACGCGACCATGACGCGCCCGAAGTCGTGGCCACCGGCGCTGACGTAGGACAGCAGGCGCCCGAACCGGTCCGTCAGCGCCTGCGTCGGGTCGGTGCGGATCGCCACGCTGCGGCCGCGGCCGTCGCGCAGCGCGAGCCGCTTCATCCGCGCCGTCGCGTCCCGGCCGCCGCACTGCACCGGGGTCCCCGCCTTCTTGGTCTCCGGTGTGTCGATCCCGATCAACCGAACGCGCGTGCTGACGCCGTTGGCGAACCGGACCTCGAGCGTGTCACCGTCGATCACCGACGTCACGCGCGCCCGAACGGTGAGGACCTTCGGGGCGGGCCGGCCGGTCGGCGCGGTCACCGTCGCGGGAGCCGGCGACGGGTTCGCCGGAGCGGGCGCTGCGCTCCCGGCGCATGGGCAGGGCAGCGTCTCACAGGCGAGGCCGTCGGCATCGCCGTCGAGCCCGTCCGGATCGCCCGGGTAGGCGTTCAGCCAGTCCTGCGCAGCGCCACGATTGGGAAAGTCGGAGCAGTTCCTGCCGGCCGCCGAGGCCGGTGCGGCGATGACGGCGGCGAGCATGCACGCCGCGATGGCGAGCAGGAGGGTGCGAAGCACGAGCGGCCTCCACGGCAGCGGATCGAGGGAGCGTTCACCCACCTGTCGGGTCCTGCGGCGACGAACTTGAGGCGCGAAGGCAAAGCTGGCCCGACGAGGTCCGTATCCTGCGCGCCCGTGGACGTCATCGACGAGCTGCTGCGCAACAACGAGGCCTTCGCGGCCTCGTTGCCCGTCCAGCACCTCGACGTCCGCCCCCGCCGGCGCCTGGCGATCGTCACGTGCATGGACTCGCGGCTGGACGTCTTCGCGGCGCTCGGGCTGCACCATGGCGAGGCCCACATCCTGCGCAACGCGGGCGGCGTGATCACCGACGACGTGATCCGCTCGCTGGCGGTGTCGCAGCGGCGGCTGCTGACGCGCGAGGTGATGCTCGTCCACCACACCGACTGCGGCATGCTGTCGCTCACCGACGACGGCTTCCGCGCCGAGCTGCAGGAGGCCAGCGGGGTCGCGCCGGCGTTCGCCATCGAGTCCTTCAGCGACCTCGACGGCGACGTGCGCCAGTCGCTGCTGCGCGTGCGCCGCTCACCGTTCCTGCTGCACCGCGACCGCGTGCGCGGCTTCGTCTACGACGTCGACACGCATGCGCTGCGGGAGGTCCACGTCGAGGGCGACTGAGCGGCGGCTACGCCTCGTCGGGCGCCCACGCCCCGCGCGTCCAGGCCCCGCCGGCATGCCCGCGCACGGCCTGTTCGCCGAGCACGAGGTCGAGCACCTCGAGCAGGGTCGCGTCCTCGTCGACGGCGTGGCAGAGGTGTGAGACCGTCCCGTCCGCGCCGGCGTCGCTGGTCCCGATGAGCTGCCAGAGCGCGTCGCCGCCGTCGTTGCCGACGAGCAGGATCGGCTCCTCGCGCCGGAACACCTGCGGCGTCAGGATGGCCGCGGTGCCGAGCAGCCAGTGGACCATCCACCAGGCCCGCCGATCGCGCTCCATGATGCAGTCGGCCACCCACCACACGAAGTCGATGTCCGGATGGTCGCGCGCCTCGCCTGCGGAGAGGTGGGGACCGCCCTCGGGCACCTCATCGAACGGCTCGTCGACGAGCGAGAACGCGTAGCCGCCGCCGTCCGGGAACAGCACCGCGTGAAACGTGCCGCCGCCCGCGTTGCCGGCGCCGATGCCGATCGTCAGACGGGCGACGTGCGGGTCCGCACCCGTCGTCCATCCGAGCGCATAGGAGGCCATCTCGCCGTGCACGCCGACGAACTCGCCGAAGGCACGGCGGTCCATGCCGGTGGCGCCCGGCGTCGGCAGCTCGACGAGCCGCCCCTCCTCGATCGTCATCTCCATGGGCCGCACCGGCTACCCAGACGGGCGGCCGGTCAGCTGCCCGGTCTTCGGTCGATCTCGCTCGCCCCTATCGGCGACGGGCGGCCGGTGCGAGCGCCGGGTTCGTCCATCCGGCGTCGACCGGGTTGACGTTCGTGCCCGGAGCGACGATCTCGTCGATCCTGTCCAGCAGCGCGTCGTCGAGCTCGACGTCCGCGCCGCCGAGCTGGGACTCGAGCTGCTGCATCGTGCGCGGGCCGATGATCGCCGCCGTCACCGCGGGATGGCGGATGACGAACGCCAGCGCCATGTCGACGAGCGACATCCCCGCCTCGTCGGCGAGCTGCGCGAGCGCGTCGGCGGCCTCGAGCTTGGCCTGGTTCTCCGGCAGCGCGAGGTCGTAGCGCTGCGGGATGCGCTGCGCGCGGGTGGAGGCCGGCGGCTCGGCGCCCTTGCGCCAGCGGCCGGACAGCCACCCGCCGGCGAGCGGGCTCCACGGGATGACGCCCATCTCGTGCTCGAGGCAGGTGGGCAGCACGTCCGCCTCGATGCGGCGCGCGAGGATCGAGTACGGCGGCTGCTCGCAGACGAAGCGCCGAAGGCCTCGTTCGCGCGCAACCCACTGCGCCCTGACGATCTGCGCCGCGGGGTACGTCGAGGATCCGGCGTAGCGGATCTTGCCCTGGGCGACGAGGTCGCTCAGCGCCCCGAGCGTCTCCTCGTGGTCGGTCCAGGGATCCCAGCGATGGACCTGGTAGAGGTCGATCCAGTCGGTCTGCAGGCGCTTGAGCGACGCCTCGACCGCACGGAAGATCCAGCGCCGCGAGTTGCCGCACTCGTTGGGGTCGTCGCCCATCGTCCCGTGGAACTTCGTCGCCAGGACGACGTCGTCGCGCCGCCCGCCGGCGAGCGCCTTGCCGACGATCTGCTCGGATTCGCCGCGCGAGTAGACGTCGGCGGTATCGATGAAGTTGATGCCCGCGTCGAGCGCGCGGTGGATGACGCGGATGCCGGCGTCGTGGTCGGGCTCGCCCCACGCGCCGAACATCATCGTGCCGAGGCAGAGCGGGCTGACGTGCACGCCGGTGCGTCCGAGAGTTCTCTGTTGCATGCCTCGACGCTACCCGCGCCGTCTCGCGGGCTACGCCGGGTCGTCCGTCACGGCGGCGGCAGGCGCCAGCTGGCGGCGAGCACCTCGCTCGGGAAGAGATCGGCCCACTGCTCGGCGGCGTCGCGCAGGCGCCCGTGGGCGCGCTCGAGCGACAGACGCGTGACGCTCTCGCTCCACCACCGCTCCCCGACGGCTGCTCTGATCGCCGCCGGGTCGAGATCGCGGTCCGCCGCGCTGAGATCGCAGACCGCGCGCGTGAGCATCTCGGCCTGCATCGGACGCTCGCCGGCGCGGGCGATCACCTCGCGGCCACGCCTCGTCGCCTGCGGCGCGCGCCGCCCCGAGATGACCGTGGCGTGACTGAACATGCCACCCGCCACGAGCACGCCCCAGACGCCCGAGCGCAGCCCGAGCTCCTCCTCGACGACGAGGTGCGCGATGTCGTGGGGCAGCTCCGCGGCCGGCCCGCCGACGCGGTTGTAGGCGCCGCCGTCGAAGGCCACGTCGCAGCCGTCGGGGCGGTGCAGGATCGCGCGGTAGCGCCGCTGGTCGCCCTTGTGGAACTCGATGTTCACCGGTGCCATGCGGCGGCTGTCACGCCGGCCCGGCGCCGGTGCCGGCGTCGGCCGGGTGCTGGTCGAGCCATGCCCTCGCCGAGGCGGACGCGCCGCGCGCGATCGAGGCCCAGTCCGCGTCGGGACCGGGCCGCTCGACGACGCCGAGGATCGCCAGCGTGCGCACGACGGACTCCAGCGGCCGGCTCGCGTACGACCACGGAGCGGGCAGCGCGTCGCCGACCTTCGCCTGCGCGACCCACTCGACGAGCATCCGGTCGCGCGGCGTCACCGGCGGGACGTGGTCGACCCGCACCCGCTTGCCGACGTCGGGATGCCTGCGATTCTCCATGGCGCCAAGGATTCCACACAGCCGCCCGACGACCGCGGAGAGCCGCCCCACCCCGATGCTCGAACAGGACGAAGTCGCCGCCTACCTGCTGCAGCGCCGGCTCGTGAGCCGCCGCTCGATCGTCGCCGGGCGCCTGCGCATCAGCGACGTGTCGAGCCGCAACCGCAACTACCGCGTCAGCGGCGCGCCCGGCGAGAGCTACCTGCTCAAGCAGGGGGTCGCCGCCGACAGCGCGCAGTCCCTGCGCAACGAGGCCGCGCTCTACGGACGCCTGAGCCGGGGCTCGGCGGCGTGCGTCCCCGCGCTGCACGGCTATGACGAGCGGCGCGGGCTGCTCGTCCTCGAGTGGATCGCCGGCGGCGAGGACCTCGACGCGCTGCACCGGCGCCGCCGGCGCTGCCCGCCGGCGCTCGCCGCCGCGCTGGGCCGCGCGCTCGCGACGATCCACGCCATCGTCCCCGACGGCGAGGAGCTGCGCGAGGACCCGCCGTGGGTCCTGGCCCTGCACCGCCCGCCGCTGGAGGCGCTGCGCTATCTCAGCACCGCGAGCGTGGAGCTCGTCAAGCGGCTGCAGGGCGACGCGGACATCGGTGCGGCCTTCGACGAGCTGCGCGACGAGTGGCACGTCGCGGCGCTCGTGCATCGCGACGTGAAGTGGGCCAACTGCATCGCCCATCCGCCGCCCGGCGGCGCACGGCCGACGCGGATCAGGCTCGTCGACTGGGAGATGGCGGGCTGGGGCGACCCCGCGTTCGACGTCGGCTCGGCGCTGAGCGACTACGCCGCCTTCGCGCTCGGCCACGGCCCGGACGCGGGCGGCGCGGCGCCGGCGGCCTTCTGGGCCGCGTACGTGCGGGCGCGCGGGCTCGGCGAGCCCGCCGCGGCGCGGCTGCTCGAGCGCGCGGTGCGCTTCGCCGGGGCGCGGCTCGTGCAGCGCGCCTACGAGCACACGCAGGAGCTGACGCGGCCGGACGAGCGGGTCGAGCGCATCGTGGAGCTCGCCCGCGACCTGCTCGTGTCCGATGCCGGCGCCGCGCGGGCGGCCGCGAGGCTCGGCGCATGACCCGCTACGAGGACCAGGTCGCGGTTGCCCTCGAGGCCGTCGCGCTGCGCCTCCCGGACGCGTTCTTGTGGTTCGGGCGCCGCGAGACGGTCAGCGCCGACGGTCTGCGCGCGGCACTCGTCGCGGCCATCGCGCGACGCCTGCACGAAGACTTCTTCGCCGGCGCGACACCGCGGCCGCGGAGCACGGACGCGGTCGCGGCGCCGCAGGAGCCGGGTGCGTTCGGCGCCGCGCTGTCGCAGGCCAACGGCGGGCGCGGCGCGTGGCAGGCCGGCTGGCGGATCGACGCGGGGGACGACGACGGACTGCACGTGACACGGCCCGACGGGCTGACGCTCGTCGCCTCTTCCGAGGAGGTGCGCGGGGAGGGGGCCGCGGCCACGGTGCTCCTGCCCAAGGAGCTGCGCGGCCTCTCCCCCGGCTTCTGCGTCGCCCTCGGGGACAGCGGCACGCCTTCCGGCGACGAGCCGCGCACGGGCCTGTACTGGAACGTCGCCGCCGCCGGCGCCGCAACGCTGGTGGCGCGGATCACGTACGCGCTGAACGGCGCCGGCGTGCCGTTCTCGCTCGAGCTGCCTGACAGCCCGGCGCGCTACGGCCGCGGCGACAGCGCGCTGCTGCTGCTCGCGTGCGACGACTGCGGTGCGGCGATCGCACTGCTGCGCCCGCTGCTGCGCACGCTCGGCGCGCACCTCGGGGAGGCAGCGCCGGCGTTCACGCAGCCTCTGGGCCGCGGCCTGGCGATGGCCGAGCAACCGCCGGGCACGACGCGGTTCGGCGAGCAGTGCTGCGGACTGCTGGCCGAGGCGGTCGTCGCGGCCGGCGAGGACGGCGACCGGCTGGGGCACGTGCGCGAGGGGTTCGCGGCCGCCGGGCTCAGCCTCGACGCCCCGTACCGGCAACCCGGATCGGCAGGGCACCATCCGCGTTCGTAGCATCCCCCCGCCGCCCTCCGGGGCCGGCCCCGCGGCGGGCGCGGCGACGACCGACCTCGTCGCGGCGGCGACCGGCATCGGCGAGCGGCTCGTGCGCGAGGCGGTCTGGCATCGCGGGCGCTGCAACTGGATCGGCGCGGACGGCGCGAGCTCTCACCGCGCGCTCGGGCCGGCGCTCGGCGACGGCAGCGCCGGAGTCGCGCTGTTCCTCGCGCAGCTGCACGCCGTGACGGGCGCCCGGGCGATGCGCAACACGGCGCGCGGCGCGATCGCGCAGGCGCTCGGACACGCCGGGGACGTCGCGGGCGCCGAGGAGCACGGGCTCTATGCGGGCCGGCCCGGCATCGCGTACGCCGCCGCGCGGTGCGGCATGCTGCTCGGCGACGAGCGGCTGCTCGCCGCGGCGGCGCGGCTCGCGCGGGCCTCGACGCGGGCAGCGGCGCCGGCGCCGGCGCCGCGCAGTCGGCCCGCGGGCCTCGCGGCGGGCACGGCCGGAGCGATCGTTGCGCACCTGGCGCTCGCGCGGCTGCTGGGCGACGAGCGGCTGCTCGCGCACGCGACGCGCCTCGCCGGCGAGCTGGCGCCCGCTGCCCGCCGGGGGCGCGAGGGCTGGTCCTGGGCGCCGCCGGGCGGGCGCGCCGCGGAGCACGGCCTGTGCGGGATGGCCCACGGCGCCGCGGGCGTGGCGTGGGCGCTGCTCGAGCTGCGCGCCGCCACCGGCGACACGCGCCACGACACGACGATCGAACGCGCGCTGAGCTACGAACGTCACTGGTTCGACGCCGGCGAGGGCAACTGGCCCGACCTGCGCGGCATCGAGCGCCGCGAGCGGCGGGGCACCTTCTCTCCCCCATACGCCGCGAGCTGGTCGCACGGCGCGCCGGGCGTCGCGCTGAGCCGGCTGCGCGGCTGGCAGATCACCGGTGACGAGCGGCTGCGCTGCGCGGCCGTCACCGCGCTGACCACGACGGCGGCGAGCGTCGAGCGTGCGCTGCTCGCGCCGCAGGCGTGCTTCACCCTCGCCCACGGCCTTGCGGGCGACGCCGACGTGCTGCTGCAGGGCGCCGCGCTGCTGCCGGAGGGCGCCGCGCTCGCCCGCCGCGTCGCGGAGATCGGCGTCGGTCGCTACGGGACGAGCCTCGAGGGCTGGCCCGCGGGTGGCGGCCGGACCCCCGCGCTGCTCACCGGCGACGCCGGGATCGGGCTGTTGCTCCTGCGCGCGCACGACCCGGCGCTGCCCTCGGCGCTGCTCGTGGGCGCCCCGCCGGCCTGAGCGACGAGCCGACACTCGCCAAGATGAGGGGCGATGGCCCCCGCCCCCCGCAACCTCGTCAACCTCAAATCCGTCGCCAAGGGCTACGGCAGCCGCTCGGTCCTGCACGACATCACGCTCGGGGTCGACGCGGGCGAGCGGATCGGGATCGTCGGGCGAAACGGCGACGGCAAGTCGACGCTGCTGCGCCTCATCGCGGGCGTCGAGGCGCCCGACGACGGCGCGATCACGCGCGAGCGCACCCTCCGGCTCGCGCTGCTCGGCCAGGGCGACGAGCTCGACGCCGCGCACACCGTCCGTGACGAGCTCGTCGGCGAGCGCGCCGACCACGAGTGGGCGGCCGACGCCCGCTTCCGCGAGGTCCTCGACGGGCTCCTCGGCGGCGTCGCGCTGACCCGCTTCCACGACGGGATGGACACGCCGATCGCGGCCCTGTCGGGCGGCGAGCGGCGCCGCATCGCGATCGCGCAGCTCCTGCTCGGCGAACCCGAGCTGCTGCTGCTCGACGAGCCGACGAACCACCTCGACGTCGAGGCGGTCGACTGGCTGGCGGGCCACCTCGCCGCGCGCCGCGGCACGATGCTCGTGATCACCCACGATCGCTGGTTCCTCGACGCGGTCTGCACCGCGACGTGGGAGGTCTCCGACGAGACCGTCCACCAGTACGACGGCGGCTACGCGGCCTACGTCCTGGCGCGCGCCGAGCGCGATCGTCAGGCGGCGGCGCGCGACGATCGCCGCCGCCAGCTGCTGCGCAAGGAGCTCGCCTGGCTGCGCCGCGGGCCTCCGGCACGCACCGCGAAGCCGAAGTTCCGCATCGATGCCGCCAACGCGCTGATCGCCGACGAGCCCGACGTGCGCGACCGCGCCGAGCTGCTGCGCTTCGCGACGACGCGGCTGGGCGACAAGGTGCTCGAGGCCGTCGGCGTCTCGCTCGCCTTCGGCGACGCGCCGCTGCTGCGCGACGTGACGTGGCGCCTCGGCCCCGGCGACCGCGTGGCGCTCGTCGGCGTCAACGGCTCGGGCAAGACGACGCTGCTGAAGCTGCTGTCCGGCGAGCTCGAGCCGACCGGCGGCAGCGTCGATCGCGGGACCACCGTGCGCCTCGCCCACCTCTCGCAGGACACGGCCGAGATCCCGGGCCACCTGCGGGTGCTGGAGGCGCTGGAGGCGGTCCGCGGCCGCGCCACGCTCAGCGACGGCCAGGAGCTGACGGCCGGCATGCTCTGCGACCGCTTCGGCTTTCGCGGCGCGAAGGCGCGCACGCTCGTGCGCGACCTCTCCGGCGGGGAGCGGCGGCGGCTGCAGCTCATGCGGCTGCTGATGGACGAGCCCAACGTGCTGCTGCTCGACGAGCCGACGAACGACCTCGACATCGACACGCTGACGGCGCTGGAGGACCTGCTCGACCGCTGGCCGGGCACGCTCGTGATCGTCAGCCACGACCGCTACTTCGTCGAGCGCGTCTGCGACGACGTCCACGCGCTCACCGGCGACGGCGGGCTGCGCCACCTGCCCGGCGGGATCGAGCAGTACGTCCAGGCGCGGCGCGACGCGGCGGCGGCGCCCAGCAACGGCGGCGGGACGGTGGCGCCCACGCCGCCCGCGGCCCGACCGACCGGAGGCGGCGGCGGCGCCATCCGCGCCGCGCGCAAGGAGATCGGCCGGCTGGAGAAGGCGCTGGAGCGCGTCAGCGCGCGCGAGGCCGAGCTCTACGAGGCGATGGCCGCCAACGCCACCGATCACGCGCGGCTTGACGAGCTGCAGGACGAGCTCGCCACCCAGGCGGCCGAGCGCGAGCGCCTGGAGGCGGCGTGGCTGCAGATCGCCGAGCTGCTCGAGGCCTGAACGCGGCGGCGCGCGGCCGCCGCCGATGACTTTCGCTGGCGCCGGCTGTCTGATCCGTACCACTCACGCTGCGAACCCAAGGAGGCGCACCATGCCGCGCAAGCTCATCGAATCGACGATCATCACGCTCGACGGCGTCATCAGCAATCCCCAGCACTACAGCGCGCCGTACTGGGACGACGACCACGCTGCCTACGCCAACAAGCTGATGGCCGGCGCCGACGCGCTCGTGCTCGGACGCGAGACCTACGAGGGCTTCGCGGAGGCGTGGCCGCCGCGCTCCGGTGATCCGTTCACCGACAAGATCAACGCGATGCCCAAGTACGTCGCGTCGCGGACGCTCACCGAGACGACCTGGAACGCGACCGTCCTCCAGGGCGACGCCGTCGAGGCGGTCGCCGCGCTGAAGCAGGAGCCGGGCGAGAACCTCCTGAAGTTCGGCACGGGCGGGTTCAGCAAGGACCTGCTCGCGGCCGGCCTGATCGACGAACTGCACCTCTGGGTCTTCCCGGTCATCGCCGGCAAGGGCGACCGGCTGCTCGACGGGCTCGACCTCACGCACCTGAAGCTGATCGACTCCTCGACGTTCGACTCCGGCATCATCGTGCACGTGCTCGCGCCGAAGCCGGACTGACCCTAAGACGGGCGTTAGCCCCGCCGACCGGCGGGGCACGCTCGGCGGACATGGACATCACCCTCCATGTCGACGGCGAGCCACGGGCACTGTCGGTCGACCCCCGCACCACGGTGCTCGACGCGCTGCGCGAGCAGCTCGGTGTCACCGCTCCGAAGAAGGGCTGTGACCAGGGCCAGTGCGGCGCCTGCACGTGCCTCGTTGACGGCCGCCGAGTGCTGACCTGCCTGAGCCTTGCGGTCGCCCACGACGGCGCGCAGATCACGACCGCAGACGGGCTGGCCGGCGAGGCCGGCGACCTGCACCCGCTGGCGCAGGCGTTCATCGACCACGATGGCTTTCAGTGCGGCTACTGCACGCCGGGCCAGATCTGCTCGGCGCTGGGCATGCTGGCCGAGGCCGCCGGCGGCACGCCGAGCCACGTCACCGAGGACCTCGGCGCCCCCACGCGCCTCGACGACGACGAGATCCGCGAGCGGATGAGCGGCAACCTGTGCCGCTGCGGCGCCTATCCGAACATCCTCGCGGCGATCCGCGAGGTCGCGCCGTCGTGAGGCCCTTCGCCTACGAGCGCGCCGGCGACGCGGCGGGCGCGATCGCCGCGGTCGCGTCACGGCCGGGGGCCGCCTTCCTCGCCGGCGGGACGAACCTCGTCGACCACATGAAGCTCGGCGTCGAGAACCCGGACCTGCTCGTCGACGTCTCCCGCCTGCTGCCCGAGACGATCGAGGACCGCGACGACGGCGGCCTGCGGATCGGCGCGGGCGTGCGCAACGCCGACCTCGCCGCCGACATGCGCGTGCGCAGCCGCTACCCGGCGCTCTCGCAGGCGCTGCTGGCCGGTGCCTCGGGGCAGCTGCGCAACCTCGCGACGACCGCCGGCAACCTGCTGCAGCGCACCCGCTGCTCGTACTTCCGCGAGCCGAGCCTGCCCTGCAACAAGCGCGAGCCGGGCTCGGGCTGCGCCGCGCTGGACGGCTACACCCGCTACCACGCGATCCTCGGCGCCTCCGATCACTGCGTCGCGACGAACCCGTCGGACATGGCGGTGGCGCTGCTGGCCTTCGACGCCGTCGTCCACGTCACGGGGCCGCAAGGCTCACGCGCCGTCGCGCTCGCCGATCTGCACCGCCTGCCCGGCGAGGCCCCGCAGCGCGACACGACCCTCGAGCACGGCGAGCTCGTCACCGCGGTCGATCTGCCGCGGCTGCCGATGGCGGCTCGGTCGGCGTACCGCAAGGTGCGCGACCGCGCCTCCTACGCGTTCGCGCTCGTGTCGGTCGCCGCCGCCGTCGAGCTCGACGGCGACGCGATCGGCGACGTGCGCATCGCGTTCGGCGGCCTGGCGCACGCACCGTGGCGGGCGACCCGCGCCGAGGACGCGCTGCGCGGCGGCCCGGCGACGGAGGCCGCCTTCCACGCCGCCGCCCACGCGGAGCTCGCGGCGGCGCGCCCGCTGCGCGACAACGCGTTCAAGGTCCCGATGGCGGCCGGCGCGCTCGTCGCGACGCTGCGAGACCTGACCGCGACCGGCGAGGCCGCGCGATGAGCCCGCCCGAGGCCGTCGCGACCCGACCGATCGGCGCCGACATCGGCCGCCTCGACGGCCCGCAGAAGGTCACGGGCACGGCGCCCTACGCCTACGAGCACCCGCTGGCCGATCCCGCCTACGTCATCCCGCTGCTGTCGACGGTGGCCCGCGGGACCGTCACCGCCATCGATGCGAGCGCGGCGGCGGCTCTGCCGGGCGTGCTCGCCGTCCTCACCCACGAGGACCCGCCGCCGCTGGCGGACACGAGCGACGACGAGACCGCGATCCTGCAGTCCCCCGAGATCCACTTCCGCGGCCAGGTGGTCGGCGCGATCGTCGCCGAGAGCCTGGAGATCGGCCGGCACGCGGCCGGGCTCGTGCGGATCGACCAGCAGCGGGCGGACCACCGGGTCCGGCTCTCGCCCGACGACCCCGAGCTGTACCGCCCCGACAGCGTCGAGGACGCCGCCACCGGCGACGTCGAGGCGGCGCTGCGCGCGGCGGCGGCGTCGGTCGTGGCGACCTACAGCACCCCGATGGAGCACAACAACCCGCTCGAGCCGCACACGACCGTGGCCCGCTGGCAGGACGGAACGCTGTGCCTGTACGAGTCCACGCAGAGCGTTCACGGCGTGCGCGACTCGCTCGCCGGGCTGTTCGGCCTCCAGGCCGAGGACATCCACGTGAGCGCACCGTTCGTCGGCGGCGGGTTCGGCTCCAAGGGCGTCGTCCACGCGCCGACGGTGCTCGCCGTCATGGCGGCGCGGACCGTGCCCGGCCGCTCCGTGAAGCTCGCCCTCTCGCGCCAGCAGATGTTCACGCTTGGCGGCCACCGGGCGCCGACGATCCAGCGCGTGCGCCTCGGCGCCGACGCCGACGGCACGCTGGTCGCGCTCTCCCACGATGTGTGGCAGCACACGTCGCGGGTCAAGCAGTTCGCCGAACAGGCCACCGCCATCAGCCGCATGATGTACGCCGCCCCGCACCGGCGCGCGACGCACCGCATGGCGCCGCTCGACGTGCCGGCCCAGTCGTGGATGCGGGCGCCCGGCACGGCGCCGGGGTCCTTCGCCCTGGAGTGCGCGATGGACGAGCTCGCGGTCGAGCTGGGGATCGACCCGATCGAGCTGCGCGTGCGCAACGACCCGCCGGCGGACCCCGACTCCGGCCTGCCCTGGTCCTCGCGCAACCTCGTCGCGTGCCTGCGCGAGGGCGCCGAGCGGTTCGGCTGGGCCGGCCGCTCGCCGGCGCCGGGCAGCCGTCGCGACGGCCGCTGGCTCGTCGGCACCGGCGTTGCCGGGGCGGCGTACCCGCCCGAGTCGACGCCCGGCTCGCAGGCCCAGATCGAGGTCCTGCCCGACGGGCGCTACGCGGTGCGAATCGGCGCGATGGACATCGGCACGGGCACGTGGACGACGCTCACCCAGGTGGCGGCCGAGGCACTCGGCGTCGCGGTCGAGCAGATCGCGCTGGAGATCGGCGACACCGCGATGCCGTACTCCCATGTGCCCGGCGGCTCGGCCGGCATCGGCTCTTGGGGCTCGACGTTGTACGGCGCCGCGCGGGCATTTCGCGACGCGTACGGCGCCGACCCACAGGCCGGCGACGAGATCACCGCCGGGGCCGCGGACAATCCCGCCGAGGACGCGTACGCGATGTACGTGTTCGGCGCCCACTTCGCCGAGGTTCGCGTCGACGCCGACACCGGCGAGATCCGCGTGCGGCGCATGCTCGGCGTGTTCGCCGGCGGACGCATCGTCAACCCCCGAACCGCGCGCTCGCAGCTCATCGGCGGGATGACGTTCGGCCTGTCGATGGCGCTGTTCGAGCAGACCGTCATGGACGCCCGCGCCGGCGCGATCGTCACCGACGATCTCGCCGACTACCACGTCGCGACGCACGCCGACGTGCGTGACATCGAGGCGCGCTGGATCGACGAGGTCGACCCTCACGTCAACCCGATGGGCACCAAGGGCCTCGGAGAGATCGGCATCGTCGGATCGGCCGCCGCGGTCGCCAACGCCGTCTTCCACGCCACCGGCGTCCGCGTCCGCGACCTGCCGATCACGCCGGACAAGCTGCTCGGCGCGGGCTGAGCGAGGGTGTGGCGAATCGGCATCGCCATACGCGACTCATTCGCCACACCCCTCCCCGGTACCACAGGGGTGTGCCGAATCCGTATCGCGATGCGCACCTCATTCGACACACCCCCGCGAGACGATGCCGACGCGGGCGTCAGCCAACCCCCAGCAACGGCGAGACCTAGACTCAACGCGTGTCCCCCGAAGGCATCGATCCCGACGAGCTCGCGATCGCCCTCAAGGTCATCGCACAGTTCGACGAGCTCCCCACCGAGCACCCCGACGCGGTCACCATCCGCCGCGCGACCGCCGGCCTCTTCAAGGACGTCAAGCTGCGCCGCCGCGCCGAGCGGCGCGCCGCGATCCTCGCCGCCGACGCCGCCGTCACCGCCGCAACCGCCACGGGCGCGCCAGGCCGCACGGACGACGAGACCGCCGGCCTGCCGCTGCGCCCGGCGAGCACCAACGGCGCCACCGCGGGCACCCTCGTCCTGCCGCGCCAGTGCTACGTCTGCAAGGAGCGCTACACCGAGGTCGACGCCTTCTACCACCAGCTCTGTCGCGCCTGCGCGACACGCAACCGCAACCGCCGCGACGCGCGCACCGACCTGCACGGTCGCCGCGCCCTGCTCACCGGCGGGCGCGCGAAGATCGGCATGTACATCGCGCTGCGCCTGCTGCGCGACGGCGCGCACACGACGATCACGACCCGCTTTCCGCGCGACGCCGCACGCCGCTTCGCCGCGATGCAGGACAGCGCCGACTGGCTCGAGCGCCTGCGGATCGTCGGCATCGACCTGCGCAACCCCAACCAGGTGATCGCGCTCGCCGACGAGGTCGCCGCCGCCGGCACGCTGGACATCCTCGTCAACAACGCCGCGCAGACCGTGCGCCGCTCGCCCGCCTCGTACGCGCTGCTCGCCGAGGCCGAGGCCGCGCCCCTGCCGCCGGGACCGCTGCCGCAGATGCGCACGTTCGGCCCTGCCGGCACGACGAGCGGGCTGCCCGCTCCCGACGCCGCCGCCCTGCGCCCGCACTGGACGCCCACCCCGCACGCCCTGACCACCCTCGCCCTCAGCGCCGGCTCCGCCTCGCCCGCGCGGATCGCGGCCGGGACGGCGATCGACGCCGGCGGGCTCGTCCCCGACCTCGACGCGGTCAACTCGTGGGTGCAGCACGTCGAGGAGGTCGATCCCGTGGAGCTGCTGGAGGTGCAGCTGTGCAACCAGACCGCGCCGTTCATCCTCGTCGGGCGGCTGCGGGCGGCGCTCGCCGCGTCGCCGGCGCGGCGAACGTACATCGTCAACGTCTCGGCGATCGAGGGCCAGTTTCACCGTGGCTACAAGGGCCCGGGCCACCCGCACACGAACATGGCCAAGGCCGCGCTGAACATGCTCACCCGCACGAGCGCCCACGAGCTCCTGGGCGACGGGATCCTCATGACGAGCGTCGACACGGGCTGGATCACCGACGAGCGCCCGCACCCCACGCGGATGCGCCTCGCCCAGGCTGGCTTCCACGCCCCCCTGGATCTCGTCGACGGCGCCGCGCGGGTGTACGACCCGATCGTCCGGGGCGAGGCCGGCGAGGACCTGTACGGCGTCTTTCTCAAGGACTACGAGCCCGCGCCATGGTGAATGGCGCGCGCACCGCCCCGGCTCGCCGCGAAGATCGCTAGCGTTCGCGCCCGTGCCCGGGCCCCAGACAGGATCACGGCGCCCGCGGGCCGCGGCGGTTGCGCTTCGCCTGAGCGGCGGGAGCCGCCTCGACGAGCTCGCCCCGTGCCCGGACCCGGCCTTCGCCCCGGTGGCCCGGCGCGCGTCATGAGCACACCGAACCAGCCGTTTCGTCTGGCTCGCCAGGCGGCGCTCGTCGCGAGCCTCGCCCTGATCTGCGCGCTGCTGAGCAGCCCCCTGGCAACGGCCGCGACGCCCGCGCCGGCGGCACCGACGACCGATCCCGCCGGCAGCGGGGGCCCGCTCGATCTCACCGAGGTCACGCTCGCCCAGCGCGACGTGCGGATGGCGCTGCGCGTCGTCACCGCCGCCGGGTGGGACTCGCTGCAGCTGACGGAGGCGGCGGGTCGTGAGCTGTGCCTCACGCTCGTCCACGGCGATCCGGGACGTCCCCGCGCCCGGGTGTGCGTCGTCCGCCGGTCGGGGCGGACGGCCCTGGACCTGACCCCGCTGGGCGACGACGGCGCCCCGCTTGCGACGCGTCCGCTCGCGGCGGTCGTCTCGCGGCCGGCGCCCAACGTGCTCGAAGCGACCTTCCTGCCCGCCGCGGCGGGCGTCACCGTCGGGCCGTTGCAGTGGTACGCCGACAGCGCGTGGACGGACCCGGCGTGCCCGGCGACGTGCCGTGACCGCGCCCCAGACGCCGGAGCGATCGCCGCCGACGTCGTGCTGCTCGCGGTGCCCCAGTGCTTCGGCGCCGCCGCGCGCAACCCCGCAGCGCCGTGCGACAACCCCGACCTGCGCGGCACCGTCGAGCCGACGCCCGACCGCGCGAAGGTCGTCGCGGACCCGTACTGCGACAAGGTCCAGCACGACGGCCTCATCACCGCGTGCGGCTTCGGCGCGGTGCCCGAGGAGGCGAAGGGGACCTTCGCGCTGATCGGCGACAGCCACGCCGCCAACCTCAAGGCGTCGCTCACCGTGCTGACCACCGCGAAAGGCTGGCGCGGGACCTCGATCTTCCGGTCGGGCTGCACGACCACGCGCGGCCGGCCGATCCTCGGCTCGCCGAAGGTCTCGCGGGACTGCCGGACATGGAACAGCCAGGTGCTGCGCTGGCTCGCGAAGCATCCCGAGGTCCGGACGGTGTTCCTCTCGGCCCACGCCAGCGCCCGGGTGGTGAGGTCCCGCGGCCGCACACCGTTCCAGGCGGCGCAGGCCGGCTACCGCGAGGAGCTGCGCGCGCTGTTGCGCCAGCGCCGCCGCGTCGTCGTCATCCGCGACGCGCCGACCTCGAAGACCAACATGCTCAGCTGCGTCGCGCGCGCGCTGACGGCGAGGCGCGACCCCGCGACGAGCTGCACCTTCGCCCGCGCCCCCGCCGTGCCGCGCGACCCGCTGTTCGAGGCGGCGCGGGCGCTGCGCGCGCCGCAGATCGACACGATCGACCTGACGCGGCAGTACTGCGGCGCCACGCGCTGCTTCTCGGTCGTCGGCGGAGCACTCGTGCGCCACGACAAGGCACACCTCACGCAGGCGTTCGCGGCCACGCTCGGACCGCTCATCGTGCGCGCGCTCGGCCGTTAGGCGCTGCTCGGCGCCGGCGCGTGAGCGTCGTGTGAGAGGCGGTGGTCGGGCCCCGCGCGCGCGGGTAGCGTTCGGCCATGCCCTCCTGCTCGCAACGCACCGCTCGCGGTCTCGCTCCCATCGCCATCGCGGCGCTCACCCTGACGATCGCCGCCAGCGCCGCCGCCGTCACGAAGCGCGGCGACGCCAGGCCCAACACGATCGTCGGGACATCGCAGGCCGACCGCCTCTCCGGCGTGGGCGGCAACGACTCGCTGCGCGGCCTCGGGGGCGCGGACCGGCTCGACGGCGGCGGAGCGAACGATCGCCTCAGCGGCGGCGGCGGCGCCGATCGGCTGCTCGGCAACATCGGCAACGACCGCATCTTCGGCGGCGAGGGCAACGATCGCGGCGAGGGCGCCCAGGGCAACGACCAGATCAGCGGCGACGCGGGCGCCGACACGCTGACCGGTGGCGCCGGCCTGGACCGCCTCAGCGGCGGCGCCGGTGACGACAGCCTCGCCGGCGGCGCGCAGGTCGACACGCTGAACGGCGGCGGCGGCCGCGACACGATCGACGGCGACGCCGCCGACGACCGCGTCACCGGCGGCGCGGGGAACGACATCCTCGACGGCGGAGCCAACGAGGATCGCGTCGACGGCGGCACCGGCGACGACCGCATCGGGGGCGGCGCAGGCTCCGATCGCCTGCTCGGCGGCAGCGGCGACGACTACATCGCCGAGCGTCCCTCCGCCGAGATCGAGCGCATCGAGGGCGGCGACGGCGACGACTACATCACCACGGGCGGCGGCACCGACCGCACGATCGACGGCGGCGCCGGCAACGACGTCATCCATGGCGGCCCGCAGGTCCTCACGCGCGACAACGCCGATCAGCTCGGAGACGGCATCTCCGACGGCGGTCCCGGCAACGACATCGTGATCGGCGGCGGCGCGGCCGACTTCGTCCGCGGCGGCGACGGCGACGACATCGTCTACGGCGGAGCGCTGCCCGATCGCATCGACTGCGGCGCCGGCAACGACGTCGCGGTCGTCGAGAACGAGCTCGAGGGCAACCTCGCCCGCTCGCTGGGCTGTGAGCGGATCGTCATCGGCGACCCCTCCGTCAGCGACCCGAGCTTCGACGGGCTGTTCGGGACGAAGCACCCGGGCAAGACGACGGGCGCGGGCGCGTGACGCGCACCCGAGCCGACACTACGCGCGCCAGACGATGTCGTCGAGCGCGCGCATGCTCAGCGTGACGCCGTCACGGGCCGCGCTCTGGCTGCGCCGGCGCCAGTAGTCGACCACCGACTGCGGCGGCGCCACCTCGTAGGTCAGCTCGATGACGACGGGGCGGCCTTCGAGGCTCGGGTACGTCGCGACCATCTGCCCCTCCTGCGCGTAGCGCAGGTAGGTGCCGAGCTTGCGCTTGAGGCGGCCGCGCTCGGAGCCGTCGGTCGGCCATGGTCCGGTCTGCACGATCGACAGCAGCGCGTTGCCATCGGCGTCTTCGGCGATGACGTCGATCTTGTCGGGGTCCTCGATGCCCGGCATCAGGCGAGCGTACGGCATGGCCGTCCGGTGTACGGTGCGGCCATGAAGCGCAAGCTGATCGCCGGCGTGGTCGTCGCCGCCGCACTGGGCGCGGCGGCGGGCGTGCACCGGATCATCAAGCCCGTTCCGAGCTGACGCCGCGCCGGCGCGTCGTGCGCCTGCGCGGCGTCCGCATCGGTTCACGCTCAGCCCTTGCAGAGCGCGTAGGTGTGACCCGTCGCGCCGTCGAGGTTCACGCCCGCGCGGCCGGCGTAGTACTGCACCTTGATCGTGCGGTGGTTGTACGACGAGCCCTTGGCCACCTTGAACGTGATCTTCGGGTGGTCGAGCGTGCCGAGGCCGACGTGCTTCGTCCCGGCCGGGCACGACAGCGTGACGCGGGCGTTGCTGGCGCCGTGCATCGTGACCTTCCAGCGCAGCAGGCGGGTGCCCTTGCGGATCGTCTGGCCGTGGTGCAGGCGGTTGCCGGCGATGTCGACCGGCGTGGTCTGGCCGGCCTTGAACGTCGTCGGCGCGCCGAGCGTCGGCGCCTGCGCGGCGGCGGCGGTGCCGGCGCAGGCGAGGGTCGCGACAGCGGCGACGGCGAGAGCTTTGAGGTGCATGAGGGAGCCTCCGGTGGTGCGGGTGGGTTGCGTACGTGCACCATCGCCGCGATCACGGTCCGCGCGAAGGACCCCCAGGTGGCGCGTTCCCACACCCCCGCGGTCGGAGCGCACGACATCCGCACCGCGCGCCCGGTGCGCCCCGGGCGCCTGTCCGGTCCGGTGCACCACGCACGGTCCCGGCGCCAGCGTGGCCAGCATCGCGCCGCGCAGATTGGACAGCGGGCCAGCGAAGACCGAGCACGCGCCGAGCAGACTTCGCTCATGGAGTCCGCGACCCCCGTCATCGCCGCTGTCGCCGCGCCGTTCGGGCGCGACATCGATGCCGGGCTGCGCACGATCGAGCGCTCGATCGCGGCGGCGCGAGCGCAGGGCGCCGGGCTCGTCGTCTTTCCCGAGAGCGCGCTCGGCGGCTACCTGCGCGAGCCGATGGCGGGCGAGACCGGCCCCGAGCTGCCGGTCGCGCTCGAACCCGACGGGCCGGAGATCGCCGCGCTGATCGCGATGGCGGGCGACACGGTGGTCTGCGCCGGCTACACCGAGGCGGGCGCCCACGGCCGCCGCTACGCCTCGGCCGTCTGCGTCGACGGCAGCGGCGTGCTGGGTCACCACCGCAAGGTCCACCTTCCGCCGGGTGAGCGGTTCGCCTACACCGCCGGCGACCGCTTCGCGGCGTTCGACACCCCCGTCGGGCGCATCGGGATGCTCGTCTGCTACGACAAGCTCTTCCCCGAGGCGTCGCGTGCGCTGGCGCTCGACGGCGCCGACATCATCGCCTCGATGGCCGCGTGGCCGGTCTGCCGCCGACGCCCGGCGCGGCGCATCGCGCAGGACACCCAGACGCGGCACTTCAACCTCACCGACGCGACCCGCGCGATCGAGAACCAGGTCGTCTGGGTCTCCTCCAACCAGACCGGCACGCTGGGGCCGCTGCGCTTCCTGGGCAACGCGAAGATCGTCGACCCCGACGGCGTGGTCCTCGCGCGGACCGGCGGATCGGCCGGGATGGCGCTCGCGCAGATCGACGCCGCCGCGGCCGTGCGCGAGTCGCGGATGGTCTTCGACCACCTCGGCGACCGCCGCCCCGAGGCCTACCGCGTCGCCGAAGCCAGCGCGACCGCAGCCGCACCCGACGGCTACGCCGCCGCCCTCGCCGCCGGCGGCTCCCGCTGATCAGCGCACGTTGCGGGTAAGGGCCTGACATGTGCGGAATCGTCGCCGAGTACGGCACCACCGAACCCGACGGGCTCGAGCGGATGCTCGGCAGGCTCGTGCACCGCGGGCCCGACGACAGCGGGTGGGTCAGCGTCGGTCGCAGCTGGCTCGGCCACCGGCGCCTGTCGATCGTCGACGTGACTGGCGGCCGCCAGCCGCTGGTCAACGACGGCGAGGACGTCTGGCTCGTCGGCAACGGCGAGGTCTACAACCACGCCGAGGTGCGGGCCGGCCTGACCGGCGAGCACACCTTCGTCACGAATTCCGACAACGAGGTCGCGCTGCACCTGCTCGAGGAGCGCGGCGCGCTCGGTCTCGCCGAGCTCAACGGCATGTTCGCCTTCGTCATGGCCGCCGAGGACGGCCGCTTCGTCGCGGCCCGTGACCCCGTCGGGATCAAGCCCCTCTACTGGGCCCAGCGCGGCGAGCGCACCCGCTTCGCCTCGGAGATGGCGGCCTTCGACGAGGAGTGGCAGCGCCTCGTCGAGCCGTTTCCGCCCGGCTGCGCGTGGACACCGCAGGACGGGCTGATCCGCTTCGCGCGCGCGGTGCCCGACGGGCTGGAGTGGATGTCCGGCCCGACGACGCCCGGCGCCGCCGCCCCGCCCGACGTTCTGCGCGGCACGCGCGACGTCCTGATCGGCGCCGTCGAGCGTCAGCTCATGGGCGACGTGCCGGTGGGCGTGTTCCTCTCCGGCGGGCTGGACTCGAGCCTCGTCGCCGCCATCGCCGCGAAGATCCTCGCCGCGCGGGGCGAGCGCCTGCAGACCTTCGCCGTCGGTACGGACACGTCACCCGACCTCGTCGCCGCGCGGCAGGTGGCCGAGCACATCGGCTCCGAGCACCGCGAGACGACGTACACCGCCGCCGACGCGCTCGCCGTCATGCCGGTCGCCGTCCGCGCGATCGAGTCCTTCGACCCGGCGCTCGTGCGCAGCGCGGTGCCCAACTACATGCTCTCGGCGTTCACCGCCCAGCACGTCAAGGTCGTGCTGACCGGCGAGGGCGCCGACGAGCTCTTCGCCGGATATGAGTACCTGCGCGACTTCACGGACCCCGAGACGCTGCACCTCGAGCTCGTGCGCACCGTGGAGAGCCTGCACAACCTCAACCTGCAGCGCTGCGACCGCGTGACGATGGCGCACGGCCTCGAGGCCCGCGTGCCGTTCCTGGACCGCGAGGTCATCGAGTGGGGGCTGCGCCTGCCGCCGGGCTTCAAGCTCGCCGGCCCGGGCCAGCCCGAGAAGCGCCTGCTGCGCGAGGCGTTCGCAGGCTGGCTGCCCGACGCGCTGCTGTGGCGCGACAAGGCCGAGTTCGGAGACGGCAGCGGCGCGAAGGACGTGCTCACCAAGGTCATCGAGGCCGAGATCTCACTCGAGGAGCTCGAGCTCGAGCGTGACCTCGTGACGCCGCCGCTGCGCACGCGCGAGGAGCTCGCCTACTACCGCATCTTCCGCGAGCACCTCGCCGGCGTGCGGCCTGAGCTCACGCTCAGCCGCTTCGCCACCGCGTGACGGCGCCCCGCGGCGGCCGCCGGCGCTACGGCGTCTGGGCGGACTTCAGCTCCTCGACATCGGCAGTGACGTCGTCGATGCGATCTGACAGCTCCTGGACGGCCTGCGTCGCGTCGCCGGGGGAAGGCCGGTCGGCGAGCTCCTTGACGGTTCCCTCGAGCGCCTCGATGCGGTCGGCGAGCGCGGCGGCGTCATCGTCGCCGGCGCCGGCGCGCAGATCCTGCACCTGGCGGCTGAGGCGGTCGACACGGTCGTCGATCTCGGAGACGCGCGAATCGCTGGCCGCGCTGCCGCTCGACGCGGTGGTGCCGGCGTCGTCCTTCATCAATGCGTAGATCGCCACGCCGAGCGCGGCGACGGCGATCACGCCGACGATCATGAGCCCGGTGCGCAGCGACTGGATCGAGTCCTCGAGGCGCAGCAGGATGGCGTGCACGTCGACTCCGGGCCCGGCGACGCGTTCCTCGACGTACGGCTGGCGGGGAGGCTGCGGCTGCAGGCGCTCGGTCGGGCGATCTGGCGGGAGGCTCATCCGAGGCAGTGTGCCCCATCGCCGGGGCGTCAAACCGCAGCGCGCCGCGGCGGCCGCTCGCGCATACTCGCGGCCGCATGGCTGATCTCTACGCCGATCATGACACCCCGCAGGAGCGGATCCTCGTCCTCGGCGAGGGGCGCCTCATCGATGTCGTGAGGCGCGTCCTCGACGACGCCGCCGCCGACGTCGTCCACCTGCGCGCGCCCAACGATCGCGATATCCGGCGCGCCCTGACACCGGACATCGACGCCGTCGTGGTCATCTCGCGCGACGACCGCATCTCGCTGCGCCTCGCGCTCGTCGTCGAGGGCGTCCGGCCCGGCGTTCGGCTGATCGTGACGATCTACAACCGCGACCTCGCCGCCCAGGTGCGCCGCGCCGTGCGCAACGTGCGCGTGATGTCGATGGCCGACATCGTCGCCCCCGCGCTGGCCGGGCCGTGCCTGGGCGAGGAGCTCGTCGCCGTGAGCCGCGCGCCGCGGCCCGGTGAACCGTCCCGCGCCGTCCGCGCCGGCGACGCGGGACCCGTGCTGGCGGCACTGGAGGCGCGCGGCGGGCGCCCGGGCGACCGCTTCGGAGCCAACGTCGCGTCGCTGCTGTACCCCTACGAGCTGAGCGCGAAGACCCTGCTGGCGGGGCTGCTCGGGTTCGTCGCGATCCTGCTCACCGACGCGCTCGTCGTCGGCATGGCGCTGCACGAGCCGGCGCTGATGGCCGTCCACCGCGCGACGCGGGCGATCGTGACGGTCGGGCCGAACGAGGACATCGACCATGGCCCCGAGTGGCTCCTGGCCTTCACGACCGTCACGATGCTCGCCGCGCTGGCGTTCACCGCGATCTTCACGGCGGGGCTGATCAACCGGCTGATGGGGCCGCGCCTCGTGGCGATCGTCGGCCGCCGCGCCATGCCGCGACGCGACCACGTCGTCGTCGTCGGCCTCGGTCAGGTCGGGCTGCGGCTGTGCCTCATGCTGCGCGAGCTTGGCGTCCCGGTCGTCGCCGTCGAGCGCGATCCGGATGCCGACAACGTCGTGCGCGCCAAGCGCTACGGGATTCCCGTCGTGATCGGCGGCGGCGGCAGCCGCGGCGTGTTGAGCCGCCTGTCGCTGCAGCGCGCCCGCGCGCTGGCCGCCGTCACCTCCGACGAGATCGAGAACATCTCGACCGCCGTCGCGGCCCTCTCGGTGCGCGAGGACCTGCCGACGATCCTGCGCGCCGGCAGCGGCGACGTCATGGACGAGACGCGCGCGCTGTTTCGGATCGGCGTCGTGCGCGACGTCTACCTCATCGGCGGCACGCTGATGGCGGCCGCGGCGCTCGGATCGGATGCCACGGAGGCGTTCGTCTGCGGCGAGGAGATCTGGATCACGCGCGCCGACGGGGCGGTCGAGCCCTTCGCCGCGCACGTTCGCCGTCTGCGCGTCAGCTGACCGCCACGACGCTGTGCACCGTCGGCAGGCATGCCGCGACCGCAGACCAGCTCGCGCCCGCGTCACCCGACCCGTAGACGTGCCCGGACGTCGTTCCGAAGTACAACTCGAGATCCGGGCCCTCCCCCGCGGCCGCGAGCGCGTGACGCAGCACCGTCAGGTAGGCGTCCTGCTGGGGCAGTCCCTCGCCGAGCGCCGACCAGCTCGCGCCGGCGTCGCGCGTCGCGAAGACCCGCGCGCGTCCCGCGGCGGTGACGCGATCGGTCTCGGCGGTCAGCGGGATGACGAACGCGCTGTCGGGATCGGCCGGATCGACGGCCAGTGGGAAGGCGAAGTCCGACGGCAGCCCCGCGGCGATGCCGGTCCAGCTCTCGCCCGCGTCGTCGGAGCGGTACACGCCACCGTGAAACTGCATGAACAGCCGCTCGGGCCGGCCCGGCGCGCGCTTGATGGCGTGGATGCACAGGTCGTTGGTCTCGGCCTGCGCCTCATCCGGGACGTAGCGCGCGACGAGTCCCTGGTTGCCGCGCCGCCACGACGCGCCGCCGTCGTCGGTGAGCCAGACGCCGGCGGCCGAGATGCCGAGCGCCAGGCGGTCGGGATCGCCGGGCCACGGCACGATCGAGTGGATGCACAGCCCGCCGCCGCCGGGCGTCCAGTCCGGCCGGCTGGGCTCGTTCCACAGCCCCTCGTTGATCGTCCAGGACTCGCCGCCGTCGCGGCTCTCGAAGAGGACGCCCGGGTCGGCGCCGGCATACAGCGTGCCGTCCTCGCCCGCGACGATCGTCCACACGCGCACGAGTGCCGCGTCCTCGCCCTTGGGCAGCGCGACCCCCTCGGCCTGGGTCCACTCGCCGGCCGCCTCGTCGGCGTAGAAGATCTTCGGCCCGTAGAACGGCGACGTCACCGACGCGATCAGACGGCCGCTGTGCGGGTCGCGCATCGCGTAGTCGACCGGATCGCCCGCGAACGCCCGGGCGGGCGGCGCGAACTCGGTGCCGGCCCGGCCCTCGTAGGCGAACAGTCCCTTCTTGGTTGCGATGAGCAGTTCGGTCATGCGCGCTCAACCTCCTCAGGCTCGATCATCGCCACTGAGACGGTCCGGCGCAACGAAACTCATCGCCGGGCACGGCGCGGCGACGAGTCCGTCCACCGGCGCGCGCCCCGGCTACCGGTCGTCGAGCTCGCGCGGCGTGATCGTCAGCCGCCGCTCATCGCCCGCCCGAACGACGGTCAGCTCGACCGGACGCCCGATGCGGTCCTCCGTCATCAGCCGGTGCAGGTCCTCGACGCCGCGCAATGCGACGCCGGCGGCCTCGACGATGAGGTCCTCGGGCTGCAGGCCGGCCGCGGCGGCCGGCGAGCCCGGCAGGATCTCGACGACCTCGATCGCCCGGTCGAGGCCGAGCCGGGCGACGAGCCGCGGCGGCAGCGGGCGCGCGCCGCCGGCGATGCCGAGGTGCGCGCGGCGGACCCGGCCGTCCGCCATCAGCGCCGAGATGATGCGCCGGGTCGTCGCGTCGATGGGCACCGCGAGCCCGAGCCCCACGCCCGCCACCGCCGTGTTGACGCCGACCACGCGGCCGCGCCCGTCGACGAGCGCACCGCCCGAGTTGCCCGGGTTCAGCGCCGCGTCGGTCTGGATGACGTTGTCGACGACGCGCTGGGCGCTGCCGGAGCGAACGGGCAGCGACCGGCCGAGCGCCGAGACGACGCCCGCCGTCACCGAGCCCGCGAAGCCGTAGGGGTTGCCGATCGCCACGACGAGCTGGCCGACGCGCAGCGTCGCGGCGTCGCCGAGCGCGGCGGGCACGAGGTCACGGCCGTCGGCCCGCAGCAGGGCGAGGTCCGACAGGGCGTCGGCGCCCACGATCTCGAAGCGCAGCTCGCGGCCGTCGACGAACGACGCGACGCCGTCGCCGTCCGAGCCCTCGACGACGTGGGCGGAGGTGATCAGGTAGCCGTCGGGGGCGAGCACGAACGCCGAGCCGCCGCCGGCGACGCGGCGACCGCCGCGCACGCGCCGGTACACGCGCAGGTTCGCGACGGAGGGCGCGAGATCGCGCGCGACCGTGGTGATGACCGTCGAGTATGCGTCGAGCGCCTCGGCATCGGAGGGGCGATCAGGGCCGCCGGCGGTGATCGGCCCCGCCGGCCCGTCGACCAGGAGAACGTTGCTCATACAACGACATGCTAGCCGGAGCGCACGCCCCCTTCGATACGATCGCCCGCCCTCGGGCAGGCGACGACAAGGAGCTCAAGGCATGACGATGGATGCCGGAACGCACTGGCTGTGGCCGACGCCGATCGGCCTGCATCGCTATCCCGACGCCGCCACGCTGAATCCGCTGCTCGTCGCCGCGTTCGCGCAGGGCCGCGCGGCGCAGGAGCGCAAGCGCGGCGTGGAGCCCGGTCCCTTCTTCGCCAGCGACGACGACCTGCTGCACCGCGTGAAGATCCCCGAGTGGCAGGACTTCGTGCGCTGGATCGTGTCCTGCCTCGGCGAGACCGTCAAGGAGGCCAACGCGGTGGCCTGGGGCGGGCAGGAGATGGAGCTGAAGGTCGGCATCGAGGGCATGTGGTTTCAGTGCAGCCGCAGCGGGTCGTTCCACGACGTCCACACGCACGGCAACTGCTCGTGGTCGTCGGCCTACATCGTCCAGATCGACGACACCGACCAGCGCGCGCAGCACCCGGTCTACGGCGCCGCCAACGGCGTGACCCGCCTCTACGGCCCGCCCGCCAGCGCGCTCGGCGGCGCCTTCGTCGACGCCGGCAACGCCTATCTGCTGCCGCCCCACCAGGACATCGAGCCGATTGCGGGGCAGCTCGTGCTCTTCCCCTCGTGGCTGGCGCATCAGGCGCTGCCCTACGACGGCGACAAGGAGCGGATCATCATCTCCTTCAACGCCAGCATCCACGCCGCGCAGGGCGATCAGCTGCACGACTACAGCGCGACCTGACGCCGTCGCCGGCGCTCGGCGACCAGCGGCCGGGAGCGCCCGTCGAGCCGGCGCCCGACTCAGACGATGAAGGTGTTGCCGTCGCCGGTGGCGTCCCCGTCGTCCCAGCCGCCGGCGCCGGCGCCGGGATCGCGAAGGCGATCGGCGTCTGCGGTGCGGCCGGCCGCGTCGTAGGCGTTCGCGAGGTTGTTGCGGCTGCCCTGGGTGTCCTCGTGCTCGGGGCCCAGCGCCCGCTCGAGATCGGCGACGAGCGGCTCGAGCAGGGCGATGGCCTCCTCGGCGCGCCCCGCGTCGAGCAGGACGATCGCGAGGTTGTTGCGGGTGCGCAGCGTGTTGACGTGGTCGGCGCCGTGGATGCGCGCGAGGTCGGCGACGAGCGGCTCGAGGACCGCGATCGCGTCATCGGGGCGGCCGCTGTCCTGGTAGGCGCTGGCGAGCGCCACCCGCGTGCTCATCGTGTCGGCGTGCTCGGCGCCCTGCGTGCGCTCGAGGTCGGCGAGCAGCGGCTCGAGGATCGCCACGGCCGCGTCCGTGCGCCCGGCCACCTGGTAGGCGTGGGCGAGGTTGCCGCGGCTGGCGAGCGTGTCGGGATGGTCGGCGCGGAGGGTGCGCTCGAGATCCGCCAGCAGCGGCTCGAGGATCGCGATCGCCTCCTGTGTCCGCCCGGCCGCGCGGTGGGCGTTGGCGAGGTTGTTGCGGCTGCCCAGCGTGTCGGGATGCTCGCCGCCCAGGATGCGCTCGAGGTCGGCGACGAGCGGCGTGAGGATGTCGATCGCGTCGGCGGTCCGGCCGGCGGCCTGATAGGCGTTGGCGAGGTTGTTGCGGCTGCCCAGCGTGTCGGGATGCTCGCCGCCCAGGATGCGCTCGAGGTCGGCGGCGAGCGGCTCCAGGATCGCGATCGCGTCGTTGGCGCGTCCCGCGTCGCGGTGGGCGTTGGCGAGGTTGCCGCGGCTGGCCAGCGTGTCGGGATGCTCGCTGCCGAGGATCCGCTCGCGGTCGGCGATCAGCGGTTCGTACAGCTCGATCGCGGCGGCGGTGCGCCCGGCGTCCTGGTAGGCGTTGGCGAGGTTGCTGCGCGTGCGCAACGTGTCGACGTGCTCGGCGCCGAGCGTCCGCTCGTGATCGGTCAGCAGCGACTCGAGGATCTCGATCGGGTCCTGCGTGCGGCCGGCGTCGTGGTAGGCGTTGGCGAGGTTGCCGCGCGTGCTGAGCGCGTACGGGTGCTCGGGGCCGAGGATCCGCTCGAGGTCGGCGAGCAGCGGCGTGAAGATCGCGATCGCATCGCGGACGCGCCCCGCCGCCTGGTAGGCGTTGCCGAGGTTGCCGCGGCTCGCCAGCGTGTCGGGGTGCTCGGGGCCGAGGATCCGCTCGCGGTCGGCCAGCAGGGGCTCGTACGTGGCGATCGCGTCGTGCGGCCGGCCCGCTGCCTGGTAGGCGGCCGCGAGGATGCCGCGGGTCCCGATCGCGTTGAGGTGCTCGGCGCCGAGCGCGCGCTCCAGGTCGGCGACCAGTGGCTCGAGGATCGCGATCGCGTCGTGCGGGCGGCGGGCGGCCTGGTAGGCCGCGGCCAGGCTGTAGCGCGTGCGCAGCGTGTGCGGATGATCGGGCCCCTGCACGCGCTCGCGATCGGCGAGAAGCGGCTCGAAGATCGCGATCGCCTGCGGCAGTCGGCCGCTGGCCTCGTAGGCGTTGGCGAGGTTGCCGCGGCTCGCCAGCGTGTCCGGGTGATCGGCCCCGAGGGTGCGCTCACGCTCGTCGAGCAGCGGCTTGAGGATCGCGACCGGGTCGTGCCCGGCGGCCTGGGGCGGGTGGCTCATGCGGCGAAACGGTAGCGGGCCGGGCTCCTCCCTCCCGGCCCGCGCCCGTGCCGGCTAGAGCTGCTTCTGAGCCCGCTCGGCGGCCTCGCGCTCCTGGTCCATGTTCAAGTTGTTGATGTGCTCCTGCGCGGCGGCGATCGTCGCGCTCGCGTCGTCGGGCACCTCGGGCTCGGCTTCGGCGGCCGTTCCGTCCGACGCGGCGGCCTGCTGGTCGACGGCATCGGCGACGGCGCTCTCCTCGGACGCGCCCTCCGTCTCGGTGGTGTCCTCAGCGGTCGGCTCGACGGCCTCGTCAGTCTGCTCGACCTGTTCGTCTTGCATGTCGTCTCTCCGTTCGTCGGGTACGAAATCCCCTACCCGATCAGGTCGCAAAACGTGCGCGGCACCGATGCGTGGCGCGCGCGCGAGTGTCAGTCTGCGGCGATGCGCGCGTCACGCTGGGAGATCCTCGGGGCCTGGCTGCGCGTCTGGACGCCACCGCGCGACGTGGAGATCCCGCCGGTGCCGCGGCGTGCGGTCGCCCTGCTGGGCCTCGCCGTGCTCGCCGCCGTCGCCGCGGGGATCGTGTTCGTAGCGCCGGCGATCGACAGCGCCAAGCGCGAGAACGCCGCGGGCGAACGCCGCCGGGAGGCCGCCTTCACCCGTGCCGAGCGGGCGCGGCTGCGCTTCGACCAGCGGCTGCACCGGGCGCGCGCCGCCGGCGTGGCGCGGCTGTACCGCGCGGGGCGCGCGGGCGCCGCACGCGACGCGCTCATGCGCCACGCGCGCAGCAGCGTCGCGAGCGACGCGCGCGCCCGGGTCGCCGCGGGCGAGTTCGAGGTGCCGGTGCGCAGCGTCCGCTGCCGCCCGCGGGCGGGCGGCGTGGCGCCGCGTGTGCGAATCTCCTGCTTTGCGATCTCGACCCAAACCGCCCGCGCCGCCGTGGGACAGCCGTTCCTCGTCGCGGGCTCGCTGCGCGACGGGCGCTACGCGTGGTGTCACATCAACCCGCCGCCCGCCGAGGGCGCGACGGGCCAGGGCATCGTCGTCGCGCTTCCCACGGCGTGCACCGGGTAGGGGCGGCCTGTGATCTCCCGAGTGCTGGTGCTCGCGGGCGCCGCCGCGACGATCCTGTCGGCGTTCCTGACGTGGGTGACGGTCGACGGGCCCTCGGCGACGCTTCGCCTCGGCCTGCTCGGGGCCGACGCCGGGGCGGCCGACCACGCGGTGGCGGGAACGGACACCGTGCTGTGGCCGGCGATCATCGCCGCCGGCGCGATCGCCGCGCTGTTCGCCGTCGTCGGGATGGGGCGCGCCGCGCTCGTCGCGGCCGGCCTGGTGACGACGATCGCCGGCGGGCTGCTGCTCGTCTACATGCTCAACGTCGTCGAGTACGAGACGCGCGACGAGAGCAAGCTGGAGCGGGACGTCGCCCGCGCGCTCTTCGACAGCACCGTCGGAGTCGGCACGCCGCTGCTGCTGGCCGGCGGGATCCTGATCCTGCTCGGCGGGCTGACGGCGCGGCGCGCGCGGGCGTAGCCCGCGTTCGCGCGGATGCGCCGGCGGCCTACGCCGCGATCTTCTTCTGCGTGCGCTGCTCGCGCGCGATCTCGCGCTCGGGCCGCTGCGGACGCGGCATGCGCCGCGTCAGGTGCTTGCGCCAGGCGCCCACGAGCCCGATCCGCCACGCGTAGTAGCCGGTCTTGCCCGGGATCGCCGAGAAGTCCATTTTCACGAGGTGGCTCAGCGCGCGCCGCGACAGGTACAGCGTGCGCAGCAGATGGCCGAGCCGCGGGTACATCCGCTGCTCCTCCGTGCTCGCCTTCACGCGCTTGAGCAGCTGCTTCCACAGCCACTCCGGCGGGCGCCACAGGGTCAGCGTGTAGAGCAGCAGGTTGTTCAGCCGCGGCGGGATCGACATGAACGTCGCGGAGATCTCCTCGATGTCGATCCCGCGCTCCTTCATCGCCTGCTCGAGCTCGGTGTTCGGGATGACCTTCAGCGAGTAGATGAACAGCGTGTACGGCCGCTCCATGTCGTAGAGCAGCTGCAGCGTCTCGCGGATGTCGTCGCGGGTCTCGATCGGGTTGTCGGTGATGATGTCGTACGCCGGAGGGATGTGGTACTTCGGCGAGAACGACGCGTTGACCTCACCGGCGGCGAGGATCTTCTCCGGCGGCGACGGGCGCTTGTAGAACTCCAGGGTCTTGCGGCTGCCGCTCTGGATGCCCATACGCACGCGGTTCATGCCGGCCCACGTCAGCAGCTCGAACTTGTCGCGCTTGACGTAGTTGGGGATGACGCCGTAGACGGCGAACGGCAGGTCCAGCTCGGCCTTCCACAGCTCGGCGAACTCCTCGATCTCGCGATACGGGATCGCCATGAAGCTGTCGTCGTGGAAGGAGACGTGGCTGAGGTGCGGGAAGCGCTCGCGTGCGGTCTTGACCTCGTCGACGATGTAGCGCGCGCTCGGGTGGCGGATGCGCTTGTACTTCGCGTCGTTGGAGATGAACTTCGTGTTGCCGCAGTACGTGCAGTGAAACGGGCAGCCGATCGACCACAGCGTGGTGTAGCTGAGGCCGTCGTTCTCGATGTAGTGCTGGGCGTTCATCGGCTGGAAGCCGACGCCGGCCTCGTAGATGACCTCGCCGTCGCCGTACTGCGGGAACGGCAGCGACTCCATCATGTCCACGGACATGAGCGGCAGGAAGTGGTTCTTGATGATCTCGCCATCGGGCTGCTTGAACCAGAAGTTCTTGACGTCGGTCGGGTCGCGGCCCTCGATGAGCTTCTGGCGCAGCTCCTCGAAGGCGAACTCGCCCTCGCCCGTGCAGATCGCGTCGACGTCGGCGAGGATCGCGTCCTCGGGCTGGATGATCGGATGGATGCCGCCCCAGATGACGTACGTCGACGGGTCGAGCTCCTTGACGCGCGTGATCAGCCGGCGCGTGAGCTCGGCGTAGCCCGTCATCGACGAGAAGCCGACGAGATCGGCTTCGATCAGCTCACGGGCGGCAAGATCGATGTCCTCGTCCTCGAGCGAGCCGGCGCTGCCGAGCGTGCCCCGCAGGCCGTTGCGGATGCTGCGATACCGGTTCGTCGACACATAACAGGACTCCGTGTCCTCGTTGATGCGTGCGGCGAACGCGGCCATCTTCCGAAAGCCGCAGGAAGTGATCCCGTCTTCAAGTGAGACGAGCTTGATGCGCACAGACCTGCCTCCATGCTCCGCTGGTAGGACGGCAATCGTACCGCGGGGTTCAATAGACGACCCCGATATGCCTGCATTCGCGTCCAGGGCCGCGGGGACCGCGCCACCGGGACGCGCCGCGAGGTTACCGTTGTGCGGGTGACGCGCTCCGCGACGCTGCAGAACGGGCTCGCGGCGGGCGCCGTCGCAGCGCTGCTCAGCGGCGCGCCGTCGACGCTGCACGCGCTCGCGACGCGGACGAGCCCGCTCGAGGCCACGCTCGCCGCCGGCACGCTGCTGGCGCCGCACGCGCGCCGGCCGCGCGTGCTGCTGCTCGCCGCCGTGCCCGTCCACCTCGTCCTCTCCTTCGGCTGGGCGCTGCTGCTCGCGGTCGTCCTGCCGCGGCGGCGGACGGTCGGGTGGGGCGCGCTCGCGGGCCTGGCCATCGCGGCGCTCGACCTCGGCGTCGTGGGTCGCCGTTTCCCGCGCATCCGCGCGCTGCCGCCCGTCCCGCAGGTGCTCGACCACGTCGCCTACGGCGTGGCGGTCGGCGCGGTGCTCAGCTCGCGCCGGAGGTGACGAGCCGCGCGTCCAGCGCGTCGAGCACGGGCTCGACCGGCGTGAAGCACATCGTCTGGAAGAGCCCGAACACGAGCGTCGTGATGCCGACCGCGCGCACGGTCCCGCCATCGCCGGGATACGTGTAGACCGGCCCGCCGCTGTCGCCCTCGCGGGCGATGATCGACGTGCACGTGACGCGCGTGTTCGCGATCCGGCTGGCTTGGCGGTTGATGGCGCCGGCGCGTCCCGACAGGATCACCCCGCACTGGTCGATCCCGCTCGTGCGGCCGGTGTAGCAGACGCGGCGCTTGCCGAGCGGGCGCGCGGTGCCGACGACGAACCACGGCGGGCGCGACACGCCGCGGTCGATGACGCCGGCCGACGGCCGGGTGTCGCCGGACGGCACGGGCACGACGAGCGCGTCGAGGCGCCGCGTGCGGCGGACGTTGCGCTGCACGCGGCCGAGCACGATCCCCGCCTGGGGCGGCCGGCGCAGCGCGGCATTGCGGCGCACCGTGGTGCGGCTGCGGCTCAGGCCCCCGCAGTGGGCGGCGCTGAGCCCGCCCGGGTGGCCCTTCAGCGTGATCAGGAACGCCGAGGTGCACAGGACCGAGCCCTTCGGCGGCAGCGCGCCGCCGACGAGCCGGCCGCTGGAGAAGATCAGCTCACGGCCGGCCATCCAGCCGTCGAGGTCGGGCGCCGCGCCGGGACGGCGGATGCGCAGCACGGCGCGGCCGCGCCGTGCGACGACATCGAAGGACTGGCCGTCAGCGGCGGCCTGCGCGCGCAGCGGCGCCCAGCCGGCCGCGCGCAGCACGGCGGCGGCCTGCGCGGGCGGCGCACCGACGACCGACGTGACGACCGAGCCCACGTCCTGGCAGGTCGTCGCGCTGACGGCGACGACGGTGGCGTCGCCGACGGTGTCGCAGGCGTCGTACCGGCCGAGCTGCGCCGCGGCGGTCGCGGCGCACGTGAGCAGCATCACGGTGGCACAGAGGACCGTCCTGGAGAGCGCGTTCATGGCCGGGGGATGCTCGCAGACGGCCTGCCGTGCAGCGCAGGTCGGCCCGCGCCTATGCGCCAGGAGGAGCAGACAGCCGCTGCATCGTCGCCGTCAGCGCGCCCGCGTCGACCGCGCCCGGCAGCCCGATCACGACGAGCCGCGACGTCGGCGGCGCATCGCCCCACGGGCGATCGGCCTCGATGACGAAGCGCCGACCGACGAGCTGCAGCAGGTAGCGCTGCGCGAGGTCCTCGCGCAGCGCAAGCAGCCCCTTGGCGCGCACGATCCCGTCGGGCATGCCCTTGATGGCCTCCACGAGGCCCGCGCCGCTGAGCGGTGCGTCGCCGCTCCAGCTCCACGTCTCGAAGGCCGGATGCGATGCGTGGTCATGCGATGCGTGGTCATGCCCGTGGTCATGGTCGTGCGCCTGCGCGTGGTCGCCGGCCGGCACGAGCCGCGCTCCCAGCGCGACGTCGACGGGCACCGCGCCGAACGCGGCCTGCACGATCGCCGTCGACGGTCCCGCCAGTTCGCCCAGCCAGGCCTGCGTGCGCGCGAGCTCCTCGGCGTCGACGAGGTCGGTCTTGTTGAGCACGAGCAGGTCGGCCGCGCGCAGCTGGCGCCTGACCATCGCGCCCGTCGCCGCGTCGGCCGCGCGTTCGCGCACGGTCTCGGCGTCGGCGACGACGACGGCCGCGTCGCGGCGGTAGCCCGGCATGTCGCCGAGCACGGCGATCGCGCCGGGGTCGCCGACGCCGCTGGCCTCGACGAGGACGTGCTCGGGCGGATCCTCGCCGTCGCGCAGCAGCGCGAGCGCGGCGATGAAGTCGCCGCTGACGCCGCAGCAGATGCAGCCGTTGGTCAGGCTGATCGTGTCGCCGTCGCGCGAGCGCACGAGCTCGGCGTCGATGTTGATCGCCCCGAAGTCGTTGACGAGGACGGCGAGGCGGCGATCGCCGGCGTCGCGGAGCAGCTCGTTGAGCAGGGTCGTCTTGCCCGCACCGAGGAAGCCGCCGACGACGGTCAGGGCGATCGGCTCGCGCGCCGTCATGCCGCCACCGGCCGGCGCGCGACGATCCCGGCCACGCCGCGCGCACCACCCGAGCGCTGCGCCACGCCCTCGTGGTGGGCCACGATCTCCAGGTCGGCGAACACGGCCCGAAGCTCTCCCGGCGCCAGCAGGTACGCCGGGTTGAAGCTGTGGCCGAGCTCGTCGACGTGGCACCGCGCGAGCGTCTCGAAGACGAGCAGCCCGCCCGGCGCGAGCGCCTGCTGGAGCGGGCCGAACAGGTCGCGTTGCAGGAAGTTCATCATCACGATCACGTCGTAGGGCCCAACCGGCAGCGGCTCGCGCTCGAGGTCGACGACGCGTGGCGCGATCGTCATCGACAGGCCACGCGCCCGCGTCTGCGTGCGCAAGGCCTCGATCGCCACGTCGGAGACGTCGATCGCGTCGACCATGTAGCCCAGTTGCGCGAGGTACAGCGCGTTGCGCCCGTCCCCGCAGGCCACGTCGAGCGCGCGCCCGCCCCCCGGCAGGAGTCCGGCGTGCTCGGCGAGCCATTCGGCCGGCGATTCAGGCATCCACTCACGCTCGGGCTCGGCATAGCGCTCGTTCCAGCGGTCGCGAGCGCTCATGCGGCGCACCGTAGCGGCTCATGCCCCGGGGTCTCGCTGGGTAGCCCCGCAGCAACGCACAACGACGACGAGGGAGAGACGAACATGGCTGAGCAGGATCCCAGGGAGTACCGCGGCGGCGTTGACGAGGGCAACAAGGGCATCGTCCCCCGCGAGATGGTCGACGACCCGGCCGGCGACGACCCGAGCGATCCGCAGGCGCTCGGCGGCGAGGTGCTCGGCGAGGTCACCGACAAGGACCCGCACGACAGCGCCATCGACGAGTCCGGCGGCGACGCAGCCGACGCGACCGAGGGGCTGACCGGCCGGACGGCCGACAGCGCAGACGAGCTGACCGACGACAACACGAAGTCCAAGTGGGACGCCGGTGCCAACGCCGCGCTCGGCGACACCGGCCAGGGCAAGGCCTGAGGCTCAGTTCAGGCGCGCGCGGAGCCCGCGCAGGTCCGCCGCCAGCGCCTGTCGCATACCGGGCTCGAGCGAGAGCTCGAGCCGCATCTCGGCCGCGCGGATCGCGCGGCCGAGGTCGTTGCGGCGGGTGTAGGAGCCGACGAGGTTGTTGAGCATCCGCAGCGCGGTCTCGTGCGCGGCCCACGGCCTGGCCTCCGCCGGGTTCGGCGCCACGATCGGGCGCCCGCCGTTGAACGGGTCCAGCAGGATCGGCGTGGAGCCGGCGCGAAACTGTCCGACCACGTAGTGGCCGGACAGGCCGACGCCGTCGAGCGCGATCCCGGCGCGGCGCGCGGTCTCGACATAGACGACCGAGAGCGCGATCGGCAGCCCGCGCCGGCGCTCGAGGACGAGGTCGAGCATCGAGTGATCCGGATGGTCGTACTCCTCCTCCGCGCCGGCGAAGCCATGGCGCTCGCCGAGGACGAAGCACAGCGCGGCAAGCTCCCCGCCGGTGCCGTCGGCGACCTCACGGACCTCCGCGGCGAGCTCGTCGAGCCGGGCGAGCGCCGCTTCGGCGGCGACCGGTCGCAGCTCCGCGGCCAGCGCGAGGGCGAGCGCGTCGAGCCGCGCGGCGGGATCGGCGGCAAGCGAAGCGAACGATGGCACGTGAGCCATTGTCCCCGTTGTCATCATGCAGCCATGCCCAAGATCAGGATCGACGAGGCCGACGCGCTGACCGTCGCCGACATCACCCACGCGAAGTTCACCGCGCTGCCCGCGACCGCGACGATCGGCGACGTGCGCGACTGGTTCGCCGCCAGCACCAGCCGCCGCCAGGCGTTCGTCGCCGACGACGGGCGCTACGTGGGCTCGCTGACGCCCGACGACGTCGGCGGCGCGGCCGATCCCGCCCGCCCGGCCGTCGAGGTGGCCCAGGATGGTCCGACCGTCTCCCCCGCGGCGCCGGCGACGCAGGGCCGCGACCTCGCCCTGCTCACGGACTCGCGCCGCGTGCCGGTCGTCGACGACGAGGGGATCCTGCTCGGCGTCGTCGCCGTGACCGGCGACATGCGGTCCTTCTGCGGCACCGGGTCGGGCGACTGACCGCATCGCCGCGGGGGTCGCGGGCCGGCTAGGTCTGTGGCTGCGCGGGGTTGAGGTCGCGGGTCTTGCGCGCCGCGACCGTGGCGGGATGGTCGCGGCCGAGCAGCCGCTCGCTCTCGGCGACGACCACGTCCTGCAGCGCCACACCGTCCTGCATGCGCCCGGCCATGCGGTAGGAGGACGCGAGCGCGGCGCGTGCCTGCAGCGTGTCGAGGTGATCGCGGCCGCGGATGCGCTCGCTCTCCTCGAGGATCTGCTCCTCGGTCTGGATCGCCTCGTCGACCATGTCCGCGTTCCAGCACGCCGAGGCGAGGTTCGCGCGTGCGTCGAGCGTGTCGGGATCGTCCTCCTCGAGGACGCGCTCGCGATCGGCGACGACCTGGCGCTGGATCTCGACGGCCTGCTCCTTGCGACCGGCCGTGGAGTACGAGAAGGCGAGGTTCGCGCGGGCCGTCAGGGTCGCGAGGCTGTCGGGGCCGAGGATCCGCTCGGCGTCGGCGAGGACGGCCTCCTCGATCTCGATCGCGTCGTCGGTGCGTCCGTCGGTCCAGTACGAGGAGGCGAGGTTCGCCCGCGCGGTGAGCACCTCGGGGTGCTCGGGCCCGAGCACGCGCGTGCTGTCGGCGACGAGCTCCTCCTCGATCTCGATCGCCTCGGCCGTGCGACCCATGTTCCACAGCAGCATCGCGATGTCCGCCCGCGCGCGCAGCGAGCTCGGATCGTCGGCGCCACGCTGGTCGACGGTCAGCTGGGCCACGCGCCGCAACCGCTCGAGCTCCTCCTCGGCCTCGGCGTCCGCCTTGCGGACGACCTCCTTGGCGTCCTGCGGATCGGGCAGCTCGACGTCCTCGCCACCGTAGATCTTCTGCGTGACGGTGCGGTCGGTGCGCTCGCGGCGGGCGGGCGCAGCCTCGGCCTCGGTCTCGTCGGACGCGTCGAAGAGGATCTCGGGCGCCGCAGCGACGGGGTCGGCCGCCTCGGGCGCAGGCGGGGACGCGGCGCCGGTGTCGGCGCCCGCGGCCGCGCCGCCCTCGCGCGCGATCGTCCGGCTCTTCGTCTTCTTGCCTCGTGCCACGTCCACGTCCTCCTCGCGAGAAACCTCCCGAGGAAATCTAGCGACGGACGCCCGCGGACCGCACGCCTTGGCGCGCGGGCGGTCGTGCGCCGCTCCTCAGACCGTGAGCAGCTGCCGGCTCGCCTCGTCCTCCGCCAGGGCGAACTCGCAGCAGAGGTCCATCAGCGGACCGGCGAGCGCCCGCAGGCGTGCGATGCGGTCGCGCTCCTCGGGCGACTGGTAGTCGTCGCCGTCACGGTCGGTGACGTAGGCGCCGGCGATCTGGCACAGCAGCGAGGCCTGGTCGCGCTTGAGCATGACGGTGGCGTCCGGACCCGTCTCGCGGACGGCGCCGAGCAGGTCGTCGAGCGACATGAGCGCGCGCAGCTCGAGGACCGCGGCGACATCCTCGATGCCCTCGCGGCCGATCTGCTCGCGACGCCAGGCCAGGGTGTCCCCCAGCGCGGCGTTGTCCTCGCGGTCGACGACGGCATCGCACACGACGCTGCGCTCGGCCGGCGCGATCCGGTAGCTGCGATCCATGAATGCGCTCATACCCATATCCGCATCATCGGCATTCGGTGTCCACAGCGTTATGTACGCGTGGCCGGAATCGATCGGATGCCTTTCGCCCGCCGGGCCAGGGCGTCACGGGCTCGCCGGCTCCGTCTCCGCGCCCGCGGTCGCGACGGCGGCGGCGAAGGCGTCGACCTCGTCCGCAGTCGTGTCCCAGGAGCACATGAGACGGACCTCGCCGGTGCTCTCGTCCCACGTGTAGAAGTACCAGTCGTGCCGCAGCCGTTCGCTCGCGCCCGGCGGGAGGATCGCGAACACGCCGTTGGCCTGCACGGGCTGCGTCAGGCGCACGCCGGGGATCGCGAGCAGCCCGTCGGCAAGCCGCTGCGCCATCGCGTTGGCATGGGCCGCGCTGCGGTGCCAGAGGTCGCCCTCGAGCAGCGCGACGAACTGCGCGGCGAGGAAGCGCCCCTTGGAGGCGAGCTGCAGCGTCTGCTTGCGCAGGAAGGCGAAGCCCTCCGCGTGCGCGGGATCGCAGAACACGACAGCCTCCCCCATCAGCAGGCCGTTCTTCGTCCCGCCGAAGGAGACGGCGTCGACGCCCACCTCGGTCGTGATCTCGCGCAGCGACACGCCCAGCCCGGCGGCAGCGTTGGCGAGGCGCGCGCCGTCGACGTGCAGCAGCAGGCCCCGCTCGTGGGCGAAACGCGCCAGCTCATGCAGCTCGGCCGGGCTGTAGCGCGTGCCCAGCTCGGTGCTCTGCGTGACGCTCACGACGCGCGGCTGCACCGCGTGCTGATCGCCGAGCCGCCCCAGCTGCCGCTCGACGTGCTCGGGTGTGAGCTTGGCGTCGTGGGTCTGGACGGCCTGCAGCTTGACGCCCGCCAGCGCCTCCGGCGCGCCGCCCTCGTCGACGTTGACGTGCGCCTGGGCGGTGCAGACGACGGACTGCCATGGACGGCACAGCGCGCGCAGGCACAGGACGTTCGCCGCGCTTCCGTTGAAGACGAGGTGGGAGATCGACCGGTCGCCGAAGTGCGAGCGCAGCAGCTCCTCGGCCCGCGCGGTCCACGCATCGTCGCCGTACGCCTTGGCGTGGCCGCCGTTGGCCTCGGCGAGCGCGGCGAGCACCTCGGGGTGTGCCGATGCGTTGTTGTCGGATGCGAAGCCCTTCATCGGCTCCACAGTAGAGCCGGCGCCGGTCCGGCCCGATGGTCGCGCTCGTGCGACCGCGCCGGACTTCGGCACGATAGGCGTCGTGACCGCGGACAACTTCCTCGCGCTCGAGGCTCCGCACGCGACCTTCGAACGCGCCCGCGTGCTGATCCTGCCGGTGCCGCTGGAGGCGACGGTCAGCTGGGGCGCCGGCACCGCGGCCGGACCGCGCGCGATCATCGCGGCCTCCCGGCACGTCGAGCTGTACGACCGCGAGCACGACTGCGAGCCGGCGCTGGACTACGGGATCCACACGCTGCCGGCGCTCTCGCCGGCAGCGGCGCCCGCCATCGCGGTCGACCAGATCGCGGCCGCCGTCGCGGACGCCGCCGGGAGCGGCAGGCTCGTCGTCGTCCTCGGCGGCGAGCACACGATCAGCGCCGGCGTCAGCCGCGGGCTGCTCGACGCGCTCGGCGGCCCGATCACGGTGGTGCAGCTGGACGCGCACAGCGACCTGCGCGACTCCTACGAGCGCACGCGGCACAGCCACGCCTGCGTCGCGCGGCGGATCCTCGAGGACGGCCGCGTCGAGCAGGTCCTGCAGCTCGGCGTGCGCTCGGTCGACGTCGAGGAGGTCGCGTTCGCACGCCGCAACGGCGCCCGGCTGCAGGTCTGGTACGCCGAGGCGGTGCACGACGGAAGCTGGCGGGAGGCCTTCGCGGCGCGCGTGCGCGGACGCCGCGTCCATCTCACGATCGACGTCGACGGCCTCGATCCCGCGATCGTGCCGGCGACCGGCACCCCGGAGCCCGACGGGCTGACGTGGCGCGAGGCGCTGGACATCATCGCCATGACCGCCTCCGCGGGCGCGATCGTCGGCATCGACTGCGTCGAGCTCGCCCCGCAGCCCGGCCTGCACCACGCCGACTTCGCGGTCGCGAAGCTGCTCTACAAGACGATCACCTACGCCATGAACGGAGCCTGAGCGCAGATGCGGCACGCCAACGAGGTCAAGGCCTTCGTCGAGCATCACTACCGCCACTTCAACTCGGCCGCGCTGGTCGACGCCGCGCGCGGCTACCGCGACCTGCTCGACGCCGGCGGCAGCATGTTCCTCACGATCGCCGGCGCGATGAGCACCGCCGAGCTCGGCCTCTCGCTCGCCGAGATGATCCGCGAGGGCAAGGTCGACGCGATCTGCTGCACGGGCGCGAACCTCGAGGAGGACGTCTACAACCTCGTCGCCCACGACCACTACGTGCGCGTGCCGAACTACCGCGAGCTGACGCCGCGCGACGAGCAGGACCTGCTGGACCGCCACCTCAACCGCGTCACCGACACCTGCATCCCCGAGGAGGAGGCGATCCGCCGGATCGAGGACGCGATCCTGCACGAGTGGACGCGGGCCGACGGCGCCGGCGAGCGCCTGTTCCCGCACGAGTTCCTCTACCGGACCCTGCGCAGCGGCCGGCTGGACGCACAGCACCAGATCGACTCCTCCGACTCCTGGCTCGTCGCCGCCTGCGAGCGCGACCTGCCGATCTTCGTCCCCGGCTGGGAGGACTCGACGACCGCCAACATCTACACGGCGCACTGCCTGAAGGGCACGATCTCCAACGTCCACACGGTGCGCACGGGCGTGGAGTACATGATGGCCCTCACGTCCTGGTACCAGGCCCGGTCGGCGAACGGGCCGGTCGGGTTCTTCCAGATCGGCGGCGGGATCGCCGGCGACTTCCCGATCTGCGTCGTGCCGATGCTGCGCCAGGACATGGAGCGCGGCGAGACGCCGCTGTGGAGCTACTTCTGCCAGATCTCCGACGCGACGACGAGCTACGGCTCCTACTCGGGCGCCGTGCCCAACGAGAAGATCACGTGGGAGAAGCTCGCTCTCGACACGCCCCGCTTCGTCATCGAGTCCGACGCGACGATCGTGGCGCCGCTGATCTTCGCCTACGTGCTGGCGGACGGCGACCGGCTCGCCCCGGTGGGCGCGTCAGACCAGCCGTGACCACGCGTCGATGGCGTTGTCCACAGGCGTCGGCGGGTCGAACGTGGCCTGTCCGAACACCCGCCAGCCCTCGCCGTGCCACATGATCTCGATCGTGCCGGCGGGCTGGTCGGCCTCCTTCGTCGCGACGAGGCACGACGACGTGCCGCGAAACGACGACAGCGGCGTCGCCGCCGGGCACGGCTTCCAGCCGTGGGCGAGCTCGAAGTCGATCGATGCGCGCGCGGCCGCGCGCGCTCGCGCGGGGTCGACATACTCGAGGTAGGTCAGGCTCGGAAACGTCACGCCGCGAGCGTCCGGGAACCGGCAGCCCCAATCGCGCGCCGCCCGCAGGTCGCCCAACAGGTCGCTGGCGCCACGATCGCGACAGTTCGCCGGGACCTGGGCGGGGCGCCCGAGGCTCTGCGCGGTGGCGCCGGTCGTCGCCGGTCGCGGGGCGGGCGCCTCGTCGCCCGCGGATGCGAGCGCGAGGACGACGACGCCGATCACGGCGACGACGCCGGCGGCGGCAAGAGCGAGCGGGGCGCGCCGGCGCAGACCGCCGGCCGGCGGAGGCGGCGCCGGCGGCGGCGGTCCCTCCGCGGGCGCGGGGACGCCAGCCGTGCGCAGCGGGGCTGCGGGCGCATCATCCGCAGCGTCCCCGAGCAGTCCGTCCATCACCTCGAGCAGGCGCGCCACGTCGGCGCGCCAGCGCGTGTCGCTGAGCTCGAGCGCGTTGCGGCGCGTGAGCGCGCGCAGGTCCGCCGGGAGCTCGTCGGGATCCGGCATCTCCGCGTCCTCCACGAGCAGCGGGATGATCGTGACGTCCGAGCGGCGCAACGCCGTGGCGACCTCGAGACGGACGAAGTCGTCCGGGTCCTCGAGCCGCGAGCGTTCGCCGGCCGCCGCGGGTCGCCCCCATTCGGGACCCATGACGACGAGCAGGATGTGGCACGCCCCGACCGCTTCGGTGATGCGCTGCACGAAGTCCACGCCGGGCTGCATCTCGATGTCCATGAAGACGTTGCCGTCCCCGAAGCGCGCCGCCATCGCGTCGTAGAGCCGGCCCGCGTGCCCGCCGCTCTCCGAGCGCCGGTAGCTGATGAAGACCTTCGAGGGCCCGCCGGTCGCGCTCATGTGCGGCCAACTCTCACGTCTGCGCCGCGGCGCCGCAAGTGCGCGACGGAGCCTCGGCCGAGGCGGGTCGTCACTCGCGCCGGTAGGTCACCGCCGCCGCCGCCGCGGTCAGCGGCTGTGGCGCGCAGGTCTCGAGGAAGTCCATGACGCGCTCGACGTCGCCCGCGGTCGTCGTGTGGTTCATGACGCAGATGCGCAGCGCGTAGCGCCCGCGCAGGACGGTCGACGACACGAGCCCGAGGCCGCTGCGCTCCAGCGCGGCGACGAGCGCCGCGTTGCGCCGGTCGGCGTCGCGGTCATCGGACGCGATCTCGCTGAAGCGCCGCCGGAAGCAGACGATGCCCAGCGATGGGGGCGCCATGAGCTCGAGGTCGTCGCCGGCCAGCACGCGGTCGCAGACGAGCTGGGCGAGGTCCAGCGACGTGTCGATCGCCTCGCCGAACGCGCGTGCGCCGAAGTACTGCAGCGACAGCCAGACCTTGAACGCGCGCGAGCTGCGCGTCAGCTGCACGCCGCGGTCGGAGAGGTTGACCTCCTCCTCGGCCGCCTCGGAGTCCTGCAGGTAGTCCGGCGTCATCCGAAACGCCGCGCGCAGCGTGTGGTCGTCGCGCACGAGCAGCGCGCCGCACTCGTAGGGCTGGTAGAGCCACTTGTGCGGGTCCAGCGTGACCGAGTCGGCGCGCTCGATGCCACGCAGCAGCTCGTGCCCGCGCTCGGTGAGCCCGGCGAAGCCGCCGTACGCGGCGTCGACGTGCAGCCAGACGCCCCGCTCCTGACACAGCGTCGCGAGCTCGTCGAGAGGATCGACCGCGCCCGTGTTCGTCGTGCCGGCCGTGGCCGCGACGAAGAGCGGGCGGCGGCCGGCGCGCAGGTCGGCGTCCATCGCGCTGGCGACCGTGTCCGGATCCAGGCGAAACGCGGCGTCGTGGGGCAGCACGCGGATCTGCTCGGGCCCGAAGCCGAGCACGCGCGCGGCGCGGCCGAGCGAGGAGTGCCCCTGGTCGGAGACGTAGCCGACGAGCTCGGGTGACATCGCGCCGACGCGCGACTCGCGCGCGCATGCCAGCGCGGTGAGGTTCGCCGCCGACCCGCCTCCCACGAGGATCCCGCCGGCGTGCGGCGGGAAGCCGATCCACGCCTTGAACCAGCTCAGGACCTCGAGCTCGAGCTGCGTCGGGCCCGCCGACTCCATCCACGAGCCCGCGTACACGTTGCAGGCGCTCGCCACGAAGTCGCCGAGCGCACCGGGCCACGTCCCGCAGAACGGGATGAACGCGAAGAAGCCCGGATGGTCGCCGCGGCTCATGAAGGGCAGCACGTCGCGCTCGAGGCGCTCGATGATCGCGTCGAAGTCGTGGCCCTCCTGCGGCGGCGGGCCGGACAGCCGCGCGCGCATCTCGGCGGGCGTCGCGCGCCGCAGCGGCGGGATCGACGGATCGGTCAGGCGGTCGACCAGCATGTCGACCGTGCGATAGCCGAGCGCGCGCATCGCGTCCGCATCCATGCCGAGCGGATCGCCGGCGCCACCGTGCCCAGGGGTCGCCATCGGCCCACAACCTACATATGGCGCACGCCCGGGCGGGCGAGCGGCGCGTCGTGGTCTGCGTCTCGCCGCGACGCTAGGACGGCGATCTCATCGCGTCCTGCACGCGGCCCACACGCGGCTCGGCGTGCAGGGGATGTCGATGTCGGTGACGCCCCGGGCGTGATGGAGCGCGTCGACGACGGCGTTGGCGACGCACGGCGCCGAGCCGACACCGGGTGACTCGCCGACCCCCTTCGCGCCGATCGGATGGTGCGGGCACGGCGTCACCGTCTCGCCGAGCTCGAAGCCGTGCTCCGGGCACTCCAGCGCGGTCGGCAGCAGATAGTCCGTCAGCGTGGCGTTGAGGCACTGGCCCTCGTCGTCGAACGAGATCACCTGCATGAGCGCCTGGCCGATGCCCTCGACGAGGCCGCCGGTGATCTGGCCGTCGACGATCATCGGGTTGATCCGCACCCCGCAGTCGTCGACGGCGATGAAGCGCCGCACGTGGACGGTTCCGGTGTCGGGGTCGATGTCGACAACCGAGAGGTAGGCGCCAAAGGGGTACGTGAGATTCGGCGGGTCGTAGACGGCGCTCGCGTCGAGCCCGCCCTCGAGGCCCTCGGGCAGGTTCGGCGACGAGTAGGCGTACTCCGCGATGGCCTCGATCGTCACGTCGACCTGCGGGTCGCCCTTGACGTACCAGCGGCCCTTCTCCCAGGCGAGGTCCTCCTCGCGCGTCTCGAGCATCAGCGCCGCGAATCGGCGCGCCTTGTCGCGCACGCGCCGCGACGCGACTGCGGCCGCGCCGCCGGAGACCGGGATCGATCGGCTGCCGTAGGTGCCCAGCCCGTAGGGCGTCTTGTCCGTGTCGCCGTGGCGAACCGCGATGTCGTTCGGGGAGATGCCGAGCTCCTCGGCGACGATCTGCGCGAACGTCGTCTCGTGGCCCTGCCCGAGCGTCTGCGCGGACAGCGAGATCACCGCCTTGCCGGACGGATGGACGCGCAGCTCCGCGCCGTCGTTCATCGCCAGGCCGAGGATGTCCATGTAGCGGCGCGGGCCGGCCCCGACGCCCTCGGTGAAGAACGCGACACCGATGCCCATCATCTCGCCGCGCTGCAGCTTCTCCTGCTGCTCGCGGCGCAGGCCGGCGTAGTCGGCGATCTCCAGCGCCAGCCGCATCGCGCCGTGATAGTCGCCCGAGTCGTAGACCCAGCCGGTCGGGCTCTCGTAGGGAAACTGATCGGACCGGACGAAGCTGCGCATCCGCAGCTCGACCGGATCGACGCCGCTCTTCATCGCCAGCGCGTCGACCATCCGCTCGACCACGTACACGGCCTCGGCGATGCGAAACGAGCAGCGGTAGGCGACGCCGCCGGGCGCCTTGTTCGTGTAGACGGCCTTGACCTGGCAGTGCGCCCCCTGCAGGTCATAGGAGCCGGTGACGATGTGGAAGAACCCGGCCGGGAACCGCGTCGGCTGGGCGGTGGCGTCGAACGCGCCGTGGTCGGCGATCGTGTCGACGCGCAGGCCGGTGATCCGCCCGTCCTTGGAGCACATCTCCGCGCGGTGAACGTAGTCACGGGCGAAGCCCGTGCTCGCGAGGTTCTCGCTGCGATTCTCGATCCACTTGACGGGAGCGCCGGCGATGATCGACCCGGCGATCGCGCAGACGTAGCCCGGGTAGATCGGCACCTTGTTGCCGAACGCGCCGCCGGCGTCGTTGCACAGGATGCGGATCTTCTGCTCGGGCAGCCCCGCCACGTGCGCGTACACCGTGCGGTGCGCGTGCGGAGCCTGGTTGCCGTTGTAGATGTTCAGCTGACCTGTCGCCGGGTCCATGTCGGCCACCATCCCGCAGGTCTCCATCGGGCACGGATGCACGCGCGGATGCACGATGTCGCGTGCGACCACGGTGTCGGCCGCGGCGAAGACGCGGTCGCAGTTGGCCTTGTCGCCGGCCTCCCATTGCGGGCTTGCGAGGTTGTCCTCCTGGCCGACCTTGTCGTCGCGGATGACCGGCGCGTCGGGGTCGAGCGCGCTGCGGCAGTTGACGACCGCCGGCAGGATCTCGTACTCGATGTCGATCAGCTGCAGCGCGTCCTGCGCGGCATAGGGCTCGGTGGCGATGACGAACGCCACCTCCTGCAGATGGAAGCGGACCTTGTCGCCCGCCAGGACCGCCTGCGTGTCGTAGGAGATCGTCGGCATCCACGCAAGCCCGATCGCCTCGAGATCCTTGGCGATGACGATCGCGATGACCTTCGGATGGGCGAGCGCCGCCGACGTGTCGATCGCCAGGATCCGCGCGTGGGCGTGCGGCGAGCGCAGGATCGCGGCGTGCAGCATCCCGGGCAGGCGCACGTCGTCGCAGTAGTCGCCGAGGCCGCGGATGAAGCGCGCGTCCTCCTTGCGCTTCATGACCCCGAAGCCGACCGGCGCGCCGGCGATCGCGCCGAACGGGTCGCCGGCGGCGTCATCGGCCGAGCGCGGGCGACGACCCGGGGTGGTTTCAGACGTCGCCATTCGCCCTGATCATGTCAGCCGCGCCGGGCGGGTGGCTCCAATGTGTGATGAATTTCTATGCGTACTTCACCTTGCGTATGTGAATCGACCTCGCGGGCAGGCGCTGCTCGCTCGACGAGCAAGAGGCGGTGCGCCGGCTGTAGGGTCGCCGCGTGGGCGCCGGGGAGGCATTTCGGGAGGGCCTCGCGACCCGCGAGCTGCGCCTCTACGTCGCGGCCGGTGGGGCGATGTCGCTGGCGCTGTGGGCGTTCACCGTCGTCCTGGCGATCGCCGCCTACCAGGCCGGCGGCACGAGCGCCGTGACGTTGGCGGTGATCGCGCGGGTGCTGCCCGGCGCGCTCGCCGGACCCGCGACCGCACTGCTGGCCGACCGCCGCTCGCGCCGCGCGGTGCTGCTCACGCTGACCGGCGGCGCCACGGCGCTCCTCGCGGCGCTCGTCGTGGCCGCCGCGCTCGACGCGCCCCTGGCACTGCTGCTCGTGCTCGCGGCAGGGTTCTCGGTCCTCGCCAGTGGCCAGCAGCCGGCGCAGGCGGCGCTCCTGCCGAGCCTCGTGCGCAACCCGCGCGAGCTGGCGGTCGCCAACAGCCTGCGCGTCGGCGCGGCCAACGGCGCCTACTGCGTCGGCGCGCTGGCCGGCGGGGCGGCGGCGGCCGGGCTCTCCGTGACGGCAGGGTTCGCGGTGGCGCTGGCGGCCTCCGCCGGCGCCCTGCTCGCGCTCGCGGCGATGACCGCCGACGTGCTGCCCGCCCATCGCGCGCCACGCGCGGGCGTGAGCCTGGCCGGCGAGCTGCTGCTCGGACTGCGCGACGTGCGCGCGAGCGCGGCGCTGCGCGACGCGACGACCCTGCTGACGGCGATCGCCTTCGTCTACGGCATCCTCGACGTGCTCATGGTCGTCGTGGCGATCGAGCTCGTCGGGCTGGGGGCCGGCGGCGTCGGCGTGCTGAACTCGGCGTGGGGCGCCGGTGGCGTCCTCGGCGGGATCGCCGCCTTGGCGCTGCTGGCGCGCGGGCGCTTCTCGACGGCGATGGAGCGCAGCGCGGCGTGGATCGCCGCGCCGCTGGCGATCCTCGCCGCCTTTGCGCAACCCGTCGTCGCGATCGTGGCCTTCGCCCTGCTCGGTCTCGGCTGGGCGCTGGCCGAGACGGCCGGTCAGACGCTCCTGCAGCGCCTCGCCTCGGACGAGAGTCTCGCGCGCGTCTTCGGCGTCGCCGAGGCGAGCTCGCAGGCGGCCGTGGCGCTGGGCTCCGTCGCCGCGCCGCTGCTGATCGGCGCGCTCGGCATCCGCGGCGCGTTGCTGGCGACGGCGCTCGTCGTGCCGGTCGTGGTCATCGCCCGCTGGCGCGCCGCCCAGCGCCTGGACACCCATGCCGTCGTGCCCGAGCGCGAGCTGCGAGTGCTGCGCAGCGTCGACCTCTTCGCGCCGCTGCCGCTGGCGACGGTCGAGACGCTCGCGCTGCGCGCGGCACCGCGCGCCATGACGGCCGGGGAGCAGATCCTGCGCGTCGGCGACGTCGGCTCGCGCTTCTACGTCATCGGCGACGGCGCCGTCGAGGCGCAGGCGGGGCCGATCACCCGCCGGCTCGGGCCGGGCGACTACTTCGGCGAGATCGCCCTGCTGCGCGACGTGCCGCGCACGGCGGCCGTCGTCGCCCAGACCGACGGCCTGCTGTGGGTCGTCGGGCGCGAGCAGTTCCTCGCCGCCGTGACGGGGCACGTCCGTTCGGCGCAGGCGGCAGAGGCGGTCGTCGACGCGCGTCTGCGCGCGTCGAGCGAACCGCCTCCGTCCTGAGTCGAACGCGCGACGCCACCTACCGCGCGGCGGCGGACGCAGGCGCCAGCCGGTCGGCCTCGCGCAGGTAGGGCGCGACGAGGTCGCCGTAGACGGCCTTGCGCTGCGCCGGCAGGTCCTTCCAGCCCGTGACGGCGCCGCGGCACGCCGCGGTCCCGCACAGGCACCGGGCCGGGAAGTGCTCGATGGCGTAGTTGCGCATCGCGTAGTCGAACGTGATCTCCTCGCCGTCCGCAATCGGCGCCAGCGCGACGAAGTCGAAGCCGTCGACCGCGGCGTTGTGGCGAACCCCGCAGTTGGGGTCGCAGGAGTGGTTGACCATCGGCCCGAGGCCGTCCTCGAAGACGAACTCGGTCAGGCTGATCTGGTTGGCGTGCGAATGGTTGCCCTGCGGCGCCGGTCGTCCCGGCACGCCGAGCATGACCGTCTCGCCCGGCGCGAAGTCGCGCGTGGCGTAGACGCCGTCGTTCCTGCCGTCGACCGCGCTGCGCAGCTCGGTGCCCTCGTCGTGCATGTGCCTGCCTTTCGGGTGAAGTGGTGATGGGATGCGAGAGCAGCCTCCCGGTGGGCTTTCCCGGGCGCATGAGGGATAACCCCTCAACCGGGGCGCGGCCCGACGGACGCTCGGTGCGAGCGGCCTCTGGACGCATCGTCCATGTGTCCAATCGGGTCCAGGGCCCTCTTTGTGCAGGCCTGTTGTTCCGATCACCGGGACGTGCGGATTCCCAACTTGCCTTCCGGCGGACGCGTCCGTCTCGGAACGCGCCGGTCCACATCGGCCGTCGCCCTCGACATCGGCGCCGACGCCGTCGTAGCGCTGCCACCCGGCGGCTCTGACGCGCGTCGTGTGCGCCAAGCAATCGTCCACCCCCTGCCGGTCGGCCTCGTCGTCGACGGTGAGGTCGTCGACTCCGACGGTCTCGCCAACGAGCTGCGCTCGCTCTTTCAGGAGCACGGGCTGCCACGCGAGGTTCGCGTCGGGCTCGCCCACCCGCGGCTCATGGTGCGGCTCGTCGAGCTGCCCGCGACGCTGGACGGAAGCGACCTCGATGGTGCCGTTCGCCATCTCGCGACCGACCTGCTGCCCGTCGGGCTCGACCAGCTCGTCGTCGACTACCGGCGCATCGGCCCGGTGCCGGGCGCCAACGGCGGCGGCCTGCAGCGGATCCTCATGGCCGCTGCTCGCGTCGACGGGATCGACCGCCTGATGCAGGCGCTCGACGGCGCCGGCCTGCGGGCCCAGGGCATCGCGCTCTCGGGCCTGGCGATGGTCTCGGCCCTCGACCACGCGCTGCTGCCGGGCGAGGCGATCCTGTACGTCCAGGCCGGCGCGCTGACGAACGTCGTCATCACCGAGGACGGCCAGCCCCTGCTGGTACGCGCCGCCTCGGCGGGCTCGGAGGCGATCGCCGCCGGGCTGGCCGAGCGCGCGGGGATCAGCCACGAGGCGGCCCGCGCGCACATCTCCGCGATCGGGCTCGGCACGGGTGGCCACGGCCCCTCGGGCAGCCTCGACGAGCTCGAGGCGAGCGTCGCACAACAGGTCCGCGAGGGCCTGCGCCGCGTCGTCGCCGAGGTGCAGTCCTCGCGCGGCGTCTACGCCGCGCGGCCGGATGCCTGCGCCATCGGCGGGGTCGTCCTGACCGGCTCGATGACGGCATGGCCCGGCGTCGCCCAGGCGCTCGAGGACGAGCTGCACCTGCCGGTGATCGTCGGCGACCGTGCCGGCTGGCCGCAGATCGACGGCCTCGGGGCCGATCCCCAGCGCCTCGACGTCGTGGTCGGCCTGTCCCGGGCGACCACCGCGCTTCGCCCGGACCTGCGTCCCGCGATGACGAAGTCCGGCAGCGGCCATGGCCGCCGCGGGCACCGCGTCCCGACCATCATCACCCGCAGCGGCGACCGACCGCCGCTCGCCGTACAGGTCGGTGGTGGGCTGCTCGCGCTCGTGATCGCGATGATCGTCTACCTCGTCGTGATCTCCAACCAGGTCAGCTCGGACCGCGAGCGCCTCGGCCAGATCGCCGGCGAGATCGTCAGCACCGAGCAGAAGACCGCGGCGCTGAAGCCCTACGACGACTTCGCCAAGGCCGCCGCGGTGCGCCATGACGCGGTCGCCTCCGTCGCCAAGAACCGCTTCAAGTGGGACCGGACGCTCACGGAGATCGCGAAGGTCGCCCCTGACAACGTCTGGCTGACCACCATGGAGGGCACGCTCGCGCCCGCCGCCGCCGTCGCAGCCGCGGGTGTCGCCACCGGCGATCTCACGCCGACGATCAAGCTCGCCGGATGCGCGGCGCGTGAGCGCAACGTCCCTGCGTACATCGACCGCCTGCACCTCATGACGGGCGTCACCGAGGTCGGCTTCACCCGCGCGGAGAAGCTCGACGCGAAGGCCCCGGCCGCGGGCAGCGGCGGCGGCGACTGCTTCAACAACGACACGAAGGCCGCGAAGTTCGAGCTGACGACCTTCTTCAAGCAGCAGCCGGCACCTGGAGGAACCGCCACGCCGGCCGCAGCCACCACGACGCCGGGCGCACCCGCGCCGGCAGCCGGATCCACCCCAGCCACGGCGCCTGCCAACCAGACCGCCGCGGTGCCCACCGGAGGCTCGCGATGACGACCAACGACAACAAGACGATCGCCGTCGTCGTGCTTGCCGGGATCGCGATCCTCGCGGCACTGTGGATGCTGGCGATCAGCCCCAAGCGCGACGAGCGCTCGCAGGTCAAGGCCAACGTGGCGGCGCAGGAAGCGCGTCTGTCGACCGCCAAGGCACAGCTCGCCTCGTTCGAGCTCGCCAAGCAGCAGTTCCCGGTCAAGCTCGCCGAGCTCAAGCGGCTCGACAAGGCCGTGCCGGCTCGCGGCGCGGTGTCCGCCCTGCTGCGCCAGCTGCAGCGCCGGGCGAAGGTGCGTAACAGCAACCTGCGCCTCGTGGCTCTGAAGTCCGGGTCCGCGACGACGCCGGGCAGCACCGGCGGCGTCAGCACCCCGGGCGCGACCGTGGGCCCCAACGGCTTGGCCGCGCTGCCCTTCGAGTTCGAGTTCACGGGCGAGTACTTCGACCTGCGGGACATCCTCTCGACGGTTCGCCGTTCGGTGAGCGTGCACAAGGACAAGATCAAGGTCAGCGGCCGTCTGCTGACCATCGACGAGCTCTCGTTCACGCGCACCGACCCGACGTCCACCCGGACGAGGGCGACGCTCAGCGCCACCGCCTACATCGCCCCCGACGGGGCCGCCACACCACAGCTGCCCGCCGCCGCTGCCGCGACGGCGCCGGCCACCCCCACCGGAGGATCATGATGCTTCGCAACCTGATCGACGAGGTCCGCAATCGGCGCGTCCTCGCGTTCGCGGCCCTCGGCGTGCTCGTCGCGCTGGCTCTGCCGCTGCTGTTCCTGAAGTCGGCGCCGGAAGGCGCACCGGCTGCCGACGCGGCGGCGCCCGCCGCCGCCACGGAGGCCAAGCTGCCGCCGCGCGCCGCACGGCTGCTCGCCACGACCGACCCGGGCGCCCCCGGCGGTCGGGCGAAGGGATCCGCACAGGATCCGTTCGCCCCGCCGGCGTCCTACAGCGCCGCTGCGGCGCAGGGCTCCACCGGCGCCGCCGCCCCGACTCAGGCCCCGGCCAGCTCCGGCGGCGGCGGCGGCGGCTCGACGACCACCGTCACCCGCAGCCCGAAGTCGACCACCCCGAGCACGAGCAACAACACCACGAGCACCCCGCGCAAGGCCCGTGTGCTCAACGCGGAGAACGCCTCGGTCGACATCCGCTTCGGCCCCAAGCCCGATACGCGCATTCGTCGTGGGATCGCGCGCCAGAAGGGGCTCTACATCCACGGCAAGCTCGTCGCGATGTTCGTGAAGTACTCCCCCAGCCGCAAGGCTGCGGTCTTCGCGCTCGCTCCCGGGCTGCACATCACGGGCCCGATCAAGTGCCGCGTCGTGGACGGCTCCTGCCGCTACATCGACATTCCGGCCGGCGCGCACGCCTGGATCACGTCGATCACCGCCAGCCGGACCGTCGTGAAGCGCCGTCTGGACGTCGTGCGCGTCAAGCGGCGCACCGCAAGCTCCGGCACGCGGGCACGGTCGGCGAGCGCGCGTGACGAGGCGACATGCCTGGCCCGCAAGCTGATGGCGATGGAGCGCGGCGACGCGCTGCTCGACCGCGACGCCTGCAAGCGCTGAGCAGCCCGTGCTCTGCGTGTGGACCGTCGACAGCCGTCGTCGCCGATGAGTGACAAGGCAGCCAACCGGAAGGGCGCCGGCGAAGCCGGCTTCACGATCGTCGAGGTGATGGTCGCGATGGTGATCCTGCTCATCGGCGTGCTGGGCACGATCATCCTCGTGCAGGGGAGCTTCTCCTCCACCACCCGCACCGCCGCCCGCGAGCAGGGGACGAACCTGGCCCGCGACCTCGTGGAGCGCAGTCGGCAGGCGCCGTACACGAACGTCACGGCCACCAACGCCGGTTCTGAGCTGGCGGGCACCCTGCCGGCGTCACAAGTCAGCGGGCTGTCGGGCTCGACCTTCCATGTGCTTCGTCGGGGCGTGGACTACACCGTCACGGTTTCGGCCTGTGCGGTCGACGATCCGACGGACGGTGCCGGCAAGGGCACCGCCGCGTACTGCGCGGTCGGAGGTGGCGGCGGCGGCGGCGGCGGCGCACCGCCCCCGCTCTCTGTCGGCAACGTCAAGGTGCTCGGAGTCGACATCTCGATCGCGGCCAGCGGCACGCTGCTCGACACCGTGTGCAAGGCGGTCGGCACGAACACCGACGTCGCCAATGCGCTCACGTCCGTCCTCAGCCCGGTCGCCGCGGTGGGGGTCTGCCCCGGCACGGGGCCCAACGCGAACAACCCTGTTCAGGTTGACAGCGACCCCGACGACATGCGGCGCGTGCGCGTCGACGTCTCGTGGACCCGCGGCGGCGCCGGCAGCGTCAGCCAGACCACCCTGCTTCCCAACCCGCCCCAGAACTGAGAGCCACCATGCGCGATCTCACCCGCCAGGAGGATGGATTCACGCTCGTCGAGCTGCTCGTCGCGATGTCGCTGTCGCTCATCGTACTGTTCGCGACGCTGCAGTCACTTGACGCGTTCTCCTCCCACGCCGCGCAGCAGACGCGGGTCACGGACGCCAATGACCAGGTGCGAACGACGATGGACCGCGTCGTCAGGGACCTGCGCGGCGCCTCGGTCATCACCACCGCCACCGCCACCGACCTCGCGTACTCCGTCCCCGACCCCACGGGCTTCCGCGCCGAGCGCATCTGCGTCGCGCCGGCCGACACGGACCTCTATCGATTCCGCCAGATGAACTCCGTTCCCACGGGGGCCTGTGCGAGCGGAACGAAGGTCGCCAATCTCAAGTCGACGACGAACACCGCGTTCACCTACGACGGCGCCTCGGCCATCGTCGCGCCGGCCACGGCCGCCACGGTGAAGAACGTCGGCCTGAGCTTCAGCCTCGACGCCAGTGGCGGAGGTCGGTCCGGGAGTAGCACGCTGAAGGCGAGCGCCGCGGTGCGGCGCACCGTGGCGATGCTGCCCATCGGCCCCGGCAAGGTCCCGATCGGCTGCTCGGAAGCCGGTCCGGTCATCAAGATCGGCATCGGCGTTGGATTTGCCGAGGACGTCGCGGTGAACGGCGTCGGAGCGCTCACTGTGTCCTATACCACCAACGCCGGTGTGACCATCGCCGGCGGTGCAGTCAACCCGACCACCGGCTCGCCGCCGACGATCCTGCCGCCGGGCATCACCACGGTCGTCGTGCGGATCGTCGACGCCCTCGGCATGTCCACGCCCGATCCCCAAGAACGTGGAGTGCCTCTCATGATCCGCCGCCTCTCACAAGACGAATCGGGCTCCGCGCTGATCACGGCGCTGATGGCCACGATCCTGATGCTCGGGCTCGGGTTCGCCTTGCTGTCCATCGTCGACACGCAGGCAAGCGAGTCCTCCAAGGACCGTAGCCGCGACCGCGCCTTCAACCTCACCGAAACCGTGCTGACCAGCCAGGCGTTCGTCCTCGGGCGCAGCTGGCCGACCTCGGCTCCTGCCGGGAGCCTCTGCAAGACAGCCGGGGGCTTCAACGACACGGTGGGCAATACTGCACCGGCGACGGCCGACGTGGCTCGGGTGCGGCGCAACGTCAACGCCAGCTACGATCCGACCGTCGATCCCGCCTACACCGGCGCGACGTGGCAGGTGCACCTGTGCGACGACGACCCCACCTCGACGGTCTGGAGCGACGCGCTGCTCGGCAACGTCCCCGCGGACGCGAACGGCAACAACAAGCTCTGGGTCCACGCGCAGTCAACCGTCGAAGGTCGGACGCGTGTCCTCGTCGGCCTCGTCAGGGCCCAGACGACACCGGCGCTGAACGCGCGTTACGCCCTCGTAGCGGGCGGGCTCGCCGACGATCTCGGTTCGACGCTCAATTCGCTCACCAACCAGGGAGTGCTCGGCAAGCTCCTCCACGATCCGCCGCTCGGGCTGCTCGACACGGTGCCGACCGTGGCATCTGATCCGACTCCGGGCGCGGCGGCCCCCAACGGCGTCACCGGCGTGCGCTGTGGAGCGCTGGACATCAAGGATGGTTCGACCTGCGTCCTCGGAACCCTGGGCGCGGCCGGCGCGATCCCACTCGTCAGCAGCCTCGTGACCGGCGGCAGGATCGAGAACTTCCCCGGCACGACCTCGACGAGCGACGACACGATCGCCCGTCTGCGGGCCCAGGCGCGCGCCTCCGGTACCTACACCGCAGTGTCGGCCGGCAGCGCGCCGGCGGGCTCAGGGACAGTGCTGAACCCCAATGACAAGGTGCCTGCGAGCGTGGCGGCCTGTACCATTACCGGCTCGCCCACCGCCAGCACCGTCGTCTTCATCGAGCAGGTCGGCAGCGGCACGCCGAATGCGGTAGGCGGCCCTGGCGATCAGTACTGCTCGATCGACGTCACCACGGCCAAGCATTGGAAGGCGATCGTCGTGGCCAGTGGCCGTGTCGTCATCCGCGGTGACAACACGTCTACCCTGGCGAGTGACACGTCAAGGAACACGTTCAAGGGGGTTGTCTACGCGCTCAACCTCCAGCGCCTTGTTGTCCCCGGGATCGGCGATGCCGCCGCACCGGGCCGCGAGGTCGTGCGCATCGATCGCGGCGCTCACATCCGCGGCGCGGTCAACGCCGATGGCAAGAGTGCCAAGGTGGGGATCTATCCCCCACCGATCACGATCAACACGACGACCCTGGTCAACAGCCTGCTGTGCCCCGGACTGCTTTGCGCCTCCGCGGGCGTCATCATCGCGCTGACGTCAACCCTTGGGGTCACCGGCGTGGTCGACGCCCTGATCAACGGCTACTGCCTCGTGCCCGGGCTGTTCGGTGGCTGCACGCTGTCGCTGCCCCCGTTGAGCCAAGCCGCCGTCGTGGACAAGATCCTCGCGCAGGCGACCCCGCAGCGAACGGCCTACGGTTCCGCGATCACCGCCGACGTCGCCGCGATCAACGCGCTGACGGTCTACGGCGACTCAAACCTGATCCCCGGCAGCTTCCGCGACCTGCAGGCGCGCTGACGTTCGATCCAGGCGGGTCACCCAACGCGGCGCGCTGTCCTGGGGGCGTCCTGGTTAGGTGTCGCTATGCGACACCGAGCCAGGTCCGCGCGGACGACAGCAATACCCGCAGCTCGGACAGCATGAAGCCCGGCTGCTCGAGGACGTCATCGTAGGTGTAGCGCCGGAACTCGTCACCGCGCGCCCGCGCCTCGCGCTCGCGGCGACGGTCCTGCTCCCAGGCATGACGCGAACGGTGGTAGCGGTAGCCGTCAAGCTCGATGGTGAGACGGAAGGCCGGCCACCGGCAGTCGACCCACCGCCCGCCGACCCGGCGGTTCGTCTGCGGATGCGGCAGCGCGGCTTGGGCCAGCCGCGCGAGAAAACGGCGCTCGAGCGCGCTGAGCGTGACCCGGACATCGCCGTGCAGAACCGCGCGAAGCCGTGCCGCGCCCGGGGTCGACGGCCGTCGCGCCAGCACCGCCTCGACGTGGCGGGGGGTCGTGCCGTGGCGCACGCCGGCCTCGTGGCATGCCCGCGCGAGCTCGTCGATGGTCTGGATGGCGGCGAGGTCGGCGAGCGTGCGCGGGACGCTCGTGACGGGAACGCCTCGCCAGACCGTCGCGTCGCGGCGATCGATGTGGCGCGAGCGCCGCGTTCGGACGCCGTCCACGCGCCGCTCGGTCGGCGTGAGAACCTGCGCGGGCGGCGCCGGCCCCCGGACGATCGCGAAGAGATGCGCCGCCGCGAGGTCGCAGAGCAGGGATCCGTCGCCGCACGCCCACGCCGCGGCGAGATAGTCCGCCTCGACGCTTGGGGCGCGGTGGCCGACGCGGTACACGCCGCGGTGCACTCGCAGCAAGGCCCCGGCGCCGACCCGCTGCCGCAGCTCAGCCACGGTCACACCCGCGCTCAGCAGCTGTGTCCGCGTCACCACGCCGTGTGCGGCGCCGGCCAGCCGCGCGAGCTCCTGCTCGACCGTCCTGTCGTGATGTCGCACCACCACCTCTGGTAGGCCGGACGGCGGCAAACTTCGTCCCCCGGTGATCCGAAACGCGGCGGGACTCGATCACATGAGCATGAGACACGCGATCTTCCTCGCGCTGCTGGGCGCCGTGTTCCTGGCCGGCTGCGGCGGCGACGACAAGACGGTCGACGCGACCAAGCCGGCGTCTGACGCCGGCGCCAAATCGACCACCACCATCAAGATCGCCGACTTCGTCTACGACCCGACGCCGGCGACGGTCCGCGCCGGGGCAAAGGTCGCCATCGCCAACGCCGACGCCGCGCCGCACACGATCACCGACGCCGGTTCGGGCAAGGCCTTCGACTCCGGGACCATCAAGGGCAAGGCCACCGGCTCGGTGACCTTCGCCAAGGCCGGGACCTACCGCTACGTGTGCGAGTTTCACCCCTTCATGAAGGGTGAGGTCACCGTCACCCGATGACGCAGCGGCCGCTCAGGCGGCCTCGCGCAGCGCCTCGATCTCCCGCAGGCCGGCCAGCCGCTCGAGCGCGCGCTCCTCGAGCTTGCGCGTCTCGGGCTGGGTGATGCCCAGGCGCCGGCTCGCCTCGCGAATGCCGACCGGGCCGTCGGCGCCGTTGACGCCGTAGCGCAGCGCGACGACCGCCCGCTCCTCGTCGGGCAGGCCCTCCAGCGCGCGGCTGAGGGTCTCCTCGATGAGCGCGACCTCGACCTCCTCGGCCGGGCCGGCGCGCTCGTCGCCGAGCAGATCGCCGAGCGCGGTGTCGCCCTCGGTGCCGACAGGCCGGTCGAGGCTCGTCACGGTGCGCGTGATGTCGGCCATCGCGGTGACCTGCTCGACGGGCAGCTCGGCGGCCACGGCGATCTCCTCGTCGCTCGGGTCGCGGCCGAGCTTCGTGGCCAGCTCACGGCGCGTGCGATGGATCTTGCGCTCACGCTGGGCGATGTTCGTCGGCACGCGGATCGTGCGGGCCTTGTTCTCGATCCCGCGCTGCACCGCCTGCCGGATCCAGTACGTCGCGTACGTCGAGAACTTGAAGCCGCGGCGCCAGTCGAACTTCTCCGTCGCGCGGATGAGGCCGAAGATCCCCTCCTGGATGAGATCCAGCAGCGGGAGCTCGTTCTGCGGATAGCGCTTGGCGATCGACACCACGAGCGCGAGGTTGGAGTTGATCATCCGCTCCTTGGCCTCCTCGTCGCCCTGCTCGATGCGCTTGGCGAGCTCGATCTCCTCGTCGGCCGTGAGCAGCGGATGGCGGCGGATCTCGTTGAGGAAGAGCCCCAGCGCATCGGTCGTCGCGACCGCGAGGCCGCCGTTGCCGTAGTCGGTCGCGGGGACGTTGCTGCGACCGCAGTCGTCGGTGACGTCGATCCCGCGGGCTTCGAACTGCTCGTGCAGCTCGCAGAGATCCTCGTCGGGGACGCCGAGCCGGCGGGCGATCTGGTCGAGCTCGGAGAGGTTGACGCAACCGGACTCCTCCGCGCTGTCGAGCAGGCGGGCGAGCGGCCCGGGCGGATCGTCGAGATCAAGCTCCATGATCGGCTGGGGTACCCCGTCGCGGGCGCGATCAACGCGGACGATTGCGCTTGCGCTGCTCGCGCACCGCCTTGGCCTTCGCCTTGGCGCGTTTGGCCTGCTGACGCTCGCGCGCGCGGACCGCGCTCGCGCTGTTGTCGGCTGCCGCCACGGTCGACGGCGCGCCGCCCTTGGCCTTCGCCCGGGAGGCGGTCCCCCCCGCTCCGGCCGGGCTCCTGGACGCCTGACCCGGGCGCGTGTCGGTCGGCGCGGCGCGGCGCGCGTCGCGCACGATCACGAAGCCGATCACCGCCAGCACGAGGCCGGCCCCGGCGAAGATCAGCACCTGCTGCAGCCCGCTGAGACCCTCGTCGCCGGGATCGTTGTCGACCGGTGGCGGCGCCGGCGGCGGCTCCTGCAGCGGCGTCGGCACGTTCGGCCCGCCGAGCTGGGCCTGTGCGAGGCCCGCGGGCATGAGGCTCAGCGCCAGGATGGCGAGCACGACGGCGATGCGTTGCATGAGCGGCGAGGTTACGCGGAAACCGCGGCTGGGGGCGGATGCCGACATACACTCTGCGCCATGGCAAAGCAGCGGCAGGTCCGGATCGAGCAGAAGAGCGCGCTGGCGGCGATGTCTCAGCTCGAAGAGCGCTCCGACGACGAGCTCCTGAGCGAGACGCGGTACCGCGCCGCCGCCCAGGCGATCCTGGGCGCCCGCGCCGCCGAGCGCTACGACGCGCAGCGCGCCCGCGAGCACTTCCGCAAGGCGATCGCCGCCGCCCGGCCGCAGGAGCGCATGCAGCTGCGGCGCATGGCCGAGGCCTCGCTGGCGCTCGCCGAGCGGCGCCCGGACGACCTCAAGGCCGCCGTCGAGAAGCTCGGTCAGACGGCGCCGTCGGGGCGCCAGCTGTTCGTCCTGCGCCTGATGGGGCTCATCTCGCCGGCGCCGGGCGCGAGCAAGCTCATGCGCGTTCGCGGCGTGCTGATCATCCTCGCGATGGTCGTGGCGCTGCTCGTCGTCGGCTTCGCGGTCGCCAAGCTGCTGCTGCTGCCCGTCGGCGGCAGCTCGACGCTCGGCGCGATCGGCTTCGGCGTGATCATCGTGATCGTCGCGCTGTCGGTCCTGGCCTTCGTCGGCAAACGCAAGCAGACCCGGGCGCGCGAGAAAGCGCGGGCCGCCCGCGCGGGCTGATGTGCGGGCGCTACACGCTCGCCTCGCCCGACCTGGGCCGGCTGCGCGAGCGGTTTCCGCTGCGCGAGACGATCGAGGTCCGCCCGCGCTTCAACGTCGCCCCGGGTGACGACGTCCTGGCCGTGATCCGCCGCGGCGACGACGGCGCCGAGGCCGAGGCCACGTTCCTGCGCTGGGGGCTCGTGCCGTTCTGGGCGTCCGATCCGGGCGCGCTCGCGGCGAAGACGATCAACGCCCGCGCCGAGACCGTCGCCGAGCGCCCGGCCTACCGCGACGCGTTCGAGCGCCGCCGCTGCCTGATCGTCGCCGACGGCTTCTACGAGTGGTCCGGCGGCGTGCCGCACTGGATCACGCGCGCGGGCGGTGAGCCGTTCGCGTTCGCGGGGCTGTGGTCGTCGTGGCGGCCCAGGGGGGCGGGCCATGAGGTCGAGCCGCTGCGCTCGTGCGCGATCGTGACCACCGCGGCCGCCGGCCCCGTCCGCGCGCTGCACGACCGCATGCCGGTCATCCTGGACCCGGGTGACGAGCCCGCGTGGATCGACCCGGTCACGCCGCCCGAGCACCTCCGCGCGCTGATGCGCGAGCCCGCGGCCGCGGCGGCGCTCGAGTACCGGCCGGTCAGCCGCGCCGTCAACGACGCCCGCCACGACGCCCCCGACTGCCTCGACCCGCCCGAGCAGGCCGCGCTGTTCTGAGGCCGGGTCGGTTGGGCTGTGGGGTCCTCGGGCGGCTGTCGCGCTGCGGGTGGTGGAGTGTCCGCGTCTTGAACTGCAGCATTGAGGGGGCGGGTCTGTTCCGTGCGGGCTTCGGGCCGGGGTTGGCGTGGGGTGGGCGCTTCATGCATGTCGGGCATGCATAAGGCGCCCAGGCGTCGGTTTCGACGTGCTCCGCGGTGGGGTGCGGCGAATCCGTATCGCCATGCGAAGCACATTCGCCACACCCCGCGGGGCCCTGGCCCGCCCGCCGACGACCGATCCACCTGACACACCCGTCAGCGATGTCGTTCGCCAACACCAACACCGACCGAAAACCAGCGCGCGAGCGTCCGCTCGACAGCCAACCGGCGAAGCCGGCACCCCTACAACTACCGGGCCGAGGAATCCACCCGCGCCGAGCTGATCACGACGGGATCGATCGGCATCTCCGTCGCCGGATCGGTCGCCAGCCGCGCGATCCGGCGCACGACCTTCTGGCCGCCGATGACCCTGCCGAGAACCGCGTACTCGGCGGGCAGCCGCGCCTCGCTTGCGGTCACGATGAAGAACTGGCTTCCGGAGGTGCCCGAGCGCTCGTCCGCGGACTTGGCCATCCCGACGACGTAGCGGCGGTAGCGGACGTCGAACGGCGGCGGCTCGACGACCGTGTAGCCGGGCCCGCCGTTGCCGGTGCCCAGCGGGTCGCCGCCCTGGATGACGTAGTCGTTGCCGCCCGGCTTGGCGATGCGGTGAAACGTGAGCCCGTCGAAGAACTCCTTGCGCGCGAGGCCGGCGAACGACGCGGTCGTCTTCGGTGAGCTCCGCACGTCCAGGCGGATGCGGATCGTGCCGCAGTTCGTGCGCACGATCGCCGTGTAGACGCGCTTCGCGCTCAGCTTCTGGCGCGAGCGGCGGCGCTCGGGCTGCGCCGACGGCCGCGGCGCGCCAACCGCCTTGCAGCCGTCCTTCGCGCTCCGCGGCCTGACCTCCGGAGCCGCCGCCTGCGCCGTCGAGCGTCCCTCCGTCAGCGTCGGCGCAGCGGCGGGGTCCGTCACGGCGGCGCGCGGGTCGTCCTTGCCGCAGGCCACGAGGACGAGCGCCGCCAGCACGATCGCGAGGGGGATGACCGGGCGCGGCACGCGCCGCAGCCTAGTGATCGGCCGCGCCGGCGGCCCCGGGTCCGAGGCCGCAACGTCGGCGGCCGGTCCAGCGGTCAAACTTCCCGGCGTGCCGCTCAGCCCCCTCATCGCCGGCTACGACCACGTCCTCCTCGACCTCGACGGCTGCGTCTGGCTCGGCGACGTCCCGACGCCCGGCTCGGTCGACGCCGTCGCGGCCCTGCGCGCCGCCGGCAAGGGCGTCGCCTTCGTCACCAACGACTCGCAGCTCTCCACCGAGGAGTACGTGCGAAAGCTCTGGCGGCTGGGCTTCCAGGCCTCCGTCGAGGAGGTCGTGACCGTCGGCGGCGCCGTGCAGTTCGTCCTCGCCGAGCGCTTCACGGGCGGCTCGGCCTTCGTCATCGGCTCGCCGGCGCTGCATCGCAGCGTCGAGGCGGCCGGCCTGCGGGTCGTCAACAACACGGCTTTCGCCAGCCGCGCCGACGTCGTCGTCGTCGCCTTCCACCCGGGCTTCACCTACGACGAGCTGCGCGAGGCCACCCAGGCCGCGCACCGCGGCGCGTTCCTCATCGGCTCCAACCGCGACGCGACGTTCCCCAACTCCGACGGTCTGTGGCCCGGCTCGGGCGCGATCATCGCCGCCGTCGAGTACGCCGCGGGGCGGGCCGTCACCGCGATCGGCAAGCCCGAGCCGACGCTCGTGCAGACGGCGCTGGACCGCCTCGGGCCGGGCCGCGCGATCATGATCGGCGACCGCGTCGACGCCGATCTCGGCGCTGCCCACAACGCCGGCATCGACGGCGCGATCGTGCTGACGGGCGCATCGGACCGGGCGACCGCCGAGGCCGCCCGCGATCCGCAGCCGGTCGGGATCGCCGAGCGGCTCGAGACGCTCGTCTTGGCATAGTCACTCGATGGATCGCGACGTCGCCCTGCTGTGCAATCCGTCCGCCGGGGGCGGGCGCGCCGCGAAGATCCTGCCCCGCGCCGAACGCGCGCTGCACGACCTCGGCGTGCGCTTCCACACCGAGGTCACGCGCGATCTCGAGCACGCCCGCGAGCTGGCGCGCAGCGCCGCCGCGGCGGGCGAGGTGACGGTGACGCTCAGCGGCGACGGGCTCGTCGGCTGCGTGGTCGGCGTCCTGCGCGAGTATCCCGGCTGCGTGCTGGGGATCCTGCCGGGCGGGCGGGGCAACGACACCGCGCGGATGCTGGAGATCCCCACGGCGATCGAGGCGGCGTGCGCCGTGATCGCAGGCGGTGTCGAGCGCGACCTGGACATCGGCGACGTCGAGGGGCGCTCGTTCATCGGGATCGCGTCGCTGGGCTTCGACTCCGACGCCAACCGGATCGCGAACGCGGCGCCGGCGCGGCTCGGGCGGCTGGTGTACGTCTACGGCGCCATGCGCGCGCTCGCGGCCTGGAAGCCGGCCACCTTCGCGCTGCGCCTCGACGGGGAGCCGCTGTCGGTCACCGGGTACTCCGTCGCGGCCTGCAACTCGGGGCGCTACGGCGGCGGCATGCTGCTCGCCCCCGACGCGAGCCTCGACGACGGCCTGCTCGACGTCGTGATGATCGGCATGCACCCCAAGCGCAACTTCCTCGGGACGCTGCCGAAGGTCTTCAGCGGCGCGCACGTGCGCCACCCGGCGGTGCGCGTGATGCGCGGGCGCGAGCTGCACGTCGACGCCGACCGCCCCTTCACCGTGTACGCCGACGGCGATCCGATCGGCGAGACGCCGCTGACGATCCGGGTGGTGCCCGGCGCGCTGCGCGTCCTGGTGCCGGCGCCATGATGCTCGGCGCGAAGCTCGCCGTCGCCCGCGCCGCCGGCGCGGTCTCCCGGCGCAGCGGGCGCGGCGGCACGAGCCTGCCGGGCAAGGTCCTCATGCGCCTCGAGCCGCAGGCCATCGCCCGCCTCGCCGCACGCCTGCCGCAGGGCAGCGCGGTCATCTCCGCCACCAACGGCAAGACCACGACGGCGGCGATGGTCGCCGCGATCCTCGAGCGCTCCGGCACGCGCCTCGTGCACAACCGCGCGGGGGCGAACATGGCCGGCGGCGTGGCCAGCGTGCTGCTCGGCGCCGCGCGCGGCGACGGCATCGACGGCGACGCCGGGCTCTTCGAGGTCGACGAGTTCTGGCTGGACCGCGTCGTGCCGGCGCTGCGGCCGCGCGCGCTGCTGCTGGCCAACCTCTTCCGCGACCAGCTCGACCGCTACGGCGAGCTCGAGACGATCGCCGACCGCTGGGCGGCGGCCGTCGCCGCCGCGCCGGCCACCCACCTCGTGCTCAACGCCGACGACCCGCTCGTGGCGGATCTCGGCCGGATCCGCGGTGACGGCGAGGCGGCGACCTACTTCGGCGTCCGGGACGACGCGGTGGCCCTGCGTGGCATGGCCCACGCCGCGGACTCCAAGCACTGCCGCCGCTGCGGCGCGCCGCTGACGTACGACGCGGTCTACATGGGCCACCTCGGCCGCTGGCACTGCCCCAACGGCGACACCCGCCGGCCCGAGCCGAGCGTCTTCGCCACCGCGATCAGCCTGCAGGGGACGCGAGCGGCGCGCTTCGAGCTGCACATCGCCGGCGAGCAGGCGACGGTCGCCCTCCCGCTCCCGGGCCTCTACAACGTCTACAACGCGCTCGGCGCCGCGGCGCTGGCGAGCGCGCTGGGCGCGCCGCTGGCGGACATCGTCGCCGGGCTGAGTTCCACCCGGGCTGCCTTCGGCCGAGCCGAGACGGTGCAGATCGACGGGCGCGATCTCGCGATCCTGCTCGTCAAGAACCCGGCGGGCGCCAACGAGGTGCTGCGCACGCTCGCGCTGGACCCCGGCGAGCACGACGTCCTGGCGGTCCTCAACGACAAGATCGCCGACGGGCGCGACGTCTCCTGGGTGTGGGACGCCGACTTCGAGGCGATCGCCCCGCGCGTGCGGCGCGTGACGTGCAGCGGCACGCGCGCCGCCGAGCTCGCGGTGCGCCTGAAGTACGCGGGCGTCGCGCCCGAGCGCCTGCACGTGGAGCACGATGTCGAACGGGCGCTGGACGCCGCCCTCGCCGACGGTGACGGCCGGCTCGTCGCGCTGCCGACGTACACCGCGATGCTCGCCCTGCGCGAGCTGCTCGTGGCACGCGGCGCGGCCAGCGGGTCGTTCACGTGACGCCCCCACCCGAGCACGTCGTCTGGCACGACGTCGAATGCGGCCGCTACGACGCGGACATCGCCCTGTGGCGTGAGCTCGCCGGCGCCGCGCGCGGGACGATCCTCGACGTCGGCGCCGGCACCGGGCGCACCACGCTGGACCTCGCGCGCCACGGTCACGACGTCGTCGCGCTCGACATCGACGCGGCACTGCTCGACGAGCTGCAGCAGCGCGCCCGGGCCGAGGGGCTGCGGGTGCAGACGATCGTCGCCGACGCGTGCGACTTCGCCCTCGAGCGCCGTGACCTCGCGCTCGTCATGGCCCCGATGCAGACCGTCCAGCTGCTCGGCGCGCCCGGCCGCCTCGGCTTCCTGCGCTGTGCGCGCGCGCACGTGTCGCCAGGCGGTCACGTCGCGATCGCGCTCGTCGACGCGCTCGAGACCTTCGAGGACGACGATGAGGTCCTCCTGCCCCTGCCCGACGAGGTCGTGCTGGACGGGACGCTGTACTCCAGCCAGCCCGTCGCGCTGCGCGACCACGGCGAGACGGTAACGGTCGAGCGCATCCGCCAGATCGTCACGCCCGACGGGCGGCGCAGCGCCAGCGGCGACATCCTGCAGCTCGACCGCGTCGCGATTGCGCAGGTCGAGGCCGAGGCTCGCGCCGCCGGCCTGGAGGTCCTGCCGGGCCGGACGATCGCCGAGACCGAGGAGCACGTCGGCACGCACGTGGTGATGCTGGGTGGCTGAGCCCGCCGGGACCCCGGAACACACCCTGCGCGTGTGCGCGCTGTACCCCGGCGTCATGAACATCTACGCCGATCGCGGCAACCTGCTCATGCTCGAGCGCCGCTGCGCGTGGCGCGATCTCGGCTTCGTGGTGACCGCCGCGGGATTCGGCGACGCGGTCGATCCCGGCGCGCACGACCTGTTCTACCTCGGTGGCGGCCAGGATCGCGACCAGCGCCTGTGTGCCCTGGACCTCGTGCGGACCAAGCGCGCGGCGCTGCACGCCGCCGCCGACCGCGGCGCGATCGTGCTCGGCGTCTGCGGCGGCTACCAGCTGCTCGGCCACGGGTACGCGCTGTCCGACGAGGTCATTCCCGGGCTCGGCCTGCTCGACGTCGAGACGGTCCGCTCCGACGGGCCGCGCCTGATCGGCAACATCGCGATCGAGGCCGACCTCGCGCACGACGGCGGCCCGCCCGCGATCGGCGTGCTCGCCGGCTTCGAGAACCACGCCGGCCGGACGCTGCTCGGCAGCGACGCGCTCGCGCTGGGCCGTGTCCTCAAGGGGCACGGCAACTCCGGCACGACGCGGCTCGAGGGCGCCCGGCGCGACGGCGTCATCGGGACGTACATGCACGGCCCGCTGCTGCCCAAGAACGCCTGGTTTGCCGACTGGCTCATCCGCCGCGCGCTCGGCGTCGACGCGCTCGCGCCGCTCGACGATGCGCTCGAGGACGCCGCACACGCGGAGGCGCTGCGTGTTGCAGGGGTGTGAATCTGCTTGAGGTGCGGGTAGGATCGCGCCGTGGGGGACCAGCCAGAGCGTTCCACCGCGGAACCGTTGGAGTTCCGCGATGTGACGAAGCGCTATCCGGGCAGCGCCGATGCGGCGGTCGACGGCCTGTCGCTCGAGGTTCCGGCCGGCGAGATCTGCGTGCTCGTCGGCCCGTCGGGCTGCGGCAAGACCACCGCCATGCGGATGGTCAACCGGATGATCGACATCACGTCCGGCGACATCCTGCTCGGCGGGCGGAGCGTCAAGGAACGCAAGCCCGAGGAGCTGCGCCGGAACATCGGCTACGTGATCCAGCACATCGGCCTCTTCCCCCATCGCACGATCGGCGAGAACATCGCGACGGTGCCGGCCCTGCTCGGATGGGACAAGGCCCGCATCTCCGCCCGCGTGGACGAGCTGCTCGATCTCGTCGGCCTCCCGGTCGAGATGCGCAAGCGCTTCCCCGGCCAGCTCTCGGGCGGCCAGCGCCAGCGCGTCGGCGTTGCCCGCGCGCTCGCCGTCGACCCGCCGGTCATGCTCATGGACGAGCCGTTCGGCGCGATCGACCCGATCAACCGCGAACGGCTGCAGAACGAGTTCCTGCGCCTGCAGGCCGAGCTGCGCAAGACGATCGTCTTCGTGACCCATGACATCGACGAGGCGATCAAGATGGGCGACCGCATCGCGATCCTGCAGGTCGGCGGCAAGCTCGCGCAGTACGCGCCACCGGCCGAGTTGCTCACCGCGCCCGCCAACGCGTTCGTCGAGGACTTCGTCGGAGCCGACCGCGCGCTCAAGCGCCTGGCGCTGCAGCGGGTGCGCGACATCGACCTGTGGACGGTGGCGACGTGCCGCGCCGGCGAGTCGACGGCCGAGGTACGCGAGCGCGTCGCCGACGCGGATCTCGACATCCCGCTGCTCGTCGACGACGAGCGCCGGCCCGTCGGCTGGC
>CAVVAG010000017.1:0-5795 GCA_963746165.1 uncultured Actinomycetes bacterium | reverse complement strand
TCAGAAAGGCCCCGCAAACGGACCTTTACTCCGGCCAGATTTGGGCCGTTGGGCAGGATGTCAGTCGAAGCCCACGAAGTCCGAGCGCGGGGAGGCATTGGCCATCGCGATCGTCGAGGCGCCGTGTCCGCCGCCGATGTCGGCGACGCCGGCGCCGAACAGCAGCTTCTCCTCGACGCCCTCGGGCGGGCAGCCATGACGGCACGAGGTTCGCGACGTAGCCAGGCCCGACAAACAGCTCGGCTCCGCACGTGGCGGTGCGGTTCGCGCACGACGGCGCCGTCGCTGCCGACGTCGAGCCTGTCGAAGAGCGCAACATCCGCGGGGTCGTGGCGGTTCTCGAGACGGTGACCGTCAGCCGGCCGTCGCGCGCGGAGCGGGCGCTGAGGCTTGCGCGCGCAGGACGCTCACGCTCGGGTTCGCCGCAGGCGACTACCGGCGATCGTGACGCCCTGCGTGCGCCGCGACTACTCCGCCTTGACGGCCTGGATATCGAGGTCGAGCTTGACCTCGTCGCTGACCATCATGTTGCCGCTGCCGAGTGCGGCGTTGAACTTCATGCCGTAGTCCGAGCGGCTGAGCTCGGCGGTGGCCTCGAGGCCGATGCGGGTGTTGCCGTACATGTCGGCGTCCGCGCCGCCGATCTCGGCGGTGAGCGTGATCGTCTTCGTGACACCGTGCATCGTCAGATCGCCAGTGATCGCGTAGGCGTCCTCGTCCGTGGCCGTGATCGACGTCGACTGGAACGTGATCTCGGGGTAGGTGTCGGCGTCGAAGAAGTCGGCCGATCTGAGGTGGCCGTCGCGATCGCCTTCGTTGGTGTCGATCGAGGCGACCTTCACCGTGCCGGAGGCCGTCGCCGTGCCGTCCTCTGCGATCATGAACTCGCCGTCGAGGTCGTGAAACTCGCCGCGGACGTTCGAGATACCGAGGTACTTGACGCGAAAGCCGACGCGCGAGTGCGACGAATCGACGTGCCAGGTGCCGGTGGGCAGGGTCGTTGCTGTGGGGCTCATGATGCTCCTTCCAGTGGGAGGGATTGCCGGTAAGTGGTTGTGCGTGCAATGATCTGCCGCCCCGTCGGGCTTGCACGGAAGCCTTGCCGGAGCGACGGTCTGAAGCTCACGGTCGTGCCTCGAGGACGAGGTTGAAGGGGGTTTCCGTCGCGCGTCGGAAGCGCGTGAACCCGGCGTCGGTGACGACGGTGTGCAGCCGCGCCTCGCCGGCCTGGGCGCCGAGCGCCAGGCCCACCTCCTGCGCGCGCGAGGCCGGCGTGCAGATCATGGTCGAGGCCGAGTAGAAGATCCGCCCGACCGGGTTGAGGTTCTCCTCGGTGCGATCGCCGGCCATCGGCTCGACGATCAGCCAGTTGCCGTCCGGCGCGAGGGACTCCAGCACGTGGGCGGCGGCGCCGACGGGATCGCCCATGTCGTGCAGGGCGTCGAAGACGCAGACGAGGTCGTAGCCCTCGCCCGGGAAGTCCTTGGCGCTGGCGACCTCGAAGCGCACGCGGTCGCCGACGCCGGCGCGCTCGGCGGCGCGTCGGGCCGCCGCGATCGACCCGTCGTGGTAGTCAAAGCCGACGAACTGCGAGCGCGGGTAGGCCTTGGCCATCACGATCGTCGAGGCGCCGTGTCCGCAGCCGATGTCCGCGACGCGCGCGCCGGCCCGCAGCTTCTCCTCGACACCCTCCAGCGCGGGCAGCCACGACGGCACGAGGTTCGCGACGTAGCCGGGCCGGAAGAACAGCTCGGTCCCGCAGAACAGATCGCCATCGTGCTCATGCCAGCCGAGGCCTTCGCCGGTCCGGAAGCGCTCGGTGATCTTAGGCTCGTCGCGCACACACGACGCGGCGATGTAGAAGGCGCCGGGAAGGAACGTCGGGCTCTCCGGATCGGCCAGGCAGGCCGCCTGCTCGGGCGTCAAAAAGAAGCGCTCGCTCTCGGCGTCGTACTCGACGTAGCCACTGGCGGCCTGCGCGCACAACCACTCGCGCACGTAACGCTCGTCGGTGCCCGTCCGCGCGGCGAGCACGCCCGCCGTGACGGGGTCGCCGTCGCTCATCGCGGCGTACAGGCCGAGCTTGTCGCCGATGAGCACGGTCGTCTGGTGCAGCGCTGCGCCGAGGTCGCCGGCGAAGCGCCCGACGAACTCCTGCAGTCGCCCTTCGTCGAGGGCGTTCTCGCTAATGGCCACGTGCGTCTCCTTCAATCGGGGGCCTGGTTGGCAAGAAGGAGCATCCGCACCCACCGTCAACCGACCGCTAACCCAGCGCCAAAATCCTCGGCGCCGCCCGCAGGTGCTGTGTAGGCTCGCCCGATGCTGGTCGTCCGCCTGCTCGGCGGGCTCACGGTCACCGATGACGACGTCACCGTGGCCGCCCCGCGGGGCCGCTGCGCCGCACTGCTGGCGTGGCTCGCGCTGCACCCCGGGATGCAGCCACGCGGTCGCGTCGCCGCCCGGCTGTGGCCCGACGTGATGGACGAGAGCGCGCGGCGCAGCCTGCGCACCGCGCTGCTGGACCTGCGCGCCGAGCTCGGCCCCGACGTGGCCGGACACCTGCTCGGGACGCGTGACGAGATCGGACTCGGGCCCGACGTCCGCGTCGACGTCCGCGATTTCGTCGACGCCGCCGCAGACGGACGACTGGCGGAGGCGTTCGCGATCGGCGCCGCCGGCGAGCTGCTGCCCGAGCTCGACCACGAGTGGGCCTATGAGGCGCGCGAGGAGCACGAGCGCCGTCTCGCCGAGATCGTCGAGCGCCTGGCGGTCGACGCCGAACAGCGCGGTGACCCCGGCGCGGCGGTCGAGTACACGCGCCGGCTCGTCACGCTCGACCCGCTGTCCGAGGAGCACGCGCGATCGCTCATGCGCCGCCTCGCCCTCGGCGAGGACCGGGCGGCCGCGCTCGCCGTCTTCGAGCAGCACCGCGAGCGCCTGCGCAGCGATCTGCGCATGGCGCCATCGGCGGCCACGCGTGCCCTCGCCGACGAGATCCGCGAGGGCGGCGGGTGGGCGGTGACCGCCGCGGCCGCGACGCGAGTCGCAGCGCCGGCACGGGCCGAACGCCCGTCGCTCCCGGGGCCCCTGGCCCTGGCCGCGGGTGCCGGTCCGCTCGTGGGACGCGAGGACGAGCTCGCGGAGCTCGAGGCGACGTGGGACGCGGTCGCGGACGGCCATCCCCGCCTGTGCCTGGTCACCGGCGAGGCCGGCATCGGCAAGACCCGCCTGATCGCGGAGCTGGCACAGGCGGTCGTGGCCGCCGGTGCGCCGGTGCTCTACGGCGCCTGTCGGGAGAGCCCGCGATCTCCGTACGGGCCATTCGTCGACGCGATCTCCCTCGACCTGCGCGGGCTCGACCACGACGCCGAGGGGCGCCGGCTCGGCACGAGCGCCGGCGAGCTCTCGCGCATCGTTCCTGACCTGCGCGACCGGTTCGGCCCGGCCGCACACGTGTCCGGCGAGAGCTCCGCGGGCGAGCAGCTGCGGCTGTTCGGTGCCGTCGGCAACTACCTCGAGCGCGCCGCGCGGCCGCGCGCCCTCGTCGTGATCGAGGACATCCACTGGGCAGATTCGGGGACGCTTGCCCTGCTCGCGCACATCGTCCGGACCGCGGCCGGATCGATCCTGCTGGTGGTCACCAGCCGGGACGTCGCCCCGGACATGACCAGCGCGCTTTCAACCATCCTGTCCGACCTCGGCCGTCACCCCGCGGCGCGGCGGATCGGCCTGCGCGGACTTACCGAGCCCAGCGTGGTGGCGTTCCTCCGGGCCACCGCCGGCCGCGTGGCGATGGATGTCGCGCGCACGGCGCGCATGCTCCACGGGGCGACCCGTGGCAGCCCGCTCTTCCTGCGCGAGATCGTCCGCGAGCTGCCGGCCGACGGGCTGCTGCTGACGGTTCCGGTGAGCCCCACCGTCCGCGACCTCGTCGCGTCCCGTTTCGCGCGCCTCCCGGACGCGGACGGAGCGATGCTCGACGCGGGCGCCGTGATCGGCGCAGAGTTCGAGGCGCGCGCCTGCGCCCAGGTGCTCGACCGGCCGCTGCCGGACGTCCTCGATGGGCTCGACCGCGCCGCCGCCCTCGGCATCGTCGTGACGGTCCCCGGGGCCGCGGGACGCTTCGCCTTCACCCACGCGCTTGTGCGAGAGGTCCGCTACGAGGCGATCCCCGCGGGCCGGCGCATGCGACTGCACCACGCCGCCGGCAACGTGCTGCGCGCCGCGGGCGCCCCCGTGACCGACCTCGCTCGCCACTTCTACGCGGCGGCTGACCTCGGCGATCGCGAGGACGCGTTCACGTACTCGCGGCGCGCCGGGGAGTTCGCCCGCGAGCGCTTCGCGTTCGCCGACGCGGCCGGCTGCTTCGAACAGGCCGCTCGGCTCGCCGCGCAGCTGCCCGGCGTCACCGACCACGATCTGTGCGACCTCGCGATCGCGCACGGCGAGGCGCTGCATCGGGCCGGTGACCCGGGCCACCGAGCGGTGCTGCTCGACGCCGCGGCGACCGCGCGGCGGCTCGACGACGCCGACCTGTTGACCCGCGCCGCGCTCGCCCTCAGCGAGCAGGGCTGGGCGACCTCGGGCGCCGGCGCGGAGGAGGTCGTCAAGGTGGCACGCGACGCGCTCGAGCGGCTGCCGGCCAGCGCCGCAGCGAGCCGCGCGCGGCTGATGGCGATGATCGCGGCCGCGACCCTTATGGCCGACAAGAAGCAGGCGAGCGAGCTCGGAGCCGAGGCGCTGGCCGCCGCTCGCGGGTCCGGGGACGGCAATGTGCTTGGTGAAGTGCTGATCAGTGCCCACTGGGCCTGTTTTGACCCCCTGAACCTCGAGCAGCGCCTGGGCTGGGCGCAGGAGGCCCGCGACCTGGGCGAGCGCCTACACAACCCGGTCGTCCTCACGCAGGCGCTGCGGATGCTGGGTCAGGACCGTCTCGAGTCCGGCGACCTCGCGGGTGCCCGTGACGCACTTGACCTCTGCGATCGGGTCGCCGAGGAGCTCGGCACCCCCTTCCTCAGCGTCTTCACGCCGGCGGCCGCGGCCACGCTGGCCGCACTGGCCGGGCGCATCGACGACGCAGAGCGACTCGGCGACGACTGCTGCGCGCTCGCGCGCCGCATCGGGGCCAACCCGCCCGCCTTCGTCGGGGCGGGCCTCACCGGGCTCATCGAGCGCGGGCTGTGGGAGCGTGGTGTTGCGACGCTGAAGCCGCTGGTCGAGCGCACGAGCGGGTTCCCCATGCACCGCGCCGCCCTCGCCATGCTCCAAGCGCGCCTGGGAGAAGTTGACGTGGGACGCCGGGAACTGCGGCACTTCACCGAGATGGATTTTGCGACCCTGCCGCGGACCGCCCACTGGTTTCCCGGCATGGTGATGCTCGCCGACGCCGCGACCTGGCTGCGTGACGCCGACGCGGCGGCCCGCATCGGCGAGCGGCTTGAGCCGGTGAGCGGGCGCACCGCGTGGAGCGTGTTCACCGCGCTGTGGCCGATCGACATCGCCCTCGCGCAGCTATCTGTCGTGCTCGGGGAGCATGCCCGCGCCCACGCCTACCTCGATGCCGCCGAGGAGACCTGTGAGCGCAACGACCTCCCCGCACACCGCGTGCGCGTCGAGCTGTACCGGGCGTGGGCGCTGCGCGACGCGGGGGGGTCGGTCGACGCCGGGTCCGCGCTCGCCGCAGCGGACGCCTCCCCGTGCGCCGGTGTCGCGCGGGAGGCGCGCCTGATGGGGCTCGCGGACTAGCCTGGCGGCCCAAATCCCAGCGGCCATGGGAAGCCCTGAAAATGGGCAAC
>CAVVAG010000016.1:0-380334 GCA_963746165.1 uncultured Actinomycetes bacterium | reverse complement strand
TGTTGACGAACTGCATGATGATCAGCTCGAGCCGGCCCTTCGAGCCGCCGAGCGCCTCGAAGGCGGCGTGCATCCGCGCGACGTGGCCGTGGTGGTCGGCGCCCCAGACGTCGATGAGCCGATCGAAGCCGCGCTCGCGCTTGTCGAGGTGGTAGGCGATGTCCGACGCGAGATAGGACGGCTCGCCCGTCGAGCGCTCCAGCACGTCGTCCTTCTGCTCGCCGTGCGCGCTCGTGCGCAGCCACAGCGCGCCCTCCGAGCGGTACGTCTCGCCGCGGCGGTCGAGCTCCTCGAAGGCGTGCGTAACCGCCGATGGATCGCCGGCGTGCAGCGAGCCCTCCGAGAACCAGACGTCGAACTCGACCCCGATTGCCGACATCGACGCGCGGATCCGCTCGAGCAGCAGCCGCACGCCCTGTTCGGCGACGGCGACGGGATCGTCGGTGGCCGCCCCGGGGATCCTCTGCGCCAGCTCGCGCACGTACTCGCCCTCGTAGCCGCCCTCGGGCACGTCCTCGCCGCGCGCGCGGGCGCCGATCGACTCGCCCAGCCGGCGCACCTGGCCGCCGATGTCGTTGATGTAGTACTCGCGCGTCACGTCATGCCCGCTGAACGCGAGCAGCCGCGCGAGCGAGTCCCCGTATGCGGCGTGGCGCCCGCCTGCGGCGGTCATCGGACCGGTCGGGTTGGCCGAGACGAACTCGACGTTCACCCGCTCCGCGGGTCGCGCCGCGCCGCCCCCGAACCCGTCGCCGGCGGCGAGCACGTGCCCCAGCGCCGCGACGAGCCAGTCGTCGGACATGAAGAGGTTCAGGAAGCCCGGGCCCGCGACCTCGACGCGCTCCAGCGCGGCGCCCAGCCGCTCCGCGAGCTCACCGGCGAGGCGGCCGGCGACGTCGCGCGGCGGCACGCCCGCGCGCGGCGCGAGCAGCATCGCGGCGTTCGTCGCGTAGTCGCCGAAGCCGGCCTTCTTGGGACGCTCGAGCGTCGGGGCCACCGCGCTGGGCGCGCTCGATCCGGCAACCGCGCCGGCGGCGGCGGCGACGGCGTCGCGCAGGTCTGTCAGGGGACCGGCCATCCGCTCAATCTAGGCGAACCGTGGTGCCGCCCACGCGTCAGTAGTGGTAGGGCTCCCCCGCGAGGATCTTGTGGCCGCGATAGAGCTGCTCGAGCAGCACGACGCGGGCGAGCTGGTGGGGCAGCGTCAGCGGGCCCAGCGAGAAGCGGTGGTCGACGTCCTCGAGCTGCAGCCCGAGTGGACCGCCGATCACGAAGCACACGTCGCGGCCGGCCTGGCGGCGATCCTCGAGAAAGCGCGCGAACGAGAGCGAGTCCAACGGCTGCCCCTCGCGGGACAGCAGCGAGACGAACGCGCCCTTCGGGATGCGAGCGGTCACGCGCTCCTCCTGGCGGACCTCGATCATCTCCACGCGCGCGTGGCGCGCGAGCATCTTCAGGTAGTGCTGCGTGTCGTCGGCGTACGGCGGGCGGAGCCGCCCGACGGCCAGGACGATGATGCGCACGATGCGATATTAGATAAGCGCATGGCCGAACCAGACGAGACAGAGCGCCACATCAACATCCACTTCTCGCCCGAGATGATGGGCGGCGTGTACGCGAACTTCGCGAACGTGTCGTTCTCCGACTACGAGTTCACGATCACGTTCGCGCGCGTCGACCACGAGATCGACGCCGAAGAGATCCCGGGCGTCGTCGTCTCGCGCGTCAACCTCGCGCCGAAGTTCATGCGCGAGCTGGCCGACGCGCTGGAGGACTCCTACTCGAAGTACGCGACGCGCGAGGGCATCAAGAACCTGCCCGAGTTCGGCGGCGGCGCCACCCCCCCGCCGCGCGACGACGACTGACCGCAGCGGCCGGCGCTCAGCGGGCGCCCCGCTCGTAGGCGACGCCCATCCCGATCCGCTCGACGGTCGGCGGATGCGTCGCCAGCAGGAACGTCTGCCAGTCCGGCGGGTCGGGGTCTGAGAGGTTGCGCAGCGCGATCCGCTTCTCGAAGCCGATGAACGGCTCCGGCTCGCCGGTGAGCATCAGCGCGTAGGAGTCCGCGCGCGCCTCGACGCGGCGGCTGAGCTGGTTGGAGATCGTCGTGATCGCCGTCGTCATGACGACGAGGCCGAGCGCCAGCGCCGGCAGGACCGCCGGGCCGGGCTCGGCGCCGGCCGGCGACAGGCGGCGCGTGAGCCGTGCGACCGCGAACAAGCCGAACGGGGTCACGATCGCGAGGTACAGCAGCCCGTTGGGGACGTCGCGGTGGTGCACGTGGGCGAGCTCGTGGGCGACGACGAGGCGCACCTCGTCGCGCGTGAAGTTGTCCAGCAGGGTGTCGAAGAGGACGACGCGCTTGGTGTGGCCCAGGCCGGCGACGTAGGCGTTGGCGGCCGTCGAGCGGCGGCTGGCATCGACGCTGTAGACCTCGCCGATGTCGACGCCGGCGCGCTCGGCGAGCTCGAGCACGTCGTCGCGCGTCTGCCCGGCGGGCAGGGGGTGGAACCTGTTGAACAGCGGGTCCAGGATGACAGGCCCGCCGTAGATGCTGACGACGCCGAACGCGACGACGACGACGGAGGCCGGCATCCACCAGCCACGCGGGTAGCGGCGGATCAGGGCGACCGCCGTCGCCGCACCGAGGGCGGCCAGCAGCGCGCCGATCCCCAGCGAGATCGACTTGTCGCGCGCATAGCCCTCCCAGGACTGCGTGACGAGCCCGACGTCCTTGGCCCGCTCGCGCGAGACGATCTGCAGCGGCAGGATCGAGACCGAGATCGCGATCGACAGCGCCGCGCCCGCGGCCGCGCCGGCCAGCACGGGCCGGCGGAACGGTCCGAGCAGGCGCGCGGGCGGGCGGGCGATGAGCAGCGCGAGCAGTCCGAGCTCGACGACGAGCACCCCGCCGTAGATCGCCAGCTGCGGTCGCCGGTAGTCCCGGGCGCGTTCGATCTCCGAGGCGCTGAAGTACGATTCGGCGCGCACGGGAGCGGGGTCGATCACCCCGCCGCGGGGCCGCAGCAGCACCACCGCGAGCTCTGCGACGACGACGGCGGCGACAATTGCCGCTCCCCAGCGCAGGCGTCCGCGGTCCACGTTCGAAACTGTACGAGATGCAGGTCGCGATCCTCTCCGACATCCATGGCAACCGCCACGCCTTCGAGGCGGTGCTCGCCGACGCCGAGTCCGCCGGCGCCGACGAGATGTGGTGCCTCGGCGACCTTGTCGGCTACGGCGCCGAGCCCGACGCCTGCGTCGAGTTGGCGCGCCGCCACGCGGCGATCTGCCTTGCCGGAAACCACGACATGGGCGTGACCGGCGCGATCGGGCTGGAGGAGTTCTCGACCGGCGCCGCGATCGCCGCGCGCTGGACGCGCGAGACGATCAGCGCCGCGAACATGGAGTTCCTCTCGGCCCTGCAGCCGGCGGGCGAGGAGGGTCAGGTCGGCCTCTACCACGCGAGCCCGCGCGATCCCGTCTGGGAGTACGTCCTGAGCACGCTGCTGGCCGAGCTGTGCTTCGACAGCCAGCGCCAGCGCGTGGCGCTGATCGGCCACTCGCACGTCGCCCTGTCGTTCGTACGGCCGGAGGGCGACGTGGCCACCGGCGAGGCGCGCCGCGACGGTGACGCGATCGACATCGGGCCGAAGACCGGTGAATGGCTGCTGAACCCGGGTTCGGTCGGCCAGCCGCGCGACGGCGACGCGCGGGCCGCATGGCTCATGCTCGACACGCGCGACTGGCAGGCGAAGTGGCGGCGCGTGGAGTACGACATCGCCGGCGCGGCCGCGGCGATCCGCGCCGCGCGGCTGCCCGATTCGCTGGCCGAGCGGCTCGGCTACGGTCAATGAGCGTGCGCAGCGCCCTCCTCCCCTATGTCCTCGCCCTCCTGCTGGGCCCGAGCACAGCGCTGCTCGCCGCCTGCGGCGGGGGCGGCACGAAGAGCGGGATCCCCTCGGCCAGCGCGGGCGAGCTCAAGAGCCAGATCACGGACGTCGGGCAGGCCGTCGACGACGGCCGCTGCACGGACGTCGCGGGGCAGCTCAAGCAGGTCGACCAGGCGATCGAGGAGCTGCCGAAGACGACCGACGACCAGCTCGTCAACGCGCTGCGCGACGGCTCGACGCGCCTGCGCCGCCGGGCGATCGACGAATGCGATCCGAACGCCGGCACGGATACGACGACCACCGAGACCACCCCGGCCGACACGACCACCACCGAGACGCTCCCCGAGGAGGAGCCGACGGACACGCTGCCCACGGAGACGACCGAGGAGCCCGATACGACGATCCCGACGGAGCCCCCGCCGCCGCCGACCGGGGGCACCACCACGCCGCCCCCGCCGGCGCCGACGCCCCCGCCCGTGATCCCGCCGCCCCCGCCGCCGGTCTCGCCCGGCGGCGGCGTGACCCCCGAGATCCCGCCCGATGGCTGAGCCCGACGTCATCGCCGGCCGCTACGAGCTCGGGGATCGCCTCGGCTACGGCGGCATGTCGACGGTCCAGGTCGCCCTCGACCGGCGGCTGGAGCGCAAGGTCGCGGTCAAGCTGCTGGCCGAGCACCTCGCCGACGACAGCCAGTTCATCTCGCGCTTTCGCCGTGAGGCGCTGTCCGCGGCGCGCCTCGTGCACCCGAACATCGTGCAGGTCTTCGACTTCGGCCTCGACGAGACCAGCGGCCGCCACTACATCGTCATGGAGTACATCCAGGGCCGCTCGGGCGCCGAGATCCTGCGTGAGGAGACACGGCTGGGCGTCTCCGACACGCTCGAGCTCGTCGACGGCGCCTGCCAGGGCCTCGTGCACGCGCATCGCATGGGCGTGATCCACCGCGACGTCAAGCCGGGCAACATCCTGCGTTCCGACGACGGCGCCGTGAAGCTCGCCGACTTCGGCATCGCCAAGGCGGTCGGCGGCACGTCCCAGCTCACGCAGGCCGGCTCGGTCCTCGGCACGGCCGCCTACCTCGCGCCCGAGCAGGCCAGCGGCGGCGAGGTCGGCCCCGCCGCGGACATGTATGGGCTCGGCGTCGTGACGTACCAGTTGCTCGCCGGCCGCCTGCCCTACGAGGCCGGATCGCTGACCGAGCTGGCGCTCCTGCAGCAGCGTGAGTACCCGATTCGCCTCGACGAGATCACGCCGGAGGTGCCGGCGGCGCTCGCCCTGGCGATCGAGCGGGCGCTCGCGCTGGAGCCCCGCGAACGCTACGCCAGCGCCGAGGAGATGCGCAGCGCGCTGCACGCCGGCGCTCGCGGGATCGCCCCGCCGGGCTCGGATTCGACCGCCGCGACGTCGATGCTCTCCCGCCGCGAGGAGCCGACCGCGGCGACCCGCATGGCACCGGCCGGGCCGCCACCGTCCTCGGCGCGACGCCTCGAGCCCCAGCCACCGCCCGGCGGCCTCCCGCCCGCGCGCTACGAGCCGATCCCCGACCTCCCACCGTCGCGCCGCGACCTCGAGCCGGCGCGCGGCGGTGGCGGCGTGACCCGGCTCGTCGCGGTGCTCGCCGTCGCCGCGGTGCTCGCCCTCGTGATCGCCTACGCCATCGGCAGCTCGTCGGGCAGCTCCGACGTGGAGCTCTCGCCCATCGACGGCAACGACACGGGCGAGGTCGTCGATCAGCTCAACTCGCTGATCGAGGACAACACGCGGTAACGGTCCCCCGCCCCGCCGCCTTCCGCCGCCCCACCGTGGTGTCGTTTGCGCTCCCCGCGCCGGGGTACCCGGACCGCCATGTCGACGCGGCCGCCGATCGCAGGCATCATCGGTGCGAGCGGCACATGAGCGAGCGCGACGGCTCCAAGAACACCAGGCCAGGGGGCCGCCCCCGCTCCTTCGAGACGGCGCGCCGGCTCCCGCTCGTCGGTCGCGTCCTCGACTGGGGCATGGGACCGGCGGCGGCCTCGCCGGTCACACGCGCCGCCGGCGCCCGCGTCGCCGGGCTGAAGGTGACCGAGTCGGTCTGCCCCTACTGCGCCGTCGGCTGCTCGCAGCTCGTCTACACCCGCGGCGACCGGCTCGTCGACATCGAGGGCAATCCGCGCTCGCCGATCAACCAGGGCACGCTCTGCCCCAAGGGCGCCGCGTCGCGCCAGCTCATCGACCAGCCCGGGCGCCTCACGAAGGTCCGCTATCGCCGCCCGGGCGGCACGGAGTGGGAGGAGCTCGAGCTCGAGCAGGCGATGGACATGATCGCTGCGCGCGTCATCGCCGCCCGCGAGAACGGCTGGCAGGACGCCGACCGCCAGGGCTGGCGCGTGGACCGCACGCTCGGCTTCGCGCACCTCGGCGGCGCCACGCTCGACAACGAGGAGAACTACCTCATCAAGAAGCTGTTCACCGCGATGGGCGCCATCCAGATCGAGAACCAGGCCCGCATATGACACTCCTCGACGGTGCCCGGTCTGGGTGCCTCGTTCGGGCGCGGCGGCGCCACCGACTTCCTGCAGGCCCTCCAGCACGCTGACTGCATCCTCATCGCGGGCTCGAACATGGCCGAGGCGCACCCGGTCGGCTTTCGCTGGGTCATGAAGGCCAAGGAGCGCGGCGCGAGGGTGATCCACGTCGACCCGCGCTTCGGCCGCACGAGTCAGCTCGCGGACCTGCACGTCCCGATCCGCGCGGGCAGCGACGTCGCGTTCCTCGGCGGCCTGATCCGCCACGTCATCGAGACCGGATCGTACTTCCGCGAGTACGTCGTCAACTACACGAACGCGCCCACCATCCTGCGCGAGGACTTCCAGGACACCGACGATCTCGGCGGCGTGTTCTCGGGCTGGGACCCGCAGAGCGCGACGTACGACACGACCACCTGGGGCTACGCCGGCGCGCAGGGCGGCAGCGACGGCTCGGCACAGACGCACTCCAGCCAGGCGGCCGACCAGCACACCGGGGCCGGGATGGCCGTCGGCGCGGTGTCGCGCGACGAGACGCTCGAGCATCCGCGCTGCGTCTTTCAGGTGCTGCGCCGGCACTTCGCGCGCTACACGCCGGAGATGGTGCAGCGCGTCTGCGGCATCTCGCCGGAGGACTTCCGCAGCGTCGCCGACGCGCTCGTGGCCAACTCGGGCCGCGAGCGCACCAGCACCCTCTGCTACGCCGTCGGCTGGACGCAGCACACCGATGGCGTCCAGGTCATCCGCGCCGGCTCGATCCTGCAGCTGCTGCTCGGCAACATCGGCCGCCCCGGCGGCGGGATCATGGCGCTGCGCGGGCACGCATCGATCCAGGGCTCGACGGACATCCCGACGCTCTTCGACATCCTGCCGGGCTACCTCAGCATGCCGCACGCGCGCGCCGACGGGCTGTCGCTGCGCGACCACGTCGACGCAAACGGCAAGGACCGCGGCTGGTGGGCGTTCTTCGACGCCTACCTCGTCTCGCTGCTGAAGGCGTGGTTCGGCGACGCGGCGACGGCGGAGAACGACTTCGGCTTCGCGCACCTGCCCAAGCTCACCGGCAACCACGCCCACTTCTCGACGATGCTGCGCGCGATCGACGGCGGCGTCGACGGGCTGTTCGTCATGGGCCAGAACCCGGCGGTCGGGTCGCAGCACGCGGGTCTGCAGCGGCGCGCGCTGGCGAGCCTGCGGTGGCTCGTCGTGCGCGACCTCTCGGAGATCGAGACCGCCACGTTCTGGCGCGACGGCCCGGAGATCGAATCCGGCGAGCTGCGCACGCAGGACATCGGGACGGAGGTGTTCCTCATGCCGGCGGCGGCGCACATCGAGAAGGAGGGCACGTTCACGAACACGCAGCGCCTGCTGCAGTGGCGCGACAAGGCGCTCGAGCCGCCCGGCGAAGCGCGCTCGGAGCTGTGGTTCATGCATCACCTCGCGCGGCGCGTGCGCGCGCACTACGCCCGCTCGGACAGCGAGCGCGACTGGCCGATCCGCCATCTCACGTGGGACTACCCGGAGCTCGGAGAGACGCGCGAGCCCGACGCCGAGGCGGTCGCGCGCGAGATCAACGGCTACGACGTCGCGACGGGCAGCACGGTGGCGGACTTCACGGCGCTGCGCAGCGACGGGTCGACGGCGTGCGGCTGCTGGATCTACAGCGGCTGCTTCAAGGACGGCGTCAACCAGGCGCGCCGGCGCGACCCCGGCGACCTCGCCGCGCCCGGCGGCTGGGTCTCGCCCGAGTGGGGATGGGCGTGGCCGCTGAACCGCCGGATCCTCTACAACCGGGCGTCGGCGGACCCGGATGGAAAGCCCTGGTCGGAGCGCAAGCGCTACGTCTGGTGGGACGAGGCGCAGGGCGGCTGGACGGGCTACGACGTGCCGGACTTTCCGGTCGGCAAGCGCCCCGACTACGCGGCGCCGGACGACGCGCTGGCGATGGACGCGATCTCCGGCGACGACCCGTTCATCATGATGCCCGACGGCCGCGGCTGGCTGTTCGCGCCCACCGGCCTGCTGGACGGGCCGCTGCCGTCGCACTACGAGCCCTTCGAGTCGCCCGTCGGCAACCTGATCCACCCCGAGCTGCACATGAACCCGGCTGCGACCAAGTGGCAGCGCCCGGAGAACCCGTACCACGCGACCGGCGATCCGCGCTATCCGATCGTCGCGACGAGCTTTCGGCTTACCGAGCACCACACCGCCGGCGCGATGAGCCGCAACCTGCCCTGGCTCGCCGAGCTGCAGCCGGAGATGTTCGTCGAGCTCGACCCTGCGCTGGCGGCCGACCGCGGGATCGAGGACGGCGGCTGGATGGTCGTCGAGACCGCCCGCGGTGAGATCGAGGCGCGCGCGCAGGTCACCCCGCGGATCCGGCCGCTGAAGATCGACGGCAGCGTCGTGCACCAGATCTGCCTGCCCTACCACTGGGGCTTCGCCGGCGAGGTCCGCGGCGACATCACCAACGACCTCGGCGCGCTGTCGGGCGAGCCGAACGTCGGCATCCAGGAGTCCAAGGCGTTCTCCTGCGACGTCCGCGCCGGGCGCCGCACGCGCCCGAGCACGGCGCGGCTCGCCGGCGCGCGCCTGCGCCGGCCGGTGCGACCCGACGAGGACGACCCGCCCGCCGAGTATCCGTCGGAGATCACGTGACGACGCGCGCCGCACCGAGCGAGATCGCGATCCATGCGCCCGAGGCGCAGCGGATGGGCTTCTTCACGGACACGACGGTCTGCATCGGCTGCAAGGCCTGCGAGGTCGCCTGCAAGCAGTGGAACGACCTGCCGGCCGACGGGTCCAGGTTCGAGAAGGGCGGCTCCTACGACCACACCGGCTCCCTGAGCGCGACGACGTGGCGCCACGTGCGCTTCGTCGAGATCGCCGACGGCGGGCACCTGCCGAACATCCCGGCCGTGCGCGGCGACGGCGACGGCGCCGACGGGCGCGCCGACGGCAGCGCCAGCGGCGACCTCGACCTCGTGGCGATGGCGGCCGAGCGGGCGGGCGCGGCGCCGGCCGGGGCCGTCGACGTGGCCGCCGCGGTCGCCGCGATGGACGACTGGGTCTTCATGTCCGACGTCTGCAAGCACTGCACGAACGCCGGCTGCCTGGACGCCTGCCCGACCGGGGCGTTGATCCGCACGGAGTTCGAGACCGTCGTCCTGCAGGCCGACGTCTGCAACGGCTGCGGCTACTGCGTGCCGGCCTGCCCGTTCGGCGTCGTCGCGCGCGACCATGACGACGGCCGCGCCGCCAAGTGCACCCTCTGCTACGACCGCCTCCAGGATGGCCTCGAGCCCGCGTGCGCGAAGTCCTGCCCGACCGACTCGATCCAGTTCGGGCCCTACGACGAGCTCGTCGACCTCGCGGCCAGGCGCGTCGGGGAGCTGCATTCGCGCGGCGTGCAGGACGCCTACCTCTACGGTGCCGGCGACGATCCCGACCAGGAGCTCGCGGGCGGCCTCGGCGCGTTCTTCCTGCTGACCGAGCCGCCCGAGCGCTACGGCCTGCCGGCTCAGGCCGACTCGCCGGTCCAGGAGAACGTCCTGCCGGCCACGGCCGCGGCGTACGGCGCGGCGCTGCTGGCCGCGGCGGGCGCGGCCGCGGCCTTCCTCATCGAGGCGCGCCGCACGACCGGCCGGAGCCCCCGTGCCCTGGCACGCAGCCGGGCGATCCGCAGTTGGCAGCGATGAGCCCGGCCGGCGACGACGCGGGCACCACCCCCGCGCTCGGCACCCACGGCGAGCCCGCCGACTGGACCCGTGCCCTGCCCGGCGCGACGGTCGCCCTGCAGAGCACGCGCTGGCGCGACGCGCGCTGGTCGTTTCTCTACAAGGACGACACGCGCTATGCGCCGCCGCCGGCCGACATGGCGGCCGTCGCGCAGGCCAACCGGCGGATGCGCGGCGGCGCGTTGGGGCCCGTGCACGGACCCGTTATCAACGCGCCGGTCTGGACCTGGGAGATCCCGCTGTACTTCTGGCTCGGCGGGATGGCGACGGGCTCGTGGTTCGCGTCCGTCGCGTGCGATCTCGCCGGCGACCACCGCTCCGGGGCGATCGCGCGCCGGGTCTCGCTCGCCGTGGTGGCGCCCTCCCCCGCGCTGCTGATCGCCGACCTCGGGCGGCCCGGCCGCTTCCTGAACATGCTGCGCATCTTCAAGCCGCGCTCGCCGATGAACCTCGGCGCGTGGTCGCTCGTCGGCTTCACCGGCCTGGCGGCGGCGGGCGTCGGCGCCGACCTGCTCGGCCGTCCCCGCGCCGCGCGCGCGATCGGCGGGGCGAACGTCGTCGTCGGCAGCTACCTGGGCTCGTACACGGGCGTCCTGCTGGCCACGACCGCGGTGCCCTTGTGGGCGCGCAGCCGCCTCTTCCTGGGCCCGATCTTCATCTGCACCGCGGCCGCGACGGGCGCGGCCGCGACGCGGCTGACGCTGGTCGCGTCCGGGCTTCCGGTCGGACACCCCACCCGGACCGCGCTCACGAACATCGAGACCGGCGCGATGGCGGCCGAGCTGATCCTCTCGTCGATCAACGAGAAGCGGCTGGGCCGAGCCGGGCTGAGCCTCTCCCCGGGGGCGCCGGGGCGGCTCTTCCACGCCGCGAAGTGGGGCGTGCGGGCCGGCCTGGCGCTCCAGCTCCTGCGCCCGCGCGTCGGACCGCGCGCGTCCGACGCCGCCAGCCTCTGCCACCTCGGCGCCGGCCTCGCCGTCCGCTACGCATGGGTCGGCGCCGGCCGGCTCTCGGCGCGCGACGACGAAGCGGTGGCGCGGATGGCGCGCGGGAAGGTCACGGTCGACGACGCGCTGACCGGCGGGCCGCGCAGCGCGCGCCTGCGCTCGACCGTGCGCGAGCGGCGCGGCGGCGGCGGCGCGCTCGCGCGGCGCTACGCCGAGATCGTGCGCCGAGCGAGCCTCTTGGCCGAGCGGCGGCTCGGGATGGACGGCACGGTCGCTGGCCGCCGCGGCACCGGCGCACCGCCCACGGGCCGGTAGACCAGGCGGTGAGCCGCGCCCTCACGGTGCCGCGCCGGCTCGCAGCGCCGCGGCGTGCTCGCGCAGCGTTCCCCCCGCGATCGCCCCCCGCAACCCCTCCGTCAGCCGCGCGATGTACGCGAGGTTGTGCAGCGTCAGCAGGCGCGCGCCGGTGAGCTCCTTGTTCTTGACGAGGTAGCGCAGGTAGCCGCGGGAGTGCCCGCCGGCACAGGCCGGGCAGGGGCAGCCCTCCATGATCGGGCCGACGTCCTCCTTGTGGCGGCTGGCGGTGAGGTCGACGCGCCAGCGCCGCTCGGGATCGGGCACGATCGCGACGCCGTGTCGGCCCAGGCGCGTGGGCATCGCGCAGTCGAACGTGTCGATGCCGAGCTCGACGCCGCGGATGAGGTCGTCGACGTCGCCGATGCCGAGCAGGTGACGCGGACGCGGGTCGTCGCCGAGCGCGGCCGTCGCCCAGCCGACGACCTCGTACATCTGCGGCTTGTCGGCGCCCAGCGAGCCGCCGATCGCGATCCCGCCGACCGACCGTGCCGCGACCGCCTGCGTCGACTCGACGCGCATGTCCTCGTACACGCCGCCCTGCACGATCCCGTAGACGATCTGCCCCGCCGGGCCGTGCGCGTCGTGCCACGTCAGGCAGCGGTCCAGCCAGCGGTGGCTGCGCTCGGTCGAGCGCGCCGTGTACTCGCGCTCGACGTTGAAGGGCGTGCACTCGTCGAACACGAGCGCGATGTCCGAGCCGAGCTTGGCCTGGACCTCCATCGACGTCTCCGGCCCGATGAAGCGCTCGCCACCGTCGAGGTAGGAGCGAAAGCGCACGCCGTCCTCCTCGATCGCGATCACGCGGCCCATGCGATCGGGCCCGACGGGGGCGCGGCCCTTGATCTCGTCGGCGACCGTCCCGTGGCCCATGCTGAACACCTGGAAGCCACCGGAGTCGGTGATGATCGGGTGCGGCCAGCCCATGAAGTCGTGCAGGCCGCCGAATCGCGCGACGAGGTCGGCCCCGGGCTCGAGGAACAGGTGAAACGTGTTGCCGAGCACCATGTCGTAGCCCAGCGCGCTGACCTCGCGCGGCTCCAGGCCCTTGACGGTCGCCTTCGTCGCCAGCGGGACGAACGCCGGCGTGCGGATCTCACCGTGGGCGGTGCGCAGGATGCCGGCGCGCGCCCGCGAGCCGGCGTCGCGGTGGAGGATCTGCAGCGCGCTCATCGCGCGCCCCAGACTACGAGTCGTACCGGGCCGCCGCGGTCCCGGCCTGGCGGGGACGGTGCATTTCACAACGGGCCTTCAGCGGGACCGAGAGCAGGACGTGATGCCGCGTTGCCGTCCCTCCGACGGTGCGGCGATTGTTTCGCGTCCTGCGCGAGGCATTCGCCACACCCCGACGGGGTGCGGCGATCGTTTCGCGTCCGGCGCGAGGCATTCGCCACACCCCGACGCGCTGGCACCGACCCGTCCGGCTGCCTACCTCAGTGTGTGCCCCGCGCGTCGTCTCACAGCCGAACGTCTACCGGTCGCGTTTCGGGCTGCGCAACGCGCCGAGGACGACGGTCCACCCAAGGCCGGCACGAGCCCGAAGACCGAGCATCGCGCGGGAGCAGCACGCCGCCGGCGCGCCGGCCGGACGCTCACCCGGATGTGGTCGCGGGGGTGTGTAGGGCTCAGCCCACGCCGAGCTGCACACACGAGACCGCGGTCCAGACTGCGGTCACGCCCGCGGCGCCGACCAGGAGCCCTCGCCACTCGCGCTCGCCGCCGCCGGCTCGCCGGTGATGGTGGCCGGCGGCGATCGTCACCAGGACGCCGAGGCCGAAGAACCAGGGCTCGTAGAAGAGGAGATCCCACAGGATCGCCTGCGTCTCGTCGATCGCGATCCAGCCCTTGAACTCGAGATCGATCGCGCCGAGCAGGTGAAGCGGCTTGCTCATATATGCGATCAGCGCGTGCGTCACGGCGATGACCGCCCCGGCGAGCGCCGTGACGACGACCAGGCGCCGCGGCAGGCGCAACCCCCACGGTCGCGCGAGGGCGAGACAGGCCAGACCGGCCAAGAGGATCGCCGCGCCTGCGGCGAGGCTCGCCCGCCGAACCGCCGCCGGGTCCTCGAGAACGCCGGGAAGCCCGACGGTGCCGCCGAGGCCGTGGTAGCCGCGTACGCCGATCGCGTAGGCCGCCGCCCATGCGCAGGCCGCGTAGGCCGCCCATCCGCGACCGCGCCGGCTGCCAGACGGAACTGCCGTCGCTATCGGGGCGCGTCGTCCATCGCTGCTGTGTCGAACGCGCTGGGCCACGCGCGCACACCCCCATTTACGCATCCTCAGCCGCCCCGGGTTTGCGCGTGATCGTGCGGCGCTTCGTTCAGAGGCGCCGCAGCTTGTCGGGGTTGCGGATCGCGTCGATCCGTGTGATGCGGCCGCCGCTGACGACGAGCGAGAGCGCAGCGCGCTGGCCGTCGCGGCTCGGGAGCACGAGCCCGAGTCGTCCGTTGAGCTTGATCTCGATCGGTTCGTGCGTGGACGTGCGGCTGAGCGCCACCCACGCGCGCGCGACCCGCGCCGCGCCGCGTAGCGGCTTGCGCGCGGCTGTCGCGCGGCCGCCGCCGTCCGACGTCCAAACGACATCTGGGTCGAGCACCCTGACAAGGCCCTCGAGGTCGCCCTCGGCGACTGCCTGCGCGAACGCTCGCACAGCGCGATCGTGCTCATCGTGCGAGGCCGCGAAGCGCGGGCGCTCGCGCTTGACGTGGCGGCGCGCGCGCGAGGCGAGTTGCCGCACCGCCTCGGGCGAGCGGCCCACGACCTCGGCGACATCGCTGAATGGCACGTCGAACACGTCGTGCAGCACGAACGCCGTGCGCTCGGCGGGCGAGAGCTGCTCGAGCACGGTCAGCAGCGCGTAGCTGACCGACTCGTCGAGCGTGACGCGGTCCGCCGGGTCGTCCGTGACGAGCGGTTCCGGAAGCCACGGACCGACATAGGTCTCACGGCGCGCGCGAGCGGACCGCAGCCGATCGAGCGCGATCCGGGCGACCACGGTCGTCAGCCAGCCGTCGAGGTTCTGGATCGCCTCCGCGTCCGCGCGCTCGAGCCGCAGCCACGCCTCCTGCACGACGTCCTCCGCTTCGCCGACGTCGCCGAGCTCGCTGTAGGCCAGCCGCAGCAGCCGCGGACGTGCCTGCGAGAAGCGCTCGGCTGCAGTCATGCGGCGACCCGGCCCCAGCTCTCCGTGCCCGCGCGCAGACGCGGCGCCCAGCCACCGGCCTCGCGCAGGCGGCGGCTCGACACGCGCTGCGAACGCGCCAGCGGCCCGTCCTGCGGCGCCCGCGTACGCAGCGCGTCGACGCCGACGGCAGCGGCCAGCGCGGCATCGATCTCGGCGTTGGTCGGCGGGTCGGCGTCGGCGACGTTGTACGTCCCGGCCGGGGCCCGCAGCGCCGCGACGATCGCCGCCGCCGCGTCATCGAGCCAGATCGTCGGCCGGTAGGCCCCGGCTGGTCCGACCGCGACCGAGGCGCCGCCGCGCGCGGCCTCCAGCGCCGCCTCACTGGACTCGCTGTCAGGTCCGAGAAACAGCCCGAAGCGCAGCACGACCGTGTCGCCTCCAAACAGCTCGCGCGCGTTGCGCTCGGCCGTCAACGCGCTCGTCGTCACGCCGCCGCCGGCCACCGGCGCATCCTCCTCGAGCCACGCCCCGCCGCCGTCGGCGTACACGAACGCGATCGACTCCTGCACGAGCCGTCGCACGCCGGCGGACTGGGCGGCGCGCGCGATCGCCGCCGACGCCTGGGTCCGCAGGCGGTCGTTCTCGTCCCACGCGGACGGATCGGCCATGCGATCCGGGCTCGGAATGTGGGTCAGCAGGTTCACGACGCCGTCGGCCCCGACGAACGCGCGGCGCAGCGACGCCTCGTCGAACACGTCGGCCTCGACGGCGCGCGCCCCGAGGCCCTCGAGCTGCTCGCGACCGCGAGCCGAGCGCGTCACGCCCGTAACGCGGTAGCCGGCGGCCAGCAGCTCACGGACGGCGCGCCGCCCGACGACGCCCGTGGACCCGGTGATCACGATCTCGTTCATGCCGACCTGACGACGTACCACAAAATAACGTGACATGAATGCGGCGATGTCACATGCGACTGCTCCGTCTCGTCTCAGGAGGCATATGAAACGAAAGGAGCAGTCATGAGAGTCTTCGTCGCCGGTGCCAGCGGGGTGCTCGGCCGCGCGCTCGTCCCGCAACTCGTGGCCCGAGGTCACGAGGTGGTCGGCATGACCAGGAGCGCATCGAAGCAGGACCTGGTGCGCAGCCTGGGAGCGCGCCCGGTCGTGGCCGACGCGCTGGACGCCGACGCCGTCGCCGAGGCAGTGGCGGCCGTCGAGCCGGAGGTCATCGTGCATCAGCTCACCGCGTTGTCGGGACCGATGAGCGTCCGTGAGGCGCGGCGGCCCGACCGCTCCTCCGCGGCGATCATGACCAACCGGCTGCGCACCGAGGCGACCGACCATCTCCTCGCCGCCGGCCGCGCGGCAGGGGCACGGCGCGTCGTCGCGCAGAGCTTCGGCGCGTTCCGGTTCGACCGTACCGGTGGGCCGGTGCGGACCGAGGCCGACCCGCTCGATCCCACCGACCCGCCGATGGCGCTGCGCAGCGCCCAGGCGGCATACCTGTATCTCGAACGGGCGGTGACCACGATCGACTGGGGCGAGGGCCTCGCGTTGCGCTACGGCGGCTTCTACGGCCCCGGGACCTCGATCAGCCTGGCGCCCGATGCGCAGATGGCGGCGCCGATCCGCAAGCGTCTCTTCCCGATCATCGGCGACGGTGGTGGCGTCGCGTCGTACGTCCACATCGACGACGCCGCGGATGCGACCGCGATCGCCGTAGAGCGCGGCCGGCCGGGTGTCTACTACGTCGTCGACGACGAGCCGGCGCCCGTGCGGGAGTGGCTGCCGGTGCTGGCGAGCGAGCTGGATGCCGCGCCGCCCCGCCGCCTGCCCCGCTGGCTCGGTGGGCTCGTGGCCGGTCCGGCGGCGACGGCCATGATGACCAAAGCGCAGGGAGCCTCCAACGAGAAGGCCCGGCGCGAGCTCGGCTGGCGCCCGCGCTATGCGAGCTGGCGACAGGGCTTCGCGCAGGGACTCGGCTGAGCGATGCCCGCGGAGCGCGAGGCCACGCTGATCGGCGTGGCGATCCTCGACATAACCGCGGATCCGACGCGGCCGGCGAACCGCCGGCGACGGCTGCGCAGGGTCGCCGCCGCCTCTTCGCCTGCCTGCCCTACGCCGCCCGCGAAGCATTCGCCCGCTCTCCGATTCAGGCCGCTTCCGGGCGACGCTCGCGCTCGGCTGGGTCGGCAGCGCGACCGCCGGAGCCCCCGGGCCGTGGCACGCAGCCGGGCGATCCGGAGCAACGCGTCGTACGCGGATTCGTCGGAGACGAAGTTCTGGATCGGCATCGCCGCCCCGGTCTGCGCTTGCACGTAAGACGGCGAGGCCAACGTGGTTGACGGAATGAGGACTGCGACGCTTTGTCAGCCCCCGTCGAGGCAGCCTTGTTTGTCCAGCTTGACTGACGGCGCAGCGGCCAGGCGGGCCGCGAACGAGGCGGATATCTCGTCGGCAGGCTGCAGATGCAGCGGAAGACATCCGAACCTCAGCCGGGACGAGTTGGGCCCAGCCTCGCTCACTGCTCTCGCCTCGTTGCGACAGCGACGGTGCTTGAGCTCCGAGCGATGGCGAACCCGCAGACCGCGACGTCGTGCCTATGCACCGGGTGCCATGCGTCGGGCCGGAGTGGCGTTCTCCGTTCGTCGTCCTTCGCAGGCGTGCGCGCGTCGACCATGGACACGCTCGCAAGGCTGGCGACATCGGAAGCGGCAAGCCCGAGATCCCCCGCGGCGCCGCAGGCTGAAACTACCCTCGGGCAGATATCTGTTGCACGGCCCAGCCGTTGCCGTCCGGATCGCTAAAGAAGACGAACCCGACATTGTCGAGTCGGTCGGGCTGAGGTGTGGGGTTCTCGCCCATGACCTGGATCTCACCGACCTCCACCCCTTGCTCGCCGAGCTGAGCGCGTGCCGCGTGGATGTCGCGAACGACCAGCTGCAAGCCCTTGAGGGAGCCCGGCGGCATTTCCGGAGCGACCGTCCCCTCACCGATGACGATCGAACAGCCAGACCCGGGAGGGGTCAGCTGAACGATGCGATTCCCCTCGCTGACCCGGACATCGTGGTCCACGTTGAACCCGAGCTGCTCGGCGTAGAACGTCTTCGCGCGGTCCACATCCGAGACGGGGACCCACACCACTTCGAGCGTCCAATTCATGAAGCGTCTCCTGTGTCGTCGTAGGCGGGGCCCTACAGATGTAGTGGACCCCTTCGGCTATGAGACCGCGTGGGGGCATTCAACTCATCGGAACGGGATCGAGCTCCGGCCAGCGCGAGCCGCGTCACGTGCCGTGCAGGAGCGAGCGTCCGAATGCGCACCGAACTCCGAGATCTCGGCCTCCATCAACTCCTGCGCACCACACGCACCGACTCACCAATCACGTCAGCGTGCTCCTCGCGCAACACCTCACGAACTGTTCCGCGTGTCGGCGAAGCGCGGACGCGTCCGTGCCTTGTGCGGCTGATGTACGCGGTCGCCGTCGCCGAGGTGATCCTCGCTGTTGTCTTCGCGGCCGCAGGGTCCGCCGTTGCGGCTCTTGCACGGCTTGCGGCGGCGCTTCTGACGACGCTGATCACGCGGCTCTTCTGGCGCGGCTTCGAGCGCCGAGGCGCGGACCACCGGCTATACAGCTGGCGCGCGCTGTACCGCAAGCAGCGGCGGTGAGCCCTTCTGGTTTCGCGCCTGCAAGGGGAACTCTCCGCAACCCGCGCGGCCGTAAGCCGGTCCATCAGCGGAACTCAAGCGGGTCGGCGGAGGGGAGGGCGCCCAGTCCGTGGCGCGTCCCATTCTCGAACCTCAAACGGAGGATGGCTGGCCCGGCGCGACGGCTTGAGCCCTCCTACGGTCGCGGCAGGGCGACTTCAGATGCGGCCTTCCTTGGGCATGATGATCCACAGCGCGACGTAGACGAGAATCTGCGGGCCCGGGAGGATCAGGCTCACCACGAAGAGGATGCGGACGAGTCCGGAGGAGAGCCCGAAGCGCCGCGCCAGACCGGCGGCCACGCCGGCGATCATCTTGCCGCGGCGCGGCCGGACGAGGCGACGCTGGCCGACAGTGCTGCGGGTGTTCGCGAGTGAAGACATGGGGCGGTACTGCCCCGGTGACGTCGCGGCCGAACGCGGCACGCGGCGGCTGGGTGCGACGTGTCTACACCCGTACGGTCAGCTTGAGAGGACGCGCAGCGTCGACAGTCCGCGACGACAGCCGCTCAGGGAACGGCTATCGGGACGCGGACCTGGGTCGTCAATCCTCCACTGCTCCTGTGAGGCCAGCGCGGCAGCATGGCCACGCGGTGGATTCTGGCGAGCGAGACCGTTCAGGGTAGGAGCAGCCTTGTGAGGCTGTCGGCGAGCCAGTGCTCAAATCGTTCGGGGCTCCATCCGCGCTCGCCGGTGAGAAATGCGTAGCTCTCGGGATTTGCGAGGGCGGCGTAGGTGTCTGCTGCGTTGCGCGGTGTGAGGCCGGAGCGGAGCGGTCCGTTGGCGAGCAGCATGTCGATGTACTGCGTCTGGCCGCGGTAGCGGCGCTCACGGTCGCGCTGTTGGAGTTGGGCGGCATTGGCGTCGCTCGATGCTGCGATCTGCAGGATGCGATGGATCTGGTCGGTGCGTTGCAGGATGGTTCGCGAGAAGTGCGCGAGCAGTCGCAGCTGTTCGCGCTGATCGGTGCACGCGCGGATCTCGGGTATCTCCGGGCGGTCAAAGAGCGAACCCCCGTCGTCGCTACCGACGATCGCGGGCGTGAGGATCGCGTCAAGCAGGTTCGCTTTGCTGCGGAAGCGGCTGTAGACGGTCTCGACGGCGACGTCAGCGTGCGCCGCGATCGCCTCCATCGTGGTCACGGTGTAGCCGCGCTCGGCGAACAAGGCGGTCGCGGCATCGAGCAGGCGACGCCTGGTCTGCTCGGCCTTTTCAGCGCGGCGCGTACGCGGCGCTGGGCGCTTCTTGACAACGTCAGCCATCTGGATACAGTAGCACCGTATCGACACATGCAACCAGTATCGAGGTTGCCGAACCGGAGGCTGCCGTGACGTTCCCGCTCAACCCCGATACAACAGCGCTGATCAACGTCGACATGCAGCATTGCTTCGTCGAGGGCAGCCCGCTCGCATCCCCCGATGGACCCGCGATGCTGGAGCGCATCAACCAGCTTGCCGACACGTGTCGCGAAGCCGGCATCCTCGTCGTGCACACCCGCGGCTGGATGCGCCCGGACGGATCGAATCTCGGTGTCATGCGACAGCTCGTCCCGCCGTTCATCGTCGAGCTCTATACCGAGGGCGCACCGAGCGCTGAGCTGCACGACTCGCTCGTCGTCGACGACCGCGACGTCATCCTCAGCAAGCCTCGATACGGCGCCTTCCACGGCACCGACCTGGAGCTGATCCTGCGCTCCCGAGGCATTGACACCTTGGTCATCAGCGGTATCGCCACAAACATCTGCTGCGAGACAACCGCACGGGAGGCCGCGCAACGGGACTTCCGCGTGTTCTTTCTGAGCGACGGAACAGCCACGAAGGAGATGAATGGGGTATCGGCCGAGGACCTGCAGCGCGCGACCTGCGCCAGCCTTGGCATGGTCTTCGCCGAACTCGCCACCGTCGCCGAGATGATCAACAAGATCCAAGACGCCACCGGTTCGGCCGCACGTGAGCAGCTTGACACCGCGGGTGCGCCGCCAGAGGCAGCTGTCGCGGCCGACGCCCGCTGATCACGGAGCGGCGCAGATGGGCAACGTGGAGCACTCGTCGGACGCGGTTGCTGAAATCGTGCCAGCGGGCGGCGGCAGGCAGCTGCACGCCGGGCCAACGCGGCCAACGGTCAAAGTGGGGCCACATACGCGTAGTCGTCTGATCGGCGTGCTCGAATCCGAAGTACGGCCCGGCGGCGGCTTCCCGGCCCACGTCCATGAGATCTACGAAGAGGTCTTCTACGTTCTCGACGGCGAGATCGAGTACCTGATCGAGGGTGCATGGACCCCCGCGCCAACCGGATCGACCGTCTTCGTCCCACCGGGCCGCGTGCATGCCTTCCGCAACACCAGCGACAAGCCCGCGCGACACCTCGCGATCACCAGCCCCGCCGAAGCCATGATCATGATCGAAGAGGCCGCACGTGCCGCACCCGAACAGCTGGCCGATGTCATGGCCCGCTATCAATCTCAGCTCGTTCCCAGGGTCAACTAGACGACGTCACCTGGCGTGCGCGTTGCGCGGCGGCCACGTCCGAGAACCTCCGATAGCGGTCCCTCAGCGGGACGCGAACCGACGATAGTGACGGCCTCGCCGCGCCGGCGGGCGCGTCCCTCCTAGGAACGTCAACCGGGCGGCACCGGCACAGCCGAGGGCCGCTGTGAACGACGCCGGGCTTGCCGCCGCTCCTGCTCGCGAGCGCGGGCCAGTCGCGCGGTGTCTACCGCACCGGCTGCGTGATGTGCTCGGCGTCGCCGGGGGAGTAGATGAGCAGCCCGCGCAGCGGCTTGGTGATGTGTGCGGTGTGCTCGACGCCGCGCGGCACGAAGACAAACGATCCGGCCCCGGCAATGACCTCGCGCTCCGGGAAGATGAAGGTCATCTCTCCTTCGCCGATGTAGAAGCCCTCGTCGGTGTGCGGATGGATATGCATCGGCGGCCCTTTGCCCTCTGGGGCGCGGCCGACCAGCACTCGGTAGGCGCCGCCGGTCACTTCGTTGCCGATGAGGTCGGGCTCGCCGTCGTGGTCAAAGACGAAGGTTGTTCCGCAGATGGTCTCCATGGTCTGACGCTAACCCCCGATGCTCTCGAGTTGCAGGAATCCGCCGCTGGCGCCGAACGTCGCCGCGAGGCGCGGGCTGATCTCAGCCGGCTCGCGGTTCGTCTGACTCAGCAACACGCCAAGCTCCCGCGGCGGGTCCGCGGCCGGTCCATCAGGGGGACGCGAAGAAGCCGCCCACGACGGCCCTCGCCGCCGCCGGCAGCGCGTCCCACCGATCAATTTGACCGGACGACGCTGCACGAGCGGCCGAGAGTGCTCAGATCGGAGCGGATGCCCATCGTCCTGGTCCCGAGCAGGAATCCGCACCCGAAACTCGACGTCCATGCGCCTCACGGTGCGCGGCGCAGCACTGCGAGGACGGGGGCGATCCGTTGCTCGGCGATGTTCCGCCCGAGGCTCGCCATCCGGGTATCGCGGTCGGGCATGATCAGCCCGAGCTCGACCGGCGGGTTCGGATCGGCAGGCTCGCTGGTCAGCGCGGCGACGGCCGGCGCGACCGCGGCGGGTCCGACCTCCCAGAGCTCTGCGGCGAAGCCGGGCCGCTCGAGCGTCGTACGCAGCGTCTCTGGCGCGAGCAGGTGGCTGTCGTCGGGGCCGTCAGCCCACGGCACGGGGAAGTGCGGATCGCCGCCCGGCCCGGCGACGGTCTCGGCCAGTGCCCAGCGCCCGCCGGGCGCAAGCACGCGGTGCGCCTCTGCGGCGAGCGGCGCGACGTCGGCGACGTTGGGCAGGACCGCCTGGGTCCAGACGACGTCGAAGCACCCGTCTGCGAACGGGAGCGCGTCGCCGAGCGCATCGACGATCTCGATGGCGCCCTGCAGCCCGGTGGCGGCGTTGAGTTCGGCGGCAAGGCGGCGAAATCGTGCGGTCGGCTCGACCGCCGTCACGTGAACGCCGAAGCGTGCCGCGAGCACTCGGGCGGGCCCGCCGATGCCGGCGCCGAGGTCGAGCACGCGCTCGCCCTGCCGCAGTTCGGCGAGCTTCGCGAGCGCGACGGTTCCCGCCAGACCGAGCGCGTGGCATTGATCCATCGCGACGAGGTCGTCGACGCGCAGGCGCGCGGGATCCAATCCGGCCTGGCGGAGGGCGTCACGGACGCGGCCGGTGAGGTCGGGTCCGTCGTAGTAGGACGTCAGTTGTGTGGACATGCCCGACAGCATCAGCGCGCGGCGCGCGCTTCGCATCAGGGTGAGCCGGTGATCTTTTCCGCGAGCGCCCCGCGCAGCTGCGTCCGAGCGCTGACGCCCAGTTTCTGAAAGGCGTGGCGCAGGTGGGTCTCGACGGTCGCGACGGTGATGTAGAGCTCAGCGGCGATCTCTCGGTTCGTGCGTCCTTCGGCGGCCAGCTCGCTCACGCGCCGCTCGCTCGGCGTCAGTGCCTCCGCCCCGGTGCGGACGAGGCGACGCGGCCGCGCGCCGGCCGCGCGAAGCTCGGTGCGGGCGTGTTCGGCCAGCCCCGCGGCTCCACATCGGTGCCCGAGCTCCATGCCGCGCTCGAGCGGCTCGCGCGCGGCGCTGCGCTGGCGCGCGCGGCGTCGCGCGGACCCCAGCTCGACGAGCGAGCGGGCGAGCTCGAGCTGCGCGACACCGTCATCGAGCGCGGTGACCGACGCTTCGAGCGCCGCGAGGTCGAGGGGCTCGGCGACGAGGGCCGTGCCGCGCAGCGCGATGCCGAGCACCTCGCGTCCGCCCCAGCGGCGGGCGGCGGCGAGCTCCTCCGCGGCGAGCCGTCGCGCATGATCACCCTCGCCGCGCGCGGCAAGCAGCCGGGCGGCGGTGGAGCGCCAGGGTGGCACCGGACGCTCCAGGCCCCATCCGCGCGAGCGGCGACCGAGCTCGAGGAGACCGGCGATCGCCTCGTCGTCGCGGTGCTCGGCCTCGGCGACGCGCGCCCGCGCGAGCAGCCGGACGTTGTCGAGCATGCGCTCGGGAACAGGTCCCGGCGGGTCACAAGCGGCCAGCACCGCCGCGGCCTCGCTCGCCCGCCCTGCGTCGACCAGGAGGAGCGCGAGCTCCGCGCCCACGATCCGATCAAAGCCGAGCTGCATCTCGACGGCCGCCGCATACGCCTCGCGCAGCCGCCGCTCCGCCGCTGGGAGATCGCCGCGCAGACGCAGGCACATGCCGAGGATGTTCGAGGCCTGCGTCTGCGCAACCGGCAGGCCGAGCTCGCGCAGCTCGTCGAAGATCCGCGCCAGCCACGTCTCGGCCTCGTCGAGCTCGTAGGCGTTGATCAGGTTGACCGCGGCGCCGCCCAGTGCGGCACGCGGCAGCAGCCCGTCGGGCGCGGCACGTCGCACGACGCGCGCGGCGTTCGCAAGTTCCGCCGCGGTGGCGTGAGGTCGGTTCAGGGCGTCGATGGCCATCGCGTAGCGCTCGCCGGGCGTGGCGCCCGTCAACCCGGCGACCCGCCCGGCCAGGCGCTCCTGGGCGCCGGAGTCCTCCGGGCCGGGCGCGTAGCGCTCGCATACGGCGAGCATCGCCAGCATCTGCAGTGCGAGTTCTGCTGCGGGATCCTCGCGCAGCGCATCTCGCAGAATCGCCGCCGCGTTGAGGTGCTCCTGCGCGCTCGCCAGCGCATCGCCGAGCTCGAGTGTCAATCGGGCGCGTGTGGCAGGATCGGCCTCGTCGCGCAGCACCTCCCGCATGCGCGCCGCGCCCGCGGGTTCGCCCGCTGCGATCTCCGCCCGCGCGAACTCCAGCCGCAGGGCGGCGTCTGCGGGGCGCTCGGCCAGTGCGTGGCGCAGAAGCGTGGCGGCGACGTCGGGCGCGCCGCGACCGCGGGCATCCGCCGCGGCGCGTCGCAGCACGCGCGCCGACCACTCGTCCCCCTTGGCCTCGGCGGCGAGTAGCTGCGCGGCGACGAGGCCAACGTCCGCACCGCGGGCGTCGAGCACGTGCGCGGCGCGCAGATGCAGCGCGGCGCGCTCAGCCGCGGGAACGCCGGCCAGCGCGGCCACGCGCAGGAGGGGGTGGCGCCACGCCAGCGGTACGGCATCGGCGAGCAGCGCCACGGCCGCGAGCTCGCCCGCCGCGGCGGCTGCGTCATCCTCGCCGAGGCCGGCCAGGGCAGCAGCGTCGCTCAGCCGGGCCTCGTCACCGAAGATCGCGGTTCCCCTCGCGAGGCTCCGCGCCGGCTCCGAGACGGCTGCGAGACGCAACGTCACTGAGCGCGTAACGGCCTCCGGCGCCAGCCGTCCGACGTGTTGCACCGCGGCCGCGTCATCTGCCATCGGCGCGGCGGCGAGCGCACGGGCGAGCTCGACGACCAGTAGCGGCGTTCCGCCCGTCGCGGTCACGCACGCTTCGCGCAGCGCCGACCCGACCTCGCGCCCCAGGCGTTCGCGCAGCACGCGACCCACGGCGTCTGCGCTGAGCGCCGCCGGACGCACGCGACGCACCGGCGCCGCGTCGAGCAGCCGGGCGACCAACTCCGGTGCCACGCCACCGCGCACACCGACGATCAGGGCGATCGAGAGCGCCTCTACCCGCCGCGAGAGATACAGCAAGAAGCGCACCGAGGCCGCATCCGCCCAATGCGCATCGTCCACCAACAGCGCCCGAGGAGCGCGCGCCGCCAGCGCAGCCGTCAGCGCGTACAGGCCGTGCACCACCGCGCCGGCATCCTCGGCGCCACCGGGCTCGGCCGCCGCGGCCCCCAGCACCCGCGCGCCGGCCGCGGTGGCACCCCCCAGCGCGGCCCCGACCGCAGGCTCGAGCAGACCGCGTACCACGCCGTAGGGAACGCGCCGCTCCAGTTCGTGGGCGCGCGCGCTGCAGACATCGACGCCGACACGCGACGCAGCGGCCGCCGCGTCCTTGAGCAACCACGTCTTGCCGATGCCGGGTGGCCCCTCGACGAGCACGACCCCACCGCTACCGCGCGCCGCCCCAACCAGCGCCTCTCGCAGCTCCGCCCGCTCGGTTTCGCGCTCGAGCAGCCCCCCGCCGGGTTCGTCACCAGCCACGAGGAGACCCTAACCGGCCCACGGCCCGGCGTTGCCCGCCTCGGCCAGCCAACCATCACCTCGCGGTCGCTCACGGATCGGCCGGCTCAACAGTGAAGTCTCGCCAGATAGGCGCGGCACGCAACAGACGAAGGGCAGCCGGACACTTCCGATCAGCGGGGGACATCCGGCGGGTTTCGGGGCGGGTCAGCTGAGGTGTTGGCGTCGTTGGGCGACGGATCCGAGTAGATCGCTGACGCCGCGCGAAGGAAGTCGCCGACCTCGGGCCCCTCGGGCAGGCTGATGTCGTCGGGCCAGCGTGCGACCTGGTCGGCAGCCCAGGCGGCCCAGCCGATCACGGTGTCGCTTTGCTCGAGCATGAACTTCGTAACGAGCTCGTTGACGTGGAGGCGATCGGGGAACGGCCCGCCGGTGGTGGCGAGGTCCGCGGCGAGTGCGAGCTGCTCGTCGCGCACGCGTTCGGCGTGCTCACGGACGCCGCTGAGCGTCGCGAGCAGCTGCGCTTTGGTTCCCTGCTCGGCGAACTGCACCTTGACCGCGGCGTCGAACTCGACGATCGGAAACTGCGTCGGCTCGTCAAGCCAGCCCCGCAGCGCGCGGCGCCCTTTGCGCGTGATGGCGTAGGTCGTGCGCGGACGCCGGCCGATGTACGCGCGCGCTGCGGTCGCGAGGCCGTGGGCGACGAGTTTCTTGGGCTCCTCGTAGATCTTGCTCTGCGCTCGCGGCCAGAACCAGCGGGTGCTGCGCGTCATCTGCTGCGCGAGCTCATAGGTCGACCAGTCACGCAGCGCGAGGTGGCCAAGGATCACGTACGACGTTGTGGTGAGGTTCGGCGGTTGACTCATCCTCCCTTTGGGAGTATATATGGTCCATGACGAGTGGTGCGGCGAAGCGGTGCGTCGTGGTGCCCAAGGGCGTGGCGCAAGAGGGGAGAACCGGCGTGACGTACGCCGCCGGCGTCTCGTCAGCCAGCGCCGGCACACACGGCCTGTGCCTGCAACTCGCAAGCCTGCCCCCGGGAGCGCGGTCGCGCGCCCACCGCCACGACGAGCACGAATCGGCTGCCTGCGTGATCGAGGGAGAGATGGAACTGTGGTTCGGCGATCGACTCGAGCACAACATCGTCGCGCGGGTCGGGGACTTCATCTACATCCCAGAGGGCGTGCCCCACCTCGTCCGAAACCCCAGCGCGACAGACCCGGCCGTCGCCGTCCTCGCGCGGACCGATCCCAACGCACAAGAGGACGCGACCGAGATGCCGGCGCTCGACGCGCTCCCCCACCTCATCACAAAAGACGCCTGAAAATGTCCGTCGATCGGAGACTGCACGAGATGGGGATCGCCCTCCCGACGCCGCTGAAACCCCCCGGCAATTTCGAGCTCGTGACGGTGCACGGTGGCCTGGCGTACATCGCCGGACACGGTCCCTTCGACGGCGCGGACGTGCTCGTACAGGGACGCGTCGGCGACGATCTCACCCTCGAACAAGGCTACGAGGCAGCCCGCCTCACTGCGCTGTCGATCCTCGCCTCGCTCAAGCGCGAGCTCGGCGACCTCAACCGCGTCACCCGCTGGCTACGCGCCGTCGGCTACGTGCACTGCGCGCCCGGATTCAACAAGAACGCCGCCGTCACCAACGGATTCAGCGACCTCATCGTCGAGCTCTGGGGCGACGCCGGCCGCCACACACGCTCCTCCCCCGGCCAAGGTCCCTCGCCCCTCAACGTACCGATCATCATCGACGCCGTCGTCGCCATCGACTGAGGCAACCCGCACCCGCCGGAAATCATCGCGCACGCAGCAGGCTTCGAGCCAGCCCCGCCAGCGGTCCCTCAGCGCCACGCGACCGCGAGAGCGTGCGCAGGCACCTCGCGCGCCACGATCGTCCCGATAGCCCCGTCCGAAATGAAATCCCGCACAGGGACGTCATACGAGACGGCGCCCGCCGCACCTGCGAATGCTCCTGGATGGTTTCGGTGAGCCGGTCGACGTTCGTGGTCTCGAAGGACAGCGACCCACGACGCGGCCCGTTCGCTCACAAGCCGCGGGCGCCCGGCCCCACGGCCGGACGCCGTGCTACGAGTCGGAGTCGACCCGAGTGGACTCGCGCGCGGACCCCTTCGCCACCGCCTGCACCCGGTCGGCCATATCGGCCGGCGGGCGCCACGGCTCGCCCGGCTGGCGGGCCGGCGGCTTCCAGCCCGATGCGGTCATGCCGAGCGCGCCCATCGCCTTCTCCTTCGCGGCCCACGGCACGCGCCGGTACACCGGCACGAACAGCGTGCTCCACAGCCGGCCGCCCTTCTCCTTGTAGGGCTCGACGGTCGACGGCTGGTCGCGCCCGATCTCGCTGAGCACCGCCAGGCGCAGGTGCTCCTCCGAGCGTCTGCGCAGGTTGCGCTTGGCGTCGGACAGCCCGCTCATCACGCGACCGCCAGCTTGTTCGCCCGCTGCTCGGCCAGCGCGTTCTGCGCCGCGATCTGGATCGGCTCGAACAGCGCGCCGATCGGCGGCGAGTAGATGTTCTCCATGTAGGCGAGGTCGTAGAGGGTGGCGCCCCGCTTGGCGGCGAACGCGAGGAAGTCGCAGCGCTCCTTGACGCCCTCGCCGCCGTGGATGACGCCGCCGATGAGCCGCAGCGTGTCCGGCTCGGCGAGCAGCTTGACGAACGTCTTCTGGGCGCCGGGGTAATAGCGCGCCTTCGTGATGCCGACGCCCTTGGCCAGCACGTACGGGATGCCGATCGACCTGGCGAGGTTCTCGCCCATCGAGAAGCCGCCGATCGTGTAGTCGCCGGCGACCATCCCCCACGGCACCCAGACCGGGTCGTAGGCGAGGTCGCCGCCGGTGATGTTGACCGCCGCGACGCGGCCCTGCGCGTAGGCGTGCGCGCCGGTCAGCCCGACGATCGGGATCATGTTCAGCCCGTGCGGGATCTCGACGACGTCGCCCGCGGCCCAGACGCCGGGCGCCGACGTGCGCATGTGGTCGTCGACGCTGACCGCGCCGGTCGTGCCGAGCTTCAGGCCGGCGGCCTCCGCCAGAGCCGTGTTGGGCACCTTGTGCAGGCCGGTGACGACGGCGTCGCACTCGAAGGTGCCGTCGCTCGTCACGACGGCGCGGACGTGGCCGTCCTTGTCGCCCTCGAAGGACTCGGTCTTCGTGCCGAGGTGCAGCGTCACGCCGCGGCCCTCGAGCGAGTCGTGGACGGGCTTGGCGACGTCCGGGTCGAGGATCTCGTGCAGCACCCAGGGGCCCTCGTCGACGAGGTCGACCTGCAGGCCGCGGTGCGCCAGGCCACCCGCCATCTCCACGCCGACAGGACCGGCGCCGACGACCACGATCCGCTTCATGGAGTCGAGCTTCTTGTCGAACTCCATCGACTTGCGGATGTCCTTGACGTAGTGGATGCCGTCGAGGTTCACGCCCGGCACGTCGGGCTGCTCCCAGAAGAAGCCGGTGCAGAGGATGAGCTGGTCGAAGCCCTCGGGCTGGTTCTTCGTCGTGATCGTGCGCCGGTCGAGGTCGATGTCGGTGACGACCGTCTCCATGCGCATGTCCAGCCCGTCCTCGCGGTAGCGCTCGACGGTGGACAGGAAGAGGTCGTCGAAGCTCGGGATCTCGCGGCCGTGGACGAACGGGATGCCGCACGGCGAGTAGGCGATGTCCGAGAACTCCGTGAAGACGCTCACCTTGAGCTCCGGGTTCAGGCGCTTGGCGATGGTCGCGGCCGCCGTCCCCGCGCCGCCACCGCCGATGACGACTACGCGCTCCATGATGGTTCCTCTCGGTCGAGAATGATCAGGTCTGAAAGCTCCTCGCGCCTGCTGGCCGTGCGCCAGGTGCCGCCGTCGCGGGCGGCGACGGCCGGCCGCAGGTCGCCGAACTGCGTCGACTGGACCTGCTGGTAGGCCCCCACCTCGCGGGCGATCAGCACGTCGCCGACGGCCAGCGCGCCGAGATCGGCAGCGGGCGCGACGAGGTCGATGTTCAGGCACAGCGGGCCGGCGACGAGCGTGGGCGTCGTTCCGCCGCGCGGTTGGAGCGCCTCCAGCCGCGGCCATCCCCACAGCGCGCCCGGCAGCACGTTGGTGCCGGCGTCGAGCACGGCGCACGTGCTGCCGTCACCGAGCGTCTTGACGGCAATGACGCTCGTGGCGAGATCGACGGCGTCCGCGACGAGCGCGCGGCCGGGTTCGAGCACGAGGCGGCCGCTGAACCCCGCGGCGTGCAGGGCTGCGGCGACCGCCGCCGCGTGGGCGTCGGCCGCCGGCGAGGGCGCGGCGGGGATGCCACCGCCGATGTCGATCGCATCGACGCCACCGAGCTCGCCGGCGAAGCCGGCGAGCAGCGACGCGGCCTGCGCATGCAGGGCCGGCGCCTTGGCCCAGCCGACCCTGACGCTCGCCGCCAGCGTGCGGGTGGGTGGGCCCGATTTCGCGCCGAGCTGCGCGGTGAAGTCCGTGGAGACGAGATGGGCGTGCAGCACCTCGAGCGTCAGGCCGAGGTCGCGCGCGCGGCGGCCCGCCGCGACGACGTCGGCCGGCGGGATGCCGAAGCGGCTGGGCGTTCCCTCCGGTCCGGGCAGGCCGGCGCGCAGGCCCACACGGGTGACGCCGGCCAGCGCCAGCCGCTCGAGCTCGGGCACGCTGTCGGCGATCACCAGCGCGCCGTCGGCGGCGGCCCGCGCCAGCAACGCGTCGGGCTTCGCCGGGCCGTTCACCGTGATCCTGGGGCCCTCGATGCCGATGACGTCGCGCGCCAGCGCGTACTCGGCGGCGCACACGACCTCCGCGCCCGCGCCGTCGTCGGCGAAGGCGCGCAGGAACGCCGTGGTGCGGTTGGTCTTGTAGGAGTAGGCGATCTCGACGTCGGGCCAGACGGCCGTCCATGCCGCGCGCAGGCCGGCCAGCCGCTCGCGGGCGCGGTCGACGTCGGCCAGCCACAGCGGCGAGCCGTGCTCGGCGAGAAGGGCGCCGACGGACGCGCTCACGACCCGCTCCGGATCGTCGCCGCGAGGTCGATCGCCCGCGGCGTCCCCTTGCTCTCCAGCAGCGCGGCGACCGGCTCGCGCCAGCGTCCGGAGGCCGCCTCGGCGATCGCCTCGGGCAGCATCGCGCGCAGGTGCTCCATCGCCCAGGGGTCGGGGCGGGAGAGGTTCAGCCGCAGCGTCGTCGCCGCGCCCGTCGATCCCATCCCGTCGCCCGGATACGTCGCGACGTGCCGGTGAAACAGCGCGACCATCAGCTCCTGCGATGTGACGCCGGCGCCCGCTGTGTCCAGCGCGCAGGCCAGTCCGCGCACCGGCGAGGTCGTCAGCTCGAGACCGGGGATGCCGGCGAGCGTCGTCTCCAGATGGGCGAGGTTGCCGCGGACGATTTCCTGCGCGTGCGCGAGGTAGTGCTCGTCGCGCAGCGCGGCGAGCGCGCCGTGCTGGGCGATGAGGCTCGTGTTCAGGCGCGTCAGCGCGGCCTTCAGGCGCAGGCAGCTGCGCATGAGGCGCGACGGCCCGGCGAGGAAGCCGATCCGCGCGCCCGCCATGCCGTAGCAGTGCGAGACCGAGAAGGTGGCGACCGCGTTCTCGGTGAGCTCGAGCGCGGGCAGCGACGCGAACGGGACGTCGGGATCGATGACGATCGAGCCGTGCGTGACGTCGTGGATGAGCAGCAGCCCGTGCTCGTCGGCCAGCCGGGCGAGCGCGGCGAGCTCGCCCTGCGTCTGCACCGTTCCGAACGGGTTGAGGGGATCGACGATGACGATCGCGCGCGTGCGCGGCGTGATCGCGGCGGCGACGACGTCGGGGTCGAGGCGAAAGTCGTGGCGCGCGTCGATCGGCACGGTGACCGGGGTGGCGCCCGTGGCGATGACCGCCGACGGGACGTGGAAGTAGCCCGGGTCCGACAGGATGACCTCGTCGCCGGGGCCCGCGACCGCCATCAGCGACAGCGCGATCCCGGCCTGCGCGCCCTCGGTGCCGATGACCTCGAAGCCGTCGTCGCGGCCGCGGCCGAGCACGGCGGCGGCGGCGTCGCGCAGCGGCTCGACGAGGTCCGGGCTGTACTGGTTGAGGTGCTCGGCGCAGACGGCCTCGCGCATCGCGCGCACCGCACCGGCCGGCGGGCCGGCGAAGCACGTCAGCCAGCCGAGGTCGGCCCACGTCGCCGGATCCAGGCGCGTCGTCCCGCCCGGGTACAGCTGCGCGGGATCGAAGCCGACGATGCCGATCGCGTCGCGGTAGGTCAGGTAGTTCCACATCGCGTGGTGCGAGCGCTCGAGCAGGCGCAGGCGCTCGGAGGCGAGGCGCGGGGTGCTGCCGGGATCGGCGCCCCAGGTCAGGACCGAAGAGCTCATGCGGCCGCCTCCTGCTCATGGTCACGGCGCACGAGGCGCATGACGCGGTAGATGCCGTTGCGATCGGCCGTCACCGACGCGGGCTCGTAGCCCGCTGCGCGCGCATAGCCCTCGATCTGCTCGGCGGGTCGCAGGCGCCACACGCAGCGCCCGCCCTGCGCGTTGCGCCAGACCCGGGCGATGTACTCGATCTCGGGGTTGGCGACCTGGACGTTGCACACGATCTGCCGCGGCGCGATCGTCGCGGCAAGGTCGAGGAAGTGACGCTCGATGAGCGCGTCGTCGTGGTAGATGCCGTAGAGGCCGAGCTCGCACACGACGTCGGCGCGGGGCCGCAGAGCAGCGAGATCGGCGCGATCGAACGCGCTGGCCCGCCGGGTCGTCACGCGATCGCGCACACCGAGCGCGCGCGCGGCGTCAGATGCCTGCGCCAGGGCGGCGGCGTCGACGTCGCAGAGGATCGCGCGCGCGCTCGGGTGCCGCTCGAGCGCGTCCAGCAGGTACGGAGACGGCCCGGCGGCGAGATCGGCCACCACCGCGTTCTCCCCGGCGACCTCGATCGCCTCGAGTACCGCGGACTCGGCGAGCCCGCGGATGTCGCGGAAGGCCTGGCACGTGGCGCGGTCCAGCAGCCGGCGGTCCAGCCGGCGGCCCAGCGGCGTCCGGCCGATCGCGCGGTCGGCGTAGACGTGGGCCATGAACGGCCCGGAGTCGAAGCCGTGGCGATGGCCGATGCGCGCTCCCTCCGACACGCACGCGCCCGCTCGCGACGCCAGCGACAGCGCGGCGAAGCGCCAGGCGCGCGGCGAGCTGCGGGGCAGCTCGGTGCGCAGCGCCTCGAAGCGGCGGCGGGCAGCCAGCTCAGCCGACATACAGCCCGGTCTCGACGAGCTCGCGCAGCCGGTAGAGCTCGTGCGCGTCGAACGCGGCGCTGTGCGGCCGCAGCATGATCGCGGCGAGGCGCTCGCGCGCGACGTCGTTGTCGGCGGAGACGATCGCGATCGTCGCCGCGTCCTCGCCCTCGGCGCTCGCGCCGTAGGCGTCGAGCAGCTGGCCGAAGTGATCCAGCGAGCCGGCCGCGTAGGCGACGAGCTCGTCGAAGTCATCGATGATCTCGATGCGCTCGTAGATCGCCTCGCCCTCGGGCGGCGCGACGTAGGCGTCGGGATCGACCCCGTGCGCGATCGCCCGCGCCCGGAAGAGGTTCATGTGGCGCGCGTTGGCGGCGACGATCTCGGCCAGGAGCTGCTTGGCCTCCGGGTCGCACGTCAGCGGGACCCGAACCGAGAACAGGTCGACCCAGCGGCGCATGCCGTAGGCGTGGCGGGCGAAGACCTTGCCGATGCGGCGCGGGTCGTCGCCCAGCACCTCGAGGAGCTCGTCGCGGTTAGCGAGCATCGGCCGGCGGGTCGAGAACGGTGGTCACGTAGGAGACCTCGAGGTCGTCGGCGAGCATGTTGGAGACCCAGCAGAACGGCTTGGCGCGGTCGACGAGCGCCGCGAGATCGTGGTCGCCGGGGAAGGCCGCGACCTCCACGCGCAGCCGCGAGTAGCGCAGCTCCTTGCCGACGCGCTCGGCGTCGACGCTGACGCGCAGGCCCGGCAGCTCGATGTCGCGCTTGGCCGCCACGTGGGCGACGGCGAGGCAGAAGCAGCTCGCCAGCCCCGAGAAGAAGAGCTCGGTCGGCATCATCCCGGCGTCCCCGCCGCCGTAGGCCTCGGGCTCGTCGGCGATCAGCTTGTGGTCGCGGGCGCTGACCGTGGCGGACAGCCCGCCCTGCCATTGCGCGACGACGTGCCGCGGCTCGCTCATCAGACGACTCCTCCCGCGATCCGGTCGGCGTGGAAGGAGCGATAGGCGTCCTCGTGGGCGGCCGCCGCGACGTCCCACCCGTAGGCGTCCACGACCTTGCGCCCGCCCGCGACGAGCCGTTCGCGCAGCGTCCGGTCCTGCGCGAGCCGGGCCAGCGACCGCCCCAGCGCGTTGCCGTCGCCCGCGGGCGACAGCAACGCGCTTTCCCCGTGGGACAGGAAGGTGCGAAAGACGTCGATCTCGGAGGCCACGACCGGCAGGCCTGCGGCCAGCGCCTCCAGGGCGACGAGGCCGAAGCCCTCCTTCGTGGAGGGGAAGGCGAAGAGGTCGGCCGCCCGGTAGTGGCGCTCGAGCTCGGCCGGCGTCACCGTGCCGACCTGGCGCACGTGCTCGCTGACCCCGAGCTGCCGGGCGCGCGCGCTGAAGCGCTCGATCTCGTCGCGGTAGTCGAAGAGCGTCGCGCCTCCGACGATGAGCAGCAGCGGGTCGAGCTCGGGGACCTGCGCGCGCAGCTCGGCGAAGCCTTCGAGGAGCGTGAGCGACCCCTTGCGCGGCTCGATTCCGCCGACGGTGAGCACGGCGAGCCGGTCGCCGAGCGCCAGTGCCGCGCGATCGTCCGCCCGCTCGGTGCTGTCGCGGGGGGCGCGGAAGCGGTCGCAGTCGACCCCGTTGCGCACGAGCCGCGCCTCGACGCCGAACTCGTCGGTCAGCCGCTCGATCCACGGCTCGGAGACGCAGAGCACGAGGTCGGGCATGAGGATCGAGCGGTCCTGGCAGGCGATGAGCGAGGGCGAGATGAAGTCGTCGACGTGATGGACCGTGCGCACGACGTCCGCGACCACGCCCTCGTCGCGCAGGTCCAGCGCGGCGTTGGCCGAGATGCAGTCCTGCGCGTGGACGACGTCGAAGCCGCCGTCGCCCAGCAGCGGCCGCAGGCCCTCGCGATACGCCGCGACCATCGCCAGGATGCGCTCGTCGAAGACCGGTTCGGTGGGGACGTGCTCGACGAGCCGGGTGCTCACCGCGGCCTTCCGAAAGAACGTCTCGCCCGGCTGGGCCAGCGCCGAGACGCAGACCTCGTGCCCGCGGCCGGCCAGCGCCTCCGCGACCGCGAGCGCGTGCTCGACGCCGCCGCGCGGCTTGACCGAGTACGTCAGCATCGCAATCTTCATGCCGCCACCTCGACCGGCGCGATCGCCCGCAGCGCGAGACGGGTCGCGGCGGCGTTGGACGGCGCCACGATCGCGCCGGCGTCGCGCAGGATCTTCGTCTGGCGGGCCGCGTCCTGCGGATCGCCGTTGGTTCCGCAGACGCGCGCGAGCACGACGGCGGTCTGCGCGGCGGCGGCGATCGCATCGGACAACCCCGACGCCGGGTCGCTGTGCCCCCCGTGGCCGAGCACGACGTCGAGCAGCACGCAGCCGACGTTCTCGTCCTCGGCGGCCTGCTCGAGGAACCCGAGGCGCACGTCGAGGTCGACCATCGGATGTGGTCGCCCCTGCGTGTACTCCTCCTCGCCGAGGTCGAGCACGGCGTGGCCGCCGTCGCGCTCGTCGGGGCCGTGGCCGACGTTGCCCTCCAGCGGGCCGAGCTCGGGCTCGAGCAGCGTGACGGCCTCGTGGGCCAGCGAGCCGCCGGAGAACAGGCCGAGCAGGCGCCGGCCGGCGGAGCGCTCGCGGTGCGCGTCGACCGCGGCCTCGAGCTCGGAGAGATCCTCGGCGGCGGTGCCGGCGGCGGCCCGAGCGGCGGCCTCGAGCGTGTCGTGGATCTCGAACGGCGCCTCGCCGCCCCCGCCCTCCCAGCCGACGAAGGCGGCGACGACGCGCTTGCCGTCGGGCAGGTCGTCGGCCAGCGACGCGACGACCTCCGGCGCCGGCGGCTTGGAGACGAGCAGCAGCGTCTCGGTCTCGTCGTCGGCGGCGAGCATGTGCATCGCCTGGCGGAACATGATCCCGCCGATGTCGGCGCAGAGGTCACGGCCGCCGACGCCGACGATCTGCGACACCCCGACGCCCGCCGCGTCGAGCAGGCAGGCCGACTCCTGCGCGCCCGTGCCGGCCGCGGCGACGATGCCGACCGGCCCGCTCGTGACGACGTTGGCGAAGCCCAGGCCGACGTTGCCGAGCATCGCGGTGCCGCAGCCCGGACCCATGACCAGCAGCCCGAGCTCCTTGCCGCGCTGCTTGAGCTCGAGCTCGTCCTCGAGCGAGACGTGGTCGGAGAAGAGGAAGACGTGCATGCCGGCGCTGAGCGCGCGGTGCGCCTCGAGCGTGGCGTACTCGCCCGCGACGGAGATGAGCGCGACGTTGGGGTCCGACAGCCGGCGCCGGGCGGAGACGAGCGAGCGCGGCGGCTCGCGGTCGGCCTTGGCGCCGGCCGCGGCGTCGGCGCCGCCGCTGGAGAGCTCCTGCTCGGCGGCCTTCAGCGTTTCCTGGGCGATGTCCTCGCTGCCCGCATCGACCGCGACGACGAGATCCGACGGACCCGCGCCGGACACCTCCACGCCGCGCGCCTCGAGCGCCTCGAGGTTGGCCGCGGTGCCCATTCCCATCTCGCAGCCGTCGACGCCGTCGCGGGCGCGCAGGCCGCGGGCGATGCCCATGAGCTTGACGCTGTCCGCGTAGCGGTTGGCGATGACCTTCACGTGCCAGCTCATGCGGGCACCGCCTGTGGCTGGTCCTGGATCCAGGTGCCGTCCTCGCCGCGGATCGCGGCCAGCAGCGACTGGGCGTCGGTGATGATCGCGGCGTGGCCGCCGCCGGTGACGAAGCGCTCGGCCGACTCGACCTTCGGGCCCATGCTGCCCGGCGGGAACTCGCCCGCCTCCAGGCGCCGGCGCGTCTCGGTCACGCTCATGTGAGACAGCGGGCGCGCCCAGCGCGTGCCGAAGTCCTCGACGACGCGCGGGACGGCGGTCAGCAGCACGAGGATGTCGAAGCCCAGCGCGATGCCCAGCTCGGCGGAGCAGCGATCCTTGTCGATGACCGCCGCCATGCCGGAGAGGGTGCCGCCGCGTGTGCTGACGGGGATGCCGCCGCCGCCGCCCGCGATGACGATCTCGCCGCTCTCGGCAAGCACCTTGATCGCGTCGAGCTCGAGGATCTCGACGGGCCTGGGGCTGGCCACCATGCAGCGCCAGCCGCGCCCGGAGTCCTCGCCGACGACCCAGCCGCGCTCACGCGAGAGGCGCTTGGCATCCTCCTCGCTGTAGAACGGGCCGACCGGCTTGGTCGGGTTGTCGAAGGCCGGGTCGTCGTCGTCGACGCGCACGCGGGTCAGGATCGTCGCGGTCTGGGCGTCAGGATCGATCTCCGCGATGCTCGTCTGCAGGAGGTAGCCGAGCTCGCCCTGGGTCATCGCGCCGAGCGCGTGCAGCGGCAGCCCGGGCACCTGTGGCTCGCCCATCGCGTGCTGGAGCATGAGCGTCCCGACCTGCGGGCCGTTGCCGTGCGTCAGCACGACCTGATGGCCCTCCCGGCGCAGCGCCACGACGGCCTCGGTCACCGGCCGCGCGCTGTCGAGCTGGTCGGCCCAGGTGCCGCGCTGGTTCTCCTTCAGCAGCGCGTTGCCGCCGACGGCGATGATGATGCGCATCAGTGATCCGTCCTGCACGGACCTACAGGACGTGCGTGCGGATCAGCAGGACTGATCACCTAGTCCACCCCCCTCACCATGAACCAGAGCGCGCGCGCCGGCGCCTCGGTCGGGTTCTGCCACGTGTGTGGCCTGTCGGTACGAAAGTGGATCGAGTCGCCGGGGCCGAGGTCGATCTGCGTGCCGTCGACCGTGAAGGACATGGCGCCCTCGAGCAGGTAGATGAGCTCCTCGCCCGGATGGCGCATCGGGTCCGGCCCGCTGTCGGCGAGCGGCTCGATGACCGCCTCGGCGCCGGCGAGGCGATAGCGGCCGTAGCGCCCGGAGACGTTGTCGAGCGCGATCCCGGTCTTCGACGTGTACAGCCGCGCACGCTCGTCGCCACGGACGACGATCGCCGACGGCACCTCGACGTCCTCGTCGATGAAGGAGCTCACGCTCGTGCCGAGCGCCGCCGCGACCTTCATGAGCGTCGCGATCGTCGGCGTCATGCCGCTCTTCTCGATCTTGTGCACCGAGGCGGTCGACACGCCCGCCCGGCGGGCGAGCTCGGCGAGCGACCAGCCGCGCTCGGCGCGGGCCGCCGCGAGCTTGGCGCCGAGCGCCGAGACCGTCCGCTCGATGTCCGGCAGCGAGAGCGGCGCGATCCTGCGCCCGGGCTGGACGGGCGGTCCCTCGAGGATGTTGTCGGGGTTCGCTTGCACGACGTGTCGGATAGTACACGTCCGCCGCACGCGTGCAACAGTTTCGTAATGCCCCCGAAACATTGGGGGTAGACGATGTCTCCAGCGTTTCGTACTTGACGCGCGGCACGTGTCGCGCTAGGAATGCGTCCACAATGCGATAAGGGCTCCGGGAGCGGAGCCCGGCCGGCGCTCCCCTGCCGGCTCTACCGAGGAGGGCCGCATGGCCGACAAGATCACCGACGCCGGAACCGAGCTGTTCAACACGAGCGAGAAGCTCTTCGAGGACATCCAGGCCGAGCCTGGGCAATCGGCCTACACGTTCATGCACACGGTCCCCTACGAGGGCTCCGTCGGCCTCGTGAACCTGCTCACGACGACCCGTGTCCTGCGCAAGGGATTTCAGACCAACCTGATCCTGTACGGCCCCGGCATCCTGATGGCCTCGGGTACTCGCGGCTTCCCGAAGGTCGGCGACGAGGCCTTCCCGGGACACATGGCGATCAACAACCAGATCGGCAAGTTCATCGAGGAGGGCGGCAACGTGTACGCCTGCCGCTTCGCCGCCGGCGCGCTCTACGGCTTCCCGGAGGAGAACTTCATGCCGGGCGTCAAGCCGTTTCACCCGCTCGACGTGCTCGACGCCGCGCTGACGGCGTGGCGCGACAAGGCCTTCCAGCTGAACACCTGGACCGTCTAGGGCCGTGCTCGTGCTGGACCGGGACGCAGCGGTGGCGGCGTGGCGGCGGGCGGAAGGGCACATCTATCCCACCGTCATGCTCAACGCGACGCTCTACCAGGAGTACGTGGCGGTCATCAAGGGGATCGCCGAGGAGCTCGCCGACGTCCGCAGCGAGGACGAGCTCGTGCTGGCGTGGCACGAGCGTCGCGACCTCGCGGACGCGGTGATCTCGCGCACCGCTCCGTCCATGGCCCAGCTCATGAACCGAGACGGGCTGCGCGACGCCGCCTTCTGCCACCGCCACCGCGAAGTCACGCGGGAGCACGGCAAGGAGCTCGCGGCGCAGCGCCTCGAGGAGGCCAAGCGCACCGGCGCCGAGTGGGTCACGTTGTTCGACGACGTGACCCCGCTCGGCGCCCAGCGCCTGGAGATGCACGTCCGCAGCGGCAGGGCGCTGCACACCAGCACCCAGCTGCCGCTCGACGGCACCCGTCCGTCATGGGAGCTCGAGGTCGTGCAGCTCGATCCCGACGACGGCGTCTGGCTGCTGGACAAGCCCCCGCTGCTGCAGACCCAGAAGTTCGACCGTCAAGACGAATGGGAGGCGCGCGTGCAGCAGGCCCGGTCCTCCTTCGGAGGTGACCTGTAGTGACGACCCACCCGAAGAAGATCATCGACGCGCACTGCCACATCGGCGAGATCCCGCCGTGGAAGTACTACGACCTCGAGCATCCGGTCAAGCCGACGGTCTACGACTACAAGGACACGAAGGCCTTCATCAAGAACCACATGGACGAGTTCAAGATCGAGCGCGCGCTCGTCATGTCCAACTACGGCGTGCCGATCCACGAGCTGTCGTTCGATCTCAACGAGGTCGTGCTCGATGCAGCGCAGAGCACGGACCGCATCCTCGGCGCGATCTGGGTCTCGTTCCTGCCGCGCAACGCCGAGCTGACGCGCAAGGCGCTCAAGCACGCGGCGGAGTCCCCGATGGTCGCGCTGAAGACGACGTTCCTGCTCGGCGGCAACCCCGACCCGAACACGTGGGACGAGGAGACGACGGCGATCGCCGAGGAGTGCTTCGACGCCTGCGAGAAGCACGACCTCGTCTTCCACTTCCACACGAGCCCCGGTGGCAACTCGGACTTCAACAACTTCGTCCCGCTCGTCGAGAAGTACGGCAAGCGCTGCAAGATCTACCTCGTCCACATGGGCGGCGGGGTCTCGGGCCACATCAAGCTCGTGCCGAAGTTCCTCGACTGGTGCGAGCAGGGCTACAAGGTCTACACCGACACATCGTGGGCGGTCGGATTCGGCGCGCGCTTCCTGCTGACCGAGATCGAGCGCCGCGGCGTCGGCGGCGACCGCGTCTTCTTCGGCTCCGACGAGCCGTGGTCGGACTTCGACTCGGAGTACTGGAAGCTCAACGGCGTGCGCAACATCTCCCAGGAGCTCAAGGACAACGTGTTCTGGCGCAACTTCGAGAACCTGTACGACAACCGTGGCTGAGCCTGCCGTCACCGACCGGCCCAAGCTGTCGCTCGACGACCGGCGGCTGCTCGTCGAGCTGCAGTCCTTCGGCGTGCGCGTGGTCGGCGGCGACGGCACGATGGGCAGACGCGGTGGCGCCGGCCCATCGGACGCGCTGTTTTTGTACGTGCGCGGGCTGCCGCTGACGGTGCCCCAGCATGCCGAGTACGTCGACGGGTCGCCGTACACCCTGCGCCTCGACGCGCCCAAGCCCTCGCTGTATCGCGAGGACGAGCTCGTCGGGGTCGTGGGCCTGCCGCGCCGGCCGAAGATCTACGACATGCAGACCGCGGACGGGATCCCGTACTGGAAGATCGCGCTGCTGCACCTCGACTCGATCGCCTCGACGGTCGTGCAGAAGTGCATCTACTGGGGCACCCACGAGCAGTGCGGCTTCTGCGGCATCGAGCTCACGCGCGGCGAGCAGACGATCCCGGTGAAGACGCCGGCGCAGCTGGCGGAGGTCTGCAGCGCCGCGCACGAGCTCGACGGCGCCGTCGACGCGACGCTGACCACCGGCTCGATCAACCGCCGAGACCGCGGGGCGCTGTACATCTCGCGCTGCGCGGCGGCGATCAAGGATGCCTGCGGCATGCCGGTCCAGGTGCAGTTCGAGCCGCCCGACGAGCTGTCGGTCATCGAGGACGTGCACCGCGCGGGCGTCGACGCGGTCGGCATCCACATCGAGACGTTCGACCCCGAGGTGCTGGCGCGCGTGGCCGCCGGCAAGGCGCAGTGCGGCGTGGAGGGCTACTTCCGCACCTGGGAGAAGGCCGTCGAGGTCTTCGGGCGCGGGCGCGTCACGACGTACGTGATCCTCGGCATGGGCGAGCGCCGCGAGCTCATCGAAGAGGGCTGCCGGCGGGCGATCGAGATGGGCGTCTACCCCTTCGTCGTGCCGATCCGGCCGGTGCCGGGCACGCTGCTGGAGAACACCCCCACGCCCGATCCGGACTACGTCGCGGCGATCTACCGCAGCGTCTCGGCGATGCTCGCCGAGTCGGGACTCGACCATTCCGACGCCGCGGCCGGCTGCGCGCGCTGCCAGGCGTGCTCGGGCCTCTCGGCCTGGGAGCGCGTCTTCGAGAAGGAGGACAACGGTGGCCATTTCAGTCTCGGCACCGTCCACGCGTCCTGATCGGCGGCTCGTCCCGGCCTGCGCGCTGGCGTGCGGCCGCGGCGAGCTGGCGGCCCACTTCGCGCTCCGGCGCAGCATCTTCGTCGAGGCGCAGGGGCTCTTCGAGCTCGACGACCGCGACGCCCACGACGACGATCCGGCGACGCTGCACGCGATCGGCCTCGCGGGCGACGAGGTCGCCGGCGCGGTGCGGCTGTATCCGCTCGACGACGACGGGCTGTGGAAGGGCGACCGCCTCGCGGTGCGGCCCAGCGAGCGCGCGATGCAGCTCGGCGCGATGCTCGTGCGCTTCGCCGTGCGGACGGCCGGCGAGCGCGGCGGGCGGCTCATGGTCGCGCAGGTCCAGGTGCCCAACGTGCGCTTCTTCGAGCGGCTGGGCTGGCGCCGCGACGGCGACGCGGCGCCGATGCTCGGCGTCGAGCACCAGCCGATGGCGATCGACCTCAGCCGAGATCCGGTGAGATCCGGGCTCAGCCCCCGCCGCCCAGGCCGGTGAGCGGCGCCATGTCCAGGTCCCAGACCGTCGCCCGCTCGGCGCCGGACTGCAGGTCGAGCCTGCGCGACTCCTCGAACGCGCCGCAGACCTCGCAGGCCAGGCCGCGCTGCGCGAAGACCTCGCGGGCGGCTTCGGCGTCTTGCGTCGTCGCGGCCGCGAGCAGGAAGCCGAAGCTCGGGAACGTGCGCAGCCAGCGCTCCACAGGGACCCCCTCGGGGCGCGGCATGCGGTCGACGTCGAGCACCGCGCCGCAGCCCGCCGCCTCCAGCAGCTGCAGCAGCGAGCCCGCCGCGCCCGGCATCGAGACGTCGCGTGCCGCATGGCAGAGATCGCCCTCGGCGACCTCGATCAGCGCCTCGCCGTCGCTGCGCAGCCGCTCCGGCGCGCGGTCGCGCAGCGACGTGAAGAAGTCGTTGTCGTCGCCCATGTACCGGCCTTCGAGGCAGAACGCCGCGAGCAGCACGTCGCCGGGCGTTGCCGCCGCCGCGCGCAGCGGCCGGCGCGCGACGCCCGTGCACGTCGCCGACAGCGACGCGGGTCCGCCGATCGTCAGATGCCCTCCGACGACCTCGACGCCGAGCAGGTCCGCCGCCCAGGCCAGCCCCTCGAGCACCTCCGCGGCATGGGCCTCGTCGGGACTGACGAGCATGTCGAGGATCGCGAGCGGGCGGCCGCCCATGGCACGCACGTCGGAGACGTTGGTCACGACCGCGGAGGCGCCCGCGGCGCGGGGCTGCGTGGCGACGAAGGACGGCAGGATCGCCTCCCCGCAGAGCACGATCCACTCGTCCCCGTGGGCGATGAGCGCGCCGTCGTCGCCGTCGCCGACCGCGCCCAGGCGGCGCACGAGCTGCAGGTCGCGCTTGGCGTGCAGGGCCGGCAGGTCGCGGATCGCCGCGGCAAGCGCATGGGCGTCGGACATCGGCGCGACCCTAGTGGGTCACGTTTGCGCGTGGCCCACTCCTGGATCCACTGGAATCGGAGGCTGGACGTGATGCTCGATCAGGCGGTGCTGGACAAGGTGGAGGTCGTCAACGTCGGGTTGCTCGCGTTCGGCGACGCGATCCGCGATCAGGACACGCCGGTCGTCGACGTCGACTGGCGCCCACCCGCGTCGGGCGATCCCGAGACGGTCCGTGCGCTCGAGCGCGTCTGGGGCGCTCACGGGGCGACGGTCGCGCAGGCCAACGAGACGGTCGTCGAGCGGATGGAGGCCTGTTCGCCGCGTGCGGTCGGGATCGCCACCGCCCGCGACGTCCTGCCGGCGCTGGCCGAGGACCGCACGCTGATCCACTCGGGCCCGCCGATCGAGCCGCAGCGGCTCGCCGACCCGCAGCGGCGCGCGCTCGTCGCCGCCTGCCTGTTCGAGGGCTGGGCCGACGACCGCGAGCGAGCCCGCGCGATGATCGAGGACGGGTCGATCGGCCTCGCCTCCGGCAACGAGAACGACCACGTCGGCGCCATGACCGGCGTCTGCTCGCCGTCGATGCCCGTGTGGGTCGTCGAGGACGAGGGCTCCGGCGCCCGTGCGTTCTCCACCTTCAACGAGGGCGCCGGCAAGACGCTGTGGTTCGGCACCGACGCCGACGAGGCGATCGAGCGCCTGCGCTTCTTCCGCGACGACCTCGGCCCGCTCATGGGCCGCCTGATCGACCGCCAGGGCCCGATCGAGATCTTCAAGCTCGCCGCGCAGGGCCTGCACCAGGGCGACGAGCTGCACATGCGCAGCCAGGCGACCGGCAACCTGCTCATCCGCGACCTGCTGCCGGGCTTCGCCGCGCTCGGCGGCGAGCAGGCTGCGCGCTTTCTCTCGACGAACTGGCACTTCTTCCTCAGCCTTACGATGGGCGCCGCGAAGTGCACGCTGCTGGCGGGCGCGGGCGTACCCGGCGCGAGCGTCGTCTCGCTCATCTCGCGCAACGGCACCGACGTCGGCGTGCAGCTCTCGTCGATGCCCGGGCGCTGGTTCATCGCGGACTCGCCGCCGGTGTCCGACGCGCTGCTGCGCGAGGGCTACGAGGAGTCCGACAAGGCGAAGGACATCGGCGACTCGGCGGTCATCGAGTGCGTCGGCCTCGGCGGGATGGCCGTCGGCGCGGCACCGGCGGTCGCAGCGTTCTTCGGCGGCGACGCGGCGGACGCGATCGCCCGTACCGAGCGCATGCGCGAGATCTGCGCGGGCCGCTCGACGCGATTCACGATCCCGGCGATGGACTCCGCGCCGACCCCGGTCGGGATCGACGCGCGCCTGGTCTGCGAGCTGGGGATCGCGCCGCAGATCACGACCGGCGTGCTGCACGTCTCCGACGGCGTCGGCCAGATCGGCGCGGGCGTCGCGCATCAGCCGATCGAGCCGTTCCGGGCCGCCACGATCGCGCTCGCCGCCGAACTCGACGCCGCCGGGGCGGAGGCGGCGTGAGCGTCGCCGGGGCCACGGCCGCCGCCGCGGCCCCCGCGGCTCCCGCGGCCCCGGCGGCCGCCGGGGCGCATCGGTCGGCGCGGGCGCTCGTCATCGGGCCGGGTGCGCGGCGCGCGCTGGGCGCCGCCGCGGGCGCCGTGGCGACCGCCGGCGGCACGGTCGAATGGGCCTTCGGCCCCGGTGGCTACGTGCGCTTCGGCGAGCGGTACGTGCTGCTCGCCCCGGCGCGCTCGCCGATGGGGCCGCTGTCGATCCTCGTCTACGGCCTCACGCGCGGCGATCTCCTGGCCGGGGCGCCGGCGGCGGTCTCCGGGGACGCGCTGCTCGTGGGGGCGCTGCGCATCTCGCTCGCGGGCGCGCGCGAGGCACCGCTACCGCGGGCCGTCGCGCTCGCACCAGGCTGGCGCGCGGCGCTCGAGGTCGCGCTCGCGGTGGCCGGCCCGGCGCCGGACGAGCTCGCCCCGGGCCTCGCGGCCCTGGCTCATGGCGACGTCGCACGTGCGGCGGCGCAGCTCGCCGGCCGCGGCGACGGCCTCACGCCCGCCGGCGACGACGTCCTCGCGGGCTACGCCGCATGGCGCTGGTCCTGCGGTCGGCGCGTGGCACTGCCGGCCGCGCGCTGCGCGCCCCTGGGGCGGGAGTACCTGCGCTGCGCCGAGCGCGGCGAGCTGCCATCGCCCGCGGCGGACGTCCTGTCGGCGATCCGCCGCGGCGATCGGCCGGCGGCGCTGCGCCGGGCGCGCGGTCTGCGCGAGTGGGGCGCCTCCTCCGGCGCCGCCCTGCTGTGGGGGATCGCGGCCGGCGCGACCGGGGATGCCGGGGCCGAGGAAGGGGATGCCGATGCCGGGGATGCCGGGGCCGGGGATGCTGGTGGCGAGGATGCCGGGGCCGGGGCGGCCCGGTCCCGAACGCCGCGAAGCCCCGGCACGCCTGGGCGTGGCGGGGCTTCGGTAGGACGGCGGCGGGGCGCTCACGCGCCCCGCGGAAGCACTGCTTACTGCTGGTGGTGGGTCTCGGTGGCGGTCGTCTCGCCCTCGATGGTCTGCGGCTCGCCGCCGCCGACCGCGATCTGGACGCGCTGCGGCTCGGGCTGGATCGGCTTCGGGATGCGCACCTCGAGCACGCCGTTGGCGAACGTCGCGGTGACGGCGCCGGCGTCGATGCCCTCGGGCAGCGTCAGCGAGCGCGAGAACGCGCCGCTCGTGCGCTCGAGGCGGTAGTAGCCCTCGTGCTTCTCCTCGAGCTCGGCCTTGCGCTCGCCGGAGATCGTGAGGACGTTCTTCTCGATCTCGATGTTCACGTCGCCCTCGGTCATGCCGGGCAGGTCGGCCTTGAGCACGAAGTGCTCGCCGGCCTCGACGAGGTCCATCGCGGGAATCCAGCGACGGGCACCGCCGCTGCCGCCGTTGGCGCCGCGGTTCGTCGGGGTGTCGAAGAACGTCGAGAAGAGGCGGTTCATCTCGCCCTGCAGCGTGTCGATCTCACGGACCGGATCCCAACGTACGACTGGCATATCGCTACCTCCTACGGTGCTTCTCGGACTTGGGCACATGATAAACCTGAGTGTAGCCATGTCAAGTTTCTTGGTGCCCTGGGGTGGTGATCGTCGTAGTCGCGGGTCGGCGTCGAGCGGGTCGGATGGGATCGGTGGACTTCGGTGGCGGTGCGGGGTGGGCGACGCCGGCGTCGGGTCGAGCTGCCGGCGAACGGCATCACCGAGGACGGGTGGACGCCGTCACCGCGCGTGGTGGGGTGCGTGCGGACGCTCGGCCGGGAAGCGTGGCGCGAAACTGTTCGTAGCGAACAGAAAGGCGTCACGCTGGCGGCGCTCGCCCCTCGAACCGCGAAGCGTGGCGCGAAACTGTTCGTAGCGAACAGAAAGGCGTCGCGCCGGCGGCGCTCGCCGTCCAACCGCGAAGCGTGGCGCGAAACGACTCGGGAAACGCGTCACCGGTCCGCCGGAGAGAGCGCGAGCGGCGGACCCCGCACGAGCGTGGGCGCCACCCGAGCTCCGACACAGCCCTCGAAGATGCAGTTCATGCGAGGCCGGCGCGGACACGCCAGACCCGCCCGGCCCGCGAAGCGCCGCCCCACCGCGGTCCCGCGCAAGCGCTGCCTCACCGGCGCTCGTCCGCCAAGCGCCTCACCGGTCCGGTGCGCCCACCGTCCCGCTCGCACAGCGCCCGCGTGCGCGCATTGTCACCGGGCGCGATTCGGTGGATCGCCGCGAGCATGCACGTCTCGATCGCGACCAGGTCGTCGTCCGCGACGTCAGCGCGATCGCGCACGCGCAGACGCCGCGCCCGCTACTTGCAGCAGCCCCAGCCCGTCGCGTCCAACACGCGATCCCAGCTGTCGCCGAGCGCTTCGAGCTCGACCGGGCTGAAGAGGTCCAGGAACATCGCGCGGACGCCGGCGAGGTGCGTGGCCCGCGCGGCGCGCAGCTTCTCGCGTCCCGCCGGCGTGAGCTTGGCGAACTGGCCGCGGGCGTCGTCGCTGCAGGCGACGCGCTCGAGCAGGCCCTCGCGGGCGAGCCGGTCGACGAGCCGCGTCAGGCCGCTGCGGCTGAGCAGGATCGAGGAGGCGAGGTCGCACATCCGCATGCGCTCGTCCTCGGCGTCGGCGAGGTACATGAGCACCTCGTAGGAGCTGAGCTGAAGGCCGTGCGCCGCCTCGAGCTGGGCGTCGAGGGCCTTGGCCATCGCCGCGTGCGCGCGCAGCATCCCGCGCCAGGCGCGCAGCTCGGCAGGCGCGAGCAGGCGCAGGTCAGGGGTCTCGCCGAGAATCGCCATACCCCGAGGATAGTGCGTTCTGGTTGCACGCACAACGAGTTGCAGAGCGGCGCCGGCCGCAGCGTCGCGTCGCCTGACGTTTCGCCGAGGCGCATCCCGGGTTGCACGTGGACATGAGCTTCGAGCCGCTCGTCCACGTGGTCCGCGAGGCTGCCGGCGAGCCCGCGGGGGCGCTCATCCTCCTGCACGGCCGCGGCGCCGACGAGCACGACCTCAGCTCGGTCCTCGACGTCCTCGATCCCGAGCGGCGCCTCGTCGGCCTGACGCCGGGCGCGCCGTTGCCCGGCCCCGGTGGGAGCCCCGGCCGCTGGTGGTACATGGTGCCACGCGTCGGCTACCCCGACCCCACGACCTTCCACGCCACCTACACGCAGCTGACGAGCTTCCTCGACGGCTGGCTGCAGGAGCGCGGGATCGCCTGGCAGCGCACGATCATCGGCGGCTTCTCGATGGGCTGCGTCATGTCCTACGCCACGGGCCTCGGCCCGCGCCGTCCCGCGCCGGCGGGCATCCTCGCGATGAGCGGCTTCATCCCGACGGTCGAGGGGTGGGAGCCCGAGCTCGAGACGCGCCCCGAACTGCCGGTGTTCATCACGCACGGCGCGCGCGACCCGGTCATCTCCGTCGACTTCGCACGCGCTGCCCGCGGCATGCTGGAGGCAGCGGACCTGCCGGTCGACTACCACGAGCATGACGGCGGGCACCATCTCGACCCGCGCACGCTCCCGCTCATGACCGAATGGCTGGCCGCGCGCGCCGCGCGATTCGCGCCATGAGCCAGGCCGCTGATTAGATGCGGGGCCCCGCGGAGAACACCCGGCTGATGGAGATCGCCCGCAACCTCGTCGACGCGGCCCGCAACCTCACGACACCTGAGCCCGGACGCGACCGCTCGTTCGCGTTGCGCACCGACGAGCACATCCCGGACGGCATCCGGCGCATCGCCCGCGGCCGGCTGCACGACGCGCGCGACGAGCTCGACGGCACCCGCCCGCGCCACGTCGGCGAGGCCGTGCACAACGTCCGCAAGGGCCTCAAGCGGCTGCGCGCATGCGTGCGCGTCGCCCGCGACGCGATCGGCGAGAAGACCTACGAGCGCGAGAACACCGCGTTTCGCATGGCCGGGCGGCGGATCTCCGGAGCACGCGACGCGCACGTCCTGCTCGAAACGCTCGACGCGCTGACCGCGCGATTCGCCGAGGAGCTGCCCAAGGGCTCGACGGACGCCCTGCGCGCGCGACTCGAGGAGGAGAGCAGGACCGCGGCCGCCGCCCTCGACGACGGCGGCGGGGACCTGGCGGCAACGCGCGAGACGATCGACGACGCGCTGGCGCGCACGAGCACGTGGACCCTGGAACCCGACGGCTTCGGCGCGCTCTCCCCGGGCCTGCGGCGCATCTACGGCCGCGGGCGCACGGCGATGCGTGCCGCCGGCGAGGATCCGACGGCGGAGAACCTGCACGAGTGGCGCAAGCGCGTGAAGGACCTCTGGTACGCGACGGAGATCGTGGGCCGCGCCCGGCCCAAGGAGCTCAAGCGGGTCGCGCGGCGCGCCCACAAGCTGGCGAGCCGGCTCGGCGACCACCACGACCTGCACGTCCTGCGCTCCTACGTCGAGACCCACCCGCAGTGCTTCGCCGAGGACATCCACAGGCAGGCGCTGCTCGCCGTCATCGATCGCCGCGCACGGCGGCTGTGCGAGAAGGCGCTCGCCCGCGGCCGCAAGCTCTACAAGCCCAAGCCCAAGCGCTTCGTCCGCGAGATCGAGCGCGGCTGGCGCAAGCGCGCGGCAGCCGCGCCGAGGCCGAAGGCGGGCTGAAACCCCTACAGCACGGCGGCCGCCAGCGCCGCGAGCGCGCTGAGCACGAGCACGGCGAGCACCGCGTGCTCGTAGCGCTCGCCCTGCAACCAGGCGAACGCGCGCCGCCCCACCAGCTGACCCACCAGCGCGGCCCCGAGAAGCGCCCAGACCGCGCCCGGCAGCGTGAACGTGGCGGCCACGAGCAGCACCGGCAGCGCCAGCACCGACTGGGCGATGAACACCGCCGCGAGCGTGTCGCGCATCGCCGCCGGCGTGGCGCCGCGAGCGAGCAGGTAGAAGGCCAGCGGCGGCCCGCTGACCGAGTTCGCGGTCGCCAGGGCCCCGCTCGTCGCGCCCGCGGCGGGCGCGTGCCACGCCCGCGGCCGCGCCGCGACCGCGCCCCCGCGCAACCGCACCGCGAGCCCCGCCAGCACCGCCAGGCCGACGAGCGCCGACAGCGGCCGCTCGGGGAGCTCGCGCAGCGCGAGCGCGCCAAGCACGAGCCCCGGCAGCGACCAGACGACGAGCCGCCGCGCGTCGCGCCCGAGCACGGCCGGCCGGCGCGCCTCGGTAGCCAGCGTCAGCCCGTTGAGCAGCAGGCCGAGCAGCACCCCCGCGCTCACCGCCTCCTGCGGGCCGAGCAGCGCGAACAGGATCGGCGCGGCGACGAGCGAGAACCCGAAGCCGGTCGCCGACTGCAGCGCGGCACCGACGAAGACCGCGAGCGCCGCGAGCGCGATGGTCACGTCGCGCGCTAGGCCGCCGGCGGCGCGACGAGCAGCGAGCGGCCGGTCATCTCCGGCGGCTGCGCGATGCCGAGCAGCTCGAGCGCCGTCGGAGCGATGTCGGCGAGGATCCCGCCCGCCGGATCCAGCGAGCCCGCCCCGACCGTCGCGATCAGCGGCACGGGGTTCAGCGAATGGGCGGTGTTCGGCGAGCCGTCGGGCTCGAGCATGTGGTCGGCGTTGCCGTGATCGGCGGTGACGAGGCAGACGCCGCCGGTCGACCTCACGCATTCGACGATCCGTCCCAGGCAGCCGTCGACGGTCTCGATCGCGATGACGGCGGCCGGGATCACGCCGGTGTGGCCCACCATGTCGGGGTTGGCGAAGTTGATGATGGCGAAGCGGAAGTCCTCCTCGTGCCACGCGGTCACGAACGCCTCCGTCGCCTCGCGCGCGCTCATCTGTGGCTTGAGGTCGTACGTCGGCACGTCGCGCGGCGACGGCGCGAGCTCGCGCCGCTCGCCATCCTCCGGACGCTCCTTGCCGCCGCCGAAGAAGTACGTCACGTGGGGGTACTTCTCGGTCTCGGCGACGTGCAGCTGACGCCCGCCCTGGGCGGCGATGACGCGCGGCAGCGTGACCGTCGGACGCATCGGCCGGAAGATCACGGGATGGTCGCCGAGCGGACCGCCGTATTCCGTCAGCGTCGTGTAGCGCGTGATCGGCGGCGCCCCGCGGCGATCGACCTCCGGGCACACCGGCTCGGCCAGCGCGGACGAGATCTCCCGCATCCGGTCGGGACGGAAGTTGAAGGCGATCACCGAGTCCTGCGGCCGGATCGTTCCGTCGGCGCCGACGCGGGTGGGCGAGACGAACTCGTCGGTCTCGCCGCGCTCGTAGGCCGCGGCGGCCGCGGCGGCCGCGGTCGGCGCCTCGAACTCCGCGATCCCGTGCACGAAGAGGTCGTAGGCGCGCTGCACGCGATCCCAGCGGTTGTCGCGGTCCATCGCGAAGAAGCGCCCGACGACGCTTGCGACACGACCCACGCCGGTCTCGGCGCACCAGCCCTCGAGCCGCCCCAGGAACTCGGCCCCGCTGTGCGGCAGCGTGTCGCGCCCGTCGGTGAACGCATGGATCACGACGTCCTCGACGCCCGCCTGCGCAGCGGTGTGCAGCAGCGCGTGGAGGTGGTCGATGCTCGAGTGCACGCCACCGTCGGAGACGAGCGTGAGCACGTGCACGCGCGGCGAGGCCTGCAACGCCTCGAGCAGGACCGGGTTGCCGCCGAACGCCGGCAGCCGCGCCGCCTCGTCGATGAGCGTCAGGTCCTGCTTGACGACCGCGCCGGCGCCGAGGTTGAGGTGGCCGACCTCCGAGTTGCCCATCTGCCCGTCGGGCAGCCCGACGGCGGGCCCGGATGCTGTCAGCGTGGTGTGCGGGTGTTGCTCCCAGAGCCTGTCGAACACGGGCGTGCGGGCCAGCGACACGGCGTTGCCCGGATCGTCCGGCGCCAGCCCCCAGCCATCGAGGACGACGAGGCAGACCGAGGTCGGCGCAGGCACGAAGCTACGAGGCCGCGGCGACCTGCACCGCGGCATCCACGATGCGCGCGAACGACTCGGGCTCCAGCGAGGCGCCGCCGACGAGGGCGCCGTCGACGTCGGGCAGCGCCAGCAGCTCGGGCGCGCTGTCGGGCGATACGGAGCCGCCGTACAGCACGCGCGCCAGGGGGGCCGCAGCGGGCGCCTTGTCGGCGATGAGCGCGCGGATGAACGCGATCGCGTCCTGCGCCTGCTCGGGCGTCGCGACCTTGCCCGTGCCGATCGCCCAGATCGGCTCGTAGGCGACCGTGACCTCGGCGATCTGGTCGTCGCTCAGGCGCTCGAGACCCTCCTGGACCTGATGGCGAAGCTTGCGCTCGGTGTCGCCGCGCTCGCGCTCCTCCTCGGTCTCACCCACGCAGAGGATCGGCTTGAGGCCCACCTCCAGCGCCTTGAGCACCTTCGCCGCCAGCGCCTTGTCGGTCTCGTTGTAATGCTCGCGCCGCTCCGAGTGGCCGAGCACGACGCCGTGGATGTCGATCTCGGTCAGCATCGGCGCGGAGATCTCGCCGGTGTACGCGCCGTGGTCGGCCTCGTGCATGTTCTGCGCGAAGATCTCCACGCGCGAGCCGCGGGTGGAGTCGACCATCGCCTGCAGGTCGGTGTACGGGACGCACAGCGCGACATCGACACCGTCGGCGCTGTACACGCGCGGGAGCAGGCCCTGGATGTAGTCCTCGGCCTCCTGCACCGTCTTGTGCATCTTCCAGTTGCCGGCGATGAACGGGACGCGGGCCACTACTGCAAGACCTCGAGGCCAGGGAGCGTCTTGCCCTCCAGCAGCTGCAGCGAGGCGCCGCCGCCGGTCGACATGTGCGTGATCTGGTCGTCGAGGCCGAACTGGGCGAGGGCGGCGGCGGAGTCTCCCCCGCCGACGACGGTGACCGCGTCCGTCGCCGCGACCGCCTCGGCGACCGCCCGCGTGCCGGCGGCGAACGGCGCCAGCTCGAAGGCGCCCATCGGCCCGTTCCAGAACACGGTGGCGGCGGAGGCGATCTCGGCGGCGTAGAGCTCGGCGGTCTTCGGGCCGATGTCGAGGCCCATGAGGCCGTCCGGCACGTCGATCTCGTCGTGCGCGATCGCCTCGGTATCGGCCGAGAACTCCGCGCCGAGCACATGGTCGACCGGCAGGCGCAGCTTGTCGCCGCCCTGCTCGAGCGCACGGGCGGCGGGCTCCACGCCCTCGGCCTCGCACAGCGACGAGCCGACCTCGTGGCCCTGTGACTGAAAGAACGGGTAGCTCATCGCGCCGCCGATGAGGATCGTGTCGGCGACCTTCAGGAAGGCGTCGATGACGCCGATCTTGTCGGTCACCTTCGCGCCGCCGACGATCGCGACGAGCGGGCGGCCGGGGTCGGCGAGGATCCCCGTCAGGGTCTCGACCTCGCGCTGCAGCAGGCGTCCCGCGGCGGAGTTGCCGACGTGCTCGACGACGCCGACCGTGGAGGCGTGCGCGCGGTGCGCGGCGCCGAACGCGTCGTTGACGTAGAAGTCGGCCAGCGCCCCGAGGCGCGCCGCCAGCTCCGGGTCGTTCTTCGTCTCGCCCTGCTCGAAGCGGATGTTCTCGAGCATCACGACCTCGCCGTCGGGGACGTCGTCGAGATCCGGCGCGAGCGCGACCTCGGTGCCGAGCAGGCCCGCGAGGTGGTCTGCGACCGGCGCAAGCGAGAACTCCGGCTCGCGGTCCTTCGGCCGGCCGAGGTGCGAGACGAGCAGCAGCCGCGCACCCTTCTCGCGCAGCTCCTCGATCGTCGGCAGCGCGGCACGGATCCGAGCGTCGTCGGAGACCGCCCCGTCCGACAGCGGGACGTTGAAGTCGACGCGGACCAGGCCGCGCTGACCGGAGACGTCGCCGAGGTCGTCGAGCGTTCTCACGGCGACCTAGAGGACCTTCTGCAGGACGTCGACGCAGCGGTTGGAGTAGCCCCACTCGTTGTCGTACCAGGAGACGACCTTGACGAGCGTGTCCTCCATGACCGACGTGAGCAGGCCGTCGACGATCGACGAGTGCGGGTTGCCGACGATGTCGCTGGAGACGATCGGGTCCTCGGTGTACTGCAGGATCCCGGACAGGTCGCCCTCGGCGGCCTCGGCGAACGCGGCGTTGACCTCCTCCTTGGTCGTCGGCTTGCTGGCGACGAACGTGAGGTCGACCATCGAGCCGGTCGGAACGGGCGCGCGGACCGCGAAGCCGTGCAGCCTGCCGTTGAGCTCCGGGAGCACGAGGCCGACGGCCTTCGCCGCGCCGGTCGACGTCGGCACGAGGTTCATCGCGGCGGCGCGGGCGCGGCGCAGGTCGCCGTGCGGGCCGTCCTGGAGGTTCTGATCGGCCGTGTAGGCGTGGATCGTCGTCATCAGGCCATGCTCGATGCCGACCGCGTTGTGGATGACCTTGGCGAACGGGGCGAGGCAGTTCGTCGTGCACGAGGCGTTGGAGATGACGTCGTGCGAGTCGGGGTTGTACAGCTCGAAGTTCACGCCGAGGACGACGGTGATGTCCTCGCCGCTGGCGGGGGCGGAGATGACGACCTTCTTCGCGCCGGCGTCGAGGTGCTTGGCCGCGCCCTCGCGCTTGGTGAAGAAGCCCGTGGACTCGAGCACGACGTCGACGCCCAGATCGCCCCAGCCCAGAGCCGCGGGATCCGTCTCGTGGAGGACGAGGATCTCGTTGCCGTCGACGACGAAGCCGTCGTCGGAGAGCTCGACGGTGCCCGGGTACGGCCCGAGGATCGAGTCGTAGCGCAGCAGGTGCGCCAGCGTCTCGTTGTCGGTGAGGTCGTTGACGGCGACCCACTCGATGTCTGCTTGTGCCGCCTGAGCGGCGCGGAACACGTTGCGGCCGATGCGGCCGAAGCCGTTGATTCCAACACGTACGGGCATTCGGAGTGACTGTCCTTCCTGGGGATTCTTGAACGCTTCGGTGCCGATGAAGGTCCTTCCGCCTTGGCGCGGGAGCGGAACCCTACCGTTCCCGCGCCGAGAATCCCGGGCCGGCGAGGTGACGGGTCGACCCCGTCCGCACTACGGTGAGGCCATGCCAGAGAGCGTTCGCAGCATCGGCGCCACCGCGTCGCTGAACCACGAGGCGTCGGAGGACGACACCTTCGCCGTCGTCGACCTGCGCCTGTACGCCCTCCTCGACGGCGGCGAGCAGGTCGACGACCCGCAGCCGGCGTCGCTCAGCGTGCGCTGCGCGCGCGACAAGCTCGCCGCGCTCGAGCTTTCGGTGCTCATGACGATGCGCCTCACGCCGGCCGCCGACCGGGCCGCGGCTGGAGGCCTGGCAGCGCATCGGGGAGCTGCTCGCCGCCCGTGGAATCGAGACCGACCCGGCGACGCTGCACGCGCTGAAGTTCGCGCTCACGCCTGACGGCGAGCTGCGCGCGGCGCAGCAGGCTGTCTGGCCGACCTGAATCCGGGCGGAGGAGGCGGACGCGGCGCGTCACGACGCGTCCCACCAGCGGCGCAGCTCGTCCCGCCGCACCTTGCCGATCGCACTGCGCGGCAGCGCCCCGATGAACACCACGTCGCGCGGGTGCTTGTACTCGGCGAGCTGTTCGTCGAAGCGGCCCTTGACGTCCTCGGCGCTCAACGACCCCTCCTCCTTCAGCACCACGAAGGCCACCGGCACCTCGCCGAGCTCGTCGTCCGGCCGCCCGACCACGGCAGCCTCCGCGATCTCGGGGCAGGCATCGAGCACGGCCTCCACGTCCTGCGGGTAGACGTTGCAGCTGCCGACGATGATGACCTCCTTGATGCGGCCGACGATCGACAGCATCCCCTCGTCGTCGAGCCGGCCCACGTCGCCGGTGCGCAGCCAGCCGTCGTCGTGGAACGTCGCGCTCGTCGCCTCGGGGTTTCGCCAGTACCCGGGCATGACGGTCGGGCCCTGCACGAGCACCTCGCCCTCCTCCCCCGGCGCCGCCGTCGATCCGTCGGCCGCGGCGATCCGCACCCGGCAGTGCGGGACCGGCCTGCCCGCGGTGGCCCGCAGCCGGTGGGCATCGTCGAGCGGGGTGATCGTCACGACGGGCATCGCCTCGGTGAGCCCGTAGTCCTGCAGCACCGTCACGCCTCGTTCGAACCACGGCGCGAGCACGTCCTCGCGAACCGTCGCGGAGCCGGTGATCACGCAGCGCAGGCTCGACAGATCGGTCGTCTCCCAGCGCGGGTCGGCGATGAGCGCCTTCGTCATCGCGGGCGCCGAGATCGCGAGCGTGATCCGCCGCCGCTCGATCTCCTCCAGCATCGCGCCGGCTCGAACTCGCGCTGGATCGTCACCGTCGCGCCCGCGGCGAGCGCGGGGGTCGTGAGGATGTTCATCGGGCCGGTGTTGAACATCGGCCCGTTGGCCAGGACCTCGTCGCCGGGGCCGAGGCCGACGGCGGCCTCGACGTTCAGCGCGTTGAAGCGCAGCATCTCGTGGGTCAGCACCGCGCCCTTGGTCGGTCCCGTCGTGCCCGACGTGTTGATGATCGCCAGCGGCGCCCCGGGCGCGCGATCGGGATCGCAGCGCAGCTCCGGCGCCTCGTGCAGCAGCGCCGGGAGGGCATCGAACGGGATGACCCTCAGCCCCAGCGCCTCGCCGGCCTCGCGCGCCGTCGCGGCGAGCTCGTCGTCGGCGAGCAGCGCCACGGGCTCGGTGTTGGCGAGGACGACCTCGAGCTCTGGCGCCGGCATCCGCGCGCTCAGCGGGACGAGGATCGCTCCGAGGCGCGCGCACGCGAACAGCAGGTCGAGCAGGACGGCGAGTTGGGCCCGAGGTACGCGACGCGGTCGCCCGTGCGCGATCCCTTCGCGGCCGGCCAGCGCGCCGGCGAGCCGCGCCACTCGCCGTTCGAACGCCGCGTAGCTGATCTCCTCGCCCTCGAAGCGGATCGCGATCGCGTCGGGGCTGCGCTGCGCCCACCCGGCGATCCAGCTCGAGATCTCCCCCGCTGCGACGCCCACGGCGCAAGCGTATGCGGCTGCGCTACGACACGGGCGCCGGCAGCAGGCTCGCGCCGACCGCGCCGCCGAGGTCGCCGAGCGCGGCGACGAGGACCGGCGGCGGGCGGTCGCTGAAGAACAGGTGCGGCTGCATCGCCTTCGCGATGCGGTCCGCGTAGGGCTGGCCGAGGCGCACGCCCAAGCCCGCCGCCGAGGATGATCACCTCGACGTCGAGCACGTTGTCGACCGACGCGACGCCCGCGCCGAGCATCGCGACGGCGCGGTCGATGAGCTTCGTGGCGAGCGGGTCGCCGCGTTCGAGCGCGGCCGCCCAGATGCCGCTCGTCAGCCGCTCGCGGCCGCGCTTCCTGGCGATCTTGAACAGCTCGGTCGGCTCGCCCTTCTCGTGTGCTACGCGAGCGTGGGCCTCGAGCGCGTTGCGTCCCGCGTAGGCCTCCATGCAGCCGCGCCGCCCGCACGGGCACTGCGCGCCGTCGACCTTCACGACGACGTGGCCGATCTCGCCTGCCCCTCCGCGCCCGACCCATGGCTTGCCGTCGAGCACGATCCCGCCGCCGACGCCGGTGCCCCAGAAGACCCCGAGCATCGAGCCGTGGCCGCGGCCGGCGCCCAGCGCCGCCTCGGCGTCCGTGGCGACCTGCACGTCGTTGCCGAGCGCGACCGGCGTGCCGAGCGCCTTGCGCAACTGCTTGGCGAGCGGATAGGAGCCCGCCCAGCCGGGCAGGTTCCTCGCGCTCGAGACCGTGCCCCCCGCGGCGTCGACGGTGCCGGGCGCGCCGACGCCGACGTGGGTGAGCTGCGCCGGATCCAGCCCGGCCGCGGCCGCCGCCTCGCGCATCGCGGCCACGATCGCCCCGGCCACGTCGGCGGGACCGCCTCTGGTCGGCGTCGCGGCGCGCGCCTGGCCGAGCACGACGTGGCGCTCGTCGACGACGACGGCCTGGATCTTCGTCCCGCCGAGGTCGATCCCGCCGCGGGCGCCGTCGCAGGCGCCATCAGGCGGACGCGGCGAGCTCGCGCTCGATCCAGCGGCAGATGACGTCGACCGCGTAGGCCTGCTGCTCGGCGTCGAGCGCGGCGCCCTTGGGGATGTCGTGCCAGCGCTCGAGGCACGTGCGACAGCAGGTCGCGGTAGCGTGCTGCGCGACGAAGACCGGGTGCCCGCGATAGGGCGTCTGCCTGCCGTCCTTGCGCGGCTGCGCAACCGCCACGCGCTTGCCGAACAGGTCCGCGGCATGTCCGCGCACGGCGCTCATCCCGTGCAGCTGGACGATCGCCCGCTCGCGTCCGCGCAGGTGAAATCGAGCCCGGAAGGGATGCCGGCCGATGACGTCGATCCGCTCGTCGATGCTCACGTGGCTTCAGCCTAGGCGCTGAGGCGGCGCAGGCCGCGGCGAGCGGGTAGCACCGTCGCATGCTCAAGGCGATCGGCCTCGGCGGCCTGGCGGCCGCATCGCTCGTCGTCGGCGCGCTGCTGGCGTTCGCGCGGACGTGGTCGAGGGCGCAGATCGGGATCGTGCTCGCCTTCGGGGCCGGCGCGCTGATCAGTGCGGTCAGCGTCGAGCTCGTCGAGGAGGGACTCGAGGTGGGCGGGCTGGGCTGGACCGCGCTCGGCCTCGGCGCCGGCGCGCTGACCTACTTCCTGCTCGACGGGGCGATCAACCGCCGCTTCTCGGGCGCCGCCGGCGCGTCGCTCGCGCTCGGAGCCTTCCTCGACGGCATCCCTGAGCAGCTCGTGCTGGGGATCGCCATCGGCAGCGGCGGCGCGGTCGGCGTGGGACTGATCGTCGCGATCTTCATCTCCAACGTGCCCGAGGCGACCGGGTCCGCCACGGAGATGCACGAGCACGGGACGAGCCGCGGGCGCGTGCTCGGGCTGTGGGCGGCGGTCGCCGTCGTCTGCACCGCCGCGACGGTCGTCGGCTGGGCGATCTCCTCGTCGGCGACGACGCGACGCGCGCCGCCATCGACGGCTTCGCGGCGGGCGCGCTGCTCGTGATGCTGATCGACTCGATGATCCCCGACGCGCGCGAGGGCGCCGGCCGCGCCGCCGGGCTCGTCGCGACGCTCGGCTTCGCCGTCGCCGCCGCGCTCTCCTCGCTGTCCTAGGGGGTTCGCCACGAGCGGCGCCGGGTATCAGCCGCTGGGTTCGTACCGATCGACACGAGGAGACGCGCATGCCGATCGCCGGTCCCCCCACGCCGAACGACGCGAGGAGCATCGAGGCGGGCATGCTGCTGATCGGCGCGGGCGCGATCCTGCTGTTCGTCTCGCCTCTTCCTCGAGTGGTACCAGCCCGGCATCGACGCCTGGGAGATCTTCGAGGTGTGGGACCTCGTGCTGGCGGTGCTCGCGATCGTCGCGCTCGTCGCGGTCGCCAGCCGGCTGGGCTTCGGCCCGCCGCGCCCGGCGAGCTGGCTCGTCGGCCCGGCGCTGGCGGCGCTCGTCATCGTGCTCTACCTCCTCATCGACCCGCCGCCGCTGACGCCCGAGATCGACGGCGACCCGTCGACCGGCCTGTGGCTCGCGCTCGCCTGCCGCGGTGCTGATGGCCGCCGGCGCGCTGCTCTCCGTGGCGCGCATCTCCGTCGCGATCAGCCCGGCCGACGGCTTCGGCGGCGGCCGCTGGCAGCACCGGGCCCCGCTCCGGGCCGCGCCCATCCCGGCGCGGCCCCCGTGGCGCGGCGAGCCCGATCCGGTCCCGGTCCCGGTCCCGGGGGCGCGGGTCACGGTCTCGCCGGCCACCCCGCCGCCGGCGCCCCGCCCACCGAGCCGACGCGCCCGCTCTGACGCCGGCGCGTCGTCACGATCGGCGTCTACGAGTTCGACCTGCCGTCGTTCCTCGCCGCCCTGCGCGCCGCATGACGTCGGCCTGCTCGTCGACGTGCGCCAGCGCCGCGGCGTGCGCGGCGCGCGCTACGCGTGGGCCAACGCGCGGCGCCTGCAGGACGCGCTCGCCGACGCGCAGCATCGCCTACAGCCACCACCGCGAGCTCGCGCCGACGACCGAGCTGCGCCACCTGCAGTACGCCGCCGACGACCGCAACCGCGTCGGCAAGCGCTCGCGCACGGTGCTCGACCCGCGAGTACGTCGAGCGCTACGTGCGCGAGATCCTCGACCACGCCGACCTCGGCGCGCTCGTCGCCGAGATGCCCGCGCGACGCGACGACGGCGCTGCTGTGCGTCGAGGCCGAGCCCGAGGCCTGCCACCGCTCGCTCATCGCCGCGCGGCTCGAGCGAGCGCTACGGCCTCCCCGCCGAGCACGTCCGGCCGGCGGGCCTCGGCACCGACGCCGACGCCGTCACGTGCGCGCCGGTGACGAGCTCCAGCCGCAGGCCGTCGGGATCGAGCAGGTACGCGGCGAAGTAGAGCGGGCCGTACTGCGGCCGCATGCCGGGCTTGCCGTCGTCGCGGCCGCCGTGCGCGAGGCCGGCCTCGTAGGCGGCCCTGACCGCGGCGCGGCCCGCGGCCTCGAGCGCGACGTGGCCGTAGCCGGGCGCCGGCGGGCGGCCGCGATCGACGACCCAGAACTGCTCGTGGTCGTGTCCGAAGGCGACGGCGCGGTCGCTCTCGAAGGTGCGCCGCGCGCCGAGCGCGTAGAAGATCGCGTCGTAGAAGCGCGTCGAGCGGGCGAGATCGGAGACCTCGAAGGCGACGTGGAGGATCATCGCGTCACGCCGTCATCGGGACCGCTCATCGCGCCGAATGTCCCACGTCGCGGTGCACGACGTCCACCTCGACGTCGTCGCGCGCGCGCAGCCGCGCCGCCAGCGCCTCGACGATCGCGACCGAGCGATGGCGCCCGCCGGTGCAGCCGACCGCGATCGCGAGGTGCGCCTTGCCCTCGGCGATGTACTCGGGGATGAGGAAGTCCAGCAGCGGCGCGCAGGCGCTCGTAGAACGCGTCGAGCTTGCCGCCGCGCGACATGTACTCGACGACGCGCGGGTCGATAGCCGGTCAGCGGCCGCAGGTCGAGCTCCCAGTGCGGGTTGGGCAGGAAGCGCATGTCGAGCACGATGTCGGCGTCGCGCGGCAGGCCGTGCTTGTGGCCGAACGAGGTCAGCGTGATGCGCGAGCTTGGACGTGCACGCTGCGCGGCAGGAACTCGTCGGCGATCCGCCGGCGCAGCGTCGCCGCGCCGATCCCGCTCGTGTCGAGCACGAAGTCCGCGCGCGCCTTGATGTCGCTCCAGCGCCGCGCGCTCGGCGGCGATCCCCTGCGCCACCGAGCCGGTCGGGCTGAGCGGGTGGCGGCGGCGCGTCTCCTTGTAGCGGCCCAGCAGCGTCTGCTCGTCCGCGTCGAGGAACAGGACGCGGTGCGTGATGCCGCGTTGCGGCGAGGTCGTCGAGCACGGCTGCCGAGCGTCTCGAAGAGGTCGCGCGCGCGCACGTCGGAGACGACCGCGGCGCGGCGGACGTTCGCGCCCTCGTGCACGAACAGGTCGACGAGGCCGCGGATCATCTCGGGCGGCAGGTTGTCGACGCAGAAGTAGCCGTCGTCCTCGAAGACGTTCATCGCGGTCGACTTGCCGGCGCCGGAGAAGCCCGTGATGACGACGAGGTCCTCCGAGGCTCGTCGTCGTGGCGGGCGCCTCCTCTGAGCCGGTCACGCCGGTGATTGTGCCGCTCCGGCCCGGTCATCGCGTCACCCCGACGTACGGTTGAGGTACGCGTAGAGGTCGCGCGCGGTCTTCGACGGCAGCCCGGGCACCGCCTCGAGCTCGTCGCGCGACGCCCCGAGCATCGCCTCCGGAGAGCCGAAGTGCTTCAGCAGCGCGCGCTTGCGCTTCGGCCCGACGCCCGGCAGGCCGTCGAGCACCGACTCGGTCATCTGGCGGTCGCGGCGCGTGCGGTGATGGGTGATCGCGAAGCGGTGCGCCTCGTCGCGGACGCGCTGCAGCAGCTGCAGCGCCGGCGTGTCGTGCGGCAGGCGCAGCGGCGCGCGGCGGCCCGGCATGTAGACCTCCTCGAGCTGCTTGGCCAGCGAGATCACCGCCACCCCGCGCTCGCGAAAGCCCTCCAGCGCGCGCAGGCCGGCCGACAGCTGGCCGGGGCCGCCGTCGATGACGATCAGCGACGGCAGCGTCGCGAAGGACTCGTTGCGCTTGGGGTCGTTGGGGCTGAGGTCCTGCTCGGCCTCCCAGCGCGCCAGCCGGCGCCCGAGCACCTCCTCCATCGCCGCGAAGTCGTCGGGCACGCCCTCGGTCGTCGAGCGCACGTTGAAGCGCCGGTAGTCGCTCTTCTTCGGCGCGCCGCCCTCGAAGACGACCATCGAGGCCGTCGTGTTCGTCCCCATGAGGTTGGAGATGTCGAAGCACTCGATGCGCAGCGGCAGCGCGTCGAGGCCGAGCGCCTCCTGCAGCCCGTCGAGCGCCTCGACGCGCTGCTGGCGGCGGCGCTCGTCCTTCAGGCGCTCCTGGTCGAGCGCGAGCGCGGCGTTGCGCTCGGCGAGCTCGAGGATCCGGCGCTTGTCCCCGCGCTCGGGCACGCGCACCTCCACCCGCGAGCCGCGCAGCTCGGTCAGCACCTCCCCCAGGACGTCGCACTCGAGGACGTCGCGCTGGACGAGGACCTGCGGCGGCACCGCCATCGCGTCGCCGTAGTACTGCAGGAGGAACTCCTCGGCGACCTCGCCGATCCCAAAGCCGGACTCGTTGGAGAGATAGAACGACTGGCGGTCGGAGAGCACGCCGTCGCGGATCTGGAAGACCTGCGCGTTCGCATCGATGCCGTCGACGGCGATCGCCACGGCGTCGAGCGTGCCGACCGCCTCGTTGGCGACGCGTTGGCGCTCCAGCAGGCTGCGCACCGCCTTCAGGCGGTTGCGCTCCAGTGCCGCCTGCTCGAACTCCTGCGCAGCGGCGGCGGCCTTCATGCGCTGCTCGAGGTCGCGCTCGATCTGCCGGTAGCGGCCGGAGAGAAAGGCGATGACGCCGTCGATCGCCGCGCGGTACTCCTCCTTGGTCTGGTAGCCGACGCAGGGCGCCCCGCAGCGCTTGATGTAGTAGTCCAGGCACGGCGAGCCGCTGCGCCGCCCCGGCACGGTCCCGCTGCAGGAGCGAAACGCGAAGACCTTCTGCAGCAGGTCCAGCGTGCCGCGCACCTTCTTGGCGTTGGAGTACGGGCCGAAGTACTGCCGGTCGCGGCGGTGGCGCTCGCGCGTGAAGTAGACGCGCGGATAGTCCTCGTCCAGCGAGATCGCCAGGAACGGATAGGACTTGTCGTCGCGCAGCCGGATGTTGAAGCGCGGCTTGTACTGCTTGATGAACTGGTTCTCCGTGAGCAGCGCCTCGGCCTCCGACGCGACGAGCAGGAAGTCGATCTGGTGCGACCAGGTCGACCATCTCGACCGCGCCGCGGGTGACGCGATTGGAGAAGTGGCCCGCGACACGCTTGCGAATCGACTTCGCCTTGCCGACGTAGATGACCTTGCCGTCGACGTCGCGAAAGAGGTACACACCCGGCCCGTCGGGCAGGCTGCGACGCTGGTCGCGCATTCGCGTGGAGGCGTTGGTGGCGGGGCTTGCGGGCATCGCTTCGAGCATAGATCGAGGCGAGCGTCGGCCGCCCCGCGCGGAGCGTGAAGCGCGGCGTCCGCGGGGAATGACGGCGCCCATGCGCTCGCCGACCGCCGTCCTCACCGTCATCGCAGGCCTCGCCGTCGCTCCCGCGGCGGCGCACGGCTCCACCCCGCCGACGTCGACGGGCTACGGCGGCGCCGCCGCCACCGTCGACCGCCTTGCGACGAAGGCGGCGATGGACACGCTGCGCCGCGGCGGCAACGCGACCGACGCCGCGGTGACCGCAGCCGCGGTCCTGGGCGTCACCGAGCCGTTCTCGGCCGGCATCGGCGGCGGTGGCTTCATGGTCTCCTACGACGCCAGGCGCCGGACGATCACCACGCAACGACCATCGCGAGCGTGCGCCGTAGTCGATGGATCCGGAATCGTTCTTCGAGAACGGCACGGCGCTCGCGTTCGAGCGACGCGCGCTACAGCGGCCTGTCGGTCGGCGTCCCGGGCACCGTCCTGGGCTGGGACCGCGCGCTGAGCCGCCACGGGACGATGACGCTCGCCGCAGGCGCTCGCTCCCGCGATCCGCGTCGCCCGGCAGGGCTTCGTGGTCGATCGCGACGTTCGCTCGCAGACCCGAGAGAACCGCCGCCTGGTTCGACGACGTGCCCGCGGCGGCAGCGCTGTTCCTCGACCCCGACGGCACCGCCGCGTGACGTCGGCACCGTCTTCCGCAACCCGGAGCTCGCGCGCACGTACCGGCTGATCGCGCGAGTCGGGCTCGCGCGGCTTCTATCGCGGGCCGCTCGCCAACGCGATCGCGCGGACCGTGCGCGAGCCGCAGATCGCCGCGACGGCCGACCACCGCTGGCGGCCCGGCGTGATGACCGCCGCCGACCTGCGCGTCGTACACGGCGCCCGAGCGCGCGCCGGTGCATTCGACGTACCGCGGCGCTCGACGTCTACGGGATGGGACCGCCGTCGAGCGGCGGCCTGACGATCGCCGAGGCGCTGAACATCCTCGAGGGCTACGACCTGAGCGCGATGCCGCGCGCGGACGCCGCTGCACCACGTGCTCGAGGCATCGCGCCTGGCGTTCGCCGACCGCGGCGCGTACATCGCCGACCGCCGACTTCTTCGTCGTCCCGCGCATCGGGCTGCTGTCGAAGGGCTTTGCCGCGACGCGGCGCGCGGCTCATCGGCGACGGCGCCGGCACGAGCCCCGCGGCGCCGGCGACCCGTACGCGTTCGAGGCGGCGGCCCGCGCGCCGGTGGAGGCCGCCGTGACGTCGACGCGAGCGGGGACGACGACGCACATCACCGTCGCCGACCGGCGACGGCGACGTCGTCTCCTACACGTTCACGATCGAGTCCACCGGCGGCGCCGGCCTCGTCGTCCCCGGCTACGGGTTCCTGCTCAACAACGAGCTGACGGACTTCAACTACACCTCGCAAACGCACCCCAACCGCGTCCAGGGCGGCAAGCGGCCGCGCAGCTCGATGGCGCCCGACGATCGTCCTGCGCAACGGCCGGCCGTGGCTCGGCCTCGGCTCGCCCGGCGGGTCGACGATCATCACGACGGTGCTCGGCCTGCTCGTCGAGCCGCATCGACTTCGGCATGTCGCTGCCCGCCGCGATCGCCGTGCCGCGGGCCAGCCAGCGCGACACGCCGGCGACGCGGCGCCGAGGCCGGCGTTCCTCAAGTCACCCGAGGCGACGGTGCTCGCCGCGCGCGGGCACGTGTTCTCGCATCACGGGCGAGATCGGCGCGGCGACCGGCGTCGAGCTGCTCGGGCCGCGGACGGATGCTCGCCGGCGGCCGAGCCGGTGCGGCGCGGAGGCGGCAGCGCGCTGGTGGTGCGACGCGCGCAGAAGCCGCTGACCCGCGCAGGCCGTCGCAACCTGACGGCGGAGCGCAATGAGTTGCGGGCGCAACTAGCTTGCTATAGTCGCGGCCAGGCCACGCTCAAAAGGACCACCATGAACCTCGACGGCATCCACCACATCACCGCGATCACGGGCGACGCCCCCCGCAACGTCGACTTCTACACGCGGGTGCTCGGCCTGCGCATGACAGCGAAGACCGTCAACCAGGACGATCCGTCCGTCTACCACCTCTTCTACGGCGACGAGAACGCCCAGCCGGGCGCCGACCTGACGTTCTTCGAGTACCCCGGCGCGATCCCGGGCCGGGCGGGTGCGGGCATGGTGCACCGCATCGTCTGGCGCGTCGCGTCGCCGGAGGCGATCGACTTCTGGGCCGCGCGCCTCGGCGACGACGGCGTCGCGACCGAGCGCGACGGCGACTCGCTGCGCTTCGGCGATCCCGAGGGGCTGGCCCACGAGCTCGTCGTGGACGGCTCCGGCGACGAGCCGCTGATCGCCGACCATCCGCAGATCCCGGCCGCGCTGGCGCTGCAGGGCTTCGAGGGCGTGCGCGCCTACAGCTTCCGTCCCGACGACAGCGCGATCGTGCTCGAGCGCCTGATGGGCGCCGTGCGGCGCGACGACGGCGAGGGTGACGCCGCGACGTTCGAGCTGCGCGGCGGGCGCCGCGGCGGCTGGATCGCCTGGGACCCTGCGCCGGCCGACCGCGGCCGTCAGAGCGCCGGCACCGTGCACCACATCGCGTGGGCGACGACCGACGCCGACATGCAGAGCTGGATCGACCGCGGTGACCGCCGCCGGCATCCCGAACTCGGGCTACGTCGACCGCCACTACTTCCACTCGCTGTACTTCCGCGAGCCCGGCGGCGTGCTCTACGAGCTCGCGACCCGCGAGCCCGGCTTCACCGTCGACGGCCCGGTCGAGGAGCTGGGCACGAAGCTCATCCTCCCGCCGTTCCTCGAGCCCCGCCGCGCAGAGATCGCCGCCCGGTTGACGCCGCTGCCCGACCCGCGCGCAGACCGCGTGCGGCCGGACACCGCGCCGACGCGCGCCTGACCGGGGGTCGCGGAGAAGCGACGTGCGCCCCGGCCGTAACCGGGGCGCCCGTTCACTTGCCCCTTGGCCTTGCCCGACGCGCCAGGGCTGCAACCAGGTGCTGGAGGGCGTATCGGCGCGGCCGGGCGAGGACTCCAGCGCAGTGGACGGATGACCGGATCGCGCACGGCGCACCCGGCCGTCAGTGAACGGATGACCGGAGCGCGAGTGGACGATGATCGGAGCGCCGGCGGACGGACGTCAGCGCACGAGACGCACCTCCAGCCCACCGCCGGCCACGCCCTCGCCCGCCCCGCCGAGCAGGCCGAGGACGCGCGCGACGTAGCCCCGTGTCTCCGCGATCGGCGGGACGCATCCGCAGGCGGCAACGGGCGCCGGCCCGGCGTTGTAGGCGGCGAGCGCAAGAGGCACCGACCCGAACCGGCGCAGGAGGTCGCGCATGAGGTGCGCCTGCGCATCGATCGAGCTTGCCGCATCGAGCGGATCGCGGAGCCCCATCTCCTTCGCAGTCGCCGGCATGAACTGCGCGATCCCCACCGCGCCGGCCGGCGACCGCGCGAACGGATTGAAGTTCGACTCGGCCATGAGCTGCGCCGCGAGCAAGCCCGCCGAGACGTTCCAGCGCTGTGCGGCCTGCGCGAGCGGCGCGGCGTAGGCCGCGGGGACGAACGACGGCAGCGTGCGCGCCGCCGCGCCGTCGCCCTCGCCTGCCTGCGCTGTGAACCCCACCGAGCTCGTCCCGGCGTTCAGCGTGAAGCCGTAGTGCCACTTCTCCCACGCGTAGCGCTGCACGAAGTGAAAGCGCCGCGCGTTGGCCGCCAGCCAGCCGTAGGCTGCCGGTGGGCCGAGATCGAGCTCGGTCCCGAGGCGGTGCAGCGAGCGGCCGGGCGGAGCCACCCACGTGGGATCCGGGTGGCGTGCGAACAGCGCGGACTGCTCGGCGTTCGTGCGGAAGCCGCTCACGACGACGAGCGAGACGCCGTCGCGGCGGGCCGCCGCCTGCATGCGATCGAAGGCGGCCGCGACGTCCGGTCGCATCGGCTTGCCCTGGCGGTGTGCGAGCGGACCCCTGTATTCCCCCGGTCCCGCCGACCAGAGCGCCACGTCCGCCGGCGCGGCGAGCTCGGCCTCGGCGCGGGCGCCCGCGGGGACACGCTCCCGCGGGCCGACCCCCACCGCGTCGCGCACCGTCACGCGCACACGCACCGGCGCAAAGCTGTCGTCATCGGGGAAGGCCACGCCGACGTCGTGCGCGCCGTTGCTGCGGGCGGTCGACAGCGCGGCCAGGCGCCCGCGCTCGAGGTACCGGGCACGCTCGAGATGCGTGCGGTTCGGGCGCCCGCCGATCTGCCGCGGTTCGAACAGGCCGTCGTAGGCGTCGTGCATGGCCCGCGCCCCGGCGAGTGCCGCGAGATCGGCGGCGCGCTGCTCGTCGCTCTGCGTCCCGATCCCCTGTGCGATCGCGCCGAGCACGAGCGCGCCGAGGATCGCCGCGAGGGCCACGCCGAGCAGCAGGATCGTGGCCTGCCCCTGTTCGGCGACAGTGCCGTGCGCGCATCCGGAGGTGGAGTGGGAGGTCACGAGACAGCGGCGACCGGCGCGGCGAGCGCGCGGCGCGTCGAGGGCAGCAGCACGACGCCCGCGGCAGCGAGCGCGCGCGCGGGGTCGGCCGCGGGCAGGGCGCACGTCAGCGCGTGCTCGAGCCCGGCGCCCGCCAGCTGCGCCAGCGACGCGTCCGCGCCCGGCGCGAGCGCCACGACCACGAGGTCCTGCGCCGCGAGCAGCGACTCGAAGGCGGCCGACCGAGGACCGGCGAGCGCGAGCACGTTCGGCGCGCAGCCGGCGGCCGCGCTCACACGCGACGCCTGCGTGGCGGCCTCGTCGCCGCAGCTGCTGAGGCGGACGAGGACGAGCCGCCCGCTGCCGGCGGCGTCGTGGCCGCGTGCCCGCAGCGTCGCCGCCAGGCGCGCGGCCGCGGGCAGGGCCGGGGCACGCCAACCGGCGCGCGCGGCTCCGGGCGCCCAGACGCACACGAGGCAGACCGGCGCGCGAACGGCGCGCGCGAGCGCGAGACCGAGGGCGGCGCCGACCGCGGGCGCATGGGTGGGTGGGGCGAGCAGGGCGACGGCCGGCGGCGGTCGCTCGGCGACGGCCGTTCGCGCTCGGTCGGGCCGATCGCCGGCGCTCCCGCCGGTGGTGCTCGGCGCCGTGGGCGCCGAGCGCTCCTCGTCGCCGACCGGCGCGGCGCGCCCGCCCGCGGGGGCGACGAAGTGCGCCGCCAAGCGTCGCGCCATCGTCATGGTCGGGGCCCCGCATGCGCCTCGCTCGTCGCCTCGAGCACCTCGGCCAGCTTGGGCAGAAACGAGCGCGGGCGCAGGCGCACCTCCACACGCCGCCCCTGCACCCGAACGTCGACGCGCCCGCGCGACCAGCCGGGCACGCCGTCACGCGCCGCGGCGACCGGATCGCTTCCCTGCAGCAGCGCGATCGCGCCGGCCTCGGCCGCGTGGTCGGCCAACTCCTGCGCGGCGCCGGCCGCCAGCAGCTGGGCCAGCGCGAGCACGAGCGCGAGCAGCATCGGCGCAGACGCCACGAGCTCGATCGACGCCTGCCCGGCCTCGCGTGGGTGCAGGAGCCGCATCTCAGCGCGTCTGGTCCTGCAGGTGCGCCCGGGCGATCACCGTGGTCACACGTCCGGCGCCGACGACGGCCGGCACGGCGATGGCGACGCGCACGCCCGTGCCCGAAGCGACCCGATCCACGACGAGTCCGCGTTCGAGGCGCCCGGGCAGCACGCGCCGGGCTGCGGCGGAGGCGTCGGCGCCGACCGCGCTCGCGCGCGCGGCGGCACGCGCCGCGGATCCCGCCAGCCACACCGCCTGACCGGCGACGACCGCCTGCCAGACCAACCCGGCGAGCACCGCGATGAGCGGCAGCAGCGCGACGAGCTCGACGCTGGCCTGGCCGCGCTCGGCGGTGGAGCGAACGGTGACGGGCATGCTCCGCAGGCTGGCGGCACGCGTGTCACAGATCCAGACGGAGGTGTTACGAACGACGCGTGATCGTGTGCCGGATTTCACGCGTCACAACGCCCGGCCTCCGACCCGGGCCGCAAGCAACGCTCAGGAGTACGAGCGGTGGCGCTGCCAGACGAGGTACAGCGTGTACGACGCGGCGCCGATGAGGCCGAACCAGAGCACCGAGCCGGCGCCGGTCTCGAACAGCCGGCGCGAGGCGGCGACGGTGACGATCGCAATGCCGACGGCGGCGTAGAGCGCGAGGCGCCACGTGTCGCCGAGCGAGAAGATCTCTCCGCGGAACCTGCGATACAGGATGCCGCAGCCCAGCGCCATGAGCACGATGAAGATCGCGTTGAGGAGCTGATTGACGAAGCCCGCGCCTTCGCCGCCGCCGGGCACGAGCCACACGACGAGCCCGAGCAGGACGATGATCGCGACGTTGCGTGCGGTCTCCAGCGACATGCCGGACAGGCTAGTGCAGCACTAGCGTCGTGAGGACGCTAGAGCCTTGCGAAGACCGGCGGCTTGCGCGCGACATCCGCCGCCGGCGCAGGCCCGGCAGGATCTGCCAGCGGCAGGGGAGCGCCGTCGCCCGCGGCCGGCGGGGCCGCCTGCGTGGCCTGCTCCGCCACCACCGGCTCCGCGGCGAAGCGGTATCCCACGCCGAAGTGCGTGTGGATGTAGTTCCAGTCCGGTGACGCCTTCTGGAACTTCGAGCGCAGCTTGCGCACGAAGACGTCGACCGAGCGGTCGCCGTGGGCCATCGTGTAGCCCCAGACGCGCTGGTAGATCTCCTCGCGCTCGAGTACGCGGCCCTCGGCGGCGGCGAGCAGCTGGACGAGCTCGAACTCGCGCCGGGTGAGATCGATCGATCGGTCGCCCGCGAACGCCTGGAACTGGTCGGGCCGGATCTCGATCTCACCCGCGGCCAGGGGCCCCGGCACGGCGGCGTCGGCACGGCGACGGCGGCGCGCGGCGCCTTCGACGCGCGCGATGAGCTCCTCGGGGTGGCAGGGCTTGGTCAGCCAGTCGTCGGCGCCGAGGCGCAGCCCCCGCACACGTTGTGCGACGGTCGACTGACCGGTGCAGACGACGACCGGCAGCGCGGGCAGCTCGCGCGTGACGCGCTCGAGATAGGACCACGCGTTCGCCCCGAGCAGCGCGAGGTCGACGACGAACGCGCCCAGTCGCATCGCGACGAGGCGTTCGACCGGCACCGCGCCGGTCAGGACGACGTGCTCCCAGCCGAGGCGGTCGAGCCGCTTCGTGAGGACCTGGACGAACCCTGTATCGCCATCGCTGATGGCGACGCGCAGCGGCGCTGCGCCGACCGTTGTCGTGTCGTTCATGTCCTGCGGAGTCTAGGGGCGAAGGTCGACGAGTTGGGCCGTCCGAGGGGGGCGGGTAACAACATCTTCACAGCCGATCGCCCGCAACGAGCGGTCGATACCCGCCGCCGGGCCGGCCGGACGTGCGGGCGCGTCCGATCGTGCCGCGTCAGCCGGCGCGCCGGCGGGCCCCCTGCGCGGCCTGCGCCGCCTCGTCCGCGGAGGCCCGGCGCGGATCATCGTCGGCGAGCCTGCGGTTCACGGCGACAAGGCCCGCGGAGGCGCACGCCGCCGCCTCGGCGATCGCGACGGCCGTCAGCGCGTCCGGCCGCATCGCCTTCGGGCACTCGCGCGCCACCTCGGCCGCGAGCTGCGCGATCTCGCTCGCGGCGTCCGCGATCGCCAGCGCGAGGTCGGCCGCGTGGATCAGGGCCTCGTCGACGATCCGCTCGCGGTCGCCGACCGGCAGCGCGGCCGTGCCGGCGGGGGTGGCAACGCCGCGGCGCGCCGAGCGCTCGTCGTGGGCCAGCACCGCGGACGCCTCGTGGTAGGCCTCCGCGTCGCGGTCGATGAGCGCCTGCGTCTGCATCCGCAGCGCTTCGGCATGGGCGATCGCCCCGCCCGCCTCGATCCACGTCGCACGCGACGCGCGCGCGACCTTCGCGGTCAGGGCCGCCGCCGCGGCCGCGGCCAACGCAGCCGCGGGGCCACCGCCGCCGGGTAGCTCGTGCGGCGACGCGAGCGCGTTGAGGACGTCCGACAGTGGACGGTTGAGCAGACCGGGGACGGGTGCGGCGGTCACCGGGCGATCGTAGCCGCAAGCGGGCCGCGCTTCAGCCGGCGGTGAAGCCCAGGATCAGCTGGGCCGCCTCCAACGGGACGTCGAGCTGCGGGCAGTGCCCGACGCCGTCGAGCACGACCCAGTCGGCGTGCGGCAGCCACTGCCGGTAGCGCGCCGCCGTCGACGGCCAGGGCAGGAGGGTGTCCTCCGTCCCCCAGACGATGCGCACGGGGCAGGTGATCTGCTCGGCGTCGAGGTCGTATCCCTCGCGCAGCGCGGTGTCGATCAGCGGCCTCGTACCCGGGCAGAAGGCTGTCGCGTTGATGATGTGGACGACCAGCTCGGGCGGGATGTGGTCGAAGCTCGTCGTGAGCGACGACGTGGCGCGGCGGCGACCGTCCGCCGTGCGGGCGACGGCGTCGGCGTTCGGAGCGATCGCGCGAAACGCCGCCTGCCACTCCGGGAACAGCGCCAGCGTCTGCGGCAGCGCGGGATCGCCCACCGGCCACCCGCCGGCCGGCGCCAGCGCCACGACCGATTCGGCGCGGCCGCGCTGCGCCAGCCGCAGCGCGATGTAGCCGCCGAGCGAGTTGCCGGCGAGGTGCACGCTGCCCATGCCCGCCTCGTCGAGCATGCGCTCGACGGCGTCGAGGATCTCGTCGGTGGTCACCCGGTCGCCGATCGCGGGCCCGCCCGCGTGTCCCGGCAGCGTCAGCGCCAGCACGTCGTGGTGGCGCTCGAGCCGTGCGAGCACGAGGTCCCAGACCCGCCACGAGCCGGTGAAGCCGTGCAGGAGGACGAGCGGGGCGCCGCTGCCGCCGCGGTGCGACGCGGTCAGCCCCGCGATCACGCCCCCGTCGCCAAGAACCGCGGCCACGAAGTCCGCCCCCGGCGGCGCGGCGCTACAGCAGCTCGCGCAGCGTGTCCTTGACGTCCAGCCGCTCGAGCTTGGACAGCGAGCGCGACTCGATCTGGCGGATTCGCTCGCGCGACACGTTGAACCGGCGCGAGACCTCGGTCGCGGAGCACGGCTCCTCGCCGCACAGGCCGTAGCGCAGCTCGAGCACGCGCCGCTCGCGCTCGTTGAGCGTGTCGAGCATCCCGCGCACGGCCTCGACGTAGACGCCGGCCGACGCGCTCTCGTAGGCGGACGGGGTGTGGTCGTCGGCGATGAACTCACCGAGCACGGAGCTGCCGTCGTCGCCGACGGTCTGCTCGAGCGACACGGGCGTCTGCGCCCACGCGCGCAGCGCCATGACCTGCGCGGTCGGCAGCCCCGCCTGCCTGGCGATCTCCTCCACCGTCGGGTCGTGCCCCAGCGTGCCCGACAGGTGCCGCTCGGCCGCGATCACCGCCTTGAGCTGCTCGTTGAGGTTCACCGGGATGCGGATCGTGCGCGCCTTGTCGGCCAGCGCACGGGAGATCGCCTGGCGGATCCACCACGTGGCGTATGTCGAGAAGCGAAAGCCCTTGGCGGGGTCGAACTTCTCGACGGCGCGGATCAGGCCGAGCGTGCCCTCCTGAATGAGGTCGAGGAACGGCAGGCCCTGACCGCGGAAGCGCTTGGCGATCGAGACGACGAGCCGGAGATTGGCCTCGACCATCCGCTCCTTGGCGCGCAGGTCGCCACGAGCGATGCGGTGGGCGAGCATGATCTCCTCGTCCGCCCGCAGCAGCCTGATCCCGCGGATGTCGCGGAGAAACAGGTCGAGCGCGTCGGTCGTGCCCTCCCCGTGGTGCTGCCGGTCGCCAGGCTGATCGCCTCTCATCACCGAACTCGACGTTAGCACGACCGTTCGTGCAAATCGGTTAGCGCCGCATTGCGGTTGGGCATAGGGTGTCCGCCGTGCCGACCGAGCCGTCGATTCCGCTTGCGCCGGACGTTCGCGCTCCACGGGTGCGCGGGCAGCGCCTGCGCGGGCAGATTCTCAGGCGAGCGGGCGAGCTGGCCTCGATCGACGGTCTCGAGCAGGTCTCCATCAACCGCCTCGCGAGCGCGATGGGCATGAGCAAGAGCGGTCTCTACGCGTACTTCACGTCCAAGCAGGACCTCCAGCTGGCCACGATCCAGAGCGCGTGGAGCGTCTTCGAGGAACACGTGCTCGGTCCCGGCGACGACGATGTCGAGGCGCTGCTGGAGCGTTGGATCGTCTACTACGAGCGCGAGGTCTTCCCCGGCGGGTGCCTCTTCGTCACCGCCGGCATGGAGTTCGCCAACCGCGACGGGCCCGTCCACGACGCCCTGGCCGCCGCGATCGAACGCCAGATCCACGCGCTCGAGCAGGCAGTGCGACGGCACGGCGACGTGAGCGCCACCGCCGCCGCCCAGCTCGCGTTCGAGCTGCACGCGCTGCTCACCGCCGCCAACCACCGCTTCCGCATCAGCCGTGACCCGGCGGCGTTCGCGCACGGCCGGGCCGCGATCCGGCGCCTCCTCGCGGCGCCCCGGTCCTAGCCGGCCATCCGCCCGCGCAGCTCCGTCCACAGCTCTGCGTACGCGCGCATCGCCCGCCCGTGCGGGGCGAACTGCGCGAGCGCACGCCGCTGCGCCCCCATCTGCTCGACGTCGCTCGCGGCCGGGATGCCGCCGACGAGCACGCCGTCGTCGGCCGCGAGCTGCGCCGCGACGTCGCGGTGCAGCGCCTTGCGCCCGTCTGCCATCGACAGGAAGGCGAGGATCCGCGGCCGCGGCTTGGGCACATGGTCGGCGACGAAGCGGCGCAGCTGGTCGTACGTGCGCAGCGACAGCGGCGTCGGGATGAGCGGGACGAGCAGCACGTCGGCGGCGGCGAAGACGCTCTCCGAGGCCAGCGAGATCGCCGGCGCGCAGTCGAGGAACACGTAGTCGTAGCCGGTGGCGAGCGGCGCGAGCACGCGGGCCAGGCCCTGCGTCGGGTGCTTCGTGGCGTCCAGCGCGAGATCCATGTTGCGGTAGGAGAAGTCGGCGGGCAGCAGGTCCAGGCGCGGGTGGTCGGATCCCTTCAACAACCCGAGCGGATCGCTCTTGCCCCGCACGAGCTTGGCGCCGCCGCCGCGCACCTTCGGCCGGATGCGCAGCAGATAGCTGGCGGCGCCCTGCGGATCGAGGTCCCACAGCAGCACGCGCGCGCCCTCGTCGGCCGCCGTCCACGCGAGGTTCACCGCGGCCGACGTCTTGCCGACGCCACCCTTGATGTTGTAGAGCGCGACGGTGGTCGCCACGGTCAACCGAACGTCTGCGCGACGAGCTTGCGCTGCAGCTTGGCGGCGAAGCGCTCGAAGCGCTCCGCGTACTGCTCGCGCGCCTGCGCCTGCTCCTCGCCGAGGCGCTGGACGAGCACCCCCATCGCCATGAGCGCCGCCGCACCGCCCTCGAGCGCGGCGATGTCCTCGCCGAGCGCGCGCAGCGCGTCGGCCTGCACCTCGCGGTCCTGGAAGCGCCCGAGCACGTCCTGCAGCCCCTTGAGCGTCGTGACCATCGGCTTGACGACCTCGCTCGGGTAGATCGAGGCGAAGAACTCGAGCAGGTAGCGCAGCTCCTTGCCCTTCTTGCGCAGATCGTGCAGCGCCTCGTGCGGGCTGTCGTCGTCGATCGCCCGGCCCATCTTCACCATCCGCACATACACCTTGCCGATGCGCTCGCCGGCCACGTCGACGACCGGCCGGGCGGCGTCGGGGCGGTCGTCCTCGGGAGCGTCAACGAGGGCGTCGAGGAAGTCGCGCCAGTTGTCGAGCAGCGCGCGCGTCTGCGCGGACTTCAGCCCGCGCACCATCTTCGCCCGCTCCGCCGCGAGGCGCAGCTCGAGCAGCGCTCGCAGCGGCGCGACGTCGGGCACGGTCTCCGCGGGGAGCGTCGCGGCGAGGTCGTCGAACTCGAGCAGCTGCACGTCGAGGTCGCGCGTCGGGCCGGTCAGCACCTGCAACGCGCGAAACCCGTCGCGAAACACGCGCAGCGGCTCCGGCGCGAACACGCCGCGCAGCTCACGCTGCAGCGCGCGGGAGCGACGCACCGCCACACGCAGGTCGTGCAGGTGCTCGCTGTCGGTGTCGGCGAGCGTCCCGGGCAGATTGACCTCGATGATCTCCGACAGCCTCCGCAGCACGATCACGGCGGCCGCGTCGGCGCGCAGATCGGGCGCGAGCGATACGCGCAGCTTCGAGGACGTCCCGCCGGGGACGCCGCCGCTTCGCTCGACGGCCTCGTCCTGCACCGGTTGCGTCACGGGCTGGAGCGCGAGCTCGCCGGTCAGCAGCGCGAGGACGCGCGCGTACTCGTCGTCGTAGCCGAGCACGCCGACGACGTTCAACCGCCCGCGCAGCGCGATCTTCTCGTCGCCGCCGGCGAGAACGGTCGGCTCCTCGGCCTGCAGGCGCACCACGATCTTGCCGAGGTCGTCGAGCACGTTGACCGGCAACAGGCGGCTGCGCACGCGCACGATCGGCGTCAGGACGCGCATCTCGACGAGCGGCGCGAGCTGGTCGCGCAGGTCCCCGGCGGCCAGGTCGGCGACGGCGACGCGACGCAGGCCGCGCGGGTGGTCGGCGGCGGCGCGCTCCCCGTGCGTGGCGGCGTCCGTCAGCGCAAAGCGGCTGCCGCTGTCGACGAGCGCGAGGCCGGCGGCGTGCAGGCGGCCGTCGAAGGTGTCCCAGAACGTGCGGTCCGTGCGATGCGCTCGCTGGGTGACGACCGCGGCGTGGCCGGCGAGCTGGTCGGCGGCCGCCGAGGCATCGACGCCCTCCGGCAGCAGCAGCTGAGTGCGCGGGGCATCCACACCGGGGAGTGTGCCAGTGCACCGCCGCTGCGGCGCGCCGGCCGCGCCTCAGACGTTTCCGCGCGTCGTGCCCTCGTCCCCGGCGAGCCGCTCCGCCTCCTCACGGCCGGGATGGTCGAGCGGGAGGTCGTGCGGCGAGATCTCGTCGTGCGCCTCTGGCGTGTCGCCCGCCGGCGTCTCGTCGTCGGGCGTCATCGGCCCCAGCGGCTCCTCGGCCTCCCTGTCGTGCGGCGGGGCCTTCTCAGGATCGTCGTCGAACGCCATCTGCGACACCTCCTCGGTCATCGTTTGCGGCCTGCCTGGATCGATACGCAGAAGGCCTACCCGCAGCACGTCGCGCGACCACCCCTCCCGGGGCGCCGAGCCGCTCGAACTTATGTTCAGGCGCCGAAGGGCCGGGTACCCGAGGGGTCGTGAGGCCTTCCTTCTCAGATCCTTCCGCGCGCCCCGACGTGGCGCCCTCCCCCAGCGTGGGTCGCGCCTGATGCGGGTCGCCGTCGTCGGGGCCACCGGCAACGTCGGCACGAGCCTGCTGCGCGCGCTGAGCGCCGACGAGTCGATCGACGAGATCGTCGGCATCGCCCGCCGCCGGCCGCAGTTGACGTTCCCGCGCACCTCCTGGGTGTGCGCCGACGTCGTCAGCGACGACCTCGTGCCGGCGTTCGAGGGCGCCGACGCCGTGGTCCACCTCGCATGGCTCATCCAGCCCTCGCGCGACCGCGCGACGACCCGTGCGGTCAACGTCGACGGCTCACGGCGCGTGTTCGAGGCCGCCGCGGCGGCGGGCGCGAGAGCGCTCGTCCACGCGTCCTCGGTCGGCGCCTACTCGGCCGGACCCAAGGACCGCAGAGTCGACGAGAGCTGGCCCACCGGCGGCATCCCGACGTCGTTCTACTCGCGAGACAAGGCGGATGTCGAGTCGATCCTCGACGGTTTCGAGCGCGCCCATCCCGAGATGCGCGTCGTGCGCCTGCGGCCGGGCCTGATCTTCAAGGGCGACGCGGCGTCCGGGATCCGGCGGCTGTTCGCCGGCCCGCTGCTGCCGACGGCGCTGCTGCGCCGCCGGCTCATCCCGATCGTGCCGGCGATGGACCGGCTGCGGTTTCAGGGCGTGCACTCCTTCGACGTCGGCGAGGCCTATCGGCTCGCGGTCGTGCGCGACGTGCGCGGCGCGTTCAACGTGGCCGCGGACCCGGTGCTCGACCCGCCCGAGCTGGGCCGGCTGCTGGGGGCACGGCCGGTTCCGGTGCCGCCGCGCGTGCTGCGCACGGCGGTCGCCGCCGCGTGGAAGCTGCGCCTGCAGCCGACGCCGCCCGGCTGGCTGGATCTCGCGCTGGGCGTTCCGCTGATGGACACGACGCGCGCACGCGAGGAGCTCGGGTGGACCCCGACGCGCACGGCCGGCGAGGCGCTGCTCGAGCTCATCGACGCGATGCGCCGCGGCGACGGGCTGGATACCGCGCCGCTTGCGCCGGGCGGCGCCGGGCCGCTGCGCGTGCGCGAGTTCCTGACGGGCGTCGGCGCCCGTTCGCGCGGCTGACCGCGCCGCCTACTCGGCGGGGTCGGCGGTCATCACGACCCGGTCGCGGCGCACGATCTTGATGGTGCTCCTGTCGCCCTGCCCGCCCATGACCGCGGCCAGGCGCTGCTCGTCGAGCTCGTTGAGCCACTCGTCCCAGCCGAACGGCTCGAGCGACGGGTCCTCGCCGGCGTCGGGAAAGGCGATGTCGAGGATCGCCGGGTCCATGCCACTGTGGCCGGTTCCGCGCTTCTTCATCGGTGCTCCGCCGCGCTCCTCGGCCCACGCGCGCACGCGCTCGGGATCGGCGGTGATGATCTGCTCTTCCGTGGACATCGGTGCTCCAGTCAAGGTCGTTGGTCGTGATCGGAGCGCTACCCGTGCGCCCTGCGCCGCACGCGAGGTCGGCACGCGGCCGCGGGCAAGGTACTTCCTCCTGCGTGCGTCAGCGCGGGACCCACACGCTGAGCGCTCCCATCGTGATCGCGATCATGCCGAGCAGGATCCCCGCGACGTTGGCGGCGCCGCCGATGCCGCAGGCGAAGCCGAGCAGGACGCAGGCCCAAACCGTGCAGCACACCTGGGCCGTGAAGCCCGGCGCGTCCGCCCACCCGTACACCGCGAACGCCAGCAGGCCGATGGCGAGCGCGACGAGCGGCAGGCCGATGACCCAGGCGACGTCGCTGCCGATGCACCCGTCGCCGACCTCGCAGGCGCGCGCGACGACGAGGTCCAGCCCGACCGCGACCGCGGCGAGCGAGATCAGGCCGGAGAGGAGCAGTGCGAACCGGGCGCGCGACGACATGAACGCGCGGGGCTACCCGCGACCGAGCGTCGCTAGCCACCGCCGGTCGCCGCGCGGACGTCGTCGATACCGACCTGCTCGCGCAGCGCCGCCACGCGCACCGCGTGCTCCGCGCGCGCCGCCAGCACCCACGCGTGCTCGTCGAGCCCGGCCAGCAGCGGCCCGCGGCAGAGCGCGAGCGCCTCCGCGACCTCGCCGGCCGCGGCGAAGGCGAGCGAACGCCTGAAGGTCGGTCGCGCAGCGCAATCCGACGGTGGTGCGCCCGTCGAGGACCTCGCCGTCGCACGGGGCCAGCGCGCGGCGCACGGCCCACACCGCGCGGCGCAGCTCGGCCCGCGCATCGGAGGCGCCCCGCACGGGCCACAGGAGCGCGGCGAGCGGCCCGCGGTCGTGCTCGCCGGGGTGCAGCGCGAGCCAGGCGAGCAGCGCGCGTCCCTGCGGGTGCGCCGGCGGCGGCGCCACCCGACCGCCCGCCTGCGCCTCCAGTTCGCCGAGCAGGCTGACCGTGACGACCATCACGACGATCGTACGCAGCGCCACGCGCGACGGACGCACGCACGACCCGCGGGCGGTATGACTCAATGATTGGGCACAATGTGACGACGCCATCGGTACGGACGTTGTTCATGAGAGGACGAGATGTCGGCGATGACCCCTGACGCAGTCGAGATTCGGGCGCCGCGCGCCCAGATCGCGCTGGCGTGCACGCTGCGGCGCACGATCGGATCGCCGATCCCGGCCCAGACGCTCGACGTCGGGCCGCGCGGGATGCGCATCCGCAGCCCGCGCCCGCTCCGCCCGGACGAGACCGTCGGCTTCGACCTGCCCGATCTCGACATGCGCCTCAACGGCCGCGCGCGGGTCATCGCCGAGCAGCGCCCGCACGTCTACTCGCTGCGCTTCGAGGGCCTGCCCGAGCCGATGATCCGCCGGCTGCACGCGCTCGCGATCAACGCGCGGTAGGCAGCTCCGGCCGACGGGCGGCCCGACGTGCCGCCTCGGCGGCCGGGATCATGCGGGCATGACGGAGCACGCGGCGAGCCCGCGGCTGTCCTGGCGTGAGCTGCTCGGCGTCGCGCTGCTCGGGATCGTGCTCGCGCTCGCGATGCACTGGCCGCTGTCCCTGCACATGGGCCGCGACATCGCCCAGGACCTCGGCGACCCGCTCGTGCAGGCCTGGCAGATCGCCTGGGGCGGGCACGCGCTCGCCCACCAGCCCACCCAGCTCTTCCAGGCCAACACGTTCTGGCCCATGCGCGACAGCCTCGCGGTCTCCGACGCGCTCGTCGGCTACGCGCCGTTCGGGCTGATCGGCTCGGGCACGCACGCCGCGGTCGCCCGTTACGACCTCCTGTTCCTCTTCGCCTACGCGCTGTGCTTCGCCGGCGCCTGGCTGCTGGCGCGCGAGCTCGGGGCCAACCGCATCGGCGCGGCGGTGGCCGGGCTGGCGTTCGCGTACGCGCCGTGGCGCCTGGAGCAGGAGGGCCACATGCACGTGATCTCCAGCGGTGGCATCCCGCTGGCGCTGTTTCTCCTGGCGCGCGGCTACCGGCGCAGCGCGCCCGGCACGATCCTCGCCGGCTGGCTCGTCGCCACCTGGCAGTTCTCGCTCGGCTTCACGCTCGGGCTGATGGTCGCCTACCTGCTCGCCGCCGGGACGATCGCGACGCTCGTCGTGTGGTGGCGGCGCGGACGCCCGCGCCCGCCGCGCCGCGTGCTCGTCGCCACCGCCGCGGGGATGCTCTGCCTCGTGGTCGTCGCCGGCCTGCTGGCGCGGCCCTACCTGCGCGTGCTCGACGACCACCCCGAGGCGGAGCGGACGATCGAGGACGTCGCCGGCTTCTCGGGGCCGCCCCATCAGTTCCTCGCCGCTGCCCGCTCCAGCCGCGTCTGGAGCGATGCCACGGCCCCGCTGCGCGACCACCTGAGCGCGATCGCCGAGATGACGCTGTTTCCGGGCCTGGCGATCCTCGCGCTCGCGCTCGCGGGGTGGCTGATCGGCGCGGGCCTCCCGCGCCGACTGCGCCGGTGGCTGGGGATCGGCGTCCTCGCCTTTGCCGTCCTCTCGCTCGGCTTTCAGCTCAACGGCGTCTCGTGGCTGTATCCCTACCGCTGGCTCTACGAGCTGATGCCGGGCTGGCAGGGGATCCGGGTGCCCGGCCGGCTGCACACGCTCACCACGCTGTGCCTCGCGCTCCTGGCGGCCGCGGGCGCACAGGCGCTGGCCGCGCGCGTGCGCGCGCGCTGGGGCGCACGTGTGGCCGCAGCGGCGGTCGCGCTCGCCTGCGGCGCGATCCTCGCCGAGGGCTGGGGGATCGCCGAGCATCCGGCCGTCCCGCTCGCGCCGGCCGGCCAGCGCGCTGCGCCCGAGCCCGCGCTGCACCTGCCGGCCGAGGCTCCCGACAACCGCCGCTACGTGCTGTGGTCGACCGACGGCTTTCCGGACCTCGTCAACGGCCGCGGCAGCTTCATGCCGCGCCGGTTCGAGGCCGTCATGCGCGAGACGCGCGGCTTCCCCGACGCGCGCTCGGTCGCCTATCTGCGGCGACTCGGGGTGCGCAGCGTGACCGTCCACCTCGCGCGCACGCCGCCGGGCAGCGCGCTGCGCCGCGCCTCAACCCGCTCGCTGAGAGGCCTGGATCTCGAGCGCACGCGGCACGGTGCGGTCGTGCTCTTCGTCGTGCGCTGAGCCCGGCACCGTGCGGCGCAGCGGCAGCGCGGCGAGCGCGACCGCGAGCAGGCCGGCGACGCCGGCCACCGCGACGAGCTTCAGCGCGCCCTCGGTGGGCAGCTGCAGCGGGCGCGGCAGCAGCGTCGCGGCGACGCCCCAGGCGAAGACCGCCGCGATCGCCCAGCGCGCACCGCGCGCAAGCTCGGCCCGGCCCATCGAGCTGACGCCGACCGCCAGCGCGATCGCGACCCCGAGCGCGAACGGCGCGATCGCGGCGAGCCCGTGCGCGATCCCCGCGAGATCGAGCAGCGTGTGCTGGAAGATGCCCGAGCCGATGCGATCGACCCACACGCCGGGATCGTTGACGCCGATCATCGGATAGCTCATGGTGGCCGCGACCATCGTCGTCGCCGAGACCACGGTGAGCGCCAGCGTCACGGCGGGCCAGCGCCGCCACGCGACCGCCAGCCCGAGGGCGAGGAACGGCAGGATCGGGATCAGGAAGCGCGGCCCCGGCGAGCCCCCGCCGAGCGGCAGCCAGTAGCCGGCGTTGTAGACGAAGTAGGCCAGCGCGATCGCCACGATCGTGTTCGCCTCGGCGCGATGGCGCCCGTCGCGGCGCATCAGGGCGACTCCGGCGATCGCCAGCACGAGGATCGGTGCGAGCGTCAGCAGCCCGCGCCCGCTGAAGAGCAGCTCGAGCGCGGCATCCGGGCGCGGCAGCGTGATCCCGAAGAAGCCGTCGTCGTTGAGGCCGATCTCCGCGTGCCCGCTGTAGCCGGTCTTCGCGACGGCGTTGTCGTAGGCGAGGTGAAGCGGCGAGCCGAACGCCCACCACTGGTAGGCCAGCAGCGGTGCCACGCCCGCTGCGACGCCGCCGCCGTAGGAGAGCGCGCGGCGGACGAGCCCGGGCGTCCGGGGCGCGAGCGCGTAGAGGCCGACGATGCCGGCGGCGAGCGCGAGCGGGTACTCGCAGACGATCGCCAGGCCGCCGAGCAGGCCGGCGAGCGCGAGGTAGCGGAACCGGAGTGGTCGTAGCGCGGATCCATGGCCGGTTTCCCTCGCCCGGGGTGAGGGCACGGAGGGCCGATGCGGCCCTTCGGGTGATTTCCGGCTCGACCCTCCGTGCCCTCCCCCCTCGCGTTGGTGCTTGCGCTCGCGCTCGCGCCACACGAGCAGGAACGCGGCGAAGACCAGCAGCGCGCTGAGGACGTGGGAGAAGTACAGGGTGGAGAAGGGCAGGACGAGCGTGCCGGTGCCGAGCGCGACCGCGGTCGCGACGCCGGTGCCCGGAGCCACTCGATCCGCTGCGCGGGCGACGAGCCAGAGCAGCAGCGCCGCCGGCAGGACCACGCCGAGCAGGCCCAGCGCCCACGTCATCGGGGCGTCGTCGACGATCGTCTTACGGGCCGCGAGCGTGCGCGTCGCGTTGAAGCCGTACTGCTCGATCGGCAGCGTGCGCGCGGCCCAGGGAGCGCCACCGCCGGACTCCGCGCGGATGCGCGCCTCGCGGGCCGGCGTCCCGGCGCCCGCCGCGTCGAGCGCCCTGTACAGCGGCAGGGTCGCCAACACGAGGCCCGGCGGCTTGACCGAGTAGTAGTGCCCGTCCGCGTAGGCGACGTCGTGCGTCTCCCAGTGCCAGCGGTCGATCTGCGGGGTCCCCTGCGAGAGCGCCTTCGCGAGCGCCATGTACGACGTCTGCGCCCACCCCGGGGACTGCACGACGAAGGCGCAGGCGAACGCGAAGACGGTGAGCGTGAGCGCCAGCCGACGGCGCCGCGGCGGCGCTGGGTACGGCCCCGGCGTCCGCCCGAAGCGCATCGAAGAAAAAGGGCTAAGCGATAGAAAGCGGCGTTGTGTTTCGGTTCTGCTAACGGTTGGCTGCGCGCAGGCGCAGCGTCGCCGTCTTCGTCGGCCCGCGGTTACCCGCTGAGTCCGTCGCCCGAACGCTCACCGCATACGTGCCCGGCCGGAACGTGCCGCGCAGCTCCAACCGCCAGCTCCTGTTGCCGCGCGCGGTCATGAACACCGGCTTGCGGCAGCTGCGCGCGGCGCCCGGCGTGCCCTTCCTGCTGAGGAAGCGACAGCGCGTGCCGGACCTCAGCGCCACGGCCACCGTCACCTTGCGCAGCGCCCCCGCGCGCTCGCGCGTCTTGGCGTCGGCCTTGCAGCCGCGATCGCTGGCGGTGCCGCGCAGGAGCAGGCGCGTCGCGCGCAGCGACGAGCGCTTGCGGCTGAGGACGGTCGCCGGCCGCTTGCGATCGGCACACAGTGGCAGCGGGCCGTCGTCGTACTTCAGCGAGTAGAAGCCGCCGGTCATGTCCGAGGCCAGGATGTGGCCCTTGGAGACAACCATGTCCCAGATCTCCGGCCGCCCTAACCGATGGTCGGTGAAACCACGCCCCAGCAACCCGGTCAACGGCGCCTGGCCGAGCAGCGGCCGCGTGCGCTCGTCGTGCGGGACGATGAAGCCGACCTCCTTCGGCCGCTCGCGCCTGCCGGAGAACGCGGCCGAGGCGTCGAGGACGTAGACGCCGCCGTGATAGTGCGAGAGGTAGATCTTGTCGCCGACGATCTGCTGGTTGTGCGGCGAGAACGTAAACGAGCCCCCGGCGCGGCCGGCCGGGTTCGTCCACGTCGCCACGAGCGCGTCGAGCGAGGCCTTCTTCAGCGCGGCATCGGTCCGCAGCGCCTCGTCCGGCGACTTCTTGTCGTTCGCCGGGCCGAGCTTGGAGAAGTCCGTCGCGTCGACGATCCACAGCGGCCCCGGCTTGTCGCCGTTGCCGACGAAGTTGCCGCAGCCGTTGAACTTGTCGCCCTCGGACATCTCCGACAGTCCACTCGGCGACTGCGGGTCGATCATGAGCAGCATCTCGGCCGGCATCGTCACGTAGCGCCGGCCGCCGGAGTGCGTCACGTCGATCGTGTGCGCGTACCAGTCGTTCTCGCACTCCGGCGTCGGATCCCACTCGGCGACCTGCTTGATCTTCGACGGGTCCGTCATGTCGTAGACGTTGAAGCCGGTGGCGAAGCCGGCCGCGTTGTAGAGGTACGTGCGGCCGTCGAGCGGGTCGTTCTGGATGAACGTGTCGTGGACCTCGTTGTTCTGGATCGTCGCGGCGAGGTTCACGGTGCCGAGCTGGCGGACGGTCGTCAGGATCCGCTTGCCGGAGACCTTCGTGACCTTCGCGATGTCGATCCCGATGCCGTTCTGGTTGGAGATGACGTACTCGCCGGCGGCGCGCGGCTTGCCGGCGCTCGAGGGCCGGACGGGATCGTGTGCGAGCGCACGGTGTGCACGCCGCCGAGCCCGAGGACGGGATAGAACATCGTGCGCACGGGCTTGCGCGGGTTCGGCGATGTCGATGACGTCGACGCCCGGGCCGCTCTGGTTCAGGGCGTTGGCGTTCAGCGGCAGCGTGGGCAGCATCGTGCGCTTCTGGATCGACAGGTACGCCGTCTTGCCGTCGGCGGAGAGGTCGACGAACGCACCGCAGTTGACGTCCTCGAGCAGCTGGTCGCACTCCGTCGCGTCGTAGCGCGAGAGAAAGCGCGGGCGCGCCGGGTCGGCGACGTCGAAGAACAGCACGCCGCCCTGCGGATAGGTGATCGCCACGGCCGCGATGTCGGCCTTGACGTCCATCTCGCCGAGGATCACGTTGGGGCGGTCCTTCAGCTGCGCGGTGAGCGACTCGAAGGCGACCTGCTCCATCCGGCACGCGAACGCATGCTGCTTGATGTCGGAGTGGTTGTGGCCGTCGCCGATCGGCATCGACTTCGCCGCCTCCTCGGTGCACGGACCGGCCGGCGTGGGCGCCTGACGCGGCGTCGCGACGCGCGTCACGGCCGCGGCGGCGTCGGCCTGCGCCACGCCCGCGAGGCCGCCGAAGAGCCCATGACCGATGAGCGAGCCGGGCGCCGCCGTGTGCGCCTGACCCGGATGGGCGCCGGCCGGGGCGATCGCGAGCGCGCTCAGCGCCGCCGCCGCCAGCACGACGAGGCTCGCGAGCAGGACGACGCGGCGGTGCATGCCGCGGCAACCTACCGGGTTCGGCGGCGGGCGATCGCGCTTGGGATCAGGCGGGCACCTGAAAGGACATCCGCAGCAGCGTGCCGCCGCGGGGCGAGTTGCCGATGTCCAGGGAGTCGGCGGTGTCGGCGATGAGCGGCAGACCCACGCCCAGGCCCGGGCTGTCGAGCCGCGGCCTCATGCCGCTGCCGTCGTCGGAGACCTCGACGAGCAGGCTGTCGCCCTCGAACGTCGCGGCGACGCTGACCGCACCCGGCTGCGGAGCGTCCACGTAGGCGTGGACGACCGCGTTCGTCACCGCCTCGGAGACCGCGAGCTTCGCCGACGTGAGCAGGGGCTCCCCGATCCCCGCCTCGTCGAGGAACTCGGCGATCGCGCCGCGCAACGTCGGGACCGCAGCCGGCACGGCGTCCATCGACCGGTGTAGCTGCACGCTCACGAGGATGATTGTGCTCTGCCCCGTGGATGGCATATGTGAACGCTGCCGGACAGAAGTTCTCCGGCGCGCCCCGCGTGAGGGCCGCTACGCCTCGCCGCGCGCGATGAGCCGGCTGAGCACGATGATCGTCTTCGTGCGCGCGATGGCGGGGTTCGTCCGGATCCGCTCGAGCGCCGCCTCGAGGTGGGCGACGTCGGTCGCGCGCACCTGCACGAGCGCATCGGCATCGCCGGTCACGGTGTAGGCGGCGACGATCTCCGGCTCGCCGGCGAGCGTGTCGCGCAGCGCGATCGGGCTCGTGTTCGCCGCGCAGAAGATCTCGACGAACGCCTCCGTGCGCTGCCCGAGCGCCGCCGGGTCGACGATCGCGGTGAAGCCGGCGATGACGCCGCGCGCGCGCAGGCGATCGACGCGGCGCTTGACCGCCGGAGAGGACAGGTTCACCCGCTCGCCGAGCTCGGCGAGGCTGCGCCTGCCGTCCCGGAGCAGCTCGGCGACGATGAGCCGGTCGATGTCGTCGAGGTCGGCTATGCGGCGAGGCGCGGGTTCGGGAGCGTGGCGTCGCCTGCGCTGCGCCGGCCGGCGGCGGCGTCGGCCTCCGCGCCGGCGAGCACGCCCAGCAGGCGCTCGAGCAGCCAGTCGGCCTCGGCATCGGTGATCGTCAGCGGCGGGGCGAGCCGGACGGTCTGTTCGTGCGTGTCCTTCGCCAGCACGCCGGCCGCCAGCAGCCGCTCGCAGATCGCGCGTGCGCTGCCGTGGCCGGCGTGCACGTCCAGGCCGAACCACAGCCCGCGCGAGCGGACCGTCGCGAGCGCCGCGGGCGCCGCGGCGTCGAACGCACCGCGCAGCCGCCTGCCGAGCCGGGCGGCGTTGGCCTGCGGCTCGCCGGTGGCCAGCAGCTCGAGCACCGCGCTCCCGACCGCGCACGCCAGCGGGTTGCCGCCGAAGGTCGAACCGTGCGTGCCGGGCATGAGGACGCCGAGCACGTCGTCGTCGCCGGCGATCGCCGACAGCGCGACGATCCCGCCGCCGAGCGCCTTGCCGAGCACGTAGAGGTCGGGCACGACGCCCTCGTGGTCGCACGCGAACGTCCGGCCCGTGCGGCCGAGGCCCGACTGGATCTCGTCGGCGATGAGCAGCACGCCGTGGTCGCTGCACAGTCGCCGCGCCGCGCGCAGGTAGCCGTCGGGCGGGATGACGACGCCGGCCTCGCCCTGGATCGGCTCGACGAGGAAGCCGACGACGTCCTCGCCGTGCTCCCGCAGCGCCCTCCCGAGCGCGGCCTCGTCGCCGAACGCAACGCGGACGAAGCCCGGCGTGAACGGGCCGAAGCCGTCGCGCGCGAGCGGGTCGTCCGAGAAGGAGACGATCGTCGTCGTGCGCCCGTGGAAGTTGCCGTCGCAGACGATGATCGTCGCGCGATCGGGCGCGACGCCCTTGACGTCGGCGCCCCACTTGCGGGCGGTCTTGATCGCGGTCTCGACGGCCTCGGCGCCGGTGTTCATCGGCAGGATGCGGTCCTTGCCGGTCAGCCTGGCGAGGTCGCGCGCGAAGGGGCCGAGCTGGTCGTTGGCGAACGCGCGGCTCGTCAACGTGACGCGGTCGAGCTGCGCGCGTGCGGCCGCGACGAGGCGCGGATGACGGTGGCCGAAGTTCAGCGCGCTGTAGGCCGACAGCGCGTCGAGGTGCCGGCGGCCGCGGTCGTCGTGCACCCAGACGCCCTCGGCGTGGGTCACCGTGACGGGCAGCGGGTGGTAGTTGTGGGCGGTGAAGCGGTCGGCGAGGGCGCCGGCGTCGCGGCCGCCGAGCCGCACGTCGAGTGCGAGCGTCAGGCAACGCGGGCCGCCGCCGGCCCTGATGAACTCCGACACGTCGACGACGACGGGCTCGAATGCGCGGGCTCGCAGCGCGGAGGCGAGGCGCGCCGAGCACGACGGCATGATCACCGTGCGGTCCACGACGACGGCGTTGGCACTGAAGGCCTCCACCTCCTCGTCGGTGAGCACGATCGGGTCGGGCACGAGCGCGCGCAGGAGGCGCGCGCTCTCCTCGTCGAGCTTGTCCAGCGCGACGAGCGCGCTGGTCGCGTCCAGCGGGCAGAAGACGATGTCGAGGTGATAGAAGCGCGGATCGGTCAGCTCGACCGGCAGGATCCGCGCGCCGACCATCCGCGCGAGGTCGACGTAGGCGGACGCCGACGAGCGCGTCCGGTACGCGCCGACGAGCGTGCCGTCGAAGGCCAGAGCGTCCCCCGCTCCCTCCTGCACGACGTCGTCGCCGAGGTGCCGGATCGCGTAGCCGTGCTCGGCGAACCACCGCTGCGCGAGGGCCGGCTCCGCGCGCCGCTCGGCGTGGCGCATCCGCGCGGGGATGAACGTCTCGCCGTCGACCAGGCCGAGATTGGCGGTGAAGACGAGGTCGGGCAGGCCGGGCGCCGCCGGGAGCACCTCGACCTGAGCGCCGGCCGCCCGCATCGTCGCGACGAGCTCGTCCCACTGATGCTGCGCCCGCGCGCGATCGATCGGGACGGCGACGTCCATCCACGGGTTGATCGAATACGACACGTCGAAGTGCGCCGGCGGGCACATGAGGTAGCGGCGGCCCGAGACGAGCTGCGTGGACATGCCCACACGGTGGCAGGCACGCGGTCGTTCGCCAAGGGCGCGACGTTGCGCCTGGACGAACGATCCTTGCGTTCAGGTCGCGTTACCGGCGAATTCTTGTGCAATACACCGCGATCGTCGAAGAAACACCCCCCGGGCAGCGCGCTCGTGTGGGTGCGGCCGGGTCAGCCCGACGAAGGCGCCGCCGACATGGGCGGAGTCGCCGAGGACTGCGACATGCGCCGCATGTACATCTCGAGCGCGAGGAGGCCGCCGAGCAGCCCGGCGAGGCCGACCACGAAGACGTACGAGAGCGCGTTGCCGGTGTCGAAGCTGCCCCAGTCGCGCGCCGCGGCCACGAGGATCAGCGCGATGCCGATCGCCTGGCTCTGCAGGGTGATCCGGATCGCGCTGGGACGCCCGTCGAGGCCCATCATGATCCCGGTGATCCCGGGCAACGCGAACCAGCCACCGAGCGTCTGCGCGGTCAGCGGGGTGAGCTGCCAGGGCCAGACGTCGATCATCGTCGATGGCGAGAGGAGCAGGAAGAGCGCGACGAGCGTTTGCACCGCGCCCGCGCCGATGAGCATGTGACGGATGTTCGGGGCCAGCCGCACCTCACCGGGCTCGGGCGTGCCCGGGTCGGTCTTGCGATTGGCCCACCACGCGAGCGGCACGAGGATCGGCGTCGTCACGTAGAGGCCCATCCAGATCCAGAACGCGACGTTGTCCTGCAGGAAGCGATCGAGGTGCGAGAACGACGCGATCGCCATGAAGATCGTGAACGAGGTGACGGGCAGGAAGCCGACGTGGATGCGATGGAAGCGCTGCTCCATGTAGACCCGCGCGAAGAAGTACGCGCCCGCGATGTAGCCCGCGCCCATGATCAGCGGCGTCATGTCGGGATGGATCTCCCAGGCGAAGTAGTCCCTCGTGGAGCCGGGGAGGAAATAGAGCAGGACGAAGGCGACGAGCAGGAACGGCACGATGAACGCGCCCAGCACGTGCGTCTGCTTGTAGACCCGATCGTCCCGTTCGGGGGCCATGCGCTCTTGTACCAGACGCCCACCCGCCGTTACAGAATCTTTGTGATCGCGCGGCGCGGCGGTCATGTCGGCCGCCCCGCCCAATGCGCGAGGAGCGTCATGCGCGCAGCGTGGCGCAATCCCGTGGGGCGGCGTCAGGACGCTACGAGGCGAGCGCCTCCCAGCGCGCGAACGCCTCTTCGACGGCCCGCTTGGCGGCCGCGTGACGTTGCGTCGACGCGGCCGTGGCCTCGCCCGTCGCCCACGCGGCCGGATCGGCGAGCTCGATCTCGAGGGTCTTCAGCGCCGCCTCGGCGTGCTCGATCTCGCGCTCGAGCTCGCGCACCCGACGGCGCGCGTTCTTGGAGAGCCCGTTGGACGATGCGTTGGCGCCACCGCCGTTGGATCCCTCCGCCAGCGCCGTCGCCGTCGCGGCGGCCAGCCGCTCGCCGGCGCAGGCGCCCGCGGACGCCGGCGCCGCCGCCTTCGCCGCCTTGCCGGCGACGGTCTTCGACGCGCGCTCGGCGATCCGCTTCTCCTCGCGCACGCGCACGTATTCCTGCCAGCCGCCCTCGTAGGAGCGCAGCGTGCCGTCGTCCACCGCGACCGTTCGCGTGCCGACCGCCTCCAGCAGCGCGCGATCGTGCGAGACGAGCAGCAGCGCGCCCTCGAAGGACAGCAGCGCGTCCTCGAGCGCTTCGCGGCTCTCGATGTCGAGGTGGTTCGTCGGCTCGTCGAGGATGAGGACGTTGGCACCCGAGGCGACGAGGATCGCCAGCGACAACCGCCGGCGCTCGCCGCCGCTCAGCCCGTCGAGCGGCTTCTGGCCGTCCTCGCCGCTGAACAGGAAGCGCCCGAGCAGCGCGCGCGCCTTCTGCGGGGTCAGCCCGGTGTGCACCGCGGCGGCCTCGGCGACCGTGCGCGCCCTCCCCCCCGGCCCCGCGCCGAGCTCGTCGGCGTGCTGCGAGAGGTGGCCGATCTTCACGTTGTGGCCGGTCGACAGCTTGCCGACGGCCAACGGCCGGACGCCCGCCAGCGTATCGATCAGCGTCGTCTTGCCCGCGCCGTTGGGCCCGACGAGCGAGACGTGCTCGCCGCGCTCGAGCCAGATGTCGGCGTCCTTCAGCAGCACGCGCGGAGGATCGGACCCGACCTCGACGCGCCCGCCGGTCATCTCGAAGACGACGCGCCCGCTGCGCTCGGGCGCCTTGAACTGGAACTTCAGCCCCTCACGATCGCGCGGATCGCGCTCGATGCGCTCGATCCTGTCCAGGCGCTTGACGCGCGACTGCGCCTGCTTGGCCTTCGTCGCCTTCGCCCGGAAGCGCTCGACGAACCTCTCGAGGCGCGCGATCTCCGCCTGCTGCTTGTCGATCGCGCGGCCCAGCGCGATCTCGCGTGCGGCGAGCTCCTTGCGCCACTGCGTCCACGTGCCGGGAAAGAAGCGCGACCGCCCGGCCTCGAGCTCGAGCACAGCCGTGCCGACGGCCTCGAGGAACCAGCGGTCGTGTGCCACGAGGACGATCGCGGCGTCGAGCGACTGCAGCGTCCTCTCGAGCCACTCCAGCGACTCGATGTCGAGGTGGTTCGTCGGCTCGTCGAGCAGCAGCAGGTCGGGGTCTCCCGCGAGCGCGCGGGCGAGGGAGGCGCGCGTGAGCTCCCCACCCGAGAAGGTCTTCAAGGAGCGGTCGAGGTCGTCCTCGCCGAAGCCCAGGCCGCGCACCATCGACGTCGCGCGGTCGCGCCACGTCCAGCCGCCGGCGTGCTCCAGGCGCGCCTCGGCGCGCGAGTAGGCGTCGAAGGCGGACTCGTCGCCGTCGGCCATGGCCTGTGCGAGGCGGGCGAGGTCGTGCTCGACGGCGATGAGGTCCGCGCAGCCTCCCAGGATGTAGTCGCGCAGCGAGAGATCGCGATCTCGAGGCGGGCGCTGGTCGTGCAGGCTCACCTTGCCTCCCTTCTCGAAGACGAGGTCGCCGCCGTCGATCGACGTCTCGCCGGCGAGCATCCGCAGCAGCGTCGTCTTGCCCGCGCCGTTGCGACCGGCGATCGTCAGGCGCTCGCGGCGCTCGAGCTTGAAGGACACGCCCCGCAGCAGCGGGTTGCCGGCCATGTCCTTGCTGAGGTCGGAGGCGATGAGCACGGCCATGCCTCCATGGTAGGTCGCTCGGGCTCGTCACCGCGGGCGCGCGCCTCAGCGGGTGATGGTCACCCGGACGCCCGGCGAGATGCGCGCGGCGAGCCAGCGGATCGCCGGATCTGCGAGGCGCACGCATCCATGGGAGACCGCCGTTCCGGGGGTCCCGCCGAGGTTCTGGACCCCGTGCATGGCGATCTGGCCGGGTCCGCCCTCGAACTCCTGCAGGACGTTGGAGCGCGCGCTCGTGGCGAGGGCGTACGGCGCGCCCGAGCTGCCGGCGGGCATCAGGATGCTCTCCTCGACGAAGAAGCGCCCTGTGGGCGTGGGCGTCGAGGGCTTGCCGACGACCACCGAGAAGGTTCGCAGGAGCCGGCCGCTGCGGTAGACGCGCAGCTTGCGCGTGGAGGTCCGCAGGGCGATGCGCCATGCGGTGTGCGACGCGCGCGTGCCGGACTTGACGATCCAGCCCGCGGAGCCGTTGGGGCGGCCGGGGAGCATGACCTTCAGCCACTTCGCGCCGTTGCTCGCCGTGGCGTGGCCGACGACCGGCACGACGGTCGCCCCGCCGGTGATCGGCGCCCACGCGGGCAGCGTGGTGCCCTGGGCCCGGCCGGCCGGCGCGGTCCGCACCTCGTGGGGCCTCAGCAGCTCCGCGAGCTCCTGGGTCGGAGCGGCGGCCCGGGCCTGGACCGGCAGCGCCACACCGAGGCTCATCGCCGCCCCGACCACGAGCGCCAGGGCGCCCGCGGACCGTGTGGCGAAGGGCTTCACGAACACGCCGCCGTCAGCGCGCTTCGTAGCGGACGCGCCCGGCGCCGTCCTGCTGCGTGACGACGAACTGGGTGTCGACGCGCTTGACGGTCGCGGTGCACGAGAACGTGATGCCCTGCTTCTGGTGCACGCCCGAGGGGCAGCTGACCCTCGCCTTCTTGTCGCGCTGCGCGAGGACGCTGTGCTCGATCGCGCGCTCGACCTTCTCCGTGTTGAGGATCGTCGCGGACTTCGCCTCCTCCTTGCCGCACGCGGCGAAGGTGAGGCTCGCGGCGATCAGCAGCCCCGCGGCCAGGGAGCGGCCGAGGCGCCGCCCTCCGGCCGGCCTGGGCGCGTACCCAGGCGGGGTGGCTGCGGGTGTGATCGGGGTGAACGTCGAGTGCTGGTTCATGGCCTAGCCAAGCCTTTCGATTGCGAGGGATGCGTTCGCGTTCGCCTGTGTTCCGCCCGCGAGCGTCTGGAGGGTCACTGCCGCCGTGCTGGAGTGATTTCTCAGCGTGAGCACGTCGCCGGCCGAGACCTCGAGCATCGTTTGTCCGATCAGCGGCTGGGTGCCCGCGCCGGAGCCGTAGGTCGACCCGTCGACGAGTGCTCCGTTGAGGAACAGCGCCATCTGCGACGGCTCGACTCCCGAGACGGAGAACGTGACCTTGTAGGTCCCGGCACCGACGAACTGGACGCCCGCGTTGCCTTCGGCATGGGTGATGCCAGGGGTCATGAGGCCGTTCATGTCGAACTCCACGTCGTCCTCGATGGGCACGACCTGTGCGCCCTGGTTGAACACGTAGGCGTACTCGGAGATGCCACCGCTGGCCCCGGTCTCGCCGCGTTCGCCGGTGGCGCCGGTGGCGCCGGTGGGCCCGGTGCTGCCGGCCGGACCGGTGTCACCTGTCGTGCCGGCCGGGCCGGTGGGGCCGGCGTCGCCCTCGGCGCCCGCCGGTCCGATCTCGCCCATCGGGCCGTCGTCGCCCGCTGCGCCGTCGGCGCCTGCCGCTCCGTCGGTGCCGTCGGTGCCGTCGGCGCCGGCCGGGCCGGTGGAGCCTGCGGCCCCGGTCTCGCCCTTGACGCCCTGGAGACCCTGCTCGCCGTCCGCTCCGTCAACTCCGTCCGCTCCGGCCGGACCGGCCGCGCCGGTCGCGCCGGCCCTCTGCTCCGTCCTGGCCGGCCGCGCCGGTCGCGCCGTCCTGGCCAGCCGCGCCGGCTGCTCCGTCCTGACCGTCGGCGCCGGTGGCGCCGGTGGCGCCGGCGGCGCCGGCATCGCCCTGGGCGCCTGTGGCACCCACATCGCCCTGCACGCCCTGGAGACCCTGTGGGCCGGTGGCCCCCGTCTCGCCGGTGGCGCCCGCGGCACCGTCTGTGCCGTTGGTCCCGGCCGCGCCCTGCGCGCCGGTCTCGCCCTGCTCGCCGGTCGCACCGGTCTCACCGGCGGAGCCGTCCGCGCCATCGGCGCCGTCTGTGCCGTTGGTCCCGGCCGCGCCCTGCGCGCCGGTCGCACCGGTCTCACCGGCGGAGCCGTCCGCGCCATCGGCGCCGTCTGTGCCGTTGGTCCCGGCCGCGCCCTGCGCGCCGGTCACACCCTGCTCGCCGGTCGCACCGGTCGCGCCGTCTGCTCCGTCCCGACCGGTCGCACCGGTCGCGCCGTCTGCTCCGTCCTGACCGGCCGCGCCGGTCGCGCCGCCGGCTCCGTCCTGACCATCAGCGCCGCCGGCGCCGGTGGCACCCGCTTCGCCCTGCACACCCTGAAGACCCTGTGGGCCGGTGGCCCCGGTCTCGCCGGTAGCGCCCTGCGCGCCGGTCTCACCGGTCGCGCCGGCGGCACCATTCGTCCCGGCCGCGCCCTGCGCGCCGGTCTCACCGGTCTCACCGGTCGCGCCGGCGGCACCGTCGGTCCCGGCTGCGCCCTGCGCGCCGGTCACACCCTGCTCGCCCTGCGCGCCGATCGCACCGGTCTCACCGGCGGCACCATTCGTCCCGGCCGCGCCCTGCGCTCCGGTCTCACCCGTCGCGCCGGCGGCACCATCGGTGCCCGCCGCGCCCTGCGCACCGGTCACACCCTGCTCGCCCTGCGCGCCGATCGCACCGGTCTCACCGGTGGCGCCTGTTTCGCCCTGGGCACCGACTTCGCCCTCGACGCCCTGAAGACCCTGCGCGCCCGCGTCGCCTTGGACGCCGGCGGCGCCCTGGATGCCCGCCGCGCCTTGCACGCCGGCCGTGCCCTGGACTCCGGCATCGCCCTGAGCGCCGGTCTCGCCTGCGGCGCCCTGCGCACCTTGTACTCCGGCCTCGCCCTGCACGCCGGCGTCACCCTGCGCACCGGCGGCGCCGGTCGCGCCCGTGGACCCGGTCGGCCCGGCGGCGCCTGTCGCTCCGGTCTCGCCGGCCTCGCCCTGCACGCCGGCGTCACCCTGCGCACCGGCGGCGCCGGTCGCTCCCGTGGACCCGGTCGGCCCGGCGGCGCCGGTCGCTCCGGCAGGACCGGCCTCGCCGGTCGCTCCGGTCGCTCCGGTCGAACCGGCGGCGCCGGTGAGCCCGATGACGCCTTGCAGGCCGGTCGCGCCCGTCGCGCCGGACTCGCCGGTCGCGCCGTTGGCTCCGGCCACGCCCTGGGCTCCGGTCTCGCCGGTTTCGCCGCGTGCGCCGGCGGTGCCCGCGGCACCCGTCGCGCCGTTGCTTCCGGCCGTGCCCTGGGCTCCGGTCTGCCCGATCGCGCCGCGTGCGCCAGTGGCGCCGGTCGCGCCGGTCGTACCGGCTGCGCCTACCTTGCCGGACACCCCGCGCAGTCCGCGGGGACCCTTCTTCGAAGATGTCTTCGTCGTGCAGACGGGCGTCTTGCGCACGCAGCTCGCACCCTTCACGGCGGAGCTCTTGGCGCGCACGCTGCCTGCAACCGCGACCATGTCCTCGCAGGGAGGCAGCGGCCGTGGACACGCCGCCGCCGCCAGGCCGACCGGCACCAGGACCGCAGACACGCTGACCGCGAGAAGCAGGAGCCATTGACACAACGCCCGCGAGCGCTCTTGCTCGAGCTGGCCTGTCGGCAACGTGGACGCGTCCAATGCGCGCATCGCCAGACGGGAAAACGGCCTTCGACTCTTCAAGAACATGGTGGCCTCATTCGCTGTGACACCCCGCGAGTCGTGAGACACCGGGATGGGGTGTGATGGCTCCCCGTCCTCACCAGCATCGGCAGCGGCCCGGGTGGCACGACTGGGCCAAACGGTTCGCCTTTGTGTCCACTCCGGCCGCCCGCGCGGACCGCACGAACGTCCACACGAGAGCACTCCCCTCCGCCGATATCCTCCGCCGGGGGCGCCGCCCGAAAGACGCTTAGGTGATCAAGCCGCGGCGCATCGCCTCTCCGACAGCCGCGGCCCGGTCCGACACGCCGAGCGCGGCGTAGGCGCTCTCGAAGTGGCGCTTGATGGTCGCCGGGCTCAGGTGCAGCTTCACGGCGATCTCGGCAGCCGAGCTTGCCTCCGCGGCCAACTGCAGGACGGCCAGCTCGCGCGCGGTCAGCGCCGGCACGGTCATCTCGCCGCTGCGGTGGCTGAGGAAATGCCCGATCTCGTGGCCGATGCCCTTCAGCACGCGCACGAGCCGCTCTGAGGGTTCCGGAACCTCCTCCAGGAGGAACTCGCAGACGGCCAGCGTCTGCTCGCCGTCCATGGCCGGGACGAGCAGCGCTCCTCGCAGTCCCGCATCCCGGATGGCCGCGCTCCTGTCCGGCGGACTGCCCGTCGTCGCGTCCGAGAGGATCAACGGCCCCCCCTGCACGAACGCTCGGCCCACCGTCGCCGAGCCCGGCCCGGGACGCCAGGAGCGGGTCGTCTCGGCCACCGACGCCAGCTCGTGTGACGGGTGATGCCAGATCACCGCGGGCGACAGGGAGGGCGGCTCGGGTACCCAGAACGCTCCGAACGAGAGCTCGAGCGCCTCCGCCAGGCCCGACCAGCAGCCCGGTCGCCCCGCTTTCGAGCGAGGTCCACTCGTCGAGCGCCAGCGTGACCGCGCTGTGCGCCGCCAGCTCGCGGTCCAGTCTCCGGACCAGCGTGACGTCCTGCACGGAGCCGACGACTCGCCGGAAATCGGTGGCCACGCCATCCGAGGCCGTCGCCACGTTCGCCCGGAGCGTGCGGATGGAGCCGTCCTCGTGGACGATGCGGTACTCGAAGGCACGATCGCCGGGCGCGCCGTTCCTGATCCTTTTCAGCAATTCGACGATGCGCGAGCGGTCGGCCGGATGAATCCGGCTGACCACGAAGCCCGGTGTCGGCGTGAGCGCGCCCGGCTGCAGCCCGAAGATGCGAAACAGGTTGTCCGACCACAGGATCTCATCGGACTCGAGCGTCCACTCCCAGCTACCCATTCCGGCGACGCGCTCAGCGTAGTCGGAGAGGGCGAGGCGCCGTTTCCATTCAAAAGCGGGGTCCGATTGCTCACCGTGCAATGCGGAAAAAAGGATACATCCCTCTGCAGTCGATTACACCTGTTTCTGTTCCTGGTACATCCGCACTGCTGCGAGAGCCGGTCCGGCTACAGGTCCGGCGCTGCGACACACCTGTTCTGTTCCTGGCACGGTCGCACGCTCGACGGCTGCGACGAGCCGGTCGGGCTACCGGTCCGGCGGCTCCTCCTCGTCGGCCTCGGCGTACTCCGCCGCAGACCGATCCGTCTCGCTCTCGGGCGTGAACGCGTCGCGCTCCGGATAGCCCGCGCCGTCGTCGTGCGACGCGTTGCGCACGAGGTCGCGCTCGGCCAGCTCGAAGCCCTCCGCCTCGCCTCCGCCGGCCTCGTAGACCGGCTGCATCGCGGGGTCGACCGGCTCCGATGGGTCGGCGCCGCCCACGTCGGGGTTGCTGCCGCCGATGGCGGCCGCCTCACGCGCCGCTTCGCGCTCCTCGCGCGTGGCGAAGTCGAGGTCGTCGTCGTCGCGTTCCATTGGAGACCGGCTACCCGATCCGCAGCGCGATCGATCGGCGACCTCAATAAACTGTCGCCTCGTGCTTCGCCGCCTCCCGATCAGCGCCGTGCTCGCCGTCACCGCCGTGCTCGTCGCGGCCGCGCCCGTGCTCGCGCACGACAACGGCGAGGGCACCTACGGCGAGACGAACGACCGCGTCATCACGAATGCCGGCTTCATCCTCATCGTGTTCTTCCCGCTGTTCATCTTCCTCGTCTCGGTGCTGCAGTGGCAGCTGGAGAAGCGCAAGGACCGGCGCAAGGCCGCGGCGAAGGCCGCCGCCAAGGTCCAGGGCGGCTGGTAGCGCCCACGCGTCGGCGCACGTGCGCCGCGTAGGCTTGGCTGCGTCAGGCGGCAGGCACGACCGAAGAGGAGAGCAATGGCGTATTTCGTGACGGGCGCGACCGGCTTCATCGGCCGCCATCTCGTCGAGCGACTGCTCGACCGCGACGGCGACATCCACGTTCTCGTCCGCGCCGGCTCGCAGGATCGCCTGAGCAACCTCGTCGAGCGCTGGGGCGCGGACGCCGCCGCCCGCGTCACGTTCGTCGTCGGCGACCTGCAGGAGCCGCGCCTCGGTGTGTCCGAGGAGCAGATCGCCGCGCTGCAGGGCCAGATCGAGCACTTCTTCCACGTCGCCGCGATCTACGACATGACCGCCGCCGAGGAGGTCAACGAGCGCCTCAACGTCGTCGGGACGCGCAACGCGGTCGACCTCGCGGACGCGCTGGACGCCGGATGCCTGCACCACGTCTCGTCCGTCGCCGCCGCCGGCGAGTTCAAGGGCCTGTTTCGCGAGGACATGTTCGACGAGGGCCAGAAGCTGCCGTCGGCCTACCACCGCACGAAATTCGACTCCGAGAGGATCGTGCGCGAACAGTCCCGCGTGCCGTGGCGCGTGTATCGCCCGGCGATCGTCGTCGGCCACTCGCAGACGGGCGAGATGGACAAGATCGACGGGCCCTACTACTTCTTCAAGGCGATCCAGAAGGCGCGGTTCGCGCTGCCGGAGTGGATGCCGCTGATCGGCCCCGAGCTCGGCTACACGAACATCGTCCCGGTCGACTTCGTCGCCGGCGCGATGGACCACATCGCCCACCAGCCGGACCTCGACCGCCAGGCGTTCCATCTGACGAACCCGAAGGCGATGCGCGTCGGCGAGTCGCTCAACGCGTTCGCGAAGGCGGCCCACGCGCCACAGCTGGCGATCCGCGTGGACAAGCGGCTGACCGACGCGCTGCCCAAGGGCACGATCTCGATGCTCATGAAGCTGCCCCAGGTCCGCGACATCCGCAACACCATCCTGGCCGACTTCGGCATCCCGCCGGTGGTACTGGAGCACATGGCGATACGCCCCCAGTTCGACACGCGCGACACCGAGCGCGCACTCGCCGGCTCGGGCATCTCGGTGCCGGCGCTGGAGACGTACGCCGACAGGCTGTGGGACTACTGGGAGCGCACGCTCGACCCCGACCTCTACAAGGACCGGTCGTTCATGCGGGCCATCAACGGGCGCACGGTCATCATCACCGGCGCGTCGAGCGGGATCGGCCGCGCGACGGCGCTGAAGGTCGCCGCCGCGGGCGGCGTCCCGCTGCTCGTCGCCCGCGGCCTGGAGAAGCTCGAGGCCCTGCGCGAGGAGATCGAGGCGCTCGGCGGCACCGCGCACGTCTACAGCGCGGACCTCTCGGACATGGACGCGATCGACGCGGTCGTCGCGCGGATCCTCGACGAGCATCCCGCCGTCGACTTCCTCGTCAACAACGCCGGGCGCTCGATCCGCCGCTCGATCAAGCTGTCCGAGGACCGCTTCCACGACTTCGAGCGCACGATGCAGCTCAACTACTTCGGCGCGATCAAGATGATCATGGCGCTGCTGCCGCACATGCGCGAGCGCGGCTTCGGCCACGTCGTCAACGTCAGCTCGATCGGCGTGCAGACCAACCCGCCGCGCTTCAGCGCCTACGTGGCGTCGAAGGCCGCGCTCGACGCCTGGACACGGGTCGTCTCGTCGGAGGTCATCGGCGACGGGATCACGTTCTCGACGATCCACATGCAGCTCGTGCGCACGCCGATGATCGCGCCGACGAAGCTCTACGACCACTTCCCGACGATCTCACCCGAGGAGGCCGGCGACCTCATCTGCGAGGCGATGCGCTCGCGTCCGAAGGAGATCAACACGCGCCTCGGAACGGCCGGCGAGGTGCTGCATGCGCTCGCCCCGAAGGTCATGGACCAGATCCTGCACGTCGCCTACAACGTGTTCCCCGACTCCGCCGCGTCCAAGGGCGAGAAGGCTCCGGCCGACGCCGAGCGCGCCAGCATGGAGCAGCTGGCGATGGCGAACATCATGAAGGGCGTGCACTGGTGAGCCGGGTCACCCGCCGGATCTCGACGTCGCACGAAGGCGACGTCGCGGCTGCTCGGCAGGGAGGGTGCGGCTAGCCGCACCCCGCGCGGCGGGACAGCACCATGGCGGCCGGCCATGCCGACGGCGAGGCTGGATACATGCAACTGCCCGCGCTCTCGCATCCAGGCCGCACGCGCTGCGAGCAGCCCCCTCGCGGGCGGGGCGCCGGCGCCGGCCTCGCGATCGCCGTCGCCGCGGCGGCGGCCGCCGCGCTCGCGGTGGGGCTGACGAGCGGCACGATCGCCGTGCCCGACGCGGCGGGGGCGCTGTCGGACGCGTCGCAATCCGTCGGGCCGCTCGCCTACGTGGCGGTCCCCCTGCTCGCGCTGCTGGAGACCGGGGCGTTCGTCGGGCTGCTCGTCCCCGGTGAGACCGCGGTCGTCATCGGCGGCGTGGTCGCCGCGCGTGGCGACCTCGCGCTGCCCCTGCTGATCGCGCTCGTGTGGGGCGGGGCGCTGGCCGGGGACATGATCAGCTTCCTCGTCGGCCGGCGTCTCGGTCGCGGCTTCCTCGACACCCACGGCGAGCGCCTGCACATCAGCCGTGCCCAGCGCGAGCGCACCGAGGTCTTCTTCGAGCGCCACGGCGGCAAGGCGATCCTGCTCGGCCGCTTCGTCGGCGTCCTGCGCGCGCTCACGCCGTTCGTGGCGGGCACGACCGGCATCGCGCTGCGCCGCATCCTGCCCTACAGCGCCGCCGGCACCCTGATCTGGGCCACGACCTTCACGCTCGTCGGCTACGCCTTCGCCGACTCGTTCGAGACCGCCGGCGAGCTCGTGACGCGAATCGTCATGGTCGCGGCGCTCGCGATCGGCGCCGGCCTCGCCGCCACCGCGCTGCTGCGCAGGCGGCGTGCCGCCGCCAAGGGATCCGCCCCAGCTTGACCGATAAATGGGGGCGACCGGTCTCTCTCAAAGTCGCGCCCGGATGTCGCGTCAGCGCCAGCCGATTAAACCTTAATTCGCCACCGCGGCCCGAGAGGAGTACGTTGCGCGCAGTGCGCGGGATGTGCTGCCGCATCGGGCGGCGGACAGCCCGCGCCACTCTCACAGGGGGTTGACGACATCGTCCCGACACGCTCCATGAGCGCGGTCTCATGACGCTTGCGCTCTCGAACTGGTGGATGGTCGGCTGGGTGGTCGGTGCCGTGGTGGTCGCCCTCGTCGCAATCCTCCTGCTCACCATCACCGCGCTTGCGCGGAAGACCAACGGGGTGGCCAAGAACCTCGTGTCCGACCTGGACTCGATCGCCCAGAAGACCCGCCCGCTGCAGGACGTCGGGGCGACGAACGTCGCCGTGCGGACGATCACGCGCTGCCTGCGCGCAGCCCGCGGCGGAGCGCCGGTCGTGGACCGCTACCACACCTCGCCGGGGTGGCGCGAATGAGCACCGTTGCCACCGTGCTGGCGATCGTCGGGCTCGTCGTCGGCCTCGTCGTCCTGGGGGTCGTGATCTATCTGCTCAACGACGTCCTGCGACCCCTGCGGAGCGTGAACGCCGACCTTCAGAACGCCGTGAAGGCGCCGATGCTGACGAAGGGCATCCCCGGCGCCGACCAGCTGAGCATGACGCGCCGGCTCGCCGACTCGGTCCCGCCGCTGGCGATCGCCTACCTCAACAAGCTGGCGTTGCCCCAGACGCCGGCACCCCCGATGCTGAGTGCCTCGGCACCGGCTCCCGCCGCTGCGCCGGCGCCCGCGCCTGCGGGTGCGGGGCCCAGCCAACAGCATCTGGATGCGCCGTCGACGTTGCCCGCCTGGAAGGTGTTCAACCAATGAACACGCTCCCGACGGTCCTGGCGCTGTCTGACAATCAATCCGCCTGGGTGATCACGCTCGCGGTGGGGTTCGTCGTGTTGCTCGTCGTCATCGCGCTGCTGGAAATCCTGCGGCGCGCGGTCGTGGCACTCAACGACGACATCTGGGGCACGTGGGTCAACGGCAAGGCGGTCGTGAAGAACACGGCCATGACCTACCTGTTGAAGAACACGCGCCAGTCCAGCGACGAGCTCGTAGACGAGCTCTCCAATCACGGATAGGGAAGGAGCGATCTGATGGACAGTCTCCTGATCGTGCTCACGCTCGTCGAGGTCCTGCTGCTCGTCCTCGTGCTCGCCGGCTACCTCGTCGCGATCACCGCAACCCTGAACAAGATCGCCTCGACGGCGGCGCTGATCCGCGTCGGCGTGCATGCGATCGACGACCAGACTCGGCCGATCGAGGGCGAGATCCGCGGCATCAACGGCGCGCTGCAGAAGGTTGCCAACGCGCTGACGAACGTCACGCGCTGACGCGCACAGCCTGACGCCGAGCCGGCCGGAGCAGCGCGAGAGCGCTGTCCCCGCCGGGCGGCCGGCGTCAGGTGGTTGCGTCGACTCGGGTTCAGGCCTTGATGAACGGCTTCACGGCTGCCAGCACGGCCTTCATGTCGCTGGCCTTGTCGAACGCGCTGGGCGCCGGCGGCTTGTTGCGGATGAGGCGGATCAGCGCCGCGTGGCGCGCCTCGACCTGCACGATCCCGCCGGCCGCGCCGAGCACCTCGCCCGACTTGATCATCGGCGCTGCGCCGTTGTAGGCGCTGACGCCGGTGTCCTCGAGCGTATTGGCGGTCTTGAGGTACGTCGCGCGGCTGCCGAACGCTGCGCCGAAGTCGAACTCCGGCTTGGCGACCGGCTTGCCGCCGAGCTGCTTGATCGTCGCGGTCAGCGCGTCGACATGCTCCTGCTCGTTGTCGCGCAGCTCCTCGGTCAGCTTGCTCTCGTCGTCCGACAGACCCTTCACCTGATCGGCGGCGAGCTTGTAGAACTCCGTCTCGAGGAACTCGAGCGTGAGCGCGAAGTTGAGGATGTCGACGTCGACGCTGCTGGAGTCGGCGAGCGCCCTCGTGACGAGCCCCGTTGCCGACAGCGTGCCGTAGGCGGCGGCACCCGCCAGCGTCGAGCGCAGGAGAAACGACTCCCGTGTCATTCCGTGAACCTTGATGGCGGCCAACTCGGGGGCCACCAGTCGCGATGAAGCCATGTGCATTCTCGCTTTCGTGATCGTGGTGGTCGATTAGGCCAGGAACGGCTGGACGGCCGCGAGGACCGCCTTCATGTCCATCGGCTTTGCGAATGCGCCGTCCGGCAGCGTGCCCTTGAGCCCGCCCTTGCCGCCGAAGCCGCGGCCGACGAGCTGATTCAGAGCGGCCGCGTGACGGGCCTCCACGGTGTGGATCGCCAGCGCCGCGGCGAGCACTTCCTTGTTCTTGATGTTGCCGGCCTGGCCGAGGTACGCGGCCGCGCCGAGGTTCTCGACGTCGGCGGCGGCCTCGAGCGTCGCCATGAGGCCCTTGTCGAACGTCGGCCCGAAGTTGGACTTCGGTGCCGCGACGGGCTTGCCGCCGAGCTTCTTGATCGTCGCGGTGAGCGCGTCGACATGCTCCTGCTCGGTCGAGCCGAACTTCTTGGCGATCGACGCGACCTTCGGGTCCTTGACCATGCCGCTGTCGATCACCTGGGCGTAGAAATCAGCCTCGAGGAACTCGAGCGTCAGCGCGTAGTTGAGAATCTCCAGGTCGGACTTGTTGCTGTCGGCGTTCGCCGCGGGAGCCGGTGCCGAGTCCGACGAGGAACTGTCGTCGTCGTCGTCACCGCAGGCGGCGAGGGCGATAGAGAAGGCGCCGACGGCACCCGCCCCACCGAGCATCTTGAAAAAGCGCTTGCGCGAAGACGGATCGTCTGCGAGCTCACGCAGTGCTGAGTCGGTCACGGGAAACGTGCCTCCGAACTCGAGGTTAACATTGCTCTCGCATAGCGCGGCCCGGCGGCTGTCAGATCAGGCGCTGGCGCGTTGACGCTCACGATTAACCCTCAGCGTGCGACCTACAGGCGAAAGATCGGCACGAGCCGCTGCTCGTGCTCGGCCTCGATGCGCGCCACGACCTCGATGTGCTGCTCCAGCGGCGTCCCGCGCAGCTTCGTCCCGAGCCCCTCGTCGACCTGGAAGATCCCGGCCGAGTTGGACATCTCGATCTCGATCCGGACGGCCTTGTCCTCGCCGGCGCCGATCGCGACCTTCTCGATCGCGTAGGCCGACAGCGAGTGGATGTTCGTATGACCGGCCTCGAACGGCACGCGCGATCGGCCGCGCGCCATGTCCAGAGCGTCGGCGACCCGCAGGATCGCGCCCTCGATCGTGAACGGCGCGCCCTTGGAGCGGTGCGAGATGATCGCGTGCATCGTCTCGGCGACGACGATCGAACGCGTCGGCTCCTCGTAGACGTCGGCCAGCAGCCGCGGAAGCTTGTCGGCGGTGAGAAACAGCGAGTAGGTCTCGTGGTCGGTGCGGTGGATCGACATGCCGACGCAGTGCAGCAGCGCGGCGCCGGCGATCACGACCTCGGCGTCACGCTCCTTCAGGCCGTGGTCGGCGACGATGCTCGGCGTCACGCCGCGCGCGAACAGCAGCCGCGACAGGCGCAGGGCGATGTTCAGCACGATCTGGATATGGACCCAGGAGTGGTCGGACATGTGCAGTCGCTCGGCGTTGACGCCGGCGGCGTGCCACCACGCCTTGACCTGCAGGTCGCCGTCGACGGCCTGCAGCAGCGCCTCCAGGCGGCGGTTGCCGCGCGCGGGCGCGTGTACGCGCGCGTCCTGCGGCGCGCCGAGCGCGGGCTGCGGACGATCGCTCGGCGGCGGAGCCCCGCTCACACGTCTTCTGCCTGCGCGGCCTCGCTGGCGCGCGCGGCGTGCAGCCTCATGAGCTCGCGCTGCACCGAGCGGGGCGGGTCATGCTCGGGCTTGCGCTTGCGCCAGCGACCGTCGGCGCGCAGCTGCCAGGCCCACTGCTCGGTCGCCAGGGAGCGGCTCAGCGTGTCGAGCACGTCCTCGCACGCGGCGCGGTCCTCGACAGGCGTGATGAGCTCGACGCGGGTGTCGAGGTTGCGCGGCATGAGGTCCGCCGAGCCGATCAGGACGCGCTTCTCGCCGCCGTGCTCGAAGCTGTAGACGCGCGAATGCTCGAGGAAGCGCCCGAGCACGCTCGTCACGGTGATGTTCTCCGAGATGCCCTTCACGCCGGGGCGCAGGCAGCAGATGCCGCGCACGTTGAGCGCCACCTCGACGCCCGCCTGCGACGCGCGGTACAGCGCCCGGATGCAGCGCCGGTCGACGAGCGAGTTCATCTTCATGCGGATCCGCGCGTCCTTGTCGCCCGCCTCGCGAGCCGCGATCGTGCGCTCGATCTCCTCGACGAGACCCTCGCGCATGCCGTGTGGCGCGATCAGCACCTTGCGGTTCTCCAGCGGTCGCGCGAGGCCGGTCAGCGAGTTGAACATGTCGGCGACGTCGTTGCCGATCTGCTCGTCGCAGGTGAACAGGCCGAAGTCCGTGTAGATGCGGGCGGTCTTCGGGTGGTAGTTGCCGGTGCCGACGTGGACGTAGTGGCGCACGCCGTCGCCCTCGCGGCGCACGACGAGGATGCACTTGGCATGGGTCTTCAGTCCCGGGTAGCCGTAGACGACGTGCACGCCGGCCTGCTCGAGCGCGCGTGCCCAGCCGATGTTGGCGCGCTCGTCGAAGCGCGCCTTGAGCTCGACCATGCAGACCGCCTGCTTGCCGCGCTCGGTCGCTCGGATGAGCGCCGGAAACAGCGACGAGTCGTCGGAGGTGCGGTAGACCGTCATCTTGATCGCCAGCACGTCCGGATCGGCGACGGCCTGCTCGACGAAGCGCTCGACCGACGTCGCGAACGAGTCGTAGGGGTGGTGCACGAGGATGTCGCCGCGGCGCATCTCGGCCATGACGTTGGCGTGCTCGGACTCCTTGCCGTGCAGGCGCGGCTGCGTGACCGGCGTCCACGGCGGGTCGCGCAGCTCGCTGAAGCCGCGCACGCCGTAGATCTGCCACAGATCGCCGAGCCCCAGCAGCCCGTCGACGTCGTAGACCTGGCGCTCCTCCAGGTCCAGCGCCTCGCGCAGCAGCTCGCGCACGCCTGACCCGATGTTCGCGTCGAGCTCCAGCCGCACCGCCTCGCCGAAGCGCCGCCGGCGCAGCTCGGCCTCGACGGCCTGCAGGAGATCGTCGGCCTCGTCGGAGACCTCGAAGTCGGCGTCGCGGGTGACGCGGAAGAAGCCGTGGCCGGCGATCTCCATCCCCGGAAAGAGCGTCTCGAGGTTGGCGGCGATGACCTCCTCGAGCGCGACGAACGTGTTCGGCGCGTCGTCGACCTCGACGAAGCGGTCGAGCATCTCGGTCGGCACCTTCACCCGCGCGAAGGTCTGCTCGCCCGACTCGGGGTCGCGGACCAGTGCCGCGAGCGACAGCGACAGGCTCGAGATGTAGGGGAAGGGTCGCCCGTGCCCGACGGCGAGCGGCGTGAGGACGGGGAAGATCTGGCGGCGGTAGCGCTCGTTGAGCGCCTTGCGCTGCGACTTGGAGAGGTCGTCGAGGCGCAGGATGCACAAACCGTGGTCCGCCATGCCGGGAAACAGGTGTCCGAGCACGACCTCCTCGAGGCGCTGCTGCTGGGAGACCACGCCCGCGCGGATCGCGTCGATCGTCTCCGAGGGCGTGAGCCCGTCCGGGCCCGGCTCGGAGAGGCCGGCGTCGATCTGATCGTGCACGCCGGCCACCCGGATCTGGAAGAACTCGTCGAGGTTGGAGCTCCAGATCGCGGCGAGCTTGACGCGCTCGAGCAGCGGCATCGACCCGTCCTCGACGAGCTGCAGCACGCGGTCGTTGAAGTCCAGCCACGACAGCTCGCGGCCGAAGTACAGCGACTTGTCGTGCAGGTCGACGTCGCTCGGCGGAGGCGGCACAGGCGCGGACACCGGCTCGACGGAGCCGATCGGATCCTGCAGCGACGTCTCGATCTCGGTATTGGCCATGAGCCTCAATCAGACTATCCGCGCGCGCCGCGCGCGTAACCGGGTGGTGAAGAGTCCGGTGGCGCGAGTTGCGCGCTTCGCGTCCTCGCGAGCGCGGCACGAGGTCATCGCTCGCCTGGCCCTCCCAACCGAGCGAGCTGCTCGAACACGACCCCCTCGCGCAGCCCGCCGCCGGCGAGCTGCAGCGGTGCGCGGAGCGCCTGCGACGCGGCGTCGAGCAGCAGGATCCCGGCCGGCAGCAGCCGCGCCCGCTCGGGATGCAGCCCGAGGCGCAGCGCCACCTCCCCAGCGGGTCGCGCGACGAGCGCCTGCAGCCCGCGCGCCAGCGCCTCGCGATCGAGCGCCGCGCCCATGAGGCGTTGCATGGACGTCGCGCTGCCGCCGACGGCGTAGGCGAGCGCCGGCCGCGGCGCCGCGACCGCGCCGAAGCGATCGGCGAGGGTGGCGCGCACGCTCGCGAGCTCGGCCGCGGTCGGCGGGTCCGACGGCAGCTCCGATCGGGTGAGCGACGCGGATCCCAGTGGCAGCGAGATCGACCACGTCACGCCGGCCTCGGGCGTTCCCACCACGAGCTCGGTGGACCCGCCGCCGACGTCGACGACCCCGAGCAGACCCGCCGGGCGCTCGGCCAGCATGCCGATCGCCCCGTGGAAGGCCAGGCGCGCCTCCTCCTGCGCGTCGAGGACCTCCAGGCGCGCACCGCACCCGGCCGCGATCGCGGCCGCCAGCATCGCCCGGTCGACGGCGCCGCGAACGGCGGCCGTCGCGACGACGCGCAGCGACACGGCACCGAGCTCCTCGGCGATCCGCACCTGGCGGGCGACGACCGCCGCCACTTCGCCGATCTTGGTCGCCCCCAGCTCGCACGGCGTGGCCCCCGATGCTCCCAGCAGCGTGAACGCGCGCTCGCAGACGACCGCGCGCAGCCGGCCGGCGACGGGCTCCGCGACGAGCAGGCGCGTCGTGTTCGACCCGATGTCGATGCAGGCACAGCGCGTCACGTGAGCCGCCGCAGCCGATCTTGTCATGATTGCGCCGCCGTGGATTCAGCCGCCCCTGCCATTCTCGTGCGCGACCTGCACAAGTCCTATGGCCACGTGCATGCGGTGCAGGGCGTCGACTTCGAGGTCGCCCGGGGCGAGGTCTTCGGCCTGCTCGGCCCCAACGGCGCCGGCAAGACGACCACCGTCGAGGTGCTGGAGGGCTATCGCCTGCGCACGAGCGGGATCGTCTCGGTGCTCGGGCACGACCCGGGCGGGCGCCCGCGCGCGCTGCGCGAGCGCGTCGGCATCGTGCTGCAGTCCAGCGGGATCTATCGCCACGCGACACCGCGCGAGCTCGTGGCGCACTGGGCGGGCTTCTACCCCGCGCCGCGAGACGTCGGCGAGGTCGTCGAGCTGGCCGGACTCGGCGAGTGCCAGGACGTGCTCACCCGAAGGCTGTCGGGCGGCCAGTCGCGGCGGCTGGACTTCGCGCTGGCGCTCGTGGGCGATCCCGAGCTGATCTTCCTCGACGAGCCGACGACCGGCTTCGATCCAGCGGCACGGCGCGCGGCGTGGGATGTCATCCGCGCCCTCGCTGACCTCGGCAAGACCGTCCTGCTGACGACCCACTACCTCGACGAGGCGCAGGCGCTCTGCGACCGGGTGGCGATCGTCAAGGACGGGCGGATCCTCGCCGTCGGCGCGCCCGCCGACCTCGGCGTGGGCGCGTCGTCGCGCTACCGCGTGGCCTGGCGCGACGAGAGCGGCGAGCTCGTCAGCCGCGAGACGGACGACCCGACGGCGCTGCTGCATCAGCTCACGAGCGCGGCGCTCGCGCGCAGGACCGCGTTGGCCGACCTCAGCGTCAGCCGCCCGTCGCTGGAGGACGTCTACCTCGAGCTGACGGCGGAGCCCGCCGCCGGCGTCGACGCCGACGTCGGCGAGGCCCACCGATGAGCGCCGTCGCGCTCACCTGGCGCCAGTACCGCCTGGAGCGCCGCATGTTCTGGCGCAATCCCAGCGCGGCGTTCTTCAACTTCGTGCTGCCGCTGCTCTTCCTCGCGCTGTTCGGAGCGATCTTCTCGGGCAGCCAGGAGGACCTCGACGTCATCGTGCCGGGCATCGCCGGCATGAGCGTGATGACGACGACGTTCGTGGCGCTGGCCATGAACCTCGTCTTCCTGCGCGAGCAGGGCGTGCTCAAGCGCCTGCGCGGCACGCCGCTGCCGAGCGGCAACTACCTCGCCGCGCTGGCGGGCCACGCGGTGACGAACACGGCGATCCAGCTGACGATCGTCATCGGCGCGGGCGCGCTGCTGTTCGGCACCGGCCTGCCCCACGACTGGTTCATGCTCGCCACGTTCGTCGCCGCCGGCGTGATCTGCCTCGCCTCGCTCGGCGTGGCGCTGTCGCACGCGATTCCGAACTTCGACTCCGCGCCCGCGTACGTCAACGCGATCTTCCTGCCGGTGATCGTCCTGAGCGGGGTCTTCTACGACGCCGACAACGCCCCGGCCTTCCTGCGCGACATCGCCCAGGCGCTCCCGCTGACGCATCTCATCGACGGCTTGTCGGCGGCGATCGTCACCGGCGCGTCGTTCGCCGATCACCTCGACGACCTCGCGGTCGTGCTGATCTGGGCCGCGCTGGGCATCGTGCTCGCCGTGCGCGGCTTCAGCTGGGAGGCACGGCGAGCCTGAACGATCCGCGCTCTGCAGCGCGAGGCGCAACCGGCTCGTGTGACGCGCCGGGTGCGATATCCGCACCCGGCGCACGGACCTCATCGTGAGCCTCGAGACGGTCAAGACCATGTCGCCCACGTGCTCGCCAAGCTCGACGCGCGCGATCGCACCCAGGCTGTCATTCGCGCCTACGAAACCGGATCCATCGCTCCCGGTTAGCCAGCGCTGCTCGGGACGAGCTTCGCGCCCCGGCCACCGCGCTCCGAGCGCCATGGTCCGCGCTGAATGTCGGATTGACCCCGGTATCCGGGGTCAATCCGCCACGATGAAGGGGCGCGGCGGATCCCCGGTCACCGTCACCGGCACCGCCGGCAGCTCGCCGGCCTCCCACTCCGCCCGCAGGAACCCGAAGACGACGACGTCCAGGGCGCGGCCGCCGTGGCGGTGGTAGCCGCGCAGCACGCCCTCGCGCCGAAAGCCGATCCGCTCGAGCGCGCGCTGGGAGCGGGCGTGCTCGACGTTCGAGTACGCCCCCACCCGTTCGAGGCCGAGCACGGCGAACGCGAGATGGCACATGAGCGCCTTCGCCTCGTGGTTGGCGCCGGTGCCCCACCACGTGCGGCCCAGCCAGGACCCGATCACGGCGCGCCGGTCGCGGACGGCGAGCTCGCCGAGGCCCGTGATGCCGATCGGCCCCGCCTCGAGGTGCTCGATCACGAGGTCGAGGTGCTCGCCGCGCTCGCGCTGCGGCGCCAGCCGCGCGAGGTACGCGCGCGCCTCCGCCTCCGACGAGTACGGCCCCCACGAGAACCAGCGCGTCACCTCCGGATCGGACGCCTGCTCGAAGAGCGCGGCGGCGTCCTCGTCGCGCGGGATCCGCACCCGCAGCGTCGGGCCGGTGAGGGCGAGATCGTCCACCGGGGGTAACACTACGCGGATGCGGGCGCTGATCTACGACGTCCACGGCAACGCCCTCGCGCTCGCCGCCGTCCTCGACGACGCCGCTGAGCAGGGCGCCGACGCGTACTTCATCGGCGGCGACGTCGCGCTGTTCGGGCCGTGGCCCGAGGCGACCGTGGACCGCCTGCAGGAGCTCTCCCCCGCGACCTGGATCCGCGGCAACGGCGAGCGCTGGACCGCCGACCCGGACGCCGCGCCCGAGCCGGTGCGCCCGGCGACGGCGGTCGCGCGCGAGGCGCTCGGCTCCGCGCTCGTGCGCGAGCTCGACGCGCTGCCGCCGAGCGCGCCGCTGGACGATCACACGCGCGCCTGGCACGGCTCGCCCGTCAGCGACGTCCGGTCCTTCCTGCCCGAGCCGGCCGACGACGAGGCCGAGCTGCTCGACGGCGTCCGCGAACGGCGGCTGGTCTTCGGCCACACGCATCTGCCGTTCGCGCGCATTTCGCCGATCCACGGGATCGAGCTCGTCAACCCCGGCAGCGTCGGCATGCCCTTCGACGGCGATCACCGCGCCGCCTACGCCCTGCTGCACGACGACGGCGCGATCGAGCACCGGCGCGTCCCCTACGACCACGCGGCGGTGCCCGCAGCGCTGCGCGATCGCTACGGCGACGCCGCCTGGCTGGCCGGCCCGCTGCACCGCTTCACCCACGCGCGCATCGAGCCGCAGTGAGCCAGGTCGACCTCGCGATCGCCCTGGCGCGCGAGCTGTTGCACGGGACCGGAGCGCTGCGCGTGAGCATCGCCCTCGATGGCCCGGATGCGGCGATCGTCGAGTGCGAGCGCCTGCGGGCGATCGTCGTGCGCGACGAGGCCGGCGCGCGCGAGCTGCCGCACGACGCGGCCGCCGACGTCCCCCTGCCCGAGCTGCCGTTCATGCGCCGCCTGCCGGCCTTCGAGGTCGACGCCGCCGAGGGCCACGTCGCGGGGGTGCTCGGTGGCCTGGAGATGTACGCGCGCGTCGTGCGCGAGCTGGCGGCACTGCTGCCGGGCGCGAGCGTCGTCGCCGCCGACTACGAGACGAACGACCCCGGCGTGCCGCTCGGCATCGCCGGTCGTGCCGGCGAGCCGCTCGTCGTCCTGCTCGGCGAGCACGAGTTCACGCTCGACGTCGATCAGCCGAGCGCCTGAGCCGCGCCCGCGGCTACGCCATCGGAAGATCCGCGGCGGAGGCTCCGACGACCGCCTTGGAGTCCTTGCCGCTCACGAGCAGGAGCGTCGCGAGGACGCCGAGGATCGCGAATCCCGCTCCAGCGAGAAATGCGAGCTGGAAGCCCTCCGTCAGCGCCGCAGGCGCGCCCTGCCCGGTGCCGATCAGATCCGTCGTCTTCGAGCTCGCGATCGTGCCGAGGACCGCGAGGCCAAGCGCGCCGCCGACCTGCTGCGAGGTGTTGATCAGACCCGAGGCCAGACCCGAGTCATCCGCGGAGATGCCGCTCACCGCGGCGATGGTCACCGGGACGAACGCGAAGCCCAAGCCGACCGCGACGATGATCATCGGGGCGAGCAGGTTCGGCAGGTACGAGCCGTCGCTTGGCACCTGCGAGAACCACAGCAGTGCGATGGCGATCAGGGCGAGCCCCGTCACGAGTACCGGCTTGAACCCCAGCCGCGTGACGAGTTGCGCCGCGCCACCCGCGGAGACGATGATCACGATCGCGAGCGGCAGATAGGACAGACCCGTGTCGAGCGCGCTGTAGCCGAGCACCTCCTGCATGTAGCGCGACAGGAAGAAGAACATCGCGAACAGCGACGCTCCGACCAGCAGGCCCACGACGTTCGCCCCGGTCAGCGTGCGCAGGCGGAAGATGCGAAACGGCATCAGCGGGTCGACCGAGCGCCGCTCGATCAGGACGAACGCGGCGATCAGCGCAGCCGAGACCGAGAGGAGCGCGACCGTCTGCGTCGAGCCCCAGCCTTCGTTGATGGTGTCGACGAGCGCGAACACGAGCAGCGACAGGCCGGCGGTGACGGTGATCGCGCCGAGCGCGTCGAAATGGCGCAGGTCGGTCTCCCGGCGGCTCTCGTCGAGCAGCCGCGGCGCAAGCAGCGCGGCGGCGATGGCGATCGGGACGTTGACCCAGAGGACCCACTCCCAGCCGAGGTACTCGGTCAGTACGCCACCGAGCAGGACCCCGGCCGCGCCGCCGGAGCCCGACACCGCGCCCCAGACGCCAAGCGCCTTGTTGCGCTCCGCGCCCTCCTCGAACATGTTCGTGACCATCGACAGGGCCGACGGCGCCAGGATCGCCGCGCCGATCCCCTGCACCGCGCGTGCGACGATCAGCTGGGTCTCGCTCGACGCGAGCCCGCCGAGCAGCGAGGCCACGGCGAACAGCACGAGGCCGCCCATGAACAGGCGTCGACGGCCCAGCAGGTCCGCCATGCGCCCGCCGAGCAGCAAAAAGCCACCGAACGTCAGCGCGTAGGCGTTGGGAATCCACGTGAGGTTCTCCTCGGAGAACTTCAGGTCCCGGCCGATCGAGGGGATCGCGACATTGACGATCGCAACGTCGAGCACGATCACGAACTGTGTGCTGGCCAGCAGGGCGAGCGCGAGCCATTTGCGGCGCTGGATGGCCTCGGCATCGGTCATCGGTCGTACTCCCGGTGAGATCGCGTTAACATGAGCAAGGACTCCGCTTAGTTGCGGCGCAGCATACGGAGGGGAGGTTCCGCTTGTCAACCACCGCTCACCGGCCATTGCGCGCCGATGCCCGGCGAAATCGCGAGAAGGTCGTTGCCGCCGCCGCCGCGGCGTTCGCCGAGACCGGGCTCGACGCCCAGGTCGAGGACATCGCGCGCCGCGCGGGCGTCGGCGTGGGGACGCTGTACCGCCACTTCCCGACCAAGGACGCGCTCGTCGCGGCGCTCGCCGAAGAGCATTTCGAGCGGCTCGCCGAAACGGTCGAGGCAGCGCTCGAGTCTGAGCAGGGCGATGGCTGGGAGATCTTCACGACGACGATCTGGCGCATCGCCGACGCGGTCGCCGCCGACGTGGCGTGGTGTGAGATCGTCGGCGGCCACCCGACCGCCGTGCAGGACGCCTCGCGCGGACAGCACCGGCTGGCGACCGCGACGTCGACGCTGCTGGCCCGCGCGCAGGCGTCGGGCGCGATGCGTGCAGACGTCACCTTCGCCGACATCGGCACGATCATGTGCGGCTTCGGTCACATCGCGGCCGCCCAGCGGGCCGGCGCCGCGCTGGACTGGAAGCGCTACCTGCGCATCGCGCTCGATGGCCTGCGCGCTCGATGAGGTGGTCGCAGCGGCTCCTGGTCGCCTTCTTCACCACCGCCGGGGCGCTGCACTTCCTGCGCCCCCGGATGTACGAGAGCATCATGCCCGACTACCTGCCCGCCCATCGCGAGCTCGTGCTGGCCAGCGGGGCGGCCGAGATCGGCGGTGCGCTCGGCATCGTGCCCGAGCGGACGCGTCGCGCTGCCGGCCTGTGGCTCGTCGCGACGCTCGTCACCATCTTCCCCGCGAACCTGCACATGGCGCTGCACCCGGATCGCTATCCGGGGCTGACCCCGGCCCTGCTCTGGGCTCGCCTGCCGCTGCAGGCGCTGGCGATCTGGTGGGTGCTCGCCGCCACACAGCCGATGTCGGCGAATCGCGCCCTCGCCGCGCGGTCGGAAACTTAACGGCCGCCTGAGCCGTCGCTTAACCGGCGTTGAGGTGCCGGGTGAACAATGCTCCACAGGTTCTGAATCGCCGGCTGGAGACCCCTCCCCCATCCAGTTCGGCACTCTGCGCCCCGGCAACGGGGTGCAGGCGAGGAACCGCGAGTCGCGCTCCCGATACCTGACGCGACCGCAGACCGCGAGGGTCGTGGGGCGGCGGACCGATGCCGCCGCCCCGCACCCCGCGCGTTCGTGTCCCCCACGCTTCCGTGTAGGGGCGCACGCGTCGAGGCGGGGTCGGCTGTTCGGCGGTCACTGACATGCTCGACGGCGCCGGCCTCGCCCGTCGGTCGTTGCCGAGGCGCATGCGCCGAGGCCGGCGCCGGTTCATCCGACCGTCGCGGCACGCCGATAATGGGGGGCATGGCCAGCGCCACGATCCTCGTCGTCGAGGACGACGCCGACATCCAGCGTCTCGTCCGGGTTCTGCTCGAGCGGGCCGGCTATGGCGTGCGCGGCGCCGCCGACGGCCACGAGGCGCTGCGCGTGCTCTTCGCCGACCGCCCCGACCTCATCCTGCTCGACATCGGGCTGCCCGGGATGGACGGCTGGCAGGTGCTCGAGCGCGTCCGCGACCTCAGCGACGTGCCCGTGCTCATGCTGACGGCCCAGGGCGACGAGCTCGACAAGGTGCGCGCCCTGCGCGGCGGCGCCGACGACTTCGTCACCAAGCCCTTCGGCCGCCAGGAGCTCGTCGCGCGTGTCGAGGCGCTCCTGCGCCGGCGCCGGCGTCCCGCCGACCGCGAGCGGCAGACCGACGTCTACGTCGACCCCGCGCTCACCGTCGACCACGCGCAGCGCCTCGTCCGCGCCGGCGACGTCGAGCTGCGCCTCACCCCGCTGGAGTTCCGCCTGCTCGCCGTCCTCGTGCGCAATGCGGGGCAACTGCTGTCCGGACAGCAGCTCGTCGAGCTCGTCTGGGGCGACGACTTCGCCTCCTCCGACCAGGTCAAGCTCGCGGTCGCACGCCTGCGGCGCAAGCTCGCCGACCACCTCGAGCACGAGCCGATCGAGACCGTGCGCGGATTCGGCTACCGCTACCGGCCGCCGGCCTGAGCCTCGCGCCGCAGGAGGATCCGAAACCGCGAGGCGCGCCAACCGTGCTGCGCACCTCCGGACTTGAGCTGGTCGAGCCCGCGCAGGCGCGCGACCATCTCCTCGATGCGCTCGGCCATCGCGATCGCTCGCGCTGACGGCCTCCGCGACACCGCCGACCGGCGCGCGCCGCGTGAGGCGCCCTCGCCGAACTGCTGCGTCGCTGCAGCGCCTGCCCGCGCTGCAGCAGGGTCTGAAGCCGGATCCCGGTCACGCCCTACGCCGGCCGTGCGGCGCCGGCTCCTTCGGCGCGAGCCCCGGCCGCGAGCGCGGGCAGGGTGACGTGCAGGCATGCGCCGCCCCCCGGCGCGGGCTCGGCCGCGAGGCGGCCGCCATGCAGCTCGGCGATCGCGCGCGCGATGCCGATCCCCAGGCCTGCCCCCTCGCGCGGATCGTTGCCGCGCAGGCGCCGGAAGCGCAGGCCCAGCGCGCCGTACTCGTCCTCCGGCAGGCCGGGACCCTCGTCGCTGATCGAGAGGCGGGCCTCGCCACCGTCGGCGCTCGCGGCGATGCCCACCGTGCCGCCGCGCGGGCTCCAGTCGATCGCGTTGCGCAGCAGCGCGCCAAGGGCGCGCTGCAGCCGCTCGCGGTCGGCGGCGACCGCCGCGTCGGGCGCAACCTGGACGGCGAGCGTGACGCCGGCGGCGTCGGCGCGCTCGCCGAAGCGCTCGCACAGCTGCGCGACGAGCGTCGCGAGGTCCACCGTCGCGGGTTTGACCGCGACACGGCCGGCGTCGAGCTCGAGCACGAGCATGAGGTCGTCGACGAGCGCCTGCAGGCGTTTCGCGCCACGCGCGATCGCCGCGGCCGACTCGCGCTGCTCGCTGCTCAGCGGACCGCTCGCCGGGTCCAGCAGCTCGTCGCTGAAGCCGCGGATGAGGGTCAGCGGCGTGCGCAGCTCGTGCGCCGCGACGGTGAGGAAGCGCTCCTGCATGCGCGCGAGCGCGTCGGCTCCGGCATCCTCGCGCATTCCCGGCGCCGCCCCGCTGTGCAGCTCGAGCTCGGCCCAGGCGACGAGGTCGCGCAGCGTGCGCAGCGTCACGGGGTCGGGTGCGTGCGGCGCCGCGTCGAGCACGCAGAGGCGGCCGAGCGCGTGCCCGTCGGCGGAGCGCAACGTGACGCCCGCGTAGAAGCGCAGGTGCGGCGCCCCCGTGACGAGCGGGTTGGCGGCGAACCGCTCGTCCTTGCGGGCGTCGAGCACCACGAGCGGCGCCGGCAGGTCGAGGTCGTGCACGCAGAAGGAGTCCGTGCGCGGAATCTCGCGCGCGATCGGCCCGAAGCACGACTTCGCCCACTGGCGGTCGGTGTCGATGAGCGTGATCAGCGCCATCGGCACGCCGCAGACCTGCGCCGCGACGCGGGTGATGCGGTCGAAGCGCTCCTCGTCGGGCGTGTCGAGGATGCGCAGGGCGTGCAGCGCCGCCAGCCGCGCGCGCTCGCGGTCCTGCGCGTCAGACGGGTCGGGGGTGGTCGTCACGGTGTCCACGCTAACGGCGCCGTCATCAGAAGTCGCGGTCCAGCGCGCCGGACTCGGTCACCGTCGTCGACGACGACGCTCGGCCGGCGAGATCGATCGCCGTGGCGCTGGGCGTCCACTTCATCGCCACGGCGGTCGAGTACGTGCGCACGGCATCGCTCGCCGCGCCCAGCGTGATCGTCACGACCGAGCCGCCCGCGGCCGACGTGCCGACCGTCGCGGTCGAGGTGAACGTCACGGTGCGGTTCTTGCGCAGGTAGTTGGAGCTGAGGGCAATCGTGCCGAGGCCGGTCGCCTGGCTGCCGGCCGCATTGGCGGTCAGCGCCATCGACTCCACGTTGGCCGCGTCGTTGAAGCGGACGTAGACGGTGGCGGCGGTCGTGCCGGCCCAGCCCGGGATCAGCGTCGAGGGCTTCATCTGGTCGCTGTAGGTGAGGATCAGCCTGTCGCCGGCATCGGGGCGGCCGCTCGTGCCGCCGGTAGCGTTGATCGTCTGCACGTCGACGCCGCGCACCGGCGTGTTGTCGATCGTGCGGTTGGCGACCGTGGCCGAGGTGGTCGTCGCGCCGAGGTTCGACGTCATGATCGCGCGCAGGTCGTACCGGCCGTCGGGGGTCGCGGCCGTCGTCGTGTCGAACGCGCAGGTGTACGGCGACGTCGTGTCGGTGCAGATGTCCGTCCACGTCTCCGCGCCGGCGCGGGAGCGCTGGATCCGCACCGAGGCGACGCCGCCGAGCGCGGTGGCGTTTGCCGTCACCGTCACCGTGCCGCTCAGGAACGCGCCGGGATCCTCGACGGAGATCGTGCTCACGATGGTGTTGTCGACGCGGCGCAGCGTGACGGCCGAGGATGTCCGCGTGTTCCCCGCCGCGTCGGCGGCGATCGCGCGCACGTCGTAGAGGCCGTCGGCGACGGTCGTCGTGTTGAAGCGACAGCTCCAGGGCGCCGCGCCGATCGTGCAGACGTCCGTCCAGGTGCTCAGCCCCGCCATCGAGCGCTGGATCGTCACAGTCGCGACGCCCGAGTCGGCGTCGGCGGGCGTCGTCGCGAGCGTGACCGTGCCGCTGAGCGTCGCGCCTGGATCGGTCATCGTGATCGTCGGCAGGACGTTGTCGACGTCGATCGCCGCGAGATCGCTCGTCGTCGTGTTGCCCGCCGCGTCGGTGGCGATCGCCCGCAGGTCGTAGGCGTCGTTGAGCAGCGACGTCGTGTTCAGCGAGCACGAGTACGGCGACATCGTGTCGGTGCAGATGTCCGTCCAGCTCGTGGTGTCGGCGGTCGCGCGCTGCAGCTTCACGGACGTCACCCCGGCGCCCGCGCCGTCGGCGGCGGTCGCAGTCAGCGTGACGGTGCCGCGCACGAACGATCCTGGGTCGTCGAGCGTCACGGTCGGCGCGTTGTTGTCGACGAGGACGTTGGCGACGACGGCCGACGCGGTCGAGTTGCCGGCGGCATCGAGGCCGATCGCGCGCAGGTCGTAGCGCCCGGCGGCGAGGGTCGTCGTGTCCAGCGCGCAGGAGAACGGCGCCGTGGCATCCGTGCAGACGTCGGTCCACGTCGCCTGGCCCGCCGCCGAGCGCTGGATGCGCACCGACGCCACGCCCGAGCCGACGTCGGCGGCCGTCGCGGCGAGCGTGACGGAGCCGCGCAGCGCGGCCGCCGGAGCGGTGACAGCCACCGTCGGGGCGACCCAGTCGGCCGCGGCGGCGAAGGTGCTCCCGCGATTGACCGACTTGGCGCTGTAGGTGGCGCCCGACGGCGTGCTGGCGCCGCATGCGAGGACGCCGAGGCCCAGCAGGATCGCAAGACCGCGGCGTGGGCTCACGGCTGAACCCACTCGGGCGTCGCGGCGGTCGGCGTCGCGCGGTCGCGACGCGACTCGGCGCGAGCGTCGCGGATCATCCCGAGGAGGACCGACAGCGCCACGAGCAGCGCCGGGCCGCCGATGAGCAGCATCCGCAGGTCACGATCGGCGAGCGCGATGAAGACGTAGCCCGCGAGCGGGACCGAGAGGGCGACCCGCGCCTGCTGCGCCTCCGGCAGTTCGAAGCGCCAGGGGTCGGCGGCGGGGTTGGCGTCGCCCTTCGTGCGAAACACGCGCTGGCCGTCCGGGCCGCGGGTGATCTGCGCGATGCGGTGCGTGACGAGCTCGGTCGGGCCGGCGCCGGCGGGCGGGGCATAGGTGATGACTTCGCCGATGCGCAGCTCGGCGGTCGGGACGTTCCTGGCGTAGACGACCGAGCCGGTGTCGTAGGTGCCGGTCATCGAGCCGCTCGTGATGACGTAGCGCTCGTAGCCGGCGACGACGGGCGCGAGCATGACCGCGGCGGCCGCGACGACCGCCAGCACGGCGAGGGTCACGGCGGCGGTGCGAAGAAGGCTCGTGAAGTGGCGCATGGTGTGGGGGCTCGTGTCGGCTGGCGTGGAAGAGGGGTGCGGGCGGAGGCCGGAGCTTCGGCCTGCGCCCGCGGAGGGATGCGGTGCTGGCGGGCGCGGCCGGCGCTAGGAGGCGGCCTGGACCTCGTCCCACTCGTAGTCGGCGGTCGCGGACTTGCCCTGGTCGGCGTTGGGCGTGTTGGCGTCGAGCGTCACCGTGAACTTGTACGTGCGCGGCTCGCCGACGGCCCAGTCCGGGCTGACCGCGATGCCGCTCGCGGCGACGCTGCCGAGGTCGCCGCTGTAGAGGGTGGCGGGCGACGCCGGGGTCGTGACGTCCTCGATCTTCAGCTTGAGGTTGCCGGCGCCGAAGCCGTTGGTGTCGTTGGTCTCGGTGAGCTTGAAGCTGCCCTTCAGCGTGCCGGTGTTCTTGATCGTGACGGTGCCGGTGCTGACGTCGCCGGGCTTGAGGTTGGAGCCGGTGACGATCGCGACGCCGTCCTTGGAGTTCGTGTGGACGAGCGACCCGGACGTGAAGGTGTTGCTGAGGTTGGCGGTGTGCGACGTGAACGTCGCGCCTGAACCGACGGCAAGGCCGACCGAGGCGAGGATCGTGGCGAGGCCGCCGAGGGCGCGGCGGGGGTTCTTGGCGAGGTAGTTGAACATGTCTGGCTCCTGTGGTCTCAAACGCTTGCTTGCCTGATGAACACAGGATCGGACCGCCGAGGAACAGGGCCGGATCACGCCGGTATCAATCTCGTATCGGTGATCGGGTGCGGTAGAACGTCTCGTGACCGGCTGCGACGAGTCCCTCGGCGTGCGCCGGCCGAGCGCTACCTCGACGCGAGCGCACGGCGCGCATGAGCGCCTTCGCCAAGAACGCCGGTGATCCGCGGCACGGTCACGTCAGAACGAGAACGGCCGCGCCCATGGCCAGGCGCGGCCGTCTTCTCGTGGGGGCGGCTCGGGCGGGGGGAACGGCCCGAGCCGCCGGCTGCTACGCGCTGATGGGCTCAGTGCGTGCAGGTTCGAGGGCGATGTCGAGGACCTCGTCGACGGTCATCACGGGGTGGAACGTCATCGCCTCGCGCACGTCGGCGGGAACGTCATCCAGGTCGGCGCGGTTGCGCTCGGGGAGGATGACGTCGGTCAGGCCCGCGGCGTGCGCGGCAAGCACCTTCTGCTTCAGGCCGCCGATCGGCAGGACACGGCCCTGGAGCGTCACCTCACCGGTCATGCCGACGGTGTGGCGCACCGGCCGTCCGGTCAGCAGCGACGCGAGCGCCGTCGTCATCGCGATCCCCGCGCTCGGGCCGTCCTTCGGGATCGCTCCCGCCGGAACGTGCACGTGGAACTCGCGCTCGTCGAAGGCGTCGTCGCCGATGCCGAGCTCGGAGCCGTGGGCGCGGACGTAGGTCAGCGCGATGCGCGCGGACTCCTTCATGACGTCGCCGAGCTGGCCGGTCAGCGTCAGGTTGCCCTTGCCCTTCATCGCGTTGGCCTCGATGAACAGCACGTCGCCGCCGACGCCGGTCACCGCCAGGCCCGTCGCCACGCCCGGCACCGCGGTGCGCGCAGCGGCCTCCTGGAAGACCTTCTGGCGCCCGAGCGCCTCGCGCACGAGCTCGACGTCGACCGTCACCGGAGCCACCGTCGGATCCGATGCGATCTTCGTCGCGGTCTTGCGCAGCAGCGTCCCGAGCTCGCGCTCGAGCTGGCGCACGCCCGCCTCGCGGGTGTACTCCGAGACCACGAGCGTCAGGATCTCGTCGTCGACCGCGACCTCGTCATCGCGCAGGCCGTTGCGCTCGCGCTGGCGCGCCCACAGGTAGTCGCGGGCGATGGCGGTCTTCTCGGCGACGGTGTAGCCGTCGAAGCGAATGACCTCCATGCGATCCAGCAGCGGCCCCGGGATCGTCTCGGCGACGTTCGCCGTCGCGATGAACAGGACCTGGCTGAGGTCGATCTCGATGTCGAGGTAGTGATCGCGGAACGAGTGGTTCTGCGCCGGGTCGAGGACCTCGAGCAGCGCCGCCGACGGATCGCCGCGCCAATCGGCGCCGACCTTGTCGACCTCGTCGAGCATGATCACCGGGTTCATCGTGCCGGCGTCGCGCAGGGCGCGGACCAGCCGTCCCGGCAGGGCGCCGATGTACGTGCGGCGATGGCCGCGGATCTCGGCCTCGTCACGCACGCCGCCGAGCGACATGCGCACGAACTCGCGTCCGGTCGCACGGGCGATCGACTCGCCGATCGAGGTCTTGCCGGTGCCGGGCGGGCCGATCAGGGTGAGGATGGCCCCGGCCTTCTTGTCGGCCTCGATGCCCCGCTCCTGCCTGAGCTTGCGCACAGCGATGTACTCCGTGATGCGGTCCTTGACGTCCTCCAGGCCCGCATGGTCGGCGTCGAGCACCTCACGCGCGTGGACCGGATCGAGGACCTCGTCGGACTGCTTGCTCCACGGCACGTAGAGCAGCCAGTCCAGGTACGTGCGGATCATCGACGACTCCTGGCTCTGCTCGCCGGCGCGCTCCAGGCGATCGAGCTCGCGCTCGGCCTGCTGGCGCACGTCGTCGGGCATGCCGGCCTCGGCGATCTTCTTGCGGTAGTCGTCGGCGACCGACTCGTCCTCACCCAGCTCGCGGCGGATCGAGTCCATCTGCTGGCGCAGGAAGTACTCGCGCTGCTGCTTCTGGGCGCCGGACTCCACGTCGTTGCGGATGCGGTTGCGCACCTGCAGCTCGGTCAGCCGCTCGCGCTGCAGCTCGACAGCGAGCGCCAGGCGCGCCGTGACGTCGAGCGTCTCGAGCACGCGGACCTTCTGCTCGAAGGTCAGGTCGGGGCTGTAGCCGGCCGTGTCGGCCAGCGCGCCGGGGTCGCTGACGCCGCGCAGGAACGCCGCGACGCGCTCGTCGGCGCCGCGCTCGGAGAGGATCTCCTCCACGACCGCGCGGTACTCGCGCTCGAGCTCGCGGGTGCGGCCGTCGACGGGCTTGGTGTCGGGATGCTCGGTGACCTCAGCCCGCAGGCGGCCATCGGAGTCCTCGGTCGCCGCGCCGGAGATCACGCCGCGCGACTCGCTCTCGAGCGAGACGCCGCGCCCGCCACCGGGCAGGCGGATGGTGTCGGCGACCTTGGCGATCGTGCCGACCTTGGCGTACTGGCCATCGTGCCGGGGCACGAGCAGGACGCGATCCTCGCCGGACGCATCGACCGGCAGGTTGATGTCCATCGTCGGGAAGATGACGGTGTCGTCGAGGGGGATGAGGAGGAGCTTGGCCATGTGAAGTTTCTCGTTTCTTTTCGTTGCACGGACAACTATACAGAACGTGCTTACGAAACATGAGTTGAGTCGGTCGCGCTGAGATTTCTGCTCACGAGCGTAGCGAGATCCGTCGCTGTACCCCGGAGCCTCGCCGCATGCACGCGGCGTCAGCGCGCGACCTGATCCTCAGCGTCAGCCGTCGAGGAAGAGGTCGACCTGAAGGTCGGCGTCCGGCGTGTACGCGTAGCCGCTCAGATCGGTGACGCCGGCGGCGGCGAGCACCTCGTCGTCGATGAAGAAGTTGCCGGTCGTCGTGCGAGCGGGTTGCACGACGACGTGGTGCGCGGCGTCGGCGACGATCTCCGGCCGGCGTGAGCGAGCCATGGCCGCGTCGCCTCCGAGCAGGTTCTGCACGGCGGCCGTGGCGATGAGGGTGCGCGGCCACAGCGAGTTGAACGCGATGCCGTCGTGCGCGTGCTCCGCCGCCATGCCGAGCGTGCACATGCTCATGCCGAACTTCGCCAGCGTGTATGCGAGGTGCCCGCCGAACCACTTGGGATCGAGGCTGAGCGGCGGGCTGAGCGTGAGGACGTGCGGGTTGGCGGCCTCGCGCAGGTATGGGACGCAGGTGCGCGAGAGCAGGAACGTGCCGCGCGCGTTGACGTCCTGCATGAGGTCGTAGCGCTTCATCGCGATCGTCTCGCTCGGGCTGACGTCGATCGCGCTGGCGTTGTTGACGACGATGTCGATCGCGCCGAACCGCGCGACGGTCTGCTCCACCGCGGCCGCGACGGTGTCGTCGTCGCGGACGTCGCCGACGATCGGCAGCGCCTGCCCGCCGGCGGCCACGATCGCCGCCGCCGCGGTGTGGACCGTGCCCTCGAGGCGCGGATGCGGCTCGGCGGTCTTCGCGATCAGCGCGATGTTGGCGCCGTCGCGGGCGGCGCGCAGGGCGATCGCGAGGCCGATCCCGCGGCTGCCGCCGGACATCACGATCGTCCTGCCGCGCAGTGGGCGTTCCCCGGCCGTCACGCCAGCAGGTCGGCGTAGCCCTGCGCGATGAGCTGCTCGTCGCGCTGCTGCAGAAAGCCCTGGTCCTCGGCCCCGAAGATCCGCGCGGCGGCGAGCGTCGCCGGCGGGTCGGGATGGACCGCCTTGATCTCGAGGTTCCGCGCCCTGCTCGGCAACCGCGGGCCCCGCCTACCGGTTCCGGCTAGTAGCCGAGGCGGGCAAGGCGCTCGCGCTCGGCGCGGCGCTTGGCTTCGCGCTGCTCCTTGCGGTTGCGCTCGCGCTCGCGACGCTCCTGGTCCTCGTCGTGACCGGTGACGATGCGGATGCTCTTGCGCAACGTGCCGTCCTGCGCGTGGGAGGCGAACTCCGAGCGGCTGGGACGGTCGTCGCGGCGCGGACGGCCACCGGCGCGCTGGGGGCCGCCGGGGCGGCGGCCGCCGCTCTCGCCGCCGCGCGAGCTGCGCTCGGCCTCCGGCGGGCGCGGAAGCTGGCCCTTGACCTCTCGCACCGGCGTCGCCGCAAGGCGTACCCACGCGTTGAAGACGGGATCGCCGGGCTTCAGGCCCTCGGCGGCCTGGGCGCAGACGGCAGCCCACTTCAGCGGCTGGCCCTTCTCGTCCTGCTTGGGCTTGAGCGCTTCCTTGATGACCTCGGCACCGCCGACACGCTCGATGGCCGCGGTGACGCGGGCGGGCGAGGTCGGGGAGCGATCACCGGTGGCGTCGGGCTCATGCTCGGCGGGGCCCTCGGCGGCGGGCGCCTCGGCAGGCGGAGCGTCGGGCGCGGGCGCCTCGGCAGCGGGCGCCTCGGCAGGCGCGGCGTCGGCCGCGGGCGCCTCAGCGGCGGGCGCGGCCTCCGGCTCAGCGGCGGCAGGAGTGCTCTGTGCCACGGCCTCGCCGGCGGGCGCTTCGGCGGCGGGCTCAGCGGCGACCACGGTCGCCTCGGCCTCGGCCTCGGCGGGAGCCGGCTCGTTCGTTGCCGTAGCCGCCTGCTGCGTGGCCGCGGGGCCGCCGCGGCGAAGATCGGTCAGCGCGGAGAAGAAGGCGCGGCGATGGCGCTCGGCGGCCGACGGGCGGCGGCGGCGCTTGCGCGTGGGCAGCGTGGCCTTGACGGTCGGCAGCGGCTTGGGGTCGGCGGCCACCCCGAGGATCTTCGGACCGACAGCCGGGCGCTCGGCATCGGGCTTGACGACCGTCGCGTCGGCAGCGGGAGCATCGGGCGCGGACGCCTCAGGGGCAGGAGCCTCAGCAGGGGGAGCGTCGGGCGCGGACGCCTCGGCGGCAGGAGCCTCGGCAGCAGGAGCCTCAGCAGCGGGAGCCTCGGGCGCGGGCGCCTCGACCGTGGAAGCCTCGGTCACGGCCTCCGGCGGGGCGGGCGCAGCGGCGTCCGCGGTCTCTTCAGCCGCGGTCTGGCCGTTGACGTGCGACGCGGCGGTCGACCGTGAGGGGGCATCCGCAGCCTTCGCGGTTTCGCTCTCTCCCGTGGAACCAGTCCCCGTCTGGCCGTCAATCTCGGCCGTCATCTCGGCTGACGTCTCGCCGCTCACCGACATGAGCTTATCGAGGCTTGAGACTTGCTGGGTCCCGATGGCAATTTGCTGCGGACTCGCGCTCGCTCAGAACACCCCATACTCGCGTACGAGCACGACCAACGGGGTCTCGAACAGCAGCGCCAGGAGGCCGGCTTCGAGCTCGCGCCCGGCCCGCCGGACCGCCGCGTACGCCTCCGACGCATCCGCCGTCTCGCGGCGGACGGCCGCGAGCTCCGAGCGCGTCGTGTCGTCGCCGAGCATCCCGATCCAGCGGTCGTAGGCGTCCAGCGCGCGGCCCCCGCCGTCCATGAGGTCATAGGCGGCGAACGCCGCCGCCAGGCGATCGGTCGCCGGCGCGCGCAGCTGTTCGACGAGCACGTCGCGCATCGCCGTCTGCCGGTGACGGGCGCAGAGCAGGATCGGCAGCAGCCCCGCGGCGAAGAGCACCTTGCGCCCCGTGCGGAGCTTGGCGTTGCGCAGGCCCCACTTCTCCTCGTCCTCGCGCTGCTTGCCGACGAAGTCGACGCAGATGGTGCGCCAGTAGCGCACGAGGTCGTTGAGCAGGAACCGCGGCGGACGGAAGTCCTTCGTCGCGTCCTCGAGATAGCTGTCGAGGACGTGCACCCAGCAGCGCTCGTAGGCGTCGTCGCCCGCGACCGCGACGGACTCGAGCAGCAGCAGCATCCGCCGCGTGAGGCTGCGGTTGGTGTCCTCGTCGAGACCGATCCGGCTCGCCAGGACCTGCGCCGAGGCCGCGGCCCCGAAGACCTGCCGGGTCCCCGGCTTGCGGTCCTCGGCCCCGAGCAGCTCGCGCAGCGTCGCGACGATCGGCTCGTGCTCGGGGCGCAGCGGCCCGTCGACGAGCAGCAGCCAGTCGTCGTCGGAGTGCGCGGTCAGCTCGCGACGTCCCCACGAGCCGAACAGGACGATCGCGGCGTCGGGCGGCAGCGCCACGGGCGCAACGCGTTCGCGCATCTCGCCGAGCCGCAGGGCGGTCCGCTCGCGGGCGCCGAGAAGGTTGGGGAAGCCCGCCGCGCTGTGCGCCGCCAGGCGCTCGAGCGCGCCCGCCGGGCTCGCGATCAGAGCTCCCGCAGGGGAGCTTCGAGAATCCACGGCACGTCGCGGCAGCGGCGCAGCAGCGGCCCGAAGCGCTCCTCGTCGGCATCGCTCAACGGCACGTGGTGGCAGTCCTCGTCCAGCGAGCTGACGTGGACGTGGCGCAGCCGTGTCCCGAAGCGATCCAGCAGCCGGCCGCCCTCGACGAGCTCCTCGTCGACGGACGCGGCATGGGCGATGTCGAAGCAGAAGCCCGCCTGGGGCAATGCGGCGAAGTACGGCTCGAGCTCGGCGGCGGTGCGCCCGCCCCGCTTGCGCGCGTCCATGTTCTCGAGCACGAGCGCCGAGCCGAGCGCGGCGAAGCGCGCCGGGTCATCGATCGTGTCGGGGTGCACGACGACAGCGTCGACGCGGCGCACGACCTCCAGCAGCATCGCGACCAGCTGCTTCTCGCGCAGCCGGCGCCCCTTCGACGGAGCATGGAGGCTGATGAAGTGAAACGGCAGCGCGGGTGCGGCCGCGAGGAAGTGCAGAAGCTCGGGCAGCTCGTCGGCGGACAGCGCCGCGAGCTCGACCGCGAAGGTCGACGTGCTCTGCGCCTCCCTCACGAGCGCGTCCCAGTCGCCGCGCTGGTCGACGAGCGCGCCGGTCGAGGTGCCGAGCGGGTGGTGGCGGGCGACGATCGGCCGAGGGTGGGTGAGGACAGCGGACGGCACGGATCCGACACCGTAACCGGCGCGCCAGACGCCGGCGAGGATCCGCTAGGAAATGACCGGAACGTCCGGAGTCGCGGCGATCGCCGCGGCGCAGACGAGCAGGTGGATGTGCGCGAAGCGGTCGGTCAGCGAGTCGCCCATCGGAATCGAGAGCGCCAGAGCGAGCAGCTCGCGGATCGACTCGCACAACGGCGCCTGCGGGGCGCTGTCGCCGACGAGGCTGGCCAGGCGAGCGAGGTCGATGAACTCGGCGTCGTCGCCGCCGGCGATCGCCGTCGCGAAGGCGCCGTTCGCGAAGTACTCGACGCGCGCGAGCAGCGGGTCGCGGCGGATGCGCCCGTCGCCGACGGCGGGCCCGAGGTCGATCGTCTCCTCGCGCGCGAGGATCCGCACGAGCTGCCCGCCGGCGACGCTCTGCAGCTGCGCCGGTGTCAGGCCCGCCTGCAGGGCGCAGCGCAGCGAGCCGATCACGCCCAGCTGCGGTGTGCCGAAGGGGATGTCGGTCGCGAAGAGGATCTGGCCCGGCGGGATGTGCGAGTAGACCGCGAGCTGATCGGTCGCACTGAACCACGACGTGTCGAAGAAGACGTTGGGGTACTCGTGGATGCGCTGCCAGATCCACGCGAGGTCGGAGACCGCGCAGTGGGCCAGGATGAACCGCGCGCGCGGAAACTCGTGCGCGAACTCGAGCACGTGCGCGCCCAGCGCCGGGATGCCGCGGCCGGCGTGGATGAGGATCGGCAGGCGCTCCTCATGCGCGAGCGCGACGAGGTCGCGCACGACGGGCTCGTCGAGGCCAAACCGCTCGGCGCGCGGGTGCAGCTTGATCCCGCGAGCGCCCGCGGCATGGCAGCGGCGCACTTCGGCGACGGGGTCCTCCTCCGCGTGCGGGTCGACGCGGCAGAACGCGACGAGCCGGCCGCCGGAGGCGTCCGCCGCCGCGAGGACGTGGTCGTTGGCCGCGCCGTAGCCCGAGGGCTCCTGCATCGGAAAGACGACCGCCCGCGCTGCGGTCGGCGCGAGCGTCTCGAGCAGATCCTCGGTCGTGCACCTGAAGCCGTCGGGATCGTTGACCCCGATGTGCGTGTGCGCGTCGAAGAGCTCGACCGACGGCAGCATCCCCAACGTCTGGTCTGACCATGGCATGAGCATCTCGTCGGCGTACACGGCGGCCAGTGTAGGCGTGGATCGGCTACGCGCCCGTCTCGCAACTTTCGTGACGATTTTCGTGACGCCGGCGCGGGGCATGCCTAGACTCCGCAGATGAGCTACAGCAACGGATCCGTGGGCACGTGTGCGTGTGGCCGGCTCGCCATCGCCTCCTGCAATCGCTGCGGACGGACACTCTGCGATGAGCACGCTCGCACCCTGCCACCCGCTCCCGGGAACCTGTCGGCGAACGCACAGGGCCGCTTCGAGCTGGCCATCCGCCTGACCGACGGCCCGCACTGCGAGGGCTGCCGCGCCGACATCGGCAACCAGGCGCTGACGCAGATCAACAACGCGCCGCGCGCGGCGCTGCCAGAGCACTGGCTCGATCGTGCGATCGCGCTCACCGGCGACCAGACGCGCAACGAGGAGGAGAAGGTGCGCGACGCCGACCTGCCCTCGTCGCTGACGGCCAAGGACGTCGCGGCGGAGTTCCTGCGCCGCATCGAGCGCCCGGCCCAGGAGCGCGTGCCGGTCTCGCCGCCGAGCCTCATGCGCAACCCCGAGTACCGCGAGGGCTGGTCGGTCGAGTGTCGTCGCACCGAGTACACGGTGACCGGCCACGGCGCCGGCCGCTACCGGCTGCCCTGCCTCGTCTCGGTCGACGGGGACCTGCTCGGCCCCGCGCTGGAGGAGGGCGACAAGCCCGGCCAGACGTGGTGGGTGGTGCCGGAGTCGGAGATCGAGCTGCCGCTGCTCGTGACCGGCGTCGCGCAGCTGCTGGTGCTGAGCGCGTTCATGCCGCCGCCGAGCGCCTCGACCTACTAGACGGCGCCGGGCGGGCGGGCGAGCCCGCGCCCGCCGCGCTCAGCGCCGGTCCAGGCGAAAGCGCCACACGACGCCGATGTCGCCGTCGAGGTTCTCGCCGTAGCGCGCGAAGCCGCGCTTCTCGAGCACGCGCGCCGAGGCGCCGGCAGCGGGCAGCGTGTGCGCGACCACCCGCCGCACCTCCGGCGCCGCCCACGCCTCCTCCAGCAGCGCGCCGACCGCCGCGGTCGCGACACCCCGACCCTCCCATGAGGGAGCGATCGCGTAGCCGATCTCGACGGCGCCGTCGGCGTCGGGCGCGCCCTTGAAGCCACCCCACCCGACGAGGGTGCGTGGGGCTTGCACGACGAACAGCCGCGGGCCCCAGCGCGCCGACGACGGATCGGCCGCGATCGCATCGCGGAAGCGCGCGATCGCCGACGGGAACACGATCCAGCCGTCGGCGACCGTGCAGTCCAGGCGGCGCGCGAGCTGCGCATCGTCATCCACGGCCGCATCGAGCAGTGCGCGATCGCACGTGATCAGGGAGACGGCGGGGGCGATGCGCGCAGTATCGCGCGCGCCGATCACGCGCTCGGGCGCGCGGCCGCGACGAGGCCCGGGACGTCGTTGAGGCGCTGCGCCTCGCGGTGGTCGAGCAGGCGGCCGCGCAGCAGGCGCGCGCGGTCGGACACCGGTCGCGGCGCGGTCTCGATCTGCGCGCCGAGCGGCACGACGCGCTGCGCGACCGGCGCCATGTCGTTGATCGCGTAGCCCTGCGCGTAGTCGACGCCGAACTCGCGCAACAGCGCGAGCGTCTCGAGATCCTCGACGCCGCCCGCGATCGTCCCGACGTCGAGGCCGCGCGCGAGGCCGACGATCGCCTGGACGAGATGCTGATTGGCCGGGCTGCCGGGCAGGCCGCGGACGAAGTCGATGTCGATCTTCAGCGTCTGGACGGACAGGCGCCGCAGGTACGCGAAGCCGCCGGTGGCGCCTCCGAAGTCGTCGAGCGACAGGCCGCAGCCCAGGTCGCGCAGCTGCGTGGCGAACGTCTCACCGGCACGTGGAGTTGCTCACGAGCGCGGCCTCGGCGACCTCGAAGACGACGTTGCCGGGGGACGCGCCGACCCGCTGCAGCTCGCGCTCGATGATCCCCAGCAGACGCGTGTCGGCCATCGACGCGGCGGACAGGTTGACCTGCACGATCCGCCCGAGCGCCGCGAAGCGCACCGCGCGCGCGATGACCCAGCTGTCGATCTCGAAGATCAGGCCGAGCTCCTCGGCGGCCGGCAGGAAGGCGCCGGCGTTGACGAGCTCGCCGTCACGGCTGACCATCCGCAGCAGCAGCTCCTCGCGGGCCGCGCCGCCGCGCAGCGGCAGGATCGTCTGGGAGTGCAGCTCCAGGCGCTCCTCGTCGAGCGCGTCGCGCACGCGGCTGACCCAGCCGACCGCGTCCAGCCGGCGCTCGGCTCGCCTCCGCGTCTCGATCTCCTCGGTCACGTCGCTGAAGGCGATGACCATCCCGCCGCCGACCTCGGGGCTCGCGGAGCAGACCACCGGCAGGATCCGCCCGTCGCGCCGGACCAGCGTGTCCTCGCGGGCGCGAACGGTGCGGCGGTGGCGAAAGACGCCGGTCAGCGGGCCGTCGTCGGCGGGCGGGGGCGAGCCCTCGGGACGGCGACGATGGACGAGGTCCGGGACGTCGTGGCCGCGCAGCTCGCTCTCCGTCCACCCGAGCATCCGCTCGGCCGCGGCGTTCATGCAGATCAGGCGGCACTCGTCGTCGATCTCGATGATCCCCTCGGCGATCGTCTCCATCGTCACGGAGCACAGCTCGTCGAGATGGCGCCGCCGTGCGGCGATCGCCTGCTCGGCCCGCGCGCGACGCGCGTCGCCGCGCAGCGCCGCGTTCTCCTGCTGCAGTCGCGCGACCTCGCGGCGCTTGGCCTCCGTCCCCTCCAGCAGCGAATAGCCCTCGCTGGGGATCACAGCGCTGTGCGTGCCGCAGACCCGCGCGAACGCCGCCGCGCTGGCGCCGTCCTCGAAGGCGCTCATCGGGTAGGCGCACAGCAGCTCGAACTCGTGGGTCTCGGCGAGGTCGTTCCACAGGTTCTCGAGCGCGATCGCGGCCTCGGCATCGCCGTCCGCCCACAACAGCGCGACCATCTCCCCGTACACGCGAATCCTCCGGCTGCCGGCCCCGGCGCGCTGCAGGACCGCGCCGATGATCTCCCTGAAGCGCTCCGGATCCGGTACGCCGTCGACCGTGAGGCGCTCGAGCAGCTCGGCGGCGTCGAACGCGAGGTAGCGGTCGGCGGCGACAGCCTGCTCGAGGTCGACGCCGGCGTGGCGCAGTGACTGCTCGAAGGCATATCGGTGCGCAGCCGTGGCGACGACGACCGCCGCACCGCCGTCGTGCAGTCCCGGGCCGACGAAGTCCGTCACGGTGTCGGCGAGGAACCTCTCGGTCTCGTAGAACTCGACGACGTGCTCGTGCGTCCCGTCGCCGGCCTGCCGTGCTGCCGGACGATGGCCTGACGCGGTCTCGTCTGGGGATGCCATCGCTCACCCATCGGCTTCCTCGAGGGCGGACATGAGGCGCTCAGGGCAAAGAGGAGCTTGTCTGTGGTCAGGCGACCGCGCCGTGGACAGCTGTTCTACTGACCTGATGCGGTAATCGTGTGCGGGCGGGGATGGTGTGTCATGCCGTCGTCTCCGATCATGTCGCCGGCGCTCTCTGATGCCGAGCACGCGCAGTGCGACAATCGACCCGTGACCTCCACCGGCGCCGTTCAAGCAGACCTGCCCATCACGACCGCGCAGGAGCTGCCCGGAGTGCGGGTCGCCGAGAGCCTGGGCCTCTGCTTCGGCCTGATCGTGCGGTCGATGGGCTTCGCCAAGGGCTTCACGGCGAGCTTCACCGCGCTGCGGTCGGGCGAGGTGAGTCAGTACACCGAGGTGCTCGAGGACTCGCGCCGCCACGCGGTGGACCGCATGATCGCAAACGCCCACGTGCTCGGCGCCGACGCGATCATCGCCGTCCGCTTCGACTCGTCGGAGATGGGCCAGAACCTCACCGAGATCCTCGCCTACGGCACCGCGGTGAAGCTCGCCCGGTGACCCAGACCGACGCCGTCGCCGCCGAGCTCGGACGCCACTACGTCGCGGGGCACCTGGAGGCCGACGAGCTCGACGAGCGGTTGGGCCGTCTGTACGCCGCGCCCGAGTCCACCGTGGCGTTGCTGGAGGATCTGCCGGGGCTCGAGCCCGCCGTCCCTGCTCCCGTCGCGAGCCGCAAGGGGTGGCGGCGCCGCCGCCACGGCGAGAGCGACGGTGCGCGCCCGGACTGGATCCCGACCTCCGAGCGCTTCCTCGACCCGACCACCGACCGCCTGATGCGCGTCTGGCTGGACCGGCAGACGCGCACGCGGCACTATGTGCCCGAGCCCCGGTAGCACACCAATCAACGAGTCAGGGCCCTAGCGGCCGAGCAGCTGCGCGCATGCCGCGTCCGCGCACCATCGCTCGTACTCCTCCGGCGTCCAGCCGCGCTCAGCCACCAGCAGATGCCACAGATCGGGGTGGTTCAGCGTCCACAGCCGGTCCGTCGCGGCGGTGACGCCGAGGCCGGCGCGCAGCTGGCCGCGCTCGTGCAGGACCTTCACGAGCCCGCGTTGATGGTCGTAGAACTGCGACCCGATCCGGCCCCACAGGATCGCGATGTCCGGATCCACGGAGGCCGCGTCGCGGATGACCTTCAGCAGGGCCCCCGCGCGCAGCTTCACCACGCGCGAGTTCTGCGCCATCAGCCGCAGCTGGCGGGTGGCGTCGGGCTCCTCGAGGATGTCGAGGTACCAGCGCCGCTCGTGCATCGGGACGTCGGCCTCGTCGCCGCGCAGGAGCAGGTTCCACAGCGCACGCAGGACGCCGGCCTTGGTCTCGAAGCCGAGGTACACCGTCTTCGTCGCGACGCGCGCCTCGGCCGCGATCGCGGCCATCGTGGTCGCCGAGAACCCGTTGCGCTCGAACAGCCGCTGCGCCGCCTGAAGGATCTCCACGCGGGTCGCGACGGCCTGCTCGCGACGCCGCGACGAGTCGTAGCGCCGCCTCGGCTTGACACCCTCCGCCATTTCAGTACCTTAGCCATGTCTTCATTACAGTCTCGCTGTATTCAAAGGAGAGGAAGCGATGCGAGCCACGAGCATGGCCGGCCAGTCGGACGCCGCAGCACGACCGAACGACCCCGCCGGGGACGGGCTGCGCCCGCGCCTGCGCGGCATGTGGGCGGCCGTCGCTCCGGCGTGGGCGGAGCACGCGGAGTACGCCGATCGGCGCGGCGCGGCGGTCGCGGAGCGCATGCTCGAGCTGACACGTCCGCGGCCGGCGGAACGCGTGCTCGAGCTCGCCTGCGGCCCGGCCGGGCTCGGCCTCTCCGCCGCTGCGCGCGTGGCGCCCGGCGGCCACGTGGTCCTGTCCGACGTCGCCGCCGAGATGACGGCGATCGCAGCCCGGCGCGCTGCCGCCCTCGGGCTTGCCAACGTCAGCACCCGGGTCCTCGATCTCGAGCAGATCGACGAGCCCGATGGCTCCTACGACGTCGTGCTCTGCCGCGAGGGCCTCATGTTCGCAACCGACCCGGCCGCGGCGGCGCGCGAGATCCGTCGCGTCCTGCGCGCGGACGGGCGCTTCGCGGTCGCCGTCTGGGGACCGCGCGAGCGCAACCCGTGGCTCGGTGTCGTCTTCGACGCCGTCAGCGCGCAGATCGGCCGGCCCGTCCCGCCTCCGGGGATGCCCGGGCCGTTTGCGCTCCACGACGCGGACCGCCTGTCCGCCGTGCTGTCGGACGCGGGGCTGGCCGGCGTCGAGGTCGCCGAGCTCGGCGCGCCGCTGCGCGCGGAGTCCTTCGACGAGTGGTGGACGCGGACCTCCGCCCTCGCCGGGCCGCTGACGCACATCCTGGCGTCGCTGCCCGGCGAAGCACTGGAGGCGATCCGCTCGCGCCTGCTCGAGACGACCCGCCCGTACGGGACGCCGGGAGGCGGGCTGGACTTCCCCGGCGTGACCGTCGTGGCGTCCGGGCGCCGACGCTAGCGCTTGGTCCCCACGGCGACGAGGTACTCCTGCTCGAAGCGGGCCTGCTCGGCCGTGCCGCGATTCCACTTCTCGCAGAACTGCCCGATCGCCTCGTCGAGCTCGCCCTCGCGGCCGTCGCGGGCCGCGTTGGCGCGGACGGCGATCGTCGGGCCGTAGTAGGAGATGAAGTGCTCGCCGTACCCGCGGGCGCGCTCGAAGGCGGTGATCTCGAGCGGCTCGCGCTCGAGCGTGTGGAAGTCCACGCGATCGCCGAACAGCTCGTGCACGTGGTCCTCGCTTCCCCACAGCGGCGGCGGCGAGGCGCCGGGGGGCGGCGGCGGCGCGTAGGGCTTCATCGTGGCGAAGAGGTCGCCGAGCATGCCGTCGGGCGTCCAGCTCAGCAGCCCGATGGTCCCGCCGGGACGGCACACGCGCACGAGCTCGTCGGCGGCCTCCTGGTGATGGGGCGCGAACATCACGCCGATCGCCGACATGACCACGTCGAACGAGTCGTCCTCGAAGGGCAGGTGCTCGGCGTCCGCCTCGACCCACTCGAGCTCGAGTCCGTCGGCCTCGGCGGTCCGCCGCCCCGCCTCGAGCAGCTCCGGGGTCAGGTCGCTGGCGGTGACCGTCGCGCCCGTCCGCGCGGCGGGGATCGAGGCGTTGCCGGTCCCGGCCGCCACGTCGAGCACCTGCTGCCCGGAGCCGATGCCGCAGGCCCCGACGAGCCGCGGGCCGATCGGCAGCAGGAACGTCTCGACCATCAGGGGGTAGTCGCCCGCCGCCCACATCGCACGATGGCGCTTCTTGAGCTCGGGGTCTGCCAGCTGCGAGGTCATCAGGGGGTCCTTTCCGTCGGTGTCGTTGCGGTGCAGCTTGCGCTGGTCGCGCTCCGGGCACATCGGGCGAACTCCCTATGGAATGCCTATCTTGCGGACGTCGCCGACTCGCCACGCGTCGCGTGCGCGGCGGCCTCGGTGCGGTTGCGCACCCCGAGCTTGGAGAGGATCCGGCTGACGTGGTGGCCCGCCGTCTTCTCCGTGATGAAGAGCGTCGCGGCGATCTTCGCGTTGGACATGCCGAGCGCCAGCAGCTCGAGCACCTCCTGCTCGCGGGCGGTCAGCTCACCGTACGTGCGTGCGCGCCCGCCGGTTGCGGTGTCCAGCTCGCGCAGGACGGCGGCGGCGCCGTCCATCGCGCGGGAGGCACCGAGCTCGCGAAAGGCCGCGAGCGCGAAGCGAGCCTCCTCGCGCGCAAGGGCCGGCGACTCGTGCGCCAGCGCGCGCGCCAACTCGAGCCGCGCCTCCCCCATCTCCAGCGGCATCGCGAGCCGGCTGAACTCCGTCAGGGCGCGCCGGGCAGGCTCGGCGGCGTCGGCGGGGCGTTCGCGGGCCAGCGCCGCCCGCGCCGCCGCCAGGTTCGCACGCGCGCTCACCATGGCGATCCCGGAGTCGGCCGCGAGCTCGCTGAGGCGGTGCGCCGCCGCTTCGGCCGCGGCGATCTCGTTGCACGCCAGGCGCGCGTCGACGAGGGGCGCGAGCAGCTGCATCGTGCGGACCGCGTCGCCTCCAGCGGCGAGCAGCCCGCGTTCGAGCAACGCCGCGGCGACATGCGGCTCGTTCTGGGCGATACGCAGGTGCGCGAGCGCGCGCAGGGACTCCGGATGCTCCTCGCGGCCGACGAGCAGCTGCTCGGCCTCGCGCAGCCGGCCCTGCCGCACGCGCAGTTCGGCCATCGTCGCCACGGTCGGCGCGCCCATCGCCGGGACGTAGCGCGAGTGCGCCTCGAGCGCGCTCTCCAGCGCGAGCTCGGCGTCGGCCCAGCGGCCGGTCGCCAGCAGGACGTCGGCGTGGATGGTCCGGCACGCCCCGAGCAGAGGCGTCGCGCCGTGCTTGACGGCGAAGTCGTCGACGGCCTGGCACCACTCCGTCGCGAGCTCCCACGCGCCGGCGCTCGTCGCCGCCATGATGAGGTTGCAGTAGGCCTCCGCGAGCGTGTGGACGTTGCGCACGCGGCCCGCCGACGCAGCCGCCAGGGCCTCCTCGAGCAACGCCATCCCCTGCTCCGTGCGCCCGGCCCTCACCTCGGTCTTGCCGAGCAGGCTGAGCGCGAACACCTCCAGGTCGCCGGCGTCGGCGTCGCGCGCGATGTCCATCGCCCGCTTGGCGTGCACGGCGCACTCCTCGACGCTCTTGGCGTGCCGCGCGCGCTCGACGGCCACCCAGCCCTGCCCGACGCACGGCCCGGCCCCCTCGACCGCGCGCTCGGCGCGCGCGAGCCAGCCGCGCGCTGCCGACGCGCGCCCCCCGATGAGGTGCTGGTGGGAGATCCAGATGCCGATGCGCGCCGCGTCGTCGCAGCGACCGGCGGCCACGTAGCCCTCGAAGGCGCGCTCGCGAGCGGCGATTCCCTCCTTGATCTCGGCCTGAAACCAGATGGCCATGCCGAAGCCGTCGAGCGCGTCGGGCGTCTCGCCCTCCGCGAGCGCCGCCGCGAACGCCGCGCGCGCCGCGTCCCACTGCGCTGCCTCGAGCGCGCGCCACCCCTCTTCGAGGTGGCCGCCACCGGGTGCTGCGTCCATCGAGCGAGTATCCCACGCACCGAACCGCGAAGTTGGACCTGTGTGAGCGCCCGGGAGAATGATCGCGACATGGCGTGGCTGCTCGTCGCCCTCTTCGCCGTCGCCGTCCTCTACGCAGGGTGGAGGGGAGCGCCCGTCGCCGTCCTCGCGGCGGCGGCGCTCGTCGCCGCGTGGCTGACCGCGGCCGTCCTCGTCGCGAGCGACTATCGCGACGCCGACGGGTTCATGGACTGCTGGCCGCGCTGCACCGCCTGGCAGGACGCGATCGGCTTCGCGGTCTTCGCGGGCCCCGCGCTGTTCGTCGTCCTGCTGGCGGGCGGCCTGCTCGGCTACGTGACCCGCCGCGTCGGTGATCGCGCGCGAGCGCGCGACTAGGTTGCGACTTGAAGCCGAGGCTGGGTCGAGCGTGGCTCAAGCACCCGCGAGCGCCGGCGTCAGGCCGTGGCGCTTCTGGATCGCGATCAGCAGCCCGCGGTCCGGTGGACCGTCGCCGCTGAGGGCAGGGGCCATCGCGGAAGTAGGCCGAAACGCAGAGGCCGGGCGTGGAGATGGCGAGGATGGACGCTTCCCCCTTGACCCCGAATCCGTGGACGACGCCGCGCGGCACGTGGATCACGTCTCCCTCGCGGAGCGCGTGCGCGATGCCGTCGACCACCATCGTGAACTCGCCGCTGAGCCCGACGACGGTCTCGTCGAGGCCGTCGTGGCAGTGCGGCATCGGGCTACGTGCGCCGGCCTCGAAGTCGCAGCGGAAGATGGAGACGGCGTCGTTGGTCTCGGTGCCCTCGACGAGGAACTGGATCTTCATCCCCGGGGCCTCGATGGGTTGACTCGGCATGTGGCTTCCTCCTGCCTGTGTAAAGTGACTTGACACGGATGCTTCCAGACCGGATCATCCGTGTCAAGTTTCTTTACGCAGACCTCATGGCCACCTCCGAACCTCCCCTCATCGGCGCCCTCCTCCGGATCCCCCTCGACCGCGTGTACCGACAGATCCTGCACGCGCTCCGCGAGCACGGATTCACCGACATCACGAGCGCGCACTTCCAGGTGCTGCGCTGGCCGGGGCCGCGGGGGCAACGCCCGGTCGAGCTCGCACAGCAGGCGGGCATGACGCGGCAGGCGATGAACTACCTGCTCGGCCAACTCGAGGAGCTCGGATACGTCGAGCGGCGCGTCGACCCGGACGACGTGCGCTCACGTCGGGTGTATCTCACCCCCCGCGGAACGTCCACGATCAGCGTCATCCGCGACGCGGTGACGGAGCTCGAGCGCGACTGGGCGAGACGACTCGGTCCAGAGGACTGGGGCCAGCTCAAGCGGCTGCTCGCCGCGCTCAACGAAGCGGCTGCAGACGAGTCCGTGCCAGCATCCAGCTGCTGTCCGACCTGGATGAAGCAAGCAAGCACGGGGACGAGGGCTCGGCCGGCTGGAGCGGCTGCGCAGCACGTTCGCCTGAGCCCCGCTACGATTCGCCTGCGGCTGGCTTCACGCGCCGATCGGGGACTCGATCGCCCACGATTCCGCGGAATCGCCTGCAAACGATGTCGCCCTGGACGCAGCAAATCCCGCTCCGAGAAGAGCGGGATTTGCAGGTGCGTCCTGGACTGTCGGTTCGCCTCGGCCCAGTGGAGACGGCGGGAATCGAACCCGCGTCCGCGATCGCGTGACGGTGACGTCTACGAGCGTATCCGGCGCTCTGATCTCGCCCTCATGTCGCCTCGCCGGCGGGGTTCATGAGGGCCAGCTCCCTGAGATGTCCCCGGGTCGACGGGAGCGGATCTTCCCGGGTGATCCGGCATTTTGATTCCGAAGATCCCAGCGGCCGGCTGGCCGGGCTCGGAACCTCACTCGCCTAGTTTGAGCTAGACAGCGAGGGCGTACTCGTGAGAGTCCGCACGTATGGTTTTGTCAGGTGTTTTACGAGGCCTCCTGACACCTCGGCTCGCAACCACCGTCACGAAGTCGACCACGTCGAAGCCATGTCGTCCCCGTGTCGGTGCCCTTCCGAGTCTAGCGCTCCGGGGTGTGGCGAATGTGGCGCGCATGGCGACTGAGATTCGCCACGCCCGGCAGCAGCCGATCACGGCGGCGTCGCGGGCACCTCGGGCGTCGTCTCCGTGTCCGGCGGCAGAGCCGGCTCCACCTCCTCCTCGGGCACCGTCGTCGACGGCGCCGGCGGGGGCACGGTGATCGTCTCCGCCGGCGGCGGAACGGTCACGGTCGAGGCCGGCGGCACCGTCTCGGTGGTTTCGGTCTCCGCGGGCGTCGTGGTCGTGTCGGTCGGGCTCGGCGACGCGCTCTTCTTTCCGCTGAAGAACGTCGTGTCGCGCCCTCCACCGAACAGCGAGTTGCCGGAGGCGAGCTCGGGCACCGTGATGATCACGGCCGCCACGAGGAAGCCGAGCAGACCCGTGACGACCGCGACCTGCCAGCCCCGGCGACCGCCGCCGCGCGACGCGCCCGGCGCCTCGCCGAGCTGCGCGATCCGCGCCTCGATCTCCTCCGGCGTCTCGCGCGGTTGCTCGGGATGTCCGGCCGGCGGTGCGCTGCGCACGACGCCGCGCACCGGAACGGCGCGCGTGACGACCTCGACCGGCCTGAAGAACAGCTCCTTCAGCAGCGCCACGAGGACGGGCGTGAACGCCGCCGCGGCGAGGGTTCCGGGTGCCCAGATGATCGAGGTCACGTAGGCCGCCGCGGCCGAGGCGAGGGCGGTGACGACGAGCGTCGGCAGGTCGACGCCGCCGCTTCGCGTGGATGTCTGTGAGGGGCTCACGACGCAGGCGGCTGCCCGGTTGCGAGGGGGTGTAAGCGTGCGGTGAACAGACGCTTAACGTAGTGCGACGCGGTTCTGGGGCCGCTTGAGGAACCCGTCCGCCCGGTCGCGCTCCGAAGAGGCGCCCTGGTTTTGGGTGGCGCGGCCTCACACCTCGTGGCCTCGCTCTTTGCGGCTCCAGTTCCGCGTCGCCGGGCGAATGTACGCCGGGCGTTTTTCGGGTTCAAGAGCCGAACCGCACAAACCCCGCTCGTTGCGTGAATTATCCTCGTGCGCATGACCGTCGAAGACGTTTCCTGGGACCTCTCACCACTCGTCCACGGCGAGGGCGACGCCGGCGCCGACCGGCTCCTCGACGAGGCCGCGCAACGCGCGCAGACCTTCGCCGACGCCTACGCCGGTCGGCTCGCCGACCTCACCACAGCCGAGTTCGCCGCCGCGGTGCTCGAGCTGATGGACATCTCCGAGCTGGCGTCGCGGTCGGGCCACTACGCGATGCTGCGCTTCAGCGTCGACACCGCCGATCCGCAGATCGGCGCGCTCATGCAGCGCATGCAGGAGAAGAGCACGGCGATCGAGACGAAGCTGCTGTTCTTCGAGCTCGAATGGGCGGCGCTCCAGGACGACCGCGCCGAGGAGCTCATGGCCGCCGAGGGCCTCGACACCGCCCGCCACTTTTTGCGCTCGGCGCGCCGCTACCGGCCGCACCTGCTCTCCGAGCCGGAGGAGAAGATCCTCGCCGAGAAGAGCATCTCCGGCAGCTCGGCCTGGGGACGGCTGTTCAGCGAGCAGGTCTCGGCGATCACCGTCGACCTGCCCGGAGAGGACGAGCCGGTCACCCTCGACGGCGCGCTGGCGCGGCTCATGTCGCCCGACCGCGACGTGCGGCGCACCGCCGCCGAGGCCGTGACGGCCGCGCTCGAGCCGGGCCTGCGGACCCGTGCGTACATCTTCAACACGCTGCTGCACGACAAGGCGGTCGACGACCGCCTGCGCCACTACGACAACTGGCTCGCCGCGCGCAACCTCGCCAACGAGGCCTCCGACGAGTCCGTCCAGGCGCTGCTGAGCGCAGTGCGCAACCGCTACGAGATCCCGCGCCGCTGGTATCGCCTCAAGGCGCAGCTGCTCGGCATCGACCAGCTCGCCGACTACGACCGGATGGCGGCCGTCACCCAGGACGACGAGCCGGTCGAGTGGGATGACGCCAAGGAGCTCGTGCTCGCGTCGTACGCGGAGTTCACGCCCGAGCTCGGCGACCCGGCGCGCGCGTTCTTCGACGAGCACCGGATCGACGCCCCGCCGCGGCCGGCCAAGCGCGGCGGCGCGTTCGCGGCCTACACCGTGCCGTCCGAGCACCCGTACCTCATGCTCAACTACACGGCCAAGCGCCGCGACGTGCTCGTGCTCGCCCACGAGATGGGGCATGGCCTGCACGCCGAGCTCGCCCGCCCGCGCGGCGTGCTCGAGCAGGGCACGCCGCTGACGCTCGCCGAGACCGCGTCGGTGTTCGGCGAGACGCTCGTCTTCGGCCGGCTGCTCGAGCAGGCGCCGTCGCCCGAGTCGCGCCTGTCGCTGCTGGCCGAGTCGATCGAGGGGTCGATCGCGACGGTCTTCCGCCAGACGGCGATGAACCAGTTCGAGCAGCTCGTGCACACCGCCCGCCGCACGGAGGGCGAGCTGGCGGTCGAGCGCTTCAACGAGCTGTGGGAGCAGTCGCAGGTGGAGATGCTGGCCGACAGCGTGCAGATCACCGAGGGCTACCGCTCGTGGTGGTCCTACGTGCCGCACTTCATCTCGACGCCCGGCTACGTCTACGCCTACGCGTACGGCCAGCTGCTCGCGCTGTCGATCTACAAGCGCTACATCGACGAGGGCGAGGGGTTCGTGCCCAGCTACCTGGAGCTGCTGCGCGCCGGCGGCTCGCGCAGCCCCGAGGAGCTCGGTGCGATCGTCGGGATCGACCTCGCCGACCCGGGCTTCTGGGACAGCGGGCTGGACCTCGTCGAGGCGCAGCTCGAGGAGGCCGAGGCGGCAGCCAACGAGGCACTCGCGCGGACCTGATCTTCCGTCCACCCCTCCGCGGGAGCACGGAGGGGCTTGTCACAATGGACGCATGACCGCGCACTGGCCTCCGCCTCCACCGCCGTCCTTCAAGCCCGAGCCTCCCTCTGAGGAGCCGCTCGCGGTGACCGGGGCGCCCGGTCCGGGCCCGGCCGGTATGCCGGCCCCATCGTGGCCTCCGGCGCCCGACTCGGTCCCTGGGCCCGCCGCACCCGACGAGCGCCCCTGGTGGCGGCGCTTCCTGTCGCTCATCGTCGTCGCCGGGCTGCTGGTCTTCAAGTTCGGCAAGCCCGCTCTGCTGCTGTTGACCAAGGCGAAGTTCCTGGTGACGTCCGCCTCGATGCTCGTCTCGATCGCCGCCTACAGCATCATCTGGGGCTGGAAGTTCGCCGCCGGCTTCGTGCTCCTGCTGCTCGTCCACGAGATGGGCCACGTCATCCAGTTGCGTCGCGAGGGCATCGAGGCGAGCGCGCCGATGTTCATCCCGTTCCTCGGCGCCGCCGTGATGGCCAAGTCGCTCGGCGACAACGCGACCGCCGAGGCGCGCGTGGGCCTCGCGGGCCCGATCCTCGGCACGATCGGCTGCATCGCGCTGCTTCCCCTCACCTTCGGCGAGGGCGGCGGCGGCTTCTGGGAGGCGCTGATCTTCACCGGGTTCTTCCTGAACCTCTTCAACCTGCTGCCGGTCGTGCCGCTCGACGGCGGCCGCGCGATGGCGGCGCTGTCGCCGTGGATGTGGTTCGTCGGCCTGTTCGCGATGACCGTTCTCGTGTTCGCGTTCCCGAACCCGATCATGATCCTGATCCTTCTGCTGGCGGTCTACGAGACCTACAGGCGCTGGAAGGCACGCAAGGCCGGCGGTGAGGAGGTCGCCTCCTACTACAAGGTCAAGCCCGCCCACCGGCTGGCGATCCTCGTCGTCTATCTCGGCCTGATCGTCGTCTGCTCCGGCGGGATGGCCCTGACCTTCGTCGAGCGCGACATCCCCTCCTAGTCTTAGGCCATGGCGGCGGAGATCACGGTCGAGCGCCTCACCAAGCGCTACGGGGAGACGCTCGCGGTCGACGAGCTGTCCTTCACGGTCGAGGCGGGGCGGGTGACGGGCTTCCTCGGGCCCAACGGCTCGGGCAAGTCGACGACGCTGCGCGCCCTGCTGGGCCTGATCAAGCCGACGAGCGGCAGCGCCCTGGTCATGGGCCAGCCGTTTGCGGAGCTGGCCAACCCGGTGCAGGCCGTCGGCGCGGCGCTCGACGCCCACGACGTCCACCCCGGGCGGTCCGGCCGCGGGCATCTGCGTACGATCGCGGCGGCGGCGGGGATCCCCAACTCGCGCGTCGACGAGGTGCTCGACATGGTCGAGCTGACCCCCGCCCGCGATCGCCGCGTGAAGGGCTACTCGATGGGCATGCGCCAGCGCCTCGCGCTCGGCGCGGCGCTGCTCGGCGACCCGAGGATCCTCATGCTCGACGAGCCCGCCAACGGCCTGGACCCGCAGGGCATGCGCTGGCTGCGCGACATCCTCGTGGCGCTCGCCGCCGAGGGCCGCGCGGTGCTGATCTCCAGCCACGTGCTGTCCGAGGTCGAGCAGACGGTCGACAGCGTCGTCGTCATCGGCGCCGGGCGGCTGGTCATGCAGGGCTCCCTGGCGGACCTCGTCAAGGGCGACCGGCGCCCGATCCTCGTGCGCTCGCCGCGCCTGGACGCGCTGCGCGGGCTGCTCGAGGAGCACGGCGCCGCCGTCATGGACGACGGGCGGCCCGACGCGATGATCGTGCAGCGCTCGTCGCTTGAGTCCATCGGCACGCTCGCGGCCGAGAACGGCATCCCGATCTTCGAGCTCACGCACGAGCGCGCGACGCTCGAGGATCGCTTCCTCGAGCTCACCGGCGAGAGCGGGAACGTGCGATGAACGCGCTCGCGTCGGAGTGGCTGAAGCTCGTCTCGGTGCGCACCACGTGGGCGCTGCTGGGCTCGATGATCCTCATCGAGGGCCTCACCGCCGGCCTCGTGACCGGGCTGAGCGACATCGAGGACCTGCGCAACCGCGACGTCGCGACGCTCGCGATCGGCACGCACCTGGCGATCGTCTTCATGTTCACGCTCGGCGCGCTGCTGTCGACCAACGAGTACCGCCACGGCACCGCGAGCTCCACGTTCGTCGTGACGCCGCGGCGCGAGCGCGTCATCGCGGCGAAGCTCGTGGTCGGGCTCGCCGTGGGAATCGTCGGCTCGCTGCTCTACATCGCGGTCAACGCCGGCCTGGGCCTGTCGATTCTCTCCTCGCGCGGCGTCGACGTCGACTCCGACGTGGCGGTCAACACGTACCTCGGGGTCGGCACCGGGCTCGTGCTGGGATGCCTCTTCGGCGTCGCGCTCGGCGCGCTGCTGCGCAACCAGATCCTCACCGTCGTCACCGGCATGGTGCTCTTCCTGCTGGCCGGGACCGCGGCGCTGTTCATCGGCAACGACATCGGCCAGTACTTCCCCGGCGAGTCGCTGCTGGCGCTCAACGGCACGCCCGGCGCCGACAAGACGCTGCTCAGCCAGACCCAGGGCGGGCTCGTGCTCGCGGCCTACTGCGTCGTGCTCGGCGCGGCGGGCATGATCGCCACGCGCGAGCGCGAGGTCCTGTAACGCCCATTCGCGCGCGTCTGTCGCTGCCGGCGCTGCTGGCCATCGCCGCGGTGGGCTGCGGCGGCGCGACGAGCGACCCGCCCGCAGAGCGCGCGCGGGGCGACGTCGAGCGGCTGACGGTCCGCGGGCAGGCCGCGGTGCTCGTCGCGCCGAAGCGGCCGACGGCGAAGGTCGTCGTGTACACGCATGGCGCGGGCGAGAACGTCGAGAACATGTTCCGCGACCCGCGCAAGGAGCCGATCTTCGCGGCGCTGCTGGACGCGGGCTACGCGCTCGCGGCGACCGACGCGCACGCCGACAACTGGGGCAGCCTCGCCAGCGAGCGCGATCAGGTCGCGCTCGTCGGGGAGCTGCGTGGGCGCGGCCTGAGCGACGTGTACGTGCTGGCGCTCTCGATGGGCGGCTTGAACGGCCTGCAGCTGCTCGACGACGTCCCCGTCAGGGCGTGGGCGGGCATCTTCCCCGCGTGCGACCTGGCGTCCGTCTACGCGCTGGGCCTGTACCGCGGCCAGATCCGGGCGGCCTACGACCGAACCGGGCGGCGCCTCGGCGACGCGATCGCCCGGCGCAGCCCGGTCGACTTCGACCCGCCCGACGGGCTGCCGATGCGCTTCTGGGCCTCGCCGGGGGATCGCGTCATCCCGACGCGCGAGAACACCGGCGCCTGCGCCGAGATCGCCCGTCGCCGCGGCGCCCGCGTCGAGGTCACGACGACGCGTGGCGATCATGGGGACGCGTCCAACTACGACGCCGCCGGCGTCCTGCGCCTCTTCGCCTCCGCCGGCGACTAGCCTCGCCATCGCGCGCGGTCGCTCGGCGCGCCACGCAGCAGCAGGCTCATCGCTTCGCAGGAAGCGCGCGGGCGTAGGCGAGGCCGCGCCGCGCCCAGGGCTCGAGCTGATCGTTGGTGAGCACGCCGGCCGCGTCGACGCGCAGCCAGCCCTGCATCGGGCGGCCGCGCATCACGAACGGACCGGCGTGCGGCTCCTCGATGAGGTCGTCGGTCTGCGCCGGATCGACGCGCACCATGAGCCCGCCCTGGCCGCTGGCCGCGACCGCCATGTTGCCGCCGACGAGGAAGGCCAGCCCGCCGAACATCCGCATCTCCGCGATGCCGGGCTCGTCGGCGAGCAGCTCGCGGATCCGGTCGGCGAGATCTTCGTCGTACGCCACGCGGGAATCATCCCGTACGCGGATGGCTGGGTGCGCCGGGGTGAGGAAACTGTGTGAGTCGCTTCAGCGTAAGGCGCCGGCGATCACGAGCAGCCAGCGGGCGCGGTCGAGCGGCCCCCGCGCCGAAACCCGCCGGGCTCAGCGGTTGGCGTCGCGCAGCGCGCGATCCATGTCGCGCTTCGTCTCGCGCTCCTTGATCGACTCGCGCTTGTCGAAGCGGTCCTTGCCCTTGGCGAGCGCGATCTCGACTTTCGCGCGGCCACCGGAGAAGTAGATCCGCGTCGGGACGAGCGTCAGGCCCTTCTGCTTGATCTGGTCGGCGAACCTGTCGATCTGGTTGCGCTTGGCGAGCAGGCGGCGGTCGCGCTCGGGCTCGTGGTTGGCCTGCGCGGCGGGCGCGTAGGGCGGGATGTGGACGTTGTGCAGAAACAGCTCGCCGTCGCGGATGAGCGCGTAGCCGTCCTTGAGCTGGGCGCCGCCCTCGCGCAGCGCCTTGACCTCGGTGCCCTGCAGCGCGATGCCGCACTCCAGCCGCTCGAGCAGCTCGAAGCGGTAGGAGGCGTAGCGATTGGAGGCGACGTCGCCCGGAGCGACCTTGCGCTTCTTGGCCTTGGCCATTCGGATGAGACTAGTCGGCGCTCTCCCGGTAGCTTGCGGGGCTCACACCAATCCGGGGGGTCCCTGCAGGAGGGGCTGAGAGGGCGCTGCCTAGCGCCGACCCGACGAACCTGATCTGGGTCATGCCAGCGAAGGGAGATTCCATGCCTGCGCCGCCGACGCGTACCGCCTTTCCGTCCGACGCACCCTGCCGCACGCAGATGCATCTCGCCCGCAGCGGCGTCGTGTCTGCCGAGATGCAGCGCGTCGCCGAGCGCGAGCAGCTCGCGCCGGAGCTCGTGCGCGCCGAGGTGGCGCGAGGACGGATGATCATCCCCGCCAACGTCCACCACGGCGGGCTGGATCCGATGGCGATCGGCCTGAAGGCGCGGGTGAAGATCAACGCGAACATCGGCAACTCGCCGACGACCTCGTCGCTGGAGGAGGAGGTCGGCAAGCTGCGCCTGGCCGAGCGCTGGGGCGCCGACACCGTGATGGACCTGTCGACGGGCAAGCGGATCGACGAGACCCGCCAGGCGATCCTCGACGCTGCCGCCGTGCCAATCGGCACGGTGCCGATCTATCAGGCGCTGGAGGGCCTGCGCCAGGCCGAGGACCTCGAGGTCGAGCTGTTGCTGCAGACCATCGAGCGCCAGGCGCGCCAGGGGGTCGACTACATGACGATCCACGCCGGCGTGCGGCTCGAGCACCTGCCGCTCTGCCGGCACCGCGTCACCGGGATCGTCTCACGTGGCGGCGGATTGCTGGCGCGCTGGATGGTCGAGCACCGCCGCGAGAACCCGCTGTACGAGCACTTCGACGAGATCCTCGAGATCTGCCGTGCGCACGACGTGTCGCTGTCGCTCGGCGACGGCCTGCGCCCGGGCTGCATCGCCGACGCCTCCGATGCCGCCCAGTTCGCCGAGCTGGCGACGCTCGGCGACCTGACGCTGCGCGCGTGGGAGCGCGACGTGCAGGTGATGGTCGAGGGTCCCGGCCACGTACCGCTCGACCAGCTGGAGATGAACGTCCGCCGCCAGCAGGAGGTCTGCCACGAGGCGCCCTTCTACACGCTGGGGCCGCTCGTGACCGACATCGCGCCGGGCTATGACCACATCACCTCGGCGATCGGCGCGGCGATCGTCGGCTGGCACGGCACCTCGATGCTGTGCTACGTCACACCGAAGGAGCACCTCGGCCTGCCCGACGCCGAGGATGTCAAGCAGGGACTGATCGCCTACCGGATCGCCGCCCACGCCGCCGACCTCGCGCGCGGCAGCACCCGCGCGGCCGCCTGGGACCGCGAGCTCTCCCAGGCGCGGTTCTCGTTTGACTGGCGCAGGCAGTTCGCGCTCTCGCTCGATCCGCAGACAGCGCAGGCGATGCACGACGAGACGCTCGGTGACGACTACTTCAAGTCCGCCGAGTTCTGCTCCATGTGCGGGCCGAAGTTCTGCCCGATGCACAACTTCAAGGACGTCGACTGGGACGCGATCGCCGCGGTGGTCGCACAGCGCAAGGCGGCGCGGGCGTAGCTCAGCCCAGGGCCGCCGCGAGCTGCTCGCGGCGGCTGATGTCGAGCTTCACGTACGACTGCGTGAGGTGGCCCTCCACCGTGCGGACGGTGACGAACAGCGCCTGGGCGATCTCGCGGTTGCTCAGCCCGTCGACCGCGAGGCGGGCGACACGGCGCTCGCTGGGCGTGAGCGCGTCGGCGCCGCTGAGGGCCACCCGGCGCGGCCGCGCGCCGGTTGCCAGCAGCTCCTCCCGCGCCCGGACGGCCGCTCGCCGCGCGCCGCAGACGTCGGCCATCTCGAGCGCCGCGCGCAGCGGCGCACGGGCCTCGCTGCGCTGACCGGCCCGGCGCAGCGCGGCGCCGTACTCGGTGAGCGAGCGCAGTCGCTCGTAGCGCGCGGGCGAGTGCTCGACGACGCGCGCCGCCTCGCGCAGGAGGGCGAGCCCCTCCTCCCCGCCACAGACGATGCCGGCCGCGCGCAGCGCGAACGACAGCGAGCTCGGCGTCCCCCAGACGCGCGCTCGCGCGAGCTCGTCGGCGGCAAGCGCCCGCGCGTCGTCGCGTTCGCCGAGCTGGTGGTGGGCAAGGGCGGCCGATGCCCGCGTCGGCACCGCCGGCGTCTCCGTACCCGACGCCGCGTCGCGCGCGCGGATCTGATCGAAGTCGCGCAGCGCGCCGGCCGGATCTCCGTACGTCAGGCGCATGTGCCCGCGGCTGTAGAGCAGCCGGCTCGCCATCAGCACCGCGTCGAGATCCTCGGCGACGCCCTGGCCGACGAGAAACGACCGGCAGGCCTCGGCATCCGTGCGCTCGACCATCGCGTCGAGCACGCACGCGATCATCATCGGCCGGCCGAGCACCCAGGCGTGACCCCCGGCCTCGAGCGCGCCCCGCGCCTCAGCCTCGGCCTCTGGGATCCGGCCGAGCCGGAAGCGCACCTGGCAGCGGCAGCCCGAGGCGATGCCGAATCCGATCAGCGATCCGCGCGCTCGCGCGCTGTCGAGGGCGAACGTGTAGAGGTCGTCGGCGCGCTCGAGCTGGTCGGCGAGGACCAGCGTCCACGCGGCCAGCGGGAAGCCGGTCGAGTGCGGATAGCCCTCCAGCAGCCGCCGAGGCTCTGTGAGCGCGCGATCCGCCAGCTCGATGGCGCGCGTCGCCGACGCATCGCGGTGACACGCGTCGAACGCCATCGCGGACAGCAGCAGCTGCTCGCCGAGCGTCTCCCCCCGCAGGTGGCGATAGCGGCCCAGGCGCGCGCGAATGACCTCGGCCCGCGTACCGTCGAGGTGCGACGCGCCCGCGATCAGGCCGTCCACCTGCATCGCGAGATCGCGGTCACCCTCGGTCTCGATCTGCGCGACAAGTGAGTCGAGCAACTCAAGACCCTCGTTGCGCTGGCCGTGGACCGCGAACGCCGAGACGAGCTCTACGGCGGCGGCGACGCGCGGGGCGGTGCGCAGATCGCCCGCGAGCGCCTCGCGGAGGTGTCCGATCGCCTCCGGCCGTCCAGCCGGAAGCTCCGCCGAGCCCAGCTCGTGCAGCACCTCCGCGCGGGCATGCCCGGTCGGAGGCTCGGCCAGCGCCCGCCGCAGATAGGCGCAGGCCGCCTCTGGCGCGCCGCGATCGCGCACCTCGGCGGCGCCGCCGCCCGCAGGCCGCGCACGACCACCGGGTCACCGGCCGGCTCGCCGGCCATGAGGTGCGGCGCCAGCCCCGCCGCCGACAGCGCATCGCTGGCCAGCAGCGCCGCAGCGCGCTTGTGGCCCGCTGCCCGGCGCGCGGCGGGGATCTCGGCGTAGATCGTCGTGCGGACGATCGGGTGGATGAACTCCAGCGGGCCGCCGTCGCGCACGATGACGGCGCCGTCAGCGCATCGGCGGCTCGCCCCGCCGCCTCCGGCTCCAGCGCCGCCAGGGCCGCTGCATGACGCAGCTCGGCGCTGCGGCCGAGCACGGCGATCGGCGAAGGCCAGCTCGGCTGGCCGCCGGCGCCGAGCCGCCGCAGTCGCGCCAGGATCGCCCGGCGATCGCGCCGGGCGCGATCTGCGCCACCCGCGCACAGCTCCCCGCGTCGGGCGCGATCCCGTCGCCGTGCAGCGCGCGCAGCAGCTCCTGGAGCAGAAACGGGTTGCCGGCCGTCGCGACGCGGCAGGCGCGCGCGAACTCGCTGGCAGCTCTCGCTCGTCCAGCGATCGCTCGATCAGCTCGATCGTCGCCGCTCGCCGAGCACGTCCGATGCGCAGGAGCATGCCGCTGAAGCCCGCGTCCGCGAACGCCGGCAGCGCCTCACTCGCGCCCTCGCCGACGCGCGAGGCATAGACGACGACACGCGCGATGCCCCTCGACGCGGCGCGCGAGGTAGCTCAGAAAGGCCATCGACGCGCCGTCCGCCCACTGCGCGTCGTCGATGGCGATGAGCAGCGGTCGGCTCGGCCGCAGGTTCGCGGATGAGCCAGTACAGGCCGTGCAGCATCGGAGGCCGACTCGGCGGCGCCGCCGCCGCGCCCGGCCGCGCTTCGACGCTCGAAAGCGCGGCGCAGCGAGCCCGCCAGCGCCGCCAGCAGCGCTCGCGGTCGCTGCGCGGGCGTCATCGCGGCCAGCGGCCCGTCGAAGAGCTGGCGCACGACGCCGTAGCCGAACTCCCGTTCGAGCTCGCCGCCGCGCGCGGTCAGCACCGCATGCCCGCAGCGGCCGCCGGCGCGTCGCGTGGGCCAGCAAGGCGGTCTTGCCGATCCCGGCTTCGCCCTCCAGCGCGACCACCGACCCTCGCCCCTCGACGGTCGCCGCCATGCGCCGCGCGAGCTGCTCGATCACACCATTCGCGCTCGAGCAGCCCGCCAGCCGCGATCAGGCCGCGGCCCGTCATCGTCCGATTCTCCTCGGTCGTTCAGCAAAAGTCCAGGGTGCCGCCACGTCGCGGGCACGCGACCGGCCGCTGCAGGATCGACCTCACGCCGGCTCACCACGCGAGGAGACAGACATGGGACACACGATGATACATCACCACCGCACTCGCCGCCGACCGCCGCCCTCGCGCTTCTGCCCGGCCGGTGCCGCGACCGCGAAGACCGGCAAGGTCAACAAGCCTCGACTGCGGCCTGGCAGCTCATCGCCCAGGGCAAGCCGAACCCGAGCGGGTCCAGTTCGGCTTTCCCGCCTGCCCGGCGCCGTTCGGCAAGGGCCTGCACCACAGCACCATCACCGTCACGCCGTCGAGCCCGACGAGCGGCACATCACCGCGCGCTTCAAGAATTACTACAACGCTCGGCACCGTGCGCGGCACGGGCGCCATGACCTTCTCCGCCACGAGCCCGGAGGACATCACCTACACCGGGAACGGTGACGTACACCGGTGGAACCGCCGCTTCCGTCACGCCAGGGGCACCGGCACGATCACTTGCACGACGACCGACGGCGGCGCGCACAAGGCCGTGCATCGTCGAAGTCCAAGCTCACAGGGCTGTGACCGACAGTGGCACACAGGATCAAGCTGTACGTGTTCACGGGATCGGCCCCTCGCTGACGGCGCAGCTCATGCTCGCCACAAGGGCCTGGAGCACAACACCGTGCACGTGATCGTCGGTCCGCACGCGTTCAGCATGCTCGGGCGGGGCTTCGAGACGATGGCCGTCCCGGCGTTGAAGCTCGACGGGCGCCGCGTCCAGGGCTCGCGCGTCGATCGCGCGCGCGCTGGAGGAGCTCGCGCCGCGAGCCGCCGCTGTTCCCGGCCGATCCCGGAGCGCGGGGGTGGTCAGCAGGCCGAGGCTGGGGCGAGGAGCTGCAGGATCGCTGCCCGGCGCCTCGTGCTGTGCGCGGCGCGGCGCGATGCCGGGGCGTTCCACGAGCGTCTATCGCCACCCCAGCGCGCTGCATCGGCGGCGCAGCACTCTGACGCGCCCGCTCGTCATGCGGCTGGCCACCGCCGGCCATCGCGCGACCGACGAGCCGGCGAGGAGACGTCGCCGGGCTGCCGCGCAGCTGGATCGGGTCGACGCGTGGATCGCCGACGGCCTGCTCGACAGTCCCCGGCTCAACGCCGCCGACTTCCAGATCGCGCCGAACATCGCGCTGCTGCTGCGATTCGACGATCTCGCGCCGTTGATCGAACGCCGTCCGGCCGCGGGCTTGCGCAGCGCGTCGCGCCCGACGCTTCCCGGTCCGATCCCGCCGCGTCCTGCCGCGACGCGTGGCTGCGCCGCGACGCGCAGGCCGCAGCCTGCAGGCCGAGCCGGGCCCGCTGGGCCCGATCGAGATGCTGCGATCGACCCCCGGCGATCGCACCAGGCCGGTGGCGCGCCAGGACGCTGCGGCCCTGCCCTCGTGGCGCCATGAACGATGATGCCCGCGTCCATCTCGAGGTCGCGCTCGAGCTGGACGGCCACTCCATCCGGGGCACCGTCTCCGACGGCGTCTCGCCGCGCGCGAGTTCAGCGGCTGGCTGGAGCTGATGTCGGCGTTCGAGATCGCTCGCGCCAAGGCGAAGGCCGACGCACGCGCCAACGCCGAAGCCCAGGCATGCTGACCGCCGGCGCGCGCCGTCGCAGCTCGCACGACGTGCAGCTCTACATGTTCCCGGGCTCCAACCCGGTCCACACCGCCGTGCTCATGCTCGCCCACAAGGGCATTGAGCACGAGGTGGTCACCCCGAGCGCGGCGCCCACGTCGCGCGGCTGCCGAGCTCGGGTTTCAGCGCCGACACCGTGCCGGCGCTGCGGATCGGCGAGCGCCGGACTCCAGGGAACCCGCGCGATCGCTCGCGCGCTCGACGACTCTGCAGGCCGCGGCCGCGGCTGTTTCCCGCCGACCCGGCGCGGCGCGTGCTCGTCGAGGACGCCGAGCGTCGCGGGGAGGAGCTGCAGGATGCCGCCCGCCGCCTGTTCTACTGGGCCATCGAGCGCGCGCGCCCACGCCGCTGCGGCGGCTGGCCTCCGCGCACCACGGTGCCAGGACGCCGCCGCGCCGGCGCGACGCTGACCGCGCTGCCCGCGCGCCTCGACGAGATCGACGCCTGGATCGCCGAGGCCGGGTCTCGGCGGGGACGAGCTGAACGCGGCGGACTTCCAGATCGCGCCGAACGTCGCCTGGCTGCCGTGCTTCGCCGATCTCGCGCCGCTCGTCGCGGCCGGCCGGCCCAGGCGCACGCGTGAAGGTCGCGGGCGAGAACGGCGCCCATGTCCCTGCCGCGTTCCCGCGCGAGTGCCGCTCCCGTCGCCCTAACGGGGCTGACTCGGAGCGGCCTGCCACGGGCACGAGATCGACCCGCCCGCGGGCGGTCTCCACGCGCTCGACCTTGACCCGCACCGGATCGCCGAGGCGGATCGTCTCGCCCGTGCGCTCGCCGGTGAGCATCGTGCCCTCCTCGTTGAGCTCCCACCAGTCGCCGCGCAGGCGGCGGACCGGCAGCAGGCCCTCGTGGCCGCCGCCGAAGCGCACGAAGGCGCCGGCGCCGATCAGGCCGGTGACCTCGCCGTCGAACGAACGATCCCAGCCGTGCTCGAAGAGCTCGCGCTCGAGCAGGAACGCCCGCGCGATCCGGTCGGCGGTGCGCTCGATCTGCATCGCGTCGCGCTCGCGGCCGGAGGACCACGTGCCGAGCTCCTCGAGCTCGGACGATCGCGGCGCCTGCTCTCCCGCGCCGACCGACGACAGCAGCGCACGGTGCACGACGAGATCCGGGTAGCGGCGGATCGGCGACGTGAAGTGCGTGTAGTGCGACAGGCCGAGGCCGGCGTGGCCCAGCGGCTTGGGCCCGTAGTAGGCCTGCTTGAGCGACCTCAGGATGAGGAACGTCAGGGCATCGCGGCCGTGGCCGGTGCGCGCGACGTGCTGCGCGACCGAGCGAGAGCAGGCGGCGATCACCTCGGCGGCCTCCGACGGCGTCATGTGCTCGCGCACGGGCGGCGTCGCCACGCCGAGCGACGCGAGCTGCGCGACGAGCCGCAGCGCGCTCTCGCCGTCGGGCCGCTCGTGGACGCGATACAGGGACGGCACGCCGCGCTCGGCGGTGAGCTTCGCGACCTGCTCGTTGGCGGCGATCATGAGGTGCTCGACGAGCCGGTGCGACTCGGTCTGCTCGCTGGGCCGCGACTCGGCGACGTGGCCGCCGACATCGAAGCGGAAGTCGGGCTCGCTGGTCTCGAGCTCGAGCGCGTCCTGCTGCATGCGGCGCTCGTGCAGCGCGGCGGCGACGGCGCGGGCGGCCTGCAGCGGCGCCGCCCACGGCGCCTCGGCCTCCTCCTCGCCGGCGAAGACACGGTCGACCTGCTCGTAGGTCAACCGCGCATCCGACCGGATCGTCGAGCGGTAGAACCGGACCCGGGTCACATCGGTGCCCTGTGCGTAGTCGAGCTCGACGGTGACCGCCGCGCGCTGCTGAAACGGCACGAGCGAGCAGGCCTCGTTGGAGAGCGGCTCGGGCAGCATCGGCTCGACGCGCCCGGGGACGTAGACGCTCGTCCCGCGGCGCGCGGCCTCGCGGTCGATCAGCGAGCCGGGCCGCACATAGGCGCTGACGTCGGCGATGTGCACCCAGATCCGTGTCGTGCCGTCGTCGAGGCGCTCGGCCGAGATCGCGTCGTCGAAGTCGCGGGCGCTGACCGGATCGATCGTGAAGGTCGGCAGCGCGGTCAGGTCGCTCCGTGAGACCTCCTGGTCGACACCGCGGTCGCGCGCCTGCCTGGCGGCGCGCTCGACGGCGGGATCGAAGCGCCGCCGCAGCCCGCGGTCGATCATGAGCGCCTCGAGCACGTCGGACGCGACATCGGGCCGGCCCAGCGTGCGCAGGACCTTCGCGTGGCCGCCGGCGCGCGTGGCCGGACGCACCAACACGAGATCGCCGACGGCGAAGCGCGAGTCGCGGTCGAGGACCATCCGGCCGCCCGGCGTGAAGAACGGCTCGGCGACGAGGAAGCGCCCGCGCTTGTCGACGGTGGCGACGATGCCCTCGGCGACCTGCGGCTCGCGCGCCGGCCGGCCGCTCGGTGCGGCGGGCTTCGTGCTCGCGCGGCGGGCGCGAGCCCGGCGTCGCCTTCGCGGGGCGCCCCGCGGGGTCGGCCTTGACCTTCGGCTTCGGCCGGCCCCGGCCGAGCGCGTCCTCGTATGGCGGCTTGCGCTTCGCGGGGCCGCCGTGGCGGCGGCCGGTCACAGCTCGTCGGCCAGGACGTCGAGCGCGCGCTCGAGCTGCTCGTCGCCTTCGGCCTTCGTGTTGTTGCGGACCACGACGTCGGGCTTGAGGCCGGAGCCGGACTTCGTTCCGGCGCCGCCGAGGTTGCGCCCGCTGGGCAGGAAGTACTGGCCGACGGTGATGTCGAGGGCGCCGCCGTTCTCCAGCGGCATGATCTGCTGGAAGACGCCCTTGCCGAACGTGTTGACGCCGACGAGCTTGGCCCGCTTGCGGTCCTGCAGCGCGCCGGCGACGATCTCCGACGCCGACGCGGTGTTGCGATCGACGAGCACGATCGCGGGCAACTTCCCGGCGATCGGCTGTCCGACGGCCTTGAGCGTCTGCGTCGTGACGGCGCGCCCCCGCGTGGTGACGATCGTCCCGTCCTCGAGGAACATGCTCGCGATGAGCTGCGCCTCGGTGACGAGGCCGCCGCCGTTGCCGCGCAGGTCGAGCACGATGCCCCTGGCCTTGCGGCGCTTGAGCCGGCGGATCGCGTCGGCGACCTGCACGTGCGCCTGGCGTGGCCCGAACGAGGACAGCGCGATGTAGGCCACGCGGGTGCCGCCGGCGTTGGCGATCCGCGACTGCACGACCGGCACCTCGATCCGCTCGCGCACCATGCGCCGCTTGAACGTGCGCTCGCCGCGCTTGAGGGTCAGGGTGACCGCCGTTCCCTCGCGACCCTTGATCAGGGCGGTCGCGGCGCCCTCGGCGAGGCCCGCGAGCCTGCGGCCGTTGGCGTGCGTGACGACGTCACCCTCGCGCAGGCCGGCCCGCTTCGCCGGGGAGTTCGGGTAGACGGTGACGATCCGCAGACCGTCGTCGACGGCGAGGACCGCGGTCCCGACGCCGGAGAACGCGTTGTCGAGCGCCTGCTCGAACTGCCCGTACTCCTTCGGCGAGAGGTACGCCGAGAAGCGGTCGTCGAGGTCCTTGACGGCGCCGGCCAGGGCAGCGTCGGAGAGGTCGCCACGGTCGACCTTGCGGTAGTACTTGTCCTCGATCGTGTCGAGCGCCTCGAGCGTGATGCGCCGGTCCTTGTCGCCGACGAGCACGTCGGCGACGGGGTCGACGAGGTACTGCGGGTGCCCGCCGAGCCAGATCCCGAGCGCGAGCATGCACGGCAGGAGCACGAGCAGGACGAGCTTCGCGCTGGGCAGACGGGAGGGCATGCGGGCCCTACACGCTATGAGATCGCGTCAGCGCCAGCGTCGGCGGCGCTCGCGGCGCCCCAGCGAGTCGCCGATCAGCCAGATCGTCGGTGGCCACAGGCCCACGAACAGGGCGCGCCGCTCGGCGTTGCCGCGCTCGTCCTGATCGACCGTCTTCGCGCGAAGCCAGAGCGTCACGCACAGCAGCACGCTGCCCATGGACACGACCTCGAGGTGGTCGCTGCGCACGCCGGCGCGATGAAGGTTCCTCGCGATCATCGCGGCGCTTCTACCCGGGCTGCGCGTCGCCCAAATGGGTACCTACGAAAGATGCCCAGACGCCTGCCGCTACCCTCGCCGCGCGACGACGGCCGCCCGCTGGCCGTTCGGCGTCCTCGTCACCGGCTGGGACTACCTCTGGCGCACGACGCCGATGCGTCGCTCCGAGGAGGCCGGCACGGTCGCCGACGACATGCCGCCGCCGCTGCCGCCGGAGACCGACCGCACCGACATGCAGGGCCTCGAGGACGGCGTCGGCCCGCTCATGCACCGCCGCTACACGACGCGCGTGCGCGAGGCGAAGCTCGACGCCGAGCAGCTCGTCTCGGCGTTCGCCGGCAAGCCCAACCGCGCGTCGCCGACCGCCCTGGCGACGTTCGTCAAGCTGCGCGGCCGCGACGGCGAGCTGCAGGTCGGCGACGAGTTCACGGTACGCATGCCCGGTCCGTGGGACGGGCCCGTGCGCGCGATCGAGGTCACGCCGCGGAGCTTCGCGTTCGTCACGCTCGACGGCCATCTGGAAGCCGGCCGGATCCGCTTCAGCGCCGAGGACCTCGGGCCCGGCCGGGTCGAGATCCGCATCGAGGCGTGGGCGCGCGGCGGCGATCGCCTCTCGAACCTGCTCTTCGACCGCCTGCCGCTCAACAAGGAGGTCCAGCTGCACATGTGGACCTCGGTCCTCGAGCAGCTCAGCGACCTGTCGGGCGGACGTCGCGACGGCGCCGTCGAGATCGCGACCCGGCGCGTCGACGAACGCCAGCTCGCCCGTGCTGGATGAGCGCCTCGCGGCGACGCCACGCGCCAAGCGCGCCCTCGCCGCCCTGACCGACCGGCCGCTGAACTTCGACCCCGCCGAGCTGCGCGGCGCCTCCCCCGACGCGGGCTGGAACCTCGACGACTACGAGCAGGAGCTGCCGTCCGAGCCCCCCGGACCGCCGGTGGCGGGCGGAAGCTTCGAGATCGCCCAGCGGCTCATGCGCGACTACGCCTTCGCCGACCCCGCGATGGTCCACGCCGTCTATGACCCCGCCGGCGAGCTCGCGGAGCGCAACATGCTGCTGCAGGTGCGCTTCGGGCCGCTGCGCATGTTCTTCGGCTGTCGCGTCGGAACGATCACCGACGAGACCCGGACGATCGACGGCCGCCCGGTGCGCGTCTGGGGCTGGAGCTACGGCACGCTCGCCGGCCACGTCGAGCGCGGTCAGATGGACTACGCCGTCTGGAAACGGCTCGACGACGGCGCGGTCGAGTTTCGCATCCACGTCGTGTCGCGGCGGGCGAAGGTCCGCAACCCGATCATCCGCCTGGGCTTTCGCATCGTCGGCCGCAGCCGGCAGCAGCGCTTCGCGCGGCGCGCCTGCGAGCGCATGGGCGAGCTCGTCGCGCGCGAGCTCGGAGGCGGCCCCGCTGGCAGCGGCGGCTCAGCGCGCGCGCACGAGAGCGGCGCGGCGCAGCTGCGTGGTGAGCGCGGATCGCTTGCGCAGCAACGCGGCTGTCGGCGACCGCCACGAACGTGACCTTGCCCCGGCGCACCCCGAACAGGACGCCCTTTGACGAGCCGCCGCCGACGCGCCGTACGCCTGCGCCGGCGCCGCGCAGGCGCTTGCCGAACTGCTTCCGTGAGTCTTGCTCGCACGTGCTGCCGCGCCCGATCCTCGCGCGCCGGTGGCCGCGGGCGGTCGTTGCGGCGAGCGCCACGCGGCCGCTCGCGTCGAACGCGTCAGACGCTGCCGCCGCCCTTGACGCAGTAGCGCAGCACGCCGCGCGCGGTGCGGGCCGGCGGCCCGATGCGGCGGCCGACGGCGTCGCGCGTCGAGCGCAGCGACAGGCGCCCGATCGAGCGCGCGCCGACGCTGCAGCGAGCGGGCGAAGCAGCGCGGAGCGCTCGTCCGGCGTCTCGGCGCCGCTCGGGCACGCGGGCGGCGAACACCTCCTGGTAGGGCGAGCGCTCCTTGTCGCCCTCGGGCAGCGCCGCGAGCTGGGTGTCGTTCCAGAACGGGATCGCCACCTCGTCGTCGGCGACGAGCCCCTGGTAGTCGCCGATGAACTTGCCCGACACGGACGTCGGCGCGTCGACGGCCGGATCCCAGGTGCGCTGGGAGACGCGGCGGTCGGTGAACGTGCGCCCGCCGTCCTCCGAGCGCGCCAGCCACGTGTCGATGAAGTAGTTCGCCGGATCGTTGCGGCGGTCGAAGAACGAGACGTTGACCTGGCCCGACGGCGTGACCGCGATCCACGGCTGGAACTGGTCGGCGTCGCCGTTGGGCGGATCCTGGTTGACGCGCACGGGCCTGCTGTAGGAGCGCCCGCCGTTCGTCGACTTGAACAGCACGATGTCCGAGCCCGCCTCGGGCCCGAGCCGTCGCCGCCGGCCTTGTAGCTGCCGCCCGCCAGGTTCTTCGGCCTTCTTCGTCGTGAGCAGCCCGATGCAGGCCCTTGACGGAGATCGAGCTCGCTGGACTTGATCTGCCTGCCGAGCGCGGGCAGGTTGCCCAGCAGCGGCGTGCCCTGCCCGTTGCGCGACGCCGCGACGACGTACACGTTGCCCTGCCCGTCGACGGCGGTCGACGGGATCGAGAGGTTGCGGAACGCCTCCCCGGCGAAGGGCTGTTGACGCCCGAGATCCCGGCGATCGGCACGGCCGAGCGACCACAGCCGGCCGCGGTTGGTCGACTTCGCCTGCATGAGCGCGTTGAGCTGGTTGTCGTACCACGTGATGTAGACCTCGCCCTTCGGGCCGACCGCGACGTGGCAGCCGATCCCCGAGATGAGCGTCTTCTGGCTGACCGGGAACGGGATGTTGTCGCCGGGGATCAGGCCGCCCCAGGTCCTGCCGCCGTCGAGCGAGCGCATGACGACGATCTGCTGCAGCGGGACCGTGCCGGCGCCGTCGAAGCTCCAGCAGACGTACATCGTCCCGATCTTGCCGTCGTCGGGCCGGTTCGATCCGCCGTTGACGTCGGTCTTGTTGTCGACCGCGATCCAGTTCTTGTCGTCGAGGAAGAGGTCCGCCGTCAGCGGTAGACGCGGTTGTCGTGCACGACCGTCGGCCCGCTCCACGGCTGGCCCGGGCGCTTGGCGTGGACCGTGAGGTTGAAGCCCTTGAACGCCGTTCGTGCCGCCGGGCGCGTCGAGCATGTTCGCGTACGCGTTGCCCTCGTCGTCGAAGGCCAGCGAACGTCCGAGGTCGTGCGGTACGCCCCCTCGTTGTTCGGATCGCACTGGCCCGGCGCCTCGCAGTAGCCGGGCAGGTGGCCCTGGTCATCCCAGGTGCGCCCGCCGTCGCGCGACTCGTAGGTGCCGATCTTGAAGAGGTACTTCGTCGTTGTTCTCGAACATCTTCGAGCCCGCCACCAGGTGGTTGTGGTCCAGCGGGTCCATCGCGATGTGCGGCTCGGAGTGCGACGTGTACTGGTCATGCGAGGCGCGGTAGTTCTTGACGCCCTTGGGCGCCGCCTTCTCGAGCTCGGCCGAGCGAGCCGCCCTTGCGCGTCGTCAGCGTCGCGCTCGCGGTGTACCTCTGCGGGCCGACCGTCGTATACGGCGTGAGCAGACCCAGTACGCACCGGCGGCCTTGTCGATGCCGACGCCCTCGGCCGTGCCGAGCGTCTGGCCGTCGCCGGTGACGAAGTCGCCGCGCGTGCCGTCGGGATTGCGCTTGTAGACGAACAGGTCGAGGTCGGCGATGCCGAAGCCGCTCGCCGTGATGTTCACCGCGCCCGGATGGTCGCTGTAGAAGTTCGCCGGCACGGCCACGTCGAGCGCGAACGCGTCGCAGCCCGAGCCCGCGGCGAGCCGTCCGTCGGCGCCGAAGCACTTCGCGCCCTGGTCGGAGGAGAGGGTCTCCGCCCCGATGCTCGCCGAACCGGTCCACGCGACCGAGCCGGCCCCGCTCGCGTCGGGCGTCAGCGTCCCCGCCGTCGGGCTGGCCGCCCCGGCGAACGGCGCGCAGACGCACACCACCGCGGCCATGACCGCGACGGCCAGCGCAATGGTCAGGATCCTCCCGCGCACGCTCACCCGCCGCGATTCTGACAGGACCGCGTCAACCGCGTGCGCCGCGCGAGCGGCGCGGGGCCGACGGTACGGCCGGCCCCACCTCGAGAGGCCGGACAGCCCTCTGTCCGCACGCCGGACGCAGCGATAGCCTCGCGTGCGTCTGGACCTCGTCGCCGGCCCACACCGGTCGGCCGCGGAGCAGCCGACCCCCACCCCCACCCCACCCCGGTCGCTCCTCCGCCGAGAGGGGTCGCGACGGCCGGAGCGCGCCGATGAGTTCGGCCGCCCGCACGAGTCTGCAGGAACGAACGGCATCCCCCCACGAGCAGCCCTCGAAGGAGACCCGATGAAGAACGTGACCCGGTCGTTGTTCCAGCTCCCCGGTGGTCGCCGCACGAAGTTCGCGGTCGTGGGCGTGTGGTTGCTCATCGCGATGGCCATCGGACCGCTCTCGGGCAAGTTCGAGGACGCCCAGAAGAACGACCCGATCGACTACCTGCCGGGCAGCGCGGAGTCGGTCAAGGCGCTGCAGGCGCTCGAGGAGTTCCCCTCCGCCGACCAAGCCGACGCGATCACCGTCTTCCGTCGCGCCGACGGCCTCACGGGCGCCGACCGCGCCGCGATCGGCCGCGTCCGCGCCGCGATCGACGCCAAGCCGCGCAAGGGCGTCGGCACGACCAGCCCTCCGGTCATCTCCAAGGACCGCACGACCGCGCTGATCTCGACCCCGATCGACGCCGCCGGCGGCGACACCGAGGCCTCCGACCGCCTCGTCGACACGACCGCCGACATCAAGGACGAGCTGAAGACGCTGCCCGCAGGGCTCGAGGCCAAGGTCACCGGTCCCGCCGGCTTCTCGGCCGACGCGATCGACGTCTTCGGCGACATCAACGGCACGCTGCTGCTCTTCACGGCGGGGCTCGTGCTGCTCCTGCTCGTCGGCATCTACCGCAGCCCGATCTTCTGGGCGATCCCCTTCTTCACCGTGCTGCTCGCCGAGACGAGCGCGCGCGGCTTCGGCTATCTGCTCGCCGAGGCGGGCGTCACGATCAACGGCCAATCGGGCGGCATCCTGCCCGTGCTCGTGTTCGGCGCGGGCACCGACTACGCGCTGCTGATGGTCTCGCGCTATCGCGAGGAGCTGCGCCGCCACGAGAACAAGCACGACGCGATGCGCATCACCCTGCAGCGCACGAGCCCGGTCGTGCTGGCCTCGGGCCTGACGGTCATGGCGGCGCTGCTGACGCTTGCCTTCGCCGAGGTCAACGGCACGTCCGGGCTCGGCCCGATCGGCGCGATGGGCGTCGGCCTGGCGATGATCTCGATGCTCACGATGCTGCCCGCGCTGCTGACGATCTGCGGGCGCCGGGCGTTCTGGCCGTACATCCCGCGCTTCGGCAGCGAGGGCCCCGACGAGACGCACGGGCTCTGGCGGCGCGTCGCCGAGGCCGTCGGCCGCGGCCCGCGCCGCGTGTGGATCGGCAGCACCGCGCTCCTCGCCGTGATGGCGATCGGGCTCGTCCAGCTCAACGGCGACCTCACGTCGGGCAACGGCTTTCGCAACGACGTCGACTCGGTGAAGGGACAGGAGCTGCTCGCGCAGGGCTTCCCCGCCGGCGGCGGCTCGCCGACCGAGGTGGTCGTCACGGACGCGTCGAAGATCGCCGGCGTCCGCAGCGCGCTCGCCCGGGCGCCCGGCGTCGCCGAGGTCTCGCCCGACGAGGAGCGCGGGCCGACCGGCACGAAGCTCGAGGCCACGCTCGAGAAGGACCCGCTCAGCACGGACGCGTTCGCGCTCATCCCGGGCATCCGCGACGCGGTGCACGCGGTCGCCGGCGACGCGGCCCTCGTCGGCGGCGCGTCGGCCGCCGAGCACGACCTGCGCGAGTCCGCTGCGCGCGACAACCTCGTGATCGTGCCGATCGCGCTGCTCGTCGTGTTCCTCATCCTCGCCGGCCTGTTGCGGGCGGTCGTCGCGCCGCTCGTGCTGATCGGGACGGTGATCCTGTCCTTCCTGGCGGCACTGGGAATCGGCGCGTTCTTCTTCGAGAACGTCTTCGGCTTCCCCGGCATCGATCCCGCCATGCCGCTGTTCGCCTTCGTCTTCCTCGTGGCGCTGGGGATCGACTACAACATCTTCCTGATGGCACGCGTGCGCGAGGAGACCTTCACGCACGGCACCCGCAACGGGACGATCCGCGGCCTGGCGGTCACCGGGGCGGTGATCACGTCCGCCGGGATCGTGCTCGCCGGCACGTTCGCCGCGCTCGGCGTGCTGCCGCTCGTGTTCCTCACCGAGATCGGCTTCACCGTGGCGGTGGGCGTCCTGATCGACACGTTCCTCGTGCGGTCGCTGCTCGTGCCCGCGCTCGTGCTCGAGATCGGCGACCGGGTGTGGTGGCCGTCGGCGCTCGCGAAGACCGCAGGCAGCCGGCGGCCGTCGCCGCAGCCGACGGGCGAGCTGGCGCCGGAGGCCGACTAGAGGCTCCGGCGCGCGGGCTGCTCAGACGCGCAGGAAGCGGCGCAGCGAGAGGCCGGAGCCCGCGGCGGAGACCGCGATGCTCGCGACGAGCAGGACCATGACGAGCAGGCCGAAGTTGATCGTCTCGGGTGCGGCGATGAGCGAGAAGTCGTCCTTGAGCGGGTCGATGAACGCGATCTTCGCGACGAGCAGCGTGCCGATCGCCATCAGCCCGCCCATCGCGCCGACGAAGATGCCCTCGAGCACGAACGGCCAGCGGATGAACCAGTCCGTCGCGCCGACGAGCTTCATGACCGCGACCTCGCGGCGGCGGGCCATGAGCGACAGGCGGATCGTGTTGGAGATCAGCAGGACGGAGGCGAGGATCAGCAGCGCCGCGAGCAGGCCGATGCTGAGCTTCACGACGCGCGTGGCGGAGAGGATCTTCGTCGTCTCGTCGCGGCGGTTCTTGACCTCGTCGATGGCCGGGTGCACGACGCCGCGCTCGCCGCTGGGCGAGAGCGGCGCGAGCGCGTCGCGCAGCTTGCCGACATCGCCCGGGGTGCTGGGTGTGACGCGGAAGGTGTCGGGCAGCGGGTTGGAGCCCAGCAGCTCGTAGGCCTCGGGGTTCTGCCGCTTCTCCTTGGCGTAGGCCTGCGCCTTGGAGACGAACTCGACCTTGCCGACGTGCGGCGTGTCCTGCGTGAGCTGGCGGCGCACGGCGTCGATGTCGTTGCCGGTGGCGCTCGTCTTGAGGAAGACGTCGACGAGGACCTTGCCTCGCACCTCGTTGGCGGCGCCGTTGGTCGCCTGCACGATCGGGATGAAGACGCCGAGCACGAGCATCGTGACGAGGACCGACGCCATCGCCGCGAACGGCGGGCCGGCGTCGCGGCGCAGCGAGCGCGACACCTCGCGCAGGAAGAACGGGAAGTTCATCGGCGGTTCACGGGTAGTTGCGCCAGCCGCCGGAGGACGGGTCGGGCTTCGGCGTGGGCGTCGGCGTCGCGCCACCGGGCGTCCACAGGTGCTGCTCCGTCGACGGATGGTGGGGGTCGGCGGGCGCCGCGTGGCGCGGCGCCATGAAGTCGTCGGTCGGCTGGTCGCGGCCGAGCTGGCCGTAGGCGCGATCGAGCATGTCGCTGAACTCGTCGGTCGACTGGTCCGCCTGGGCGTACATGCCGCTGGCCTCGTCGCGGATGATCTGGCCGCCGCGCATCTCGATGACGCGCCGGCGCATGCGGTCGACCATGTGCGCGTCGTGGGTGGCGACGATGACGGTCGTGCCGGCGCGGTAGATGCGATACAGCAGCTGCATGATCCCCAGCGACGTGTTCGGGTCGAGGTTGCCGGTCGGCTCGTCGGCGAGCAGCAGCGGCGGATGGTTGACGAACGCGCGCGCGACCGCCACGCGCTGCTGCTCGCCGCCGGAGAGCTGGTCGGGGTAGTTGTGCAGCTTCGTCGACAGCCCGGTCAGGCGCAGGACGTCGGGGACCTTCGTGCGGATCTCCTTGCGCCGCGCGCCGGTCGCCGAGAGCGCGTAGGCCACGTTGTCGTACACGGTCCGGTTGGGCAGCAGCTTGAAGTCCTGGAAGACGACGCCGATGTTGCGGCGGTAGTACGGGACCTTCGCGTGCTCGAGCGAGCCGAGGTCGCGGCCGGCCACGCGGATCGTCCCGGAGGTCGGCTCGCGCTCCTTGATGAGCAGCCGCATGATCGTCGACTTGCCCGATCCCGTGGAGCCGACGATGAAGAGAAACTCGCCGCGGCGGACGTTGAACGTCGCCCCGTCCAGGCCGATGTCTCCGGCCGGATAATGCATGCACACGTTGCGAAACTCGATGACGTTGCGGGCGTCCGGCGGCAGCTGCGCGGAGCGCGCCGGAGGGGCCGCGGGCTGGGCCTGAGCACGACGCCGCGCGGCCGGCAGATGGCGCGGTCGGGTGTGTCGCTCGGGAGCAGACATGTAGGAGCAACCTAGCGAGAGGGCAGCGAGATCGCGCCAGGCGCACGCGGTCTTGCAGCGTGCAGGAATCCGTGCGCGGACGGCGGCGCCGGGGCCCCGTGCGGTGCCGGAATCGCCCGCTACACGGCTGCCGAGCGGGCGATGGCGTCGTGGCGCCAGCGCAGCATCGAGCCGGCGCGGCGCAGCGACCGTGGGTCGATCCCGGTGCCGCTGTCGAGCACCACGGACTGGTCGGAGAAGTCGGGGCGGCGGCGACGCACCTCGACGGCGACGACGTCCCCGCCGGACACGCGGACGCCGATCCAGGCCAGGCGCCCGGCGGCGGTGACCGCCATCCCGCGGATCGCGTCGTAGGAGGACTCCGGGCCCACCGTCGACAGCGGCGCCGACCGGAAGCGGCCGCGTCCGTCGCGCAGGTTGACGAGGTGCACGCTGGAGCTCGAGTTGGTCAGGCTGCACGTGCGCACGTTGAGCGCCGCGACGTTGCCCGCGACGACCGCGCTGTCGATCAGGTCGCTGTTCTGGCACTCCGCTCCGCCGTGACCGATCCCGTACGCGCGGTTCGCCGTCCGGCGGCAGCCGAACACCGCGCCGCGCGCCCGGAACACGCGCACATGGCGGTTGGCGGCGATCGTCCTCGCCCCCTTCATCGTGCAGTTCGGCGCGGCGTAGCTCCGCGCCCGCTCCCCCGGACCGGGCGTGAAGTCGGCGCCGGCGGCCGGGGCCGGCAGCAGGCCGGCGGCGAGCGCGACGGCGCCGCAGAGCAACGCCCGGGGTCCGGGAGCGGAGGTCACAGGAAATCGCATGATGAGTGAACGAGCTGCGCGCGTCAGGGTTACGCTCGGCACGGCGCCGGCCGCTGAGATCAAACGTTCGTCCGTACGGCGCAACCCGCGCGGTACAGGCGCCGTTGCGATCGGTAGCCCCCATCCGACAGGCGGATCACATGCTCAGAAGCGCCCGCTCACCCCACCGCTTCGCCGCCATCGCGCTCGTGCTCACGGCGCTGGTCGCCTCGCTGCTCGGCTCCGCGGTGGTGCCCGGCGCGCAGGCGGCGTCGATCGCGATGTCGACCGCGGGCTTCACCGCAGGCCCGGTGCTCGCGCCCGACGGGCGCGTCATCGTCGGCGAACACCTGGGCAACGGCGCGCTGCGGGTCCTCTCCGTCAAGCCCGGGACCGCGGGCGCCGCGCAGCTCCTCGCGTTCGGGCCGCTCCCCGGCCCCCGCGACTACGCCCTGCTCGACCTCGACGCCTCGGGCGCCACCGTCACCGGCACGCACAGCAGCTTCCGGTACGTCGGCGCGCGCGAGGTCTTCATCGGGCGAAAGCTGACGAGCCGGGTGTTCACGCTCGCGCCTCGGCTCGAGTCGCTCGGGTCGTGCGCGCCGGCCAGCCAGCTCGACGTGCTCGCCGCCGCGGGCGACGGCTTCGTGGCGACCGTCGGCGCGGACTGCTCGCCCGACCGCACCACCCTGCGCATCCGCACGGCACAGGGCACGCACGTCATCCGGGCCGAGCTCGGCCCCGGCGACCGCACCGACTTCACGCCCCACATCTCCGACATGCGCGCCTCCGGCCCGGCGCTCGCATGGGTCGAGATGCGCCTGCCCGTCAGCGGGCCGGGCCCGACGTTCACGCTCGTCGTGGCGCGCGGGGCGACCGGCGAGGTCCTGCTGCGCACGCAGCTTCACGACTTCGTCTACGCGATGGGGCTGGGCGTCGACGGCACGGTCGTCCTGCCGAGCCTCGCGGACTGCAGCATCGGCGTCGTCTCGCCCGCGGCGCCGGTGCTGCGCAGGATCGCCCTGCCGGCCGGGCTCTGCCCGCAGCCGTCGGGCGCGTCGGTCGTGGCCGGCGGGCGCATCCTGTACCCGACCGCCGGCGGTTACGCGTCCACGGACGGGCAGGGCGCGGCGCACTTCCTGCGCGATAGCGCGGGCATCCGATCGCAGCTCGCCTTCGACGGCACGACCGGCTACGCGACCCGTCTGGATTGCGACGCGGACCGCCTCGTCAGCGTCGACCCGGACGCCGCCGGGACACCGCCCGGGTTGCCGCTGCCGACGTTGCGCTCCTGCCCCGTGCGCCGGTCGGGCACGCCCCGCGCGCGCCTCACGCCGACCGGCCGGGTCGGCATCCGCCTGCGCTGCCCTGCAGGCTGTCGCGGCACGCTGCGCCTCGTCCAGCAGCGCCGCGGCGGGCGCGAGCGCCGCGTCGCCAGCATCAGCTACGCCGAGGCCGCCGGCACGTTCGTCCTGCGGCCGCGGATCGCCGCGTACGCGCGGGCGCTCGCCGGCTGTTCCGGCGGGCTGCGCGTCAACGCGGTGCTCTTTCCGGCCTCCGACGATCGCACCGTGGCGGCGCCCGGCAAGGGCCTGGGCGCGTACCGCATCAGCTCGCGCTCGCGCTGCCGGCGCACCGGCGGGCCGGCCTTCACGGCACCGGCGCCCGGGCCGCGTCCCTAGCGCGTTCGCGCCCGCCGTCGCTCGGGTAGTTTCGGCCTCCCACGCCGCTTCCGGCAGGTAGGGGAGGAGCCATGCCCGAGCAGTTGTCCGACCACGAGCGCGAGACGACGCTGCGCGTCGCGCGCGCCATGTATCCCCACGACGCGCTGCCCGACGAGGCCTACGAGAAGGTCGTGCGCGCCGTGGAGGCGGAGGCGGCCGGCAACTCCGGCGTCCGCGGCGAGATCGAGCAGGGGATCGCCCAGCTCGACGACCCCTCGCCCTTCAAGGATCGCGACGCCGGCGCCCAGCTGCAGGCGCTGCGCGACGCCGAGGGATCGGCCTACTTCGACCTCGTGCGCGCGACGGCGGTCGTGGAGCTCTACGACAACCCGCTGGTCTGGAAGGCCCTCGGCTACGAGGGCGCGTCCGTCCACCTCGGCGGCTACGTCGACCGCGGCTTCGACGACCTCGACTGGCTGCCCGACCCGCCGATCGAGCTCGACGCGGGCGCCGGCTCGCATCACACGGCGGGAGGCGCGCGATGACCCGCTACCGCTACGACGACGAGGACGTCATCGCGATCGTCGGCTCCGGCGCCGGCGGCGGCACGCTCGCCCACGAGCTCTGCCGGGCAGGCCACCGGGTCGTGATCCTGGAGGCCGGTCACCACCATCAGCCCGAGGAGTTCGTCAACGACGAGTGGCGCTCGTTCAAGCAGCTCGCCTGGCTCGACACGCGCACGACGTCGGGCACCTTCCGCGTGGCGAAGGACTTCCCCAACCTGCCCGCCTGGGTCTGCAAGACGGTCGGCGGCACGACGGTGCACTGGGCCGGCTGCTGTCCGCGCTTCATGGAGCACGAGTTCAAGGCCTCGACGTACTACGACGGCATCGACGGCGTCAACGCGCTCGACTGGCCGATCACGCTGGCCGAGCTCGAGCCGTACTACGAGCGCGCGGAGGCCAAGCTCGGGCTGACGGGCACCAACGGCATCCCCCAGCTGCCCGCGAACAACAACTACAAGGTGTTCGCCAACGGCGCCCAGCGCGTCGGCTACAAGCGCTTCCACACCGGCCGCTACGCCTGCAACCCGGTGCCGCGCGACGGCCGGCCCGCGACGATCCAGGACGGCTTTCCCTTTCAGGGAGCCAAGAACCGCTCTCGCTGGTCGACGCTCTACACCGAGATCCCGCGTGCGCTGGCCACCGGCAGGCTCGACCTGCGCCCCGACTCGCACGTCATCCGCGTGGAGACCGACGAGAAGGGCCTCGCCACCGGCGTGACGTACGTCGATGCCGACGGGCTCGAGCAGTTCCAGCGCGCGCGGATCGTGGCGGTCGCCGGCAACGCGATCGAGACGCCGCGCCTGCTGCTCAACTCGGCGACGAGCCGGTTCCCGGACGGCCTGGCGAACTCGTCGGGCCAGGTGGGGCGCAACTACATGCGCCACCTGACCGCTTCGGTGTACGCGATCTTCGACCAGCCGGTGCGCATGTATCGCGGCGAGACGATGGCCGGCCACATCGAGGACGAGGCCCCCCACGACCCGTCGCGCGGGTTCGTCGGCGGCTACTACCTGCAGCTGCTCTCGCTCGGCGTGCCGTTCCTGGCCGCCTTCATGGATCCGGGCGGATGGGGCCCGGACTTCGCGTCGGCGATGGACGGCTACGAGAACATGGCCGGGCTGTGGCTCGTCGGCGAGGACATGCCGCAGGAGACCAACCGCGTCACGCTCAACCACGACGTGCTCGACCAGTTCGGCCAGCCGGTGCCCAACGTGCACTTCGACGACCACCCCAACGACCTCGCGATGCGCGAGCACGCGTGGTCGGCGGGCGAGGCGCTGTACGAGTCCGTGGGCGCGGTCCGGACGATCCGCACGCCGCCGTACCCGGCGACGCACAACATCGGCACGGCGCGGATGAGCGAACGACCGCAGGACGGGGTCGTCAACCGGTTCGGCCAGGCGCACGACGTGCCGAACCTCTTCGTGTCCGACGCCAGCCAGTTCACGACGGGCGCGGCCGCCAATCCGACGCTGACGATCGTCTCGCTCGCGATCCGCCAGGCCGAGTACATCACCGAGCAGCTGCGGGCGGGCTCGATCCCCACCGGGCACGCCGTCTGGGACGGTCGCGACCCCGGTGGGCCGGCGCCCGACTCGACGGACGCGGCCGGGCTCGAGCAGCCCGCCGCCAACCGCTAGGAGACCACGATGGCCAACCACTACGCGCACACCTGCGTCCGCGTCCTCGATCCGGAGGCGTCGCAGCGCTTCTACGAAGCGCTGGGCTTCGAGCCGCGCGGGCGCCTGAACTTCGAGACCGCCTACAACCTCTACATGGGCCTGCCCGGCGACGGCGACGTCCTCGAGCTGACCGTCAACCTCGGCCAGGAGGAGCCCTACGACCTCGGCACCGGCTACAACCACATGGCGCTGACGGTGGACGACATCAACGCCACGCTGGCGTCGTTGGAGCCGCTCGGCGTGGCGCCCGAGAAGCCGCCGTTTCATCCCGGCGGCCGCGACGACCTTCCGCTGATCTGCTTCGTGGCCGACCCGGACGGCTACCGCATCGAGCTCATCGACGGCGGGAGGTTCGACACGCCGCAGGATCCCGCGCCGTAGGTTCGCTTGGGGGCTGTTCGCGGGCCGGCGCGTGTGATCGCGCGGGCGTGCGTGTCGCAAAACGGCATCGATGAAGGGTGCGTCGGACGCGCGGGGGCGGCGGCGTTCGTGCGGCGTTCGCCCCTGGGGAGTGGCGGGCGGCCGACCGTCGCGGAGCGGTCGCGTGCGCGGTCCGCGAGCGTGGCGCCTTCCTGTTCGCTACGGATGGTTTCGCGTCGCGCTGCCCGCACCACACGGAGCGTGACGCGTTCCTGTTCACTACGAACAGCTTCGCGCCACGCTCAAAGCCGAGCGTCCGCACACGCCCCACGGCGCGCGGTGACACCGACCACCTTCCCGGAGCTGACCCCCGAGGCCTTCGGCCGGTTCGTCGCCGCCGTTCCCGCGCCGCTGTCCGTCGGGACGGTGACGCTCGCCGACGGGCGCGGCGTGAAGGGGTTTCTCTGCGAGGCCAGCGCCGTGGAGTGCGCGGAGGACATCACCCATCACGGGGGCTGGCGCGCCTATCGGCAGAGCCGGCGGGCACAGGCCCAGCGCTGAGCAGGACCCACATCGACGTACGCGTTCAGCCTATGATCGCCCCGTGCCCCCGGCAGCAAGCCGCCGACGCGCGCTCACGCTGGTCACCGGCCTGTCGATCGCAGGGCTCCTCGCCGTGCTCGACATCTCGATCGGGTCGTCGTTGGTCCTCATCGGCCTCGTCGTGTTCGCGCCGCTCATCAGCGGCCTGTACGGCGATCCGCGCGACGTCGCCGCGGTCGGCGCCGTGGCGACCGTCCTCATCGCGCTGAGCGGCCTGTGGAACGACAACCTCGGAGACGGCACGTACCTCCAGCGCCTGACGGTGTGCGTCGCGATCAGCGTCATCGCCGTGCTCGCCGCCCGCACCCGCGAACGCACGCATCGCGACCGCGCTCGCTTCGCGGTGCTGGCCGCCACCGGCGAGATCGCCGATGGCACGCGCAGCCTCGACGACACGGTCGCGCGCCTCAACGAGCTGCTCGTGCCGACGGTCGCCGACATCTGCATCGTCGACGCCGTCAGCGCCGGCGAGATCCGGCGCCTCGCGGTGCGCGCAGCCGGTCCGCACGGCGACGAGACCGCCGCCGCCTTCGCCGGCCGCCGCCCGCTGGACGCCGACGACCCGCGGCTCCCACAGCAACCGTTCCTCGCGGAGCGCGTGTCGGACGACCTGCTGCGCGACCTCGCCGACGACGAGCGCGAGCTCGAGCGCCTGCGCGCGACGCAGATCTCGTCGGCGATCAGCGTTCCGCTGCGCGCCCGCGGGCGGCGCCTCGGCGCCCTGACGCTGCTCGTCACCGCCCAGTCGCAGCGCCGCTACAGCGGGGAGGATCTTTCGTTCGCGACGGTTCTCGCCGGACGCGCCGCGCTGGCGCTCGACAATGCCGGCCTCTTCGCGGAGCTCGAGACGATCGAGGCCCAGCTCACGGCGGTGTTGTCGACGCTCGCCGAGGCGGTCACCGTGCAGCACACCGGCGGGGCGCTGATCTACGCCAACGAAGCGGCGGCGCGAATGCTGGGCTACGACTCGGCGCAGGAGCTGCTGGCCACGCCGGTGGACCAGATCGTCAGCACGTTCGAGTCGACGAAGGAGGATGGCTCGCCGCTGCAGGTCGAGGACCTGCCGGGACGCAAGCTGCTCAGCGGCGAGGCCGCACCCGAGCCGCTCGTCGTGCGGGCGGTCGACAGGCGCACCGGCCGCGTCGACTGGCGCGTGACGAAGGCGTCCGGCGTGTACGGCTCCGACGGCGAGCTCAAGCTCGTGGTCAACGTCATCGAGGACATCACCGAGGTCAAGCGCGCCGAGCTCGCCCAGCGCCTGCTGGCGCGCGCGGGCGAGCTGCTGGCCTCGTCGCTGGACTACGAGCGCACCCTGCAGCAGGTCGCCGAGCTCGCGGTGCCCGACCTCGCCGACTGGTGCACCGTCAGCATCCCCGACCCCCACGGCTACGTACGTGCGGTGGCGGTGGCCCACGTCGATCCGGAGAAGGTCGCGCTCGCGCGACGCATCGGCGAGCGCTACCCGACGCGGATCGAGGCGGCGACGGGGACGGCGCAGCTGCTGCGCGACGGCCGGACACAGCTCGTCAACGACATCCCGCCGGAGATGCTCGCGGTGGTCGCCCAGGACGAGCAGCACCTCGAGCTGCTGACGGCCGTGGGCCTGCAGGCCGGGCTCTCGGTCCCGATGACGGCAGGGGGGAAGATCGTCGGCGCGCTGTCGCTCATCAGCGCCGAATCCGGGCGGCGCTTCACCGATGCGGAGGTCACGCTCGCCGAGGAGCTCGCCCGCCGCGCCGGAACCGCCGTCGAGAACGCGCGCCTGTACACCGAGCGCTCGAACATCGCGCGCACCCTGCAGACGAGCCTGCTGCCCAGGAGCCTGCCGCAGATGCCCGGCTGGAAGGCCGCCACGCTCTACCGCCCGGCGGGCGACGAGAACTGGGTCGGCGGCGACTTCTACGACGCGATCGAGATCGACGGCGGCTGGCTGGCCCTCGTCGGCGACGTCGTCGGCCGCGGCGCGCCGGCGGCTGCGCTGACCGGCATGGCGCGCTACACGCTGCGCACGGCCGCCACGTTGCTCGACGACCCGCTCGACGCCGTTCGCACCCTCAACGAGGCGCTCCTCGCGCGCTCGGACATGTCGCTGTGCTCGGTCGCCGCGGTCCTGCTGTGCGACGGCGATGCGGGCACCGCCACGGCGAAGATCGTGTGCGCCGGCCATCCGCTGCCGCTGCTCGTGCGCGACGGGCACGTGCAGCCGATCGGACGGTACGCGCCGATGCTCGGCGCGTACCCGATCGACGATTGGCCGTCCACCGAGGTCGACCTCGAGCCCGGCGACGTGGTGGCGCTCTTCACCGATGGGGTGTTCGACGCCGTGGGCGAGAACGAGCGCTTCGGTGAGGAGCGCCTCGCGCAGACGCTCGCCGGAGCCGTCGACGCCGACGACGCGGTGGCGCGCATCGACGCCGCGCTGAGCGCCTTCGCGGTCGGCGAGCAGGCCGACGACACGGCCGTGCTGGCCGTGCAGCGCATCGGGGTCGCGGCGATCGCCAACCATCACTGAAAACGGGCGCTACCGTTGGGTGATGCCCACGATCGTCACCTCCACCCTGGCCAACGGCCTGCCGCTGCACCGGATCGGCATCGACGGGACGCGCGCCGTCACGATCCTCGTCGCCTTCGACGCCGGCGCCCGCACGGAGCGCCCCGACGAGAACGGGATGGCGCACTTCCTCGAGCACCTCGTCTTCAAGGGCGGAGAGAAGTTCCCGCACTACCGCGACGTCAACGAGACCGCCGAGCGCCTCGGCGGATCGCTGAACGCGTACACGTCGCATGACCTCGTCGCCTTTCACATCACCGTGCGCGCCGAGGCGGCCGCCGACGCCGCCGACCTGCTGACCGACTTCGTCGGGCGCCCGCACGTCGACGCCGACGAGCTCGACAAGGAGCGCGGCGTCGTCATCCAGGAGATCCAGCGCTACAAGGACGAGCCCTCCTCGGTCGCCGAGGAGCTCATCGACCGCGCGGCGTTCGGCGAGCATCCGCTCGGGCGCCCGGTGCTCGGCCCCGAAGAGCACCTGCGCACGTTCACCCGCGACGCGATCCTGGAGTTCCGCAACCGCCAGTGGGCCGGCTCGCGCGGCGGCGCGTTCGTCGTCGGCAACCTCGAGCACGTTCCGGAGAACGGGGCCTTCAACGAGCTCTTCGAGCGCTTCCCGACGCTGCCCGAGCCCGCGCCGTTCGAGCCCGCGCCCCCGTTCGAGCCGAAGGTCATCGTCCAGGAGCGCGACACCAACCAGTCGCACCTGCGGATGTCCTACCGCCCGCAGGTCGACGTCTCCGATCCCTCCAAGCGCGCGGCGATGTCGATCTACGCGACGCTGCTCGGAGGCTCGATGAGCTCGCGGCTGTTCGACGAGATCCGCGAGCAGCGCGGCCTCGCCTACTCCGTCTACGGCGTCTCGCACGCGCACGCCGACGTGCCGCTGCTGCAGCTCGCGGCCGGACTGGACTCGACGAAGTGCATCGAGGCGTACACGCGCATGCGCGAGATCGTCGGTGAGCTGCGCGACGACGGCCCGACCGAGGCCGAGGTCTCGCGGGCGCGGGCCTACGCCGCCGGACGCCGTGTGCTGGCGTTCGAGAACACGAACGCCGTCGCCCGCTACGCGGCCGCGCAGTCGATCGTCTTCGGCGAGAGGATCGATCCCGATGCGGCGATCGCCGCGCTCGACGCGGTGACGCTCGACGAGGTCGCGGAGGTCGCGCGCGACGTCGCCGACACGCTGGCCGTCGCGTGCGTCGGGCCGCACACGGAAGGCGACTTCACCTGAGTCGTCAGCCGGCCCGGCGTTCGCAGAAGGCCGGCTTGAACTCCGGTGCCGCAGGGTCGACCATCGCACCTGCTGAACGACGCCACGGAGCTGCTCGGCGCGCTGGTCGCCATCGACTCCGTCAACCCCTCGCTCGTCGCCGGCGGCGCGGGCGAGCGCGAGATCGCCGGCTTCGTCGCGGACTGGAGTCGCGCCGCCGGCCTCGAGGTCGAGGTTCTCGAGGCGACCCCGGGCCGGCCGAGCGTCGTCGTCCGCGCGCTCGGCACCGGCGGTGGCCGGTCGCTGCTGCTGTGCGGTCACCTCGACACGGTGACCGTGGAAGGGATGCGCGACCGGGCGGTGCGCGTCGAGGGCGACCGGCTCTACGGGCGCGGCGCCTATGACATGAAGGCGGGCGTCGCTGCGGCGCTGATCGCCTGCCGCGAGGCGGCGGCACTGGGTCTCGCCGGCGACGTCGTCGTCGCCGCGGTGGCCGACGAGGAGCACGCCAGCCTCGGCGTCCAAGAGGTGCTGGCGGCGGTCTCGGCCGACGCCGCGGTCGTCACCGAGCCCACCGAGCTGGCGCTCGTCGTCGCGCACAAGGGGTTCGTGTGGTCCGAGATCGAGGTGACCGGGCGCGCCGCCCATGGCTCCCGGCCGCACCTGGGCATCGACGCGATCGTCCGGGCCGGCCCGATCCTCACCGCGATCGGCGCGCTGGACGCCCGGCTCGGCGCGCGCGTCCATCCGCTGGTCGGGCGCGGCTCGGTGCACGCGTCGGTCATCCGGGGCGGCGAGGAGCTGTCGAGCTACCCGGCGCGCTGCGTCGTGGGTCTCGAGCGCCGCACGCTGCCCGGCGAACGCGCGACGGATGTCGAGGCCGAGCTCGACGCGCTGCTGCGGGGCTGTCGCGAGACCGATCCGCAGCTGCTCGCCCGAGCACGGACGCTGCTGGTGCGCGAGCCGTTCGAGGTCTCGCCGGACGCCGCGATCGCTGTCGTGCTGCGTGCCGCCGCAACCGCGGCGCTGGGGTCGCCGCCGGTCACGGGCGGCGCGAGCTACTGGGCAGACGCGGCGTTCATCGCCGCCGCCGGCATTCCGACCGTGATGTTCGGGCCGGCCGGCGAGGGCGCTCATGCGGCGCAGGAGTGGGTGAGCATCTCCTCGACGGAGAGGGTCGCGCGCACGCTTGCCGGGGTCGCCGAGCGATTCTGCTCGTAGGGCGCCGGCGCGTCAGTCGAGGTTGCCGCACAGGTTCAGCCCGTAGGACACCGCGAGCGTGTCTGACTGCGCGCGCGACGCGCGGAACCTGTCGAGCGCGCCGCGCAGGTTGTTGCCGGCGGTGGTGAGCGCGCGGGCGTCGCTGCCCCGGGCCGCCGCGAGGAAGTCGTCGGCGGCGGCCCGCAGCCTGTCGAGCAACGGCTGGGACCGCTCGACCGAGCTCACGTACGCCGCGGCGCCCCTCCGTGCCGCGGGCGCGTCGGGCAGGCGCACGTCCGCGATGCGATCGCTGAAGCGCTCGTAGACGTCCGCGAGCACTTTGTTGGCGTCCGCGACCTCCTCGGCCGTTCCGGGGTCGTCGGCACCGGCGTCGGCGAACTCGCCGAGGAAGTCGTCGCAGACGCCGTCGGCGTCGAGGACGAAGCCCTCCTTCGTCTGGGGACCGTCGTCGCCACCGCCGCAACCGCTCGCCAGCACGCCAAGACCGGCGACCAGGACCAGCAGCGCGGCGAGGCTTGCGGGCAGGCGGGAGCGAAGCACCGCGCCAGCCTAGATGGTCGAAGTACCGACCGGCGCCGGCGTCAGGAGATCGCGATCATGCGCTCGATCGGGACCCGCGCACGCTCGGCGACGTCGGCGGGCACCTTCACCTCGTGGACGAGGTCACGCAGCGCGTCGCGCAACTTCGGCAGCGTGATCATCTTCATGTAGATGCAGGCCGCGCGCTCGTTCGCGGCGATGAACTCGGTGTCGGGCGCCGCCTCGCGCAGCGGGTGCAGCATGCCGATCTCGGTCGCGACGATCGCGGTCGTGCCCGGCTGCGCGCTCTCGGCGTAACGCAGCATCCCGCCCGTCGAGAGCATGTGGACGCCCTCGGCATCGATGTCGCCGGACGCGGCGTACTCCATCACCGAGGTCGAGCAGCCGCACTCGGGGTGGATGAGGAAGTCGGCGCCCGGGTGCTCGGCACGCACCTGCTCGATGTCGCGGGGGCGGATGCCGGCGTGCACGTGGCACTCGCCGTCCCAGACGTGCAGCGCGCGCCCGATCCGGCGCTCGACGTAGGCGCCGAGGAACATGTCCGGTCCGAAGAGGATCTCCGTGTCCGGCCCGTGCTCGCGCAGGATGTGCTCGACCACCGACACCGCGTTCGCCGACGTGACGCAGTAGTCCGTCAGCGCCTTCACCGCCGCCGTCGTGTTGACGTACATGACGGTGATCGCGCCCGGGTGCTGGGCCTGCCACGCGCGCAGCTGGTCGGGCGTGATCGCGTCGGCGAGCGAGCAGCCGGCGTCGACGTCGGGGATCAGGACGGTCTTCTCGGGGGACAGGATCGACGCCGTCTCGGCCATGAAGTGCACGCCGCAGAAGGCGATCACGGAGGCCTGCGAAGCGGCGGCCTGGCGCGAGAGGCCGAGCGAGTCGCCGACGTAGTCGGCCACGTCCTGGATCTCGGGCAGCTGGTAGTTGTGGGCCAGGATGACCGCGTCGCGCGCCTCGGCCAGCGTACGGACCTCCGCCTGGAGCGACGCGACGTCGTAGAGCTGAAGCAGGGTCATGGCAGCGTCTCGAGCAGGAGCGACAGGTCCAGGGCCGGCGCGGAGTGCGTGAGCGCCCCGATCGAGATCCAGTCTACGCCCGTCTCGGCGTGGGCCCGGAGCGTGTCGAAGCCGATCCCGCCGCTGGCCTCCAGCCGCGCGCGCCCGGCCACATGGACGACCGCCGCCCGCAGCTCGGGCGGGCCCATGTTGTCGAGCAGGATCCGCGCGGCGCCCGCCGCGAGCGCCTCGTCGACCTCCGCGAGCGTCGAGCACTCGACCTCCAGCGCAAGCTCGGGATACGCCGCGGCGGCGGCGCGGACCGCCGGCCCCACGCCGCCCGCGATCAGCGCGTGGTTCTCCTTGATGAGCACCATGTCGTAGAGGCCGGCGCGGTGGTTGACGCCGCCGCCCGCCGCGACCGCGGCCTTCTCCAGCGTCCGCAGGCCAGGCGTGGTCTTGCGCGTGTCGAGGATCTGCGCGCCCGTGCCCTCGACCGCGTGCACGCAGCGCGCCGTCAGCGTCGCGACGCCGGAGAGGCGCTGCAGGAAGTTCAGCGCCGTGCGCTCGGCGCCGAGCAGCGCGCGGGCGTCGCCTGCCGCGCGCAGCACCGGCGCCGGCGGCTCGCGCCAGCTCCCCTCGGGACCGAGCCGCTCCAGCGCCACCCCCGGATCCAGCGCGCGGAACGTCGCCTCGGCGGCGCCGAGGCCGAACACGACGCCGGCGGCCTTCTGGGTGATCGTCGCGACCGCGCGGGTGCCCTCCGGCACCGTCGCGAGGCTCGTCACGTCGCCCGCGCCGAGGTCCTCCGCCAGCGCGCGCCGGACGAGTCGGCGAGCGTCTGTGCGTCAGGGCTCATGAGAGGGCGCAGGATATGGGGAAGATGGGCTGGCGATGATCGACCTCGACGCCTGGCTGCCGGACCCGGAGATCACGACGTGCCACAGCCGCACGGCGGCGGTCGAGCCCGCCACGCTGTGGGACGCCGCTCGCGCGGTGCGGCTGGACCAGACCCGCACGATCGGTCGCCTCGTGCGCTGGCGGATCCCCGGGGTGCCGCCCGACGAGTCGTTCATGCAGCTGCTGACCGAGGATCCGTTCACCCTCCTCGACGAGGGGCCGCGCCACGCGATCTCCGGGCTGTGCGGCCGTATATGGACCCTCTCGCGCGACTACGGCGAGCTCGACGGCCCCGCCGACTTCCTCGCCTGGAACGAGCCGCGCACCGTGCGCGTGGTGTTCGCGCACTGGGTGACGCCGGATCCGGGCGACGGCAACGACGACGGCCCGGCGAGCACGCTGCACAGCGAGGCCCGCGTCGGCCCGACCGACAGGATCGCGACGATGCGCCTGCGTGCGCTGTGGCTCGCGGTGGGGCCGTTCGAGCGCCTCATCGGCGCCGAGGCGCTCGCGCTCGCGGCGGCGCAGGCCGAGCGGGTCGCCGGCCGCCGCCCCTGAGAGGATCGGGGCCGTGTCCACCCCGGCCGCCGACCCGCCGCCACCGGCTCCGCTCGCGGCGCTGTTCGCAGGCGGCGCCCGGCCGCGCTGCTACATCGCCAGCCCGCTCGGCTTCACCGAGCCCGGCCGCGCCTACTACTCCGAGCGCTACGTGCCGGCCCTGGCCGAGCACGTCGAGCCCGTCGACCCGTGGACGCTCTCGCTGCCCGCGGAGTTCGCGGCCGCCCGCGCCGCGGGCCGCGAGCACGCGTTCGGCATCGAGGTCGGCGAGCGCAACGCCATGGCGATCCGCGGCGCGCAGCTGCTGATCGCCCAGCTCGACGGCCAGGAGGTCGACGCCGGCGCCGCGGCCGAGGTCGGCTACGCGGCCGCGCTCGGCCTGCCCTGCATCGGCGTGCGCAGCGACCTGCGCGTCAGCGGCGAGCCGGGCATGCGCGTGAACCTCCAGCTCGAGGCGTTCATCGTCCTCTCCGGCGGCTTCATCGCGGGCTCGCTCGGCGAGCTCGCTGCGCGCTTGGCGCAGCTGCGCGGCGCCTGAAGCGCGGGCGGCCTACGCGCGCGACGCGCTGCGCAGCAGGTAGGCGCGCACGAAGCCGTCGAGGTCGCCGTCGAGCACGCGGCCGGTGTCGCCGACCTCGTGATCGGTGCGATGGTCCTTGACCATCGAGTACGGGTGCAGGACGTAGGAGCGGATCTGCGAGCCGAAGTTCACGTCCTGCGCCTCGCCGCGCTCCTTCGCGATCTCCTCCAGGCGCCGGCGCTCCTCGCGCTCGACGAGCTTGGAGCGCAGCATCTTCATCGCGGTCTCGCGGTTCTGCGTCTGCGAGCGCTCGTTCTGGCACTGCACGACGATGCCGCTCGGGCGGTGCGTGATGCGCACGGCGGAGTCGGTCTTGTTGACGTGCTGGCCGCCCGCGCCCGACGCGCGATAGGTGTCGACCTGCAGGTCGTCTGCGTCGATCTGCACCTCGGCCGCGTCCTCGATGACGGGCGCGACCTCGACCCCGGCGAACGACGTCTGGCGGCGGTTGGCGGAGTCGAACGGCGACAGGCGCACCAGTCGGTGCACGCCCTTCTCGGCGGCGTAGAGGCCGTAGGCGTTCTCGCCCTCGACGCGGAACGTGGCCGACTTGATGCCGGCCTCCTCCCCCGGGCTCACCTCCAGCAGCTCGGCCTTGAAGCCGCGCTTCTCGGCCCACTTCATCTGCATCCGCAGGACCATCTCGGCCCAGTCCTGCGCGTCGGTCCCGCCGGCGCCGGCGTTGACGGTGACGAGCGCGTCGTTGTTGTCGTAGTGCCCGGAGAACAGGCGCTGCTCCTCGAGCACCTCCAGGCGCCGCTCGACCGGCGCGAGCTGGCCTTCGAGCTCCGCCTCGATCTCGGCGTCCTCGCGCGCCATCTCCGCGAGGCTCTCGAGGTCCTCGACGTCGGTCTGCAATGCGCCGAACTCCTCCAGCCGGCGCGCCGCGCGGGCGTGCTCGGCGCTGACCCCGGCGGCGTTCTCCTGGTCATCCCAGAAGCCGCTCTCCGACATCCGGCCCTCGAGCTCGGCGACGCGCTCGCTCAGCGAAGCCGGGTCAAAGGTAGTCCGCGAGCAGCGACATCTGCGCGCGGATCGCAGCCAGACGCTGCGGGATGCCCTCGGGGGTGGGAGTCGCGGCCATGGGGCTGAGGATAGAGCGGGCCCGTACATCCGCCCACGCGCGGCCCGGCGCGTCCTCAAGCATGCGTCCACATGTGCCGATCGGGACCGCACGGTGGCCGTCAAGAGGACAACCAGGAAGCGCAAGACGGTCAAGAAGGTCTGCAGGAAGGTGAAGGTCAAGGGCACGCGGCGCACGAAGACCGTCTGTAGGCCCAGGAAGAAGGTCGCCAAGAGGAAGGCGACGGCGAAGAAGAAGGTCGGCGCGCCGGTCCCCAGGCCGCCGGCGTCCGTGGTCACCCTTCCGCCGGTGACCGGAGGGGGCTCGGTCCCCGTCCCGTCGCCCGCCGCGCCGCCCGTCACGACGCCCACCGACCCCGGGCCGCCCACCCCGCCGCCGCCCGAGCCGCCGCCGCCGACCGCCGCCGGGCTGGCGGTCTACGACGGCCCGTTCGGCGTGGCCCAGGCCCAGCGCCTGCTGTGGCGCGCGGGCTTCGGCCCCAAGCCCGGCCAGGCCGAGGCGCTCGCCGGACTCGGCGTCGTCGCCGCCGTCCGCAGCCTCACCCGCCCGAGCGGAGCACCCACCCTCTCCGGTCCCGCGCCGACCGTCGACGGCCTGCCGATCGCCCCCGACGACGCGTGGGGTCACGACCACCTGTGGTGGCTGGACCGCATGATCCGCACCGACCAGCCGCTCGTCGAGCGCATGACGCTCATCTGGCACGACTGGCTGGCCACGACGAACGCCGACGTCAACAACCGCCCGCTCATGCGCGCCCAGAACGAGCTCTTCCGCACCCACGCCCTGGGCTCGTTCGACGACCTCATCGCCGACGTGACGGTCGACCCGGCCATGCTCGTCTTCCTCAGCGGGATCTACAACCACAAGTGGGCGCCCAACGAGAACTACGCCCGCGAGCTGATGGAGCTCTTCACGCTCGGCGCCGATCGCGGCGCGTACACCGAGACCGACGTGCGCAGCCTCGCCCGCGCCCTGACCGGCTGGCGCGCGGACTGGAACGACGCGCTCGGCTTCGTCAGCTTCCGCTTCGACGCCACGCGCCACGACGCGACGAGCAAGACGCTGTGGGCGGGCACGGCCTACGAGCGCAGCGGGGCGTTCGGCTGGGGCGACGCCTGCACGCTTGTGCTCGAGAACCCGTTTCACCGCTCGCACTTCGTGGCCAAGCTCTGGTCCTACTTCGTCCCCAGCCCGCCGAGCGCGGGCACGCAGGCGGCGCTCGAGTCGCTCTACGTCTCCAGCGGCTACTCGATCGGCGACGTGGTCGAGGCGATCCTGCTGCACCCCGGCGTCTATACGGGCGCGCCGCTCGTCAAGCCGCCGGCGGTCTACATCGCGGGCCTGCTGCGCGCCACCGGCCAGACGATCGCCCACGACGCCTGGGTGTGGCTCGCGGCGCTCGCCGGCCAGCAGCTCTTCTATCCGCCCAACGTGTCGGGCTGGAACGACCAGGCGTGGCTGGACACGTCGACCACCTACGGCCGCTGGTACGTCGGCTACTACGCGCTCATGCCGGCGCTGGCGACGGCGGCCTCGTACGCCGGCTCCGCCGAGACGCCGGCGCAGGCGCTGGGCACGGCGATCGGCGCCGCCGGCGCGCCCGCGCTCACCGCGCAGACGTACGCCGCGCTGCTGGCGTTCGCCGAGCTGCCGGCGCCCATGGGCATCGGCGCCGGCGACTTCCGGGCGCTGCGCCAGAACGCGCTGCGCCACCTCGTCGCCGCCTCGCCCGACGCCCAGCTCTCCTGATGAGGACGACGATCTGATGGCCGACTGCTGCGACGACTTCACCCGCTCTCACCTGCTCCGCGCCTCGGTCGCGCGCGCGGGCGCTGGCCTGCCCGTGACCGAGCCGGGCATGCCGGCCCCCGCCGGCACCGGCCTGACGCGGCGCTCGATGCTCTTGCGCTCCACCGGCCTCGCGCTCGCCGTCTACGGCGCGGGGCGGATGCTCACCCCCGAGGCATTCGAGGCGGCGGTCGCCGAGGCGGCGGGTGAGCAGAAGGTGCTCATCTCCATCTTCATGGACGGTGGCGTCGACGCGCTGAGCCTGCTCGCACCGACCGGCGACCCGCGCTACACGGCGCTGCGCCCGACGCTGGCACTACCGCCGAGCGCCGGCTGGGCGTTCGAAGCCGACTCGCGGCTGCGCTGGCATCCGTCGGCGGGCGGACTGAAGGAGCTGTGGGACGACGCCGGCTGCGGCGTCGCAGTCGCCCCGGCGATCGGCTACGCGTCGCCCAACCAGTCGCACTTCACCTCACGCCACTTCTGGGAGGTCGGCGAGACCAACCCGATGGCCTCGACCGGCTGGCTCGGGCGCTACCTCGATCGCGTCGGACATCCCGACGTCCCGATCCAGGGCATCTCGCTGGACGGCATGCTCTCGCCGCAGCTGGCCAGCAGCCGCGTCGCGGTCTCCGCCACCGGCAGCCTCGCGGACTACCGCTTCTCGGCCAGCGGCGTCTGGGGCGCGATGGAGACGCGGATGCGCGCGACACACGCGGCGCTCGGCACCCTCCCCTCCGGCGACCCGATCACCGCGCAGGCGCGCCAGGCGCAGGCCAACGCGTCCGGCCTCGCTGCGGACCTCGCGAGCGTCGGCAGCGGCGCGCCGCCCGACGGCGCCGGCTATCCGGCCGCCGGCAGCACCTTCAAGAGCCGCCTGCAGGGGATCGCGCGGCTGCTGGCGACGAAGGACGGGTCGGGCAACAGCCTGCCCGTCCGCTGCGTGACGCTGAACGCCGCCGGCGGCTACGACACGCACTCAAACCAGGAGGCGAGCCTCTCGTCCGGCCTGCTCGCGACGACCGCGAACGTCCGCGCGTTCTGGCGCGACCTCGAGCTGCGCGGCCTCGCCGACCGGGTGGTGATCTCGCTGTGGAGCGAGTTCGGGCGGCGACCGGCCGAGAACGGCTCGGGGGGAACCGACCACGGTGCGGCGGGCGCGGCGTTCGTGATCGGCAGGGACATCCGCCAGGGCCTGATCGGCGAGTTCCCCGGTCTGGCCGCCGGGACGGGCCTCGATGCCTACGGCAATGTCCGCGCCACCGCCGACTTCCGCGGGCTGTACTGCGCGCTGCTCGAGCAGTGGTTTCAGACCGAGGCCACAGGCATCATCCCGTCGGCCGCGTCGTTCACGCGGCCGGTGCTGCTGTCGTGACGGGTCGCCGGCCGGCGCTCGCCGCCGTGCTCGCGCTGGCGTTGACGCTGGCGTCGGCGGGAACCGTGGCCGGGCACGGCGCCGGTGCGACAGCCGCTGCCAGCGACCCGCGCTCGGCAGCGGCGTCGAGCACCTCGCGGTCCTCCAGCCCCGCGTGTGCCAAGCGCCCGCGCGCACGCTCCTCGTGTCGTCGCAGCCGCGCGGCGGCCCGCTACAGGCGCGGCAAGCGACGCGGCCGCGCGCTGCTGGCACGCCCCGTCGGCGGGGCACGCGGTGGCACGACCGCCCCGTCCGCCGGCGCCGCCTCCGGCCCCGCCGGTGCAGCGCCTTCCCCGGCGCCCCCGCCGCCCCCGGCGCGGCCGGCACGGCTCTCCCAGCCACCCCGGTCGCCAGCGGCGTCGGCGCCGAGGCCTACGACTTCGGCTCCTTCGTCCTGCGCCTGACGCGCACCTCCGTCCCGGCCGGGAACCTCACGGTCTACTTCCGCAACTACGACGTCAGCGAGCACAACCTCTGGCTTGACCCACCCGCCGGCAGCGGTGGCTCGTCCGTGATGATCAGCGAGGCGCTCGGCGAGGGCGAGGGTGCGACGAGGACCGTCGCTGTCACGCCCGGGACGTGGCGGCTGTACTGCTCGCTGACCGGCCACGGGGTGATGACCCGCGACCTCGCGGTCGAGTAGCGGACGCGCAGGAGCGCGACAATGAGGCGGTGGACCCCTACACCGTGCTCGGGCTCTCCGCCGACGCCTCCGTCGACGAGGCCGCGCGCGCCTACCGCGAGCTCGCCAAGCGCTTCCATCCCGACCGGGTGGGCGACGCCGGAATGGCGCAGATGGTCCAGCTCAACGTCGCCTACGAGCTGCTGCGCTCGGAGCAACGTCCCGCCGCAGGCGCTGCGGTGGCGCCGGCGTCGGGTGTCGCCACGAGCGCCGCGGGCAGGCCGCGCGGGCCGGGGCACTGGCTGCCCGAGGCGATGCGCCGTGCGCTCGGCCGCGAGCTGCTCGACGCGCTCGAGGACGACGAGCACGTCGAGCTGGTCACGCCCACCGCGACCTGGGCGAGCCCCAGCACCCTGCTCGCGGTCACCGACCGCCGCCTGCTCTGGCTGCTCGACGACGCCGTCGGAAACCGCGTCCGCTCCCTGCGCTTCCGGGATACCGCGCACGCCGAGCAGCGCCTCGTCTGGCCGCGCCGCACCCGCGCGCGCCTGAGCGTCGAGCCGCGCTTCGGCGCAAAGCGCTGGACGTTCTCCGATCTGCGCCCCGCGACGGCGGCGGCGATCGCCGGGCATGTGCGCGCCGGCCTGCCGGGCGGGCGGCCCTCGCAGCGCGGGGCTCGAGAGTGAGGCCGTCCTGTACCATAATTGGGGCGCGCCGAACGCCCACCGGGGATTCACTTTTACCTATTGATTCACCCTAAAAGGTTATGTTGACTTCGCTCGCGCCGCCGCTGTAGGTTCGCGCGCAGACGGGTTGCTGACCTGATCCGCGCGTGGACGGCTACGCAAGCTTGCCGGACTCGCCGCATTTGGAACGCGCTCATCACGTGGCCCCCGTCGGGCGGGTGGCTCCAAGGGCCGGCGTGGCATCTGGCATGCGCGCTGTGACCCGGAAGGGCCTTCAGCAGGACGACAGATGAGGCGTGCATGCGTTCAGCGGCGGGCTACGGCTGCCAGGGCAGGACCCCTGTCGCGTTGCGCGAGCGAGAGCACGAGTGCGACACGCTGGCGCGCGCGCTCGCAGCCGCTGCGGAGGGCATCGGCTCGGCCGTCGCCGTCGAGGGCGAGGCCGGGATCGGCAAGACCGCCCTCCTGACCCACGCGGCGCGGCTCGCATCCGACAGCGACATGCGCGTGCTCGACGGCCGCGGCTGGGATCTCGAGCGCCACGTCCCGTATGGCGTCGTGCGCCAGCTCTTCGCCGCCGTCCTCGCCTCCGCCGCGAGGGAGCAGCGCGCGCGCTGGATGAGCGGGGCCGCCCGCCTCGCCGGCCCGGCGGTGTCGGCCGCGCCGGGCCGGCGCACCCATGCCGAATCGGGGGCCGTCGTGCGCGGGCTGTACTGGCTGGCGGCGAACCTCGCGTCGGAGCAGCCGCTGCTGCTGCTGGTCGACGACGTGCAGTGGACGGACGCCGCGTCGCTCGCGTTCCTGGCGGCTCTGGCTCGCAGCGTCGAGGAGCTTCCGATCCTCATCCTCTGTGCCGCCCAAACGGGTGCGGGCGCGGGCGCGGACGAGGGCCGGCCGGCGGTCGCGGAGCCGGGCCTCGCGCGGACGATCCTGCGACCGGCGCCGCTCAGCGTGGACGCGGCGAAGCAGATCGTCGACGAGCGACTGTCGGCGCGGTGCTCGGCGCCGTTCGCTCGGGCGTGCCACAGCGCGACACGCGGCAACCCGCTGCTGCTGGCGCAGCTCGCGCGCGGGCTGGAGGGCGAGGCCGCCGTGCTCGATGCGGCGCGGGGCGGCGTGGAGCCGGTGACGACCACGTCGGTCGGACGGGCGGCGTGTGCCCGGCTCGAGCGCCTCGACGAGTCCGCCAACAGGCTGGCCGCCGCCGTCGCGGTGCTCGGAAAGCGCACCGCGCTGGACCGCGCGGCGGCGCTCGCGGGACTCGCGGGGGACGTCGCGGCCTCGGCGGCGGACGCGCTCACCGCCGCGGCGATCCTCGACGACGGGACCGCGTTGGAGTTCATCCACCCGGTCGTCCGCGCGGCCGTTTACGCGCAGCTCGCCTTCGACGTGCGAAACGACGCCCACAAGCGCGCCGCTCGGCTCGCCGCGCAGGACGGCGTCGACGAGATCGCGCTTGCGGCCCATCTGCTGGTGTCCGCACCCGCAGGCGACCCGTGGGTCGTCGAGCAGCTTTCCCTGGCGGCGCAGGACGCCCGTGCGCGCGGCGCACGCGACGCCGCCTACACCTACCTGGAGCGGGCGCGTCGCGAGCCGCCCCCGCCCCAGGCGCGCGCGCGCGTGGCGCTGTCGCTCGGCGCGGCGGAGCTGCAGCTCGGAAGGCCGGAGGCGATCGCGCACCTCAGCGAGGCGCTGCGGTACGCGCCCGACACCGCGACGCGCTTCGCGGCGGCCCAGGAGCTGACGTGGGCGCTGTGGTCCGGCGGGCGCATGGACGATGCGCTGCAGCTCGGGCAGCAGGTGCTGGCCAGCATGCCCCCCGACGACGAGGAGGCGATGCGCTTCGAGGGTCGGCTCGCCGCTCTCGGGCAGTTCTCGCCCCCGACGGCGCGGCCGCTCCTGGAGCGCCTGGAGCGCTACGAGCACCGCCTCGTGGGCGAGACCGCCGGTGAACGGCTCATCCTCGCGTGCCTGGCGTTTCGCGCGGCCCGCCGCGGCGCGACCGCGGCGACGACGGCGGACTTCGCTCGCCGCGCCCTCGCCGATGGCCGCCTGCTGCACGACGACGACCTGGGCGGCCCCAACTTCCTGATGGCCGTCGGCGCGCTCGTGTTCAGCGACCGCCTCGAGGAGGCCGAGCACCATCTCGATCTCGCGCTCGAAGCGGCCCGCGCGCAGGGCTCGGAGGCTGCGTTCGAAGCCGCCTCCGGGTTGCGCTGCCAGACGCTGCTGCGGCGCGGCCGGCTGCGACAGGCCGAAGAGGAGGCGCTCGGCGTGCTGGCGGCCGTCCGCACGCACCCGGGCGCGCGGCCGATGCTGCTCGCGGCGGTGCTCGGCGCAATGCTCGAGCGCTCCGACCCCGGGTCATGGGAGGCCTTCCTCGCCCAGCACCGGATCGACGGCGACCTCTCGGGCACGCCGGATACCGATGCGCTGCTGCTGACTCGCGCCCGGCTGCGGCTCGGCGGCGGGGACGCGACCGCAGCACTGCGCGACCTCGACCAGCTCTGCCGGCGCGACGAGCGCTCGGGCTGTGAGAACCCCTGGACGCAGTCCAGCGCATGCCGAGCGCTCTCGCACCTGCAGCTGGGCCAGCACGACGAGGCACGCGCATTCGCGGCCGAGGAGCTGACACGCGCCGGGCGCTGGGGGACGCCGAGCGCGCTCGCGGGCGCCCTGCGGACGACGGCGCTGGTGCAGGGCGGCGGCGACGCGATCGAGCTGCTGCGCGCGGCCGTGACAGCCGTCGAGGACTCGCCGGCGCGCTACGAGCTCGCGACCTCGCTGGCGGAGCTCGGGGCGGCGCTACGCCGTGCCGGTCTGACGCTCGAGGCGCGCCGGCCGCTGCGCCGGGCACTGGAGATCGCCCGCGACTGCGGCGCCGTGCGCCTGGCGAGGGCAACCCGCCACGAGCTCCTCGTGGCGGGGGCGCGGCCGGGGCGTAGCACCATGCGCGCCCGCGACACGCTGGCACCCGAGGAACGACAGATCGCGCAGCTCGCCGCCGAGGGCCACGCCAACCGCGACATCGCCCAAGCGCTGTTCGTCACGGTGCGTACCGTCGAGACGCACCTGAGCCAGGTCTACGCGAAGCTGGACGTCCGCTCCCCGGACCGGTTGACGGCCGCTCTGCAGACATAGTGCATGCGCGGGCCCGCGGCGGTCGTCGACGCCGATCGGCCCGCCGGGTGCACGCGCATCCGACGGGCCGAGCGAGGTCGCAAAACGGCGCGGTTCTAGTTGAACGCGTACTTCTCGTAGTCGTCGACGTTCTCCTTGGTGACCACCGCAGCCGGAACGACGACCTGGCGCGGGACCTCCGGCGGCACGAGCTCGCTGAAGCCCTGGCCGAGGGCGATCAGCCGGGCCATGTTCACCGCGGTGGCGGCCATGTTGGGGTTGTAGAGGAAGGTCGCGCGGTACAGGCCGCCCGCCTTGATCTGCTTCATCGCGTCCTGGGAGCCGCCGACGCCCGTGAGGAACATCTCGTCGTCGCGGTTGGCGTTGCGGATCGCCTGGACGACGCCCTGGGCCATGTCGTCGTCGTGGGTGTAGACGGCGTCGATCTTCTTCTGTGCCTGGAGGATGTTCTCCATCGCCTTCAGGCCGGTGTCCGGGTTGAAGTCGCCGGGCTGCTTGGCGACGGTCTTCACGCCGCCGCCGGGACAGCGCTTCTTCAGCTCGTCGGAGAAGCCCTTGCTGCGGTCGGTCGTGACCGAGATGCCGGCCAGGCCCTGGATCTCGACGACGTTGCCGCGGCACTTCAGCTGCTCGGCGATGTAGCCGGCCGCCAGCACGCCGATCTGGTAGTTGTCGCCGAGCACCGTGGCGGTCGCCGCGTCGGGCTTGGAGAAGAGTCGATCGATGTTCACCACGGGAATCCCGGCCCGCTCCGCCTTCTGCGCGACCGGGGTCAGGGCGGCGCCGTCCTGCGGGAGCACGACGAGGACGTCGGGCTTCTTGGCGATCGCCTGCTCGACCTGCTGGGCCTGGGAGTCGGCATCCGCGGCCTGCAGCAGCTCGAACTTCACGTCGTCGTGCGACGCCGCCGCGGCCTTCGCGTTCTTCGAGATGGCGCCGAGCCACCCGTGGTCGGTCGGCGGCACGCTGGCGATGATGTTCACCGTCTTGCCCGTGCCGCCGTCGGTGCCGCCGGCGGGGGTGCCGGCGTCCGACGCGCCGACCGTGACCGTCTTCGTGTCGCTGCCGCCGCACGCAGCGACACCGAACGCCAGCAGCGATGCCGCGGCGATGGAGATGAGGGGTCGTCGCGCGAGCGACATTGCATTCCTCCTGTCGTGGACTGGAACCCGTGACCGGGCTGATTTCGTTGCTGGGATCGGCGCGGCCATCAGTACCGCGCCTCCGGGCGCTGCAGCAGGACCGCTCCGAGGACGATCAGGCCCTTGGTCACCTGCTGGACCTCCGTGGAGAGGTTGAGCTGCGTCATGAGGCTGAAGATGAGCGCGAAGGTCAGGACGCCGAGGAACGTGCCGACGATCGTGGCCCGTCCGCCGGCGAGGCTCGTCCCGCCGATCACGACGGCGCCGATGGCGTCGAGCTCGTAGAGGTTGCCGCTGACCGGGGAGGCGCTGCCGAGGCGGGCGCACAGCAGCACGGTCGCGATCCCGGCGAGCAGCCCGGAGAGGACGTAGACGCTGAAGATGATCTTGCGCACGGGCACACCCGCGATCCGCGCGGCCTCGCGGTTGCCGCCGACGGCCACGACGTAGCGCCCGTAGCGCGTCCGGTTGAGCAGGATCCAGCCGCCGACCGTGACGGCCAGGAAGATGTAGACCGAGACCGGGATCCCGACGATCTCGCCGTTGCCGAACCACAGCAGCGAGAAGGCCGCCGGCTCGGCGAACGAGCCCCCGTTGAGGTCGAGCAGGCTGACGGGGAGCTTGTCGTTGAGCAGCAGCGCGACGCCTCTGGCGATCGAGAACATCGCGAGCGTCGCGATGAACGGCACGACGCGGCCGTAGGCGACGGCGATCGCGTTGATCGAGCCGAGCGCGGTCGCGAACGCGATCGCCGCCACGATGAAGACGATGCTGCTCGTGCCTGCGTCGCCGATCATGATCCCGCCGAACACGCCGGCGGCCGCCACCATCGAGCCGACCGAGAGGTCGATGCCGGCGGTGGCGATGACGAACGTCATGCCGATCGCGAGCACCCCGATGACGCTCGCCTGCGTCAGCATGTTGCGGATGTTGTCCCAGGTCGGGAACGTGTCCGGCTTGAGGATCGCGCCGGCGACGAACAGCAGGATGACGACCAGCCCGAGGGCGTACTCCTGCAGCTTGAGCGACTTGACGTGGCTCACGAGCGCAGCCGCCGCGCCGGGGCCGGCGGCGGGGGCGGGATCGGGAGCGGGCGGCGCGCTCATGTGACCTCCTCGGCCAGCACGGGGGCGTCTGTCGGCGCGACCGCGTGGCGCAGGAGCTCGCGCTCGGTCGCGGTCTCCCCGTCGACCTCGGCGACGATCTCGCCCTCGCGCATGACGAGGATCCGCGTGCAGATGCCGACGAGCTCCTCGAGCTCGGAGGACACGACGAGCACGCCGAGTCCGTCCTTGGCCAGGTCGCTGATGATCCGGTAGATCTCGGCCTTCGTCGCGACGTCCACGCCGCGCGTCGGCTCGTCGAGCAGCAGGATCCGGCATTCGTGCAGCAGCCAGCGCGCGAGGACGACCTTCTGCTGGTTGCCGCCCGACAACAGCCGGACGGCGCGATCGGGATCATCGGGAACGGTGCTGAGCTTGCGCAGCTCGTCGCGCGCACGCGCGCGCTCGGTGCGGATGTTCAGCAGCGGATGCGAGAACCGGCCGAGGTCCGACAGCGTGACGTTCTTCGTCTGGCTCCAGTCCAGGACGAGCGCCTGGGACTTGCGGTCCTCGGGCGCGAGGCCCATGCCGCGCCGGATCGCGGCGGCGGGGCTGTTGGCCTTCAGCGGCGCGCCGTCGACGAGGAACTCGCCCGTCTCGGGCTGGTCGAGCCCGTAGACGAGGCGCAGCAGCTCGGTGCGGCCGGAGCCGACCAGGCCGCCGAGCCCGACCACCTCGCCCGCGTGGACCTTCAGGCTCACGTCGCGGACCGCGGGCAGCCGCCGGGCGTTGCGGATCTCGAGCAGCAGCCGGTCCGTGCCGACCGGCCGCTCGGGGTAGAGCTGCTCGACCTTCCGGCCGACCATGAGCTCCACGAGCTCGTCGGTCGGCGTCGTCGCCGGCAGTCCCGTCGCCATCGTGCGGCCGTCGGCGAGGACCGTGACGCGGCTGCCGATGCGCCGGATCTCGTCGAGGCGATGGGAGATGTAGACGACGCCGACGCCCTCGGCGGTGAGCCGGCGGACGACCCCGAACAGCGTCTCGATCTCGCCCTCGTCGAGGATCGCCGACGGCTCGTCCATGATGAGCAGCCGCACGTTGCCCGACAGCGCGCGGGCGATCGACACGATCTGCTGCGCCGCGGGGCGCAGCGCTCCGACCTTCGCGCGCGGGGGGATCGACGCGTGGCCGAGCCGCTCGAGCAGCGCGGCGGAGTCGCGGTACATCCGGTCGAGGTCGAGGAGCAGGCCGCCGCGGCGGCGCGGCTCGTGCGCCAGGAAGATGCTCTCGGCGACGCTGAGGTCCTCGACGAGGTCGAGCTCCTGGTAGATCGTCGCGACCCCGCGCCTGAGCGATCCCGCCGGATCGCCGGCCGGCAGCGGCTCGCCCGCGAACAGGATCTCGCCGCTCGTCGGCTCGACGGCGCCGGACACGCACTTGATGAGCGTCGACTTGCCCGCGCCGTTGGGCCCGAGGAGGCAGTGCACCTCCGCTTCGCGGACGTCGAGATCGACGCCCTGCAGCGCCTTCACGCCCGGATACTCCTTGACGAGGTTGCGCACCTCGAGGACGTTCGTCATCGCACCACCAGGCCGCGCAGGTTGTTGCGGGCGATCGTCAGCCCGGCCTCGACGAGGTCGGGGGTGCCGCCCCACACCGGGTCCTCGTGCTCGACCGACAGCACGCCGTCGAAGCCGCCCTCGTAGAGCGTGTCGACGTAGCGCCGGAAGTCGACCTGGCCGAGCCCCGGGATCCGGTAACGCCACCAGCCCATGTCCCACGGATCGCCCTCGCGCGTCGCCATGCGCCCGAAGAACCCGTAGCGGTTGCGCTCCTGCGGGAAGGTCTCGGCGTCCTTGGCGTGGGCGTGCGCGACCCGGTCGACGTAGGGCTTCAGGGCAGCGATCGGGTCGATCCCGAGCCACAGCAGGTGCGACGGGTCGTAGTTGAGGTGCAGCCCGAGCTCGAACATCCACTCCCACAGCTCGGGCGAGTAGGCGAGGTTGCCCGGATGGCCGTCGGGGTGCCACCCCTCCATGACGCAGTTCTCGATCATCAGCTTCACCCCGCGCTCGCCCGCGTAGTCGACGAGCGGCGGGAAGGCGCGCTCGGCCTCGCGCAGGTTCTCGGCGACGCTGCGGCCGGGATCGCGGCCGATGAACGTGCCCACCGGGACGCCCCCGAGCGCGGCGGCGGCCTCGATGCACCTGCGCAGGTGCGCATGGTTGGCGTCGCGCTGCACGGGGTCGGGATCGAGGTTGTTGTCGTAGTAGGCGAGCGCCGACAGCGCGAGGCCGTTGTCGTCCAGCGCACGGCGCACGCGGTCGGCCTCGGCGTCGTCGAAGACGTCGGCCCTGACATGGCTGGCGGTGAACGGGCGGTCGCCGAGGTGCGGCCACGCGGCGAGCTCGAGCGCCTCGTAGCCGGTCGCGCCGGCCCACGCGGCGATGTCCTCGAGGCCGCGCTCGGGCATGCACGAGGTGAGGAAGCCGAGCTTCATCGCGACGCCGCCTGCGTCTCGCGCTCGCTGTCGCGCGTCTCGCCGGCGACCTCGACCCACGTCCCGCTGGCTCCCGAGGCGAGCACGGCGTCCGTGATCCGGGCGGCGCGCAGCCCGTCCTCGAAGCCGGGCAGGCCATCGGAGGGAGCATCGTTTGCGATCGCGGCGTAGACGTCGGCGACGAAGGAGTCAAAGCAGTCCGCGTAGCCCTGCGGATGGCCGGGCGGCAGGCTCGCGAAGCGCGCCGCGTCCGGCGACAGGTGCGCGGGATCGCGGCGGATGATCGTCGCCGCCTCACGGCGCCCGCACCACAGCTCCTCGGGGTTCTCCTGGTCGAACGAGAGCGCCTCCTGCGCCCCGTCGAGCTCGATCCAGAGCTTGTTCTTGCGGCCCGCGGAGATCTGGCTGACCGTGACCGTCCCGAGCGCGCCCGCGTCGGTCTCGAACAGGACGACGGCGGCGTCCTCGGTCCTGACGGCCGTCGGATCTCCGCTCCCGTCGGCGGCGGCGAAGGCGCGCCGGCCGTCGGCGCTGAGGCGCTGCGGGACCGCGGTCAGCAGCCGGGCCGACAGCCGCGTGATGCGATGGCCCGAGATGAACTGCGCCAGGTCGCACCAGTGCGAGCCGATGTCGGCGAACGCGCGCGAGCGACCGCCGAGCGTGTCGTCGACGCGCCAGTTGTCGTCCTCGGGGCGCAGCAGCCAATCCTGCAGGTAGGCGCCGTGGAGCAGGCGCAGGTCGCCGGTCGCCTCGTCTCGCACGCGCCGGCGCGCCTCGCGCACGGTGGGGTAGTAGCGGTACACGAACGGGACGGCCGCCTGCAGGCCGGTGCCCGCCGCGGCCTCGACGAGGCGCCGCGCGCCGGCCGCGTCGAGGGCGAGCGGCTTCTCGCACACGACGTGCTTGCCGGCGGCAAGCGCGAGCTCGGCCAGCGGCAGGTGCAGATGGTTGGGCGTGCAGATGTGCACGACGTCGATGCCGGGATCCTGGACGAGCTCCTCGGCCGACGCGAGGGCGCGCTCCGCGCCGAGCGCCCGGGCCGCCTGTTGCGCGCTTTCGAGCGAGGAGGCCGCGACCGCCGTGACGCGGGCTCCCGCGCGGCGAGCAGAACGCGCGTGCACGGCGCCGATGAAGCCGGTCCCGGCGATCCCGGCTCGGAGCATGGCGGCCATTGCCGGGAACCTAGTCCAGGCTTAGTCCGATTGTCAAGCATAAGTGTTCGTTGATCATGCTGAAGTCGGGTACATCTGCGTTTTGCATGTTGTACGTTGCTGCGCAATGGCGATCTCACCGCCCGGACCGTCCTCTCCCACCAGCGCGGGCGCGCTGCTCGCGGCGATCCGCGACGGCACGGCGGTCACGCGCGCGGAGCTGGCGCGGCACTTCGGGCTGGCGCGTTCGACGGTCGCGCAACGCGTCGACGCGCTGCTCGCAGCGGAGCTCGTCTACGAGGCCGGCGGAAGCACGTCGACGGGCGGGCGGCCCCCGACGGTCCTCGCGTTCAACCAGTCGGCCGGCATCGTGCTCGTCGCGGATCTCGGGGCGACGCATGCACGCGTCGCCGTCTCGGATCTCGCGGGCGCACCACTGGCCGAGACGGCTGCCGACATGGCGATCGCAGCCGGTCCACACGAGGTGCTCGGCTGGACGTCGGAGCGCTTCGGCGAGCTGCTCGAGCAGACCGGCCACTCGGCCCGCGACGTGCGCGGCATCGGGATCGGCGTTCCCGGACCGGTCGAGTTCGCCAGCGGCAAGCCCGTCAACCCGCCGATCATGCCCGGCTGGGACGACTACTCGATCCCCGGCTGGTTCGGCGAGATCTACGACGCGCCGGTGCTCGTCGACAACGACGTGAACATCATGGCCCGCGGCGAGCACTGGACGCACTGGCGCGACACCGAGCACCTGTTGCTCGTCAAGGTCGGAACCGGCATCGGCTGCGGCATCGTCGCGGCGGGACAGATCCACCACGGGGCGCGCGGCGCGGCCGGCGACATCGGCCACATCCGGGTGACCGCCGAGGACGTCGTGTGCACGTGCGGCAACGTCGGCTGCCTGGAGGCCGTGGCCGGCGGCCACGCGCTGGCCCAGCGGCTGGCCGCGGAGGGAGCCGATACCGCCAACAGCCGCGACGTCGTGCGGCTGGTCCGCGGCGGCGACGCCACGGCCATGCGCATGGTGCGCGACGCAGGCCGCTCGCTCGGCGAGGTGCTCGCGGGCACGGTGAACTTCTTCAACCCCGCGGTCATCGTGATCGGCGGCGACATCGCAGAGGCCCAGGCGCAGCTCATCGCCGGCGTCCGCGAGGGCATCTTCAGCCGCTCGCTCGCGCTCGCCACGCGCGACCTGCGGATCGTCCCGTGCCGGCTCGGCGATCGCGCCGGCGTCATCGGCGCGGCGATCATGGTGATCGACCGCGTCCTGGCCCCCGAGGCGATCGACCGGGGCCTGCGGGCGCCGTAGAGGGTGCGCTGACGACGCGGCGGGGCACCGCCCGGCGCGTGTTCACGCGTCGGCGTCGGCGAGGTCGCGTCCCAGCGCGGCCGCCACGATGATCAGGATCGGCACGACGCGATCGGCCGGGATCGCGTAGTGATTGCGCCGCTGGGACGCCACGAGACCCGCCGCGCGCAGCTCGCGCAGGTGATGGTGCAGCTGACCGCTGGTGCCGGTGCTCGGGATCTCCTGCAGCTCGGAGAGGGTGCGCGCGCCGAGCAGCAGGCGGCGCAGGATCTCCAGGCGCAGCGGGTGCCCCAGCGCGGCGAGGATCGTCGCGACCGCAGCGAGGTCGGCCTCGACGAGATCGGGGACGGCGTGCTCGAGCTGCCACACGAGCTCGCCGGCGCCCGGCGCGCGCACCCGGCCCCCGTAGGCGACGCTCCCCTGCACGTCGCCGTCAGCGAAGGCCGGACCCGTGTTGCGCGCGAGGCGCTCCAGCAGCCACCACGGCTCCGCCGGCAGCGACGGGCCGGGCGCCCCGCCGAGCGCGCCACCCGCGGACTCGAGCGCGTCCACGCGCGACCGCAGGCGCTCGATCGCCTCCGCCATCTCGCGCAGGTCCGGCGTTGCCGAAGTCGAGCTCTCGATACGGTTTTCCATACTATGGGTACGATACTACGTACTGGAGAAGCGACGAAAGGAGCGCCCGACATGATTCGCACGCAGCGAACCCTGGACGACCGACCCTCATCGCATCCTCGCATCGCGCTCGGCTGTGTTTTCACCCTGCTCGCTCTGACCGGCCTCACGGCCTGCGGCGACGACGATGGCAGCGATCCGGCAACGGCCGCGTCGACGGCGGCCGACGTCCGCACGCCCGACGCCCTCCTGGAATGGATGGCCGACCATCCGGAGAATGCCTCCCTCGCCGTGCTGCCGGAGCAGGACGCGGAGGGCGTGCGATACCACGCCGATCGCCCCGCACCCCTCGCGTCCACGCGCAAGGTGCTGATCGTCGGCGCGCTCACGGAGTCCGGCGCCGACCTGTCGACGAGGATTCCCCGCTCCGACGTCGAGCGGTTCTACGTACCCGGCACCGACGGCGGTGCGCACGAGGAGGCCGAGCTCGATGCCCCGATCACGCTGAAGAAGCTCGCGCGCGCCGCGATCGAGGTGTCTGACAACGCGGCCGCCGATGCGCTGCTCGACCACGTCGGCACCGACGCCGTGGACACCTACGCCGAGCGTCGGGGCATGACGGCGCAGGACCCGATCCTCAGCGGCTTCGGCGAGCTCGCCGCCTGGACGCGCGAGCCGCAGTGGACGCAGTTGCCGCCGGCCGAGCGGGCGCAGCGCGCCCGTGAGCTGGCGAGCCGCGTCTCCGCGAAGCAGGTCACCCTCCCGGCGATCGCCGAGCAACGGCGTCTCACCACCGCATCCGTGGCGGGAACGCCACAGGAATGGGCAGCGCTCATGCGCGACATCGCCAGCGACGGTGACCGGCAGTTGGTCGAGCTGCTCGACTGGCCCCGCCGCAAGGACGCAGGGCTGCACAAGAACTACGAGCGCGTGCTGCTGAAGGGCGGCAGCCTGCCCGGTGTGGTCACCGAGGCCGCCTACGTCAGGCCGCGGGGGCGAAGCGGGGTCGCGGTGGCGCTGTTCCTGCGCGACCTGCCGCCGAAGGTCGAGGCGTCGCTGCACAAGACCTTCGTCCAGCAGCAGCTTCTGCTGCGGCTCGCGTCCGATGCGCGCTATCGCGCGAATGCCGCGCGGCGGCTCGCACGGTGACCGGTCAGCGCACCCGTCCGTGCGGAGCGGACCGCGCTCAGATCCGCTCCTGCCACGTGACGGCGGCCTGGGCGACGCGCCGCAGGGCCTCCTGCATGTGCGCCGGGTTGTTGGTCCTGCGGGCCGCCGTGAGCGCCTGCAGCGCCGCCGCCATGACGGCGGGGCCGCTCGGCCCGCTCACCCGCAATTCGGCGAGCTCCGCCGGCGTCAGACGCCGCGCCTCGCCGCGCAGCGCCGCCACCGTCTCGCGCAGCTCGCGCTCGGCACGGGCGGCCCGCAGCTCGGCCTCGCTCGCCGCCCGGCGATCACGCGCCGCGGCGACGCGAGCCGCCGCCGTCTCGGCCGCCCCGGGCGTCCGCTGGCGCACCGTGACGACCCCGGGCTCGCGCTCGGCGTCCGCACGCGCCCGCCGGAGCAGGCGCTCGGCCGCCACGAGCTCGTCCGACAGCCGGTCGCCGGCCGCCTTGAGCTCGCGGCGCTCGCCGCGCAGCGTCGCGATCGTCGCCTCCGCGCGCTCGAGCTTCGCCGCCATCCGCTTGGCCGCCGTGCGCGCCTCGGCCGCGTCCATCCGCGCCTCCGCGCACCTCTCGCGGACATCGCGGATCATGACGTCGGCCTTCGCCTCGGCGGCGGCCGCCCGGCGCTGGGCACGGGCGATCGCCGCGTCGTCGACGACGCGCTCACGGACGACCTTCGGCTTGGCGGAGACGGCACGGGAGCCGGCGCGCCGCGCGGCGTCGCGCTCCGCGGCCGCCCGCAGCGCTCGCTCGCCGGCGCGATCCAGCCGCGCCTCGAGCAGCGCCACGCGCCGCTCGGCGTCGCGCGCCTGGGCGAGCGCCGCCGCGACCATCGCCCGGCCCTCCGGGCTGATGACGGCCCGGTGCGCCTGCTCCGGATCGACGTCGGCACGCCGCCTGGGTCCCGGCCGCGCCGGAAGGAAGCCCGCCGCCCGGATCGCCTCGTTCAGCGACCCGCCGAACGGGCGCTTGGCCGAGTTCAGCGCGGGCCAGGGCGAGCCGTCGGCACGACCGTCGCGGTAGCGCTCGACGCGCCACAGCTGGCCGGCCCACTTCGCCGAGGAGGGGTTCCAGTCGGCCGCGCGAGGCGGCTCGCCGTATGTGGCCACCCATTCACGGATGGCGATGATGATGGAGTCGCGGTCCCACCCCGCCCCGCGCCCGGTCCGGGCACGAAGCGCAGCTCCCGCGATCGTCGCGGGAGCCATGTGAGAGGTCTCCCGCTAGGCCGCGTCGGCCGCGTCGTTGGTGCGCTGCGCCGGCACGTCGACCGGCCGGCACGAAGCGAACCCGGCGCTGAGGGCGCCGTGGGCATGCCGCATCTTCGTGTGGGCCTGGACGATCATGACCGCAGTTACGGTAATGCACGCGCCGGTGGTTGGCAAGACGAGATCGCGTCGGGCGCGGGACGGCGTGCGGCCGGCCAGCGGCGTGGGTTTGAATCCTCGACCGGCGGGCGCGACGGTTAGCCTTGGGCCATGACCATCGCCAAGCCACCGGCCGATGCCTCCGACGGCGAGATCGTGCGCTGGACCTTCGAGGTCCTCGACGCCCACGACGTCGCGGCGTTGCGCACGATCTGGACCGACGCCACGGTCGAGCGCTTCCCCTCGGCCACCATCCACGGCGCCGCCGGCGCCGCGCTCAACGCCAGGACGCGGCTGCTGGCGCGCGTCCGGCCGCGCTGACCGCCGCGGCGGGCTCGCGTGCGCTGGATCATCGACGGGATGAACGTCATCGGCACCCGGCCCGATGGCTGGTGGCGCGATCGCCACGCGGCGATGGTCGGCCTCGTCGACCGGCTCGAGCGCTGGGCCGCTGCCGAGGGCGAGGACGTGATGGTCGTCTTCGAGCAGCCGCCGCGACCGCCGATCTCCTCGAGCGTCATCGAGGTCGCGCACGCCAGGCGGCCGCGCGCCAACTCGGCCGACGACGAGATCGTCCGGCACGTACGGGCGGCGGACGATCCGGCCTCGGTGCGCGTCGTCACGTCCGACAACGTGCTCTCCCAGCAGGTCCACGCCGCGGGCGCCAGCGTCTACCCCTCGTCGGCGTTCCGCGCCGAGATCGACGCCTAGCCTCAGCCGAAGACGTCGATCCAGGTCAGCACCTGGCCGCCGTCGCCCAGCGCCACCGGGACCGCGCGCGTGCGCCGCCGCTGGCTGGGATGGCGCATGAGCGCGTCGCGCACGATCGCGGAGATCGCCTCGAGCTCGACGGCCGGCGGCGGCTCGTCGACGCGCAGGACGATGCCGGTCGAGACGACGTGCACGGCGGTGTCGAACGTCGAGGCGGGCTCGGGCTCGACGACCTCGACGGTGTGACCGCCGGCGCGTAGCCCCCCGGTCACGCTGATGGCAAGCTGCGTGTCGCCCCCGCTGCTGTTGTCGACGACGACGCGCACACCCGAGGACTGCCCCGGAGCGCGCGCTCGTCAAACGCCGGAATGGGACGCTCAGCGGCGGCTCAGGCGCCGTGGCACTTCTTGAACTTCTTGCCCGACCCGCACCAGCACGGATCGTTGCGGCCGATCGTCTCCTCCTCGGAGAGCACGCGCTGCTCGACCGGCGGCGGCAGCTCCTCGTCGGCGTAGAGCTCGTCGTCGGCGACCCCGCCGCCGGCGGCCATCGCCAGCGCGCTGGGGGCGCCGGAGCCGCCGGAGTAGGAGACGCGGCCGGGGCGCGTCGTCGAGCCGCTGGTCTGGTATCGCTGCTCGGGCTCCTCGTCCTCGGCGGCCTCGAACTCGAGGTTGAACACCATCCGGGTGAAGTCCGCCCAGATCGTGTTCATGAGGTCGGCGAAGAGCGTGTACGCCTCGTTCTTGTACGCGACGATCGGCTCGATCTGCGCGAAGCCGCGCAGGTGGATCCCCTCGCGCAGGTAGTCCATGTCGTAGAGGTGCTCGCGCCAGCGCGTGTCGATGAACTGCAGCAGCAGGTAGCGCTCGACTGCGCGCATGATCTCGTCGCCGAGCTCGGCCTCGCGCTCGTCGTAGAGCGCGACCGCGTCGTCGGTGATCTTGCGGATGAGCAGCTCGCGGTCGGTCTGCTCGGGCGTGAGCTCCTCGGAGTCCAGCAGGGACACGGGGAAGATGTCGTCGAGCGCGGTGAACAGGCCCTCGAGATCCCAGTCCTCGATGAAGTCGCCGGGGGTGAACTCGCCGACGGTGCGCTCGATGACGTTGGCGATCTCGCCGCGGACCTGGCCGCCCATGTCCTTGCCCTCGAGGATCTCGTTGCGGAACTTGTAGACGATCCGCCGCTGCTCGTTCATGACGTCGTCGTACTCGAGCACGCGCTTGCGCTGCAGGAAGTTCTGCTCCTCGACCTTCTTCTGGGCCTTCTCGATCTGCTTGGAGAGCATGCCGGCCTCGATCGGCTCCTCGCGGCCCTCCTCGTCGGTCGTGCCGAGGCGATCGAGGATGCGGTAGATCCGGTCGCCGGCGAACAGGCGCACGAGGTCGTCCTCCGCGGACAGGAAGAAGCGCGACTCACCGGGGTCCCCCTGGCGGCCGGCGCGCCCGCGCAGCTGGTTGTCGATGCGCCGCGACTCGTGGCGCTCGGTGCCGACGATGTACAGGCCGCCGGCGGAGAGGACCTTCTCCCTGTCGGCGGCGACGCGCTCCTCGACCTTCGGGAGGATGTCGTAGAAGCGCGCCTCGTAGTCCGGGTCGCCGGGCTGCAGGCCCAGGTGCGCGAGCTCGCGCTGCGTGAGGTGCTCGGGGTTGCCGCCGAGCTTGATGTCGACGCCGCGGCCCGCCATGTTCGTCGCGATCGTGACCGCGCCCGACTGGCCGGCCTCGGCCACGATCTCGGCCTCCCGCTCGGCGTATTCCGGCTTGGCGTTGAGCACCGTGTGCTTGACGCCGTGCGTGTCGAGGATGCCCGACAGCAGCTCGGAGACCTCGACCGAGACGGTGCCGACGAGCACGGGCTGGCCGGTGTCGTGGCGCGCCATGATCTCGCGGCTGACGGCGTCCCACTTGCCGTCGCGGGTCTTGTAGACCTGGTCGTTCTGATCCTTGCGGATCATCGCCTGGTTCGTCGGGATCTCGACGACCGGCAGCTTGTAGATCTTCATGAACTCGGTGGCCTCGGTGAGCGCCGTGCCGGTCATGCCCGCGAGCTTGTCGTAGAGGCGGAAGTAGTTCTGCAGCGTGATCGTCGCGAGGGTCTGGTTCTCCTCCTGGACATGCACGCCCTCCTTGGCCTCGATCGCCTGGTGCAGGCCCTCCGACCAGCGCCGTCCCTCGAGGATGCGGCCCGTGAACTCGTCGATGATCATGACCTGACCCTCGACGACGGCGTAGTCGACGTCGCGCTTGTAGAGCGACTCGGCCTTCAGCGCCTGCTGCAGGTGGTTGACGAGCGGGCCGTTCTCGGCGCGGTAGAGATGATCGATGCCGAGGAACTTCTCGGCCTTGGCGACACCCTGCTCGGTCACCGACACCGTCTTGTGCTTCTCCTCGAACTCGTAGTCGAAGTCCGCGACGAAGTCCTTCTTCAGCCGCGGATCCATGCCCTCGGGCTTCTTGCCGGGCTGCATCTTCTTGGCGAGCTTGGCGAACTGCTCGTAGTAGTCGGCGGCGGCCTCGGGCTGGCCGGAGATGATCAGCGGGGTGCGGGCCTCGTCGATGAGGATGTTGTCGACCTCGTCGACGATCCCGAACGGGTGGCCGCGCTGCACCTTCTCCTCCAGCGCCTGCGCCATGTTGTCGCGCAGGTAGTCGAAGCCGAACTCGGAGTTCGTGCCGTAGGTCACGTCGGCGCCGTAGGAGCCGTGCTTCTCGGACACCGGCTGCATGTTCTGCAGCACGCCCACCTGCAGGCCCATCGCGTGGTAGATCGGGCTCATCCACTCGGCGTCGCGGCGCGCGAGGTAGTCGTTGACCGTCACCACGTGGACGCCCTTGCCGGGCAGCGCGTTGAGCACGACGGCGAGCGTGGCCGTCAGCGTCTTGCCCTCGCCGGTCTTCATCTCGGCGATCGAGCCGTTGTGCAGGACCATGCCGCCGATCATCTGCACGTCGAAGTGGCGCATCGCCATCTCGCGCTTGCCGACCTCGCGCACGATCGCGAACGTCTCGGGCAGCAGGTCGTCGAGGCTCGCGCCGCTGCGCGCCTGCTCGCGCAGGGAGTCGGTCCGTGCGCGCAGCTCCTCCATGGACTCGAGCTCGAGCTCCGGCTCGAAATCGTTGATGCGCGCGACGCGCTTTTCGAACTGCTTGAACTGCTTGGCTTCGCCCATTCGGAGGGCACGATCGAGGAGCGCCATAGCGGTTCAGGATACCGACGCGACGGGGGTCGCCCGCCGCGTCGGTACCGTTGGTGGACAGGACTTCGCGGACGCGCCCGCTACGTTGCGAGGTGGGCCTGCGCGCCGCGCGCCTCGCGCCGGCGGCGGCGCTTCTCGCGGTGGCGCTTGACCTGGCGCGCGAGCTCGTCGGAGCAGAGGCGGATCGAGTGTTCCAGCTCGCGCGAGGCGCACTCGGCGTGCAGCGTCACGCCCTTGAGGTACAGCGTGACGCCGGCGACCTGCGAGTCGGCGATCGACGGGTTGCGCTCCTCGTGCAGCTCGACCTCCATGCGGGCGAGATCGGAGACCTGTGCGGCGACCTTGCGGAACTTGCGCTCCACCAGCTCGCGGAGCTCGTCGTTGACGGGGACGTTGCGGCCCTTGACCTCGATCTGCATGTCGAAGTCCTCTCTGTCGAACGGACGTGCGAGGGACCGATGGTACCCCTCGGTCTCGTCGGAATCAACGCCAACGATCGTCCAGGGTGCGCGCCCATGTGATAGCGGCGACACGCTCGCTGCCGGCGTCGCACAGCGCCTGTGCGCAGGCGTGAAGCGTGGCTCCGGTGGTGTGGACGTCGTCGACGAGCACGACGCGCCGCGGCGCGGCCTCACGGGCGAAGAAGTGCAGATTGGCGGCGTCGCGGCGGGCGTCGCGCGAGGCGCCGAGCTGGTGCGACGGCGCGCGGCCGCGGCGCAGGACGCGGCGCAGCGGCAGGCCCGTGCGGCGGGCCAGCGCGATCGCGATGAGCTCGGCCGGATCGAAGCCGCGGGCGCGGCGGCGGCGCGGGTGCGGAGGGACGGGGACGATGGCAAGGCCGCCCCGCCCGACCGGCTCGAGCAGCGGCGACGGCGCGGCGGCGGCGATCTGCGCGGCCATGACCCGCGCCAGCGGCCGGGCGGCGGCGAACTTCAGCGCGTGCATGGCGTCGCGGGCGGCGCCCTCGTAGGCGACGGCCGACCAGGCTTCGGCGAACGCCGCGTCACGCGCCGGACAGCGCCCGCGAGCGTGGGGCAGCGGCAGCGCGCAGCGATCGCAGCAGCCCGCGGGCAGCCACGGCAGTGCACGCCGGCAGGCCGCGCAGAGCAGATCGCCGGCGTGGCGCCCGGTGGCTCCGCAGGCGGCGCATCGCGGGGGGACGACGAGCGCGACGACCTCGTCCAGCATCGCCGCGATCCTCGCGGGTGACGTGCGCCGGCGGACGCGCGGATCGCGACGATCCTGCGCAGGCGTCGACTCGATCGCCACGCGCCGGCCCGGTTGCTGCGCGCCGTCACAGCGGGTGGCACAATCGCGGCATCCTCGCCACGCCCCTCGCCGTCGCTCCCGACGCCAGCTGGTCCTTCGAGCCGGGCGCGATCGTGCTCGTCGCGGCGCTGACGTTCCTCTACGTCCGCCGCTGGCGGGAGATCGACGGCTCGGCCGGCCGGCTGACGAGCTTCCTCGCCGGCATGACGCTCGTGCTGATCGCGCTGTGCTCGCCGATCGACCGCCTCGGCGAGCAGCTGTTTCTCATGCACATGGTCCAGCACCTGCTGCTGCTCGACCTCGCGCCGATCCTCGTCCTGCTGGGGCTCACGAAGGTGCTGCTGCGACCGCTGACGCGCCGCCTCGTGCGCATCGAGCGCCGCGCGGGCCCGCTTGCCCACCCGGTGTTCGCGATCGTGCTCTACGTCGCGGTGATGGCGATCTGGCACATCCCCGCGATGTACGACGCGGCGCTCGAGCATCCGCTGCTGCACGTCCTGGAGCATGTGACGTTCGGCATCGCCGGCGGGTTGTACTGGTGGCACCTGCTCTCGCCGATCCGCGCGCGGCAGCGTCTCGGCGGGATGGGCCCGGTCGTCTACATGCTCGCGACGAAGGTGTTCGTCGGCCTGCTCGGCATCCTGCTCGCCTTCTCACCGGATGCGATCTACGACTTCTACGAGCGCCAACCGGGGTACTGGGGCCTCTCCCCCGGAACCGACCAGGCGGTGGGCGGCCTGGTCATGGCCCTGGAGCAGTCGGTCGTCATGGGGGTCGCGCTCGTGTTCCTGTTCACCCGCGCGCTGAGCGAGAGCGAGCGCGAGGACAAGCGCAGGGAGCGCCTGGAGGACGACGCCGAGGCGGCGGCCGACGCCGCGCGCCGGGCGGCCACCGCCGCGCGCAACGCTAAATCCCGGTGAGGAAGTCCAGGCCGATGCTCTCGAGCAGCTGCTGGGCCTCGATGTTCAGCCGCGTGAGCTCGCCGGTCCAGATCAGGACGCCCATCACGATGAGGATCGCGCCGCCGGTCGCCACGATCGCGGCGTAGTGGCGCTTGACGACCGTGAACAGCGTCGTCATGCGGTTGAAGGCGACCGCCGTGAGCAGGAACGGGATCGCCAGCCCAGCCGAGTACCAGGCCAGCAGGTAGGCCCCGTGGGCGGAGGACTCCGACAGCGACGCGGCGGTGAGGATCGCGCCGAGCGTCGGGCCGACGCACGGCGTCCACGCGATCGCGAACGCCGCGCCGGCGACGAGCGGGCCGCCGCGCCCGGCGCGCTCCATGAGCGCGTCGATGCGCCATTCCTGGTTGATGCGCGCGACGAAGGGCGTCGCGAGGAAGAAGACGCCGAGCGTGATGATGACGACGGCGGAGATGCGCTCGAGCGTCTCGCGGTGGTCGTTGAGCGTCGCGCCGAGCTTCGTCGCACCGAGCCCGAGGACGATGAAGATCGCCGAGAAGCTCGCCACGAACATCAGCGCCGGCACGAGCACGCGGCGCAGCGACGCGTCCTCGAGCTCGGCGGGCTTGACGCCCGACACCGCCGAGAGGTAGCCGGGCACGAGCGGCAGCACGCACGGCGACAGAAACGAGATGAGCCCGGCCGCCAGCGCGGCGAGCACCCCGACGCTCGAGGCGGGATCGATCATCGCTGGTTGCCGCGTTCACGCACGCGCTCAGGATGCCCCATCGCCCCGCTCGGCGCGCGGGGTGTCGGTTGCGGGCCGGCCGTGCGGCGCGCGGCGGGGTGTGGCCCGCAACGTCCAGCATGTGGACGCAACGGGCCAGACCCCTCCGCGGCGAGGCGTGTTCCCCAGCTCGCGTAGGCGGCGCCCCGGCCGTCAGCCCTCGAGGACGGTCCCGTCGTCGATGCGCCGCTGCCCGTCGCCGCGGTGCTCGACCGTGACCTCGCCGCGGACGACGACGCCGGCGCCGAACGCGACGTCGCCGCGCACCGTCAGCCGCTGCGCCCGGACGAGCGACGGCGGCCCGGCGGGGAAGCGCGCGTCGAAGTCGCGCACGAGCTTGAAGAACCGCGGATCGAGCTGCACGAGCGGCGCGCCCTGCCCCGCGCGCGCCGCGGCGATCACCATCCGGCCATCGGGCGCCAGCTCGTAGGCGTCCGAGCGCAGGGCGAGCAGGTCGTCGGTCGTCTTCACCGGCGCGAACCGCTCGCGCCCGACCCGGATCGCCGCGGCGCCGTCGAAGACGTCGATCGCCGCGCCCATCGCCGTCTCGAGCTGGATGACCGGGGTGGAGCCGGCATCGCCGGGGTCGATCGTCTTGCGGTTGACGATCATCGGCAGCCCGAGCACGCCGTCGCGCTCGTCCAGCACGTCGGCCAGGGCACGCAGGTCGATCCACAGCGTGTTCGTGTTGAAGAAGCGGTGCTTGGACGTGTCCTGGAACGCGTCGGCGTCCGCCTCCGGCGTCTGCGCGATCTCGCGCAGGACAAGGCCGCCGTCCGGCCGGCGCGCGAGATGACCGCCCTTGCGGTCGGCCGCCGTGCGATCGGCGACCTCCATCAGGAACGGGATCCCCTCGCGCGCGAACCACGCCAGGATGCGCGGCTCGAGGACCGCCCCGAGGTTGTCGACGTTGGCGACGAACGCGTACCGATAGCCGCCGTCGAGCAGCGCGTCGAGCAGCCCCGAGCTCAGCAGCGAGGGATAGAGGTCGCCGTGGCCCGGCGGCGCCCACTCGAGCGCCGGGTCGGCGGGCCACCGCGCCGGCGCGAGCTCGTCCGCGGACAGCTTGGGCACCTTGCTCTGCAGGACGTCGGCGGGCACCCCGTCGACCGGCAGATCGTCGTACCCCGCAAGCGCCGCGAGCGACGCCTCGCGCGTCGCGAAGGAGTTCATGAGCACGAGCGGCAGGCGCGCGCCCGTGCGCTCGCGCAGCGCGCGGATCTGGTGCACGGTGATGTCGAGGAACGTCAGCCCGTCCTTGACCTCGAGCAGGGACTTCGGGCCGGTCATGCCCATGCTCGTGCCCAGTCCGCCGTTGAGCTTGACGACGACCGTCCGCGCGAGCGCCTCGCGCGCGCCCGCCTCGTCGTCGCCCAGGTCGTCGGCGTCGGGCAGCGCGTCGACGGGCTCGATCTCGGACTCGGGCAGCGTGCCGGACTCGCCTGCCTGCAGTTGCCCGTAGTAGTGCGCGAACGTCTTCACCGCGACATCCGCGACGCCGTCGCCGCGCATCTTCTCCAGGGCTGCGTCGAGTGCCTCTTCGGTCACGGCGCGCAACCTACCCGCGACGGGTGCGGTCATGTCGACCGCAAGCGCCCTGTGCCCCCGTGTTCCCCACGGCCACCGCTCAGCTGCGCCAGCTCGTCAGGTAGTCGCGCTGGGTCGCCGTCAGCTCGTCGATGCGCACGTCGAGCGACGCGAGCTTCAGGCGCGCGACCTCGCGGTCGATGTCCGGCGGCACCGGCAGCACGCGCGCCTGGAGCGTCGTGCCGTGCCGGGCCAGGTGCTCGACGCACAGCGCCTGGTTGGCGAACGACATGTCCATCACCGCGGCCGGATGGCCCTCGGCGGCCGCGAGGTTCACGACGCGCCCCTGGGCGAGCAGGTTCAGCCGCCGCGGACCGATGTCGAACTGCTCGACGAGCGGCAGCACCTGGCGCCGGGCGGACGCCAGCTCGGCGAGCTGGTCGACCGCGATCTCGACGTCGAAATGACCGGCGTTGGCGAGCATCGCGCCGTCCTTCATGACGGCGAAGTGCTCGCGCGTGAGCACGTCGCGCCCGCCGGTCACGGTGATGAAGACGTCGCCGCCGGCGGCGGCCTCTGCCGCGGGCATCACCTCGCAGCCGTCCATCCGCGCCTCGAGCGCGCGCATCGGGTCGACCTCGCAGACGATCACCGACGCGCCGGCGCCCTTGGCGCGCAGCGCGACGCCCTTGCCCGTCCAGCCGTAGCCGAGGACCACGACGGTGCGGCCGGCGAGCAGCATGTTCGTCGCGCGCAGGATGCCGTCGAGCGTCGACTGCCCGGTGCCGTAGCGATCGTTGAACGTCCGCTCGATGAGCGACTCGTTGACGGCGAGGACGGGGCAGCGCAGCAGGCCGTCGTGCTCGAGGGCGCGCAGGCGCACGAGCCCGGTCGTGGTCTCCTCCGTGCCGCCCAGCAGCGACGCGCGCCAGCTCTCCTGGCCGGCGTGCAGGACGCTGAGCAGGTCGGCGCCGTCGTCGAGCGTCACGTGCGGCGCACGCGAGGCCAGGCCGACGACGTGCGCGGCGTACGTGTCGGCGTCCTCCCCGCGGATCGCGAAGACGCCGACGCCGTGGCGATCGGCGAGCGCGGCGGCGACGTCGTCCTGCGTCGACAGCGGGTTTGAGGCGCACAGCTGCGCCTCCGCGCCGCCGGCGATCAGCGTGCGCAGGAGGTTCGCGGTCTCCGACGTGACGTGCAGGCAGGCCGCGACGCGCAGCCCGTCGAGCGGGCGCTCGCGCCTGAAGCGCTCGCGGATCGAGCGCAGGACGGGCATCTGCCCGTCGGCCCACGCGATGCGGACCTGCCCGGCGTCGGCCAGGGACAGATCCGCAATCGTGTGAGGTCGTCCGGAGGTCAGCGGTTGCGCTCTAATACCGATACTCGTGCGACTTGTACGGGCCCTCGACCGGCCGGCCGATGTACTCGGACTGCTCGGGTGTGAGGACGGTGAGCTTCGCGCCCACCGCCGCGAGGTGCAGGCGCGCGACCTTCTCGTCGAGCTCCTTGGAGAGCACGTAGACCTGCTTGTCGTACGCGTCGTTGTTCGTGTAGAGCTCGATCTGCGCGAGCGTCTGGTTCGTGAACGAGTTGGACATCACGAACGACGGGTGACCGGTCGCGTTGCCGAGGTTCAGCAGGCGCCCCTCGGACAGCAGGATGATCGCGTGGCCGTCGGCGAAGACCCACTTGTCGACCTGCGGCTTGATGTTCACGCGCTCGATGCCGGGGACCTTCTCGAGGCCCGCGACGTCGATCTCGTTGTCGAAGTGGCCGATGTTGCCGACGATCGCGTGGTGCTTCATCCGCCCCATGTGCTCCGCCGTGATGATGTCCTTGTTGCCCGTCGTGGTGACGAACACGTCGGCGGTGTCGACGACGTCCTCGAGCGTCTTGACGTCGTAGCCCTCCATCGCCGCCTGCAGCGCGCAGATCGGGTCGATCTCGGTGATCACGACGCGGCAGCCCTGGGCGCGCAGCGAGGCGGCCGAGCCCTTGCCGACGTCGCCGTAGCCGCAGACCACGCCGACCTTGCCGGCGAGCATGACGTCCGTCGCGCGGAAGATGCCGTCGACGAGCGAGTGGCGGCAGCCGTAGAGGTTGTCGAACTTCGACTTCGTCACGGAGTCGTTGACGTTGATCGCCGGGAACAGCAGCGTTCCCGCCTTCGCCATCTGGTAGAGGCGCCCGACGCCCGTCGTCGTCTCCTCCGAGACGCCGATGATCCCCGCGGCGATCTTCGTGAAGCGCTGCGAGTCCTCCTCGAGCGAGCGATTCAGCAGCTTGAGGAACGCGACGAACTCCTCGGACTCACCGGTCGACGGGTCCGGCGCGGCGCCGGCGGCCTCGAACTCGACGCCCTTGTGGACGAGCATCGTCGCGTCGCCGCCGTCGTCGAGGATGAGGTTCGGGCCATCCTCGCCCGGCCAGTCCAGCGCGCGCTCGGTGCACCACCAGTACTCGTCGAGCGTCTCGCCCTTCCAGGCGAAGACCGGCACGCCCTGCGGGTCGTCGACGCTGCCCTCGGGACCGACGACCGCCGCGGCCGCGGCGTGGTCCTGGGTGGAGAAGATGTTGCAGCTGCACCAGCGCACCTCGGCGCCGAGCGCGGTGAGCGTCTCGATCAGCACGGCGGTCTGGATCGTCATGTGCAGCGAGCCCATGATGCGCGCGCCCTTGAGCGGCTGCGCATCGGCGTACTCCGCGCGGGTCTGCATCAGGCCGGGCATCTCGTGCTCGGCGAGCACGATCTCCTTGCGGCCGTAGTCGGCCAGCGACAGGTCGGCGACCCTGAAGTCCTGCTTCGTGTCGACGGCGGCGGTGGCTGGATTCATGCGTGCTACTCCCTCGGTCAGGCGTGCGTTGTCGCCGGTGTGGCGCTGGCGAGCGCCAGCAGCTTCGAATGCTTGTCCTGCTCCCAGCGCAGCCAATCGGCCGGCGGGACGTCCTCTGGCCGGCGCGGCTTGGCTTCGAACCACGCGTCCATGGCGGTCGCGAGATCCTCGTCGCGGCGCAGGCGCTGGGCAAAGCCGATCTCCGCGAGGCCGATGCCATAGCGCGACGCCAACTCCCGCAGCGTCCGCAGCCGCTGCAGCTCGCCGGGCCCGTAGAGGCGGTAGCCCGACCCCGAGCGCTGTGGCGCGATGAGCCCGGCGCGCTCGATGTAGCGCAGCATGCGCGCAGACCACCCGGTGATCTGGGCGGCCTCCTGGATCGTCAGTGCGTCCATCTCGAGGCAACCTTACCATGACAGTGTCAAGGTTGCCAGAGTCCGGCCCTACGACCGGCGGACGACCTCGCAGTTGCGCAGGCGGTCGGCGCGGTCGGCGCTCACGATGTCCCGGCCCGGGCCGCAGTCGATGTCGTCGGCGCCGTCGATGAGCGCGTCGATGCGGTCGTCGCCCGCCCCGCCGCGCACGCGGTCGCGACCCGAGCCGGTGCGGATGTGGTCGGCGCCCGCGCCGCCGTCGATGAGGTCGGCGCCGTCGTCGCCCTGGAGGTAGTCGTTGCCCGCGCCGCCGTCGACGCGGTCCGGGCCGCCGCCGCCGTAGATCGTGTCGGCGCCGTCGCCGCCGAAGAGCTGGTCCGGTGCCCCGCTGCCGGGGATGTGATCTCCCCAGATCACGTCGTTGCCGCCGAGACCGACGAGCACGTCGGGACCGCCGGCGCCGAGCAGCTTGTCGCGCAGCGCGCCGCCGATCTCGACGTCGCCGTCCTTGCCGGTGAGCACGACGCGCCCGAGGCTCGGGTCCCCCGCGCTCCTGCCGGCGAACTGGATGCGCTCGCAGCCGGGCAGGTATCGCGGTGGCTGACCGGCGGCGAGCACGACGGTGTCGATGCCGTCGCCGCAGTCGATGTTGTCGCTGTGCCCGAGCGACAGGATGACGTCGTCGCCCGCGCCCGCCTGCACGACGTCGACGCCGGTGCCGCCGTCGATGCGGTCGTCGCCGTCCTCGCCCCAGAGGAAGTCCTGCCCCGAGCCGCCGAGGAGCTCGTCGTCGCCCGGTCCGCCGAGGATCCCGTCCGGCGCCTCGGCGCCGTTGAGGCTGTCGTCGCCGGCGCCGCCGAAGAGCTTGTCGTGACCGAAGCCGCCGATCACCGTGTCGTCTCCCGCCGATCCGCGCAGGCGGTCGTCGCCGGAGCCGCCGTCGATCGCGTCAGCGCCGGAGCCGCCGTCGGCGACGTCGCCCGCCGTGCCGCCGAAGATCCGATCGTCGCCGCTGCCGCCGCGCAGGCGGTCGGGCGCCTCGTCGCCCTCGAGCAGGTCGTGGCCGGGGCCGCCGTCGAGCAGGTCGCCGCCGGTCCCGCCCGCCACGCGGTCCGAGCCCGTCCCGCCGAGCAGCCGGTCCGCGCCGCTGCCGCCGATCAGGCGGTCCGCCCCGCCGCGGCCGCGCAGCGTGTCGCGCCCCGCGCCGCCGGTGAGCGTGTCGGCGCGCGCGCCGCCGGTGAGCCGGCGCGGTCGCTGATCGCGTGACGCGCGGCCGGTGGAGCGCGAGGACGGCGCGTCGCGGCCGTTGCCGCGCTGGCGCAGGACCGCGTCGCAGCGCCCGGTGACGCGATCGGCGACGTCGGCGCTGACGCTGTCGGTCCGGTCGGCGCCGCAACCGATGACGTCGGCGCTGCTGTCGTATGCGACGAGCGCGTCGCGGCCGCCGTCGCCGGCGAGATCATCGCCGCCGGGCCCGCCGACGACCGCGTCGTCGCCGGCGCCGCCGCGGATCGTGTCGGCGCCCGCTCCGCCCAGCAGGGTGTCGGCCGCCGCGCCGCCCAACAGGACGTCCGGCCCAGAGCCGCCGAGGACGCGCTCGGCGTCGACGAGGTCGCCCTCGCCGGGCTCGCCGTCGTCCGCGCGCCCGTCGAGCGACACCCGCAGCGCCGCGGAGCGCTGGCCGTAATCGGCGACGTCGGTGCCCGCGCCGCCGCTCAGCAGATCGGCGCCGCCGGCGCCGTCGAGGGTGTCGTCGCCCGGCCCGCCGCGCAGCTGGTTGGCGTTGCCGTTGCCGATCAGCGTGTCGTCGCCGGGCCCGCCGATGACGTTCTCGACGTCGAAGTTCAGCTCGTCGGCCTGCGCCTGCGGCACGTCGCCGTACACGAAGTTGCCGCCCGGCCCGGGCGGCATACGCAGGTACATGTCATGGGGGATGTCCGAGAGGTCGGCGGTGTCGTGCCCCGCCTCGCCGTGCAGGACGTCGCGGCCCTCGTGCCCGGCGAGCACGTCGTCGCCGCCACCGCCCCAGAGCTCCTGGCGGCCGTCGCCGCCGGCGAGCAGATCGTCGCCGGGGCCGCCCTGGAGCACCTCGATGTCGCCCCCGAGGTTGTCGCCCTCCCCGGCCGCGCCGTCTTCTGCCGCGCCGTCGAGCGTCAGCCGCAGCGGCGCCGTGCGCGCGGAGTAGTCGACGGTGTCGGTGCCCCCGCCGCCGGAGATCCGGTCGCCGCCCGGGCCGCCCTCGAGCACGTCGTCGCCGTCGCCGCCGGCCAGGGCGTCGTCGCCGGCGCCGCCGTCGATCGCGTCCGGGCGCGGGCTTCCCTGCAGCAGATCGGGTCCGTCGCCGCCGAGCAGCACCACCGAGTCGTCGCCGGCGATGAGGTGATCCGCCCCGTCCTCACCCTCGAGCCGCGACCCGTAGCTCGCGCCCGGCGTGGTCGGACTGCGCAGCGTGTCGTTGCCCGGACCGCCGGCCATCGAGCGCTGCCAATAGGCGCCCGCGACGAGCACGTCGTCGCCGCTGCCACCCTCGATGCGGTCGATCCGCCACCCGATCGCGTCGCCCTCGCCGGCCACGCCGTCATCCGCGGTGCCCTCCCCGTCGGTGACCGTCGCATCGGCGCGCACGGGGCGCGTCTCGGAGGCGTAGGAGAGGGTGTCGACCTGCTCGCCGCCGTAGAACCGGTCGGCGCCGGGGCCGGTGAGGAAGCGCGCCGGGCCGAGCGCTTCGAAGATGTCGTCGCCCTCGCCGTTGAGAAAGACGGTCTCGCCGTCCGCGCCGTACACGTGATCGTTGCCGGGGCCGTCGTCGACCGTCGCCGGGAGGTCCATGGCCCGCAGGTTCAGCGTGTCGTGGCCCGCCCCGAGGCGGAACTCGACGCGACCCGGGCTGGGACAGGTCAGCTGGTAACCGTCGTACGTGCAGTCGGAACCGCCGAGCGCGCCGGGCGCAAGCGACAGCCCGCTCAGGATGAGCTCGCCGCCGGCGCCCCGCGAGCCCCAGAGCTGGTCGCTCGTGGCGCCGCCTGTCACGACGATGCCGTCGGGACCGCGCGTGACCGCGGGACCGGCGGCGGACGCCGTGGTCGCGCCGCCCAGGCCGGTGATCAGCGTGACCGCGGCGGCAACGATCGTCAGTGATCTCACGCACCCCACATGGCGGGTATCGGCAGACGAACGGCGTGGGGTGAATCGGGCGAGCGCGCGGGGTCACACCGGCGCTGCCTGCGGCAGTGGCTACGCGCCGTCGGCGAGCCGCTGCTTGAGCGTCACGAGCACGTCGACCGGCGTCGGGTCCAGGCCGCGCAGCACGGCCACGTAGAGCGAGACGAGATCACCGAGCAGGACGAGCGACAGCACCCGCTCGACCGCGGTGCGGCCGCGCGTCTCGACGACGAACGAGGCGGCCGCCTGCTCGCCGATCAGCTCGCGCGTCAGCGCGATGCGCTCCTTGACGCGCGGATGCGTGTCGCTGTCGTCGAGGAAGATCGCGGCGAAGCGGCCGAGCGACGGCGCCTCCTGCCAGCCCACGACCTCGTTGTGGCACAGCTCGGGCAGCTCGTGGGTGAAGGCCGGCATCTTCGCGTTCTCGTTGAACTGCGTCTTCCAGCGGTAGGCGATCGGCGTCGTCAGCCCGGAGCCGGCGATGACCGGGACGCTGTCGTGCAGCGATCGCGCGAGCGCCTTGGCCTCGGAGTCCTCGGCGCTCTCCGCGCCCCAGGCGACGACGAGCTGCTCGAGGTGGTCGGCGGCGACGTCGATCTCGGCGCCCATCCGCGGGCCGGCGCCGCACAGCCAGGCGACCTCGAGCGCGGCGACCGTCATGTAGGCCACCGCGGCGCGCGGCTGGAAGCCGCCGGCGACGGGGATGACGGGGACGCCGTCGACGCGCGCCATCTCGGCGAGCCGTCCGCCGCTCGTGACGACCACGCGCGGGGCGCCGAGCGCGCCGGCCGCCTCGTAGCACGCGAGCGTCTCCTCGGTCTCGCCCGAATAGGAGGCGCAGAGGATCGTCGTGTCCGGCGTGGTCCAGGCGGGCAGGCCGTACTGGCGCGAGGCGAGCACAGGGCGCGACGCGTGGTCGCCGAGCATCGCGCGGGCCAGCGCGCCGCCGACGGCCGAACCGCCCATGCCGGCCACGACGAGGCCGCCCGGCGAGTCCCACGGCTGCAGGTTCGCCGACTCGACCTTCCACAGGGCATCGCGCAGGTGCTCGGGCAGGCCGACGACGTCGGCGAGCATGTCCGAGCGATCGACGGCGGCGATCGCCTCGGCGTCGAGCCGCATCTCGGTCACATCACGGGAAGGCGAGGCCGCCATCGGGTACCTCCATGCCGGGGAACAGGCGCGCACCGCGCGCGATGACGTTGTCGGCGCCGATCATGACGCCCGCGCCCACCATCGCGCCACCGATGACCTGGCTGCGGTCGCCGACCGCGGCGCCCGGGCCGACGATGCAGTCGCGCAGGATGCAGTCGGTGCCGACGCGGGCGCCGGCGAGGACGACCGCGCGCTCGACGATCGAGCCCGCCCCGATGCTGACGTCGGGGCCGAGGACGGCGAGGCTGCCGACGTGCGCCCCCGCGGCGATGCTCGCCCCCGGGCCGATGATCGCCGGCGGGACGGCGCGCCCCGCGACGCGCGCCGACGGATCGATCGACAGGTAGCCGTCGCCGAGCTTGGCGGCGACGTCGGTGCGGACATTGCCCTCGAGGATGTCGAAGGTCGCCTGCAGGTAGCGCTCCGGGGTGCCGACGTCGATCCAGTACGCGGTGCCGTCGACGAAGCCGTAGAGGCCCTGGCCGACGAGCGCGGGCCAGATCTCGCGCTCGATCGAGACGTTGCGGTCGGGGGCGATGAGATCGAGCACCGAGCGCTCGAGAACGTACGCGCCGGCCGAGATGAGGTTCGTGTCGAGCACCGCGTCCGGCGACGGCTTCTCGAGGAACTCCTCGACCGAGCCGTCGTCGCACAGCCGCACGAGGCCGTAGCTCGACGGGTCCGGGACCGGGACGAGCGCGAGCGTGCCGGTCGCGCCGGTCGCCTCGTGCTGGCGCAGCTGCGCGGACAGGTCGAGGTCCGTGAGGACGTCGCCGTTGAGCATGAGGAAGCGCTCCTCGAGGAACTCCTCGGCGAACTTCAGGGCGCCGGCCGTGCCGCGCGGGTCGGGCTCCTCGACGAACCGCAGGCTGATGCCGTATCGACCTCCGTCGCCGAGCACGTCGCGCACCTTCGTCGCCTTGAACCCGCAGGACATGATCACGTCGTCGACGCCGTGGCCGTGCAGCCACTCGAACATGTAGGCCATCATCGGGCGGTCGACGAGGGCGACGACCGGCTTGGGGACCGTCGAGGTCAGCGGGCGCAGGCGCGTTCCCTCGCCGCCGACGAGGATCACCGCCTGCATGGGTCCTGCCGCGCGGCCCGGTGATCCATCAGCGCAAGGATGTCAGCGTCCCGCGTCCGATGCCCTCGTAGGTCAGCCCCGCGGCCGCGACCGCCTCGTGGTCGAGGGCGTTGCGCCCGTCGAGCACGGTCGTGCCGGCCATCCGCGCGGCCACCTCTGCCCAGTCGAGCGACTTGAACTCATCCCATTCGGTGACGAGCACGACGGCGTCGGCACCGTCGATCGCGTCCATCGCGTCGGTCGCGAAGTACACCCCGCGGATGAGGTGACGCGCCTCCTGCTCGGCCACCGGGTCATAGACGCGCACCGTCGCGCCGTCGGCCTGCAGCCGCGCGCTGAGCACGAGCGAGGACGCCTCGCGCATGTCGTCGGTGTTCGGCTTGAACGCCAGGCCCAGCAGCGTGATCGTCTGGCCGACGAGCGACCCCAGGTGCTTCTGCAGCTTGGAGATGACGCGCCGCTTCTGCAGCTCGTTGACCTCGATGACCGCGTTGAGCAGCTGGAAGTGGTAGCCCGAGTTGCCGGCAAGCTGCTTGAGCGCGTTCACATCTTTTGGAAAGCAGTTCGAAAGTGTCAGTCCGCCAGTTGTCACAAACGAGTGCGTGCCGGGCACCTCAAGCGAGTAGACGGGTCCGCGGAATGCCGCCCGCGTCGCGCTGACGACGCGAACCCACGCCGGACCATCCTCATCGAACCGGCGGTAGCCCGTCGGCGCGATCCGCTTGCGCTGGCGGGCTACCGAGGCGGCGACGCCCGGGCGGTCGCGAACCGGCACAAGCGCAGTCGCGCGCTCGACTTGGTCGGCGCCGCTGACCCGCAGCCAGTAGGTCTCGCACGTCGACTTGACGCCGCGCCCTACACGCTGTGCGGCGACGATCCCGAGATCGCCGAGGAGCCGCTGAACGCCATCGGCGAGCTCCGCACTGACGGTCCCCATCTCGAGGATCACGCTCGGTCCGCCGTTGACGAGGGACCATGAGCCGTCCCCCTCCCACAGGCCCGAAAGGAGCGCCCACTTATCTTCGGCCGAGCGGTCCCACAGCCAGTCCGGCAAACGCTGCTCGTAACACGTGCGGCCCATTCCCAGAACCCGAAGCCACCACGTCGCGAGCATCCGAGAGGACACCGAGACCAGCTGCGAGGTTGGCGTCGGATTGCTTCGGGCGGTCATGCCGTGGCGCATCCAGAACGCGATGACCTCATCGACAAGATGCTGCTCTCGGTTCGGATGAAATGACCAGTCGATTCGGCAGTTGCCGCCAGCTCGGAGCGTCGTGTTCCCCTCGGCTAGGTAGAGCCCGACGATCCTCCAGAAGGTGACGTCTAGCGTCAGCTCCGACGGCGCGAAGTTTCCGGACGGAGACGACCCGAAGCTCGTCCCACGAATATCGAGTCCCGCACGTCCAGCCTCGTCAAGGCGAACGGTGCCGGTCCGCTCGATCTCGCGAGAGCGCCGGGCGACGTTGCCGGCCAAGATCTCGCGGCGATCGTCCAAGGGCCGCGCGGCGAGCGTGGCGGCCCGCTCCGCGCCGAGGCGCACGATGATCTTGCTGGGGTGCACCTGCGCCGCCTCGACGGCGCCGAGGAGCGGAGCGAGCGCGGCGTGATCGGCGGGATCGTGCGTGCCCTGCGCGAGTGGCACCCAGTCGCTCGTCTCAAGCTCGCCGGCGGCTTTGAGCTCGAGCCCGGCGCCGCTGCCGTCGCGCACGATCCACGGATGATCGGGCGTGCAGCGTACGCGCCGGCCCATCTTCGTGCGCAGCTCGACGATGTCGCCGCGGTGCTCGCGGCGCGTGAGGCACATGACCGGCATGAACTGCGGCTCGGCGCCGCCGGGAATCCAGGACAGCACCTCGAGTGCGTACGGCTCGAGCACGCCGCCGACGATCGACTCGCCGTCCTCCTCGAGGCGCCGCCACAGCCGCTCGAAGGTCATCAGGGTCGTACGGCCGCGCAGCCGCACGAGTACCGATTCGTCGCCGGTCAGGCAGGAACCGCCGAATCCGATGCCGGCCTGCAGGAACTTCTGGCCGATCCGGTCGTCGAGGCCCATCCCGCGCGCGACCTCGATGACGTCGGAGCCGGTCTCCTCGCAGACGTTCGCGATCTCGTTGATGAACGAGATCTTCGTGGCGAGAAACGCGTTGGAGGCGAGCTTGACCATCTCGGCGGAGGCGATGTCGGTGCGCACGAGCGGCGCGTCGAGCGGCTCGTAGAGCTCGACGACCGCGTCGCCCGCCCAATCGCCGTCGTCGCCGACGACGACGCGGTCGGGATCGAGGAAGTCCTTGACGGCGGAGCCCTCCTTGAGGAACTCCGGGCACGAGACGTAGGAGAGGCCCGCCTTGCCCTCGGCGGCGAGCACCCGCTTGATGGAGGCGCCGGTGCCGGCGGGCACCGTCGACTTCATCACGAGCGCGTGGCGGTCGGAGGCCGGGATCGCGTCGACGACCGCGTGGACCGCGCTGAGGTCGGCGTCGCCGGAGTACGTCGGCGGGGTGCCGACGGCGATGAACAGCAGCCGCGCGTGCTCCAGCGCCTCGGCGATGTCCGTCGAGAAGTGCAGCCGGTCGCGGTTCTCGGCGACCATCTCGGCAAGCCCGGGCTCGTAGATCGGTATCTCGCCGGCCTCGAGGCGCGCGATCTTGTCGGCGTCGATGTCGATGCAGTAGACGTCGCTGCCGAGATGCGCGAAGCCGGCGGCGGTCACCAGGCCGACGTAGCCGGTGCCGATGACACCGATGGGTTGGCGTTCGTTGCTCATTCGGCGCGCCACGTTACCGGCCGACCCGCGTCAGCGACCGACCGACGGCGAGCATCCGCAGCAGGCCTACTGGCCGATCCGTTGCAGGGAGCGCGCGATGTCCATCATCTGCCGGTTGGTCAGCGTGTGCGACAGCGAGTTGGCCACCCAGTAGACGGCCTTCGGCGTCTCCCACGCGATCAGGCGGATCTTGCGCCCGTCGAAGTAGCGCCGGTACGTGCGCTTGCGCATGCGCACCTCGTCGGTCGGGTTGTCGAGGATCGGCGGCGCCTTCCACGTCGTCCCCTGCACGCCGTAGTACTGGCCGTTCTCTCCCTCCATCGACAGAACGAGCCGGTACGCGCGGTACTTGTTCTTGTTGCGATCGTAGATGTCGTACATCCGCGGGCTTTCGCGCTGGTAGCCGCCGCGGGCGTAGATCGCCTTCGGGAAGTAGATCGGCAGAGCCCTCTGCTTGCTCGTGATCGTCAGGACGTGGTTCTCACCGGACTCCCGGCGCAGGACGAGGCCCGCGCGCGAGCTTGCCGGTGTTCTTGATGCGCTTGGGCTTCTTGCGATCGGCCTGCTCGTCGGCGGCCTTGTCGGCGGCGGAGCCGATCCCGACGTCGATGAACTCGTCGACGGTCCTCTGCAGATTCTCCTGGGAGATCTCGACGAACTCGGGATTGCTGGACTGGCCGCCGCGGAACTTCACCTCGTGGATCGGGTTCTTCGTCGACTCGTAGGCGAGCTTGATGAGCCGCAGGATCGCGGCGTCGTTGTCGCGGGCGATGTCCGTGTCGGTGTAGCGCCCGAAGATCTTCAGCAGCTCGTTGCGATCGCCGAAGACCTTGCCCAGGCCGATCTGGCCCTTCGCCTGGCGCAGGAAGTCCTGCTGGCGCGCGGCGCGCACGAAGTCGTCGTCGGTGTGGCGGTAGCGCACGTAGTCCAGCGAATCCGAGCCGCAGAGCTTCTGGTATCCGGGCTTGATGTCGATCGTCGCGTAGCCGCCGGGGCCGCCGCGGTCGTTGAAGTAGCGCCGGTCGATGTCGACGTACACGCAACCCAGGCGGTTGACCGCGCGCTGGAAGCCGTTGAAGTTGACGTTGACGACGTGGCTGATCGGGATGTTCAGCAGCGCCTTGACGGTCCGGACCGCCAGCCGCGGCCCGCCGATCGCGAACGCGGTGTTGATCTTCTGACCGGTCCCGTGGCCGGGGATGTCGACCTTCAGGTCGCGCGGGATCGACATCACAGCTGTCGCGTTCTTGTCGGGATCGAGGCGCACGACGATCATCGTGTCCGAGCGCACCGGGATGCCCTTCTCGCCGTAGCGCCCGTCGGAGCCGAGCACGAGGATCGTCTGGGGGCCGCCCGGGTCGACCTTGTCGAGCTCGTTCTTGATGCCCGGGATCGGCGTGGACTCGTTCTGGAAGACCGCGATCGTCTCGTGGACCTGCAACAGCACGCCGCTGGCGACCGCGGTGGCGCTCAGAAGGACGACGAGGACCGCGCCGATCAGGAAGCGCTTCCACATGTCCCACGTCAGGCCCGACGAGCCCTCGTTCTCGTAGACGCTCACGCCAGGCCCCCGTCGACCGCGCGCAACGGCGCGCGCACGGGGGTCTCGTCCATCCGCTCGAGCCAGTCGGGCAGGCCGTGGACGAAGTCGCGCAGCGCCTGCCGGTAGCGCGCGAGCGAGTCGATCGAGACCCACTCCTCGGGACCGTGGTGGCCACCGCCGGTGGGGCCGAACTCGACGGCCGGGATGCCGGCCTGCAGGAAGGAGATCGCGTCCGATGCGCCGTCGCGGCCGATCGACAGCGCCTCGTCGTCAAGCGAGTTGGAGACCGCCTCGCGCAGCGCCCGCACGAACGGGTTGGCGCGCGACACCCTGGCGGGAGCGCGCTGGAAGGTCTTGACGATCTGCACGTCCTCGAGCGCGCGGATCTCCGCGAGGATCTCGCCGGCGTCCTGGGTGGGGAGGTAGCGGATGTCGACGTCCATCGTGCAGCGGTCGGGCACCTTGTTGAAGGCGTCGCCGCCGACGATCCGCGCGACGTTGATCGAGGGGCGATCGAAGAGGTCCGAGGACTCCCGGCTGAAGCGTAGGGTCTCGATCCGTCGGAACACGTCGTAGGCCTTGAGGATCGCGTTGTCGCCCAGCCATGGCGTCGAGCCGTGGGCGGCGGTGCCGCTCACTTCGACGCTGACGGCGAGAACCCCCTTCGCCTGCACCCCGATGTGCAGGTCGGTCGGCTCGCCGGTGATCGCGAAGTCGGCGCGCAGCCCCTCCTGCACGAGGGCGTCGGTGCAGCGGAAGTCGAGGTTGTCGGACTCCTCGTCGGGCACCACGACCAGGCGAACGCGGACCCGGCCGTTGTCGACGCAGTCGCGGAGGGCGCACATCATCGCGGCGAGGCCGCCCTTCATGTCGTAGGCGCCGCGGCCGATGAGCCGGTCGCCCTCGATCCGCGGGGTGAACTGGTCGGCGTGCGCGGGCACGACGTCGACGTGGCCGTGCAGGATCACGCTCGGGCCCGTCTCCGGCCCGATGTCGGCGAGCACCACCGGCAGACCGCCGAACTCACGACCGGCCACGGGCACGTCGCGGGCCTCGAGCCAGCCCTTGACGAACCCGACCGCCGCGCGCAGGCCGTCGCTGGTGGACGTGTCGTAGGTGATCAGCCTCTCGGCCAGGACCCGTTCGTCCATCGCTGGAAATGAGGGTACCGGCCCGGCGCGCCATCCGGGCCTACGTCGTTATGTAGCGTGCGTCGCGTGGCCGGCCGCATCGTCCTCTTCGGAGCAACGGGGTACACCGGCGAGCTCACGGCGCGCGCGTTCGTCGCGCGCGGCGCGGCTCCCGTGCTGGCGGCGCGGTCGGAGGCGCGCGTCGCGGCGCTCGCGGCCGAGCTCGGCGGATTGCCGTTCGCCGTCGCCGACGTCCAGCAGCCGGCGACCGTGCGCGCGCTCGTCGAGCCCGGCGACGTGCTCGTCTCGACGGTCGGGCCGTTCGTGCGCTGGGGCGAGCCGGCGCTGCAGGCGGCCATCGACGCCGGAGCGCACTACCTCGACTCGACCGGCGAGCCGCCCTTCATCCGCGCGGTCTTCGAGCGCCACGGCGCGCGCGCCGAGGCCGCCGGCGCCGGCCTGCTGACCGCGTTCGGCTACGACTACGTGCCGGGCAACCTCGCGGGCGCGCTCGCCCTGCGCGAGGCCGGCGAACGCGCGGTGAGCGTCGACGTCGGCTACTTCGTCGGCGGCGCCGCGGCCCCCAGCGGCGGAACGCGCGCCTCGGCCATCGGCCTGCTGGCCGAGCCCGCGTACGTGTTCGAGGGCGGCCGCGTCGTGACCCGGCGCACGGCACGCAGCGTGCGCAGCTTCGACGGGCGCCCGGCGGTGTCGGTCGGCGCGACGGAGCAGTTCGCGCTCCCGCGCGTGCATCCCGGGCTGCGCGACGCGCGCGTCTGGCTGGGCTGGTTCGGCGCGGCCGCCCGCCCACTGCAGGCCGTCTCGGCGGCGACGGCGCTCGCGACGAAGCTGCCCGGCGTGCGCGACGCGATCGGCGCCGCGGCGGGCCGGTTCGCGAAGGGCTCGACGGGCGGACCGGATGCGGCGCGGCGGGCGAAGGCGCGCTCGCACATCGTCGCCGTCGCCTCCGACGCCGGCGGCGCTCCGCTCGCGACGGTGCGCCTGGAGGGCGAGAACCCCTACGACTTCACCGCGGCGATGCTCGCCTGGGGCGCGATCACGGCGGCGGGCGGCGGTCTCCGCGGCGCCGGGGCGCTCGGCCCGGTGGACGCGTTCGGGCTCGACGAGCTGGAAGGAGGCGTCGCCGGGGCCGGGATCGCCCGGCGCAGTTGAGCAGAGCGCCGGCTTGACACGTGAGTGAGTGATTACTTACGGTTCGCGGCGCGCCATGCTCGCACACCATCGCCCGCCTCGTCACCGCGCAGCCGCGCCGCGTGCTCGCGGCCACGATCGCGATGCTCGCCGTGGCCGTCGCCTTCGGCGCGCCGGTCACCGGCAAGCTGACCGTCGACCCGGATCTCGACTTCATCGATCCGCAGGCCGAGAGCCACGTCGCCGGCGGCGAGCTGCGCGACGCCATCGGTCGCGGCCTCGGTCCGGGGATCATCGTGCTCGTGCGCTCGACGGGCGGGGTCCGCACCGCCGCCGGGCAGGCGCAGCTGCGCGCCGTCGTGGCACGGATCGAGCGCGACCGCTCGATCGCGCAGACGAGCTCCGCGCTGAGCGACCCGCGGCCGTCGAGCCCGCTCGTCTCGCGCGACGGGCGCTCGAGCTTCGTCGCCGCCTATCTGCGCGACGGCGCCGACGGCGAGGAGACCGGCACCCGGATCCAGGACGCGCTGGAGGACCGGCCCGGCGTGCTCGTCGGCGGCGGCGCGATCGCCGGGCCGGTGGTCGGCGACCAGGTCTCCGAGGACCTCGCGAAAGCCGAGATGCTCGCCTTCCCGCTGCTCTTCCTGCTCACGCTCGTCGTCTTCCGCGGGGCGGTCGCGGCGCTGCTGCCGCTGTTCGTCGGCCTGCTGACGATCATGACCACGTTCCTCGGCCTGCGGCTCTTCAACGAGGCGACCGCGCTGTCGATCTTCGCGCTCAACCTCGCGATCGGCCTCGGGCTGGGGCTCGCGATCGACTACTCGCTGTTCGTCCTGTCGCGCTACCGCGAGGAGATGGAGCGTGACGGCCCCGGGCGCGAGGCGCTCATGCGCACGCTGCGGACGGCCGGGCGCACCGTCGTGTTCAGCTCGCTGACCGTGGCCGCGGCGATGCTCTCGCTGCTCGTCTTCCCCCAGCGCTTCCTGTATTCGATGGCGATCAGCGGCTCGCTGACCGCGCTGAGCGCGGGGCTGATCTCGCTGGTCGCGCTGCCGGCGCTGCTGATGCTGCTCGGCGCGCGTGTCGACGCGCTCGCCCCCAAGCGCTGGCGCCACCGCGAGGTGCTCACGCAGCGCGGCTTCTGGTATCGCCTCTCACATGGCGTCATGCGCCGGCCCGTGCTCGTCGCGGTGACCACGTCGGCGGTGCTGCTCGCCGCGGGGATCCCGTTCACGCGGATCCAGTTCACGGGCGTCGACGCGAGCGTGCTGCCCGACAGCGCCATCCCCAAGCAGGTCGACACCGCGCTGCGCACCGAGTTTCCGCCCGGGCGCACGTCGCCGCTGCACGTGGCCGTGAACGCCGGCGAGAACAGCGCCGACATGCTCGCCAGGTACGCACGCCGCCTGGCGGCGCGAGACGACGTCGCCGCGGTCGAGCGGCCGAGCTACCTCGGCAACGAGACATGGCTCGTGACCGTCGCGCCGTCGGCCGGTGCGCTCGAGAAACGGAGCCTGGATCTCGTCCGCGCGATCCGTGCGAGCCCGCCCGAGGCGGGGCAGGGAGCACCGCGTGTTGCCGGGGAGTCGGCGCGCTTCGTCGACCAGCGCGCCGGGCTCGCCCACCGGCTGCCGCTGGCGATCGCGGTGCTGGCGATCACCACGCTGCTGATCCTCTTCGTGATGACCGGGTCGGTGGTGCTGCCCTTCAAGGCGTTGCTGATGAACGTGCTCGGCATCAGCGCCGCGTTCGGCGTGCTCGTGCTCGTCTTCCAGGACGGCCGCCTCGAGGGCCTGCTGGGCTACACGAGCCAGGGGGCGCTGGAGATCACGCAGCCGCTCGTGCTGCTGGCGATCGTGTTCGGGCTGAGCACCGACTATGGCGTGTTCCTGCTCACGCGCATCAAGGAGGCGCGCGACGCGGGTGCGACGAACGAGGAGGCGGTGGCGATCGGGCTGCAGCGCACCGGGCGCATCGTCACCGCCGCCGCGCTGCTGCTCGTCGTGGCGCTCGGCGCCTTCGCGACCTCGCAGATCGTGTTCATCAAGCAGCTCGGGGTCGGTGCCGCGGTGGCCGTGCTGATCGACGCGACGATCGTGCGGGCGCTGCTCGTGCCCGCGCTCATGAAGCTGCTCGGCGAGCGCAACTGGTGGGCGCCTGCTCCGCTCGCGCGCCTGCATGCGCGGCTGCGGCTCGGCGAGGGCGGCTAGAGGAGCAGCAGCGCGTAGAGGAAGAGCCCGAGCGCGGAGACGGCGGCGAGGCGCAGCCCCTCGTCGCGATCGCCCTCGGCGAAGCGCAGCACGGCGAGCACCGCGCCCGCCAGCGGCAGGGCGAGCGCCACGATGTAGGGAAACAGCCGGCGCAGCTGGTCGAGCATGCCGTGCAGGCTTGCAGATACGGCGACCGGCCCGCTGCGTGCGACCGGTCGCGCGCCCGCCGATATCCTCTGCTGCGTGGGCGACCTGCGCGTCACACGCGACGGCGCGTTCTACGGCGTGAGCATTCGCGGCGTCCTCGAGTCCGGGGCCGGCGAGCCGCTCTATGTCTCGGTGCGCGCGCTGCGCGCCGAGTGGTGTGATCCGGACCATCCCGATGCCGGTCCGGACGGGTGGATCCGCTCGGAGGCGCCCGACGGCCTGCTCGGCGAGCTCGAGCTGCGCTTCACCCGCGAGAAGGTCCACGAGCGTGCCGTCGCACAGCTCGAGGAGTGGCGCGCCGCCCCACCGCCGAACCTCGTCGGCGTCAGCTCGGTCGAGCAGCAGTACGTCGGCCTGATCGACCAGGACCAGGGCAACGGCGTCGGCATCCAGCACACCGAGGATCGCCAGGACCGCTCGGCCTCGCGTGCCTACGCCACCTGGTCCAGCGGCAGGCTCCGCCCCGCCGGGTAGGCCGGACGGCGTCGCGCCCGAGCCGGCGAGGCTTCTAGCGCGAGCCGCCCTCGGCGATCGCGATGAAGGCCTCCCAGCGACGCTTGTCGCGCGCGCAGCGCTTGCGGTCCTCGCTGCCCTCCTGCGACGCCGACAGCCCGTCCTCGGCCACGCGCAGCTTCTCGCGCAGGTCGGCGACGTCGAGCTCATCGGGGGTGTGGGCCTCCTCGACGAGCACGAGCACGCCGTCCTCGGAGACCTGCACGTAGCCCTCGCCCTGCGCGTAGCGCACGACGTCGGACTCGCTGCGGTACAGCCGCAGCTCGGTCGGCACGAGCATGCCCAACAAGGGCTGCATGCGGGCGAGGATGCCGATCGAGCCGACCTCCGTGCGCGTGGAGACCATCGTGACCTCCTCGTCGAACACCGAGCCCTCGGGGGTCAGGACCTCGACGCGAAACGGCGTCTGCGCCATCAGTGGTCCGCCTCGTGGCAGGGCGCCCGGGGGTTCGGGTGGACTGTCGCGAGTCCGACCACTACTCGTCGTCCTCGTCGTCGTCGTCGTCGCTCTTCTTGTCGTCGGCGACCTTCTTGTCGTCGGCCTTCCTGTCGTCGTCGTCCTTCTTGCCGCTCGCGGCCTTCACCACGTCGTCGATCGTGCCCTTCAGGAAGAACGCCGACTCCGGCACGTCGTCGTGCTGGCCCTCGATGATCTCCTTGAAGCCGCGGATCGTCTCGGCGATCGGGACGTACTGCCCCGGCGTGCCGGTGAACGCCTCGGCCACGAAGAACGGCTGCGACAGGAAGCGCTCGACGCGGCGCGCCCGGCCGACGATGAGCTTGTCCTCGTCTGAGAGCTCGTCGATGCCGAGGATGGCGATGATGTCCTGCAGCTCCTTGTAGCGCTGAAGGATCTCCTTGACGCGGTTGGCCGTCGTGAAGTGCTCCTCGCCGAGGATGTCCGGCTTGAGGATCGTCGACGTCGAGTCCAGGGGATCCACCGCCGGGTAGATGCCCTTCTCGGAGATCGCCCGCGAGAGCACGGTCGTCGCGTTGAGGTGCGCGAACACCGACGCCGGCGCGGGATCGGTGAGGTCGTCGGCGGGGACGTAGATGGCCTGCACCGAGGTCACCGAGCCGTCGCGCGTCGAGGTGATGCGCTCCTGCAGCAGGCCCATCTCGGTCTCGAGGGTGGGCTGGTAGCCGACCTGCGACGGCATCCGGCCGAGCAGCGCGGAGACCTCCGAGCCGGCCTGCACGAAGCGGAAGATGTTGTCGATGAAGAGCAGCACGTCCTGGCCGCCCTCCTCGCGGAAGTACTCGGCCATCGTCAGGCCCGTCAGCGCGACGCGCATGCGGGCTCCGGGGGGCTCGTTCATCTGTCCGAAGACGAGGATCGTCTTGTCGATGACCCCGGACTCCTTCATCTCCAGCCAGAGGTCGTTGCCCTCGCGCGAGCGCTCGCCGACGCCGCAGAAGGCCGACAGCCCGCCGTGCTCCTGGGCGAGATTGTTGATGAGCTCCTGGATGAGCACGGTCTTGCCCACGCCGGCGCCGCCGAACAGGCCGACCTTGCCGCCCTTGGCGTACGGCGCGAGGAGGTCGACGACCTTGATGCCGGTCTCGAACATCTCGGTCGTCGGCGTGAGGTTCTCCACGTTCGGGGCGGGGCGGTGGATCGGCCAGCGCTCCTCGTACTCGACGTCGCCGACCTCGTCGATCGGCTCACCCAGCACGTTCATGATCCGGCCGAGGACGCCGCGACCGACGGGCACGGTGATCGGGCCGCCGGTGTCGGTGACCTCCTGGCCGCGCGACAGGCCGTCGGTCGAGTCCATCGCGACGCAGCGCACGCGGTCGTCGCCGAGGTGCTGCTGGACCTCGAGCGTCAGCAGGTCGTCGCCGCGCATCACGGTGACCGCGTTGTAGATCTCCGGCAGCTCGCCGTTGGGGAAGGTCGCCTCGACGACGACGCCCTGGATCTCCTCGATCCGGCCCGTGGCGGCCTCTGCGGTCTCTTCGGTCTCTGTCTCTTCTGTGGTGGCCATGGGTCTCCTAGGTCAAGCTTTCCGCGCCAGCGACGACTTCCATGATCTCCTGCGTGATCTCGGCCTGTCGGGCACGGTTCATTTCGAGGGTCAGGTCTTCGATGAGCTCGCCCGCGTTCTCGGAGGCGTTGCGCATCGCGGTCATGCGGGCGCCGTGCTCGGACGCCGTGGACTCCAGCAGCGCGCGGTAGACGGAGATCTCGACGTAGTCGGGCACGAGGCGGGCCAGGATCTCCCTGGCGTCGGGCTCGTACTCGACGAGCGCGTGGTGAGTTGCGCCGGCGGCCTCGTCGTCGTCGTCATCGTCGGCGCCCTCGAGGATCGTCGCCTGCTGCAGCGGCAGCAGCGTCTCGCGGCGCACCTCCTGCGTGAGCGGCGAGATGTAGCCGTTGTAGAAGATCTCGACGCGGTCGGCCTTGCCGTCGACGTAGGCGGCGATGAGGTCCTCGGCGATCGAGCGCGCGTCGGCGTAGGCGGGGCGGTCGGTGAAGCCGACGTAGCGGCCGACCGGGTCCTTGCCGCGGAAGGTCAGCGTCGACACGCCGCGACGACCGACCGCGCTGTAGAGCGTGTTGCGCCCGTCGCCCTCGTACTCGCGACCGGCTCGCAGCCCGGCGCGGACGATCTGCGAGTTGAACGCGCCGGCCAGGCCGCGGTCGCCGGTGACGAGCAGCAGGGCGATCGCGTCCTCGCTGTCGTGCTCGGAGAGGATCGGCAGGTTCGAGACCTCGGAGCTGCCGGCGGCCTCGGCGGCAGCGCGCGTCATCCGCCGGATCGCGCCGGCGTACGGGCGCAGCGCGGAGATGCGCTGCTCGGCGCGGCGCAGGCGCGCCGCCGCGACCATCTCCATGGCGCGGGTGATCTTCTGGATGTTCTTGACCGACCCGATGCGGGCCTTGACGTCGCGCTGGGTGGCGCTCACGCCGGCGCCGCCTCCTTCTCGGGCTCCGCCTCGGATGCGGATGCCGCGTCGCTGTCGTCGTCGTCGCGCTTGGAGGCGGACGTGTCGGCGGAGCCGGAGTCGATGGCGACGCCGTCCTCGTCGATGTCCTCGCCGAAGTCCTTGACGAACTCCTTCACGGCATCGTCGACGACCTCGATGATGTCGTCGTCCCACTTGCCGTCGGCGATCTTCTCGAGCGTGTCGGCGTGCTCGGCGCGCATCCGCGAGACGAGGTCCTGGTGGAACTCCGGCACGCGGTCGACCGAGATCCGGTCGACGAAGCCGTTGGTCGCGGCGTAGATGACCACGACCTGCTCCTCGACCGCCATCGGCGAGCGCTCGTTCTGGTTGAGCGTCTTGACGAGCCGCTCACCGCGGGCCAGCGTGGCCTGCGTGTCGGCGTCGAGGTCCGAGCCGAACTGCGCGAAGGCCTCGAGGTCGCGGTACTGCGACAGCTCGAGCTTCAGCCGTCCCGCGACCTTCTTCATCGGCTTGATCTGCGCGTTGCCGCCCACGCGGCTGACGGAGATGCCGACGTTGATGGCCGGCCGCACGCCCGAGAAGAACAGCTTGGGCTCCAGGAAGATCTGGCCGTCGGTGATCGAGATGACGTTCGTCGGGATGTATGCCGAGACATCTCCGGCCTGCGTCTCGATGATCGGCAGCGCGGTCATCGAGCCGCCGCCGAGCTCGTCGGAGAGCTTGACGGCGCGCTCGAGCAGGCGGCTGTGGAGGTAGAAGACGTCGCCCGGGTAGGCCTCACGGCCCGGCGGGCGGCGCAGCAGCAGCGACATCTGGCGGTAGGCGAACGCGTGCTTGGTGAGGTCGTCGTAGACGCACAGCGCGGCCTTGCCGTCGTAGAGGAAGTGCTCGGCCATCGCGGCGCCCGCGTACGGCGCGAGGAACTTCACCGGGGCGGCCTCGTCGGCGCCGGCGGCGACGATGATCGTGTTCTCCATCGCCCCGGCCTCCGACAGCGTCTCGGCGAGCGCGACGACCGTCGCCATGCGCTGGCCGATCGCGACGTACACGGAGATGACGCCGCTCTTGCGGTTGTTGATGATGGTGTCGACCGCGATCGTCGTCTTGCCGGTCTGGCGGTCGCCGATGATCAGCTCGCGCTGGCCGCGGCCGATCGGGATCATCGCGTCGATCGCCTTGATGCCGGTCTGCAGCGGCTCGACGACCGGCTGGCGCTGCACGACGCCGGGCGCCTTGAACTCGGCGGGCCGCTTGGTGTCCGTGTTGATGTCGCCCTTGCCGTCGAGCGGGTTGCCCAACGGGTCGACGATCCGGCCCAGCAGCTCCTCGCCGACCGGGATCTCGAGCAGGGAGCCGGTGCGCTTGACCGTGTCGCCCTCGACGATCTTGTCCCACTCGCCGAACAGCACGACGCCGACGTTGTCGGACTCGAGGTTCAGCGCGAGCCCGGTCACGCCGTGCGGCAGCTCGAGCATCTCGAAGGACATGGCGTCCTCGAGGCCGTGGACGCGCGCGATGCCGTCGCCGACCGACAGGACGGTGCCGACCTCGGTCAGCTCGGCGTCGCCGGCGTCCAGCCCCTCGATGCGGCTCTTGAGGATGGAGGTGATCTCGTCTGGCTTGATCTTCATGGAGGTCGTGTCAGCTCCTTGTGCTCGCGTGGCGCTACGCGCCGCGGGCGACGTGCTTTCTCAGGTTGTCGAGGCGGTTGCGGATCGAGGCATCGAGGATCGAGTTTCCGACGCGCAGGACGATGCCGCCGAGGATGTCGGGGTCCACGTCCGCCGTGACCTCGATCTTCTGACCGGTGTCCTTGGCGATGCGGTCGCCGATCTGCTTGACGGTGGCGTCGTCGAGCTTCGTGGCGGTCGAGATCTGGACCGGCAGGATCTTGTTCTCCTGCTCCCACAGCCCGTCGTAGTAGCGCCGGATGCGAAAGACCGCCGGCATGCGGTGCTTCTCGATGAGCAGCTCGAGGAAGTTGATCAGCGTCTCGTCGGCACCCTCGAGGGTCTTCGTCAGGCCGTCCTTCTTCTCGGGCGTCGAGAAGTAGGGCGAGAAGAAGAAGACCGCCAGATCGCGGTTGTCGGTGAGCGCGTCGGTGAACTGCCCGAGCTGCTCGCGGATCACGTCGAGCTTGTCGTGCTCCTGTGCGACCGCGAACAGCGACCGCCCGTAGACCTCGGCGATCTCCTCCATCAGTTGTTGCTTCCGCGCTCTCCGGCGAGCGCCGAGAAGTCCAGCTCGCTGAGCGCCTCTTCGACGAGGCGCCGCTGGTCGTCCTCGGTGAGCGTCTTGCGCGTGATCTTCTCCGTGGCGAGGATCGTCAGCTCGGCGACCTCGTTGCGGATGTCCTGGATCGCGCGCCGGGTCTCGGCCTCGATCTCGCGCTTGGTGGACTCGAGCATCTCGTCGCGCTTGGCCTTGCCGGCCTCGAGCGCCGCCGCCTCCGAGGCGTCGGCTGCCTTGCGAGCGCGGGCGAGGATCTCCTCGGCCTGCTCGCGAGCCTCGGCCAGGCGCTCGCGGTACTCCCTGAGCAGCTCCTCGGCCTGCTTGCGCGTCGTCTGGGCGGCTTCGATCGACTCGTTGATCGCGTTCTGGCGCTTGTCGAGCATCTCCTGGATGCGCGGGTAGACGACCTTCTTGAGGACGTAGAGGGAGATCGTGAAGACGATCAGCGTCCAGACCATCAGCCCGACGTTCGGGGAGACCAGGAACGACCCGCCCTCCTCCTCGGCGGCGCCACCCTCGGCGGCGGCGAGCGGCAGTGCGGCGATCAGGCTGATGACGTCCATCGGGCTCTAGAGGAAGAAGGCGATGAGACCGCCGACGAGGCCGTAGAAGAAGCAGGCCTCGGTGAGCGCGAAGCCGAGCCACTGGATCGACGCGATCTCGTCGCGCATCTCCGGCTGGCGCGTGACCGACTCGATCACCTTGCCGAACAGCATGCCGATGCCGGCGCCGGCGCCCGCGGCACCGCCACCTGCGCCGACGCCGAGGGCGATCGCGCGGCCGGCCTTCTGGCCGATGACTTCATTCGCCGCAGCGGACTGCTGGGCGATGAGGTTGATGGTGTCCAGGTCGAGAGGCATGAGGGTGGCAATGCTCCTTGTGCTAGTGAGATTCGGAGACGGCGCTACCGAGGTAGATGCACGTCAAGATGGCGAAGATGAAGGCCTGGAGAGTGGCGATCAGCGTGACCTCGAAGAGGAAGATCGCGACGCCGGCGGGCAGCGTAAACCACGCCAGGACCTCGAGGCCGAGCAGCACCGCGAGACCGCCGGACATGAACTGGATGAGCATGTGGCCGGCCAGCAGGTTGGCGAACAGCCGGACGGTCAGCGATATGAGCCGCAGGAACTGCGACATGATCTCCAGCGGGACGATCATGAACAGGATCCCCCCGCTCACGCCGGGCGGGACGGCCACGCTCTTCACGTACCCCCACAGGCCCTTGGCGCGCACGCCTTCGAAGTTGTAGGCGAAGAAGACGATGAGCGACAGGACGAGCGGGATCGAGACGTTCGCGGTCGCCGCGTAGAGCTGGAACGCCGGCATGTCGTAGCCGAAGACGCTGACCGTGTGCTCGGTGTTCACCGGCAGCGGCAGGTAGCCGATCATGTTCGAGAACCAGATGAAGACGAACAGCGTGCAGACGAGCGGAAACCACTTGCGCGCCATGTCCTCGTCCATGTTGTCCTTGACGAGCTTGTCCTTCATGCCCGTGTAGAGCCACTCGACAGCGACCTGCAGGCGGTTGGGCCGCGAGGCCTGCATGCGCTTGGAGACGTAGAGCATCGTGCCCAGCGTCAGCGCGGTCGTGATGAGCAGATACAACACGCCCTTGTTGAGATCCATCGGCCCCGGCAGGGCCAGCCACGTGTCGAGCTTGAACTCGTTCTGGGGCAGGAACTCCGCGTTGTCCTGGCGCTTGGCGCCGAAGATGCCGATGATCACCAGGAAGCCGAGGATGTAGACCCCGAGGAGGCCGAAGGTCAGCTTGCGGCGCGTGCTCATCCGGTGGTGCTCCTAGCCTGGGCCTTGCTGATGTGGAAGACGGCGTTGCGGAGGAAGTTCACGGAGAACGCGCCGAAGATGACGAGCGCGGCCGTCAACCCGTCCGCTCGCGAGACGGCGAGGCCGCAGACGATGATCACAGTGGCCAGCAGCCAGACGCGGAGCATCGAGAAGGCCACGCCGAGCCCGAGGCGGCGGCGCAGGTCGTAGACGTTGACGAGCTGCTTGTCCATGGCGATCTGGGCGAAGCGCAGGACGACCCAGGCGATCGCACCGGCCGTCACCCCGACCGTCGGCGCGCCCGCCGCGAGCAGCACGACGGCAGCGATCAGGACCAGGACGATGTCGAGGTACTGCAGTGCCACCGATCCGCGTTCGTTCGAAGCGGAAGCAGCGCTCACCGACAAGGACGGTCCCCCCGAAGCATGGGTGCAGGCAACCCGCGGAGGATCGCGCCGGTGATCGGCTCGCAGGTTGGGCGCTCGGTGTACATAAGAAGACGGGGCATGGCGGGAGGGGCAGCACCCTACACGGGCGCGACCGCGGGCGGGGCGCGGCCGAAGCGTGCGGATGGCGCTCCCCCACGATAGCCATCTTCGGCACTTTGTAACAACTTAGTGACAGGCGGTACGACATCGGGCGCCCAGCGCGCACGGCGCATCGGCGTAGCATCGGGCGGGTGCACAGCGGACACGGCCATGGGCACGCCGAGGGCGGGCACGACCACTCCCACGCGGGGCACGCCCACGCGCCTTCGGCGCACGCCGATCGGCGCTGGCTGGCGGTCGCGCTGGCGCTCATCGCGGCCTTCATGGCCGTCGAGGTCGTCGCCGGCCTGCTCGCCGGCTCGCTCGCGCTGCTCTCCGACGCCGCGCACATGCTCACCGACGCCGGCTCGATCGGCCTCGCCCTCTTCGCCGCCGGGCTCGCCGCGCGGCCGCCCGCGGGCCACTACACCTTCGGCTTCGGCCGCGCCGAGATCGTGTCGGCGCAGATCAACGGCGCCGCGCTGTTCGTCCTCGCCGGCGTGATCGCCGTCGAAGGAATACGACGCCTCGGCGCACCGCCCGACGTCGACGGGGCCGTCGTCATCGGCGTCGGCGCGCTGGGCGCGCTCGTCAACGTCGCCGCGTTCTGGGCGCTGTCGCGCGCCGAACGCCAGAGCCTGAACATCGCGGGCGCGCGCGCGCACGTGCTCGCCGACCTCTACGGCTCGCTGGCCGCGATCACCGCCGGCACCATCATCGCCCTCGGCGGACCCGCCGTGGTCGACGCGCTCGCCGCGCTCACGGTCGCCGCCCTCATGGTGCGCTCCGCCTGGACGCTGCTGCGCGCCTCGACACGCGTGCTGCTCGAGGCATCGCCCGCCGGCCTTGACCCCGACGAGATCGGCCAGACACTCGCTGCGATGCCCGGGATCGTCGAGATCCACGACCTCCACGTCTGGGAGGTCACCTCCGGCTTCGTCGCGGTCGCCGCGCACGTCGTCGTCGCCCCCGACGACGACTGCCACCTGCGCCGCCGCGAGCTGCAGACCCTCCTGCACGAGCGCTTCGACATCCGCCACACCACGCTGCAGGTCGACCACGAATCCTGGCAACCCCTCGTTCAGATCGACCACCGCTAGCTAGCGGGCGGCCGCTCCCTTTTCAGCTTCCCCAGCAGCGGGCCGGCAAGGCCGCCCCGTCCCTCCCGCGAACTCAGCCGTGGGAGAAGGGGGGCCGAGCAAGGAAATCACCCGAAGGGCCGGCTCGGTCCCCCTTCTCCCGACGGCGGTTCTAGGACCCAGTTACAAGGCGGAAGCGCCGATGACCTCCTGCCACCACGCCCGCTCGGCGTCGGTCGGTGCTCCCCGCAGCCGCCGGCGCGCGTGCCACTGCACCTGCTCGCGCGAACCGACGAGGACGTGCGGGCCGGTGACGGCGTAGCGGCCGTCGGAGAGGACGACGAGCGCGCCGGGGACGTCCCAGCGGGTGTTGAGCCGTTCGATGACATCGAGGCCGAGCACGCTGGCGGGCGCGTCGGCGTCGCCGTCGTCCTCGGTCCAGGGTCGCGTCGTGAAGATCGGCGCACCCGTGGAGGGTGAGCGCGGCGGTCGCGGCGCCGGCCCGACCGGACCGGTGCGCCAGCGCTGGCGCGCCTCCTCGATCGCCGCCAGCGCGCCCTGGCGCGCGACGATGTACAGGCGGTCGCCGGCCTCCAGGCGCGTCGAGCCGCGCGGCGGCAGCGCCTCCTCGCCACGCACGAGGACGTTGACGAGGGCCTCGCGCGGCAGCCCGAGGTCGCGCACGCGCACGCCGATCGCGGCGTCGCCCTCGGCGATCTCCACCTCGACGACGTCGGCGCCGAGCTGGCGGATCGTGCCGACCTCGACGAGCGGGCGCGGCAGGGCCGGCTCCTCGGTCGTCGCGCCGAGCCATTTCGCCAGCGGCTCGAACGTCGAGCCCTGCAGGAGCGTCGAGACGAGTACGGCGAAGAATGCGATGTTGAAGAACGTCTCGCTGCCGGGGACGTCGGCGATCACCGGGAACGTCGCGAGCACGACCGGCACCGCGCCGCGCAGGCCGGCCCAGCCGAGCACGATGCGGTCGGTGAGGCTCAGCGGCGCGAGCGCCGTTGCCACCGACACCGCCAGCGGCCGCGCGACGAAGACGAGCACGAGCGCGATCACCGTGCCCTGCCAGGCGAAGTCGCCGAGCTCGTGCGGGAAGACGAGCAGGCCGAGCGAGAGGAACATCGCCAGCTGCGCGACCCAGGCCAGCCCGTCATGGAAGGCGTGCACGGTCTGGCGCGCGGGCAGCGCCGCCGAGCCCATCGCCAGGCCGGCGAGGTAGACGGCGAGAAAGCCCGAGCCGTGCACGACGGCGGCACCGCCGAACGAGATCGCGACGACCGCCAGCGACGCGACGGGATACAACCCGCCCGTCGCGAGCTTCGCCCGCCGGAAGGCCTGCACGGCGAGCCAGCCGACGGCGCCGCCCATCACAGCGCCGATGCCGAGCTCCTGGGCGAACAGCAGCGCCATGTCAAGCACCCCGTAGTCGGGGTGCAGGATCCACTCGATGAATCCGAGCACGAGCAGCACCGCGACCGGGTCGTTCATCCCCGCCTCGCCCTCCAGCGTGCGGGCCAGCCGGCGCTTGAGCGTCGATCCGCGCAGCAGCGCGAAGATCGCGGCGCCGTCGGTCGCGGACACGATCGCGCCGATGAGCAGGCCCTGCAGCAGCGTGACGTCCAGCAGCCAGTGGGCGACGAGCCCGGTGACCATCGCCGTGATCAGCGTCCCGAGGGTGGCGAGCCCCACGGCGGAGCCGAGGACCGGCCTGATCTCCGAGTAGCCCGCGGCGAGGCCGCCCTCGAAGAGGATCAGCGCGAGCGCGATGATCCCGATCGTGCGCGCCAGCTCGTAGTCGGTGAACTCGATCAGCCCGAGGCCGTCGGAGCCGACGAGCATGCCGACGCCGAGGAACAGGACGAGGCCCGGGATCCGCAGGCGGCCGGCCAGCAGGGAGGCCGCGAGGCCGAGCGCGAGCAGGAGACCCGCGATCAGGATGAGGCTTCCCAGGTGTCCCATCGCGGGATCTTGCTACAGCCAGCCGGCGCGGCGCAGGACGCGATGCAGCATGAGCCCCGCCGCGACCATCGTCGTCAGCGCCAGCGGGTAGCCGATGCGCCAGTGCAGCTCGGGCATGTGGTCGAAGTTCATGCCGTAGATGCTCGCGATGAGCGTCGGCACGGTGATGATCGCCGCCCACCCGGAGATCTTCTTGACGACGTCGTTCTGCTGGACGGAGATCACGGCGAGGTTCGCCTGCAGGACGCTCGTCAGCAGCTCGCGCTGGGTCGAGATCGCGTCCTCGATGCGCTTGACGTGGTCGGTGACGTCGCGCAGGTGCTCGCGCAGCAGCGACGCGAGGTTCGGATGCTCGGCGGAGACGAGCGCGTCGAGGGGCGGCAGGAGCGGATGAACCGCGCGGTAGAACTCGGCCAGCTCGCGGCGCAGGAAGTAGATGCGCTTCGTCTCGTCACTGCGCTCGCCGAAGACGTCGACCTCGACCTCCTCGACGTCGTTCTCGAGGCCGGCCATGACCGGCTCGTAATCGTCGACGATCTTGTCCATGATCGCCCAGACAGCGGCGGCCGGGCCCTCGCGCAGCAGCTCGGGCTGCGCCTCGAGCCGCTCGCGCGCGGAGTGCAGCTCGCTCGCGGCGCCGTGTCGGATGACGATCACGAAGCCATCTCCCGTGAACACGTGTACCTCGCCGAACTCGACCTCCTCGATGTCGTCGAGGTACCGGGCGGTGTGCAGGACGAGGAAGTAACCGTTCTCGTAGTCCTCGAGCTTCGGGCGCTGATGGGCCTGCATCGCGTCTTCGACGGCGAGCGCGGGAAGGTCGAAGCGCTCGGCGACCTCGGTCAGCTCCTGTGGCTCGGGATCGTGCAGGCCCAGCCAGACGAAGCCGTCCTCGCGGCAGCGCTCGGCGGCCTCGTCGATCGCAAGCGGATCCTTGTTCTGGCGGGCGCCGTCCTTGTAGTGCGCGCAGTCGAGGATCATGGCCTGAGCCTATCCCCGCCGACGGGCGCCACTAGCGCACTTTCGGGGTCCGTCGCGTCGTGCAGATCGCCGGGTCGGCCTGCACCGCGCGGCGGAAGCGCTCGAGGTTCGCGGCGTTATCGATCATGAACCGGTCCGGCTGGCCGCCGGCGATGGCGCGCCCGGCGACGAACGCGAGGTAGGGCGGGCCGGAATACGTCGCTCCCGCGGGGCAGCGCCGGATCGCCGCGACGGCGCGCTGGACCTCCGCGTCCGACAGCCCGCGGGCGGGGCCGTCGGCGGAGAACGGCCGCGTGAAGATGACCGGGTCGCCGGGCGCGACGAGCAGCGATCCGCTCTGCGCGGCGAGCAGCGCGACGGCGGCCGCGGCGGCGACCACCCGGAAGCGCCGGCGAGCGCCGCGCTCGCGCTCGCGGTCGCGGTCGCGGTCGCCCAGCAGCGTCGCGACGCCGCACGCCGCGAGGCACAGCAGCGGCGGCTCGGCGACGACCATGACCGTCAGCCAACTGCCGTGCTTGAGCAGGGTGGCGAGCAGCAGCAGCGATCCCGCCGCCGCCGCGAACAGCGTGCGCGCGAGCCCGGGCTCGGCGAGCGCTGCCCGCCGCGGCCACGCCAACGCGGCGAGCAGGAGCAGCGGAGCGGCGTTCCATCCGGCCTGCGTCCACAGGCGCGCGACGTAGTCCAGCGCGGCGCGGCCCGTCTGCGCCTGGCCTTCGACGACGTTCGACCACAGCGGCTCGCCGAAGACGAGCAGGAACGTCAGGCCCAGCACCGCCCCTGTCGCGGCGAACCCGCTCAGCGCCCGCGACCGCTCGCGCGTGGCGAGGACGATCGCCAGCGCCGGCAGCACGAAGGCGAGCTTGAACGACACGGCGACGGCGCCGAGCGCGCCGGCCGCGATCGCGCCGCCGCGCCGGCCCGCCGCGAGGGCGGCGCCCATGAGCAGCGGCGCCGCGGCCGTCTCGGGCAGCAGCTGCGCGTGCTCGCGCAGCGCCCACGGCGTCACGAGGCAGGCCAGCGCCGCGCCCAGCGCGACCGCGGGCCGGCGCGTCAGCCGCCACACGGCGACGAGGACCAGCAGCGACGTCGCCGCCTCGCAGAGCGCCATCAGCAGGCGGATCGCCCCGGGCGAGTCGCTCAGCGCGAGCGCGCCCGCGCCGAGGAGATACAGCGGCGGCGGCTGGGCGCCGGCGAAGTCGCGGTACAGCGCCTGGCCGTCGAGCAGCTGACGTGCGCTGAGCGAGTAGACCCCGTCGGAGTACTCCCAGTAGGACTGGCCCTGCCACGCGGCGAGCGCGACGAGCCCGGCGCCGGCGAGCACGAGCCACGCGACGAGCAGCCGCCCGCCCGACCACGCCGGGGACGTCATCGCGCGATCAGGGAACAGGAGCCGCGCCGATGCTGCTCGCCGGCTCCGTCTGGTTGCGCAGCACCCGGGTGAGCACGTTCAGCGCGCTGCGTGCGATCCCGCCCGGCGCGATCAGCCCCGAGTCCCACGTGTCCTTGCGCGACGACGAGTTCCAGTGGTAGAGGTAGACGCGCGTGATCTGCGGGTTGCGCGGCACGATCTCGTCGAAGATGTAGCGCGTCACGTTGCCGGCGTGCCTGGCTCCCTCGGGGATCTCCGTGCGGCTGTTGTTGTCGCGCCGCACGAGCCCGCCGACCTCGGTCAGCCAGATCTGCGCGTTGCCCGTGATGCGGTTCAGCTCGCGCAGGCGGGTCGTCTTGAAGCGGTTGGCCTCGACGTAGTTGTGCAGTCCCCACAGCCGCGGCATGAAGCCAAGCCAGCGCGCGAACTGGCGCACCCACTTCGCCATGTTGGGCGTGTCGAGCACCTCCGGGGCGAGGATCGTGCAGGTCGGGCACTCGCGGCGCAGCACGCGGTAGTACGCAGCGGCCGTCTTCGGCCGCTTGCACAGCGGCTCGCCGCAGTGGTTGGCCTCGTTCCACGTGGCGAACGTCGTCACCCATGGATACAGCGCGCGCAGACGGCGAAACTCGCGCCGCATGCGCAACGGCGACGGCAGCGCACGGCGGTTGGCGCCGCGCGAGTGCATGAACGAGATCAGCGGCTCGACACCCGTCGCCTGAGCGTCCTTCAGCCAGGCGGCGAGCTCGGCGGCGGAACCGCGGTTGGTGAGCACGTCCCAGCCGACCGCCAGTCGCGCGTGCCTGATGCCCAGCGCCTGGAAGCGCGGGTCGGCGAACATGTCGGGCTTCTGGTCGGCGATGCCGATGTCGACGCCGGCGAGGGGCAGCGGCAGGATGCCCACCATCGCGTCGGCACGGCCCGGTGCGAGCGCCGCGCCGGCGAGCGTCGCCGTCACGATCAGCAGCGCCACGAGCGCGGCGTGGTGGCCGGGCCTGAGACGGCGCACGTCGCCTCAGCCGCCTGTCAGGACGGTGTCGTCGTCGCTGTACGCGGGCGCGCAGCAGCACAGGAGCGTGAGCGGCTCGTCGCCCGTGTTCGTGAGCTTGTGGACGGCGCCGGGCGCGATGACCACGCACTCCCCCGCGCGCACGTCGCGGTCGTCCTCCCCGACGCGCAGGTGCCCCGTTCCCGCGGTGAAGAAGTACAGCTCCTCGCTGACGACGTGGTAGTGCTCGGCGGTCGCTGCACCGACGGGGACGGTGGCCTCGGCGAGCGACTGGTTGTCGGCCGGCAGCGACACGCGGCCGGCGAGCTCGCGGATCGTGGAGCCGTCGAGCGTCACGAAGGCCTCGGCATCGTCGAGGTGGGAGACGTGCATCGCGCAGAACGGTAGTGGGCGCTGGGGGCCACACGCGTCAAAGCGCACTGGATGGTTGATTCCGCGGCCGGTGCCGTCAGATGTGCGCGTATCGCGAGACCGCCCACCCACCCGCGCCGCGGGGCGAAGGTGCACAGTGCCAGCGGCACGGGCGCCTTCGGTCCGTGGCGATCCTGCGCCGCGAGACGCGTGCAGATGGCGGTGCCGGTCGTGGAATCAACCATCTAGGGTGCACCGTGTGAGCCAGGTCCAGACGCTGTCACGCCGCCCCGAGGCGCCCACGGAGAAGCGCCAGGCCACGGAGACATCGGTCCTGACGGCGATGGAGGAGCTGCTGGCGGAGGGCACGCCGTACGCCGCGCTGAGCGTGGAGCGCATCGCCACCCGCGCCGGCATATCCCGCACGGCCTTCTACTTCTACTTCGCCGACAAGCGCGAGCTGCTCATGCGCCTGGCCTCCGAGCTCTCCGACGAGCTGTACGGCGAGGCCGACGTGTGGTGGTCGGGCGCCGGCGACGGCCCACAGCAGCTGACCGCGGCCGTCGGGAAGATCGCGACGCTCTACCGCGCCCACAGCCCGCTCGTCTGCGCGATCGTCGAGGTCTCGGCCTACGACGAGGTGGTCGGCCCGTTCTGGCGCGCGCTCGTCGGGCGCTTCGTCGAGGCCAGCGCGCAGCGCGTCGCGGCCGAGATCGAGGTCGGACGTGCCGACGTCGCGCTCGCGCCCCACGCGATCGCCTTCTCGCTGGTCTGGATGACCGAGCGCGCGCTCTACCAGATGCTCGTCCAGGACGATCCGGTCTGCGACGACGAGCTCGTGCGCGCGCTCGTGCGAATCTGGACGACGACGGTGTACGGCGCCGCGGGCGCCTGAGGGCGCGGCCTACGGCCTGACCCGCTCGAAGTCCTCGGTCTCGCGGCGGACCGCGTCGAACTCGCCGGTCCCGATGCGCTCGGCGACGTCGGCGTCGATCTCCTCCTCGCTGGCGTCGGGCTTGACGCGCCGCAGGCGGATCGTGTCAAGACGCTTGAACTTGAGGATCTCCAGGACGTAGACGAGGTAGACCGACGCGAGCAGCGCCAGGACGCCGAGCAGCGCCATGACGGCGGCCCCGCCGGCCTTCAGCGCGCCGCTGTTGTCCGAGTACGGCACGAAGCGCAGCGCCAGCGCCACGCCCGCCAGCATGAGCGTCCACGCATAGAGGTACAGGACCGTGCGCCGCGTGGAGAACCCGATGCGGTCCATCCGGTGATGGAAGTGCTCGCGGTCGGCCTGGTAGACGGGCTTCTTGTACTTCAGGCGCTTGAGCACGACGAAGGTCGTGTCCAGGAACGGCACGGCGAGCACGACGAGCGGCAGCACGAGAGCGATCAACGACTGCGTCTTCAGCGTCCCCTCGACCGCGACGCAGGCGAGCAGCAGGCCCAGCAGATTCGAGCCGCAGTCGCCCATGAAGACCGTCGCCGGGTGGAAGTTGTGGACGAGGAAGCCGAGCGCGGCGCCGGCGATGATCGCCGCCAGGACGGCGGCGTTGGCACGCTCGAGGTCGAACGCGAGGACGACGAACGCCGCCGCCGCGATCGCGCAGACCCCCGCCGCCAGGCCGTCGATGCCGTCGGAGAAGTTGACGACGTTCATGATCAGGACGATCCCGACCACGGTCAGCGGGATCCCGAGGTCGCCGAGCTCGACGCGGTGCAGGAACGGCAGCGTGAAGCTCTCGACGCGCACGCCGTCCAGCACCGGGATGAGCGCTGCGGTGATCTGGCCGGCGAGCTTGACGGGCGCGCTGAGCTCGAAGACGTCGTCGAGCCCACCGACGATCGTGATGACCGCGGCGCCGGCGATGATCGCGCCGAAGCGGCCGTCGAGCGGGAGGAAGAGGATCGCGCCGACCAGCACGCCGGCGAAGATCGCGACGCCGCCCAGGCGCGGCATCGAGCGATCCGAGAGTCCCCGTGCCCGCGGCTCGTCGACGGCCCCGATGCGATACGCGAGCCGGACCGCGAGCGGCGTCAGGCAGACAACCACGATCGCCGCGACCACCGCGGCCGCGACTGCGTCCCAGGTCGTAGGCGGCATCGCGACAGGATCCCATCCCGAGCGGCGGGCGGCTGCCACGCCTGCGAGACTGTCGCCCCCGCGCATGCGGGTGGTGCCGGTCGCGCCGCGGAAGGCCCCCACGTCAAATGCGGATCTGGATCGACCTCACAGCCCCCGCGCACCCCGTCGTCTTCCGGCCGCTGCTCTCGCGTCTGCGCGATCGTGGCCACGAGCTGCTCATCACCGCGCGCGACTACGCGCAGACGCTCGACCTCTGCCGCCTGCACGGCATCGAGCCGACGGTCATCGGCGCCCACGGCGGGGCCGGGATGGCGCACAAGGCCGGATCGCTGGTCTCCCGCACGGCGCGGCTGTACCGCCGCGTGCGGCGCTTCGGCCCGGCGCTGGCGATCGCCCACGGCTCCAACGACCTCGCGCTCGTCGCGCGGATGCTCGGGGTGCCGGCCTGCAACACCTTCGACTACGAGTGGGCGACCGTGCAGCACAACGTCGGCTGTCGCCTGGCGCGGCGTGTGCTCGTCCCGGAGGCGATCCCGCTCGAGCGGCTGAGCCGCTACGGCGTCACGGCGGTGAGCCTGCGCCACTACGCCGGCATCAAGGAGGAGTACTACCTCGCCGACTTCGAGCCCGACCGCGGGCTGCTCGCCCGCCTGGGCGTCGACACCGAGCGCATCGTCGTGGTCGTGCGCCCGCCGCCGGACGTCTCGCTCTATCACCGCCGCTCCAACCCGCTGTACATGCAGGTCCTCGAGCACATCGGCCGCGACAGCACAGTCCACAGCGTCGTCATCCCTCGCACCCGGGCTCAGCGCGACGCGCTGCGTCAGATGGCGCTGCCGAGCGTCATCGTCCCCGAGGGCGCGATCGACGGCCAGAGCCTCATCGCGTTCGCCGACCTCGTGATCTCCGCCGGCGGCACGATGAACCGCGAGGCCGTCGCGCTCGGCACCCCGGTCTACACGACCTACGGCGGCCGGCTCGGCGCCGTCGACGAGGCGCTCATCCGCGACGGCTCGCTGCGCCCGGCGACCGACGTGCGGGCGATCGAGATCGCCAAGCACGACCGCCGCGAGCCGACGGTCCGGCGCGACCCCGACACGCTCGTCGACCTGATGCTCGAGGCGGCGGCGTGAGCGCGCGCCTCCTGCGCTCGCTGCCCGAGCCGCTGGCGCGCAGCGAGCGGCGGCGCGCGGCCGAGCTCGAGTTCGGCCAGGACCTCGCGGCGCGCTACGCGTCGCTGTCGGACCCGACGCTGCGCCCGCGCCGCGTCGACACGCTCCTGCGGGCGCTCGACGTGGTGCTCGCGCTCGCGCTGCTGATCCCGGCGGCGCCGGTCCTGGCGCTGGCGGCGCTGGCGATCAAGCTCACCTCGGGCACGCCCGTGCTCTACCGCGGAGCGCGCGTCGGGCGAGCGGGGCGGACGTTCGAGATGTACAAGCTGCGCACGCTGCGCCCGGATGCCGAGCAGCGTCTGCGCGGCCTGCAGGACGTAGCGCTCGACAAGCTCACGGAGGGCGAGCACACGCGCGTCGGGCGCGTGCTGCGCGCCACGCAGCTCGACGAGCTGCCCCAGCTCGTCAACGTGCTGCGCGGCGAGATGTCGATCGTCGGGCCGCGCCCGATCCGGCCGGTGTTCTTCGAAGAGCTCGTCGTCGACATCCCGCAGTACTGGCAGCGCCTCGTGGTGCGCCCGGGGCTGACGGGCTTCGCGCAGCTGCGCATGCGCCGCGACACGACCTGGGCGGAGAAGCTCGCCCACGACCTCGAGTACCTCGCGGACCGGTCCGTGCGCCTGTACCTGCGCATCGTGCTGTCGACGGCGACCCGGCTGCTGGCGCGCATGCGCGCGGAGATGACGCGCTCGGAACTGCCGGAGGGCTGACGGGTGTGCGGCATCTGCGGGCTCGCCGCACTGGACGGCGCAGCCGTCGACGCATCGCCGCTGGAGGCGATGAGCGCCGCGCTCGTGCACCGCGGCCCCGACGACGCGGGCGCGATCGCCGACGGCCCGGTGGCGCTGGCTGCCCGGCGCCTGGCGATCATCGACCTCGCGGGCGGCCACCAGCCGATCGCGTCGGAGGACGAGCACGTGATCGCGGTGCACAACGGCGAGATCCTCAACCACGAGGCGCTGCGGCGCGACCTCGAGCGCGCCGGGCACCGGTTCGCCACGCGCTGCGACACCGAGGTGCTCGTGCACCTCTACGAGGAGCGCGGCGAGGGCATGCTGAGCCTGCTGCGCGGGATGTTCGCAATCGCGATCTGGGACGCGCCCGCGCGGCGGCTGCTGCTCGCGCGCGACCGCTTCGGCATCAAGCCGCTGTACTGGCGCGAGGCCGGCGGCGTCCTGAGCTTCGCGTCGGAGCTGAAGGCGTTGCGCGCCGTGCCCGGCTTCCGCGGCGAGATCGACCCCGACGCGGTCGAGGCGTACTTCACCTTCAACAGCATCCCGTCGCCGATGACGATCTACCGTGACGTGCGCAAGCTCGAGCCCGGCACGCTGCTGTCGTGGCAGCCCGGGACGCCGGTTGCGGTCCGGCGCTGGTGCCGGCCCGCTCCGGCGGCCGCGAACGAGGTGCGCGCAGAGGACGAGCGCGAGCTGGCGGCCGAGCTCGCCGAGCGTCTGCGCGACAGCGTGCGCGCGCACCTCGTCAGCGACGTCCCCGTCGGCGTCTGGCTCTCCGGTGGCGTCGACAGCGGCCTGCTGGCGGCACTGGCGGCGCAGGAGTCCGGGGAGCGTCCGCGGACGTTCTCGATCGGCTTCGAGGAGCGGTCGTTCGACGAGCTCGACCGCGCGCGGCTCGTGGCATCGCGGATCGGCTCCGACCACCACGAGGCGATCCTCGGCCCGGAGTCGCTGGAGCGCCTGCCGCAGATCGCCGCCGCGTTCGACGAGCCGTACGCCGACAGCTCGGCGCTGCCCTCGGACGCCGTCGCGCGCCTGACGTCGCAGCACGTGAAGGTGGCGCTCAGCGGCGAGGGCGGCGACGAGCTCTTCGGCGGCTATCAGACCTATGCGGCGGATCTGCTCGCGCCGCGGCTGGCGCCGGTCGCGCGCATGGTCCGGCCGGTCGTCGAGCGGATCCCGAGCTCCTCGCGGCGCGTCAGCCTCGACTACCGGGCGCGGCGCTTCGTGCGGGCGGCGGGGATGGCGCCGCTGGAGCGCCACCACGGATGGAAGGAGATCCTCTCCCCCGCCCTGCGCGCGCAGCTGCTCGCACCGCTGCACGGCGGCCGCCGGCCGGCCGACCCCGTCGACATCCTCCGCACGCGCTACGCCGAGACGGCCGGCGCTCCGGCGCTGGCCCGGCTGCAGGACGTCGACCTCGCGCCGTACCTCGCCGACGACCTGCTGACGAAGACCGACCGCATGAGCATGGCCCACTCGCTCGAGGTCCGCGTCCCGTTCCTCGACCCGCATGTCGCGGACCTGGCGTTCGCGCTGCCGACGTCGGCGAAGGTGCGGTGGCTGGCGAAGAAGCGCCTGCTGCGCTCGGTCGCGGCGACGCTGCTGCCGCGCGAGGTCGCGCGCGGCGCCAAGCGGGGCTTCTCGATCCCGATGGCGGCGTGGCTGCGCGGGCCGCTGCTGCCGATGGCGCGCGACCTGCTCGCGCCCGCCGCGATCGCGCGCGCCGGCGTGCTCGACCCCGCGCCGATCACGCGTCTGCTCGACGAGCACGTCGCGCGCCGCGACGACCACTCGCGCGCGCTGTGGGGTCTGCTGTGCTTCGTGCTGTGGCAGCAGGCGGACGCTTCGCCATGAGGATCCTCGTCGTCACCCAGATGTGGCCTGGTCCGAGCGACCCGGACCTCGGCGTGTTCGTCTTCGACATCGTGCGGGAGCTGCGCGCGCTCGGGCACGAGGTGCGGGTCAGCGCGATCGACCGCCGCGGGGGCGGTCCGTCGAAGTACGCGCGGTTGAGCGGGGCCTCGGTGATCGCCGCGCGGCGATTCTCGCCGGACGTGGTGTTCGCGCACTTTCTCTTCCCCGCCGGCGCGGCGGGTGCGGCTGCGGCGGCGGCGGCGCGCGTGCCGCTCGTCGTGATGGCGCACGGGACCGACGTCGAGAACGCCTTGCGGTCCAGCGTGCTGGCGCGCGCGACGCGCCTCGTCACGAATCGCGCCGCGACGGTCATCTGCAACTCGCGCTGGCTGGCCGGCAGGCTCGGCGCGGTCCGCGGCGACGTCGAGATCATCGACTGCGGGGTCGATCTCGAGCTCTTCGCGCCGCGGGCGGCGGGCGCGGCGCGGGCGCGCGTCGGCTGGGGCGGCGACGGCCCGGCCTTCCTTGCCGTCGGCTCGCTGATCGAGCGCAAGCGGGTCGTCGAGCTCGCCGACGCGTTCGCGGCGCTGGGACGCGGCAGCCTCGCGTTCGTCGGCGACGGCCCGCTGCGCTCGCGCCTGGAAGGCCGCGCGGGCGTGCACCTCGCCGGGCGCGTCGCGCACGGCGAGGTCGCCGACTGGATCGCCGCGTGCGACGTGCTCTGCCAGCCGTCCATGGCCGAGCCGTTCGGCCAGGCCGCGCTGGAGGGGATGGCGATGCAGCGCAGCGTGGTCGCGACGACCGAGGGCGGCCCGCCGGAGTTCGTCACCCCGGCGGCCGGCGTGCTCGTCTCGCCGGGCGATCCGGCGGCGCTCCGCGAGGCGCTGGGACAGGCCGCGCGGCTGCCGTCGCCGAACGCGGCAGCGCGCGAGGCGGCCGCCGAGCACGACGTGCGGCGTCAGGTGGCGCGGATGGCCGCGGTCCTCGAGCGCGCCGTGTCCGGCGGGCGCCGCTGACGCAGCCTCGATGCGGCGGGGCTTAGTCGCCTTCGATGGCGTCGACGCGGCGCGAGTGGCGCCCGCCCTCGAACTCGCCGTCGATGAACGCCTGCACGATCGCGTCGGCGGCGGCGCCGTCGAGGCGGCGGCCGGAGAGCGTCACGACGTTCACGTCGTTGTGGGCGCGCGAGAGCTGCGCCTCCTCGGGGTCATGCGCGTTGACGGCGCGCACGCCGGGCACCTTGTTGGCGACGATCGACACGCCGACGCCCGAGCCGCACACGAGCACGCCGCGCTCGGCGTCGCCGTCGGCGACGAGCTGCGCCGCGGGGCGCGCGTAGGTCGGGTAGTCCACCGACGCGTCGCTGTCGGGGCCGACGTCGACGACGTCGTGGCCGGCGCTCTGAAGCTGCGCCTTGACGTGCTCCTTGAGCTCGAAGCCGGCATGGTCTGAAGCGATTGCGATGCGCATGGCTGGCATGGTATTCGGCACATGCACGACGTCTGCACCGCCCACACCGCGTTGCTCGCGCCGTCCGAGCTGCGCGCCGCGCGGGCGCTGCTCGACGACGTGTTCGCGGGCGAGATGACCGACGCCGACTGGGAGCACGCGCTCGGCGGCGTCCACGCGCTGGCGTGGGAGGACGGCGCGCTGATCGGCCACGCGTCGGTCGTCCAGCGCCGCCTCCTGCTCGGCGGTCGATCGCTGCGCACGGGCTACGTCGAGGGCGTCGGCGTGCGCGGCGATCGCCGCGGTCGCGGCGTGGGCGCCGCGCTGATGGACGCGCTCGAGGCGGTCATCCGCGGCGCCTACGACCTCGGCGCGCTCGGCACCACCGAGATGGCGCGCGGCTTCTACGCCGGCCGCGGCTGGCAGCTCTGGCGCGGGCCGTCCTCGGCGCTCACGCCCCGCGGGATCGAGCTCACGCCCGACGACGACGGCGGCATCTACGTGCTGCCGGTCGCCGCCGCCGAGCTCGATCTGAGCAGCGAGATCACGGCCGACTGGCGCGATGGCGACGTGTGGTGATCACTCCGTCGTGCGCTGCTTGAAGCGCGCGATGCACAGCGGCGCCGTGATCGCGAGGATGGCCAGCGACCAGGCGACGCCACGCTGTACGAGATGATGTCAAGGGATCCTTCTGGGAAGGCGGGTGGCGGGCCGATCTGGGCACGCCCGGCGCCCGGCGAGCGCGGTCTGAGCGTGCCGGGTCTGACTGAGCGGGGCGGGGCGACTTGTGCACGTCGGAGGTGCATAACTCGACCAGGCCTCGTACGGCCCGGCGGGGTTGGCGTTTTTTCCCCTCATACGAGGCATTTCGCGCCAATCGGAGCTTCAGGGGCGCGAACCGCCGGCCGCCAGTGCAGTCGCGACATCCTCGGTGCTGAGCGCGCCCTCGCGGATGACCGACCAGGTCCCGTGGCTGCCGTACGCGCGCAGGTCGACGATTGTCGAGGGCGTGCCGGGCAGCCGTCCGCCGTCGACGACGACATCGGCGCCTTCGCGCAGCGTCTCGTCGACCTCGCCGACCTCGCGCGGGTCGGCGCCGCCGGAGGGGTTGGCGCTTGACTGCATGACGGGCACGGTCACGTCGGCGAGCACGCCGGGCGCAGGTACGCGCAGCCCGAGCGTCCACGGGTCATGGCCGCAGGCCAGCGGGTAGCGCGCCAGCGGGTTGGGCAGCAGCAGCGTGACGGCGCCGGGGAGAAGTGCCTCGAGCGCGCCGCGCGTGCGGGGGCCGAGCTCGGGCAGGGCGTCGAGCGCCCGTGGCAGAGAGAAGAACATGACCGCCGCCGGCTTGTCGGACGGACGTCCTTTCAGGGCGTAGAGGCGCGCGATCGCCTCGCGCGACGTCGGGTCGCAGGCCAGGCCGTAGACCGTGTCGGCGGGGAAGACGGCGACGCCGCCCGCACGGATGCACTGCTCGAACTCGCTCGTCATCGCGTGCCGACCACGACGCGCTCGATGCCGGCGAGGTCGCGCCGCGGGTGGACGTCTTGGAAGCCGGCATCGCGCATGAGCCGCGCGACGGCGGCGGCCTGGCCGTCCCCGAGCTCGATCGCCAGCAGGCGCGCGCCCGCGCCGGCCGCGGCGGGCACGAGGCGGCGGATGACGTCGAGGCCGTCGGCGCCGGCGAACAGCGCGCCGCCCGGCTCGTGGCGGGTGATCTCCGGCGCGAGCGTCGCGCGATCGCCCTCGGCCACATACGGGGGATTTGAGAGCACGGCATCGACGTCCGCGACGCCCGCCAGCAGATCACCTTCGTGGAACGTGACGGCTTCGTGCAGCCCGAGCCGCGCCGCGTTCGCGCGCGCGACGTCCAACGCGTCGTGGCTGATGTCGGTCGCGTTCACCTCGAGATCCGGTCGCTCCTGCGCGAGCGCGAGCGCCACCGCGCCGCTGCCGGTCCCGATGTCGATGACCCGCGCCCCCTGCGGGAGAAGCTCGATGCCGATCTCCACCAGCAGCTCGGTCTCCGGGCGCGGCACGAGCACGCGATGGTCGACGGCGAGTTCGAGGTGGCGAAAGCCACGCCGGCCGGTGATGTACGCGACGGGCTCGCGGCCGGCCGAGCGCCGGCGCACTGCGTCCTGAAAGGCGCGCACCGCGGGACCCCTCACCTCACGGTCGGGATGGGTGAACAGCGCGGTGCGATCGACGCCGAGCGCGGCGGCCAGCAGCACCTCGGCATCCAGCCGCGGCGTGTCCGAGCCCGCCGCCGCGATCGCGATGACGGCCGAGTCGAGCGCCTCACGGACCGAGGCGCCGCCGAACGCGTTCACCGTCAGTCCTCCTAGGCGGTCGCCTGGAGCTCCAGGACGCGCCGCTTCTCGTCGTTCTGCAGCGCTTCCGTGAACTCGTCGAGCGCGCCCTCGAGCACCTCGTCGAGGTTGTGCACGAGCAGGTTGATGCGGTGGTCCTTCACCCGCCGCTCGCCGTAGTTGTACGTGCGGATCTTCTCGGCGCGCTCGCCGCTGCCGACCTGCGAGCGTCGGTCGGCGGCGAGCTCGGCCTGCTGCTCGGCGAGCGCCTGCTCGTACAGGCGCGCGCGCAGCACCCGCATCGCGCGCTCACGGTTCTGAAGCTGGGACTTCTCGTCCTGCATCGAGACGACGATCCCGCTCGGCTTGTGCGTGATCCGCACCGCGGAGTCGGTCGTGTTGACCGACTGGCCGCCGGGGCCGGAGGAACGATAGACGTCGATCTGCAGGTCGTTCTGGTCGATCGCGACATCGACGTCCTCGACCTCGGGCAGCACGGCGACGGTCGCGGTCGACGTGTGCACGCGCCCCTGCGACTCGGTCGCCGGCACGCGCTGCACCCGGTGCGTCCCGCCCTCGTACTTGAAGACCGAGTACGCGCTGTCGCCCTTGATCGCGAAGGTGTAGGCGCCCTCGGAGGCCTCGAGCAACTCGACGGTGAAGCCGCGCCGCTCGGCGTACTTCGTGAGCATGCGGTAGAGGTCGCCGGCCCAGATGCCGGCCTCGTCGCCGCCTGCCCCCGCGCGGATCTCGACGATCACGTTCTTGTCGTCGTTGGGGTCGCGCTCGACCATCGCCAGGCGGATCTCCTGCTCGAGGCGCTCGATCTCCGCGCGCGCGCTCTGCAGCATCTCGCGCACCTCGGGATCCTCGCCCTCCTCGAGCATCTCGCGAGCGCCCGCCTCGTCGTCCTTCGCGCGCCGCCATTCCTCGGCAAGCTTCGCCGCCGGCTCGAGCTGTCGGTACGCCCGACCGGCCGCAGCCGCGCGGTTGCGATCCCCGAAGATGTCGGGGTCCGACATGGTGCGCGAAGCGTCGGCGAAACGCACCTCGATCTGCTCGACGAGCCGCTCGATCATGGATTCGAGGGTAGTGCAGGACGCGTGGTCGGCGTGCGCAAGCGCGGGCAACCCGTAGCGGCTGCCACGCGTGTGCCTCACGCAAGCATGTGGGTCAGGGCGCCCAGGTGAGACGCCGCGAGCCAAAAACGAACCGGATCAACTATCGTCGCCGCCGGCGACAGGCGGCTGGACGCATGTCGGCCGGCCGCACCGCATGAAGAGTTTGCCCCATATTGAAGCCGTTCTGAGATCCCGGCTGCGGCGACCGAGTCGCACAGTACTTGCCTTAATTGCGCTCCTGCTGGTCGGCATCGGCCTACGCGCGTGGCTGGTATACCAGTACGCCCCCGCATTCGTAGGTTACGACGATTCACGCGGCTACCTCGCCACGCTGATCGCGCCGAACCTGTACTGGCAACCGGTCCGGCCCGCCGGATATCCGATTTTTCTCCTGATCGCCCGCGAGCTCAGTTCGCATCTCCGGTCGGCGATCGTCGTGCAGCACGCACTCGGTGTAGGCACGGCGATTCTTCTGTACCTCTCGGTCGCCAACGTTGCGCGCCATCGCTGGGTGGGACTCTTGCCCGCTGCTGTCGTTTTGCTCGGCGGAAGTCAGATCTACCTGGAGCACGCAGTGGTGACAGAGTCTGTCTTTGCATTCCTTGTCGCTCTGGCGATCTGGCTGGCGGCGCACAGCATCAGCTCGCCCCAGCGGCCAATGTGGCTGTTACCCGCAGGAGCAGCCGTCGGGGCCGCGATCACACTTCGAAGCGTCGGCTTCACACTTATTTTGGCTCTAATGGCGTGGGCCGTACTAGCTCGAAGCAGCAGTGTCCGGATGCGGATCGCTGCGCCGCTTGCGGTACTGGCCGGGGTTTTCCTCACGCTGGGGCCCTACCTGCTTCACCAGCACAGCAAGACCGACTCGTGGGGCTTGACGCGAACCACCGGATGGACGCTGGCCGCACGCATGTCGACATTCGCCGACTGCAGCAAGTTCACGCCGCCGAAAGGGACCGAGCCGATGTGCTCCGATCCCATCCCGCAGTCCAAGCGTCCTAACGCCGCCGCATATCAATTCGATCCGGCCGTCTCACCCGCGCTTCGGGCCTTCGGATCGCCGTCGGCGAACTATCAAATAACAGACAAGGAGAGCCTTGAGTTCACGCCGGATGGCTTGCAGCGCAAGTTCGCGCTGGCGGTCCTACGCCATCAATTCGGCACCTACTTGGGAACCATCTTCGACGGCACCATCAAGTACATCAACCCGGCTTGGGGGCATGGCCGGACCTTGGAGTGGCCACAATCCACTCTCATCGCGGAGCTGCACAACGAGGGCAAGGAGAACGTGAGCCTCCCTGAAGCGGCACTCGCCTACAACCAGCCGCTCGCATACCTACGTCGTGATCACACACCTCTCGATGGCTACGCGAAGTTCGCAAATCTGGAAGGCTGGCCTACTGTCCTGTTGGTCCTCCTGATGGCCGCGGGGTGGATACGCTCGCGCGGAACCCAGCGAACAGCGAGCGCGTTGCTGAGCCTCGTGACGCTCACGTTGTTGATCTCCCCGGTGGCGTTGCTCTTCTATGGTGCACGCTATGCAATGCCCATGTATGGACCGCTCGCGGCGGCAGCTGCGGTCGGTCTTGACTCCTTAGTCAACGGGCGACCAATGGTCACCCGACCACGCCGGCGCGGACGCACAGCGCCTACTGGCGTCGAAACCGGACCATAATGAGGACCCATACCGCGCTGAAGCCGTCGCGCCAGGTGATGTTCTTGCCCTCGGCATAGGTGCGGCCGTAATAGGAGATCGGCATCTCGTAGATGCGCAGCTTGCGCCGGCAGATCTCCCCGGTGATCTCCGGCTCGATGCCGAAGTCATCGCGCGTCAGGCGCAACGACGCCAACACCTCGGAGCGAAACGCCTTGTAGCCGGTCTCCATGTCGCTCAGCGTCGTGTTGAACAACACCCCCGTCAGCAACGACAAAAACCGATTGCCGACCAGATGCCAGAACATGTACGCGCGCTGCGGCGCCCCACCACTCAACCGCGACCCGTACACCACATCGGCGACGCCCGCCTGAATCGGCGCGATCAACGCGATCACATCCGCCGGGTCGTACTCCATGTCGGCATCCTGGATGACCGCGATCTCCATCCGCACTTGGCCGGCCGCCAACCGCACCGCCGACCCCTTGCCGCGATTGGCCTGGCGCAACAACTCCACATGCGGATGCCCCGCCGCGACGTAGGCCTGCACGATCGACGCCGTCGCATCCGTCGAACCGTCGTCGACGACGACGATCTGCGCATCCAGCCCCAACGCATCGATCCGCGCCAACACCTCAGCGATCGTCGCCGCCTCGTTATACGCCGGGATCAAAAACGAGACGCCGATGCGGCTATTGAAGCGCACGGCGGGCGAAACCGCCGTGACCAACTGCTGCGAGTCAAAACTTGCCTGGAGTTGATGCTGTGCCTTCCAATTACTACGAGCTCAGCGAACGGTCTTGGAAATCGGCGCTCCCACTTGCGCCGCATACGCATAGCCCTTCTGGCGCGGTATCTCAACGCGGAACTGTAACTCGATGCCGGGACGCCGGACTCGGAGCCGATACTGTCCCCGGAACCGCCCTGACGCGCCGGTCTTGCGAGCCGCGAACCGTTGCCACGCGCCCCCCTTTGCACGCCCTTGAATGTAGATCTTCTTGCCGCCGCGTGGCATCGGTCGGGTTATGATGCGGCCCTTGTAGCTCACCATCACACCGCGCAAGCTAACGGACAGTGTCGCGCTCGCCTTCACCAGAAGGCGCAGCTTCGTCGCAACCGTTCGCGATGCCGGGCCGGGATAGCGGATCTCGATCCGGCGCGAAGGTTTCCGTCCCGACAGGCGGTAGCTGTACTTACCATCGTTGCCGGTTGTCGCGTTCCGAGTCTGCGAGCCCGTGCCTGAATCGTATTTTTCTGTAACCACGAGGCTTGCGTTGGCAATCGGCTGGCCATTAGCGGCCGTAAGGCGGCCACGAATGCGAGCAGCGCGTCCATATGATGTGGTATAGGTGCTGCGCGAGTTGGTGGCGAATTGGGCCGTCAGCCTTGAAGATCCATCCGCTGACACGGTCGGGATCGACGTAGCGGCCGCCGACCGTGACACGGTGATAACGTCGGGGTGCTTGATCACTCGGCGATTGCCGGCGGCGTCCGTCACACGAAGCGTTCCGACATAGTCGCCTTCTGCCAGCGACGAAGTGTCGACGGAAAACTCTCCGCTATGTCGAGATGGGCAGGCGGCCCAGTCGACGTGCGGACATTCCGTCGGATCAGCGTCGAGATTTTCGACTGCCACAACAGCGCTCCCTAGCAGGAACTCGACCTTCGCGACACCAGACTCGTCGTCGGTGGCATTAAACGACACCGTTCGACTTCCGCGTTGAGCCTGCCCCGTCAGCAGCGTGCCGCCTGCCAAAGAACCGGCAGGCAAGGCGGCCTCGTACAGATCCGACGCGATACCGCGGATCGTCATCGGCCTGGCGTTTGAGAACCGGCAGGCTTCTTGGCCTGTAGCGCAGTACAGCAGCACGTACACTGCGGGATTGGTAGCCGGGAACGGCGTGCTGACCCATGGTGCGTTGTCTGCGTTCGAACCCCCGGGAGGCGAAACCGCTCCGCCTACCTCAACGAACGCGGATGCACCGGTGAAGTCGGCGTTGATCCACGTGCGATACCCCACGATACCGATTGCCTCCTTGGGGCCTCCCTCGGGCCTACGCAACTCGAAGCCAGCCGTTACCCCCCGGGCCATGAACGGTTGCTGTTGGTTGAGCTCGAGACCGAATCCGCCTCCAGTGGAGCAGAGATCGAAGGCGTGAGTGTTTGAACCGTCTAGTAAAGCCCTCCACGGCGAGGCGGACAGCACAACTCCACTTCTGCCCGGCACGTTGCACGAGTACATCTTGTATGCGCCCGCCATTGCCTCGTCTGTCTGGGCGAACAGCGACAGTAGGACGGTGACGACCGCCGCACCAGCTAAGCGCAGTCGGCCGGTCCCAACCGACTGCCCGCTGAAGTACATACACCGAAGCATCTTGACGATCAACCTCCGAATTCCGGCGCCCGATTTGCGCCACCGAACTCCGGCGCACCGGCCGGAGCAGTCGGGTTTCCAGAATGCACGGTCGGTGCGTTACCGTTGGTGTGTGCGCTTGGGTCGCTCGGATCGGCCGCAGCGCGCGTCAACTGAGCTTCGCGCCGATCGATTGGCACGAACTCTGGCGAGGTGTTCGTCGCCTTGCGAGCAGTCGTCCCGAACTCTCCAACGGACGACTTCACGCTCTGAGCCGCTCGACGCACAGGCGGGGGCGAGGACGTAGACGCGGTCGGTGCAGAAGCATTCGTCCCGCCAGCCGGCTGCTGCGTCGCCGTCTTCGCCGGCTTGTCATGCCCGCGAACGTGAGGCACCTTGCGCTCAACGGTGGCGTAACCGCCGCCCGCCACGGCCGCGGCAGACGCGGCGACCGCGGCGAACTTGCCCGCGGAGGCCGCCTCGACTGCGCTCTGCGCCTTCGTGAACGAGTAGATCGCGCGCTCGTGGAAGCCGCCGACGAGGGCCTCGTAGGCGCGCGTGAGCAGGTTGGCCAGTTGATCGCCGCCATCGCCTGCGACTGTCGCCACCAGCGGGATCGGCAGAACAGCGGCGAGCGGTTCGGAACTGCCTTGGAGCGTCTTGAGCGTCGCTCGGCAGCCGGGGCAGTTGCGCAGGTGCGGTCGCAGTTCCATGAGCTGCTCCGCCGATGCCTCGCCGTCCACCATCGCCGAGATCACCGGGAGCCAGCGTTTGCACTCATCTCCCGACTCGATCGTGGCGTAGCGCGAGAGGAAGCTGCGACGGCCCTCGGTGAGGCACCGATTGACCTTGGTGTACGACCATCCGGTGAGCGCACTGATCTCGTTGTAGCTGTGACCCTGGGCCTTGAGCCAGAGCGCGCGAAGCTCCTGCGGCTTGAGCCGCTGCAGAGCCTCGGCCGCACGGCCGACGAGATCGAAGGACGCCAGCCGCTCGTCCGCCGTCTGGGTCGAACTGCACTCGTACGTGTCGAAGTCCACCTCGTCGGAGCCGACGTAGCGCTGACGCGAGCGGCGGATCGCCTGTGCCTCGCGCTTGACGACGACGTGCAGCCACCCCGCCACCGCTTCGTCCCCGAGGCGGTCGGCGTGCGCCATGAAGATCTCGAGCGTGCGCTGATACGCATCCTGCGCGTCGTCCGGACACAGGGAGTGGCGGCGGGCGGTACGGAGAAGTGAGTCCGCGTGCGCGGCGACGGCGCGAAGGATCAGTTCCTCCGCGTCTCGGCCTCGCATCCCTCCTCCTCCTCCTCGCGCGTCATCCAACGCGGGCCTCCCCTGCTCTGGGCCTCCGTCGGGCCCTCTGCTCCTCCTAGGGAAGGGTATGCGGATACTCGTCCCCCGCCCTTGGCCAAAAGGTCGCTATTTGCGAGCTTTTTCTTTCACGGCAGTGTTCACAGGTTGATCTTGTCAAATACACGTCGCTGTCCGGCTCGGAGCAGGAGAAGTGAGGCCGTGGACCGGTTACGTCATGGTTCTCGTGTCGTAGACGAAAACGTCACGCGCCGACAGCGCGGCGTCAGTCAGGTGGCAACGGCCACTGCACGGTTACCACGATGCACCGGCCGTCGCTCGGCGCGGATCAGTCGAAACGATCGCACCCCGCGATGTGGGCGAAAGGAGCGCACCTCGGGCTCCGGCCGCAGCGTGCCGCGGAATGTCACCTCGGGCAGCATGTGGCGCGTCTGTGAGCGCAGCAGGACCGCATCGGCCACCGCGGCGTCGTCGACGACGTAGAGCCCATCGCCGACGAGCTCCTTGAGCAACCTCACACGCGGATTCATCCTCATGCCTTTCCGTGGCCTCCTACGCCGCATCGGCCCGGGCGTGCCCCAACGCGAATGCCGCCACCTGCAGCGTGGACGGACGTCTGAGATCAGCCAAGCCCGAGCTACTGGACGCCGAGCACGCCGGCGATCGCCTCGCGGTCGGCGCCGGCGACCTCCGCGCGCGAGCCGTACGTCGCGCGGGCTCCGCCGCGCGCACCCCAGTTGAACAGCGCGATGTCCAGTGCCTCGATCGGCACGCCCGCCGCGTCGGCCAGCGTGTGCGCGCGGCGCTCGAGCAGGATCTTGTCGCCGATCCCGAACACGCGCTTGGCGGCGATCGTCGTGTCGCCGTCGCCGAACTGCAGCGACGACGGGCGCAGCTCGACCAGCCCCAGCCGCCCCAGAGACACGAGAAACTCGTAGCGCGCGTCGCGCCCCAGGCCGGGCAGGGCGAGGCGCTCGAAGACGCGGTCGAATCGCCGCTCGGGCGTCCAGGACGGCTCACCGGAGATCGCGGCGGCCTGGCTGCCCGCGCGCTTCACCCATGCGCGATACGCGAGGATCGTGCGCTCGCCCGTCGCGGGCTCGACGGCGCCGCGCGGACCGCGCGGGACGTCCAGCCGCGGCATCTCGCCCGATCCCCACGGCACGTGGGCGTCGCGGACGTTGCCGAACGGATCCTCGTCATCGGGCAGCGGGCAGACGTACGAGGTGAGCAACGCCAGCCACAGCCCCTCCTCCACGTCCTCGAGCGTGGCGATGTGGGCGTACAGCCCCGGCGGATCCGCGGCGAGCTCGGCTAGGCGCGCGGTCGCGAAGGCCATTTCGTTCGCGAGGCGCTCGGCGTCCTCGGTGGCCTTGATCCCCGTGACGAGCTCGGAGCGGTAGCCGTCGTCGGCGGCCTGGTACAGCTGGCGGACCCGTACCGCGCTGCTGCGGCCGGGCCGCGTGCCACCGCGCGCCGTGCGCGTAGGCGCCGCTCCGGGCTGCCGGCGGGCGGCCGGCGGGGGCTTGACGGCCGCCGGACTGCAGATGGGGCAGTTTTGAAGAAACCGGTTGTGTCGGCAGAAACTCGGTGGCATCGAGTGTTGAGTCTAGGCCGCGGCGACACTCGCGACGTTCGTGACAAGCCGCCTCCCGGCACGGCCTCGACGCGCCCGTTCTACGCGACCTTCCGGTAGCTCAGATCGAAGTCGTGGCGCCACGTCGCGCCGTCTTCGCAGATCTCCCACGCGCCCTCGATCGTCGTTCCGTCGGGGCTCAGGCGACCGCTGTAGCGCTGCGCGAAGTCCTCGTCGTCGCGCCACAGGCGCAGCACGCCGTCGTCGAGGCTGACGTCGTAGACGCGCGCCACGCCGCGCGAGTCGAAGTAGTGCTGCACGATTCGCCCGCGGCCCACCGCCGGGCCGATGACCATGACCCCGCGCGGAAACACGGGGTCGTCCATCGCCGCGCGCTGGATGAGATAGGCCCCGCCGGCGAGCCACTCGAAGCTCGTCGTGCCGTGGACGACCTCCTCTTGACCGGGCATCCGCACCTCGGTCCTCCATTCGCCGACGAGCGGCTCGAGCGCTTCGATCTGCATCGCGTCGCCCGTTCTACCCCGAGGCGGCGCTCACTTGAGCTCGAGTGCCTCGACCTGCTTGGTGGACTGCGAGTGTCCGGCGCCCAGCGCGCCGCCGAGCGTGTAGAGCGTGTCGCCGAGGGCCGCTACCCCGAGCCCGTGGCGGGCGGTCGGCAGCGGGTCCAGCCGCGACCAGCGGCCCGAGATGAGGTCGTAGGACTGCACGGCGCTGATCGGTCGCGTCGCGCCCTCGCCGCCGACGGCGACCAGCCGCCCCCCGAGAATCGCGGCGCCGAGACTGCCGCTCGCGATCGGCATGCTCGCGAGGTTCGTCCAGCGGTTTTCGCGCACGTCGTAGCGCTCGAGTGCGCGGGAGTTGCGGTTCGCCATGAGCCGCCGGCCGCCGACGGCGTAGACGAAACGCCCGTCCGACACGGCGGCGAGGTGCTCGCGCGGCGTCGGCAGCTCGGCGCCCTCGCGCCATTTCACGCCCCCGGGGAGGAACTCCGTCTCCTCGACGAGCCGGCCGTCGGCCTGGCCGCCGGTCACGACGATCTTGTTGTCGACGACGGCGGCGGCGGCAGCGGCGCGCGGATGGAGCAACGGCGCCAGCCGCACCCACTTCCCCTTGCGCAGCGACATGACCTCGCCGGAGGTGGCGCCGAGCAGGTTCGCGCCCCGCGGCTCCCAGCCGCCGATCACGATGAGCTCGCCGCCGTAGGCGACGGCCGTCGCGTGATGCAGCGGGCGCGGCAGCGCCGGCTCGGTGCGCCACGCGTTCTTCACCGGGTCGTAGGACTCCACGAGCGTCGTCGCCTTCACGGTCTGCGCTCCGACGAGGCCGCCCACCACCCAGATGCGGCCGCCGAGCACCGCCGTCGCGACCTGCTGTCGCGCGGTCGGCGCGCCGGCGACCTCACGCCAGGCTCCGGCGCCGGCATCGGTGCCCGAACGCGCGCCGGTCGCCGGATCCGCGAGCTCGGTGTTCCCGTTTTCGCCGCCGAAGACGACGACCGCCAGGGCGATGACGCTGCCCACGGCGATGAGGCCCAGCAGCACGCGGCCGCCGAGCGGGACGCGGCGCGGCCGGCCCCCCGATGCCGGCGCAGCGGGCGGCGCGGCGGAAGCCTGCGGCGGCGCGGTCGCGCTCAGCGCATCGCCGGCAGCGCCATCCGGCGGCAGCGACCCGGCCACCGTCTCGCCGAACGCCGCCGCGCCCGCGCGCGCGCTGGCCGCCTTCTCGGCGTCGGCATCGAACCAGACCGAGCCTCGCCCGGCCTCGTCCCTCTCGCCGAGCGGCGGGGACGGCGCCGGCGACGGCGCCGGCGACGGCATCGACATCGGCGTCCTGCCCGACCGCCCCACGGCGCGCCGCAGCGCGACGCCCATCTGCTCGCAGTCGTCGAAGCGGTCCTCCGGCGCCTTCGCCAGCGCCCGCTGCACGACGTCCTCGACGGCGGCCGGCGTGTCCGGTCGCAGCTCGGCGACGAGCGGCGGCGCGTCGTTGACGTGGGCCATGATCGTCGCGAAGTCGTCCTTGCGCGCGAACGGCGGCGCGCCGGTGAGGCACTCGAACAGGACGCACCCGAGCGCGTAGACGTCGGTGCGCCGCTCGACGTCCTTGCCGCGGATCTGCTCGGGCGCGACGTAGCCGACGGTGCCCATGAACTGCCCGGTCCGCGTCGGCCCGCTGAGCGAGCCGAGGTTCTTGGCCAGGCCGAAGTCCGACAGGTAGACGTGATCGGTGCCGTCCTCCGTCGTGCGGGGGACGAGCAGGATGTTCGCCGGCTTGACGTCGCGGTGGATGAGGCCGCGCGCGTGCGTCGCGGCGAGCGCGGCCGCCGCCTGGGAGACGATCGCCACGGCGCGCGACAGCTCGAGCGGGGCCTCGCGGTCCAGCAGGCCGCGCAGATCGGTGCCCTCGACGTAGCGCATGGAGATGTACAGCAGCCCGTCGTGCTCGCCGGCGTCGTAGACGGGGATGACGTTCGGGTGGTTGATCGCGCCCGCGACGCGCGACTCGTGCAGGAAGCGCGCGCGGAACGCCTCGTTCTCGGCGTACTCGGCGGCGATGAGCTTCAGCGCGACCGTGCGCCCCATGCGCACGTCCTCGGCGAGGTAGACGACGCCCATGCCGCCGCGCGACAGGAGCTCCTCGAGGCGGTAGTTGCCGAACTCCGTGCCGATCCCTGGCTCGCCGCGCATCGCCGTCAGGCCAGGTCGCGGCCGGAGATGAGGCCGCTCTGCAGCGCGCGCGCGACGAGCGCCGCGCGCTTGCTGTTCTGCGCGAGGTCCTCGACCCCGAACTTCTGAAACAGCGCGCGCAGGTGCGACTTGACGGCCTGGACGCTGAGAAAGAGCTCGCCTGCGATCTGCTGGTTCGTGGCCGGCGTCGCGTGGACCGCGTTGTCCTTGAACGGGCGACACAGCGCGATGAGGACCTTGCGCTGCGTCTCGGACAGGTTGGCGGCGACCATCACGTCGCTCGCCAACACGGTGCTGGGCTCGGGGGCCTCGCCGGGCTCGGCGGGTGTCCGGTAGAGCATCACTGTGCGCCCGAAGCGCAGCATGTCGCGGTCGCGCAGACGCCGGCGCCCGGTGACGCGCTCCCCGTTGACGTACGAGCCGTTGCGCGACAGTCCGTCGTCGACGACGGTCCACTCCCCGCCGGTCGGCTCGAGCTCGGCGTGCACGCCGGAGATCTGGTCGTCCCAGGGCAGGCTCAGCGCGACGGAGTCGCGGCGGCCGATCCAGAGCGCCTCGTCGCCGAGCGTGACGATGCGCTGGCCGCCATCGGCGTCGCGGTACACGACGAACGCCAGCCCCGCCCGCTCGGCCTCGATCTGCGCCTTGAGCTCGACGGCCGACGTGGCCGTGGGTCCGGTGGTCTGCATCATGCCGACAGTCTCGCGCCCTGCCCGGCGGATGCCAACCGGCGGCCTCCCTCCGGGGGCGGCCGCGGCGGGCGGCTACCGCGCCAAACGCTCGATCCCGCCGAGGAACACGCCCGTGGCGAACCGCGTCGCGCCCTCCACATCGGGCGGCTCGCGCTGGATCATCGCCACGCCGACCTCCAGCGCGGCGCCGACCATCGCCGCGGCCATGTAGTCGGCATCGACCGGCGGGACGATGCCGAGCTTCGTGGCGGCGCGGATGTCGGCGGCGAGCTCGTCGATGCCGGCGCCGAAGATCGGCTCGTCGAACATCGCCCGGATCGTGCCGCTGTTGCGGCGCATGAGCGCGAACGCCTCGGGGTCGTCGGCGAGGAAGCCGAAGTACTCGCGGTATCCGGCGGCGACGAACTCCTCGAGCGAGCCCGCCTCGCGGCGCGCGGCCTGCACCCGCGCCCGGACCTTCTCCGCGCTCTGCTCGAGCACCGCGCGAAACAGCGACTCCTTGTCGGGGAAGTAGTTGTAGAACGTCCCGCTGGCGAGCTCGGTGCGGCGGATGATGTCGCGCACCGATGCACCGCCGTAGCCGACGTCGGCGAAGACCGCGCGCGCGGCGTCGAGGATGGCGGCGCGGTTGGCCGCCTTCGTCGCGGCGCGGCGGCCGCCGGTTCCGTGCGCGGCGACGCTCATGCCGGCGTCGCCTCCCCCACGCGCGCGGCCCGGGCGGGCACGGGCAGCGCGTTGCCGGCGGCGGCGGCCCGGGCGCGGCCGCGTCGGCGCTCGCGGCGCAGGTTGGCGAGGTACGTGTCGAAGTCGACCTGGATCGTGTGCCGCGCCGACGCGACGTAGCGGCGGCGCATGCGCGCGTTCTCGCGGCGGATGTCCGTGGCCATCGCCCGCGGCGCGGGCAGGTGGTACTCGCCGCGCAGGTACTCGGCGATCCACTGCCCCTGCGCCTCGGCCAGCGGCATGATCGCGCCGAGCGGCTGCAGCAGGCCGACGAACGCGAGGCTCGGGTTGCCGGGCTTGAAGACGCGGCGAAAGAGCTCGATGCGGTTGCCCGGCGCGGCGAGGAAGTCCTCGTCGAAGAACGGGAACGCGATGCGGTAGCCGGTGCAGTAGATGACGACGTCGGCGTGCACGCGCGTACCGTCGGCGAACTGCACCCAGTCGGGACCGAGCTGCGCGATGTTGGGGCGCGGCGCGATCGTGCCGTGGATGATGCGGTCGAGGATCCGGCCGCTGACGGTCGGGTGCGCCGCGCCGAAGTGGTGATCGGGCTTGGGCAGCCCGTAGCGCTCCGGCCGGCCGGTGTGCAGGCGGATCATCGCCTCCGAGATGCGCCCGCTCAGCCAGTGCGGCACGTGCGCGACCGTGCTCACCTGGTCCAGCGGCTTTCCGAACAGGTACTTCGGCACGATCCACGCGCCCCGCCGCGCGGCGAGGTGCGTCCGGTTGGCGACGTAGCTGGACTCGACGGCGATGTCCATCGCGCTGTTGCCCATGCCGAGCACGACGACGTCCTTGCCGGCGAGAAAGGCGTTGTCGCGGTAGTCGTGGGCGTGCATCTGGATGCCCTCGAAGCCGTCGGCGCCCGGGAACGCGGGCTCGGGCCAGCGCTCGTCCCAGTGATGGCCGTTGGCGACGATCAGCGCGTCGTACTCGCGCGCCGTGCCGTCGGCGTCGGTCAGCCGCCAGGCGCCGTCCGGTTGCTGCTCGGCGCGGCCGATGGGCGTCTCGAAGCGGATGCTGCCCCGGAAGCCGAAGTGGTCGACGTAGTCGTCGAAGTACCGCGCGATCTGCGTGTGGTGCGGGAAGTCCGGCAGCGAGCGCGGCATCGGGAAGTCCGAGAACTGCATCCGGTCGCGCGAGGTGTTGATGTGCAGGTCGCGGTAGGCCGCCGACATCCCGTTCTTGTTGTCGAAGACCCAGTTGCCGCCGACGCGGTCGGAGGCCTCGAAGCAGTCATACGGGACGTCGCGCTCGTGCAGCGCCTTCGCGGCGGCGATCCCGGACGAGCCGGCACCGATGATCGCGACGGTGGGCAGCGTGGACATGTGCTCGGCGAGCCTCGTGGTAGGCGGGATCGTGACGCCCGCGTCACTTTACGCGCCGCGCTCGCTGGCTGCACCTTCTGCCGCGCGCAGGATGCGCTCCATCGCCTCGCCGTAGCCGTCCTCGCGCCCCTGCGCCAGGCGACTGCGCGCGGCCTCGAAGCCCAGCCACGTCGGATCGCGGCCGGGCTCGCCCGTCAGGCCGTCGCGCTCGACCTCGAGCAGGAACGCCGTGACGTCGTCGGAGCCGTTGCGCGACGGCGCGTAGCGATAGACGCCGAGCGGCTCCGAGCCGACGCGACCCGTGATGCCGGCCTCCTCGCGTGCCTCGCGGGCGGCCGCCTGCGACATCGACTCGCCGCGTTCGACACCGCCCTTCGGAAACGTCCAGCGCCCGCCGTTGCTCGTGCGGACGAGCAGGAACTCGAGGCCGCCGGCTGTCCGATGGCGCACCGGCACGGCGGCTGCGATGGCGGTGCTGCGCAAAGCGCGGCGCAGCACGTGACTCAGCCGCGCCATCTGCCCGCCCCCCGTGTCACGACACTAGTACCCCGGAGGCACTCCAGGATCGGTGAGGCCGCCGCCGCGCGATCGGCGGATGAAGTACACGATCGCCGCGGCACAGATGATCGACAGCAGGATCGAGCCGCCGCCCTCGCCGAACAGCGCCCGCCCGATCAGGCCGCCGACGAACGAGCCGGCGAGACCGATGCCGATGGTCATCGGGATGCTCATCGGATCGCGGCCGGGAAGCGCGAGGCGCGCGAACGCGCCGACGACGAGGCCGACGAGCGCCATGACGATGATGAACGTGAGAAGATCCATGCGCCGGACACTACCCGGCGGCGCGGCGGCACATGCCGCGACGCCGGGCAGCCCGGCGCGCGGGTCCTCCTCAACCTTCGCCGAGCGATCCTTCCCGCCGTCGACCGGACGCACCGTCGCCGGCGTCGTCGCCCAGCCGAGCTCGCACCCACGTGCTCAGGACCATGGCCACGGGCCACAGGGCGAAGAAGATGACCGCGGTGACAAGCATCTCCCCGATCAACGGCAACGCGTCGTCGGTGAGCTCAGCGCCCAACCAGCTCAGCCGCGCGGTGACGAACAACAACCACCACGTCGGCCAAGCGTCGGATCTCGGCCATACAAGAATCCGTCTGATCATCAGGCCAGTTCCGTCACGCTGTCTCGCAAGCGAGATCGCCGAGTCCACATCGACGCCACAGCCCTCCCCCGCGTTGCGGGCTAGGGACTCACGGCCACACGGTCAAGCGCGATTCACCTTTTCGGTGAAATCGGCGTATGTGTGACCGTGAGCCGCTACGCGGGAACGCCGGGACCGACGTGCCGCGGCGGCCCGGAGGGACCGGCGTCGGCGTCGGCGTCGGCCGCGTTGGCCGGGACGCCGAGCGTCCCGAGGTAGCGGTCGACCATGCGGGCGCACTGGCGGCCCTCGTTGATCGCCCACACGATGAGCGACTGGCCGCGGCGCGCATCGCCCGCGGCGAAGACGTTGTCGACGGAGGTCGTGTACGGCTTGATCGCCTTCGCGTTGCCGCGCGCGTCCTTGGCGACGCCGAGCTTGTCGAGCAGCGGCTGCTCGGGGTGCAGGAAGCCCATCGCCAGCAGCACGAGGTCGGCCTTGAACTTGCCCTCGGTGCCGGGCACGGGCTTGAAGGGCGGCGCCGGCTCGGCCTGCGCGTAGTGCAGCGCGCGCACGTGGCCGTCGTCGTCGCCTTCGAAGTGCGTCGTCACGATCGAGAAGTCCTGCTCGCCGAGGCCGATCTCCCTGGCCTCCTCCATCGCGTAGGACAACCGGTACTTCTGCGGCCACAGCGGCCACGGGGTGCGGTCGTCGGGCCGCTTGGGCGGCGGCTCGGGCAGCAGCTCGAGCTGGGTGATCGACGTGGCGCCCTCGCGCAGCGAGTTGCCGACGCAGTCCGCGCCGGTGTCGCCGCCGCCGATCACGACGACGTGCTTGTCCTTCGCCGTCAGGCCGGCGAGCGGCGGCGGCTCGCAGCCGGTCGGCGTGCCGGTCTGCGTGGCGACCCAGCGGTTGCGGTCGTAGAGGTAGTCCATCGCGAAGTGGATGCCGTCCAGGTCGCGGCCGGGCGCGGGCAGGTCGCGCGGCGTGCGCGAGCCGGTGGCCAGGACGACCGCGTCATAGGACCCCAGCAGCTCCTCGGCGCTCACGTCCACCCCGACGTCCACGCCGCAGCGCACGTCGACGCCTTCGTCGGCGAGCTGCTGCACGCGGCGCTCGACGACGCGCTTCTCGATCTTGAAGTCCGGCACGCCGAAGCGCACCAGGCCGCCCGCCGCCTCGTCGCGCTCGAAGAGCACGACGCGGTGACCGCCGCGGCGCAGCTGCTGCGCCGCCGCCATGCCCGCCGGACCGGAGCCGACGACGGCCACCGAGCGGCCGGTCTCGCGCCTGGGCGGCAGCGGCTTGACCCAGCCCTCGTCCCACGCGCGGTCGATGATCGCGTTCTCGATCTGCTTGATCGTGACCGAGTCGCCCTCCCGGATCTCGAGCACGCACGCGGCCTCGCACGGCGCCGGGCACAGCCGTCCCGTGAACTCGGGGAAGTTGTTCGTCGCGTGCAGCTGGCGGATCGCGTCGTGCCAGCGATGGCGGTAGACGAGGTCGTTCCAGTCGGGGATGAGGTTGCCCAGCGGGCAGCCGTTGTGGCAGAACGGCACGCCGCACTCCATGCAGCGCGCGCCCTGCGCGGCGAGCTCGTCCTCGGGCCGCGTGATCGTGAACTCCTCGTAGTCCTGGGCGCGCTCCGCCGGATCGCGGTAGGGAACGCCGACGCGCTCGATCTTCAGGAAGGCGCCGAGCTCGCCCATGACCTACCCCACCCTCTTCGCGGGAGCGGCGGCGTGTGACGCCGAGCCGCCGTTGGACGCCGCCGCCTCGGCCGCGGCGCGCTCGGCGAGCACGCGCTTGTAGTCGACCGGAAAGATCTTCACGAAGTGCGGCGCCAGCGCATCCCACTCGTCGAGCACGCGCCGGCCGACGTCCGAGCCCGTCCGCTCGACGTGCTCGGCGACGAGCGCGCGGACCTCGATCGCGTCGCCCTCGTCGAGCTCCTCGAGCTGGTCGCGCAGCTCCGGGTTGACCCGTCCCGGGAACGTGCCGTCCTCGTCGAGGACGAACGCCAGGCCGCCGCTCATGCCGGCGGCGAAGTTGCGGCCCGTGGGGCCGAGCACGACGACGCGCCCGCCGGTCATGTACTCGCAGCCGTGGTCGCCGACGCCCTCGATGACGGCGCTCGCGCCCGAGTTGCGCACCGCGAAGCGCTCGCCGGCGAGGCCGCGGGCGAACATCTTGCCCTCGGTCGCGCCGTACAGGACGGTGTTGCCGATGATCACGTTGTCCTCGGCGCGGTAGGTCACGCCGTCGGGCGGCATGATTGCCAGCGTCCCGCCGGACAGGCCCTTGCCGGTGTAGTCGTTGGCGTCGCCGTGCAACGTGAACTCGACGCCCGGCGCGAGCCAGCCGCCGAACGACTGCCCCGCCGAGCCACGGAAGGTGACCTTGATCGTCCCCGTCGGCAGGCCCTCGGCGCCGCGCTCGCGGGCGATGTGGCTGGAGAGGATGCCGCCGACGCAACGGTTGACGTTGCGGATCGGATGCTCGAGCGAGACCGGCGTGCCGTCGCTGATCGCGCTCATCGACTGCTTGACGAGCTCCCAGTCCAGCGCGTCGTCGAGCACCTGCTCCTGCGGGCGCACGCGGTGAAGCGGCGCGCCCTCGGGCAGGTCGGGCATCGCGAGGACGTTGGACAGGTCGACGCCGCGCGCCTTCCAGTGCGCGATCGCCTCGTCCTGCGCGAGCAGGTCCGAGCGGCCGATGAGATCGTCGACCGAGCGGATGCCCAGCGAGGCCATGATCTCGCGCACCTCCTCGGCGACGAAGAAGAAGTAGTTGACGATGTGCTCGGGCGTGCCCTTGAAGCGCTTGCGCAGCTCGGGGTCCTGCGTGGCGATGCCGACCGGGCACGTGTTCAGGTGGCAGGCGCGCATCATGATGCAGCCCGCGGCGATCAGCGGGGCGGTCGAGAAGCCCATCTCGTCGGCGCCGAGCATCGCGGCGATCGCGACGTCGCGGCCGGTCTTCAGCTGGCCGTCGGTCTGGACGATGATGCGCGAGCGCAGGTCGTTGCGCAGCAGCGTCTGCTGGGTCTCGGCCAGGCCGATCTCCCACGGCACGCCGGCCGCCTGGATCGAGCTCAGCGGCGAGGCGCCGGTGCCGCCGTCGTGGCCGGCGATGAGGACGTGGTCGGCGTTGGCCTTGGCGACGCCGGCGGCGACGGTGCCGACGCCGACCTCGGAGACGAGCTTCACCGAGACGTGCGCCGTCGGGTTCGAGCAGCGCAGGTCGTAGATGAGCTGCTTGAGGTCCTCGATCGAGTAGATGTCGTGGTGCGGCGGCGGCGAGATCAGGCCGACCCCGGGGGTCGTGTGACGCACGCCGCCGATGTAGTCGTCGACCTTGTGGCCGGGCAGCTGGCCGCCCTCGCCGGGCTTGGCGCCCTGGGCCATCTTGATCTGCAGCTGGTCGGCGTTGACGAGGTAGTGGATCGTCACGCCGAAGCGCCCCGACGCGACCTGCTTGATCGCCGAGCGGCGCAGGTCGCCGTTGTCGTCGGGCGTGAAGCGGACGGGATCCTCGCCGCCCTCGCCGGTGTTGGACTTGCCGCCGAGGCGGTTCATCGCGATCGCCAGCGTCTCGTGCGACTCGCGCGAGATCGACCCCAGCGACATGGCGCCGGTGGCGAAGCGCTTGACGATCTCCTTGGCGTCCTCGACCTCCTCGAGCGCGATCGGCTCCACGCCGTCGGTCTTGAACCTCATGAGCCCGCGCAGCGTCGAGCGGCGCGAGGCGTCGTCGTTGACGAGGCTGGAATATTCGCGGTACTTCGCCAGCGCATCGCCGTTGGATCCGTTCGCGCGCACGGAGTGCTGCAGCAGCGCGATCGTCTCGGGGTTCCACTGGTGATACTCGCCGTCGCGCCGCCAGGCGTACACGCCGCCGACGGGCAGCAGCTGCTCGTGGTCGACGGGGTAGGCGGCGGCGTGGCGGTCGAGCGTCTCCGCCGCGAGCACCTCGAGGCCGATGCCGCCGATGCGCGACGCGGTGCCGGTGAAGTGGCGGTCGATGAGGTCCTTCTCGAGGCCGACGGCCTCGAAGATCTGCGCGCCGCAGTAGGACTGCGTCGTCGAGATCCCCATCTTGGAGATCGTCTTCAGCAGGCCCTTGCCGATCGCCTTGACGATGTTGCGCTCGGCCTTGTCGGCGTCGTCGACCTTCGGGATGCGCCCCTCGGCGACCAGCTCGTCGACGGTGTCGAGCAGCAGGTAGGGGTTGATCGCCTCGCAGCCGTAGCCGATCAGCGTCGCCATGTGGTGGACCTCGCGCGGCTCGCCGGACTCGAGCACGAGACCCGTCTGCAGCCGCGTGCCCTCGCGCACGAGGTGCTCGTGGACGGCGGCGACGGCGAGCAGCGACGGGATCGCGACGCGCTTGGGGCCCATCTGGCGGTCCGACAGGATCAGCACGCTGACGCCGGCGGCGACCGCGTCGTGGGCGTCGTCGCAGAGCTTGGCCAGCGCCTTGCGCATCCCGGCGGCGCCGTCCTCGATCGGCCACGTGATGTCCAGCGTGTGCGCGCGGAAGATCTCGTCGTGGACCATGCGCAGCGTCTCGAGCTCGTGGTTGCGCAGGATCGGCTGGTCGAGGATGAGCTTGTGCGCGTGCTCGGGCGTCTCGGCGAGCAGGTTGCGCTCGCCGCCGATGGCGGTCGCCAGCGACATGACGATGTTCTCGCGGATCGGGTCGATCGGCGGGTTGGTGACCTGCGCGAAGAGCTGCTTGAAGTAGTTGAACAGCGGCGGCCGGCGGTCGGAGAGCACGGCGAGCGCGTTGTCGTTGCCCATCGAGCCGATCGGCTCGGCCCCGGTCGCGGCCATCGGCGCGATCAGCACGCGCAGGTCCTCCTGCGTGTAGCCGAATGCGAGCTGGCGCAGCTTCGTCGGCTGCAGGCCGGTCATCGTCACGTGCGCCTCGGCGAGGTCGTCGAAGTGGATCGTGTTGCGCTCGAACCACTCGCCGTACGGCCTCTGGGTGGCGACCTCGCGCTTGACCTCCTCGTCCTCGACGATGCGGTGGCGCTCGAGGTCGACGAGGAAGAGCTTGCCCGGCTGCAGGCGGCCGAGGCGCTTGATCTCCGCGTTCTTGATCGGCAACAGGCCGGCCTCGGACCCCAGCACGACGAGGCCGTCGTGCGTCTCGACCCAGCGACCGGGGCGCAGGCCGTTGCGGTCCAGCGTCGCGCCGACGATCGAGCCGTCGGTGAAGGCCACCGCGGCGGGGCCGTCCCACGGCTCCATGAGACAGGAGTGGAAGGCGTAGAAGCCCTCGAGGTGGCCGGGCAGATCCTCGCGGTCCTGGAAGGCCTCGGGGATCATCATCATGATCGCGTGCGGCAGCGAGCGGCCGGCGAGCATGAGCAGCTCGAGCACGTTGTCGAACGTCGCCGTGTCGGAGTTGCCGGGCACGACGATCGGCATGATCTTCTGCAGGTCCAGGCCGAAGAGCTTCGAGGAGAGCTGGGACTCGCGGGCGCGCATCCAGTTGACGTTGCCCATGAGCGTGTTGATCTCGCCGTTGTGGGCGATCACGCGATAGGGGTGCGCGAGCGGCCAGCTCGGGAACGTGTTCGTCGAGAAGCGCGAGTGGACGAGCGCCATCGCGCTGGCCATCTTCGGATGGGTCAGGTCCGGGAAGAACCCGCGGACCTGGTCGGGGATGAGCATCCCCTTGTAGACGATCGTGCGCGAGGAGAACGAGGCGATGTAGAGGTCCGGACCGGCCGCCAGCTCGCAGATGCGGCGGATGACGTAGAGCTTGCGCTCGAAGGCGTCCTGGTCGTTCTCGAAGCCGGCGCCCGCCTCGACGATGAGCTGGCGCATGACCGGCCGCGTCCGGTTGGCCGTCTCGCCGACGTGCTCCGTGTCGACGGGGATGTCGCGCCAGCCGAGCACGCGCTGGCCCTCGACGCGGACGTTGAGCTCGAGCATCGCCTCGAGCTTGTTGCGCCGCCGCTCGTCGGTCGGCAGGAAGCACACCGCGACGCCATAGCGGCCGCGGTCGGGCAGCTCGAAGTCCATCTCCGCGCGGAAGAACGCGTCGGGCATCTGCAGGAGCATCCCGGCGCCGTCGCCGGTGCGGGCGTCGGCCCCCGTGGCCCCGCGGTGCTCGAGGTTCTCGACGGCGCGCAGCCCCATGTCGACGACGTCGTGCGCCGGCACGTTGTCGAGGCGGGCGACGAGCGCCACGCCACAGGCATCGTGCTCGTAGCGAGGGTCGTAGAGGCCAGCGGCCTGTGCGGGCGGGGTCTTCGCGGTCATGGGAGTGCCTCCAGAAAGGCGGCGCGTGGGCACTGTGAGGCGGAGACACAAGGTTAGCAGCGGGTAAACGCCGAATCTCCTATCTGATGACCCGCCGGTTGCGACCCGTGACGATCCTCTCGACCGGCGGCACGATCGCGATGGCCGGCGCCCGCGCCACCCCCGCGCTCGACGTCGACGCGCTCGTCGCCAGCATCCCGGCGCTCGCAGACGTGCCCGGCCTGAGGGCGCGCGGGCTGCTCGAGCTGCCCGGTGCGCACCTGCGCGCGGCCGACGCGCTGATGATCGCGCGGGACGCGCTGCGCGAGACCGCACAGGGCCGCGGGGTCGTCATCACGCACGGGACCGACACCCTCGAGGAGACGGCGGTGCTCTGCGACGTCCTGCACGGAGGATCCGAGCCGATCGTCCTGACCGGCGCGATCCGGCCGTCCAGCGCGGCCGGCGCCGACGGCCCCGCCAACCTCGTCGACGCCGTCGCCGCGGCGGGCGCTGCACAGTGCGACGGGCTCGGCGCGTTCGTCGTCTTCGCCGGTGAGCTGCATGCCGCACGCGCCGTTCGCAAGGTCGCGTCGCTGTCGCCGGCGGCGTTCGGCTCGCCCGCCCGGGGACCGCTGGGGACGGTGGCAGAGGGTCGCGTGTGCGTGACGGCGACGCCGCGGCGTCCGCCGGTGCCGCTGCCGCTGCCCGGCGCGCTGCCCGCGCGCATCCCGATCGTCCCGACGTTCCTCGGCGACGACGGCGCCGGCCTGCGATCCGCGCATCGCGACGGCGCCGACGCGATCGTCTTCGTCGCGCTGGGCGCCGGTCATGTTGCGCCCCGGGTGCTCGCCGCGCTTCGCGACGTTGCGGCCGCCATGCCCGTGGCGCTGACCGTGCGGCCCCAACGCGGCGCGCTCGCCCACGACACCTACGGCTTCGAAGGAGCCGAGGGCGACCTGCGAGCCAGCGGGGCACTGCCGGCCGCAGGACTGTCGCCACAGGCCGCGCGCATGGTCCTGCTGGCGGGGCTCGGAGGCGGCTGTGGGCGCGACGTTCTCGCGAGCGCACTCGACCCATAGATACCCGTCTCTGGTACTGCCGAGAACGATCCAGCGCGTGCTGACCATCCGGCGGCCCGGGCGTCTATTCTCCGCCACGCGGACCAGAACGAACCGCGCCGCCGGCCAAGCTCGGCGGATCGGGACGGGAGTGAAAGGCGATGAGGCTGGGCACCATTGCCACTGACGGTCCGAACCCCGCCGTCCCCGATCCGCCCGAAGAGGTGACCCTTACGCCCGACCTGGAGCTCAAGCTACCGGCCCGCGCCGAGAACGTCGCCGTCGTCCGGCACGCGTTCGGCGGCTTCGCCGAAGCGCTGAGCGTCGACGAGCAGACGCTCGCCGACATCAAGCTCGCCGTGACCGAGGCGTGCACGAACGTCGTCATCCACGCCTACGAGCGCGACGACGTCGGCGACCTCGAGGTCGACGCGACGATCGACGAGGTTCGGCTGACGGTGATCATCCGCGACAACGGCCGTGGCATCGTCCCGCGACCGGACTCCCCCGGCCTCGGCCTCGGGCTGCCGCTCATCGCGACGCTGGCCGAGACGCTCGAGCTCGGCAAGGACGGCGACGAGCACACCGAGGTACGCATGACGTTTCGCATCGACGAGGAGCCCCACGAGTGACGGCGGTCGAGAACGAGGCCTTCGTGGGCCTTGCGCGCGGTCCTCTCGTCGCACCCGTGCTAGGCCGTGTCGTCGGAATGCTCACCGCGCGCGCCGACTGCCCGATCGATCGTCTCGACGACGCGCTGCTCGTCGCCGACGCCGTCTCCGCCAAGGCCGGGTCCTTCAGCGAGGACGGGCGCGTGAACGTCCACGTCGTCGCGCGGATCGGGTCCGTCGAGCTGCGCGTCGGGCCGCTGCGGCCGGGGGGCGCCGAGGAGCTGATCGCCTCGGCCGCGCTCCCCGGAGTGGGAAACGTGCTCGAACGGGTAGCGGATGTCCTCGCGTCCCAGGGGCAGGACGGGACCGGTGACTTCCTCGTCATCCGGATCGCCTTCGACGCCCAGGGCCCCACCACGAGCGACAGGATGGAATTCGATGTCACCTGAGTTCGCGATCACCGAGCACCCGAGCGAGGGCGATCGCCACGTCCTGGCCGTGCGCGGCGAGATCGACCTCTTCACGGCTCCCGAGCTCAAACAGGTCCTGGCCGACTCGATCGAGAGCGGCCGCGTGCGGATCGTCCTCGACCTCACCGGCACGACCTTCCTGGACTCGACCGCGCTCGGCGTGCTGATCGGGGCCGTCAAGCGCCTGCGCTCGCGCGACGGCGCGCTGGCGATCGTCAATGTCGACGAGAACATCGCCAAGACCTTCGAGATCACCGGCCTCGATCAGATCTTCACCATCGTCGCGTCGCGCGAGGACGCCATCGACGCCGTCGATCCCGCGCACGATCCCGCCGGTTAGCGGCCCGCGCGTCAACCGTCGAGCAGGTCGAGCACCGCCTCCTCGACGGGTCCCTGGATCGCCGTCGCGCCGGGTTCGATCGCGACGAGGTCGAGCCTGATCGTCTGGCCGTCGCGGTAGCGGTCGAAGATGCGCGGGTCGATGTAGGAGTTGCGGGCGACCGTGGGCGTGTTGCCGAGGTAGAAGGCCACCTCCTTGACGGCGCGGTGGATCGCGCGCTTCTGGCCGAACGCGCTGAGCTCCTCGGGCCGGTTGACGGCGAGGCCGACCGCCGCCAGGACGGTCGCGCCCCAGGTGCGGAAGTCCTTGGCGGAGACGTCCGCGCCCGTGGCGGCCTTCAGGTAGGCGTTGATGTCGGGCGAGCGTACGTCGACCCACGTGCGGCCCTCCCGGTAGGCCAGCAGCTCCTCGCCCCCGCCGCGGCGGCGCTTGAGCGTGCCGATGATCTCCGCGACCTGCGCATCGATCACCGCCTGCACGCGCCGCTTGGACTCCTTGGCGACGTAGTCGAAGCTCACGGTGTCGCCGCGGATCGTGACGTGGCGCTTGCACATCGTCGCCAGGCCGTACGTCTCGTTGGAGACCTTGTACTCCTCCGAGCCGATCCGGAAGAAGCCGCGGTCCAGCAGGCGGGCGGCGCAGGCGAGCACCTGCTCGCGCGACAGGTCGCCGAGGGCGAGATCGTGCTCGACGACCGAGCGCAGTGCCGGCAGGCGCGTGGCGAAGACGATCATGTCCTCGAACTTCGCCTGGTCGCGGCGTGCGCGCCAGCGCGGGTGATAGAGGTACTGCTTGCGCCCGCGGGCGTCGATCCCGGTCGCCTGGATGTGGCCGAAGGGATCGGGCGAGATCCATACGTCCTGCCACGCCGGCGGGATGACGAGCCCGGCGATCCGCGCGACGAGCTCGGGGTCGGTGATCCGCTCGCCCGCCTCGTCGAGGTACATGAAGCCCTTGCCGCAGCGCCGTCGCGCGTGGCCGGGCGCCTTGAGGTTCGAGCGCCGCAGCCGCGGTGAGCGCCGCGGCGCCGACGGTGCGGCGGTGGGGGCGGGAGCGACGGCGGTGGCCATGGGACGAGACTCGACTCGTACCCGATGGCCGTCGCGCGGCTAACGCTTCGCGGCGGTCTTCTTGGCCGGCGTCTTCTTCGCGGCCGGCTTCTTGGCGGGCGCCTTCTTCGCCGCCGAGGACGACGCCGCGCCGCCGTTGCCGTCGCGCGCCTTGACGGCGTCCAGGCTCGCCTTCAGCGCCGACATGAGGTCCGGCACCGGCGCCTCGTCCTCCTCGGCGGACGGCTGCACGGCGATCTCCTCGCCCTGTGCCTTGCGCTCGACGAGCGCGAGGACCTCCTCGCGGTAGGTGTCCTGGTACTTGTCGAGCTCGAACGGGCTGGCCAGGGAGTCGACGAGCTGCTTGGCGATGTCCAGCTCGCGGGAGTTGATCGCGATGTCCTCCGCGGCGGCGAGCTCGTCGATCGACGTCGGGTCGACGACCTCGTCGGGATAGACCATCGTCGACATCGACAGCGCCGACTCGCCCATCGGGCGCACCGCGACGAGCTGCTGCTTCTGGCGGATGACGACGTTGGCGATCGCGACGCGGCCGGTCTCGCGCATCGCCTCGAGCAGCAGCCGGTAGGGCTTGGCGCCGCCCGGGCCGGGCGCGAGGTAGTACGGGTGGTCGAAGTAGATCGGGTCGATCTCCTCTTCGGAGACGAAGTCCTCGATCTCGATGGACTTCGTCTTCTTGGGATCGAGCGCCTCGAGCTCGCCGGGCTCGATGATCACGTAGCGATCGGGCGTGAGCTCGTAGCCCTTGACGATGTCCTCGTAGGCGACCTCCTCGCCGGTCGTCGGATCGACGCGCTTCTGCTGGATGCGCACGCCGGTCTCCTTGTTGAGCTGGTGGAAGCGCACGGACTTGCGCGACACCGCCGAGTAGAGCTTTACGGGGACCGTGACGAGCCCGAAGGAGATGGCACCGGTCCAGATCGACCTAGGCATGAGATGAGAGTACCGGCGCGGCGCTCGGTCTCCTGCCAATCGCATGGCGTGTTGCAGCGGCGGGTGCCGGCGGGGGCGAGATCGGCGCGTGCATCTGCGCCGCCGGGGTACCCGAAGTCAGACCACCCCCAACCGACTGCCAAGGAGGTACGACATGGCAACGGTCCGAAGCGCCAGCCAGGGCATCCTGTCCGACGATCGCCGCGAGGAGCGCGAGCACGTCATCGAGCTGCTGACGAAGGCCTACTGGATGGAGATCGAGACGGTGATGAGCTACATCGCCAACTCGACGAACCCCGATGGCGTGCGCGCCCAGGAGATCGTCGCGGCGCTGCGCGCGGACATCCAGGAGGAGCTCACGCACGCGCAGCAGTTCGCGGCGCGGATCAAGGCGCTCTACGGCGTGGTGCCGGGCTCGACGAGCTTCTCGGCGGAGCAGAGCTTCCTGCAGCCGCCCGAGCAGCAGACCGACATCGTGCACGTCATCAAGGGCGTGATCGCGGCCGAGAGCGGCGCGATCGAGCACTACAACCGGATCATCGAGGAGACCGAGGGCATCGACCCGGTCACGAACGACATGGTGATCGCGATCCTCAGCGACGAGGAGAACCACCTACGCCTGTTCGAGGGCTTCCTGCGCGAGTACGAAGCCGGCTAGGTAGGACATACAGGCCGCTAGAAGCCGATCGTCGGCGCCGTCGGCGGATCCGTCGACGGCGGCGTCGCCGGCGGGTCGATCGAGGGGCCCGGCTCGGGATCGGGCAGCGGGACGCTCGGCGGCTGCGGGTCGCCGGGCGGCGCGGGCTGCGGCGTCGGCGAGGGATCGGGCACGATCGAGGGCTCCGGACGAATCGGGGTCGGTTCCTCCGACGGCGTCGGGACCTTGAGCTGTGGAGCTGAGCGGGCGAGTGTCAGGAGCATGCTGCGGCGCTACCCAAAGGGCGTTTTCGACAACCCCTCGCGCAGCTCCGTGATCGAGTCGAACACGTGGGTGGCGCCCGCGTCGCGCAGCTCGTCGGCGCTGAAGCCGCCGGTCCGCACGCAGACCGTCGGCACCTTGAGCTTCTTCGCCGCGGCGACGTCCCATGTCGAATCGCCGACCATGACGCCCGGGCCCCCGTCGACGAGGTCGAGCGCGGCCTTGACGAGATCCGGCGCGGGCTTCGTCCTCTCCACCATGCTCGAGTCCGTCCAGCCGTCGGCGAGCTCGCGCGCGTCGAGCAGGTCCATGAAGCGCGCGATGTCGACGGACTTCGCCGAGGACGCCAGCACGACCTTGCAGCCGCGCGACTTGAGGTCCTCGATGAGGCCGCGCGCGCCCTCGAAGGGCTGCACCTCGCCGATCATCTGCTCGAAGAGCGCGTGCTCGACGAGACGCACCTCGTCGCCGTGCTCGGCGTCGAAGCCGTCGCCGGCGAGGTACTTCACGAGCTGGTCGCCGCCCATCCCGATCGCGCGATGGCAGCGCCAGACCGGGACCGTGATGCCGTGCAGGCGAAAGGCGCGGTACCAGGCCAGCGCGTGCTGGTAGTTGGAGTCGACGAGCGTGCCGTCGACGTCGAGGATCGCGGTCGGTGCGCTCATGTCAGGTTGCTCCTGTCGTTGCCGAATCGCCGCACGAGGCCGAGCACGAACCACAGGACGACGAACAGCGTCGCGGTCGCTGCGACCGTCACGACCGCCGTCGTGCGGCCGAAGAGGACGTCGGTGACGAGCAGCACGGCGCCGTTCATGGCGACGGCCAGACAGGCGAGGCCGCCGAGCGCGAGCTTGGACGAGATCGAGACGAGCATCGGCTTGTCGCGCTCGCGGAACATGAGCCGGTGGTACGCCGTCGGGGCGACGAACAGCGCCGACGCGGCGGCCGCGGCCAGCAGCGTCACGAAGTAGACGTCGCGCTGGAACTCGGTGGCCTGCGCGAAGCGCTGCTGGAAGGGCACCGCCAGCAGGAAGGCGAAGAGCACCTGCACGCCCGGCATCGCGACGCGCAGCTCGCCGAGCAGCTGGTCGAGCTCGCGGTTGAGCCGATCCTGTTCTGACTCGACATCCTCGGACGGGTTGCGAGGGCTCATCGCGGATTCCTCATGCCCCGTCGGGCCGCACCGCGAACGCAGCGGTTCCTATGGGCGGGTGCGCCCGGACGATCAGGCGGAGGGCGGCGCCGGCTCGGCGTCGGCGGCGGCCCGCAGGCGCGCGATCGCCTGGCGGATGACGCGCGAGACCTGCATCTGGCTGACGCCGATGACAGCGCCGATCTCGGCCTGCGTCATGTCCTGCTCGAAGCGCATGCGCAGCACGTCGCGCTCGCGCGGCGTCACCGTCGCCATGAGCTGCGCCAGCGTCGCGCGCTCCTCGGCACGGTCGAAGCCATGCTCGTCGATGCCGACCGAGTCGCCGAGCGTCGCCACGTCCTCGTCCGCGCCCGTGCGAGGCGCGTCGAAGGACACGGCGCGGTAGGCCCCGCCCGCCTGCAGGGCCTCGAGCACGTCCTCCTCCTCGGCTCCGACCGCGGCCGCGATCTCCCCGACCGATGGCTGGCGGCGCAGCGAGTCGGAGAGCTCGCCCACCGCGCGGTCGACCTTCAGCGTCAGCTCCTGCAGGTCGCGCGGGACGCGCACCGCCCAGGTGCGATCGCGGAAGTAGCGCTTGATCTCGCCGAGGATCGTCGGCACGGCGTAGGAGGAGAAGGCGATCTCGCGGTCGGGATCGAAGCGGTCGATCGCCTTGATGAGGCCGAGCGAGGCCACCTGCAGCAGGTCGTCGAGCGGCTCGCCGGCGCGCTGGTAGCGGCGCGCGAGCTGGCGCGCGAGCGGGAGGAAGCGCTCCACGAGCTGATCGCGGGCGCGGGCGTCGCCGTCGCGGTGGTAGCGGACGAAGAGCTCACGATCCTCACGCGTGCGCTCCGGGCCCGAGTCGCGGGCGCTGGAGGGCGGGTCGGTGGTCATTCGCATGACCCGTTGCCCAACCGGGACATCGATGATGTATGGCCAGCGAGCACGGCATGACCTCCGCGAGGGATGAGCGCCGGTGGCTGGGGCGCTGGCATCGCGCGGCGGGGGCTCGGCCGTGCGTAGGGCATGATACTCAAGGCACGCCCGAACCGCGTGCTCTCGATGCCTGATACGACGAAAACACGAGGATTGCGGATCCTCGCCGCCGACGAGGACGAATCGACGCTGCAGGCGACCGACGAGCTGCTCGCCGCGCTGGGCCACGAGGTCATGGCGCACGCCGTCACCGCGGAGCAGGCCGCCGAGCTCATCGCCCGCGAAGATCCGGACCTGTCGGTTGTCGTCGTGCACGACGACGACGACCACGCGCTCGACCTCATCGAGGAGATCACGGAGTACGCCCGCGGCCCGTTGATCGTCCTGCTCGGCTCACACGAGTCGCACTTCGTCAGCAGCGCCGCCGAGCGCGGGATCGACGCCTTTGCGCGGCCGCAGTTCGACGACGAGGTGCAGGGCGCGATCGAGCTCGTGATGAAGCGCCACGCCGAGAAGGCGCGGCTCGTCGAGCAGGTCGAGCAGCTCGAGAGCGCACTGGAGCGGCGGGGCACGATCGAGCGTGCCAAGGGGATCCTGATGGAACGCCACGGCGTCGACGAGCGCCAGGCCTTCGAGCTCATGCGCCAGCAGGCGCGGCGCTCGAACCGCCGCATCGTCGAGCTCGCCCACGCGGTCGCCGACGGCCACTCGCTGCTGCCCAACCACGTGGAGTAGCGCTCCGGCGGCTTAACCGCACGGCCGGGCGGGAAGCCTGCATCGCATGGTCGACAAGCTCAAGCAGGCCTTCCGCCGGTTCCAGGCCGACGAGATGACCGACCGCGCGGCCGGAATGACCTACTACATGATCATGTCGCTGTTCCCGGCGCTGCTCGTCGGGGTCTCGCTGCTCGGCCTGCTCGGCGACAGCTCGCTCGTCACGAAGGCCGTCGACTACGCCGCCGACAAGGGCGCGCCCGCCGAGGTCACCGACGCGCTCGACGCCCTTCTCACGAAGACCGTCGAGGCCGGCGGCGCGGTCTCGCTGCCGCTCGTGTTCGGCATCGCGGTCGCGCTGTACGGCGCGGCAGGCGCCTTCGGTGCCGCGGGCCGTGCGCTGAACGACGTCTACGACGTCGAGGAGACGCGCAGCTTCCTCGCGCACAAGCTCGCCGACATCGGCTTCACGGTGCTCGCGATCCTGCTGGCCGTCATCGCCCTGGTCTCGGTCTTCCTCGGCGGCGACCTCGCCAACGACCTCTTCGGCACGATCGGCCTCGGCGACACGGCCGCGGACATCTGGCGGATCGCGCGCTGGGGGGTCGCGATCGGCGCGATCCTCGCGCTGTACTCGCTCGTGTTCGCGTTCGCCCCGGACATCGACGCGCGCCGGCGGCGGATCCTGAGCCCCGGCGGGCTCGTCGGCGTCTCGATCTGGATCGTCGCGTCGGCCGGCTTCTTCTTCTACGTGTCGAACTTCGGCAAGTACGGCGCGACCTACGGCGCCTTCGCGGGCGCGGTGATCCTGCTGCTGTGGCTGTACATCTCGGCGATCGCATTCCTCTTCGGCGCCGAGCTCAACAGCGTCGTCGACGGGCAGGCGCGACGCTCGCCGAGCGCCGGTCCACAGCGCGCGGAGAGCGCCGACCGCGAGGGCTCGGGCGACGGCTACGGCCGCGACGTCCTCGCCCAGCGCTAACTAGAGCAGGGTCGGCGGCCCGTCGGGCAGAGAGCGCAGCGTCAGCGCCTCGTCGTACGAGCACAGCGCGCGCCGGCCGGGGCACGTGAGGCACAGCCCGCGGTGCGGCACGGCCGCGACGGGATACTCGCCGGCCAGCAGCCCGCCGGCGAGGGAACGCAGCTGCCGCTCGAGCCGATCGGCGTCGGCGGCCTCGAAGCGCTCGCTGACCGGTTCACCCGGCCGCTCGAGGAAGGCGTAGGCGACCTCCAAGCGCGCAGCCCCTCCGCGCAGCGCGGCGAGCGCGTAGACGCGGCGCTGGATCGCGTAGTGCTCGGCCACGTAGGCCGCCAGGTCGGCCGCGGGCTCCAGCCAGTCGGTCTTGTAGTCGACGATCAGCTCGCCGCCGCGCTCGCGGGCCAGCACGTCGACGACGCCGGTCAACAGCGTGTCGCCGAGCGCCAGCGTGAAGGCATGCTCGCGGTGGACGCTGCGCGCGCGGGCGATGCGCCGCGCGAGCGGTGAGTCTGCGAACGCCGCCGCGAGGCGCAGCAGGTCGGCGCGCTGTTTCGCCGTCAGCTCCAGGCCCCAGCTCGCGGCGAGCCGGGCGGGATCGGCGTCGTCATGCTCGAGCAGCGCGTGGACGAGCGAGCCGCGGGTGCGCGGGTCCAGCCCCGCGGTCGGCGGGACCTCCCCCTCCCCCGCCTCGTCGCCCTCGACCGGCTCGACCGGCTCGACCGGCTCGTCCGGCAGCCTGAGCTCGCGCTGCAGGTAGTAGCGGTAGCCGCAGCGCTGCCATTCCGCCAGCCGCGAGTACGACAGCGTGCGCGGCGCGGGCGCGGCCGCGGCCGGCTCGGGCACCGGCGGCCGCGGCGCGGGCGGCGCCGCGAGCGGCAGGCGTGCCCCGGCGGGCGCCAGCGCGTCCTCGCGCAGCACGCGGCCCACCGTCTGCGGCGTGTTGACGGCGCACCGCACGCGGGCGCCGTCGCCCCACGCGACCTCCGCGATCGGGTCCTCCTCGGTCGGCAGCGCGCGCAGGTCGCCGCCGAGCAGCGCCGGCCCGAGCCACGCGAGCGGCGGCGCCTTGGCACCCTCCTGCGGCCAGTTGGCCAGCGCCACGCCGCCGCTGACGATCAGCCGCTCCTGCGCGCGCGTCGTCGCGACGTACATGACGCGCTCCTCCTCGCGGGCGGCGCGGGCGCGAGCACGATCGCGCAGGGGGCCGTAGGCGAGCGCGGGCTCGCTCGTGCCGTCGAGGCCGACGAGCCGCAGCCCGATCCGGCCCTCGGCGACGAGCAGGTCCTCGTCTCCGTCCGCCGGGCGCTGGCGGCCGAGGTCGGCGATGCAGACGACGGGGAACTCGAGGCCCTTGGCGGCATGGATCGACATGAGCCGCACCGCCTTGACGTCGCCGAGCTCGACCGGCGCATCGGTCTCGCGGGCCTCGGCCTCGAGCTCCGCGGTCGCGAGGTCGGCGAGGCCGCGCACGTCGCGCCCGCGGTCGCGCTCGAACGCCGCGGCGAGGCGCTGCAGCTTGTGGATGTTGGCGAGCCGGCGCGCGCCGCCGGCCAGCGAGAGGACGTGGAGGTCGTACTCGGTCGCGTCGACCACGCGCCGCAGCAGCTCGTCGAGCGCCAGGCGCGGGGCGAGCGCGCGCTCGGCCGTGAAGCGCGCCGCGAAGACCTCGAGCCGCTCGCGGTCGTCGTCGCGCAGGCGCGCGCGCAGCGGCGCATCGTTGGCGATCGCACGCCAGGCGTTGCCCGTACCGCCCGCGCGCGCGACGTGGGCGAGCGCATCGGAGGACAGCCCGACGAGCGGCGAGGCCAGCACGCCGTACAGCGCGGCCTCGTCGCGCGGGTTGGCGAGCGCGGCCAGCCAGGCGCAGAGGTCGCGCACGACCTGCCGGCCCCAGTAGCCGCGCCCGCCGACGGACATGGTCAGCAGACCCTGGTCCTCCAGCGCGCGCTCGTAGACGGGCAGGTCGCCGAGCGCGCGCAGCAGCACCACCACGTCCTCGGGCCGGTGCACGCCGGCGTCCACGAGCTCGGCGACGCGCTGGGCGAGCAGGCGCGCCTCGGCCTGGCGCCAGGCCTTCGTCCCGGGCCGCATCTCGCCGAGGTCGACGTCGTCCCAGCCCGCCTGGTCGGTGATCAGCAGCTCGACGAGCGGCTCGCGCGCCGGCGGCACGACCCGTCCCTGGCGCAGCGCGACGAAGCCCTCCCCGAGGCGCGGTGCGAACGCGGCGTTGATCGTGTCGAGGATCGCGCCGTGCGAGCGGAAGTTCGTCGCGAGCGTCGCGACGCGGCCGTCCGCGGCGAGCTGCCCGCGCAGCGCGCGGAAGACGTCGACGTCGGCATGACGGAAGCCGTAGATCGACTGCTGCTCGTCTCCGACGAGGAACAGGTCGTCGCGGTCGAGCGCGCGGAAGAGGTCGAGCTGCAGGGGGTTGGAATCCTGCAGCTCGTCGACCATGACGCGCTCGAAGCGCTCGGCGTAGGAGCGTCGCAGCGCGGGCTCGCGCGCGAGCAGGTCGCGGGCGTGAAGCTCGAGGTCGTCGAAGTCCAGCGCCGCGCGCGCGCGCTTGGCCTCCGCGTAGGCATCGCCGTAGCCGCCGAGCAGCTCGTCGAGCAGCGCGACGGCGCCGGCGGCGCGGGCGTCGCGGCAGGCGCACGCGTACGCCTCCAGCGCGGCGCGGTAGGCGTCGCAGGCCGGCGTCTTCAGCGCGTTGGCGTTCTGGGCGAGCGTCAGCTTGCCGAGCTCCGGCGCCGGCTCGTCGGGCGGCGTCGACTCGAGCAGCGTGACGCAGCGCTCAAGACGCTCGCGCGCGGCGCTCACCGCCTTGCCGGCACCGGCGAGCTGCAGCTCGGCGGCAGCCGCCGCGACGGCGGCCTGCAGCGGTGCGCGCAGCGCGTGCGCATCCCCGAGCGGGGGCGGGAGCGGCAGCTGCGGGCGTGTCTGCCCGGCGCTGCGCAGCGCGTCGTGGGCCTGGACGATCGCCATGCGCAGGCGGTCGGGGTCGTAGGCCGCGACGAGGTCGAGCGCCGCCGCGCCGTGCGCGCCCGCGAGCAGGCGCGCCAGCGCGTCGTCCCACGCGCGGTCGTGCAGGGGCCTGGCGGCGGCCTCGTCGAGGACGGTGAACGCCGGGTCCAGGCCGGCGGCGATCGCGTGGGCGCGCAGCAGCCGCGTGCAGAAGCCGTGGATCGTCGAGACCCACGCGCTCTCGGTCTCGCGCGCCGCGTCGCGCCGGCCGAGCTCGACGAAGCGGTGGCGCACCCGCGCGCGCAGCTCGCCGGCGGCGCGCTCGGTGAACGTGATCGCGAGGATCCGCGACGGCGCGACGCCGTCCTCGAGCACCGAGCGCACGAAGCGCTCGACGAGCACCGAGGTCTTGCCGCTGCCGGCGTTGGCCTCGAGCAGCAGCGAGCCGCTGCGGCGGCGGATCGCCTCGGACTGCTCGGCGGTGAACGGACGCCCGGCGGGGCCGATCAGGGGGGATGGAATCGCCACGGCCATCAGACGTGCGCTAGGCCTCGCACCGGCAGATCGTCGGATACGAGCAGCCCTTGTCGTTGTAGGAGCACGTGCCCGGGCGCGGCTCGAGGGCGCCGGCGCGCAGCTCGCCGACCGCGATGAGGACGTCGTCGAGCACGCCGTCGACGATCGCGTCGAAGGCCTCACGCGGGTGGCGATCGGTCCGCACGGTCCGCAGTCCGGGATCGGCGTCCGCCACCACGAGCCCGCGGGCGCGCGGGTCGCGCCCGCCGATCGGCTGGTAGAGGCCGCCGAGCGGCTCGAGCCCGAGCACGTCGCGCGCCACCAGCAGGTAGAGCGCGACCTGGTACTTGCGCCTCGCGCGCCACTGCGCGGACTCCACAGCGATGCGGCCCTTGTAGTCGTAGATGACCGCCTGGCCCGCGGCGTCTCGGTCGATGCGGTCGATGCGCCCGCGCAGGCGCACGCCGGCGGGCAGCTCGAGCGCGGGATGCACGTCGTTGGGACCGCCGAAGTCGACCTCGAGCTCGGCGGGGACGAGCCCGGACTCGTCGCCGGCGGCATGGTCGAGGTAGCGCAGCACGTCGGAGCGCAGGCGGTGCTCCATGGCGCGCTGGCGGCTCGGATCGCGCGACATGGTCATGGCCTCCGTGCCCTCGAAGCGCTCGAGCGCCGCGGCGGCGAGCGCCTGCGCGTGCGGCAGCGTCGTCTCATCCAGCCGCCCGGAGCCGGTCTTCTCGATGAGGCCGCGCATGATCGCCTCGAGCACCGTGTGCGTCAGCGCGCCGCGCAGCATCGCCTCGGGATCGGGCGTCAGCCCCTCGGGCTGCAGCCGCCGCTCGACGAACCACTTCACCGGGCAGCTCGCCCACAGCTCGATCGCCGACGCCGACCACGCCGCGCGATCGCGCAGCTCGGCCACGAGCGCGTCGTCGCGCAGCGGCGCGATCGGCGCCTCGCGCCGCGCGGGCCCGTCGACCGCGGCGCCGCGCAGCCGCTCGCGCTCGCTCGGCGCCGCGCCCTGGGGCCAGCCGACCTCGCCCAGCGAGCGGGTGCGCTTGGACGCCTCGAGCTCGCGCCCGAACAGGTCGCAGACATCCGAGACGAAGAACGAGCGCACCTGCCCGTCGCCGTCGTCGCCGGCCTCGTGCCAGGACAGGTACAGCCGCTCCTCCGGTCGCGAGACGGCGGCGTAGAAGAGGTAGCGCTCCGCGCCCAGGTCGTCGCGGCGGCGCAGCCGCAGGCCGGAGGCCTCGGCGATCTGCTCGCGCTCGACGTCGCCGAAGAACGGCCCACCGTACGGCGCCGCGGGGAACACGCCCTCCTGCAGGCCGCATGCGAACAGGATCCGGACGCGGCGGGCACGCAGGGCGAGCGGCTCGGCGACCGTCACGCGGCCGGGCCCGGGACGGGTCCCGACGAAGACGTCGAGCTCGCCCAGCAGGGCGGCCAGCTCCTCGGCGTCGGGCGCGAGCGCACGGTCGGCGCCCGCGAGCGCGGCGAGCTGCTCGAGCGCCAGTCGCCCCGACTTCAGCACGGCGACGTCCTGGTGCTCGGGACCGGTGAGGACCGCCGCCGCGCGCCGCCGCGGGGCGGCGAACAACGTCCCCAGCTCGGCCGCGAGGCGCTCGGCCAGCGCGCCGCCGCCGCGGCGCTGCGCGCTGCGCACGCGGTCGATCGCCTCCAGCCTCCAGCGCTCGGACTCCCACAGCGCGCGAGCGGCCTCCGCGCTGCGCGCGCCCTCCTTGCGGGCGCGCGCCTCCAGCCGGTCCGCGAGCTCGGGGCGCTGCAGCAGCCCCGGCGTGCGCAGGTAGGCGAGCAGGTCCTCGGCGCTGCCGTCGGGGAGCGCGCAGCGCAGGAGCCCGACGAGGCCGCGCCCGAGCGGCGTGTGGCCGAGCGCGATGCGGCGATCGAGCGCGACCGGCACCCCGAAGGCGCCGAAGACCTCCGACAGCAGCGCCGCGCGATCGGCCGTCCTGCGCAGCACCACCGCGATCTCCTCGGCCGCGACGCCTCCCTCGCCGATCAGCCGCGCGGCCTCGGCCGCGACGAGCTCGAGCTCGGCGCGCTCGCCGCCGCCCTGCAGCAGCGTGATCGCGTCGCCGGCGGCGATCGGATCGGGGTCGAAGAGCTGGGCCTCCTCGTCCTCGAAGAGGCGGCGCTCGAGATGGTGCAGCGCCGCGCGCGAGCCGGGCGCGTAGTGCTCGGCCCGCGCCGCGAGGACCTTGTGCTCGACGCCCTCGCGGAAGAGGTCGAAGAACGCGGTCGCCCGCCCCGCGAACGCCATCCGGCCCGGCTCGTAGGGCAGCGACAGCGTCACGCGCGCGCCGGTCGCGGCGAGCGTCTCGACGGCGTCGTGCTGCAGCGGCTGCAGGTCGTCGAAGCCGTAGAAGAAGACCGGCGTGGCGCCCCATGCGGCGGGGTCCTCGCGCAGCGCGTCCAGCGCCGCCGCCTCGTAGAGCGACGCGTCGATGCGGCCGAGGCGCTCGAGGCGTCGCCGGTAGGCCGAGTAGAGGCCGCTGACCTCGTCGGCGTACGCGCGCCGGCCCGCGTCCTCCCCGGCCCAGGCGCGCAGCGCCTGCGTCAGGCGCTGGGGCGTGACGCGCAGCGCCTCGAGCTCGTCGACGAGGCGCAGCAGCTCGCGCGTGAAGCCGCGCGTGCGCGCGGAGGCGGCGAGCGACTGCAGTGGCGTGGCGCCCACGACGGCGGCGGCGATCCGCTCGCGGGCGAGCTCGCCGAGCGGCCGGCCGCGAATCCCGCCGCGCCGGGCGCACTCCTCGATCAGCCACGCGAAGCGCACGACCTGGGCGCCGAAGACGATGCCGTCGCCGGCGAGCTCGGCGCGGTAGCGCTCGACGTCGGCGAACGTCGGCACGACGAGGATCGGGTCCTCGCCACCGCGCAGGGCGGCGCGGTATCCGTCGAGGACGACCTTGGCCTTCTCGGCGTTGGCAGGGCCGGTGACGAGCTTGAGCGGCACCCCACCATGGTTGCGCGTCGACCCGACGTCCTCGCGCGAACGTCCGCCGCGTCGTGCGTATGATCGGCGGCCGTGGAGAGCCTCGACGACGTCTTCGCCGCACTGCACCCCCTTCTGCTCCGCCACGCGGACTCGCTCGTCGTCGCCAGGGACGAGCCCGGCGACCTGCAGGTGCAGACGCGGCGCCTCGGCCCGAGCGGCACCGCGCTGTCCTTCGGCGCGCTGAGGACGGGTGCCGAGAGCGTGCGCTTCCAGCTCATGCCCGTCCACAGCCACCCGGCGGTGCTGCCCCACCTCAGCGAGGCCCTGCGCGAGCGCATGCGCGGTGGTGGCAGCTTCGAGCTCACGCCGCAGTCGCTCACGCCTGACGTCCTCGAGGAGCTCTCGGCGCTCGTCGACGGCGGCCTCGCGGTCTATCGCGACGACGGCCTGGCCTGACGCGCGCCGCCGCCCGCCTCCCGCCGCTACGGCACGGGCCGCGGCGACGGGCCGGGATCGACGACCCGCGGCTCGCGCGGGAACGCGGTGAACGACAGCGACCCGAGGGTGTCCAGCCGGTTCGCCGCCAGCCCGGCGTAGGAGAGCGTGTAGAGCGCGTCGCCGATGACGAGCGAGCGGCCGATCGTCGGGGTGTACGTGTCGCCCGGATCCGGCGGGTGCGTGATCCGCGCCCGACCTCGGTGATGCTCGCCGTGCCGACCTTGAAGCCGACTGCGCCCGAGAAGCTCGTGGCGGCCGTGAAGGAGTCCAGCGGGATCACCGCGAGGTTCGCCGGCTTCCAGAAGAGGAACGCGTGCGGGTCGAACTCCGCCGAGGAGCTCGAGCCCGCAAGCGAGACGTTCGCCTTGCGCGACGGCAGCCGCGGGTTGGAGACGTCGAACAGCGACACCTGCGTGCCGAGCGTACGGCCCTGCTCGCTGGCGTCCTGGCCGACGCCGAGCAGCAGGTCGTCGGAGATCGGGTGCAGGTAGGCCGAGTAGCCGAGGATCTTCAGCTCGCCCACCACGCGCGGAGCGGTCTTCCTGGAGAGGTCGAGCGTGTAGAGCGGGTCGACCTGGCGGAACGTCACCACGTAGCCCTTGTCGCCGGCGAAGCGCACCGCGTAGATGCGCTCGCCGCGACCGAGGCCGTCGGCGCGACCGACCATGTCCAGCGACCGGCCGTGCTCGGAGAGGACGGTGACGAACGACTCGCTCTCGCCGTCCTGGCGGCCATCGAACCAGACCGGCTCCTCGGTCGAGGCAACGCGCAGCGCGCCCTCGAACTCCGACATGGAGTACTGGTTGAGCACGAAGCCCGTGACGCTGCCCGACGCCGCGAAGCTCGTCACGTCCGGGCGTGAGATGTCGAAGCGGTGGATGTCGGTGCGGCTGCGCTGCGGCACGGCGCGCCCGGCCTCGAGCGCCCTGACGTAGCGCTGCGAGGCGACGTAGAGGCCGGTCGTCGACGCGTAGACCGTCTGCGCGCCGGCCATGATCGCGTCGCGATCGACGTTGAACAGGCCCTTGTCGAGGTCGATCGTCAGCACGGTCAGCAGATCCAGGCCGGAGAACCGGCGCGGGTGGCGCACGTCGTCGCACGCGACCATCGAGCGGCGAAACGTCTTGCCCGAGAGCGTGCTGCGCAGGACGGTCTGCGGGACGAAGGTGCGCAGCGAGGCGCGGCCCACCGCCGCCGGACGGATCGCGCCGGGCGAGGCGCTGATCACGACGCGCGCGGTCCCGCCGGTCATCCGCGCGTCGACGAACGCGCCTTCCATCGTCATCGTGCGCCGCACCTTCAGCGCGGCCGGATCGCTGATGTCGATCTCGCTGATGACCGCCTGTGAGGCGGAGATGACGATGTCGCCGGCGATCGGGACGCCGCCGTAGGAGCTGCTCATCACGAGCAGGCGGTCGCCGCGCAGCAGCAGCTGGTGGCCGTAGGCGCCGTCGAGCGCGAGCGTCCCGACGAGCCGCGGCCTGGCGCCGGTCACGTCGAGCGCGTGCAGCCTGCCGTCGGTCACCGCGAAGACCGTGCGGCCATCGGTCTTGACGATGTCGGGCTCGTCGACGCCGGACTCCTGCACGTTGGTCTGCGAGAACGCCGGCGCGGCCGGCGCGGATTCGCGCTGGGGCCCGGGTGCCGCCTGCGCGACGCTCGGAGGCACCCCGCCGGCGGCGACGTCGCTCTGCACCGGACCCTCCAGCACCTGCGGCGCCATCACGCCGGCCCGCGTCGGCACGCCGGTGCGCCCGCCCGTGATGCGCGCGTTGCGCCGCGCGTAGCTCAGCAGCGAGGCGCAGGACGGGAAGGCGGGAAGCGCCGAGGGCTTCGCGAGCCGCTTCGCGGCGGCGGGCGCCGCGGCCGGCGCGAAGAGGCAGGCCGCCAGCGCCACGATGGCCGCGAGCGCGACGAGCGCGGCTCGCGGAGCCGACGATGTCCGACGGTGCGCCCAAGCGGTCATGCGGTCCCTCCCTGGATTGCCCTCACGACGACACTACGCGCTCGCGCGCAGGTTGCGTCACAGGCTCGCGCTAGATGGCTGATTCCACGGCCGGGGCCTCAACCATCTAGACCCTATGGAGGTCGGTCGGGTCCGGCCTGAGCGTGTAGACCGGTCGGCACCTCGCGCAGAGATGTGCGGGGACTGGGCGGCAGGATGGGCCTGTCGCCGACACCCCAGCTCTGGGAGGTGCCGACCATGGCGCAGAGTATGTCTCTCGTCGGGCTTGATGTGCATGCGTCGCAGACGCATGCCGCGATCCTCGACATGTCGACCGGGGAGCTTCGTGGCGTGCGGCTGCGGATGGCACCCAGCGAGGTCGTGGAGTTTTTGGCGACGTTGCCCGGTCCGGTGCGCGCGGTCTATGAGGCGGGGCCGACGGGGTTCGGTCTTGCGCGTGTTGCCGCCGGCCGCGGGATCGACGTGCGGGTCGTCGCGGCGGGCAAGGTCCCGCGGGCATCGGGTGATCGAGTGAAGACCGATAAGCGCGACGCCGAGCGCCTGGCGCGGTTGCTGGCCGCGGGCGAGCTGCGTTTCGCGTACGTCCCGTCGATCGCAGATGAGCAGTTTCGTGACGTGATCCGCGCGATCGAAGATTGCCGTGGCGATTTGATGCGCGCTCGTCACCGCCTCTCAAAGATGCTGCTGCGCCGCGACATCCGCTGGGCTGGGCCTGGGTCGGCGTGGACACGCAAGCACATGATCTGGTTGCGCAGCCTGCGTTTTGATGACCTCTGCTCGCAGGCGACGTTCATCGACTACCTGTCGGGCGTGGAGATGCTCGTCGCGCGGCGTGCTGGAGACTGTCCGACGAACTGTGTGTGAGGCCGGGGCGACATGGTTGGGTCAGCCTGGGAATCGGTCTCCGAAGTGGATTTTCAGCGCTGCACGTGGTGCTGTCCAGGTGCGGTTGCGTTGCCACTTGGCGTCGGCGCGCATGATCGCGAGGTAGATCAGCTTGGTGGCGGCCTGCTCGTCGGGGAAGTGCCCGCGGGTCTTGATCGCTTTGCGGACCTGGCGGTGCAGTCCCTCGATCGTGTTGGTGGTGTAGACCGCTTTGCGCAGCTCGTCGGGCAGCGATAGGAACGGGATGACGTGCTGCCAGTCGCGGCGCCATGCCTGCGCGGTCGGCGGGTATCGGGTGCCCCACTCGGCCTCGAAGCGCTCCAGCTCGATGAGGGCGTCGTCGGCGTTGGCAGCGGTGTAGATCGGGCGCAGGGCGCTGGCGACCTTCTTGCGGTCGCGGTAGTTGACGTAGCGTAATGAGGCCCTGATGAGGTGCACGATGCAGGTCTGCACCCAGGTCTGTGGGAACGTCGCCTCGATCGCGTCGGGAAAGCCTTTGAGGCCGTCGACGCAGGCGATCAGGACGTCGTCGACGCCGCGGCGCTTGAGGTCGTTGAGGACGGCCAGCCAGAACTTCGCGCCCTCGGTCTCTTGCCACCAGATTCCGAGGACCTCGCGGTCGCCGTCGCAGGTCACGCCCAGCGCGAGATAGCACGCGCGGTTGCGGACCGAGCGGTCCTCGCGGACCTTCACGACCATCGCGTCGAAGTAGACGATCGGATAGACGCGGTCCAGTGGCCTGGTGCGCCACGCCGCGATGTCCTCCAGCACAGCGTCGGTGACGTTGCTGATCGTGTCACGGCCGATCTCGACGCCATACAGCTCGGCGAGATGCGCGCTGATGTCCCGCACGGTCATCCCGCCGGCGTACAGGCCCAGGATCTTGTCGTCCACGCCCGCCAGCCGCGTCTGGCGCTTGCCCACGAGCTTGGGGTCAAACGAGCCGTCGCGGTCGCGTGGCGTACGGATCTCAACCGGCCCGAGGTCGGTCTTGATGGTCTTCGTCCCCCCGCCGTTTCGCACGTTCGCCCCAGCAGGCCGGCCGCCCGGCGGATGGCCAAGATGCTCGCTGAGCTCGGCGCCCAGCGCCGTCTCGATCACGCGGCCGGCCAGCTGCGTCAACAGCCCCCCAGGCCCCGTGATCTCCTCCGGCCTCAGGCCCTTCAGCGCATCCTGCAGCGCCTCCTCGGGCAGCAAACCGGCCAGCCGCTGCGCCGCCTCATCAGAGGCACTCTGAGCACGAGCGGACCGCTGTCGATCTCTCTCCCCATCGGTCTTGATGGTCTTCATGGTCATCGGTGTCCTTCCCGGCCACAAGGGCCGAATCGGTCACCCAGACCACACACACTTCATCGGACAGACCCATGCGCTGAGATCGGTGACTGGCAGCGCTTCCGGCCCAAGCAGCTATCGGGGTTCCTCGGGATCGTCCCGACCGAACACACCTCCGACACCAAGCGCCGGCAGGGCTCGATCACCAAGGCCGGATCGGTGCACGCCCGCAGGCTGCTGGTCGAAGCCGCCCACCACTACCGCCACCAACCCGCGATCGGGACCGCGGTCGCGCGCCGCCAAGAAGGCCAGGATCCAAGAGTGATTGAGATCGCGTGGCGCGCCCAGCGCCGGCTACATCAGCGCTGGACCGTGCTCGCCGGGCAGCGGCGCAAGCCCGCCGGCGTCGTCGCGATCGCCTGCGCCCGCGAGCTCGCCGCGTTCTGTTGGGAGGCCGCCACCCTGAACTAAGCGACGACACGACATCACTGCGCGACCGGTGCTGCCGGGGCGCGCGCGAGAACCACGGGCCACGGCTCGCCGCGACGAGCAGTCCGCGAAGCGACTATGGGCAACCACTCGACACTGGTCGGTGGCCGCGCCCGCTCCTAGACCGCGGACCGCGACGAACACAAGGTCATGAGGTACCCAGCCCTCGAATATCAGTCTGGCAACGCCGCCGACCAGCTGAGCCCGCTCGCGCCGCCCCGGGAACCCCGGACGCCACAAGCCGACCCATAACCGCCCTGCTCAGGACGCCGACAACCCGCGACCCCTTGACAACACGACCTCCATATCAGTCGCTCCACCAATCCTGGATCGTCTCGCCGTCACCCTTGTGATGAGGTCCGAACGCGAGCAGCTCGAGGCCGTCGGCACCGGCTTCGAACGCGCGCGTGACCGTGGGCGAGACCCGCAGCGCGTCCATCGGGCCGAGGTCGACGATCTCGTCGTCGAGCTTCGCGCGCCCAGAGCCCGACAGCACGACGTAGATCTCCTCGGCCTTCTCGTGGACGTGACCGAACGGCGAGCGCCGGTTGGGCTTGAGGTACTCGAGCGCGACGCCGGTGTCCTCCGCGTCGAGATCGCCGGCCGCGAAGCGCGCCTCCTGGGTGTCACCGAGGCCGAACTCGAGCGCGGAGTCCTTGACGTCGGTCAGCTTCTTGAGCGTGTACGGAGCGGCCATGGCGGCCTCCTGTCGATCGTGGGCGGGGACAGTGTGGATCGAGACGTGCGCTACCCGCTGGGGCACGGTAGGCGTCAGGCGGCGGCGTGTCACGAAACGCAGGTCGCCACCGTCACAGCAGGGATGACTCCACGCTTCAGGTCGCGGCCGGCAGCGCGCCGATCCGCGCCGCCTCGCGCGCCACGCGGCGCGCGTCGAAGAAGGCGTCCTTGGACCCGAGCAGGATGACGCCGATCCGACGGGTTCCCCGCTGCACGATCGCCACGAGGCAGAAGCCCGCCGGGTTCGTGTAGCCGGTCTTCAGGCCGATCGCGCCCGGATAGTGGTCGCGCAGCAGGTGGTTGGTCGTGTAGAGCGTGAACTTCTCCCCCGACCCCGGCCAGACGCGTGCGTATCGCTTACGTGCGATCTCGGCGATCCGCGGCTCGTTCATCGCGCGCATCGCGAGCGTCGCCAGGTCCGCGGCGCAGGAGCGGTCGCGGCGGTCCAGCCCGTGCGCGTCGACGTAGTGCGTGCAGGTCAGGCCCAGCAGCTGCGCACGCCTGTTCATGAGCGCGACCCACGCCCGCTCGGATCCCGCGCCGGCCACGGCGAGTGCCACGGCCGCATTGTTGGACGAGGAGATCAGCAGCCCCTTCAGCAGCACGTCGGCGCGCACGCGCCGCCCCGGCTTGAGGCCGGCCATCCGCGAGCCGCCGACCCGCTCTGAGACGCGCGGGATCCGCACCATCTCGCGCGGGCCGAAGCGCTCGACCGCCAGCAGCGCGTCATGATCTTCGTCAGGCTCGCGATCGGCCGTACCGCGGTCGCATGGTGGCGCCAGAGCACCGTGCCATCGGCGAGGTCGAAGGCGAGGCCCGACTTCGGCCCGCGCTTGAGATGCAGGTAGGGCATGAGCGACGGCTGCGCGAGGTCGACGCCCGCGGCACCGGCCGGCGCGGGCAGCGGCCCGACCTCGTGCTGCAGCTCGCGATCGGACAGGGGCGGGTCGAGGCGGGCGACAGCGGGCGTCACGTGGCGCGCGTCGGCGCCGCTGTCGGTGGAGACGACGCCGAAGGCGAGCAGCGCCGCGCCGGCGCCGGCGAGCGCGACCACGAGGGCGAGGAGGCCCAGCGGCGAGCCGGGCCGGCGACGCCTACGCGGCGGCTTCGGCCGTCGCGCCCTGCGCGGCGGCCGGCGCGACCTGCTCGACTGAAGCGTCGGCCGGATCGGGTGCGCTCTTGGCGCCCTCGCGCGCCCACGGCTCATCGAACTCCACCCGCCACTTGCCCTCCTCGCTCTGCTGCAGCGCCAGCTTCGCACGGAAGGACCGCCCGCTGCGGCCCTTGAACCCGGTCACCGGCTTGGCCGTCCGCCCGGTGGCGATGAGCTCCCTGGCGACCGCCATCGGCAGCGTCTTGCCGGCCTTGGCCTTCCAGATGACGAAGCCGCAGCCGGGATCCTCGCGCGACCAGCACGAGAAGCCCTTGCGGTTCTCGACGATGTCGTGGCCGCAGACGGGGCACGGACCGAGGTTCGCCCGCGGGATGCGCACGTCCTTCAATTTGGCGTCGAGCTCGGCGACCGTCGACTCGGCAAAGCCCTTGATGTCGGCCATGAAGCGCTTGCGCGGCTCCTCGCCGCGCTCGATCCTGCCCAGGCGCTGCTCCCAGTCGCCGGTCATCTGCGGCGACGTCAGCGGGTGCTCGCCGAGCAGGCGGATGACGTTCAGGCCCTTCTCGGTCGCGACGAGCGAGCGCGCCTCGCGCTCGACGTAGCCGACGTCGATGAGCCGCTCGATGATCGACGCCCGCGTGGCCGGCGTCCCGATGCCCGACTCCTTCATCGCCTCGCGCATCTCGTCGTCGTCGACGAGTCGGCCGGCGGTCTCCATCGCGCCCAGCAGCGAGGCGTCGGAGTAGCGCCGCGGCGGCTGGGTCTCCTTCTCGGCGGCGCTGACGTCGCGTGTCTGCACGCGCTCGTCGAGCTCGAGCTTGGGCAGCTGCTGATCGCGGCCCTCGTCGTCGTCCGTCGCGCTGCTCGACTCGGCGAGCTCGCCGTAGACGCCGCGCCAGCCGGGGACCAGCAGGACCTTGCCTCGCGTGCGGAAGATGTGGCTCGCGACGGTCGTCTCGACCTTCGTGTTCTCGAACACGGCGTCGGGATGGAAGACCGCGAGGAAGCGCCGGGCGACGAGGTCGTAGATGCGCCGGTCGTCGTCGGAGAGCCTGTCGAGGTTGTGCGTCGAGTTCGTCGGGATGATCGCGTGGTGGTCGCCGACCTTGTCGTCGGCGACGACGCGGCCCAGCGGCAGCATGTCGAGGCCCTGGACGTAGGCGGCCGCGGACTGGTAGTCGCGCGACGCGCCGCCGACATGGCCGGCGATGGCCTTCAGCTCGGCGATCATGTCGCTCGTCAGGTAGCGCGAGCTCGTGCGCGGATAGGTGAGGACCTTGTGCTCCTCGTAGCAGCGCTGCGCGGCAGCGAGCGTGCGGCGGGCGGTGAAGCCGAAGCGGCTGTTGGCCTCGCGTTGCAGGGACGTGAGGTCGTAGAGCAGCGGCGCGCGCTCGGTGCGCTTCTTGCGCTCCAGCTGCGTGATCAGGCCCGTCTGTCCGCGAACGGCGGCGACGATCGCGTCGGCCTCCGCGGCGGACCTGATCCGCGGCTTCGCCCCGTCGTGGTAGCGGCCCTCGTACTTGCGCTCCCCGGGCGCCTCGAACAGCGCGTCGACGAGCCAGTACGGCTCGGGCACGAACGCGCGGATCTCCTCCTCGCGGCGCGTGATGATCGCGAGCGTGGGGGTCTGCACGCGCCCGAGCGAGACGGCGCCGTCGAAGGAGGAGCGCAGGCGGATCGTAGCCGCGCGCGTGGCGTTCATGCCGACGATCCAGTCGGACTCCGAGCGCGACCGCGCCGCCGCCTCGAGCAGGGCGAACTCCGAGGCAGGACGCAGCTCGGTGAACGCGCGCTGCATCGCGGCCTTCGTCATCGACGACAGCCAGAGGCGCTGGACGGGCTTCTTCGCGCCCGCCTTCTCGAAGAGGTACGCGAAGATCAGCTCGCCCTCGCGGCCGGCGTCGCAGGCGTTGACGACCGCGTCGACGTCGTCGCGGCGCAGCTGCTTGGCGACGACCGACATCTGCTTCTTGGAGCGCTCGTCGCGCACCACGAGCTTGAACTTGTCGGGCACGATCGGCAGGTCGGCCATCCGCCACTTCTTGTACTTCGCGTCGTACTCGTCGGGCTCCGCGAGCTGGACGAGGTGGCCGACGGCCCAGGTCACGACATGCTCGGGCCCGTCGAGGTAGCCCTCCTGCTTCTGAAACGGGCCCGGCAGCACGCGGGTGAGGTCGCGGCCGACCGACGGCTTCTCGGCGATGACGAGTGTCTTTGACTCGGACAAGTGGCCGAGGGTAGCGCTCCGGCTCCCCGGCGCCGAATGGCCGGCGGACAGCTAGCGGACGCAGCGACCCGTGCCGACCGGCTCGCGGGCGGCGGCCAGCGCATCGCGCACGACGGCGTTGGGCACGGCGTAGCCGCCCGAGCTGCCGACGAGCTTGGAGAAGACGGTTCCCGAGACGCGGCCCGCGACGTCGACCATCGGCCCGCCCGAGTTGCCGGGCTTGACGTCCGCCCGGAACGACGTGACCTCGCGCCGCACGCGGCGCGTCCCGTAGGCGTTGTTGGCGAGCACCGCGGCGGTCCGGCCGACGCGCGCCGGGACGATCTTGTAGGGGCCGTTGAGCGGGAAGCCCAGCACCGCTCCCGGCTCGGTGTTCTTCACCTCGCGCGAGAAGCGCAGCGCGGGCCGGTCGAGCGACGACACGCGCAGGACGGCGACGTCGTTGCGCGAGTCGAAGTGGATCGCCGTGGCATCGAGCCGGTCGTTGGATCCGTTGGGCTCGACGTGGGTGCTGCTCGACCCCGCGACGACGTGGGCGTTGGTCACCACGATGCCGGGGCCGGCCACCCAGCCCGAGCCGGCGACGCCGAGACCGCAGGAGTTGCTCAGCACCCGGACGACCGAGCGGCCCGCCTGCTCGACGTCGGGGTCGCGCGCGACCGAGCCGCGCGGCGGCGCCACGTCGATCGCCGGACCCGTGATGCTGGGAAACGGGTCGAACCGCGCAAGCGCCTTCAGCACGCGGTCGGACGGCAGGATCGTGTTGAGCTCCTTGAGGATCGCGGAGCGCTGGATCGTCCCCCGGTACTCCCGCACCCCGGGCGTCTGCAGAACGATCACGCTGATCAGCCAGGCCAGGCCGAGCGCGAGTGCGATCGCCAGCGCGCTGCCCAGCAGCCCGTCGAGCACGCCGAAGGCCGGCGAGCGGATCCCGGACCGCATGGCGCCCGCGATGCCCTCGGCCCCCGCCGACAGGATCACCCCGCCGACGAGCGCGCCGAGCAGGCCGAAGAGCGACGCGTAGGGCGACGCGTTGCCCTCCTCGAGCAGATGCGGGCCGAAGCGCGTACCGAGGTACGCACCCCCGGCGAAGCCGACCAGCGACAGCGCCCCGATGAGGAATCCGCGCGCGAAGCCGACCAGCCCGAAGCAGCCCGCGAACACGATGATGAGGAGGTCGATCAGGGTCACAGGCGTGCCTTTTCAGTCAGTGCAGGAAAACAATGGCGCGGGTACGTCCGCGGGCAGGCCATAGTTCCTCCCCGCATGCTCGTCAGATCATCAGCCGTGCGCCGGTCCCCTCCTGCCCGGTCACTCATCTTCGCAAGCGCAGCCGCGGGCGGCATCTGCGCTGTGATCCTGCTGCTCATGCTGACCGGCGGACCGCCGGCGGAGCAGGCGGCCGCCAAGCGTTTCGTCACGGCGTGGGCGAACAACGACTTCGCGGCGATGCATGCCGAGCTGAGCTCCGACGACCAGCGCGACCTGCCCCTGCGGCGGTTCACCGAGCGCTACCGCGCCGCCGCCACGACGGCGACCGCGACCGCGTTCGCGCACGGGGAGGTCGGCGACGCCGACGACGGCGTCGTCACAGTTCCGATGATCGTCACCACCCGCGTGTTCGGGACGCTGCGCGCGCCGGTGCGGCTGCGGTTCTCCGGCGGCGGCGACGACCAGCGCATCGACTGGTCGCCGAGCATGGTCTTCCCGGGCCTCGCCGAGGGTGAAGCGCTCACGCGCAACACGCGGCTGCCGCGCCGGGCGAGCATCCTGGCGCGCAACGGCAGCCCGCTCGCGCAGGGCGAGGAGCGCTCCTCGACGATCCCCGACGTCGCGGCTTCGATCGTCGGGGACATCGGGCCGCCGCCTCCCGAGCGCGTGGCGCGGCTGCGCGAGCTCGGCTACCCCGACGACGTGCGCGTCGGGCTGAGGGGGCTCGAGCGTGTCTTCGAGGAGCGCATCGCGGGCCGGCCCGGAGGCGAGCTGCGGGCGGGCTCGCGCACGCTCGCCCGGACGGAGCCGCGCCCCGCGACCGCCGTGCACTCCTCGATCGATCCCGACGTGCAGCGCGCCGCGGATGCCGCCAAGGGCGAACGCCTGGGTGGGGTCGCGGTGGTGCGCCCCCGCACGGGTGAGATCCTGGCGCTCGCCGGCCTCGCCTTCTCGGGCCTGCAGCCGCCGGGGTCCACCTTCAAGATCGTCACGCTCGCGGGGGTGCTCCAGCACAAGCTCGCCGGGCCGAACTCGAAGTACCCGGTCGAGACGAAGACGACCATCGAGGGCGTCGAGATCGAGAACGCCCACGGCGAGTCGTGCGGCGGGTCGCTGCGCGCGTCGTTCGCGCATTCCTGTAACTCGGTGTTCGCGCCGCTCGGCTCCCGCCTCGGGCCGGAGCGGCTCGTGAAGACCGCCGAGCAGTTCGGCTTCAACGTCGATCCCGGCATCCCGGGGGCGGCCATGAGCACGATCCCGGCCGCGAGCGAGATCGGCGACGGCCTGGCGGTCGGCTCGTCGGCGATCGGCCAGGGCCGGGTGCAGGCGACCGCGCTGCAGATGGCGTGGGTCGCGGCGACGATCGCCGGCCGCGGCCGGCGGCCGCGGCTGACGCTCGAGCGCGACCTGCCGCCGAAGCGCACGCAGGTCGTGCCGGCCGGCGTCGCGCGGATGGTCGGAAGCATGATGGAGTCCGTCGTGCGCGACGGGACCGGCGGCGCCGCCGCGATCGCGGGCGTCCGCGTGGCCGGCAAGACCGGCACCGCGGAGCTGCGCGACACGACCGAGCCCGAGTGCACGCCGAGCCCGGATCCCGCGGTGGCCCCGTGCCCGCCCGCCGAGCCCGACGACCCGACCGACACCGACGCATGGTTCGCCGCCTACGCGCCTGCGGGCGAGCCGCGCGTGGCCGTCGGGGTGCTGCTCGTCGAGGCCGGCGCCGGCGGCGACACCGCCGCTCCCGTCGCCCAGGTCGTCCTGCGCGCGGGTCTGAAGGCGACGCGGTAGCCCGGCGTCCGGTCGCGCGTCGCGACCGGGTGGCTAGACGTCGAGGTCGATGACGCCGGTCTGCTCGTTCGTCGAAGACTCCATCTTCAACTCGAGCGGCCGGTTGTCGAGCGCGTCCAGCGTGAGCTTGAACAGCAGCAGCGAGCCCTGGTTGGCCGTGTTGAAGGCCGGGGTGTCCTGAAGCGGCGCGATCTGGCCGCCGGGGATCGGGTCCCCGGCGCGGTAGGCGAACTGGTTGGTCGGCTCGAGCTCCACCGGCTCGAAGACGTCCTCCTGCGTATCGATGATCTCGATGTCGCTGGCGGGCCGCAGCGGCTTCTCGTCCTCGTTCTCGACCTGCATGAAGACGCCGAACCAGACCTCGTCCTCCTTGAGCACCTGCTGCGCGGCGGGCACGCCGACGAGCATCGCCCGGTCCTGGATGTCGTCGGGGTTGAGCTGCCGCGAGCCCTGCACCTGGTACTTCAGCTCGCCGAGCGTCAGGTAGAAGCCTTCGCCCTCGATCTTCTGCAGCTGGGCTTCCTCGTCGTGGTGGTTGCCGCACGCGGCGAGGCCGCCGCCGGCGAGCAGGACGGCCAGAACGGCGAGTGGACGGCGAAGACGAACGGCGAGTGGACGGCGAAGGCTCGTGGCTCGTCTCACGACTGGCGTCCTGAGATGGTCGTCGTCGGCGCCGATCCGGCAAGGACGCAGGGAGGAAGGTGTGCCTCTGGCACATCGACGACCGAGGACGCCGCCGGTCGGTGATCGACGACGATCAGGTCGGGGCGGCAGTTGTGAGACGAACCACGGGACACGCGGGCGCGAAATCTACAGCCTGAAGCCGCTGGCGGGCTTGCGCGCGCCGCCCGCCACCGTGGTGTGCTCGCCGCGACCCTCGCCGGATTCGAGGATCGAGCGCAGCCGCTCGAGCGCGCGCTTGTGGCAGCGCGTGGTCGCCGTGCGCAGGCGCAGCGCCTTCTCCATGAGCTCGTCGGACTTCAGCACCGGCGTGGACTGCGTCTCGAACGTGACCGTCGTCTGGCCCGGCCCCGCGTCCTCGAGCGTCCACGTCGAACGGGTATGGATGCGGTTGAAGCGCCCGCCCCGCCCGGTCGCGACGATCCGCGCGGGCGGTGTGAGCTCGGCGAGCGTGATGTCGCCGTAGGAGAAGCGATCGAAGCGCGACTTCACGCGGAAGCGCGCGCCGGCGCCGCGGCCGTAGGAGTCCTCGCGCGTGAGATGCCAATCGACCATGCAGTGGTCGCTGAACTCGGCGTGGTTGGCGACGTCGGCGAGGTACTCGAAGACCTCCTCGCGCGGCTTGGCGATCGTCGTCTTCAGGGTGATCGGCTCCATCGGAGCCGAAATCTATTCGGTTTGGCCGGCGGCTCGCGGTATCCGGCGCACGCGGACCGCGCTGCCGTACTCGCTGTGGCGGACGCGCTCGCTCCCGACCGGCTCGCCGCGGCGCAGCGGGCGGCACAGCTCACAGACCGTCGGGCCGCCGGCGTAGTGGTAGAGGGTCTCGCCGACGAGCGGCGCGCGGCCGCAGTCGGCGCAGTCGTGGCGGCCCTCGGCGAGGGTTCCGACGCTCTTGCGCAGCAGGGCGCGCTCGAGGTCCTGCTCGTCGATCGTCACTGCGGCGCGGGACATGGCGACGTGATTCTGCGGATGTTCGTAGGTTCCTGCTCGGATTCCTTAAGCGAGCGTTTAGGTCAACGCCGAACATGGGTAGAGGTCACGCCCCGAGCGGTCACGTCGAACACCCCCGACTTGACTGCATCGGCATAATCCGCACGAGCTCCGGGCTGTCGGCTGCTGCATCAAAAGGCGAAGGGAGTGTCGGTATGGAGTCGCTCACGTCAGGAACGCTCGCCGGTACCGGCACGTTCCGTTGCGAGATCTGCGGTCACGTCTTGGAGATGACGACCGCGGACGTGCTCCCGGAGTGCCCCGGCTGCGCGGGGGCGAGCTTCACGCGCGCCTCGCTGTTCGCCGGCAGCACGCGCTTCGCGCGCACCGAGCCGGAGGCCGCGACGCACGTCGACGCGATCGACGCGGCTCGCGACGCGATCGACGCCACCGGCCGCTTCCTCGTCTTCCACGATGCCGGCGAGGTCCGCACCGTGGCGATGCCCGGCGACTCGATGCGGATCGGGCGCAGCCTCTCGGCGCACCTGCGCTTCGAGGACCCGACCGTCTCGCGGCGCCACGCGGTGCTGATCGCCGAGGCCGAGGGCGTGCGCGTGCTCGACGACCGCAGCCTCAACGGCGTGTTCGTCAACGGCCAGCGCGTCGTCTCGCAGCTGCTCGCCGACGGCGACGAGATCGTCATCGGCCGCTACCGCCTGCGCTTCGCCGATCGCTCGGCGGTGCCCGCGGAAACGGCGAGCGCTCCTCTCACCGCCGAGTAGCCTTTGGCGCCCTTGGGCGCCACGATCGCAGTCCTCTCCCAGAAGGGCGGCACCGGCAAGACGACCGCGGTGCGAACCCTCACCGACGTCCTGCGTCGGATCGGCCTCGACGTGCTCGCGGTCGACCTCGATCCGCAGGGCAACCTGTCGGACTACTTCGACGTCGATCCCCATGCCTCGCCTTCGATGGCCGACGTGCTCGCGGGCCGGGCCGAGGCGGCGGAGGCGATCCACGACGACATCATCCCCGCGAACCTGTCGCTCGCCGAGTCCGAGCTCATGCTCGCCGGCAAGATGGGCCGCGAGCTGACGCTCAGGCGCGCGCTCAAGCCCCTGCGCGAGCGCTACGACCTGATCCTCCTGGACTGCCCGCCCTCGCTGGGCCTGCTCACCGTCAACGCGCTCGTCGCCGCCGACCACGCGCTGCTGACGACGGAGGCGCAGTACTTCGCACTGCAGGGCGTCGAGCAGGCGCTCGAGGTCATCGAGCTCGCGCGCGACGGGCTGAACCCCGAGCTCGGCTGGCTCGGCGTCGTGTTCAACATCGCCGACATGCGCACGCGCCACAGCCGCGAGGCCTTCACGACCCTGCAGGAGCACGTCGGGCGCAAGCTCTTTCGATCCACGATCCGCTCCTCGATCGCCTACGCGGAAGCGGCCGAGCGCGCCGTGTCGATTCTCGACCACCGGCCCGACCTCGGTGCGGACTACCTCGCGCTCACCGACGAGATCCTGGAACGGCTGAAGCTGCCCGACGCCCGCGCCCGGCTGAAGGCGCTCGCCGCCGCCTAGCGCGATGGTGCGTCGGATCGCTCTTGCCGTGGTGGTGGCGGCGCTGGTCGTGACCGGCGCGGCGCTCGTCTTCCTGCGCGCCGGCGGCGACGGCGGTGAGGACACGCCGGCCCGGCCGCTGGACGCGTCGCAGGAGGTCTCGCGCAACCCGGTGCAGCGGCCGGCGCCGGGGCGCCGCTGGCCGCTCGGCGCGCGCCTGACGCGCAGCGTGCAGCTGCGCGAGGGCCCGGGCGGGCGCGTCGTGCGCGCGCTGCACCCGAGCACCGGCTACGGCTCGGACCGGGTCCTCGCGGTCGTGGCGCGGCGGCCCGGGTGGCTGGGCGTGCTGTCGCACTACATGCCCAACTCGCGCGCGGGCTGGATCCCGGATGACGCCGCGCAGCTGCGCTACGAGCCGTACATGATCCACGTCGACCTGTCGGACCTGCGGCTCGTCGTCCGCCGTCAGGGCAGCGTGGTGCGCCGCGTGAGGGTCGCCATCGGCCGCCCGGGCCACGAGACGCCGATCGGGCGCTACGCGATCACCGACGCGCTGAAGGTCGCCGGCGCGGGCAGCCCCTACGGCTGCTGCGCGCTCGCGCTCACGGGCCGCCAGCCGAACGTCCCGGCGGGCTGGACCGGCGGCGACCGGATCGCGATCCACGGCACGAACAAGGAGGACTCGCTCGGCACGCCGGCGAGCTCGGGCTGCCTGCGCGCGAGCGACGCCGACATGCGCTGGATGATGAAGCACGTCACCGTCGGGGTGCAGGTGCGCATCCAGGCCTAGCGGTCTACGAGCCGCGGGCCCCGGGCACGGGCAGCTACAGCTGGCGGACGTCGGCGCCGAGCGACTCGAACGGCGCGCGCAGCACGTCGGCCCAGCCTTCGGCCTCGGCGCGCAGCCTGCCCATCACCGCCCCCGTCGCGTCGGCGTGCGTCCAGAAGAGCACCGTCGGTCCCGCGCCGGAGATCGTCGCGCCGATCGCGCCGAGCTCACGCGCCTTCTCGAGCAGCGTCATCGACCGCGGGAAGAGGTGCGCGCGGTAGGGCTGGTGCAGGCGGTCCTCGAGGCCGCGGCCGATCAGGCTGAAGTCGCCGGTCGCCAGGCCGAGCGTCAGGACGGAGGCGCGGGCGACGTTGGCGACGGCGTCGGCCAGCGGCACCCTCTCGGGCAGCGCCTTGCGCGCCACCGCCGTGCGCACCGCGGCACGCGGCACCACGATGATCGCCTCCAGGCCGTCGGGCGGCTCGAAGCGGGCGACCTCGCCGCGGGTGACGATCACGAAGCCGCCGAGCAGCGCGGCCGCGGCGTTGTCGGGATGGCCCTCGAGCTCGGCGACGTGGCCGAGCAGGTCCTCCTGCAGCTCGAACATGTGCGCCGCGGCCAGCACGCCGGCGGTGTAGGCGGCCGCGCTGGAGCCCAGGCCGCCGGACAGCGGGATCTCGGAGCGGATGCGGAAGGTGAAGCGGTCGGGCGGGTGCAGCCGCGCGAAGCCGCGCACGCAGAGATTGCGGCGGTCGCGCGCGATGTCGAGCTTCGTGTCGACGCCGAAACGGCCGGTCTCGACGACCTCGAGCTCGACGTGCAGGGCCAGCGCCGCCGCGAACACGTCGAAGCCGGGCCCGAGGTTCGCCGACGACGCGGGCACCCGGACGAGCCGGCGACGCTTCATGGTCACCCGAGCACGGCCTCCTCGACGGCCGCAAGATCGGGCTCGCAGGGGATGACGCCGCCCGCCTGGTTGAGCGCGGTCTCGGGATCCTTCAGGCCATGCCCGGTCAGCACGCAAGCCACCCGCGCGGCGCCGTCGGCGCCGTAGCGCAGCAGGCCGGCGACCGAGGCGGCGCTGGCCGGCTCGCAGAACACGCCCTCGCGCTTGGCGAGCAGGTTGTAGGCGGCGAGGATCTCGACGTCGGAGACGGCACGCACCATGCCGCGGGAGGCCGTCATCGCCTCCATCGCCTCCTCCCAGCGGGCCGGGTTGCCGATCCGGATCGCGCTGGCGATCGTCTCCGGGTTGTCGACGCGCTTGCCGAGCACGAGCGGGGCCGCGCCCTCGGCCTGGAAGCCGAACAGCCGCGGCGCGACGCCGTCCTCGACGAAGCCCTTGTGGTAGGCGGTGATGTTGCCGGCGTTGCCGACCGGGATGCAGAGCGCGTCGAGCTCGCCGAGCTGCTCGACGATCTCGAAGGAGGCGGTCTTCTGGCCTTCGAGGCGGTACCGGTTGACCGAGTTGACGAGCGCGATCGGCTGGCGGTCGGTCAGCGCGCGCACGAGCGTCAGCGCCTGGTCGAAGTTGCCGCGCAGCGCGATCACCCGCGCACCGTGCATGAGCGCCTGGGCGAGCTTGCCCTGGGCGATCTTGCCCTCCGGCACGATCACGGCGCACGTCAATCCGGCGCGGGCGGCGTACGCGGCGGCGCTGGCCGCGGTGTTGCCGGTCGAGGCGCAGATGACGGCCTTCGCACCCTCGCGCACGGCGGCGCTGACGGCGCAGGTCATGCCGCGGTCCTTGAAGGAGCCGGTCGGGTTGAGGCCTTCGAGCTTCAGCCACACGTCGGCCTCGACGAGCTCGGAAAGGTGCGGCGCGTGGACGAGCGGCGTCGTGCCCTCGCCGAGCGAGACGACCGGATCGCCGGCGGCGAAGGGCAGGCGCTCGCGATAGCGCTCCATGAGGCCAGGCATCGAGCAGGACCCTACTCGCGAGCAGGCCCGAAACCTCTGCCGATGGGCATCCGTGCCGATCGGCGAAGGGCTCAGATGGTGACGAACCCGAGGGAGCCCGCCCAGCCGCATCCGAGCGACTTGCCGCGCGCCAGCGCGAGATTGGCGGCGTTGACCCCGGCCACGGTCTCAGGATTCGTCGGATCCGGGCTGTCGATGCTGTCGAAGGCATTGTTGTACTGGCCCTGGAGACGGCTGCAGCGGCGCGCCTTCAGAAACGCGGTGGTCTGCGGCGGAGCGTTCGGGTTCTCCTGGGCGCCGACGAGCTGCTGGTCCTCGGCGCTGAGCGCCGGGCCGGAGACCGCGCTCGTCGTTGCCTTGGACTTGCCGCCGGCCTCGTCGGACGTCTGCACGCCCTTGAGCTCGAGCGTGTCGCTGACGACCCAGCCGCGCGTGACGCCCTCGACCTCCTCGCGGAAGTAGCCGCCGACGTCCGTCGCGGCGAGCGCGAACTCCTCGCTGACATCGCCGGCCTGCACCGTGGCACTGCTCGGAGCGTCGCCGGACAGCTCGAGGTCGACGGTGCCGGCGCCCTTGACGGCCTTCAGCGTGGCGCTGTCGGCGCCGTCCTCGATCGCGCCCGCGAAGGCGCGCCCGAGCGTCTTGCCATCACAGAGGTAGGCGACGACCTTGCCGTCATCGGCCACGGTCACGGCGAGGCCGTAGTCCTTGCCCTCATCGGTGTCGACGAAGCGGGCGAGTCGCGTGGGGTACTCCTCCCCGAGCGTCGGGATCTGCGCCAGCAGCGCGGCGCTCGAGGCGGCCGATACCGGCTTGGCATCGTTGTCATCGTCGCCGCCGCAGGCGGCCAGGCCCAGGCAGAGCGCGAGACCGAGGATCAGCCCCGGCCGACTCAGCATTCCGACGCCAGGTTGAAGCCGGCGCCGTCGGCCGGCTTGCCCGCCGAGTCGCGCACCACGACGCGGATGACCTTGTCGGCCGGCATGTAGGTCGTGATGAAGCCGTAGAACTCGTTCTCGGCCGTTCCACGGATGGTGGCCACGCCGGCGCACGGCTGCACGCTGCGGTTGAACGTGACGTGGAAGTCGCCGGGGCCGACGTGATCGACGGCGGTGACATGGCGGCTCGCCAGCAGTCGGCCGGTGCCGTCGACCTTGGCGAACCACGGCTTGAGCTGCTGGCGGTAGGTGACGTGCACGTCGGCCTCGCGGATCGTGCCGTCCTTGATCTGCGTGCTCGTGACGAGGCTCGCCGCGGTGGCGCTGCCGGCGCCGGCCACGAGGGCGGCGACGCCGGCGATGAGCAGGGTTCGCAGCCGAGGGGTGAAACGAAGGGGTCCCATGAGTCTCCTGTCGGGGGGTCGGTTGATGGCGCCGACCCTCCCCGGGAGGCGGATGCGTTCGCGTCGGGGACGCTCCCTGAACCTCACCTGCGGCTCCCCTGCGTTTGCGCTCGCCACCCTTGCTGCGTGAGGCCGGTCGCAGGTAGCGTGCGGCGTGGACTCATTCGCCGACAGGGCCGGGAGCGATCTGCTCGAGCGCGAGTCCGAAGTCGCCGCCCTGGTGGACGTGCTCGATGCGGCGTGCGCCGGGACGGGCCGCGTGGCGCTCATCGAGGGCCCGCCCGGAATCGGCAAGAGCGCGCTGCTCGAGTGCGCGAAGCAGCTCGCGCCCGGTCGCGGCATGCGCGTCCTCGCTGCCCGCGGCGGCGCGCTGGAGCGCGACTTCTCGTTCGGTGTGGTGCGCCAGCTCTTCGAGCCGTTCGTCACCGCCGATGCGCTCGTCGCGCGTGGCCGGCTGTTCGAGGGCGCCGCCGGGATCGCCGCGGAGCTGCTGGAGCGCAGCCGCCGGCCGGCGCGCACCCGCCGAGCGGCGAGCTGTTCGCGCTGTTGCACGGCCTGCACTGGCTGACCGCGGGGATCGCCGCGGACGGCCCGATACTCATCGCCGTCGACGACGCCCACTGGGCCGACGTGCCGTCGCTGCGCTACGCGCAGTACCTCGCCCGCCGGCTCGACGAGCTGCCGGTGCTGCTCGTGCTGACGGCGCGATCGACCGAGCCGGGCGCCCCGCTGGCGCTCATCGACGCGATCGCCGGCGAGCCGGTGGCGAGCACGATCCGCCCCGGGCCGCTCAGCGCCAGCGCAGCCGGCCACGTCCTGCGCGACCTGTTCGCCACCGAGCCCGACGGGGAGTTCGTGCGCGCCTCGCACGAGGCGAGCCGCGGCAACCCGTTCCTGCTCACCGAGCTCGCGCGCGCGCTCGCCGCCGACGGCGGCGTGCCCGACAGCGCGGCCTCGGCGAGCATCCGCCACGTCCGGCCGGAGGCGATCACCCGCAAGGCGCTCGTTCGCCTGGGCCACCTGGCGGTGGCCGATCAGCGCGTGGCGCGCGCGGTCGCGACGCTCGGCGACGACGCCGCCCTGCGCCACGTCGCCGCCCTCGCCGAGCTCTCCGAGGACGAGTCCGCCGATGCGGTCGACCGCCTCGCCGCGGCGGGCTTCCTCCACCGCGGCCGGCCGCTGCGCTTCACCCACCCGCTCATGCGCGCGGTGATCTACGACGACCTCGGACCGGCCCAGCGCGCCCGGCTGCACGGTCGCTCCGCGACGCTGCTCGCCGCCGAGCCGGCCCGCCCGGAGCGCGTCGCCGCGCATCTGCTCTGGACCGAGCCGGCCGCCGACCCCGAGGTCGTGGGCTGGCTGTGGCGGGCCGCCTCCGACGCCCTGCGCCAGGGCGCCGCGGAGACGGCGGTCGGCTACCTGCGGCGCGCGCTGGCCGAGCCGCCGACGGCAGCCGAGCAGCCGGCGATCCTGCTCGAGCTCGGCCGCGCGGAATCGGCAGCCGCGCTGCCGGAGGCGGCCGAGCATCTGCTGCAGGCGTTCGCCCTCGCCACCGATCCGGCGATGCGCGGCGACGTCGTCGAAGCCGCCGCGCCGTTCCTGCTCTCCGCCGGGCGGACCACCGAGACGCTCGGGCTGCTCGACACCGTCATCGGCGAACTGGCGGGCCAGGACCCCGAGCGCGCGTTGCAGCTCGAGGCCCAGTACGTCGCCGCCGCGATGCTCGATCCGGCCGCGGTGCGGCACGCGGTCGCCCGCTTCGAGCGCATCGGCGAGTCGCTCGCGGGCGACACGCGGGGCGAGCGGATGATGCTCTGCCAGATCGCCTACCACCGGATGTGGCGCTCACAGGACGCCGAGCGGGCCGCCGCGCTCGCACGGCGTGCGCTCGCCGGCGGCCGGCTGATCGCCGATCGCGGCGTCGTGCCGTACGAGCTCGTCGGGCCCTCGATGACGCTCATCTGCGCCGACGAGCTCGACGACGCCGACGCGATGCACGACGAGGCGGCGACGAGCGCCCGCCGCCACGGCTCCGAGCACGCGTACTCGTGGGTGTGCTCGGCGCGCGGGAGCGTTGCCTTCCGCCGCGGCGCGGTCGGCGAGGCGATCAGCGAGATGCGGGTGGCGCTCGAGGCGACGCTGCGCTCGGGCCTCCTGCTCGGCAGCGCGTTCAACAGCGGGGTCCTCATCGCCGCGTTCCTGGAGACCGGTCAGCTCGACGAGGCGCAGGCGTGCCTCGACGACATCGGGCTGGACCGCGCGTTCATCCCGCCGCCGGCGCCGTTCACGACCCTGCTCGCGGCGCGCGGGCGGCTGCGCCTGGCCCAGGGCGACGCCGACTCGGGGATCGCCGATCTCGAGGAGTGCGGCCGTCGCACGGCCGTGTTCGGGGCGAGAAACCCGCTGTTGTATTCCTGGCGGCCCGCGCTGGCGCTCGCGCTGCGCGAGCGCGGCGAGCTCGAGGCCGCCCGGGCGTTCGCCCGCGAGGAGCTCGCCGCGGCCGGCGCGTGGGGGACGCCGGGGATGCTCGGCGGCGCCCGACGGCTCGTTGCGTTGCTGAGCGACGACAGCGACGCGATGATCGCCGGGCTCGGCCAGGCGGTCGAGTTGCTGGCGACGTCGCCGGCGCGCCTGGAGCACGCGCGGGCGCTCGCCGACCTCGGTGCCGCGCAGCGGCGCGCCAACCGCCGCGGCGAGGCGCGCGAGACGTTGCGCGAAGCGCTCGACATGGCGCAGCGCTGCGGCGCGACGGTGCTCGCCGACCAGGCGCGCAACGACCTCCTGGCGACCGGCGCGCGCCCCCGCCGGCTGCAGCTGCGCGGTGTCGACGCGCTGACCGCGAGCGAGCGGCGGATCGCCGACCTCGCCGCCGCCGGGCTGTCGAACCCCGAGATCGCCCAGTCGCTGTTCGTGACGCGCAAGACGGTGGAGACCCATCTCGGGCGGGCGTACTCCAAGCTCGACATCCGCTCGCGCAAGGAGCTCGCGGCGGCGCTCGCAGCGACCGAATGAGCCCAAAGTTCGGGGTGCCTCCCCGACGCGAGGCCCGGCCGGCGCCGACATGCTCCGTCTCGTGCCCACCCGGCTGCAGATCACGATCGACCTCGAACTGACCGAGCCGGTCAGCGGGTCGCTCGCCGTCCGCGGCGAGCCGCCCGCGAGCTTCAGCGGCTGGCTGGAGCTGCACTCCGCGCTCGAGCTGATCTGTGCGTGCGCCGCGGTACCCCGCCCACCCGACGAATAGGAGCCTGTTCGATGTCCATAGCCACCGTCGCCGGCGCGGAGCCCGCGCCCGCCGATGCGGTACGGGAGATCCCGGCCGCGCAGCGCGTCTTCTTCGTCGTCATCGCCGTCGCCGCGCTGTTCGTGGCCTATCTCGGCCTCGTGACGCCCACCAAGATGGATCAGTCGTTCACGTGGGCCGTCCTGCCACCGTTGCACGCCGGGTTCGTCGGGATGCTCTACCTCTTCGGCGGCGTCTACATGGTCGGGTGCGTGCTCGCGCGCCGGCGCGCGCAGGTATCGGCGGCCCTGCCGGCGATCGCGCTCTTCACGAGCCTGCTGCTGCTCGCCACCATCCTGAACTCCGAGGCGTTCGACTTCGACCTCGCGCCGGTCTGGGTGTGGACGCTGTCGTACACGATCTATCCCGCGATCGCGCTGGCGCTGCTCGTCCGGGCCCGCCGCGCAGTCGCCACGGAGACCGGCGGCGCCGCCACCCTGTCAGCGTGGACGCACGCCTTCCTCCGGGTTCAGGCGATCGCGTTCGCCCTCCTGGGCGGGCTGCTGCTCGTCGTGCCGTCGGCGGCGGCCGACATCTGGCCGTGGCCGATCTCCGCCGGCCTGGCGCAGTTCTACGGCGGCCCGTTCCTGGCCTACGCGGCGTGCAGCTGGCACTACGCCCGGAAGACGGGCTGGGCCGACGTGTCGGCGATCGCTCCCGCGATGCTCGTCTTCACGAGCGGCACGATCGCCGTATCGCTCGTGCACCGCGACCTCTTCTCGAGCTCCGATCCGGCCGCTTGGGTGTGGTTCGGGGGGTTCGCAGCGGCGGCGGCCCTGCTTCTCGTCATGACGATCCGGGCGCTACACGAACTCCTCGTCGATGACGCGGATCGCGCGCGGGGGTGAGCGCAGGAAGTCCAGCTGCGCGATCTCGGCCACGCCCGCGAAGAACTGCGACTCGAGCAGCGGGTGGACGACCATCACCAGGCGCGCCTTCTCCCCCAGCCCCTTCTGCACGACGGACTTGATCGACGCGCCGTGCTCGCCGAGGACGAGCGCGACCTGCGCCAGCACGCCGGGCCGGTCGGCGACCTCCATGTGCAGGTAGAAGGAGGACTCGATGTCATCGACGATCTCCAGCGCCTGCGTCGTCTCGGGCGTCGAGGCGGGCGGGATCATCGCGCTGATCACGTCGCCGAGGACGGCGCTCGCGGTCTGCGGCCCGCCGGCGCCGGGGCCGGACATCGTGATCTCGGTGATCGCCTCTGACTCGACCGTCACGGCGTTGAACGGGCCGTGCACGCTGGCCAGCGGATGGCCGGAGTACAGGAACGCCGGGTGCACGCGCACCGCGAGCTTGCCGTCGATCCGTTCGGCCGTGCCGATGAGCTTCAGGCCGAGGCGCAGCTCGCGGGCGTACTCCATGTCGTCGGCGGTGATCGCCTCGATGCCCTCGTACGTGACCTGGTCGATGTGCACCGGGGTATCGAACGCCAAGCGCGCGATGATCGCCATCTTCGCGGCCGCGTCCTTGCCGTTGACGTCCTCGGTCGGATCGGCCTCGGCGTAGCCCAGGCGCTGCGCCTCGGCGAGCGCCGCGTCGTACGAGCAGCCGGTGCGGGCCATCTCGGAGAGGATGTAGTTCGTCGTGCCGTTGACGATCCCGTGCACGCGATCGACGTGCGCGCCGGCGAGCGACTCCTGCAGCACGCGGATGACCGGCACGACGCCCGCGACCGCAGCCTCGAAGCGCAGCTGCACGCGGTGCTCACGCGCCGCGGCCCACAGCTCCTCACCGTGCTGGCTGAGCAGCTGCTTGTTGGCGGTGACGACGTGCCTGCCCGCCCGCATGGCCGTCAGCACGTACTCGCGGGCCGGATCGATGCCGCCCATCAGCTCGACGACGAGGTCGCAGCCGGCGAGGATCTCGGCGAAGTCGCCGCGCGAGCGCGTCAGGACGCCGCTGATCTGCGGGCGCAGCCCGGTGATCGCCGCCACGTGCTCCGCGCGCTGTTCGAGCAGCGTCTGGAACGCACCGCCGACGGTGCCGTGGCCGAGCAGGCCCACCCGGTAGATCGCGCCCGGGCGCGTCGCCTCAGTCGACATCGCGGGCGAACAGGTCGTCGTAGGTCTCGCGCCGCACGACGAGCCGGGCGTCGCCGTGGGAGACCATGACCACCGGCGGGCGCGGGACCCCGTTGTAGTTGTTGGCCATCGCGTAGCCGTAGGCACCGGTCGCGGGCGTCACGACGACGTCGCCCACGCGCGGGTCGTCGAGACGCGCGTCGCGCACGATGATGTCGCCGGACTCGCAGTGCTTGCCGGTCAGCCGTGACAGGGTGCCGCCGCCGAAGCGGTCGGCGATCTGCGCCTCGTAGACCGAGCCGTAGAGCATCGGGCGCAGGTTGTCGGACATGCCGCCGTCGACCCCGACCCACGTCGAGACGTTGCGCTTGACGCTCTGCACCGTGTACAGCGTCACCGTCGAGTTGGCGACGAGCGCGCGGCCGGGCTCGTCGAGAATGCGCTTGCCCGGCCCGAGCACGCGGTTGACCGTGTCGACCTTCGCCGCGACGTAGTCGGCGATCCGCGGCGGCTCCTGCGCCGCGGTGTAGGCGACGCCGAGCCCGCCGCCGAGGTTGTAGGTGCCGAAGTCGCCGAGCGGTGCGATCGCCTCGATCGCCAGGCGAAACGGCTCGAGCTCGAGGATCTGCGAGCCGATGTGCATGTGCAGCCCGACGAGGTCGAGCTGCTCGCTGGCCTGCACGCGGGCGATGGCGCCCGGCGCGTCGGCCATCGAGAAGCCGAACTTCGAGTCCGCCTGGCCCGTGGAGATCTTGTCGTTCGTCCTGCCGCGCACGTCGGGCGTCACGCGCAGCAACACACGTTGCGGCGCGCCGTCGGCGACGACCGCCTCCAGCCGCTCGATCTCGTCGGCGTTGTCGATGACGACGTGGCCGACCCCCGATTCGCGCGCGAAGCGCAGCTCGTCGAGCGACTTCGCGTTGCCGTGCATGTAGATCCGCGCCGGGTCGAAGCCGCCTCGCAATGCCAGCGCGAGCTCGCCGCCGGAGGCGACGTCGCACGAGATCCCCTCCTCGGCGAGAACGCGATAGATCGCGGTGCACGGAAACGCCTTGGAGGCGAACAGCACGTCGAAGTCCTTCGTGCGGGCCTTGAACGCCTCGACGAACGTCTGCGCCCGGGCGCGCAGGTCGTCCTCCACCACGACGTAGGCCGGGGTGCCGAACGCGCGGGCGAGCTCGACCGCGTCACAACCGCCGAGCTGCAGGCGCCCGTCCTCGTCGACGCGGCTGCCGATTGGGTAGGCCTGCGAGAGCTGGGTGCGGGTGGCGGGCATGCGGATCGCAGAGTATGCAAGTCCGCCGGCCCAGCCGGGCCTCGCCCCGTGCCGGCGTCAGCCGCCGGGCAGCGTCCTTCCGTCGCCCATCGCCGTCTCGCGGCGGCCGTCGCCGTCGTGGGGGTTCATGAGGAAGATCTCGACGGCGACGTCGGGCTCGTGCAGGTTGTCGCTGAGGAACGCCTCGACGGTGCGGCCGGTGAGGGTCTCCACCGCGGCCACGAGGTCGTCGCGCATCGTGTCCTGGAAGGCGCGCCGCATCGCGAGCACCTCGGTCGCCTGGCCGCGACCGGCAAGCGTGCGCTCGGCCTTCGTGAGGCTGTCGCGCAGCGTCACGACGATCGTGTCGGCGCCGATCGTCGTCCGCGCACGCGTGGGCCCGCGGCCGGTGTAGTCGTGCAGGAGCCCGACGACGGCGTTGGATATCGCGGCGGACAACGTGCCGCTGGACTTGCTGTCAGGTGCCGGCGGTGCTGCGGGGCTGCCAGGCATGCGACCCGCTCCCATCTCGTCCCGAGGAAATGGCGCCGCCCGCGAGACAGGGGATGAGATTCCACTCGCGGGCCGAAGGCGCAGCTCGGGCGAGCCTACCGCGATTGCGGCGAGATGACAGGGGTCTCGGAAGCCTATTAGTGAGAACCGTTTTCGATAAGCTCGCCCGGTGCGCTGGCTGACCGACCCGCTCGCGATCCCCTTCATGCAGCGCGCGCTGCTCGCGACCCTGTTGCTGGCAGTGGCCGCCGGCCTGCTGGGCACCTGGGTCGTGCTCCGCCGGCTGGCGTTCTTCGCCCACGCGGCGGGCACGGCCACGTTCCCGGGACTGGTCGTGGCCGGTCCGTGGGGCATCGCACCCCCGATCGCGGCGCTCGGCGCCGGCCTCGGGTTCGCCGGCCTCCTGGCACGGATGACGCGCCGCGGGGCGACGAGCGCCGACGCCGCGACCGGCCTGCTGCTGACGGCGGCGCTCGCGCTCGGCGCGATCCTCGCCAGCGACGTCTATGCCTCCGGCGCGGCCGTGGACCGCCTGCTGTTCGGAACCCTCCTCGGGCTCGGTGACGGCGACGTCGCGCTCGCCGCCGCCGCCGCCCTCGCCGCGCTGATCTGCACGGCGGCGTTCGGGCGCACGTGGCTGGCCACCGGCTTCGATCCCGCGGGCGCCCCCGCCCTCGGCGTGCGCGCGGCGCGCGGCGACCGGCTGCTGCTCGCGCTGCTCGCCCTGACCGTCGTCGCGGTGCTGCCGGCGGTCGGCGCGCTGCTGGTCTCGACGCTGCTGGTCGTCCCGGCCGCGACCGCTCGCCTGCTGACGGACGCGCTCGTGCCGCTGCTCGTGAGCGCCGTGGCGCTGGCCGCCGCCGAGGGTCTCGGCGGGCTGCTGCTGGCCTACCACCTCGACCTGCCGCCGGGTCCCGCGATCGCCGTCATCGGCGGCGGCGTCTTCGCGACCGTCGCGCTCGCGGGAGCCGTGCGGAGAACCGCGTCATGAGCGCGACGGCCGCCGTGCCTGCGGCCTCGGCCTCCGGCGTCGAGGTGCACGGCCTGTCGGCCGCCTACGGCAGCGCCGCGGCTGCGCTGCGCGACGTGACGTTCACGGCGACCGGCGGCCAGGCGGTGGCGGTCCTGGGCCCCAACGGCGGCGGCAAGACGACGCTGTTTCGCGCGCTGCTGGGCGAGCTGCCGGCCGCGACCGGCAGCGCGACGGTGCACGGCACGATCGCCTACGTCCCGCAGACCGAGCGCTCGCGCCTGGACTTCCCCGTCAGCGCGATGGACGTCGCGCTGATGGGGGCGTACGCGCGCACGCCGTGGTATCGCCGGCTTGGTGCGCGCGATCGTGCGGCCGCGCGCGCGGCCCTCGAGCGCGTCGGCCTCGGCGACCGGGCGGGCACGCGCTTCGGCGCGTTGTCGGGCGGCCAGCGCCAGCGCGTGCTGATCGCGCGCGCGCTCGTGCAGGACGCCCGGGTGCTGCTGCTCGACGAGCCGTTCGCCGGCGTCGACCGCACGAGCGAGGAGGCGATCATGCGCATCCTCGACGAGCTGCGCGCCGAGCGCCGCGTCCTGCTGATCGCCACCCACGACGTCGATCAGGCTCGCGGCTGGGACCGCGTCCTGTGCCTGGCCGGGGCGCAGATCGCCTACGGGCCGCCGGCCGAGACGCTGACGAACGCCGTGCTCGAGGGGACGTACGGGGAGGAGATCGTGATGCTCGACTGCGGCCACCGCGCGGTCGCCGTCCAGCACCACTCCCACAGCCACTGACGTGGACGACCGCTGATGGAGATCCTGCGCTCCGGATTGCTGCAGCGCGCGCTTCTGGAGGTCGTGATCCTCGGTGCGACGTGCGGCGCCCTCGGCGTGTGGCTGCTGCACCTGCGCCACACGTATGCGGCCGAGTCGCTGGCGCACGCGATGCTGCCCGGCCTCGTCCTCGCCGCGCTCGCCGGCGCCCCCCTCCTGCTGGGCGCCGCCGGCGGGGTCCTCGCCGCCGCGGCCCTCATCGCGCTCGCCGCACGCGACACCCGCGTCGGGCCCGAGATCGCCGTCGGGGTGACGGTCACGACGGCCTTCGGCCTCGGGGCCCTGCTCGCACTCGCGCCCGACGTGCCGGCGCGCCTCGGCGAGATGCTCTTCGGCGATCTGCTCGGCACGAGCACGGCGGATCTCGTCGCGGCCTGCGGGCTGGGCGCGTGCGTCGGGCTGGCGCTCTGCGCCGGGCATCGCTCGCTGGCGGCGACCGTCTTCGACCCCGTGGCGGCGCCGTCGCTCGGCGTGCGGCCCGGCCGCGTCGAGCTCGCGCTGCTGGCCGTGCTCGCGCTGGCCGTCGTCGCCGCGGTGCAGGGGCTCGGCAACCTGCTCGTCCTCGCGCTCATCGTCGCGCCGGCGGCGGCAGCGATCCGCCTCGGCCGGACGGTCGGCGCGCAGATCGCGCTGGCCGCCGCCCTCGGCGCGCTCGCCGGCCTGCTCGGGCTCGTCGCCAGCGCCGAGCTCGACGTCGCCGCGGGCGCGTCGGTCGCGCTCGCCGCGATCGGGCTCTGGGTGATCGCGGCGCTGCTGGCGCCGGGGCAACCGCGCGCGGCGGCCGGCGAGCGCCGCTCGCTCGTCGAGACGCTCGTGTCGTGAGGCGGAAGTTCGTGTGCAGCTGAGGGATGCCGGGACGTGTCTGCCGGTGACCGGTATCCACCGTCGTACCGGTGGTACGTCTGTGGATACCGGGTGCCGGCAGACGCGTTCCGGCGCCGTCAGATGCATGCGAACATCTGACTCACGACACTAGGCGGCTGACGGCGCGGCCGCGGGCGCCGCTTCGCCCGAGTCGTCGCGCTCGCGGCGAATCCCGCCCGCGCGCGCCGCCCGGCGCAGCCACTCGCCGCCGGCCACGATCATCACGAGGCTCAGCAGCTGCGCCTCGGTCAGGCCGGCGACGACCGAGTCGTTGCGACGCACGAACTCGACGAGGAAGCGCTCGGCGCCCGCCAGCACGAGGTAGCAGGCGAACAGCAGGCCCGGGCGCAGCGCGTGCCGCGAGCGCCACAGGACCCAGCCGACGAGGCACATCGCCAGCGTCTCGTAGATCGGCGTCGGGTGGACGACGTCCAGCGTCGGCACGACGCCGTCGGGATAGGCCATGCCCCAGGGCAGGTCGGTCGGACCGCCGTAGTCGCCGTCGCCGGAGAGCTGGCAGCCGATCCGGCCCACGGCGTAGCCGAGCGCGAGCGCCGGCGAGCAGACGTCGAGCAGCGTGAGGTTGAACATCCCGCGCCGGCGCGCCCACAGCAGGACGCCCGCGGCGCCACCGAGGGCGCCGCCGAACCAGACCAGCCCCGCGCCGCCGAAGATCCCGCCGATCACGTCGCCGCGAACCTCGTCGAGATTGGCGAGGATCCAGTAGAGGCGGGCGCCGAGCAGGCCGCCGATGAGGGCCGCGAAGACCATCTCGTAGGCCCAGTCCGGCGGTTTGCCGAGCTCGACGAGGCCCCGCCCGACGACCGCCCCCGAGACGACGAAGGCGAGGCCGAAGCACATCCCGAACGTCTTCAGGGACAGGCCGAGGAATTCGATCTCGGGCTGCATGCGGGCCGGAGGTTAGTCGCGCGCTGCGATGGCGCGCGCTACAGGTAGCCCATCGGGTTCACCGGCGAGCCGTTGACGCGCACCTCGAAGTGCAGGTGCGCCCCGAACGAGTGCCCGGTGTTGCCGACGGCGCCGATGACCTGGCCCTTGCTGACGCTGGCCCCGACGCTCGTGCCGACGCGCGACTGGTGCGCGTAGCACGTCGACATCGACGCCGTGTGCTGGACGCAGGTGAAGTTGCCGTAGCCGCCGGACTGGCCGATGCCCTGGATCAGCACGACGCGGCCGGCGTCGGCGGCGTGGATCGGCGTGCCCTCGCCGGCGGCGATGTCGATGCCGGCATGCATGTGGCCCGGCCGCGCCTCGCCGAAGACCCCCGTGATCGACCCGTTGACCGGCCAGATCATGCTGCCGTTGCCGCGCCGGATCGGCAGATCGCCCGCGTACTGGCCCTGCAGCCGGCCGAGCTGCGCAGCGATCTTGCTCGATGCCGCCTCGAGGCTGTCGACGTGCTCCTCGAGGCTGCGGCGGCTCGTGCGCACGCTGCTCAGCGCCGCGGCCTTGCCGTTCTTCGTGCGCGTGTAGCCCACGCGCGTGCCGACGAGCTGCATGCGCACCGCGGAGATCTCGTCGCGGCGCTGCTGCACGATCGCGGTGACCTTGCGCTGGCGCGCCTCGAGCGTGCGCAGGCGCTTCTCGGTGGACGTCGCGTCGGCCTTCGCGTCACGGACGAGCGTGACGATCGTGCGGTCCTGGTCGGAGATGCGCTTGATGAACTCGCTGCGCTCGAGCAGGTCGGTGAAGCCGTCGGAGTTCAGCACGACGGTCACGATGTCCGGCGGCTCGGCCTTGTAGATGTCGACGAGGCGCTCGCGCAGCTTCGCGCGGGCCACGTCGAGGCGCTTGCGCAGCCGCACGAGGCGGGCGCGCTCGCTGCGCAGGCCGGTTCGCAGGCTCTCGAGCTCTGCGCGCTTGGCGTCGAGGTCGGCCTGGACACGCTCCTGATGGGTCTGCAGCGTCGTGATCCTGCCCTGCAGCTTGCGGATGCGCCGGTTGTAGCCCGCGATCTCGGAGGACAGCACGCGCTCGGTGCCCTTCTTGCGGCCGATCTTCGAGCGGGCGTCGTCGATCTTGGACTGCAGCTCGTTGAGCTCCTCCTGTTTGCTCTTGCCGGCGGACGGCATCGGCAGCAGCGCCCACAGCAGGAGCGGCAGCGCGACGGCTGTCAGGAGAAGGCGGACGCGCATGCGAACGCCGAGTCTAGGTTTGCGCTGCACAGCGGACCAAACCGGCACCTCGGGTTATGGAGCCTTGCGAGCGACCTTGCGAAGGCTGCGGCCGGAGCTCACGTTCCCCGCGTCCTGTGCAGGGAAATCGGCGACGCACGCTAGCAGGCCGGCGAACCAGGCAGGCCGGTGTCGGCGGTTTGGCAGAATGGATGCATGGCCGCTACGAAGACGACGTTCACACGCGATGCAGGACTGCAGTCGCGGATGCTGCTCACGATGTTCCTGCTCGGCGCGCTGTACGTCGCGTTCGTCGGCGTGCTGTTCGCGGCCGGCGTTCAGGGCTTCATGATCCTGCTCATCGCCGGCGGCTTCGCGGCGGTGCAGTTCTTCACCTCCGACAAGCTCGCGCTGCACGCGATGGGAGCCCGTGAGGTCACCCCGCAGGAGGCGCCGGAGCTGCACTCGATGATCGAGCGCCTCTGCATCCAGGCCGACCTGCCCAAGCCGAAGATCGCCGTCGCCTACACCGAGATGCCCAACGCCTTCGCGATCGGCAAGTCGCAGAAGAGCGCGACGGTCTGCGCGACCACCGGGATCATGAAGATGCTCTCGCCCGCCGAGCTGGAGGGCGTCATGGCGCACGAGCTCGCGCACGTCAAGAACCGCGACGTGATGATCATGACGATCGCCTCGTTCTTCGCGTCGGTCGCCGCGATGATCCTGCAGTTCGGCTTCCTCTTCGGCGGCGGCCACAGCGACGACGACGACGGCCCCGGCTTCCTCGTGATCATCCTCGCCTCGGTCGTCGTCTACGTGCTGTCCTTCCTGCTGATGATGGCGCTGTCGCGCTACCGCGAGTTCAGCGCCGACCGCGGCGCCGCTCTCACCACGGGGCGCCCCAGCGCGCTCGCCTCGGCGCTGCGCAAGATCTCCTCGGGGATGGACCGCCTGCCCCAGCAGGACCTGCGCGTCGCCAACGAGATGAGCGCGTTCTTCATCGCCTCGCCGAAGAAGGTCATCGGCGGCCTGTTCTCCACGCACCCGCCGATGGAGCAGCGCATCGAGCAGCTCATGCGGCTCGAGGGCGAGCTGCAGCGCGGCACCCTCGCCGCCGCGTAACGCCCACATGGGCTTTCTCGACGCGATCCTCGGCGGCAAGAAGAAGCTGAAGGCGCCGCCGGCGGCCGACAAGCTGTTCGCGATGTCGACGGCGTACGTGACGCTGTCGACCGGTCACGGGATCGACACCAAGGGCGTCGCGGCGATCGTCTTCCAGCCGCTCGCGACCGCGGACTTCGAGGCGATCGTCGCCGAGATGGAGGAGCTTCTGGCCGGGACGGGCGCCGACACCGGGACGGCGATCACCACGAGCGAGGACTCCCACGGCTACCGCTGGATCATCCTGCACGACGACGACATCGAGGATCTCGTCGTCGGCGTCAACGCCGTCTCGGACGCCCTCATGGTCGGCGGCTACGGCGACCGCGTGCTGGCGGCGGTGTTCGCCTTCAAGGACGCCAAGGGCAAGCGCGTGTACTTCATCTATAACTACAAGCGCGGCCACTGGTACCCGTTCGTGCCCGCCTCCGGCGAGCAGTCGCGCGACGGCGAGCGCGAGCTGCAGATCAAGGCGATGATCGGCGACGAGCTGCCGATCGAGCCCGAGCTCGAGCGCTGGTTTCCGCTGTGGGGAATCCCGATCTGAGCTCGTCAGCCGTGGCCGTGGCCCTCGTCGCCACCGCCCCGTCCGCGCTCGCGCTCGCGAAAGCCGCGCACCTTCGCGCGATTGCCGCAGACGCGCATGTCGCACCACACCGCTGAGCGGTTGCGCGAGGCGTCGTAGAACGCCCACTGACAGGTGTCGGCGGGGCAGACCTTCAGGCGCTGCCAGGTGCCCTCCTCGATCGCGTGCGCGACGATCGCCAGCAGCCGCCCGAGCGCGCCGTCGACGCCGGCGGCCTCGGGTTCGAGCCGCGTCTCGTCGGCGCCCGTGAAGCGGACGGTCAGGCGCGCGCGGCGGGCCGCCGCGTCGAGCGTCGCCGCGGCCTCGGCGGGCAGCGGCTGGTCGTGGTGAGCGAGCAGGTGCGCGCGCAGCGCCTCGCGCAGCGCGATCGCGCGGCGTAGATCCGCTGCGGTGGCACGCGGCGCAGCTGCCTCGCCGCCCAGGCCCTGGTCGGTGAGCCACGCGGTCAGCTCGGCGGGGGTGCCGAGCAGCTCGACCCCGTCGTCGACGTCGAGCGTGTTGACGAACGACCGCACGGTCTCGAGGGAGCCTGGCGCCGGGTTGGACATGACACCAATGTAGTGGTTTGACGGGTTAGCTAACCGGCTATACTATATAGCCAGTTACACGACCCGCCCACGTCCTTCGTCAGGGGGCCCAGATGTTCTATTCCAGCTTCGCCGAGCACGGCGGCCACTACGCCCGCCGCGTCACGCGACGCCACCACACCGCCGATGCCGGCGCCGCGTTCCTGATCCGCCCGGCCTCGGCCGGCGACGAGCCCGCCATCGCCCGCCTCAGCGCGCTCGACGAACACGAGCTGCCGCGCGGTGAGCGCCTGATCGGCGAGCTCGGCGGGCGCATCGTCGCCGCGATCGACGTTCGCAGCGGCGACGCCGTCGCCGACCCGTTCGTGTCCACGCGCGGCATCGTCGAGCTGCTCGGTCTGCGCGCTGCGCAGGTGCGGCGATGATCGTCGCGCTGGACGCGATCCCGCGCGCCGCGCAGCCGTGTGACCCGGCGCTGGACTGGCGACCGGTCCGCGACCACCTCGACATCCGCTCGTTTGGCGTGAACGCGTTCCTCGGCGCGCAGCCCGGCGATCGCGTCGTCGAGCGCCACGACGAGACCGGCGGCCACGAGGAGCTGTACATCGTGGTTCGCGGGGCCGCGCGCTTCGTCCTGGACGGCGCCGAGCACGACGTGCCCGCGGGCAGCGTCGTGCACGTGAGACCCGCCACGCTGCGCGAGGCCTTCGCCACCGAGCCCGACACCGCCGTGCTCGTCGTCGGCGGCGCGCCCGGCAGGACCTTCGAGGTGTCCGAGTGGGAGGAGCGCCAGCTCAAGGCCAGCGGGCGGTAGGGGAATGGGCCGACCGGCCCGTGGAGCGATGTCCTCTCGGCCTCCCCTGCCGCGGCGGACTGCGGCGGCCTCAGTCCGGGATCAGCCCGTCGCCGGTGAACTCGGCGGCCGCCTCCGCGAACGAGGTGTCGGCGGGCGGGACGATGATGTCCGAGGTCTCGATCTCCTCGTCGCCGAGGTGCTCGCCTTCGCTGCGGATCGCATCGAGCATCTCCTCGAACGACTCGTGGAAGGCGTCCTCGTCGTCGGCCTCGACCGCCGCGACCACGGTGTTGTCGAGCTCGTTGACGCGCGACAGAACCTCCTCGGACAGGCGGTACTGCCCCTCCCCCATGATCCGGACGATCATGCCTTGCCCTCGCCGGACTCGAGCTCGGCCGGGGCGGGCGCGCTGCCCGAGCCCAGCTCGGCCTTCATCTTGGCCAGCTCGTCGTCGACCATCCCGCCCGTGCCGAGCTGCGCGAGCTCGCGGTCGATGTCGTCCTGCCCGGAGCCGAGCTGGGTGAGGTCCTCGAAGGTCCCCGCCTCCTCGAGCTCCTCGACCGCCGACGCGCGCGCCTTCATGTCCTCGGTCTTGTCGACCGCACGCTGCATCGCCAGGCCGACGTCGGCCATCTCCTCGCCAACGCCGGTCGCCGCCTCGGAGATGCGGACCTGCGCCTCGGCGGCGGAGTACTGGGCCTTGATGACCTCCTTCTTTGTCCGGAACGCCTCGATCTTCGTGCGCAGGCGCTTCTCGGACTCGGTCAGCTTGTCCTGCTGGGACTGCAGCTCGGCGACCTGCTGATCGAGCGACTGCAGCTCGGTCTGCGCGAGCGTCTTGCGCTCCAGCGCGGTGCGGGCCAGCGGCTCGTTGCCCTGGGCCAGCGCCTGGCGCGCCTGCGTGTCGAGCTTGACGACGGACTGCTCGAGCTTCTGGGCCTGCATGCCCAGCCGCTTCTTCGCCGTGACGACGTCGGCGATGCCCTTCTTGACCTGCTGCAGCGACTCGAGCTGCTTCGTGTAGCTGTAGTCCAGCGTCTCGCCCGGATCCTCAGCCTTGTCGAGCAGCTTGGAGATCTTCGCCTTGATGACGGTGGACATCCGTCCGGACATGCCGGCCATCGTGCCTCCTGGGGGGTGGTGGGTCCCGTTCTTTCTATCAGGCGCGGGATGCCCGCCTGCGCAGGAACGCAGTGATCAGCAGTGCCGCGAGCACCCCGGCGCCGGCGAATGCCCACCACGGGTAGCCCGGCGGACCCGCGGCGCACGACCGCGCGCCCGTCCGGAACGCCGCCGGCGCGCGCCAGCGCCCGTCCGGCTGGAAGCGCGGGCCGAGCGGGCTGGACTGCTCGGCCGGGTTCCACCACGCCGCACGGCTGGCGCCCCAGCGCGCCCGCGAGGCGACCCAGCGCGGGCGCGTGTCGCCGATCACCGCGACCGGCGGCCGCACCCGCCGGCCGTCGCCGCGCGCCTCGTCGTCGGGGTCCGGCCAGGGGCGGTCGTGCGTCCCGCGTCGCGGATAGGTCGCGTGCGAGGCGTGCGCGACGTAGGCCACCGGCGCGGCGCCGTCGCTCGGGACCTGCGACCAGCTGCAGGCCTGGCGCCACGAGTGCTGGGCGAACGTCACGTCCTGCGGGCGCCCGGCGGCGCCGAGGCCGACCTGCAGCATCTCCCAGTCGCCGGTGTGGCGGCCGCTGCGCAGGATCCCGCGGTCCTGCGGGTTGCCGGGATAGAAGAACCAGTACTGCAGCCAGAGCCGGCCGCCGTCGCGGACGGCGTGTCCGTACGTGCGCGGCGGCGCTGCGCGGGCACGGGCGCCGCGGGCGCCGCGCAGGAACGCACCGACGGCGACGGGCGGCCCGGGCTCGCGCGCGTCGAGCACGAGTACCGGCGCGTGGCGGCGCAGCAGCGCTTCGTCGGTCGTGACGGCGCCGGCCGCGGCCGGCGCGGCCATCGCCGCCAGCAGCGCGGCCAGCGGCGGCGCGAGAGTCGCGAGGCGGCGGCGCGTCACGCTCGTGCGTACCCCGCGCGGCGGCGGTGGTGACTCGGCACGGGCGGGCCGACGCGCGCCCCCCATGGCGTTTTCTCGCGGCACCGCCCGCTAATGTGCCGCCGATGCTTCGCCCCGCCGGCCTCCCGGGCCGCGTCGCTCTCGTCGTCGTCGCCGCGCTCGTCGTGGCCGGCTGCGGCCGCGAGGTGCGCTCCGACGACCCGTCGCAGCCCGCGCTGCTGGCGCCGCCCAGCCAGGCCAAGGAGAACCTCGGCTTCCCCGAGATCGCGACGAAGAACACGACGCGCGTTCCCGGCACCGACCCCACCCAGACCGCCGCGGCGATCGCGCGCGCGGTCTTCCCCGACCCGGCGCGCAAGCCCAGCGCGGTGACGCTCGTCGACGCCACGGACTGGCGGGTGGCGGTCGCCGCGTCGGCGCTCATGGCGCCGCCGTTTCGCGCGCCGGTGCTCTTCACCGACGGGACGAGCCTGCCCGGCCCGTCGAAGACCGCGCTGAGCCGGCTTGCCCCGACCGGCTCCAAGGCCGCCGGCAACGCGCAGGTCATCCGGGTCGGCAACGTCGCCAGGCCGGCGGGCTACAAGACGACCGACGTCCAGGGCTCCAGCCCGCTGGCGCTGACGCGCTCGATCGCGGCGCTCATCCGCACCGCCCGCCCGGGGGTCGCGTCGAAGATCGTCATCGCGAGCTCAGACGACCCGTCGTTCGCCATGCCGGCGGCGGGCTACTCGGCCAAGACCGGCGACCCGATCCTCTTCGTGACGCAGGACGACATCCCGCCCGAGACGCGGGCCGCGCTCGCCGCGCTGCGCGGGCTGGCCAAGCCGCGGATCTACGTGCTCGGCCCGTCCAAGCTCATCTCGCCGGCGGTCACGAAGCAGCTCAAGCGCTTCGGCACGGTCAAGCGGATGGGCGGCCAGGACGCGGCCACGAACGCCATCGAGTTCGCGCGCTACCGCGACGGCACGTTCGGCTGGGGCGTCGTGAACCCCGGCCACGGGATGGTCTTCATGCGCACCGGGCGCCCGCTCTACGCCGCCGCCGCCGCCGCGCTCTCGGGTGCCGGCAGCTACGGGCCGCTGTTCCTGCTCGACGACGGGTCGCGGCTGCCGGCGGCGCTGCAGAGCCAGCTGCTCGACACCCAGCCCGCATACCGCACCGATCCCGTCGCCGGCGTCTACAACCACGGCTGGATCATCGGCAAGACCGACTCGATCTCCGTCACCGCGCAGGCGCGCATCGACGCCCTGCTGGAGATCGTGCAGGAGCAGCTTCCCGGTAATCTCGACGACGTCGCGCCTCGCTGATGAGCCAAGCCGAGCACCCCGACCGCCAGCGCCCGGACCACGAGGTCACGCTCGCCGACGTGCGCCAGCTCATGGGCGCCTCGACGCCCCACTTCGCGCTGCAGCTGCGCAACCGGATCGCCAAGCTCATCCGCGGCCTGCCGGCCGATCATCCGGCGCGGATCGAGGGCGAGCGCGAGATCGCGCGCCTGCAGGAGCTCGGCGTCAACGGCGAGGTGCGCGGCCGCGTCGCCGATCCCGGCATGGACACGCTGGCGTCGGTCACCGACGGCGCCCGCGCCGCCGACTCGACGCATTAGCAGGCCCAGAGCACGCGCAGCTCGGGCGGCTTGCGGAACACGAGCCCTCGCGGCGCCGTCGGATGGTCGGGGTCCAGGCGCAGACCGGGCAGGCGGGCCAGCAGGCGCTCGACGGCGGTGCTCGTCTCCAGGCGCGCCAGGTGCATCGCGATGCACGCGTGCGGGCCCGTGCGCGAAGGCGAGGTGGCGGCGCGCGTTGGCGCGTCGCACGTCGAAGCGGTCGGGCCGCGCGAAGACCTCCGGATCGCGGTTTGCGCCGGCGATCGACACGCGCACGAGCTCGCCGCGCGCGATCTGCGCCTCCGCGATCTCGACGTCGCCGGTCGCGTAGCGGTCGACGATCGCCGCGGCCGGCTCGAGGCGCAGCGACTCCTCGATCGCGTTCGCCATCGCCTCGGGGCTCGCCGCGGCGAGCGCGAGCTGGCCGGGATGCGAGAGCAGGTGCCAGACCGCGTTGGCGATCATGCCCTCGGTCGTCTCGATGCCGCCGAAGAGCAGGACGGCGGCGTTGGAGATGACGCGCTCGCGCTCGAGGCCGCCGGCCTCGTGCGCCGCGGCGGCGAGCAGCGACGCGTCCGGCTGACGGTCGAGCGCCGGCGCGATCGCGGCGGACAGCGCCGCGTAGGCGCGGCTTCCGGCGGCGCTCGGGGAAAGGCCGGCGGTGATGTCGGTCACGGCCGCGACGATCTGCTCGTACCAGCCGAGCACCGCGCCGGCATCGGCGTCCTGGATGCCGAGCGCGCGCGTGACGACTGCCGCCGCCAGCGGCCCCGCCAGCTCGCGCCGCAGCTCCGCGTGGCCGGCCGGGCGCATCCCCTCGATCAGTCGCTCGGTCTCCTCGCTCACGAGCTGCGCGAAGCGCGCGTGCACCGCGCCGTGGCGAAACGGCGGCGCGAACGGGGCGCGATGGCGGCGGTGCTCCTCGCCGTCGCGCGTGAGCATGCTCGGGCCGACCACCTGGCCGGTCGAGAAGCGCGGGTCGTCGACGGTGAACGTCTGCGGGTCGCGCATCACCCGCTATCGCGAGGTCGTGTCGCGTGACGAGCCAGCCCTCCAGCGCGGGCAGCCAGGAGACCGGCTCGCGCTCGCGCAGGCGCGCGAGCAGCGCGTGGGGGTCGGTCGCGAGCTGCTCCAACGTCGCGCCGGCGCCGACCGCGAACCGCTGCGAGCGCGGATCCCAGGGCGCGCTACCCATGGCTGCCCACACCGCTCAGCTCAGCCGCTCCTCGATCCGCACGACCACCTCGTCGCCCGCAGTCCTGCCGATCGCCCGCCGCACGGACGCCTTGACCGGAAGGCGGTGACGCCCATCGCCCTGGGCCATGAACGAGGACTCGAATGCTTCCCCATCGATCGTGCCGCGCACCTTCACGAGCCCGCGCGTGCCGAAGAACTCGGCGGACCGGTCCCAGTACACACACGTCCATGCGCCCTTGTGCTCGGCCTTGCTCAAGGTCGCCCTGAACTCGATCGGCAGCCGCGGCGTCATCGGCCGATCATCGCAAGCCACGCGATCGATCAGCGCCACGCCGGCCGCGACGACATCGAGCGGGCACCGCTGCGGGTCAGCGGACACGCTGGCCGATTCCGAGCATGTTGCCTTCGCTGTCGCGAAACCAGGCGCCGCGCTCGCCCGTCGCGCCCTTGCTCGGGTAGTTGCCCACGATGTCGGCGATCCCGCCGACGGTCCGCAGGCCCGGCAGGTCGACCTCCTCGAAGACGACGCCGCGATCCTTCATCTCGGCGACGGTCGCCTCGATGTCGTCGACCTCCCAGCCCATCTGCGTGAAGCTCCCAGGCGACGCGCCGGCGGACGCGAACAGGGCGAACTCGCCGGCGGCGCCGCGGTACAGCAACCCGCCCGGCCGCTCGTCGGCCGGCTCGAGCCCGAGCTTCTCCGCATAGAACCTCCGCGCTCGATCCAGATCCTGCGCCGGCAATCTCGACGCGACGCGACCATCCGCAAGCATCACACCCTCCTTCGGTCAGGGAACTCACGCTCAGACCGCACGACGCACTGCGACTCATCGGCGCACAGGGCGATGTCCACCGCCTGACTCGGCAACACGAGGCTCAGCGCTCAGCGCGGCGCGGGCTCTGGCGCGCCCGGTGCGATATCCGCACCGGCGCGTCACGATGCCGGCTGCGGGCGGGTTCCGCGTGCGCCGAACCTAGACTGGGCACACGATGGCCGAGCCGCAGACGCGCCCCGCGGGAATCGACGGCAGTACCCTGCCAGGGCCCTACGGCGTGGGCGCCTACGCGGCCAAGCTGCGCGACTTCCTGCGCGAGCGCCCGCGCGTGCAGCTCTTCGGCGAAGTGTGGAACCTGCGCCTGAGCCGGGCGAAGGTCTACCTCGAGCTGCGTGACAGCTTCGGGGCGGTGCCGTGCTCGATGTGGCGCGACGACTTCGACGCGCTGCGCCTCGGCCAGGGCGCGCTCGCCGACGGGGCGCAGGTCGTCGTCGCCGGCGGCCTGGACTACTACGCCGGCAGCCGCACGTCATCGCCGTCGTTTCACTTCGCGATCACCGCGCTGCGCGTCGCCGGCGAGGGCGACCTGCTCGCGCAGCTCGACCGCCTGCGCAGGACGCTCGACGCCGAGGGGCTCTTCGCGCCGCAGAAGCGCCTGGTGCGCCCGGCGCTGCCGCGCACGATCGGCGTCGTCACCGGCGAGGGCGGCAAGGCCCGCGACGACGTCCTCGCGGGGCTGCGGCGCCGCGGCTGGGAGGGCCGGCTCGTGTGGGCGTTCGCGCCGGTCCAGGACCGCCATGCCGCGCCGCGGATCACCGCCGCGCTGCAGGGGCTCGCGGCGACGGGCGCCGTCGACGTCATCGTCGTGGCGCGCGGCGGCGGCTCGCTCGCCGACCTGTTCTGCTTCTGCGACGAGACGCTGTGCCGGACGATCGCGCTGCTCGGCGTCCCGGTCATCGCCTCCGTCGGCCATCACACCGACCGCACGCTGATCGACGACGTCGCCGCGCTGTCGTGCTCGACGCCGACCCATGCCGCCGAGTCCGCGGTGCCCGTGCACTGCCGCGACGCGCGCGCCGGCGTGCTCGCGATGGCACGGCGCCTCGACGTCCACGGCCGGCGCGCGCTGCTGCACCGCGCGCAGACGCTCGCCCGCCTGTCGCGCGCGCCCGCCGAGCACCTCGCCGGCGAGCGCCGGCGCCTGCACCAGCGCATCCGCGAGATCCGCGCGGCGGGGCGCCGGCGCGTGCAGGCCGAACGGGCTCGCACGGCCCGCAAGGCGCTCGTGCTCGATCGCAAGGCGCACGCCGGCGTGCTCGACGCGCGCGGCGCGACCCAGATCAGCGCGTTCGCCGCGGCCCTCGCCGCCCACGATCCCGCGCGCACCGTCGAGCGCGGCTACGCGCTCGTCACCGACGAGGGCGGCGAGCTCGTCACGAGCGCGGCCGCCGCGCGACGCGCCGGCGACGTGCGGCTGCGCTTCGGCGACGGCGCGGCGGATGCGACGATCACGGGCGACGATGACCGAGCCTGAGCCGATCCCGCCGACCGCCGAGCCGCTGACCTACGAGGCGGCGACGGCGCGCCTGGAGGCGATCATCAAGCGCCTGGACTCCGGCGAGGCAGGCCTGCGCGAGACGCTCGAGCTCTGCCGCGAGGGCCGCACGCTGGTCGAGCTGTGTGCTGCCGAGCTCGAAGCGGTCGGCGAAGGTTTGGAGGAGCTGCAGCTCGGCGAGCTCGTCGCGCGGCTGGAGGCCGGGGCGGGCGCAGGCGGGAGCTGAACGAGCGCGCCGGCCGCACACGCCGACGACCCGCCGGATGGCGGGCCGTCGACCCAGCAGGGTCGGTGCAGCGGCTCGCTACGCCACGGTGGCGCAGAGGACGGTGCCGTACAGCGACCAGTTGTCCGCGCTTCCGCCCTTCTGCTCGTAGGCGCCGAAGGACACCGAGGTGAGGTCGGCGGCGACGACGAGCTGGTCCATCGACACCTCCTTGTACTGGTTGGGCGCCGCGCCCGAGGTGCCGCCGAGGATGTCGAACGCCGTGCCGACGACCTGCTTGCCGGCGGGGCAGGTGATCGTCAGCGACTTCGGCGAGACGGAGTCGCCGGCGCCGGTCGAGCCCGTCACCTTCTCCAGGCCGCTGAGGCCGGGTGCGCCCGGATCGCCCTTCGGACCCGGCTGGCCGGCGGGGCCCTGGTCCCCGGCCGGTCCCTTCTGGCCCTTGAGGCCAAGGCGCGTGCCCAGCGCGATGTCGGCGGACTTGATCGTCGCGTTCTTGATGTCCGCTCCCTGGACGGAGTTGTTCTTGATCTGCGCGGAGCCGATCGTGCCGGCCGCGTAGCCGACGCCGCCGAGCCCCGCGAACAGCGCGATCGAGGAGATGATCACGGCGGCCGATGGATGACGACGACCCGCGCGGCGGCCGCTGTCGCCGGTGCTGGTGCCGGTGCTGGTGCTGGTGCGGCGGAGGTGCTTCGTGAACATGACGCGCTCCTTGTGTGGATGAGTGGATGGCGGTGTTGCCATGCCGTCACTCTCCGTCGAAGGTCCGGCCGGCGCATGAGGGGTCATCCCTCATCTCGCCGGCAGGTCGTGTTCGGGCAGCGCCTATTGCTCCAGCCCGGCGCGCAGCGCCTCGTACCCCGGCCGCGGCCTGCCGTCGGGACCGATCAGCCCGGAGTCGAAGCGGTCGGCCGGCTTGGCGGCGGTCCAGTTGTAGAGGTAGACGCGCTCGACGCGCTCGTTGTCGCGCGCGAGCTGCAACGCGTACGCCACCGACCGCGCCGCGCGGCGCTCGTCGCGCGGGAAGCTGCGCCCGAACTTCACGATGCCGCCGGTCTCGGTCAGCCAGATGTCGCCCTTGACCGTGCGCAGCAGATCGCGCAGGCCGCTCGTGCGGAAGCGGTTCGTGTCGGCGTAGTTGTGCAGGCCCCAGATCTCCGGCTCGCCGTCGAGATCGCGCTGATACTCGGCGGACGTAACGGGTCATCCCGGCCTGGTCGAGCACGTCGCCGGCCAGAACCGTGCAGTCTTCGCACTCCTGCTTGACGACGTTGTAGTACTCCGCCGCCCGGCGCGGCGAGCGCGCCGTCGGCTGGCTGGCGTGGTTGATCTCGTTCCAGGGCGCGTAGACCTTCACGCCGGGATGGCGGTCGTGAAACGCGCGGAACGCCGCACGGAACTCGGCGACGCCGGGCAGCTTCTGCGGGTTCGCCCGCGAATGGCCGAACGTGATGAACGGCTCAACGCCCGCGCGCTTGGCCGCGTCGAGCCACGCGTCGGAGAGCTCGCGCTCGACGCGGCGCGCGACGGCGTCGTAGGGCACGACGAGCCGCGCGTGGTCGATGCCGAGGTCGCGGAAGCGCTCGTCGGCGAACATCGCGGCGCCCTGCTCGCCGATGCCGACGGCGAACCCGCGTTCCTCGGTCTGCGCGGAGGCGCCGCCGCCTTCGCCGTCTTCGTCGTCGCCCCCGCAGGCCGGCAGCGAGCAGGCGGCGGTGGCGACCAGCGCTACGAGGATGGCTCGCTTCATGTTGCGCATGAGGCTACGGAGGCTGGGCCGGCGGGGCAGTCTACCCTCGAGACCATGAGCACCTACGACCTCGTGGCCGAGCTGCCGGTCCACATCGACGGGTACGAGCTCGAGGGGCTCGTCCAGAACGTCTCCAGCGACTTCGAGCGCAAGACGACGATCATCCACCTGCAGGGCGGCGGCGAGGAGGGGCTCGGGGAGGACGTCGTCTACGACGCGGTCGACCACGAGATCGCCCAGAAGACGGGACCGACGCTGGCGCTGGCGGGCGACTGGACGATTCGCTCGTTCTCCGAGCACCTGGCCACGCTCGAGCTCTTCCCCGAGACGCCCCAGCGCGAGGTCTCGCCGCTGTACCGCGTGTGGGCCTATGAGTCCGCCGCGCTGGACCTCGCCCTGCGCCAGGCCGGCGAGCCCCTGCACGAGGTGCTCGGCCGCACGCCGCAGCCGCTGACCTTCGTCGTCTCGCTGCGCCTCGGCGAGCCGCCGTCGCTCGAGCCCGTCACGCGCCGCCTCGAGCACTACCCGACCCTGCGCTTCAAGCTCGACCCGACGCCGTCATGGGATGCCGAGCTGATCGCCGGGCTCGTCGCGACGGGCGCGGTGGACTCCGTCGACTTCAAGGGCCTCTACGAGGGCACCCCCGTCGACACCCCCGCCGATCCGGACTTCTACCTGCGCGTCATCGACGCCTTCCCCGAAGCGTGGATCGAGGATCCGAAGCTCACGCCGGAGATCGACGCGGCGCTGAAGGCGCACCGCGAGCGCATCACCTGGGACGCCAACATCCACTCGATCGACGACATCGAGGCGCTGCCCTTTCCCCCGCGGATGGTCAACCTCAAGCCCTCGCGGCTGGGCGGCATCAAGGCGCTCTTCGACGCCTACGACTACGCCGCCGAGCGCGGCATCGGCGCGTACGGAGGCGGCCAGTTCGAGCTGGGCGTCGGGCGCGGCCAGATCCAGTACCTCGCATCGATCTTCCATCCCGACACCCCGAACGACACGTCGCCGGCCGGCTTTCACGTCGTGGATCCGCCGCCCGGCCTGCCGACGAGCCCGATCGACCCACTGCCCTCGGCAACCGGCTTTCGCTGGGGCTGACGCCGCTCGAAGCGCTAACGCGACGCCGGCACGATCGGCAGCCCGGCGTCGCGCCACGCTTGAAAGCCGCCGGCGAGATCGGTGGCGCGGCCGAAGCCCAGCTGCTGCAGCGTGGCTGCGGCGAGGCTCGACTGATACCCCTCGTCGCACATGACGATCACCTGTCCGTCGAGGCCGCCGACGCGATCGTCGTGCCCCGCAGAGCTGGGATCGCAGCGCCACTCGAGCACGTTGCGGGGAAACCAGACCGCCTCGGGCACGATCCCGTCGGCGGCGCGCTGGGACTCCGAACGGATGTCGATCAGGAGCGCGCCGCCGCCGATCGCCTCCAGCGCCTCGTGCGGCGCGACGCGCACGAGCCGCTCGCGCGCCTGCGCGAGCAGCTCGTCGATCGTCGTGCGCTTGCCCATCCTGCTCAACCTCCGTCGTCGCCGGGCCGGGCCGGCCCGCCCGGCCCCGGCCCGGCCGGCGGAGGCTGAGCCACGCCGGCTACGGCTTCTGCTCGCGCATGCCCTTCACCGCCGCCGAGATGACCTCGGCGTCGAGCACGTCGGCCATGACCCCGATCTGGTCTTCCCAGACCTCGTCATCGATCTCGTTGCGGATTTCTTCCTCAAGTACGTGATACACGGAGAGACCCAACTGGGTCTCGGCCAATGCACCTGCATAGGTCGGATCGCCGAGCACAAGTGTCTCGGCGGCGATCTCCGCGCTCTCGTCGTCCGGAGCTCCGAGGATGACGAGCAGCTGCTCGGCCCCGTGCTCGTCGGCAAGGCGCTTGATCACTTCCTGGCTATTGAGGTCCATGGCCCCCGAGGCCGTTCAGACGAAGCACTCCGTCGACGTGTACTCGACGTGTCCGCCGGCGCTCTTGACGCAGGCCGCGATCGCGGGGCCCGCGATGCCGTCGCGCTCGCCGAGCACGATCACCTTCTTGTTGTCGAACATCGGGTGCTAACTCACCTCCTCCTTCATCTCGTCGAGGCTCTTCTCGAGCCAGTCGTGAAGCTGGGGCGGGCTGATCGTCGACGCCGACAGGCGCGAGATCTCCTCGCCGTCGTGCATGAGCAGGAAGGTCGGCAGGCCGTGGACCTTGAGGCGGATGCAGACCCGGCGGGCCTTCGGCGCCTCGAGCATGACGACGTTGATGTCGTCGCGGCCCTCGGCGAGCTTCTCGACGTGCGGCTTCAGCGCAAGGCACGGGCGGCAGTCCGGTCCCCACACGTCGACGAGCGTGGTGCCGCTCTCGACGAGCTCGTCGAAGTTCTCGCGTGTCGCTTCGGCTACGGCTCCCATGCGCTCATCCTTCCGCTTCGTCGTTGGACTCGAGCAGCACGCTCATGCCGTCGGACTGCTCGGACATGCGTCCGAGGAACAGGCTGCCCTTCGCGATCAGCTGTACCCGCTGCGCGCCCCCATTCATCAACCGGGCGCGTGCGTGCGGAACGTAGCATAGGGCCGAGGCGATATGACCCTGTGTCGGCGCGTAGCCGGGCATCCCCCGCTGCTCGACGAACCCGGCCATGTCCTCGCGCCCGATCTCGCCCCGCCGCAGGGCCAGGGCGGCGATCGTCTTGTAGTTGCGCTCCGGGACGTTGCCCGACCCCTGGGGCTCGGTGATCTCGGGGTTGTGCAGCTCCGTCGCGTAGTCGTCGACGTCGAGCGACCCCAGGCCGAGCCGCTCGAGCGGCGCGAACGCGAGGGCCTCCATGATCTTCGGGTTCGACGACCCCGCGGCCACCGTATGGCGACCGACGGAGTCCAGCCGCACGCGCGGCGAGCGCCCGTCGTCGGCCTCCACGAGAACCGCGCTGGCGCCGAGCACGTCCTCGAGCACCGGCAGGCCGTGCTTGAGGTGGCCCTGGAACTTCATCCCCACCTTCGGCAGCGAGCCGCCCGCGACGACCGCGACGCGCTGGAAGACGCCCGAGGCGACGAGGCTGCTCGCGATGACCAGCGCCGGGATCGGGGCGGCGCAGAAGTTCTTGACGTCGCAGCCCGAGGCGTTGCTGCACCCTGCCGCCGCCGCGACCGACTTGGCGAGGTTGCCGCCGCCGCGCTGGTAGCGGTCTCCGATCGCCTCCTCCCCGCCGCCGATGACGTAGTCGATCGAATCCGGGTCGATGCCGTTGTCGGCGAGCAGGCGCAGGAGCGCGAGCGTGGCGGTCGCCTTCCCCGCGAGGTTCTCGAGGAACACGCCGGCGGTCAGGGCGGCATCGCTCTCGTGGGCGCGGCGCACGGCCGCTGCCAGGCGGTCGGCTCCGAGGTGCAGCTTCAGCGCCCCGGGCTCGGCCGCCACCGCCTCGGCGTCGCCGGCCGCGGCCGCGACCTTCTCGAGATCGAAGTGCTCGGCGAGCGGATGGCGCTGCAGCTTCTCGGCGATCGCGCCCGCCTGAGCGGCGTCGAGCCGCACGAGGCCGAAGTCGTCGACCGCCGCCAGCAGGCCGAGGAACTCGTCTTCGGGCATGAGCTCGCCGACGCCCGCGAAGCGGTCCGCGCCGTTGGGCGCGGCGCCCACCCACGGCCGCTCGGGCAGGTCGCGCGGGTGGATCGCGCCGAGGTAGGCCTGGTGGGGCGCGTAGGCGACCGCCTGCTCGAAGGTGCGCAGGGCGCCGAGGAACGCCGCCTCGACGTCCGGGCTCTTCGGCAGCTCGCGCGACGGCTTGGAGCCGTGCCGGCAGAGGCCGGGGACATGGGCGAGCGCCGCGCTGGTGGCGCTGATCACAGGGACGGTCATGTGCCCTCTATTGAACCGGATCGGCGTCGAAGACGGTCGGCTCGCTGACCTGCGTCGCGACCGCGACGAGCGCGCGGTCGAGCAGCTGCCGGCGCCACGCGCGCTCCTGTGCGGGCCCGAGCTCGGGGTCGCCCGTCGGGAAGGGGATGCCCCGCGTGGGCACGATGCGCGGCGCGCCGACGCGCTTGGCGATCGAGACGAGATTGCACAGCAGCGCCGTCGGAATCCCTGCGCGCTCCAGTTCCTTCGTGAGCGTTGACCCGCAACGCGTGCCGGTTCCTCAGGTGGCGGTGAGGATGACCGCCTGGATGTTCGCCTGGCGCAGCTCGGCGGCCCACTCCATGCCGAAGCGGCGCGCGTCGGCGACCGTCGTGCCGTTGCCGGTCGTCCCCAGATACTCGCCGTGCAGGCGACCGATCGCGCCCTCGCGCTCCATCTCGCGGGCGACGTCGAGCGGGAGGATGCGGTTGGGATCGGCGTTGGCCCACTGGGTGGAGAAGCCGCCGTGGACCGACTCGAAGCTGCCGGTCTCGGCCGAGTCGAGGCCGTCGAGCGAGTGGCGCACCCACTTCGTCGCGCGCGCCGACTCCAGCCGATCGGGGTTGCCGGCGGGCACGAAGCCGCCCTCCGTCACGAGCGCGATCAGCGCGTCGGCGACGTCGGCGACGGGCGCGGCCGGCGTGACGCTGTCGAAGTCGGGCAGCGGGATCTCGGTGGCGTCGCGGTCGCCGCCGAGCCGCGTGAGCACGAGCGCGACCGCGCGCTCGGCCGCGTTGGTCTCCGCCATGCGGTTCGTGCGTGCGACCGGGCCGATGCGCCCGTCCTGCGCGGTGAGCTCCTCGCCGGCGGCCACCTTGCGCGCCGCCGTGGCGAAGCGCTCGAGCGAGTCCTTCATGTGGCGCGCGGTCAGGCCGCTCTCGACGACCGCCGTGCCGGCGGCCTCGCCCAGGCCGGGGTTGTCGGGATGCATCGACGCGAGCGCCGGCAGCCCCGCCTCGCTGGCCGCCGCCGCGATCCGCGCGCACGCCATGCCGTAGCGCCCGCTCGTGAACGAGGGGCCGGCGATGACCATCTCGGCGCCGCGCTCCCTGGCTTGCGCGACGAGCTCGGCGGCGAACTCGGGGTGCGAGGCGGCGTAGTCGTCGCCGCAGACGGCGGTCGCGACGATCTCATGATCCTCGCCGATGAGCGAGGCGAGCTTGCGCCCGGGCCCGACCGCGCCGTCGCGCAGCTCCGGCCCGGTGCCCGCCGAGTCCTCGCCGCCCATGCCGGCGAAGAACTGGTTGACGTAGTGGACGATCTTCATGCGGTCGAGGCGGCGGTGTCCGGCGCTGCGCACGTGAGCTTGCCCCAGCCCAGCGTGCTCTGCGCACAGTAGATGACGGCCACCGGCAGCTCGACCTCGTCGGTGGAGGCCTGGTCGAGCAGCGCGATCCGCTCGCGGCCGAGCGCGCGCTCGACGGCGGGCAGGATCATCCGCTCGTCGTAGTTTCCGGTGCTGACGAGGGCGGTCGCCTTCGTCGGTGGGACCACGAGCGGCGGGCCCGTCCCGTCGCGCCCGGCCATCTCGGCGAGGATCCCGACCGCCGTGATGCCCTCCTCCTCGAGCAGGTCGAGCTTGAGGCTGACGTCGGCGTCGGCGTTGCCGCCGCCCTCCTTCGTCGCGATCACCGCGTCGAGCTGCAGCTGCCGGCACAGCCGCGCCGCGTGCGCGGAGACGAGCTCCTTGTCCGCCATGTTGACGGGCTCCGGGCAGAGGATCAGCGCCGCCAGCTCGACCTCGTCGGAGCGGGCGCGCAGGGCGGCGAGCACCGGATGGGTCTGGTGCAGGATCGTCGGGTTCTTCAGCGCGGGGTGGCCGAACTGGCCGCTGACGACGGCGCCGTCGTCGAGCTCGCTGGGCGAGATGGCCGTCGGCAGGCCGCCCGACAGGCTGCGCCCGTAGACGAAGACGTCCTTGAACCTGCCCTGCGTCTGCAGGTTGAGGATGACGCCGACGCGCGGCGTGCCGTTCGCGGTGCCTCCGCCGGGCTCGGCGAGCTCTTCGACGGCGTCCGGTTCGGCGTCCAGCGCCGCCTCGGCGAGGTGAGCCGCGACCGTGACCAGCCCCCGCCGCAGCGCGGCGTCGACATCCGCCCAGTCCGCGTCCTCGGCGGGCGTCCACTCGATGACGACGTTGTGCGTCGCGGCGAGCGGCGACAGCGGCGCCGCCGGCCCCGTCATGTCGATGATCGCCTCCTGGGCACGGGGCAGGTACCCGGCCGCCAGCACGGCGGCGCCGCGCAGCACATGGGTCTCACCGCGCCCGACGGGCAGCGCCGGACCGAGCAGCCCGGGGAACACGCCGCCTCCGCCGGGCCCCTTGGAGCAGGGCTGGACGGCGTCCAGGACGCCGACGATCCGCACCGAGTCGCCGGGCGACGCGATCCCCAGCCGGATCTCGGCGAAGGCAGGGTCGCGCAGGAGCTCGCGCACGGTCTCCTCGCCGACGGTGAGGCGCCCGTCCTCGTAGGTCGTCAGCTCGCCCAGCTCGAGCGCGCGCACCTCGTGGACCACCCGGGTCAGCCCGGCCTCCGCGTTCATCGTCCGGATCCTGCCAGATGTCGGGCCCGCCGTGTCTCTGCCGACGAACCCGCCGCCGAGACGCGTCGCTGCCGGGTTTGGCGCGAGCGAGCGCAGGGGTATGGCCCGACGATCCTGAGGGTGACGTGAGGGGGGCACAGATGGCGACCGACGAGGACCACGACAAGCGCGAGACCGTCAGCTACGGCGAGCAACGCGTGCAGCGCGGCCACGGCGGCGAGACGCACCAGGTCGCCGGCGAGGGGCGGCCGAGCCTGACGACGCAGCAGGGCGCGGTGGTCGCCGACGATCAGAACACCCTGCGGATCGGCGAGCGCGGTCCGGCCGCACTGGAGGACTTCCATTTCCGCGAGAAGATCTTCCACTTCGACCACGAGCGGATTCCCGAGCGGGTCGTCCACGCGCGCGGATACGGCGCGCACGGGTTCTTCGAGAACTACGAGCCGCTGACCGACCTCACGGCGGCGGACCTGTTCCAGCGCGCCGGCGAGCGCACTCCGGCGTTCGTCCGGTTCTCCACGGTCGCCGGCAACAAGGGCTCCGGGGACCTGGCTCGCGACGTGCGCGGCTTCGCGGTCAAGCTGTACACGAACGCCGGCAACTGGGATCTCGTCGGCAACAACATCCCGGTGTTCTTCATCCAGGACCCGATCAAGTTCCCCGACCTGATCCATGCCGCCAAGCAGGAGCCCGACCGCGGATTCCCCCAGGCCCAGACCGCCCACGACAACTTCTGGGACTTCGCCTCGCTCATGCCCGAGTCGACGCACATGCTCATGTGGGCGATGTCAGACCGGGCGATCCCGCGTTCGTTCCGCTTCATGGAGGGCTTCGGCGTCCATACGTTCCGGCTCGTCAACGCCGACGGGAAGTCCACGTTCGTCAAGTTTCACTGGAAGCCCAAGCAGGGCCTGCAGTCGGTCGTCTGGAACGAGGCGCTGAAGATCAACGGCGCCGACCCCGACTTCCATCGGCGCGATCTGTGGGACGCGATAGAGCAGGGGTCGTTTCCGGAGTGGGAGCTCGGGCTGCAGCTCTTCGACGACGAGTTCGCCGACCAGTTCCCCTTCGACATCCTCGACCCGACGAAGATCATCCCCGAGGAGGACGTGCCGGTCCGCAGGGTCGGGCGCCTCGTGCTCGATCGGATGGTCACGAACTTCTTCGCCGAGACAGAGCAGGTGGCGTTCTGCACGCAGAACATCGTGCCCGGCATCGACTTCACCAACGACCCGTTGCTGCAGGGCCGCAACTTCTCCTATCTCGACACGCAGCTCAAGCGGCTCGGCGGGCCGAACTTCACGCACCTGCCCGTGAACGCCCCCAAGTGCCCCTTCGCGCACTTCCAGCAGGACGGCCACATGGCGATGCACAACCCCTCCACGCGGGCCAACTACGAGCCGAACTCATGGTCTGCCGAGGAGGGAGGCCCGCGCGAGGACCCCGTCAACGGCTTCACGACGTTCCCGGAGGAGGTCGCGGGCGTCAAGCGCCGCATCCGCCCGGAGCTGTTCGCCGATCATTTCAGCCAGGCACGCCAGTTCTACGTCAGCCAGACGAAGGTCGAGCAGGGCCACATCGGCGACGCGTTCGTCTTCGAGCTGAGCAAGTGCGAGCGAGCGGACATCCGCGTCCGCATGGTCGCCGGTCTGCGCAACGTCGACGAGGATCTCGCCCGCCACGTCGCCGACGGCCTCGGGCTGCCGGAGATGCCCGAGGCCACGGCCCCCGCCCGGCCGCCGATCGAGGATCTCGCGCCCTCCCCGGCGCTGAGCATCCTGCAGAACGGACCCGACAGCCTGGCCGGACGCAAGATCGGCATCCTCGTCTCGGACGGAGCCGATGCGGTGATCCTCGAGGCGCTGCTCACGGCGGCGGAGGAGGAGGACGTCACCGTCGAGCTCGTCGCCCCGACCATCGGCGGCGTCCAGGCCAGCGACGGCTCGCGCCGCGAGGCCGACCAGCAGATCGACGGCGGTCCCTCGGTGCTCTACGACGCGGTCGTGCTGCTGCTCTCGCCGGACGGCGCCTCCCAGCTCGCCGCCAAGCCCCCGGCCCAGGACTTCGTCTCCGACGCCTACGCGCACTCGAAGTTCATCGGGGTCGCCGGCGATGCCGGCGCGCTGCTCGACGCGGCGGGCCTCGGCGACGCGGCGGACGGCGGCCTCGTCGAGATCACCGATGCCGCGGGGGTCGGATCGTTCATGTCGCAGTGCCGTGCGCTGCGATTCTGGGAGCGCTGGGCCTAGCGGCGGTCGCAGAGCTCGCCGGCGTCGAGGGACGCCTCGGAGATCGTGCCCGGGCTGTGACGGTGCGGCGCACTAGCATGCCGGCCGTGCTCCGGCCGCCTTCGCCTTGCCCTCGCGCGCGCGCCGCCGACCGACGCCCACGGCGCCGGTGAGCAGAAACGTCGAGCCGATCGTCGTCGTCCACGGCGGCGCGTCGGAGTGGTACGCCGGAACGGGCCCGGGTCGTGACGCGTGCCGCCGCGCGGCCGAAGCAGGCTTCGCTGCCCTTGCCGCCGGAGGCACCGCGCTGGACGCGGTGATCGCCGCGGTGCGCGTCGTCGAGGACGATCCGGCGTGCAACGCCGGAACCGGTGGCGTCCTCACGAGCCGGGGGACGCTCGAGCTCGATGCCTGCGTCATGGACGGCGCCTCGCTGGCGTCCGGCGCGGTGGCGGTGCTGCCGCCGTTTCGCCATCCGATCGACATCGCCCGCGCCGTGCTCGAGGACGGCCGCTACCACCTGCTCGCGGGCGACGGAGCGGCGGCGTTCGCCCGTGCGCGCGGCTTCGAGCCCTGCGACCCCGAGCTCATGATCACCGACGACCGGCGCGCGGAGCACGAGGGCAAAGGGAACTTCGAGCGCGGCAACACGGTCGGCGCGGTGGCGCGCGACGCGAACGGCAACCTCGCGGCGGCGACGAGCACCGGCGGGATGTCCGGGACGATCCCGGGCCGCGTCGGCGACGTCCCCATCGTCGGCGGCGGCACGTACGCCGACGAGCACGCGGCCTGCTCGTGCACCGGCGACGGCGAGGCGTTCGCCCGCGCGTGCGCCGCGTTCTGGACGGTGGAGAACGTCGCCGACGGCGCGCAGGCCGCGGCGGAGCGTTCCGTGACCCGCGTGCTCAAGCGCTACGGCGGCTACGGCGGCCTCATCGTGCTCGACAAGGACGGCGACGCCGGGATCGCGCGGTCGGCGTCGGCGATGCCGCATGCGGTCGCGCGCGCAGACGGCTCCGTGGTCGACGGCGAGTAGCCGTCACCGCCTGGCGCTGACACCGCCAGACAGGCCAAATCGGCAGGCGACTTTTCGCCCGCTCGTCCCTGGTCGGGAACGCCTCGGGCCGGGACGCTGGCACGATGAACGACCACCCCATGGCGCCCACGCGCGTCCCCGCGTCGCGGGCCTCGACCGTGGCCCGCCAGCGCACGTCCGTCTTCGGGCCCGGGGCCGTCCTCACCGCACGGCTGCCGCTGTCCGACACGGGCGCGAACACCGCCGACCCGCACCTCTGCGACGCCTACACCGGGCCGATCATGGCGATCGCCGACGCGACGCCGGTGATCTGCAGCGCCGGCGTGGCCAGCCCCTGCGGCCTGGATCTGCTCGCCGCCGCCGGCGTTGCGCTCAGTCGCGATATCCGCACCTACCGCACGGCGGAGGAGTTCGGGCGCCTCGTCGGCGACGTCATCGCCAACGGCGAGCGGCTGCTCTGCCAGCACGTCCACGGCGAGCACGAGGTGCCGCCCGAGGCCTGCATGGTGGCGCCGGCCACGCTGCGCTACCTCAACAACAAGGCCAACCTTCCCGCGATCGTCGGTCCTGCGGGCGCGCCGCGGCGCACGTCGATCAGCCCAGAGGACGTCAGCACGCTGCGCGTCGACGAGCCGTGGGTGCTCAAGGTCTGCTCCGACGACTCCTCCGGCGGCGGATTCGGGGTGTACGTCCATCAGGCGGGCACCGCGATCGCGCTGCCGGGCTTCGTGCAGCCCGGCGCCGAGCTGATCGTCGAGGAGTACCTCGACCTCGTCGAGAACTGGTGCGTGCACTTCTGCGTCGAGGCGATCGGCGGGCCGCGGCTCATCGGCGCCACGGAGCAGCTGATCTCCGCCACCGGCGCCTACGGCGGCAGCCGGGTGGGCGGCACCACCCTGCCCCAGCCCGCAGCCGAGCTGTGCCAGGCCATCGCCGAGCGCGCACGCGAGCTCGGGTTCATCGGCTACTGCGGCATCGACACCGCGCTGACGTCCTCCGGTGAGATCAAGGTGTTCGATCTGAACTTCCGCATCAACGCGAGCACCCCGCCGCTGCTGGTCCTCAACGCGATCGCCGAGAGCCACGGCCCCTCGTGGAACGGCCGCGGCCGCTGGCAGACCTATCGCCACGACGGCTCCCTGCCGGAGCTCGTCAAGCAGCTCGAGTCGGTCTACCCCGATCGCGCGCTCGTCCCGATCGCCAGCTACGACCCGGCGTTCACCGCCAACGGCTGCGGGCCGTCGCTGCTGTCGGCGCTGCTGCTCGGCGACGACGAGCAGGACCTCCGGGAGCTGACCGAGCTGCCGCTCCCGGCGCACGTCGGCTGCTCGGCAGCGAACCTGGAGAGCTGAGCGCTCGGCCCCGGCAGTGAGCCGGCGCGGGGCGGCGCAATCGCCCGAGCCCGCCTAATCCGGATCCGTTCCAGATCTCTGACTACACTTGGGGCATGCCGGCCGCCCCCGAACTCGAGCGCACGCTGCGCGGGGCCTCCCTGCGCGTCACGCGTCCGCGGGTGGCGGTGCTGGCCGCGGTGCACGACCACCCGCACGCCGACACGACGTCGATCATCGGCCTCGTTCGCGAGGACCTCGGCGACGTCTCCCACCAGACCGTCTACGACGTGCTGGGCGCGCTGACCGACGCGGGTCTCGTGCGGCGCATCCACCCGCCGGGCTCCGTGGCGCGCTACGAATCCCGTGTCGGCGACAACCATCACCACCTCGTGTGCCGCTCGTGCGGCGCGATCGCGGACGTGGATTGCGCCGCGGGCAGCGCACCCTGCCTGACCGCGGCCGACGACCACGGCTTCGCGATCGACGAGGCCGAGGTCATCTACTGGGGCCTGTGCCCCGGCTGCTCGACCGCCCGCAGTTCTCGAGACCAAACCCCCTGATTCCCGAAAGGGCCCACAGTGTCCGATACACCTGACGCCGTAGTTGGAGAGATGAGCGACAGCACGCGCGGCTGCCCCGTCGTGCACGAACGCGCCCCGCACCCGACCCAGGGCGGCGGCAACCGCGGCTGGTGGCCCGAACGCCTGAATCTCAAGGTCCTCGCCAAGAACCCCGCCGTCGCCAACCCGCTGGGCGAGGACTTCGACTACGCGGCAGCGTTCAACCGCCTCGACCTCGCCGCGGTCAAGCAGGACATCGAGGCCGTGCTGACGAGCTCGCAGGACTGGTGGCCGGCGGACTACGGCCACTACGGCCCGTTCATGATCCGCATGGCGTGGCACAGCGCCGGCACGTACCGCATCAGCGACGGCCGCGGTGGCGCCGGCGCCGGTCAGCAGCGCTTCGCGCCGCTCAACAGCTGGCCCGACAACGCGAACCTCGACAAGGCGCGCCGGCTGCTGTGGCCGGTCAAGAAGAAGTACGGCCAGAGCCTCTCCTGGGCGGACCTCATGGTGCTCACCGGCAATGTCGCCCTGGAGTCGATGGGCTTTGAGACGTTCGGCTACGCCGGCGGGCGCGAGGACGTCTGGGAGCCCGACGAGGACGTGTACTGGGGCCCGGAGACGGAGTGGCTCGGCGACGAGCGCTACAGCGGCGACCGCGAGCTCGAGGACCCGTTCGGCGCCGTCCAGATGGGCCTCATCTACGTCAACCCCGAGGGCCCGAACGCCAATCCCGATCCGCTCGCCTCGGCGCGCGACATCCGCGAGACGTTCAGCCGCATGGCGATGAACGACGAGGAGACGGTCGCGCTGATCGCCGGCGGGCACACGTTCGGCAAGACCCACGGCGCCGCCGACCCGGACGAGTTCGTCGGCCACGAGCCCGAGGCCGCCCCGCTCGAGCTGCAGGGACTCGGCTGGAAGAACGACTTCCGCAGCGGCAAGGGAGCCGACACGATCACCAGTGGCCTCGAGGGCGCCTGGACGCCCACCCCGAAGGCGTGGGACAACAGCTTCTTCGAGACGCTGTTCGAGCATGAGTGGGAGCTGACGAAGAGCCCCGCCGGCGCACATCAGTGGACGCCGAGCGCCAACGGCGCAACGGCGACCGTGCCCGACGCGCACGACCCCTCGGCGACGCACCCCCCGATGATGCTCACGACGGACCTGGCGCTGCGCCTGGACCCCGTCTACGGGCCGATCTCGCGGCGCTTCTACGAGAACCCCGAGGAGTTCGCCGACGCGTTCGCGCGTGCCTGGTTCAAGCTGACGCACCGTGACATGGGGCCGATCGAGCGGTACCTCGGCCCCGAGGTTCCGGACGAGGAGCTGCTGTGGCAGGACCCCCTCCCCTCGGTGACGCACGAGCTGATCGGGCCCGAGGACATCGCCGCGCTGAAGGCCCAGATCTCCGATTCGGGGCTGTCCGTCTCGCAGCTCGTCAGGGCCGCATGGGCCTCGGCGTCGACGTTCCGCGGCAGCGACAAGCGCGGCGGCGCCAACGGGGCGCGCGTGCGCCTCGAGCCGCAGAAGGACTGGGCGGTCAACGACCCGGCCGAGCTGGCCGCGGTGCTTGGGACGCTGGAGGGGATCCAGGAGTCCTTCAACGGCTCCCAGAACGGCAACGGCAAGCGGGTCTCGCTCGCCGACCTCATCGTGCTCGGCGGCTGCGCCGCGGTCGAGCAGGCGGCCAGGGACGGCGGCGTCGCGATCGTGGTGCCGTTCACGCCCGGGCGCGCGGACGCCTCGCAGGAGCAGACCGACGCCGAATCGTTCGCCGCGCTCGAGCCGACGGCGGACGGCTTTCGCAACCACCTCGCGGCAGACCACCGGCTGACGGCCGAGTACCTGCTTCTCGACAAGGCCAACCTGCTGACGCTGAGCGCCCCCGAGATGACCGTGCTCGTGGGCGGCCTGCGGGTCCTGGGCGCGAACGCCGGGGGCTCGACGGCGGGCGTGCTCACCGACCGGCCGGGCACGCTCACGAACGACTTCTTCGCGAACCTGCTCGACCTGGGCACGACGTGGACCGCGACCGCCGGCGACGCGGGCTCGTTCGTCGGCCACGACGCCTCGGGCGAGGTCCGGTGGACCGGCACCCGCGTCGACCTCGTGTTCGGCTCGAACTCCGAGCTGCGCGCGCTCGCCGAGGTCTACGCCGGCGACGACGCGCGCGAGAAGTTCGTGCGCGACTTCGTCGCCGCGTGGGACAAGGTCATGAACCTCGACCGCTTCGACGTGGCCTGATCGTGATCGCCCGGGCCGGCCGCTCGCCGGCCGGCCCCGGGCACCCCTTACGCTTAGCGCCGTGAGAGATCCGGCCGCAGCGGCACCGATCGCGCTGACGTCGCTCGCCCACGGCGCGGGCTGCGGATGCAAGCTGCCGGCGGCGGCGCTGCTGCCGATCGTCCGGGGGCTGCCCACCGTCGTCGACGAACGGCTGCTCGTCGGCTCGAACACCGCCGACGACGCCGCGGTGTTCCGGCTGACCGACGAGATCGCGCTCGTCATGACGATCGACTTCTTCACGCCGATCGTCGACGACCCCTACGACTTCGGCCGGATCGCCGCGGCCAACGCGCTGTCGGACGTCTACGCGATGGGCGGGGTGCCGCTGGCGGCGATGAACGTCGTCGCGTTCCCGCTCGAGCAGCTCGGCGCGGACGTGCTGCGCGAGATCCTGCGCGGCGGCGCCGACGTGGCCGCGGCCGCCGGGATCGCGGTCGTCGGCGGGCACTCGATCGACGATCCGGAGCCGAAGTACGGGATGTCGGTCACCGGCACCGTGCATCCCGACGCGCTGATCTCCAACGCCGGCGCGCAGCCCGGCGACGTCCTCGTCCTCACCAAGCCGCTCGGCGTCGGCGCGATCGCGACCGCGCGCAAGCGCGGCAACCGAGACGACGAGCTGCTCGCGCGCGGCGTGGCGACGATGACGGCGCTCAACGACACGGCGTCCGCCTCGGCGCGCGCGGCCGGTGCCCACGCGATGACCGACGTCACCGGCTTCGGCCTGCTGGGCCACCTGCACTCGCTGGGGCGGGCGAGCGGCGTCGCCGCGGTCATCGAGGCGTCGGCCGTGCCGGCGATCGACGGCGTGCTGGACCTGCTGGAGGGCGACGAGGCGGTCTCGGGCGGCAGCCGCCGCAACCGCGATTACGCCGACACCTTCACGACGTTCGCCGACGACGTCGCCGAATCGCGCCGGCGCCTCGTGTGCGACGCGACCACGTCCGGCGGGCTGCTGATCGCCGTCGCACCCGAGGCCGCGGAGTCGCTGCCGGGGCCGGTCGTCGGCGAGATCGTCCGCGGCGAGCCCGGCGCGATCGCGGTGCGATGATCGCCTCGCACGGGCTGCATCGGCCTGGAGCGGCCCGGGCCCGGTGGCCCATCCGGTCTTCAAAACCGGCGGGGCGCGTCTCATCGCGCTGGAAGGTTCGACTCCTTCGCCGTTCCGTATGACGCCGGACCGCGACCGGCTGCGCGATCTGCCCTCGGTCGACCGCTTGGCGACGGCGGTCGCGCGCGCGGAGCTGCAGGCGAGGCGCGAGGAGCTGCTCGCCGGTGGCGACGGCGGCGCGGTCGGGGGGCCGGCGGTCGATCTCGTCGCCCGCGCGCGAGCGCGCCTGCGCCCGCGGCTGCGCCGCGTGCTCAACGCGACCGGGGTGGTCGTCCACACGAATCTCGGCCGGGCCCCGCTGGCGGCCGAGGCGCAGGCCGCGGTGGCGGCCGCCGCGGACGGCTATTGCAACCTCGAGCTCGACCTGGCGAGCGGCGAGCGCGGGTCGCGCCATGCCCACGTCGAGGCGCTGCTGTGCGAGCTGACCGGCGCGCAGGCGGCGATGGCGGTCAACAACTGCGCGGCCGCCGTGCTGCTCGCCTGCGCCGCGCTGGCCGGCGGGCGCGACACGATCGTGTCGCGGGGACAGCTGATCGAGATCGGCGGCGGGTTCCGGATCCCGGAGATCCTCACGGTCGCCGGCACGCGGCTCGTCGAGGTGGGCACGACGAACCGCACGCGCCGCGCCGACTACGAGGCGGCGCTCGCGGCCGGCGGCGAGCAGGTCGGGGCGATCCTGCGCGCGCATCCCTCGAACTTCCGCACCGTCGGCTTCGTCGAGGAGGTCGAGATCGAGGAGCTCTGCGGCCTGGGCGCCGCGGTGATCGACGATGTGGGCTCGGGCGTCCTCACGGACGACCTCGAGCTGCTGGCCGGCGAGCCGCCCGTGCGCCGATCCGTGCGCGCCGGCGCCGCGCTCACCACCTTCTCGGGCGACAAGCTGCTCGGCGGCCCGCAGGCGGGGGCGCTCGTCGGGACGCGCGCCGCGATCGAGGCCTGCCGCCGCCATCCGCTCGCGCGAGCCGTGCGGATCGACAAGCTGTCGCTCGCCGCGCTGGAGGCGACCCTCGCCCTGCATCGCGACCCGGCCGCCGCCCGCCGCGCGCTGCCGGTGCTCGCGATGCTCGTCGCCGACGAGGCCACGCTGAGCCGGCGCGCAGACGAGCTGGCGGCCGCGACCGGCGGCACGGTCGTGGCGTCGACGGCCCGCGTCGGCGGCGGCGCGCTGCCGCTGCTCGAGCTGCCGGGCCCGGCGGTGGCGATCGATCCGGGTGCGGCCGGGGCGACGGCGCTCGCCGCGGCCCTGCGCGCGGGCGATCCGGCCGTCGTCGGGCGCATCCACGACGGCCGGCTCCTGCTCGACCCGCGCACGCTGACCGACGCCGATGCGCGTGACGTCGCGCGCGCGGTGCGCGCCGCTGTGGCGTGAGCGGCGCGCCCGCGGCACTGACGCTCGGGACCGCCGGTCACATCGATCACGGCAAGACGGCGCTCGTGCGCGCGCTGACCGGCGTGGACACCGACCGCCTGCCCCAGGAGAAGGCGCGCGGCATGTCGATCGAGCTCGGGTTCGCGCCACTGCTGCTGCCCGGAGGGCGGCGCGTCTCGGTCGTCGACGTGCCCGGACACGAGCGCTTCGTGCGGACCATGGTGGCCGGAGCGACCGGGATCGACTTCCATCTCATGGTCGTCGCCGCCGACGACGGCGTGATGCCGCAGACGCTCGAGCATGCCGAGGTGCTGGCAGCGCTGGGGATCGAGCACGGGGTCGTCGCCATCACGAAGTCCGACCGCGCGTCCCCGGAGAAGGCCGCCGTCGAAGCCGGGGAGCTGTTTCCCGATGCCGAGGTCGTCGCGTGCTCGGCGCGCACGGGTGACGGCGTGGCGGACGTCGCCGCCGCGCTGGCGCGCGTCGCGGAGCGCGTGACGCCGCGTGGGGAAGAACGCCGGGACGGCCCCGCCGTGCTGCACATCGACCGCGCCTTCACGATCCACGGCGCCGGCACGGTCGTCACGGGGACGCTGTGGTCGGGCACCCTCGCGGTCGGCGACACCCTGGACCTGCTGCCCGCGCAGCGACCCGTGCGGGTGCGGTCGCTGCAGGTGCACGACACGCCGGCCGAGCGGGCGTACGCGGGGCAGCGCGTGGCCGTCAACCTCGCAGCGATCGCCCGGCGCGACGTCGCCCGCGGCGATGCCCTCGCCGATCCGGCGGCACAGCTCGTGCCGACGCAGGTCATCGACGCGGCGCTGGAGCTCCGCGACGACCTGCACGGCCGGCGCGTCATGGTGCATCACGGCACGCGGGCGGTGGCGGCGCGGCTGGCGGCGCTCGGCGCCGGCCTGTGGCAGGTGCGCCTCGAGGCACCCCTCATCGCCGCCGCAGGCGACCGGCTCGTCGTGCGCTCGGTCGCGCCGGCCGACACGCTCGCCGGCGGCGTCGTCCTCGACCCGCGGGCACGCCGTCATGGTCGCCGCGCCGACGTGATGGCGCGCCTGCAGCGGATCCGGCGCGGAGAGCCCGAGCCCAGCGCGCCGCCTGCCGCCGCAGCACGCGGCGCGACGACGGGCCCGGCCGGACCGGAGCTCGAACCCGAGACGATCGAGCTCGCGGCGCGGCTGCTCGCCGCCGGCCACGAGCCGCTGTCGCGCGCGGAGCTGAGCGTCGACGTGGAGCATCTCCCCAAGCTCATCCAGGCGGGCATCGCCGTCCGGATCGGGCGTGACCTCTACGCGCACCGCGACGCCATCGCGCTCGTCGCCGATCGCGTCGGCGCGATCATCGAGACCGAGGGCGCGGTGACGCTCGCGCGCCTGCGCGATGAGCTCGCCACCTCGCGCAAGTACGCCGAGGCGCTGCTCGAGCATCTCGACCAGGCGCGCTACACGAAGCGCCTGCCCGACGACCGGCGCGTGCTGCGCCGCCGGCCGTAGGCCGGTCGGCGCCCCGCCCGGCGGCTCGGCCGCAGCGCGCACACGAAGCGCTCTGCCACCCGGCCCGCGTCGCCGGCGCATCGCCCTGTACCTTCGTGCCCTTCGCCGCGCCGCCGGCCGGTCGGTCGGGCGGGCCGTACGACATGTCTTTCACAGAGAGGAGACGCTTTGATGACATCGACGACGATGTCGTTGGTCGATCTCGTCCGGGACATCGCGCGCGAGCGGATTGCCCCGGGCGCTGCCGCGGTCGATGCCGAGCGCACGTTCCCGCGCGCGGCGATCGACGCGCTGGCCGAGCAGGGAGCGCTCGGGCTGATGGTCCCGGACGCCGCCGGCGGGGCGGGCGGCGGCCTGTCCGAGCTCGTGCGGGCGTGCGAGGCGGTCGGTGGCGCCTGCGCGTCCTCCGGCATGGTCTTCCTGATGCACAGCGTCACCGCCGCGACGGTCGCGGCCGGCGGCGGCGAGCGAGCCAGTGGCTACCTCGAGCAGATGGCCGCGGGCGAGGTGCTCGGCTCACTGGCCTTCAGCGAGCGCGGCACCGGCGCGCACTTCTACGCGCCCGAGCTCGCCGCCGAGGCAGAGAACGGCGGCGTCCGGATCGCGGGGCGCAAGAGCTTCGTGACCTCCGGCGGTCACGCGCAGCTCTACCTCGTACTCGTCCGCAGCGGCGACGGCGAGGGCCTGGACTGCTACGCCGTCACGCCTGAGGACGGGGTCACGTTCGACGGCGAGTGGCAGGGACTGGGCATGGCCGGCAACTCGAGCGTCGCGGCCGAGTTCGACGCGCGCGTCGACGACGCGGCGCGCATCGGGGCGGCCGGCGGAGGCGGGGACCTCGTGTTCGGCGCCGTCGCGCCGGTGTTCCTGGCGGGCCTGGCCGCCGTCAACGTCGGCATCGCCGCGGCGGCGCAGCAGGCCGCCATCGAGCACGCCGCCGGGCGCCGGTACCCCGACGGCCAGTCGCTGGCGGAGATCCAGTCGGTGCAGCACGCGCTCGCCGAGCTGGACATGACGATGCGCGCCGCGCGGCTCGTCGTGCGCGACGCGGCCGCGCTCGCCGATGCCGGCGACGCGGCGGCGCTCGTCGCGCTGATGGAGGCCAAGGTCGTCGCGACCGAGGCCGCTCAGCAGGTGACGCAGGGCGCCCTCGAGGTCTGCGGCGGTCAGGGCTACACGCGCAGCCTCCCGCTGGAGCGCCACCTGCGCGACGCGCGCGCCGGCGCCGTGATGGCGCCGACCAACGGCGTCCTGCGGACCTGGATCGGCAAGGCCCTCGCCGGCCTTCCGGTGCCATGAGCCGCGCTGACGCTGATGTGCGGGTGGGCTGCGTCGCCTACCACCCGCGGATCGTGACGATCTGGGAGTCGTTCCTGGACCACTTCGAGGCCCAGGGCATCCCGACCGACTACATCCTGTACTCCAACTACGAGCGGCAGGTCGGCGCGCTGCTCGACGGACAGATCGACATCGCCTGGAACACGAACACCGCGTTCGTCGCCACCGAGCAGCAGCTCGGCGGCGAGGCGCGGATCCTCGGGATGCGCGACGTCGACGCGGAGTTCGCGACCGTGATCCTGACGCGCCGCGGGGAGACGTTCGACGACGTGGGCGATCTCGCCGGGCGCCGGCTCGCGCTCGGCAGCCGGGACTCCGGCCACGCGGCGATCCTGCCGCTGCACTACCTGGGCGAGCAGGGGCTGGATGCCGCGTCGGCGTGTGAGCTCGTGCGCTTCGACACCGACCTCGGCAAGCACGGCGACACCGGCGACTCCGAGCTGCGTGTCGCGCGGGCCGTCGCGGACGGCACGGCCGACGCGGGCGCCATCGGCGAGCCGACGCTGGCGGCGCTGCGGGGCGAGCGGGTGCCCGCGGTGGCCGATCTCGAGGTGTCGTGGCGCAGCCCGACGTACTACCACTGCAACTTCACGGCGCTGCCGTCGCTCGGCGAGGGCGTGGCGCAGCGGTGGAAGGACGCGCTGCTGGCGATGACCTACGACGACCCGACCCAGCGACAGGCGATGGATCTCGAAGGCGTCAAGCGCTGGCTGCCGGGCGGCCGCGACGGCTACGCGGCGCTGGCCGCCGCGATGGCGGCCGGCGCGCCGGAGACGTGAGCGCGCGGCGTCTGGACGCCGAGGGGCTGGAGCTCGGCGGCGGGCTGGAGGTGTTGCTCGCCGCCGCGCTGGAGGCAATGACGCCCGGCGAGCGCGTCGAGGTCGTCAGCACGTCGCGGGGGACCGCCCTGGAGCTGCACGGCTGGGCGCGCCGCGCGGGCCACTCCACCGTCGGCGAGCGGATGCCGGACGGCGGCCCCTACGCGGTCGTCGTGGAGCGCGGAGCGTTCGCACGGGTGCTCGCCGATGCGGCCGGGCCGCGGGAGGCGCCGCCGCCGCTGCGAGCCGGCGGCGAGTTCCACAGCGGCGACCTGCGCCGCGGCGCGCCGCCTCCGGCCGCCGCCGGCGCGCACCAGGGCTTCACACCCCTGGGCGCGATGGCCGAGCTCGGGGCTCCGGCCTTCGACTGGGCGCTCAACGAGCGCGATCCCCTTCTGGGCCGACGACGTCGCCGACCTCGCCGAGCAGGCGACGCGCGCGCAGTGGGACGCCTCGCGCGACATCCCGTGGGCGGCAGCCCGCGACCTGCCCGGTCACATGGAGCGCGCGGTCGCGCAGGTCATGACCTTCATCGCCCAGAACGAGTACGCCGCGCTCTACGTGCCGGCCGCGTTTCTGCCGCACGTCAACCCGCAGTACGCGGAGGTCGTCATGTGGCTGGCGGGCCACATCCACGACGAGGCCCGCCACATCGAGGTGTTCACCAAGCGCGCGCTCGTCGGCGGCTACGCCGGCCAGGCGCTGGCCTCCACCGAGCTCTCGCTGAAGACCCTGCTCGAAGAACGCGACTTCAGCGGCGCCGCGCTGCTGCTGAACGTGCTCGGCGAGGGCACGTTCCTCGACCTGCTGGCGTTCGTCGAGCGCCACGCGCCCGACGCGGCGACGCGCGCCGCCGCGCACCTCGCCCACCGTGACGAGGTCCGCCACGTGCACTTCGGCATCTCGCACGTCCGGCGGCGAATCGCCGCCGATCCCGACCAGCGTGGGAGCCTCGTCGCCGCCGCCGAGCGGCGAGCCGAGAAGCTCGTCGAGATGTCGGGCCTGAGCCCGCTGCTCGGCGAGGGCCTGACGATCATTGCGGCGGGATCGCTGCAGCCCGCCGAGCTGGCGGAGGGCGCGCGCGCCGTGCGCGAGCTGATGCAGACGATGGAGGACAACCGGATCAAGCGGCTGCAGGCGGCGGGCTTCGACGCGGCCACGGCGATCCACCTGTCCGAGCTCCATACGCCCAACCTGATGTGACGGCGCGGTGGACGAACGCGAGGAACCATCGATGGGCGTCGACGAGCCGGCCTCCGGAGCGTGACGCGCCCACCTCGCCGGCGGGGTCAGATGCGCTGGATGAGCGTCCCCGTGCCCAGCCCGCCGCCGCAGCACATCGTCACGAGGCCGGTCTCCTTGTCGGAGCGCTCGAGCTCGTGCAGCAGCGTCGTCAGCAGCCGCGCGCCGGTCGAGCCGAGCGGGTGGCCGAGCGCCATCGCACCGCCGTTGACGTTGACGCGGTCCATGTCGGGGCGCAGCTCGCGCTGCCATGCGGCGACGACGGACGCGAACGCCTCGTTGATCTCGACGAGGTCGATGTCGCCGATCGTCATCCCGTTGCGCTCGAGCAGCTTGCGCGTCGCCGGGATCGGGCCGGTCAGCATCGTCACCGGGTCGACCCCGACCGTCGTCTGATCGACGATGCGCGCGCGCGGCGTGAGCCCGAGCGCATCGGCCTTCTCGCGTGACATGAGCAGCACCGCGGCCGCGCCGTCGGAGATCTGCGACGAGGTCGCCGCCGTGATCCGGCCGTCCGGCTTGAACGCCGGCTTGAGCTGGGCGATCGTCTCGAGGTTCGTGTCGGGGCGGATGCCCTGGTCGACGTAGCGCGTATCGCCGTTGGTCTGGAAGGGCACGATCTCGCGCTCGAAGCGGCCCTCCTCGGTCGCCTGGTGGGCGAGCCGGTGCGAGCGCACGGCGAGCTCGTCGAGCTCGGAGCGCGGGATCTCCCACTGCTCGGCGATCATCTCCGCGCCCAGCCCCTGTGGCACGAGGTCGTGCTTCTCCAGCAGCGCGGGCGGCCACGGGGAGCCGACCTGCTCCGTGAACCGAAACCCCACGCCCATCGGGATGTGGCCGAGGTGCTCGACGCCCGAGCCGATCACGACGTCGTGGATTCCCGCCGCGATCAGGGCGGCGCCGAAGTTGACGGCCTGCTGGGCCGAGCCGCACTGGCGGTCGACCGTCGTCGCCGCGGCCTCGATCGGCAGCCCCGCCTGCAGCCACGCGTTGCGCGCGACGTTCCACGACTGCTCGCCGATCTGCTGGACGCACCCGGCGATGACGTCCTCGACCTCGGCGGGATCGATCCCGGCGCGCGCGATGACCTCGGTGAAGCAGGTCCCCAGCAGCTCGTTGGGGTGCGTGTCCCTGTAGTAGCCCTTCTCGGGGTGCCCGCGGCCGATCGGCGTCCGGACGGCCTCGACGATGACGACCTCGCGGCCTTGCTGTGCGCTCATCCGAACAAGGCTAAGGTACGCGGCCGACTGACGAGTCAACTCTGGGGAGGAGTACGACGTGGAAGAAAAGCTGGGAATCGCCGGCAGCGGCGCGATCGCGACCGGCCTGGCGGCGTGTGCGGCATCGAGCGCGGGCCATCTGCTGTGGGCGCGATCGGATGCGTCGGCCGCGCGAGCGACGAAGGCGATCGCGAAGGCCTGCGAGCGCCTGGGCGAGGGCTACGACGCCACCAACGTCACCGTCACGACCGATGTCGACGCGCTGGCGGACGCCACCTTCCTCGTGGAGGCCATCTCCGAGGACATGGCCTCCAAGCGCGAGCTGCTGGCGCGCCTCGGCGAGCTCGCCGGTGACGATGCCGTGCTCGGCACGACGACCTCGTCGCTCTCGGTCTCCGAGCTGGCCGGCGCCTCCGGCATCGGCGAGCGCTTCGTCGGCCTGCACGTCTTCAACCCCGTCCCGCGGATGAAGCTCGTCGAGCTGGCGTATCCCGAGGCGGCCACGACGTCCACGCGCGAACGCGCGGTCGCGCTGTGCGAGGCGCTCGGAAAGGAGCCCGTCGACGTGCCCGACCTCGCGGGCTTCGTCGTCAACCGGCTGCTGTTTCCCTACCTGTTCAGCGCGGTGGACTTCATGCAGCAGACCGGGCTGCCGCCGGCGTCGATCGATACCTGCATGCAGCTCGGCGCCGCCCACCCGATGGGACCGATCGCGCTGCTGGACTACATCGGCCTCGACGTCTCCGTGGCGATCGGCGACGCGATCGGGGCCGACGTGCCGCAGTCGCTGCGCGATCTGTGCGCGGAGGGCGCGCTGGGACGCAAGGCCGGTCGTGGCCTGTATCCGCCGGAGTTCTACGCGCGCTGACGCGCCACGTTCGCGGGGTTTAGGGACCGTTCAGCTTGCCTGGGCACGATCCTCGGGCGACATACCTCGCACCTCCTCCCCTGAAGTGCACGACGGGCCCGCCGAAGGCGGGCCCGTCATGTTCTTGGCCTCGGCGGACCCACCCCGGCCCACCGTGCCGAGCCACCGCCTTCCCACGGGCGGGGCGTACAGATCACAACGCCGCGCGACCGCGAAACTTGCGCGAACGCGGCACGCGCCCTCTCATTCGATCGCCTCCGTCATGATCGCGACGCGGATCCTGCGCCCGGCCTTCTCCCAGCCACCCGGCTCACGCTCGGCGATCTCCCGGAGCTCGGCCACGCGCGCCCTGAGCCACGCCCGCGCCGCCCGGGCGCGCGCCAGGTGCGAGGGATCGACGTGCTCCCAGCCGCCGTGGCGCTCGGCGACCCTGCGCGCCACCGTGAGCGCCTGCAGGTGTTCGCGTTCGGTCTGCGTCATCAGCTCCCAGCGATCGCGTGGCACGAGGTCAGCTGCGACGTGCCTCGCCCGCGCGAGCAGCCGCTTGCGCTCCTCGAGGCCGTTGAGCCCGCCGTTGATCCGCTTCGTCAGGCCGATGAAGTCGTCCCGGTCACAGAACGCGTTGCAGCGGTGGTCGTCCCACCACTGCCCCGACGCGATCTCGCTGTGCGGCGACGTCGCGAGGATCCGCGGGTTCCTGACGCAATCGATCTCGAGCGCCTGCGCGATCGCGGCGTAGTTCGCGCGGCCGGTGATCTGGATGCGCCCGCGACCCTTGAAGCGTCTGCCGTCTCCCGGCTGCGTGTTGCCGAGATCGAGGCGTCCCTCGTACTTCGCCCCCGACGCGAACTCCTCGCGTGTCGAGAAGCTCGCCGACTCGTGCGCCCACTGCGCGACGGCCATCGCGGCGCGCGCCCTCGTCGTGATCCCATAGCGCGCAAACGCGTCGCCCAGCGCACGCGCGATCGTGATCGCGTCCGCCCTGGTGAGGTTCGGGCAGACGTGCCGCAGCGCCTCGGGACTGATCGTCCAGTCGCTCATCGTGATCCCCTGTCAGCCGGGTTCAGCCGGGTGTTCCCACGCCGCGGACACTAGCCGCGGCCTCCCCCGCTGCCTAGCGCTGCGGCTGCTGCTCGTCGGCCTCGTCGGCTTCTTCGGCTTCGTCCGGTTCGACCGCCGCGCGCGCGCGGCGCTCGCGGATGCGCACCGCCTCGATGCGGTTCTCGCGCACCGACTCGACGCGTATCGAGTAGCCGTTGGCGCTGACGGTGTCGCCGCGCTTGGGCAGCCGCCCGAGGCGCGCGAAGACGAAGCCGCCGATCGAGTTGTAGGCGTCGCTGTCGACCGGCAGGGGCAGGTCGTAGTCGGCGAGGTCGGTGATCGCGACGTGGCCGCGCACGTACCAGTCGCCGTTGGCGAGCTGGCGCACGTCGCCGCCGGCGGGGTCGGTCTCGTCGTCGATCTCGCCGACGATCTCCTCGATGATGTCCTCCACCGTGACGATGCCGGCGACGCGGCCGTACTCGTCCACGACGACGGCCATCGTCGAGCGGTTGCGCTGCAGGTCGGCGAGCAGGTCGTCCAGCGGCTTGGTCTCGGGCACGATCGTCACGGGCTTGATCGCCGGCTCGATCGAGGCCTCGGCGCCCTCGGCCATGAGGATCCGCGCCAGCGAGTTGGAGTGCACGACGCCCTTGACGCGGTCGGGGTTGTGGTCCTCGGTGACCGGCAGCCGCGTGTGACCGGTCGAGATGCAGCGGCGCATCGCGGTGCCGACGTCCTCGGAGATGTCGACGGTGACGACGGCGGGGATCGGCGTCATGACCTGGCGGCCCTGCTGCTCGTGGAGGTGGAAGACGCCGGTGAGCATCCCCGCCTCGCCGGCATCCAGATGCCCCCCGGCCTGCGCCTGGGCGATGATCGCGCGGACCTCCTCGGGGCTCGCGCCGTCCTCGAAGTCGGCGTCGCCCTTGATGCCGAGCGGGCGCAACAGCGCGGTCGAGGCCTTGTTGAGCACGTGGATGAACGGCCGCATGACCCTGTTGAAGATGTCCAGCGGCCGGGCACACCAGCGGGCCACGCGCTCGGCGTTGACGATCGCGTAGATCTTCGGCACCTGCTCGCCGGCCGTGATGTGGCCGGCGGTCACGAGGATGTAGGCGATCGCGATCGAGACCGGCACGGCTACGCCGTGCGAGAGCCCGCCGAGCGCGGGCTCGACGAGGTCGGCGATCGCCGGCTCGCCGAGGAAGCCGATGCCCAGTGAGGCGAGCGTGATGCCGAACTGGCAGGCGGAGAGGTACTCGCTGATCTCGTCGAGCTGCTTGACGACGACAGCGGCCTTGCGGTCGCCCTCGGCGGCCATCTCCTCGATCCTCGCGCGCTTTGCACGCACCAGCGCGAACTCGGCCGCGACGAAGAAGCCGTTGAGGAAGATCAGCACGATGACCGCGCTGAGCAGGAGCGCGATCAAGAGGGGTGGTTGCGGCCGGGCCTAGGGTGGTGGCCGCGACTTCGAGGTCGTTCGTCGTTCATTGACGCTGCGTCGCCGAGGGTAGCAGCCGCTCGGGCGAATTCGGGCAGACCGCAGCCGGTGGGGCTCAGATCAGCCCGTCGATCGTGCGCGCGAGAGCGAAGTCGTCGTGGGTGAGCCCGCCGGCGGAGTGCGTCGACAGCGTGAGGCGGACGTTCTTGTAGCCGTGCACGAGGATGTCCGGATGGTGGTTGGCGTCGTTGGCCGCGCCGGCGACGGCGTTGGCGAGCGCCATCGCGCCTGAGAAGCCGTCGCACTCGACGTCACGCACGATGCTCTCGCCCTCGCGCCGCCACGCGCTCGCCGCCGCCAGGCGCTCGTCGATCTCTGCGTCGCTGAGTCGTGCCATACGCTCTCCCTGTCTTGAGGATCGTGAGCCTTGTGCCCCACGCTACCGAGCTGCTCTTCGCCCTCGGCCTCGGCGACGACGTCGTCGGCGTCACGCACGAGTGCGACTACCCCGAGGCCGCGCAGGATCTGCCGCCCGTGACCCGCGACGTGCTCGGGCCGGGCCTGTCGCCCGCCGAGATCGACGCCGCGGTGCGTGAGCGCACGGCCGCCGGCGAGTCGATCTACGAGCTCGACGAGGAGCTCGTGCGCGAGCTCGAGCCCGACCTCATCGTGACCCAGGCGCTCTGCCATGTCTGCGCGGTCTCCGTCGACGAGGTGCGGGCGCTCGCGCAGACGCTCCCCGGGCCGCCGCGCGTCATCGCGCTGGATCCGACGACGTACGGCGAGACCGTCGGCGACGTGCGGACGATCGCCCAGGCGACGGACGCCAAGGACGCCGCGCTGGACCTGATCGCCCGCACGGCGCGGCGCGCCGACGTCATCCGGCTGGCCGTCCGCGGCGCGCCGCGCCCGCGCGTGGCGGCGCTGGAGTGGATGGACCCCGTCTTCGTGGCGGGTCACTGGACGCCGCAGCTCATCGCGATGGCCGGCGGCGAAGACGTGCTCGGCTTCGACGGCGAGCCGTCGCGCCAGGCGACGTGGGAGGAGGTCGCCGCGGCCCAGCCGGAGGTCGTGATCGTCATGCCCTGCGGCTACGACGCCGCGCGCGCGCTCGTCGAGGCCGAGGAGTTCGCCGACCGGCTGCGCGCGGTCGGCGCCGACCATGTCGTCGCGGTCAACGCCTCGGCGTACTTCTCGCGGCCCGGCCCGCGTCTCATCGACGGCCTCGAGCTGCTGGCCCACATCCTGCACCCCGACCGCGTGCCGCACGCGCCGGCCGAGGCGCTCGCGGTGGAGCTGGGGCCAGCCTGAGCGCCGCGCCCCGCACCGTCCTGTACCTGCATTCGTCGGCAGGGCGCTACGGCGCCGACCGCCAGCTCGCGCTGCTCGCGGGCGGACTGGATCCCGCGCGGTATCGCGCGCTCGTCGTGCTGGCGATGGACGGTGAGCTCCGAGACGACCTCGTCGCGGCTGGCGTCGACGTGCTCGTGCGGCCGCTGGCGGTGATGCGGCGCGCGTCGATGTCGCCGCGCGGGCTGGCGGTGATCGGCGCCGCGCTGGGGCGAGACGCGGGCGGCCTCGCGCGGCTGTGCCGTTCGCGCCGGGCGGCCCTGATCCACACGAACACCTCGGTGACGCTCGGCGGCAGCGCCGCGAGCCGGGTCGCGCGGATCCCCCACGTCTGGCACCTGCGCGAGATCTACACGGGCTTCGAGCGCTACTGGCCGGCGTACCGGCGGCTGCTGTGCAGCGCACAGGCCCTGCCGTGCGTGTCGGCGGCGACGCGGGCGCAGCTCGGCGATGCGCGGCAGGCCTGCGTGCTGCACGACGGGCTGCCGCTCGTGCCGGCGCGTGCTCCGCGGGCCGCGGCGCGGGCGGCGCTGGGGCTCGCCGACGACGCGTTCGTCGTGGCGATCCTCGGGCGGATCTCGTCGTGGAAGGGCCAGGACGTGCTGATCCGCGCCGTCGCCGCGATGGATGAGGACGCCGGCGAAGGCGACCTGGTCGCGCTCGTCGCCGGCGACCCGTGGCAGGGCGAGGAGCAGCGCCTGCGCGACCTGCGCGCGCTCGCCGCGCAGCTCGGCGTCGCCGGCCGCGTGCGCTTCGTCGGCTTTCGGTCAGACGTCGAGAACGTGTACGGGGCCTCGGACGTCGTCGCCGTTTCCTCGACGCAGCCCGACCCCTTTCCCAACGCTGCGCTCGAGGCCGCCGCGGCGGGCTGCTGCGTCGTGGCCGCCGACCACGGCGGGCTGCCGGAGATGCTGCGAGACGGCGTCACGGGACGGCTCGTGACGCCCGGCGACGCGGCGGCGCTCGCCTCGGCGCTCTCCCGGCTGCGCGCCGATCCGGCGGCGCGCGCGCGACTCGGCGCCGCCGCGGCCGCCGACACCCGCGCGCGCTTCGCGCCCGCCCGGCTGCTCGAGCAGACCCAGGCGCTCTACGACGGCCTGCTGACGCAGCGCTAGCTGTCGCCGCTGCGGTACGTCGCGGCGAGCTGCTCGACGGCCGTCACGTAGGCGTCGGAGCGGTTGTACGTGCGCAGTGCGCCGCGCCAATCCTGCGGGGCGCCGGACGCGCGCAGGTAGCTCGCCATCGCGGCGATCGCGTCGGGCGGGTCGTGCGGGTCGCGCGTGCCGTCGCCGTCGCCGTCGACGCCGAAGCGCTCCCAGGTGGCGGCGAGGAACTGTGCCGGCCCGCTCGCGCCGCGATGGTTGGCGCCCGACAGGACGCCGGCCTCGGCGGACTGCCCGTGGCGCGACTCGATCGCGCCGATCGCGGCAAGGCGGGTCCAGTCCAGGCCGTAGCGCACGCCGGCCTGGCGGTAGAGGGCGAGGTAGGCGGTGGGGATCTGCAGGCGCTGGGCGAGCGCGTCGAAGAGCGCGGGGGTCTGCATCCCCGCGCCGTCCGCCGGGCTCGCGGCGGCGACGACGCTCACGCCGCGATTGCCGGCGCCGTCGCCCGCGGGCCAGACGAGGACGCCGCAGAGCAGCGCGGCGCAGCCGATCGCGCAGGCCGCCGCGGCCGCACGCCGCGGCCGCCGGCGCTGCGGCCGCTGCGCTGCGGCCGCCTGGCGCGCAGCACCGGCGAGCGCGTCGGCCCGGGCCGTGGCGTCGTGTGCCGCCGCCTCGGCGCGGGCCGCGGCCTTGCGTGCGCTGTCGCGCTCGGCCTCGAGCGACGCGGCGCCACAGCGCGCCTCCTCCAGACGCGCGCGCACCGCGCGCAGCTGGTGCCCGAGGGGCTCGCCCGCGTGAAGGGATGCGGCGGCAGGCGCGGCCAGCGCGGACGCCGCGGCCGAGCGCGCGGTCGGCTCGGGGAGGGCCAGACGGCGGCCCTCGATGTCGAGCGCGACGATCTCGGCGCGGCGGGTGACCGCGAAGCCGATCGTCAGGAAGGTCGCGCCAGCGTCCGCCAGCGCATCCGCGCTCGTCGGCAGCGCTCGCTGACGGCGCTCTCGCGCCCCGTCGATGAGGACCACGAGCTGTGCAGCGGCCACGCGCTGCGGCTCGAGGTCGCCGAGCGCCACGGTCACGCGCACGAGCGCCGAGCGCGCGCCGACCTCGACGCGCTCGCAGCCGATCACGCGGCCGGTCTTGCCTGCTCGTGGCCCATGGGCCTCTAGTGGCAGCGCGCACATAGGCAGCGCGTTTGTACTGCAAATCGCCGATTTCGCGGCGGCTTGCAAGCTGCCGTGCAGCGGGAGGCGACGGCGCCGGCGCCGCGACGGCCGGAGCTCAGACGGTGCTGGCGCTCGACGCGAGCGCGACGCAGCCGATGACCAGCACCACGGCGAGCGCCACGCAGACGCCCAGCACGGGGGTCGTCGCGATCCTCCGGCGCTCGGCGACCTCGAACATGAGGAAGCCGACGATCCCGCCTGCGATCAGGCCGCCGATGTGGCCGCCGATCGAGATGTTCGGGATCAGGAACGTGATGCCGAGGTTGAGCAGCAGCGTCACGCCGAGACCCGACTGCATGGGGTCGATGCCGCGCGCCCGCAGCGCCAGGATCGCGGCGCCCATGAGGCCGAAGACGGCGCCCGAGGCGCCGACGGTGACGGCGTCCGGCGAGACGAGCAGCGCGCCGAACGAGCCGCCGATCAGCGACACGAAGTAGATCGCCGCAAAGCGCAGCCGGCCGATCTCGGGCTCGAGCAGCGTCCCGAGGAAGTACAGGAAGTACATGTTGAACGCGAGGTGCAGCAGGCCCGAGTGCAGGAAGCCCGCGGTGACGATCCGCCACCAGTCGCCGTCGGCGACGAGCGGGCCGAAGAGCGCGCCGTTCTCGTAGACCGTGCCGCCGCGAGCGTCCAGGCCGCCACCGCCCGTGGACATCGCGAGGTAGGCGATGACGTTGATCGCGATCAGGACGTACGTCAGCTGCGGGTCGCGCCGGATCGTCGCGGCGGTGCGGACCTTCGTCTTCTGGCGCGAGCACTCGGGGCAGCGCATGCCGACGGGCGTCGGCGTCATGCAGTCCGGGCAGATCGGCCGCCCGCACGACGAGCACGACACCCCGGTCTCACGATCGGTGTGGCGATAACAGGTCGTTGCGGTCGACGCTTCCACGGGCAAATCACGCTACCAGCCGCGCAGCCCCGGCCCCGCCGGGCCGGGGTGCCGGCGAGCCGGACGTCCTACGAGACGCTCGCGGCGATGATCGGCCGGCGCGTCGGGACCTCGCTGCCGCCGAGCGGCTCGTCGGTCACGAGCACCTGCTCGACGTCGCTCAGGTCGCCGGGGACGTCGACCGACGCGCGGCCCTTGCGCACGGAGAACAGGGCCTCGGTCGGCTCGGGCGCGGTGCCGTTGTCGCGATCCAGCCAGACCTGGTAGATGCGGCCCTCCGGGGGAGCGGTCAGACCGGCGACGACGAGCTTCGCGCTGTCGCCGGCCACGCGCATGGTGCACGACGCGCCGTCCGGCGCGGACGCGCACGCCAGCGACCGGGCCGCCGGGTCGCCGGTGCTGCCGCTGCCGGTCAGCAGGGCGCCGCCGCCGATGCCCAGCGCCAGCAGCGAGACGGCCAGCGCGGCGGCCGGCCAGGGCCGCAAGCGCAGGAGGCTGAAGCGCTGCGACGGCTGGCGCACGATCGGCCGGTCGGCCATCGCGCCGGCGGCGTTGAGCAGCTCGGCTTCGGCGTGCACGACCGCCATGACGCGCGAGCGGATGTCCGGCGGCGCGCTGAGCTGCGGCACCGCGTTGAGCAGCGCGTCGGAGACGAAGCCGAGCTCCTCGATCTTCGCCGTGCAGACCTGGCAGTCGTGGACGTGGGCCTCGTACTGCTCCCATTCGCCGTCGGGCATCGCCCGCAGCACATAGCTGGCGGCGTCGTCGATCAGCGGGCAGATGTCGATCGTCATGGCATCACCTCGCGCAGCCCACCGAGCTGCGCACGCATCTTCTCCAAGCCGAGCCGCATCCGGCCCTTCACGGTTCCGATGGGCGTGTCGATCATCGTCGCAATCTCGCTCTGTGTAAAGCCGCCGAAGTAGGCGAGCTCGATGACCCGCGACTGCTCGGCCGGCAGCGTCTCCAGCGCCTGGCGGATCTCGTTCGCCTCGTCGAGGCGCGCGACCTCGACATCCGTGCGCTCGCGGGCCTCGAAGCGCTCCTCGATGCCCTCGTCGCTGGCCCGGCGACGGTCGTGCACGACGGAGCGGCGCAGCGAGTCGATCGCCCGGTTGTGGACGATCCCGAGCACCCAGGTGCGCACCGAGCCGCGGGCGCGGTCATAGCGCGCGCCGCTGCGCCAGAGCGAGAGGAAGGACTCCTGCACGACGTCCTCGGCCGCGGAGCGCGTGCCGCACATCCGGTAGGCGAGGGAGAAGGCGGCGCTGGAGTGGCGCTCGTAGACGACCTCGAAGGCCTGCGCGTCGCCGCGGCGGACGAACTGCATGAGGTCCTCGTCGGCGAGGTCGCGCAGCTCCGACGGGCTGTGCTCGGCGTTCTTTCGCATCCGTGACATGTGCCCGGGGATACGCCGCGCTGCCGAGCGCGGATCAGTCGCGGCGCGCGAGCTTGCGCGCCTCGCCGGCGGCGGCGCGCAGCGTGCGCTGCGCGAGGTCCAGCGGGTTGCGCGACTGGGCGGCGCGGCGACGGCGCTCCTGACGCACCCGCAGCACGACGAGCGCGGTTCCGGCCGAGGCGCCGACCGCCGTCGCGATGACGGGGCGCACCCAGTTGCGCGGATCGCGCATCGCCGACAGCTCCCAGCCCTCGAGCTCGTCGACGGCGGCGTCCGTGAGTTCCTGCAGGGTCGTCTCGACGCGCATCTTGAGCGTGTCGGGCGGGTCGACCGGCGTGAGCGCCTGGCGCAGCATCCGCTCGAAGTCCATCGGGGCGGCATCGGGGCTCATGCCGGCGTCACGATCCCCTCGAGTTGCTTGATCGCCCTGTGCAGGAGCACCTTCGTGGCGCCATCGGTCTTGCCCATCGCGCGCGCGATCTCGCGGTTGTCCATCCCGAGTGCGAAGCGCATGATGAGCGCGTCGCGGCGCTCGTCGGGCAACTCGCGGATGCCCGCGATGATCCGCGTGAGCTCATCGCGTCCCTCCACGAGGTCCTCGGTCGTGTGCAGCGCGCTGAGCATCGTCGTGTCGTCCAGCGGTGTCTGAGGACGGCGCGAGCGGTCGCGGTAGAGGTTCGCGGCGAGGTTGTGGGCGATGCGGATGAGCCATGGCCGCAGCGGCCGCCCGGCGGACTCGGACTGCGCGCGCTCGAAGTGGCGGTAGGCCTGCAGGAAGGTCTGCTCCGTGAGGTCCTCGGCGTCGTGGTGGTTGCCGACCCGGTAGTACGCGTAGCTGTAGACGTCGCGCAGATGGGCCTTGTAGAGCTCCGTGAAGTCCGCGTCCAGGCGTGCCTTGTCGGATCGGTCCACAGCGCATGTGACTCTAGTGCTCCACTATCCGGGTCCCGCGGTCCGATCGGTGGCGGCGGAGGCCAGCGGCGCCGCGCCGTTGCCCGAGCGCCGGAAGCGCCCGCTCGAAGCCGTCACGCCCGCCGTGAAGGCGTCGGCGTCGATGCGGCCGGCGACCAGCGCCGCGAGGCGGTCGATCGTCGGCGAGGGAACGCCCTCGCGGCGCATCGTCTCGGCGAGCAGGCCGACGCCGTCGAGCGCCTCGCTGGACTGGCCGAGCTCGTCGCCGATCGTGGCCGCCGAGACACCCTGCCCGAGCATCTCGCCGGCGCGCCGGTTGCGGCTGCCCGCGGCGACGACGGTCGCGACGAGGTCGCCCGCGCCGGCCAGGCCGGCGAAGGTCTCCTCATGGCCGCCGCGGCTGCGCGAGAACGCGTCGACCTCGGCGAAGACCCGGCCCGCGGCGGCGCCCGCGGCGTTGGGGCCGCTCACTCCGGCGACGGCTGCCGCCAGCGCGGCGGCGTTCTTCGCCGTCCCGGCCAGCTCGACTCCGGCGACGTCGGTCGTGGTGTCCGCGCCGAAGCCCGCGTCCTTGAAGACGCGCGCGACCTGGGCGGCGAAGACCTGATCCGTGCAGCCGATGACGAGCGACGCGCCGCAGCTCAGCGCGTCCGCCGCGTGACCGGGCCCGCCGACGCAGGCGACGGCGCGCGCGTTGGCGCGCTCGGCGACGTACGCGCTGGGCAGCATCCCGTTGGGCGCGATGAGGCCCTTGCAGAGCACGATGACGCCCGTCCCGTCATGGATCGCGTGGGCGTGCGCCCCGACCGCGGCGGGCAGCGCGGCGGCGGGGACCGCGAAGCAGACGACGTCGGCGCGGTCGAGCGCCAGGCGGCCGGCCTTCATGACGCGGACGCAATCGGGCAGCCGCACCCCCGGGAGGTAGTGGTGGTTGACGCGCCCGCGTTCCAGCGCGGCCGCCTGCTGCTCGGTGCGACAGCCGAGCTCGACCTCGAGGCCGGCGCGGGCGAAGGCCACCGCCAGCCCCGTGCCCCAGGAGCCGGCGCCGACGATCGCGGCGCGGCGCAGCGCGGGCGTGCCGCCCAGCCACTCCCACTGCAGCTCGATGCAGGGCCAGATGCGCTCGGTCACGACGCGCGCCAGCGCGGGCGAGGGCTCGTCCACGCGCGGAAAGCGCAGCGGCCGCCCGGCGCGGATGCGCACCTTGTGCGGGCGGATGCGCCAGCCGCGCCGGATCGCCTCGGTGCCGAACAATGCGATCGGCACGACGGGCGCGCCGGTCTCGAGCGCCAGGCGCCCGACGCCGCGCTTGGGCTGCCCCAGCGCGCCGGGGCGGGTGCGGGTGCCCTCGGGGAAGATCACGACGACGTCGCCGCGCTCGAGGATCCGCCGTGCGGCGTCCATCGCGTCGCGGTCGCCGTTGCCGCGGTCGACCGGGAAGGCGCCGAGCGAGCTGAGCAGCCAGCCGGTGAAGCGGTGGTGGAACAGCTCGGTCTTCGCGACGTAGTAGACCGGGCGGCGCAGCATCATGCCGATCACCCACGGGTCCATGAACGAGCGGTGGTTGGAGGCGATGATCACCGGGCCGTCCTTCGGCACGTGCTCCATGCCGATGCGCTTCATCCGGAAATACGCGAGGAAGAACGGCTGCAGGACCGCGCGCGCGAGCCAGTAGATGACGAGATTCACTCCGCGGCCCTGCGCGCGCGCCAACAGTCGGCTTCGATCCATGCCACCGGATACCCGCCTTCGTGACGGGCGTTACAGTCACGGGCAGTCCATGGTGATCGATCGCGCCAAGACCGTTCGCGGAGCCTTCGCCGGCACCGTCGCCGCCGCCGTCTGGCTCGCCCAGCAGCCGCTCGACAAGCCGATCTTCGGGGTCGACTACGACGACAGCGAGCTGCTCGGCAAGGCCTTCACGCGCGGGCGCGCGTGGCCGGTCGTCGGGGCGGCGATGCACCTCGGGAACGGTGCGCTGCTCGGCGCGATGTACACGAACGTCGCGCCGCGGCTGCCGCTGCCGTCCTGGTGCCGCGGCCCGCTCGTCGCGCTCGCCGAGCACGTCGCGACCTGGCCGCTGACGCTCGCCGTCGATCGCGTGCACCCGGCGCGCGACGAGCTGCCACGCCTGGCCGGCAGCGCGCGGGCGTTCGCCCAGGCGACCTGGCGCCACTTCGTGTTCGGCGTCGTCCTCGGCGAGCTCGAGCGGCGCCTCAACGCACCGCCCGATCCCGACGTCCCGACGTTCGAGCACACGCTCTCGAGCAACGGCCACGGGCACCTCGAGCACGCCGGCATCCCCGGCTGATCGCCCGGCGCGGCGCGCCGGGCGCATCACTAGGTTTGCGCGTGGTGAGGCTGTCGTGGCGCAGCGCGGTGATCGGGGCTCTTGCGTGCGCGTGCGCGCTCGCGGCCACGGCGTGCTGGGCGAGCCCGGCATCGGCGCGCGACGCGATCGTGACCTCGTTCGACGGCACGCCGCTGGCCGTGCATTTCTACGGCCCGGCCACCGCCCCGCCCAGCGGCGTGGCGCCGACGGTGCTCGTCGGCTCGCCGTACCCGAGCCCGGGCGAGACGCGCAGCGACGAGGACGTCGGCGACCGCATCGGGCTCGCGACGCTGCGCGGCGCGGGCTACAACGTCCTGACCTGGGACCCGCGCGGGATCGGCACCTCAGGCGGCAACATCATGTTCGACTCGCCCGCCGTCGAGGGACGCGACGTCCGCGCCATCGTCGACTTCGTCGCCGCGCAGCCCGAGGCCCTGCTCGATGCACCCGACGACCCGCGCGTCGGGATGAGCGGGACGAGCTACGGCGCGACGATCCAGTACATCGCCGCCGCGCTCGACGCGCGCGTGGACGCGATCGTCCCCGACATCGGCTGGGAGTCGCTGACGACGGCGCTGCGCCGCGGCGGTGCGGTCAAGACCGGCTGGCTGGCGGCGCTGTGCGGCCTCGACACGGTGCCCGGCGCCGTCGACGGCGACGCGAGCGCGATCGACGTCAAGCCGGCGACCGCCGGCGACGAGCTCAAGGCCGCCTGCGTCGAGGGCGTCCGCGGGCGGCTGTCGGCGGGCAGCAGCAAGTGGCTCGCCGATCACGGCCCCGGTGCGCTGATGTCTCGCATCCGCGCGCCGGCGCTCATCATGCAGGGCACGACCGACACGCTCTTCCCGCTCGACCAGGCCACCGCCGCGTTCGCCGCGCTGCGCAAGAGCGGCGTCCCGGTGTCGATGCTGTGGTACTGCGGCGGGCACGTCGCCTGCGAGTCCGACCCGGGCGACCCGCGCACGCTCGCCCGCGCCGGGCTGACCTGGCTGAACCGGTGGCTGCGCGAGGATCCTTCGATCGACACCGGCCCGCGCTTTCAGTGGTTCGCCGACGACGGCGAGTGGCGCGCCGGGCCGGACTTCCCGCTGGCCTCGATCGGCGGCCTGGACGGCGTCGGCTCGGGCTCGCTGAAGATCGCCGAGAGCGACAGCCCGCTGCGCGGCCTCGGCCGCGCCACCGCACCGGCACGCAACTCCGTCGACGCGCGCCTGCCTGCGCCGAAGACCAGCGCCGACATCGTCGGCAACCCGCGCGTGCGGCTCGTCTATCGCGGCAAGGCGAAGCCGCAGCGCACCTTCCTCTACGCCCAGATCGTCGATGGCGAGACCGACCGCGTGCTGGGCGGCCTGGCGACGCCGCTGCCCGTCATCCTCGACGGGCGCGAGCGGACCGTCGAGCGCCCGCTGGAGGCGATCGCCGAGCGTGGCGGCCCGGCTTCGCTGTATCGCCTGCAGATCACCGCGGGCGCGGCGACGTACGAGCTGCAGCGCTCGAAGGGCCGGGTCAGCATCTACGGGGCCTTCGGCTCGTTGCCGCTCGTCGACGCCAAGCGCTCGGGGTACGGGTTCGTGCGGCGCACGGCCACCCGGCCCCGGGTCACGGTGACCTCGCGCCGCTCGCGGCGCGACGGCCGCGACGCGCGCGTCAGCCTGCGCGTCCGCCTGCCCGTGCGCCCCTGCACCGGCAGCATCACGTTCGTCGTGAAGACCTCACAGCGCCCCTACGTCTACAACGCGAACCTGACGGCGCGCCCGTGCCGAGCGGCGCAGAAGGTGACGCTGCGGGCGTTGCGCGGAAGCCCGCTGCGTGTGACCGCGACGTTCAACGGAAACGCAGAGCTCAAGCCGCGCGATTCGCGCACCGTCGCGCGCAAGGCGCGATGACGGGCGCCGGCGCACCGGGGCCGGCCCTCAGCTGCTAGCGGAGCTTGCGGATGGCCGCCGCGATGACCTTCGCGGCGATCGCGGTGCCCGAGACGTTGAGGTGGATGCCGTCGGCGGTGCGCACGCGGATGTAGCGCCCGCGGTAGCGGATGACCTCGGCGAAGCCGTCGGGCGTGAAGATCTCGTCCATGCGCAGGATGCTGACGCCCTTCATGCCCTCGCCGGCGCGCACGATCGCGGTGTTGACGGCCGTGATCGACTCCGTCCTCGGCCCACCGTCGCGCGGCAACGGCAGCGTGAGCCAGAGCACCCGGCCGTCGCCCCTGCGGCGGTAGGTCGCCATCATCGCGCGCACCCGGCGCACGTACTCGGCGATCCACGGCTCGCCGCAGCACTCGGCGGTGGCTGCGTCGGGCGTCGTCATCGGAAAGCCCTCGTTGACGCCCAGCGACATCACGGTGAAGCGCGGCTTGTAGCGCGTGACCTGCTCCCCGGCGATCGCCTGCCAGTCGGACTTGCCGATCCCCGTGCCGACGCGGATGTCGCTGCGCACGGTCCCCTCGTCGCCGAGCTCGTCGGCGAGGAAGTTGTCGACGCCCTGCATCGTCGAGTCGCCCGTCGTGAGGACGACAGGGGGCGGCTTGGCCGCGGCGCCGCCGCCGACGGCGATGATCCGCTTGACCTTGTGCTCGCCGACGCGCAGCTCGATGCGCCAGCGTCCCTCCATCCTCGCCCGGAAGCGGCGGGTGCGGATCGTGACCGCCTTCTTGAAGCCGATGACCGAGCAGACCTTCTCGCCGCGCGGCGGTGCGATGCACAGGCGCGGCTTGTAGTCGCCGATCCCCCAGCCGTCGACGACGCGCACGCGGGCGACGGCGCCGCGCGCGACGCGGGTCGGGATGCGCACCTCGAAGCGGCTCGCGCACGAGCCGGTGCGCACGCCGTAGGCGCCGGCGACGACCGTCCCGTCGGGCAGCAGCGCGCGCGCGACGAAGCTGCGCGAGGCACGCGCGCAGTCCCATTGCGTGGCCTCGAGCAGCTGCGTGCCCTCCTCCGGCGGCCCGGCGAGCGTGCCGAGCGGGCGCAGCGTGTTCTGCACGCATTCGTAGAACTCGACGCTCGCCCCCTGGGCGCCGAAGAAGATGAGGTTGATGACGCCGGGCTGGGTGGCGTCGGCGGCGAGGAAGTTCGTGATCGGCCCGACGTCGCAACCCGTCGCGGGGGGCGGCGCGAGCGCCGGGGCACCGGGAGCGGGGTCCTGGCCGTGCGCCGGCGCGACACAGAGCATGGCGAGCAGCAGCGCCGCGAGCGCGAAGGACCGCCACGGCGAAGGTCGTGCCACGCGGGCGATGGTAGCTGCGAGCAGGGCGCGCCGAGCCGCAGCTGGACGGATGTCCGGCGCGCTCGCGCGCCTAGTGCACCGCGGCGCTCGCCGCCCCGGCGGCGGTGAGCTCGAACACGCAGAAGTCGCGGCCGATCACCGGCGCCGAGACGTTGTAGACGGGCACCTCGCCGATCGCGCCCGCGAAGCTGCCGGCGTGCGCGTGGCCGTGCAGCACGATGTGCGGGCGGTGCTCGGCGATCGGTGCGGCCAGGCGCTCGCTGCCGAGCATCATCCAGATCTCGGGCGGCTCCCCGGCGAGCGTGGCGGCGACGGGCGCGTAGTGCATCACGACGAGGCGCAGCGGACACGGCGCGATCTCGCGCAGCGAGCGGTCGAGTGCCTCGACGTCGGCCGACGTGTCGTCGTAGAGCGCGCGCAGCATGGGCTCGCCGAAGTCGGGGATGCGGTGGCCGCCGAAGCCGCCGACGAACCCCTTCAGCCCGGCGATGCCCACCTCGATCCCGGCGACCTCGACGATCGCGTGGTCGCGCTCGAGCACGGCGATCCCGGCGTCGCGGAGGACCGCGGCGACCTCGTCGCCGCGGTTGAGGTGCCAGTCGTGGTTGCCCAGGACCGTGAACACCGGCGTCTGGAGCGGCCGGCAGGCGTCGGCGAGGATCAGCGCCTGCTCGGGCTCGCCGTGCGTGGTGAGATCGCCGGCGAGCAGGATGAGGTCGACCTCGCCGGCGATCGCGGCGAACGCGGCGGCGATCTCGTCGCGTTGTGACGCGCGGCAGTGCAGGTCGCCGACCGCGGCGATGCGAACGGGCCGCGACGGCTGGTCGGCAAGCGTCATCCGAGATGCTTTCCCCATCCCCCGTCGCGGGTAACAGCGTGGCCGATGCGCGACGACGAAGAACGCTTCGGGCCGATCCTGGCGACGCTGCGCCGCTCGGTGGCGATCCTGCGCGAGGCCGGGATCCCGTTCATCGTCGGCGGCAGCCTTGCGGCATGGGCGCGCGGCGGGCCCGAGGTGACCAACGACCTCGACCTCATGGTGCGCCCGGCCGACGCCGAGCGCGTGCTCGAGCTGCTGGTGGACGCCGGCATGACCGCCGAGCACCCGCCGGAGGAGTGGCTGCTGAAGGCGTGGGACGGCGACGTGCTCGTCGACATCATCTTCCGGACCGTCGAGGGCGAGGTGACCGACGAGGTGATCGCCTGCGGCGACGACCTCACCGTGATGTCGATGGCGATGAACGTCATGAGCCTCGAGGACATGTTCGCGCTGCGCCTGCAGACGCTCAACGAGCACCACCTCGAGTACGCCGGCCTGCTGAAGATGGCCCGCGCGCTTCGCGAGCAGGTCGACTGGGACGCGGTGCGCGAACGCGTGCGCCACACCCCGTACGGGATGGCGTTCTTCACGATCCTCGAAGGGCTGGACGTGGTGCCCGCCCCGGAGCCCGGCGGCGCGGGCGCCGCCCCCGACGGGGTCGAGGTCCGGCCGGTCGCCGATCAGCCGGCGTCGCAGGCCGCCTTCGGTCCCGCGAGCGGCGCGCCGCGGTAGCTCACATGCCCGCGTCGGGCGCGCGCCGTGTCGGAAACCGGGGCCGGCCGTGCCTGCGCTGATCGCCCGACCCGCCTTTCGGCCCGGGCGGTTGGAGTAGGCTCGCCCTCATGGAAGACGATGAGATTCGCGAGCTGGTCATCCGCCTCTCTCGCTCCGACGGGCGGGGAGGCCACACGATCGAGCGCGCCACGCTGCGCGCAGAGGGCGTCCACCTGGACGCGATCGTCGCGTGGATCGAGGCGCACGGCGGAACCGCCGAGACGCCGCCTGTGGCGCGCCGCAAGTCCTCGGGCGGCCTGCACGGCGGGCTGCGCGGCTCGAGCGCAACGGCGGTTCCCGCCGTCGCGCGCTACCTGCTGCCACCGGGCTCGCTGAACTAGCCGGCGCCGGCCGCCGCCGGCGGCGGCGTCCAGCCCGGAGACTCAGCCCTGATGCTGGGGCCCGCAGACCGCGGCAACGGTGCGGTCAGGTGCGGGTGCGCGTCCTGCCACGGCGTCGGTGAACGCCGCGAGCGACGGCTTGGCCCGGCCGTCGAGGTAGAGCAGCCCGGCGTGGTTGGGCCACAGGACCGTCGGGTCCGTCGAGCGATCCTGCCACTGGAACTGGACGATCGAGCGCAGCCCGAGCTCCGCCCGGCGCGCCGAGAGCTCGCGCGTCGTCGCCGCGACGAGCGCCGCCTGACACGGTGGAGTGGTGACCCACTCGCGATCCCCGCCGGTGGCGAACCCGTACTCGGTCGCCCTGATCGGGACGCCGCCGTCGCCCTTCGCCACCGCGATGGCGCGCGTGCGCCGCAGCAGCTCGACCACGCCGCCGACGTTCACCGCATACGGATGCACCGCAAGGGTGTCGAAGTACTGCGCTGCGCCTCTGTCATAGAGCTGCTCGAGATACTCGCCCTGCGGCAGGCCGCGGATCGAGATGCCGCCGAGCACGACCTCGGCAGCGGGATCCCCGGCCTTCAGCCCGCGGTAGGCATGGCCCAGCAGCGCCGTGTACTCGGAGGCGTTCACGCCGGTGCGCCACCAGGCCGTGATGTTGGGCTCGTTCCAGACCTGCCACGCCTTGATCGGCTGGTACTTCCGCAGGCACAGCAGCCCGGGCAGCAGACATCTCCAGTACGTGCCCCGGGCCCCGTAGCGGCGCGCGAGCTCCGTCGCGAAGCGGGCGATCGCGGCGGTATCACGCGGCGGCCACCCGCCGGTCGTCACGCCCGCCGGGCGCGTCGAGTAGAACGACGGCGTGCCGACCAGCACGGGCAGCACCGTCATGCCGCGCTGGGCGGCGGCCGAGATCAGCGCGTCGGAGTCCCTGAAGTCGAAGACGCCGGGGGCGCGCTCGATGCGATCCCAGAAGAGGTGCTCGCGGACGACTCCGACGCCGGTCGCCGCGTGCGCGCCCATGTCGGATGCCAGCTGCGCCGGCGGATCGCTCATGTCCGTCGAGAACAACCCGAAGAACGGATCGGCGGCCTGGGCCGCCGGCGCGAACACGAGCATCGCCGCGAGGCAACCGATCAGCGCGATCATCCGTGTGCGCACGCCGCGATGCTACCGCGTGGAGGCGACGGAGAACAGGCCAAACCGCGAATACATCCGCAGAATCCCTCGATGCTGCGGGAGCGTACGCCGGCAAGCACGCGAGCGATAGAAGCGCGGACTTGGCCCAGCAGCTGCTCTCAGCGGCTGCGCGGCTCGCCGCCGTGGCCTCCCCTGCTGCGGTGAGAGAACTCGCTCAGCCGGGGGCGGGAGCGCTACACGAGCCAAGAGCGTCGACACGCACAGCGACGAGGCCCGCGAGGTTGTTGTTGCATATCTGGATGGGACCGACCGAGGTGATCGGGAGTCGGACAACGTTTCCGGAGAGAACGCCACCACCGCCCGTGACGCCGAGGGTTACGACCCCCGCGTCTGCGGATGGCGCCATCGCACAGAACGCTGCTGATGCGATCAGCGCTGCGGGCCAGGTTCGCCTGCCGGTGGTAGACAACAGCGTGCCGGGTGACATCGGTGACCTCCTCCAGTCGATCCGCCGGGCGGCGAACATAGTGGCCCGCTCGGAGGCGGTCAAGCCCGTCCTCGCTCCGACAGATTCCGATGCGTCGCCTCGCTCACGATCGGTCGCCTGCTGCAAGTTCCGGCTTGAGGGTTCGGCTGGCCGGGAAGCCCGGCTGCGCAGGGCGCTGGACAAGCCCGCCCCCGGAATCGAACCGAGAACCTCTTGATTACAAATCCTTCTTTGGCGGCTTCCGCTCGCGTAGGCTCCAGCAAACACTGGCCATCTTGGTGCGGAAGCCTCGGTTTGCGCCGGCTTTTGCGGTACTCCCTGTGCTACTCCCGGCCGACTGCTACTTCCTGCGCTACCCCCTGGATGGTGATCTCACCGTGGACGGGCTCCTAGAGGATGTTTTGCGATCTCGGTGCGCGTACGTCCACTGAGTCCCGTCCGCATGTGATCCGTTCGTAGCGCACCTGAAGGTTGATCTCGGTCAGCATGATGAGGTAGCGTGGGCTGTCGGCGATCCGGACGCTTGCTGGCTCAACTGTTCAGGGCGCATTTGGGGGGAGAGGGGAGTTGACAGGTCGCCTACGGAGTGCGAAGCGCGGCGACCTGACGGCCCCTTGAAGCCGTGAGAGCGGTCGGGCTAGTCTTGGTCGTGGATCCCCATCCGATCTTCCGGCGCGGGCTGGTGTCGTGCCTGAACGCGCTCGACGAGGTCGAGCGGGTCGGTGAGGCGTCCGACGTCGACGAGGCACGGCAGCACCCTTGGCTCAACGAGGTCGACCTGCTCATCATCGACCACGTAGTACCCGACGCCGAGCAGTTGCTCGGCGAGCTCACGGGGACCAGGATCCGCGCCATCGTCTGCTCGGCGTGCGACGAGGACGGCCTCATACGAGACTCGATACGAGCCGGTGCGATGGGCTTCCTGGCGAAGGACACCCTGCAGCCCGAGACGCTGCTCGTCGGCCTCATCGCCGCCGCCCACGGCGCATCCATCCTGGCCCCCGACCTCCTTGGGGCCCTACTGGAGCAGCCGGGCGTGTCAGCGCTGCCGATCGCGGCGATCGCGCCGGCGCCGCCGCCGCCACCACCGACCGCCGAGAACCTTTCGCCGTTGACCGAGCGCGAGCATGACGTTCTGGCGCTGATTGCCCAGGGAGAGCCGACGCGCGAGGTTGCATTGCGCCTCTGCTACAGCGAGCGCACCGTGAAGAACGTGCTGCACGATGCCACCGTGAAACTGGGCGCACGCACCCGCTCGCACGCGGTCGCCCAAGCGGTGCGCAACGGCCTCATCTGAGCGGCGTGGCGCTCTTGGTCACCACCGCCGCCACGATCATGTGCACACACGGTGGCACCGTGACCCTGATCCCGAAGCAGCTGAAGGTGCTCATCCAGGGCGCGAGCGTGCTCTGCGAGCCGGATCTCGTCGGAGCGCCCATCGTCGGTTGCAAGCTGGCGGCGGTCACGATCGCCAAGCCCTGCACGGTCGTGCTGGCGACGCTCCCCGGCTCATACGACCCGAGCATCCTCGTCGACGGCCGGCCGGTCTACCTCGCGACGCTCACAGCCACGACGGACGGGCTGCCGGCGCCCGGTGCACCACCCGGCACCGTCTACGTGGTCTCCCCCGGGCAAGCGCTCGTCCAGGCGTGATTCAGCGGCCCAGGTCGATCGGCTGCCACACCACGTCGGCGGCCTGCGATCGCACCGTGCGCAGACGCTCGGGCCGTTCCGTACGAAAGCGCACGAGGCCACCCACGCGGCCGCTGCAACGAGCGTCGGCGGTGACGACCGCCAACTCGAGGCCGTCCGGCCTCCAGGCGACATCGCAGGCGGCGACGGGAAGCGCCTCCGCCTTGCGCAGGCGAAGGTCGTCGGGAGTCGTGAGCACGACACGGAAGCCGCCCTCCCCCAGGTTCGACACGACCGCCAGCCGCGTGCCCGCCGGCGAGAACACGGCGCGCAGGACTCCGCGACCGGGTTGGTTGGTGTTGGTGACCAGGGTGCCCTGGCTCCAGTCCGAGGGGCGGGAGGAGAACGGCGTCGCGCTGCGGTAGCGCACGATCCCGAAGCGGTGGCCGATCGAGCCGGCGACCGTGCCCGCGACGAGGATGGTGGTGCCGCGCGGCGAGAACTCCGGCCGCCCGGTGAGGTCGATGTCCGGGTCCGCGATGCAGCGCGGAACGGTGGCGCCCCGCCGTTCCAGCCGGGCGAAGCACAGGTCGCCGTCGCCGGCCCGGGCACGTAGGAAGGCGAGGATGCCGCCGGGGGCGATCGCGGGCCGCGCGAAGTCGTCGTCGGCCCCCGCCGGCGTCAGCGCCACCGGCGGGGTGGCGCGGTCACTCGCGCGGGCGATGAAGATGCGCCCGCCGGCAACGTAGGCGATGCGACGGCCGTCCGCGCTCCACGCGGGCTCGCGCGACGGCACGGTGCCGGCGACGACCCGCGGGTCCTTTCCGCTCGCCCCGGCCGCGGTCAGCACGCGGCGTCCGTCGCCGAACGCCAGCCTGGGGAACCCAGCCGACACCCGCAGAGGGATGAAGCGACCTCGCTTGACGGTCTTGCCCGCCGCCGGGCGGCTCGCGACGACGGTCCGGGGCGGCATCGTGGTGATGACGCGGCGCACCATTCCGAGCTCCAAGCCCGCCTTGGCGAGGGCGGCCGCACCGTCGTCGCGAGTCTTCCCGACGAGCTTGGGGACCTTGGTCATCTTCTTCTTCTTCGCAGCGGCAGCCGCGGCCGCAGCGGCGGCCGCCGCCTTCCGTTTCTGCCGCTTCCTCTTCTGTGCCCGCGTGAGCGGCCGTGGGGGACGCTCGCCGAGAAACAGGTTGACCGGCGTCCCCGCCGGCCGCAGCAGGTCTGCCTTGGGGACCTGCGACCTGACGACCAGGGTGGGGTCGAGGCTGGGCTCGGTGAGCCCTATGGAGAAGGACCTCGCCGTGAGCTCGTCCTCCGCCTCGCCGATGGTCATACCGGTCACGTCCGGGATCTCGGCGAGCGCTTCGCCCACCGCCACCTCGATCGTCACCTCATCGCCTTTCTCGACCTCCTCCTCCGGGCTGGGCGATTGGGCCACCACCGCGCCCGGGCGCGGCCCGTCGCGGGGGTCCTCGATCAGCTGGTCGGTAACCGTCGGATGCAGCCGCAGGTCCTCCTTCTCGAGGAGCTTCTGCGCGGCGGCGACGTTCGGAGCGCCGACGACCCGCGGCACCCTGACGTGGTCCGGCAGGAGCATGAGCAACAGAAGGAGTGCGGCCGCCAGCAAAGGAATGACCACCGCCAGCCACCACGGCAGGTAGGGACGCTGCACGAACGTCGCGGTCGCCAGCACGGGGTCCTCGTCCTCCGCGGGGCGAGCGGAGAAGTCGAATGGGCGGTCGATCGGCCGGCCGATGATGAGCGGACGCCGGGGCCGGATCGTGACGTGATCGATGATGCCCTCGCCGCGGCCGAGCGCAATCGCCGGACGCTGCAGCTCAAACCGGCAGGCGTCCTCGGCGTCGATCGCGGTGAGCTGCAGGTTGCTCGTCGCGTTGCCGCGATTCTGGATGGCCACCGCCACCGTCGCCCGCCGCCGGGCCCGTACGCGCTGCGGGCGCACAACGAGACTGAGCCGGGTGAACGGCTCGATGAGGACACTGCCGCCGGCCGACGCCACGTCCTGACCGAAGGCACGCGACGTGGCGATCACATCGAATGGCCAGGTGCCGGCCTGGGCATCGGGTGTGCGCGGCGGGTGCAGGGCGATCTGCAGCTCGCCCTCGTAGGCGCCTGCAGTGCCGATCGGTAGCAGGTACACCGTCTCGGGGACGATCGTCCACCAGCCGGGGGCAGCCCGTCGATCCTCAAGTCGTAGTTGTCGACGACGCTGCTCTGGTTGCGCACCCGGGCGAACAGCGTGACGCGACCGCCCGCGGCGACGCTGGTGTGGGCGGGACCGTCCTCCTCCCCGTCCGCCACGCGCAGCGACAGGTGCACGGTCTCGGCCGCGATCGCGTGGTCCGGGAGCGGCGACGCCGACTCGGCCTCCGCAGGGGGCGGGACATACGGGTCGGCATCGGGGGTCACTGCCTCGTCACCGGGCGCGGTGGGCAGCTCGACGTCGGCGGCGGGCGTCGCTGCTTCGTAACCGGGTGCTGCCGGCGGAGTGAAACCGAACCATGTGCCGGGCCCGGATTCGACCGGCGGTTCGGGGTCGGCGGGCGGCGTCTGCGGCGTCGCGGCGTGCTCCGGCGCCGCGGCGGGCGGCTCGCGCGCGGCAGCGGCCGGCGCAGCCACGGGGACGGGGGACTCGCGTACGGCGGCCAGCCGCTGACCGCACACACAGACCTCGGGCTCGTCCTGGTAGCGCCTGAGACAGCGCGGACAGGTGATCACCGGTCGCCTCCCCGGACATATGGACGGTGGCGGACGACCACACGATGCGGCACGTGTGCGGGCTTGCTGCGCGCGATGACGCGCTCCAGCGCGGCTTGGCGCTCGGCCGTCAGCCCGGTCGCGCATGCGATCTCGAAGCCGGGGGCGGTCGCGGGCGGAGGCTCGCCGTCGGTCGACCATGTGACCGCGCCGAGGTCGAACACGGTCAGCGACAGCTCCGGGAAGCTCAGCCGCAGGACGAGCTCGAGGCCGGCCCGGGTCCCCCTCAGGCGCGAGAGTTCTGGCGCTCGCTCGACGATTTCGCGCTGCTGCGAGGTCGGCGCGTCGGCGGTCTCGGCCCCGAGCCAGACCGCCAGCAGCTCGACGACGTCCAGCGGGGCGATCTGTGGATCCACATGGTGATGCAGGGCGTCCAGCAGGGCGACGATCGGGTCGAGAACCTCCTCGAGGCCCGTCAGAAACAGCATTCCGAAGTCGTCTTCGCGATAGATGGCCGGGAGGCCGTCGCGCAGGTATCGCCGGGCGGACGCGGTGGCGGGAGCGTCGGCGTTCACGCCTGGGTGACCCTGGCGACGTGGCGGCCGGACGCGAGCGTCTCGCGCTCGCCGATCTGCAGCCGTTCAGCCACGGGATCGTCGGTCCACCGGCCGGTCCTGAGGTCGGTCTCGTGGAGGTGCAGCGACAGCACGGTCTCAACTCCGGAGACCTCGTGGATCACGCCGTGCAGCTCGCCGGGTGCCAGCGGGCGCCCGAACTCCCAGCCGTCGCCTTCTTGGCCCCGCATCCCGCCGCACGCCGGGTTGACGAAGCGATAGAGGACGTCGGCAACCTCGCGCTCGATGCGTTGCGTGTCGGCTCCGGCCGTTGCCCGCAGCTGCACGTCCACGCTCACCCCGCGCAGGCGGGCCGGCGCGACGTGGATGGAGGTTCCGACGAGACGGCGCTCGTCGAGGTACTCGCTCACGCGCCGTAGAAGCTCCTCGTCAGGTGTCAGCTCGTCGAAGGTCAACGGCCGCACGAAGGGCGGAATCACCCGCGGCAGGACGTAGAGGCACAGCTGCCGGCCCTCGCTGACCACGCACTTCGCCCGGGCCACCCGCGGGTCCGCCTCGCCTGCGAGAAACTCGAAGTCCGAAGCGGTGACGGCGCGAGAGCGACTGCGGATCTCCAGGGCCGCACGGCGCCGGGCGCTCTCGAGCGACTCGAGATCCACGCCGCCGACCGCCGGAAGCGGATTGTCGACGGCGGCGACGCCGGCGATCGGCGACTTGAGGACGTGCAGGGTGCCGGCCGACACGTTGCCGCTCTGACCGCCGCCGTAGCGGTAGCTCGTCATCCATAGCTGCGCCCCTTTGGGCGGGATCGCGCCGCGCTGCGTCCACACCCCGTTCTTCTCGCGGATGGCGGGACCGAGCTGGATCTCGCCCGTGGCCTCGTCGAGGATGAAGTGGCGGTCGTCGGCGCCGCTGGCCGCGAAGGATTCCTGCGGGTACCACATCTCCGCCGCGTCTGCGCCGAGGACACGCACTTCAAGGCGCTCGTGCTCGCGCATCTCGAGGACGGGCGCGTAGCGCAGCTGGAAGCTCTGGCCCGGGGTTCCGTCGCTGTAGCCGACTGGCTCACCGATCACGCGGGCGGCGTGCTCGGAGGGCAGCAGAGCGCCGACCGGGGCCGCGGTGATCGAGCTGATCGACGGGGTCTGTGTGTACCGGGCGCCGCTCTGTCCGGCACGCGTGAACTCGCTCAATCGGCAGCGCAGCCAGTACAGGTCGCGCCCGCCGACGATGACGTTCGACGACTCCGATGGAAGCTGCAGCGTGACCGCGCCGCTGCCGAAGTTGAAGCCGCCGGTCGCGTCCTCGACGACCACCGCCTCGGCCCAGGTTCCGGCGCGCTGCGAGACCTCCCACGCCAACGGTGGGTCGCTCGGAACGACACCCGCGCCGCGGGCCGGGGTGCCCTCGACGTCGACGCGCATAACCAGCCGGTCGAGCGGCTCCTCGAAGCCGAGGTAGAGGGCATCACCGAGCTGAGGTGGAGAGCCGAAGGCGAGACGATCCATGCCTTCAGGGTGGGCGACGCCAGCCGGGGTCTGGAGCGCGCGCTGCGTCCCGTCGCGATCCACGAGGTACGCCCGGGGGCGGGCGGCCGGGATGACGAACGCCTCGGCGAGCTGAAAGACGGTCGAGTCCTCGTTCGCCGATCGAACCGTGCCGACCTCCGACTCGGCCGGGATCGAAACCGGCTCCAGGGCGGGGCCGGCCAGCATGAACCGCAGGTCGCACGTCGCTGCCGACGGCGGGTCGAGCTCAACGCCGAGCAGGTCGAGGAGCGCCACGTGCAGCTTGTCGGGCACCCGGTTGATCCGGTAGACGAGCATGTCGGTCATCCACGCGAACAGCTCGACGAGGGTGATTCCAGGGTCGGAGACGTTGTGGTCGGTCCACTCCGGGCAGTTGCGCCCGATGCGGTGCCGGGCCTCGTTGACGAGGTCCTGAAAGCGTCGATCGTCCAGGACCACCTCCGGCAGCCTCATGCCTCCACCTCCTCGTCGTCGGGGATTACGTAGAACGGGAACACGAGGTTGCGAATGCTGCTCGTGGCCCGCAGCTGATAAAGGATCTCGATGAACAGCTCTCCACGTTCGGCGCGGTCGAAGTCGAAGCGGATGTCGAGTACCTCGATGCGCGGCTCCCACCGGTCGAGCGCCGTGCGCACGGCGTGCTCCATGCGCCCGACGGTGTCAGCGTCGATGCGATCAAACACGAAGTCGTGCACCCCGCATCCGAACTCCGGCCGCATCGGGCGCTCCCCCGGCGCCGTGCCGAGGATGATCCCGATTGCCTGCTCGACGTCCTGCTCGCCGTGGGCGAGGCCGAGCGCGCCCCGCTGATCCGCCTGAAGGGGGAACGCGATGCCGGTGCCGAGGATCCTGTCCATCGCCGCCTATCCGAGGATGATCTGCGTACCGGATACGCGGACGACGCCGGAGCACTCGATACTCAGGCTGCCGCCCGCCTTGATGGTCATCGCGCCCTGCGACTCCACGGTCATGTTCGGGCCCGCCTTGACGGTCGTGACGCCCTTGCCCTCGATCGTGAGCGGCCCGGTCGCCTGGAGGTCCATCCTCGAGTCGTACGTCAGCGACGCGACCCCCGAGACCTTCTCGGTCTTGCGGCCCTTGACGGTCACGCTCAGGTCGGCCTGGGTGTCGACGGTCATGTTGCCGGTGGACTCGTGGAGGATCTCCTTGTCGGAGCGCACATGCAGCGATCCGTCCGGATGCATGAGCGTCTGCGGCTTGGCGGTTCCGTTGAAGACTGCGCCGAGCACGTAGGGGCGGCGCGGGTCGCCGTGCTCGAAGCCCACGACCACCTCGTCCCCGGCGACGGGCATCATCAGCACCCCGCGACCCGCACCCGCGGCCGGCGCGGCGATGCGCGCCCACCAGCTCTCGATGGTGTCACTCAGCGCGGGGAAGCGGACCCGCACGCGGCCCAAGCTGTCTGGGTCCTGGTTGTTGGTGACGACGCCGACGACGAGCCCAGCGGACCAGGCCGGGGTCGCTTGGCTCGACATGAGGTCCAGGAGCGTGCGGGGCGAACGGCCGCTGACGGCGAAGCGCGTCTCGTAGCCCACGGCGCCGCGGTAGACATGTTGCGCCGAAGTGACCATGTACGTGCCGCCGAAGCGCTGGCCCACCCCGTCCACCGTCAGGCGCGCGCCGGCACGGATCTGTGGCGCGCCGTCGGCAACGCCCTCGGCCTCGAGGTAGGCGTTGCCGAGCCGCGCGGCGGTGCCGGCGCCGACGGCGCGTGCCTCCGCCATGCTCGCCACGGGCTGCCCGACCACAATCATCTCTCCTCCGCCGAGGCCGGTGGCAGCGGCGGCACGTGTCAGGCGGATGTCCGCATCGACGGCATCGACCGCGACGCTGGCGCTGATCGCCTTGGCGGTCCGAGGATCCCACGACTGGACCTTCACACTGTCGACCTGCTGGGCGCCTGTGACGCGAGGGCGCAGCTGTCTGAGCGTCTCCCCCCACGTCAGCGCGATCGCGGGACCGGGTGCGGCGCCACCCGGCTCTTGGAACTGCAACGTGTCGCCGTCGACCACGAGGACGAAGTCGACATCGGCGGCGAGCCGCCACAGGAAGTGCCAATCGGTCTCGTTGCTCTGCTGGACGAAGTCGACCGCCGCGCCGGCCGCGCCGACGGTTCCGAGCTTCAGGCCGGCCTCCTGCACGACCTTGCGCGCGATGTCGCCCACCGTCATGTTCTGGAACGCGCGGGTCTTCGGCGTCCGGTGCAGCGCATGAGAAAGGTCGTAGCCGCGGACGGTCAGCGCCGCCTCTCCGCGACCGAACTCGGGCTCGACGGCGGCCACCTTGCCGGTGATGAGATCCGCGAGCGACTGCTGCTCGCTGCCGGCCACACTGATCTGTACGTCGGCCCCCGGTACGAAGCGCGCGTCGTCGACGTAGGTGAGCATCGGATCGGCCAAGCGGAAGGAGAACCCGTCCGGCATGAACAGATGCTGATCGACGCGCAGCTCACGCACGTCATCGAGCAGTAGATCCGTGCCGGCCAGCATGATCTTCAGGCCTGGCATGAGGGTCGGGCCGCTCACGTCACGACTCCTGCGGCGGGATCGTCAGTGTTTGGCCGACCGGCAGGCGCATCGGGTCATCGATCGCGTTGGCGCGCGCGATGGCGCGCCACCGCGCGGCATCTCCGTAGTTGGCGTATGCGATGGACTGCAGGGTCTCGCCCGCCCGGGCCGTGTGCGAGCGCTGTCCGGCGTGGGCGCGGGTCGTCGGGTTCTGCGGGGCCGCGGGGGTGCCGCCGCCGGTCCGGGCGTCCTTTTCGGCCTGCAGCAGAGTCAGGCGGCTGATCGCGCGCGTCGGGGTCCCGTCGGGTCGGAACAGGACGAAGCGGACCGACAGGTCGCTGCATACGGCGCTGAAGCTGAGGAAGGTCCCCCAGACAAACCGGACCTTCGGCGGTCGGCCCTGGTTGCGCCCCGGCCGGGCCAGCTGTGGGTCGGTCTCCATCATCTTGAAGAGCACGTCGGTGGCACTGCTGACGTCGCCGTCGGGTGCGGCGTCGAAGAGCAGCTCGAGCGTGAGCTCGCGGGCGTGGCCGCCGGCGAACTGCATCGTGGGCAGGCTGCGGCCGACGATCGGCGTCATCGTCCAGTCGTTGGCCTTGCTGATCGAGTACTCCGAGGGGTTAAACGAACACGGCAGCGAGACGCCCCCCTCGCTTTCGAGCTTGGCCTTCTGAAACCCGCTGGGCGCAGGCATCGCTAGGGCACCAGCCCTTCATGGCCGATCTCAAGCGTCTCGTTGCCGCCTCCAGCGGAGTCGCTGCGCAGGTCCGGGCCCGACCAGCGCACGGGATAGGCGGCCGCGAAGGCAAAGCGCCGCACGTCCTTGCCCGAAGGCGCGAGCAGCGCCACCGTCAGCGTCGGGCGCTTGGCCGCGGCCTGGAAGTCGTAGAACCAGCGCAGCAGCGCGTCCTCGCTCGTGACGCCGCGCGACAGCACGACGTTGGTGTGGCGCATGCGCCCGCGCAGCCCGTGGACGTAGCCGTTGTTGCCGCCTTCGGCGTACTGGATCGTCTCCCACTCCATCGACAGCCCCGAGCACCGCGAGAAGCGGCCCAGGACCAGCCCGTCGACTTCGGCGCGGAAGAGCAGCTCCGCCGTGGGGTCGTGCGGCGCACCAGGAGCGGCAGAGGCGCCGTTACCGGCGACGGTGTTCGGCGGCATCGGTCAGCTCCCCCAGCTCAGGCCGCCGAGCAGGTGTCCTGCCCGCTCGCGCTCCACCACGAGGTCGCGGCGCAGGCGTTCGAGCATCTGCTCGTAGATGTGGTCGAGCTCCTCCTGCTCGTGCGCCGGCCCGCGGCGCCCTGGGGGCGCATCGGCGGCGGGCGTGCCGGTCAGGGAATCCGGCTCGGACGCGGTCGCGGTCGGCGCGGGGGCGGGCGCGGGCGCCGGTGGCACCGAGGCGGGGGCGCTGACCGTCGGAGCGGGCGTCCGCTGGAGCGGCACGACCGGGCTCGCGAAGGTGACGGTGGTGCGACCGTCGGGCTCCACGGCGAATTCAGAGGCGGTCATCGCTGCAAGGCGCCGACCGTCCATGGCGGGCGGCGCGGCAGGTCTGACCGATGGCGGGTGCCGGTCCCCCGCCGCCGCCGCCGCGGCGATACGTCTCGGCGCGGCCAGCCGCAGCGAAGGGCGCGCCGCCCCGCTGTCCTCGGACACTGCCGGGGCGGCGCTCGGCGCGGCGACGGCACGGGCCCGGCTAATTGTCCCGGTGGAGGCCGCCGTGGCGGGCTGGCCGATCGCTTCCACCGAGGCCGGCCGCGCGGCTTCCGGGCCGGTGCCGGCCGCGGCCTTGCGCTTCGCGCGCATGACCGTGCGATCCTGGCGGCGGGCCAGCGCGGGTGTCGCGCCGGCGTCGGCGCGACCGCTGGGTTGCCGGTGGGGCGGTGGCGCGGTCGCCCCAGCCGCCGGACGATCCAGCCGGGCCCCGGCCGCGGCGGTCGCGTCGCTTGCCGGAAGGTCTCGCGGCGACAGCGAGCCCGGTTGCGCTGTATTGCTGTGGCCGAGCGGGACTGGAGGCGCTGAGGTACGCCGCGCCGGCGCCGGCGCCTGGCGCGGCGGGCTTGGCGTCGGCATCGTCGTGGCGCGGTGCACGGGCGCGGCGGCCGCGTCGCCGGCGGAGGGGCGCGAATCGCCGGCCACTCGGCGCGCGAGCACGGGGCCCGTCTCGGCGCGGGGGACTGCCGAATCAGGGCGGCCGGGCGACGCGTCCGGCTCCGCTCGGGTGGGACCGTTCGCAGCGCGCGGCGGCGCGGTCGCCCGAGCGGCGGGATCGGGCACGGCGGGGGTACTCCCGCCGCCGGCGTGCTGGAATGTTCCCCTACCGTCGCCGCCCGCGAGCCCGGCCGTTGCCTTGGCGGGACGACCTGCGAAAGGTGACGAGTCGTGCGCCGGAGGCTCGGTGGCCGCGCGGGCAACGGTGCGAGCGGTCGGCGCGGGGCCAGGGGTCTGCGCGGGGCCAGGATCGATCGGCGGGCGCGCGACCGGCGGGCGCTGGACCGGCGGACCCTCGACCGCCGGGCGCTCGACCGTTGGGCGCTGGGGCGGCGGACGGCTGGCCGCAGCATCCGAGCCCGGCGGCGGCGTCGGCACGGGCTGCGCCGGGAGGTGCACGGCCGCCATGTCCGCTGCCCCTGCCGGGTCCGCGGCGGGCGGGCTCTCCGGCCGCGGCTGCGGTGCCGCCGGCCGCACCGGCTCGCCCTCCGCCGCGACTGCCCGCGACAGCGGTCTTGGTTCCGCGCGCCGACCTTCGCCCGTTGAGTGATCGGCGGGTGCGACCGGCGGAGCGTTCGAAGGGCGCGACGGCGGAACACCCGGATCGTCGACCGATGACGTCGTCGGCGCCTGAGATCCCGCCGAAGCGGCCACGCCCGTATCGCCGTCCGAACCACCGGACGTCGGCGCCACCGGCGCACGCTGCGCTACACGCGCAACGACGGGACCAGCGGCCGGCCCCGCCGATGACGCGCCGAGGGCCGGCGCGGCCGCAACGCGCGAATCGGTCGTGCGGGGCATCACCGGCTCGGGTCGAGCGGAGGAGACCGACCCTCCGTCGGCGTCGGAACCACGGGGCGCAGCAGCCGGCGCTGCACGCTGCAGCAGGCGCGGCGCGAGCGGACCATCGGGCGACCCGGCCGATGGCTCCTCGCCCGCCGGCGCCGCCGGCGGCGCTGGCCGTACGGGCGGATCGTCCGCCGCAGGCGCCGCGCGGTCACCGGATCCAGGCGCAGTTAACCGAACGTCGGCGCTCGAAGCCCCCGCTTCGGGTGCCGACGACGCGCGCTGCACCACCCGCGACGCGGCCGGAGGATCGGCCACC